>JAIQFH010000041.1 GCA_020073385.1 Terriglobia bacterium | reverse complement strand
GGAGTTGAACATGATTCCGGTGGTTCCACCCAAATCGAACCGGCGCGAACCCTGGGACTACGATCACGAGCTCTACAAGAAACGGAACCAAGTGGAGCGCCTATTTCGACGGCTGAAAGGTTTCCGTCGAATCTTTTCGCGCTTCGAGAAACTCGACGTTGTGTTTCTGGCCTTTATCTACTTCGCATTCATCATCGAGGCCCTGCGATAGTGTGAACAGGCCCTAGTTCGTCATCAGGGCCGGAGCAGTGGCCAACAATCCTGCCGCAAGTTCCAGGTCGTGCAAGTCTTCGCGGCTGAAGTCTTGTGCAAACTTAGGATCGAGCCCTTTACGCGAGATCTGAATCACACCGACCACGGCCGAATCCCGATCCATGATGGGCACCGACATCAGCTTCTGAATCGGAGCCGGCGCCGAAATCTCGTCGTTGTTTTCCGGCTTGATCGTCTCAAAGATGCTCGCGTGTTTGACGCGGGCGAAGTTGTTGAAAATTTCCGGCTTCTTGCTGAGAGCGGTGTGTGCCGCCACCGCCTTGCTGGAGAGCGGAATCGCCCCGGTCGTGCGCAAGTATTCGGGGAAAACAAAGCGTAGCAATCCGCCTTCGAGGCGCAGTAAGGCAACCTCGGTGTACTGCACTCGGAAAATCTTGGCAAGGACCATGCACAGGTCGAGCGCCGTTACTCCCTGGCCCAGCACTGATCCAAGGGGAAGCAGATGTTCGGGAAGGACGATTTCTTCCATCATCGCCTGATCGTTATTTTGGGTCATAAGATGTTCCGCACGGCCCGGTTTCGTCGGGCCAAACACTGACTGTATCGCATTTTCAGCGCCATCAGGCACTTCCCAAAGTAACCGAGGGAAAGTCTGTAAGTACTTTGTTTTGTGTGAAGATCTGGAGGGAATTGGGGCTTACCGGTAACCTCGGTCAGGCCCTTACCCGCCGCAAACAATCAATCGGCTGACACTTTTTGTCACCGGCGCCATCACCTGCCTGTTTCTGCGGCCAAACTCGTTTACACTTCCAGCCATGAATAATCCGACGCAACCCAACATAAAGTTAGTCAGCGATCCGTCGTACCGCGAGAATTATGCGAACAGCGTGCAGATGCGGGTAAACATTTGGGACTTTTTCCTCATTTTCGGCACGTTGCAGCAGCAGAGTGAAACGCAGGTCGAGATCCGGAACTTCCAGGGAATTTATTTGAGCCCGCAGCAGGCCAAGGCGCTGCTGGGATTGTTGCAGCAGAATGTTGCCAGCTACGAAGGCACATTCGGGGAGATCAAACTCGATCCGCGGATGTCACCGGGGCCGGTGCACTAGAGTAGTCGCAGAGATGTAGCTTGCTACGTCTCCGCCTAAATCACCTGAGAACCCAAGCGACAGCCGGGGCGTGGCGAGAGAGGCGTTACAAGCAACGCCTCTACGGATAGAATGACTTCTCCCATGCGATCGAGTTGGCATCCTGCCCTTGCGTTCGTTCTGATCTTTGTTGCGGTCTTCCTGCTGCACGCTCCTCTGCTGCAATTGCCGTATTTCTGGGATGAAGCTGGTTATTACGTTCCCGCTGCTCGTGATCTGTTTCTGAGCGGGAGTCTCATTCCCCACACGACTGTTTCGAATGCGCATCCGCCACTGGTTATGGCGTGGATTGCTTTGTGGTGGAAGTGTGCTGGCTACGCTCCAGCGGTAGCGCGTTCAGCAATGCTCATGATCGCGTCGGTTTCCCTGTTTGGAGTATTTCGGCTGGCTAAGAGTGTGGCAAATACTCCGGTTGCGATTGCGGCGACGGTGTGTACGGGAGTGTATCCGGTTTTCTTCGCGCAGAGTTCATTGGCTCAGGTGGATTTAGCGGCTGCCGGACTGACACTCTGGGGTTTGGTGGCGTTTATCGAAGGTCGTTGGAGAGCGACGGCGATCTGGTTTTCGCTGGCAGTGCTGGCGAAGGAAACTGCGATTCTCGCTCTCCTCGCCCTTGTGGCCTGGGAATTGGTGGGATTGCTCACGAGAAAAACCGCGAGGCTGCGAGGATTGTGGGAGGCGTCTGAGTCCGAATACCATCTTGAGCGGGTTCTGCCGCTTCTGATTCCGGTTCTGCCGCTCGCGGCTTGGTACGGCTATCACTATGCGCGCACTGGGTACGTTTTTGGCAACCCTGAGTTCTTTCGGTACAACGTCGCCGCCACGCTGAATCCTCTGCGCTTCGTGCTGGCGCTGATGTTGCGGTTGTGGCAAACGTTCGGCTACATGCATCTGTGGTTGCTGACGGGCGGAATGTTGCTGGCGATGTGGCTATCCCCGGTGAAAGATGGCGACATCGAGCGGCCGCGTATTTCGATCCCGGTGCAGGCGCGTTTCTTTGTCGTGATCGTCGCCTACGTGGTCGCGATGGCGTTGATTGGTGGTGCGGTGCTGGCGCGGTACTTGCTCCCTGCGGTCCCGTTGGTGATCATTCTGGCTGTTTCCACGCTGCGCCGGCGGCTTCGATACTGGCCCGCGGCGGTGGCTGTGGTTGCGGTTGCATTTGTGGTTGCCTGGTTCTGGAATCCTCCTTATGGATTTTCGCCAGAGGATAACCTTGCTTATCGCGACTACGTGCTTTTGCATGAAGACGTGGAGCGGGTACTCGAGGCGCGGTATCCCATGGCGCACGTGCTGACGGCATGGCCGGCCTCCGATGAACTGGCGCGTCCGTGGCTAGGCTATGTCACGAGGCCCATGCAAGTCGTGCGCATCGAAGATTTCTCACTGGAACAGATCATCTCGGCGGCGGATTTCCGCTCGAACTTTGATGTTGCCCTGGTGTTTTCCACGAAGTATGAGCCCGCACATCCGATGCTGGAACGATGGCAGGAGTGGACGGAAATGAAGCGGAGATTTTTTGGGTATGAAAGGGACTTGCCGCCTGGGGCTGCGGCGCGAATCCTGGGTGGGCACATTGTTTTCTCGGAGGAGCGCAAAGGGCAGTGGGTGGCGGTGATTGAGATGCAGCGAGAGGAGTTTCTCAATGCAAGGAATCAAAACTAGCCGCTAAGGCGACTATTGTCATCGGCAATGGACAAAGCCAACGCCACTCGACCAACAGTCGTTCGGAATCCAAATGAGCGACGTTGTGCCAGAGATCCATAGTCATCCCTGCATCAGGTGGCACGAATGCGTTTTGATCACCAGCCACACTTCCTTGCCCGGCGTCAGTTCCAGGGAATCGCGAGCGGCTAGAGTGAGGTGAACTTCCATTTCGATACGGCACCTTACCCGGGCGGAGACAATTACATCGCGCTGCTCAAGCGATTGAATGTGTCCCGGTATTACGTTGCGGGCGCTGAGTCCAGTCGGCGGGGAGGTCGCCAGCAGAATATCTCCGGCGCGAATCCCGATGCGCAACGTTGACCCTACCCCACCGCGTACCAGAGGCGTTTCGAGGACAACCCCGCCTGCGTCTCCGGCAATGCGGCAGGTCATGGTGCCGCGCTCGGGCCGGACTGCCTCCACGACGGCATCAAAAATGTTCTCGAAGCCGGCCAACTGCGCTACGGTTTCCAGGTAAGGTGCACTCAGCACCTCGTGTGGCGTGCCCTGAGCGACGACGTTTCCGCTCTCCAACACGATGAGTCGCTCGCCCAGGGCGAAAGCTTCTTCCCGGCTGTGAGTGACGTACAGGATCGGGATATTGTGTGTACGATTCCACTCGCGGAGATCGTCGATGATTTTGCCTTTGGTGGGAGCGTCGAGTGCGGCCAAAGGTTCGTCCAACAGAAGGAATTCAGGATCTGTCACCAATGTTCGTGCCAGGGCGACGCGCTGGCTTTCGCCGCCGGATATGTCACGGGCCTTGCGGCCAGCGAGTTGAGATATCCGGAATGTTTCGAGCAATGACGTTGCACGGCCAAAGCGCTCTGCCAGCGGCAGATGCGCTAAGCCGTACGCCACGTTCCCCTCTACGGTCATGTGCGGGAACAGCGCCAGAGTCTGAAACACGTATCCCACGCGCCGTTGTGCCGTCGGTACGTTAACCCGAAGGGAAGAGTCAAACAAGACTCGATCGGTGAGCGAGATGCGTCCTGAATCGGGCGAGGTGAGTCCCGCCAGGCAATCGAGCAGAGTGGTCTTGCCGGCACCCGATGCACCGAAGAGGATCGTGAATCCGGATGTCGCATCAATGGCGACATCCAGAAGAAATTCGTTGCCGCGTGATTGGAGGCGCTTTCTAAATTTCGCGTGCAATGGAGCAGTGCTCGGGATCGGAGCGTTATTCAAGGGCGCGGCTACATCGACCGCAGTACGGATGTCGCTCATTGCGCTCTATTTTATGGGATGAATGAGCCAGGCACGACGATTTAGTCCGTAAACCAGCGCCAGAAGGGCGAAGCAAACGACCAGAAGAACTAATGCCGTCTGATTCGCGCCTGCGTAGTCGGACGACTGCACCCGATCATAGATATCGATAGAGACCGTACGTGTGATCCCTGGGATGTTCCCACCCACCATCAGCACCACGCCGAATTCCCCCATTGTGTGGGCGAAAGACAAAGCGACACCGGTAATGATTCCGGGAGCGGAGAGCGGCGCGATCACGCGTAGGAATGTGCGCAGAGGGGAGGCACCAAGCGTTGACGACGCGGAAATCAGCCTCTTATCGACCGCTGAAAACGATGCGGCGAATGGTTGCACGGCGAAAGGAAGGCTGTAGAGGATCGAGCCGATCACAAGACCTGTGAAGGTGAACGCCAGAGTGTGTCCAGTGAGCGCGATCCACCAACGTCCTAACGGGCTGCGAGGGCCGAGTGCAACCAGCACATAGAACCCCAAGACTGTCGGGGGGAGCACGATCGGCAGGGCTATCACCGCTTCCAACAGGAATTTCCAGCGCCAGCGCGAAAATGCGATCCAATAAGCGACGGGGAGGCCGACCAACAGCAGAATGAGCGAGACAGTGAACGCTAGTTGCAGAGTCAGGCGAAATGTCTGCCAGTCGATGCCCATGCGATGGGCTGAATGATAACAACAAGGGAGCGTTTGGAGAAATCTGGAGTTGTGCGATGGAGCCTACGCAACTCCTGCTATGCCTGGAGAGAACGTCAAAATCCCTACCCTCTTTCGCAAAGAACGCGAAAGAAGGATGGGGCACCCTCGCGATCTTCATTTGTTTTGGAAGGCTAGCGACTCGCTGGCGGGATGATTCCGTTCATCCGTAGATATTCCACCATCTGGCCGTAATGATCGTAGCCGTGCCAGGAAACGCTCGTGGCCAGTCCAAGACGCGAGACCTTTCCTTCGCCAAACGGACTCTTCACCGTATCCACAAGATTTGTTTCGTTAATCGTTGCGATGGCTTTGTGGACGTACGCGAACGAGTCCTTGAGATATTTGAGAATGTCGGCTTTGGAAGTGATTGATGCGGGACCGGCCTCGCCATTGAGGTCCATGGGCGGCTTCTCTTCCAAGAGGGCAGCGCCCAATTCGTAGTTCACGGCGGCTACGTGTTTGATTTGTTGGCCGAAAGTGCGGACGCCCTTGAACTCGCCGTTGGTTGGCGCGAATTCGAACTTATCTTCTGGCATGGCTTCGGCTGCGGGAATGAACTCCTGCTCCATGTTGTAGACAGTGCGGTCCAGAATTTGCGTGACAGTGCGACGCTCTTCCTTTGGCTTGGCCGCTTGGGCAGCCATACACGCAATCAGCAGAAAAGCAATTGCTGTCACTCTTGCTTTCATAATTCCCCCTTAGTCTCTGACAACCGCCGGAGCCATCTCCAGTTCCGCCGCCGTCAGCCTATGCCGACGGATTGTAGACAATCCGACCACCATTGCAAGTGCCGACCATGCGAGTGCTTCCGGAACACCCTGACGCGCCGCAACCGCTCCCCATAGGGCACTGCCAATCGCCATGCCTCCTTGCAGAACCAGCAGGTACATCGAGAGTGCCCGTGCCCGCATCCACGATGGACACATGGTCTGAGCCACCACATTAAAGCACGCCAGAATGCCAATCCACGCGGCTCCAGCCGTAAACAATACCAGACACAGCCATTCAAAGATATGCACTTGTCCGGCAGCGAAGGTCATCACCGCGAACACGACAGTCGCGCCGGCGACGAGGCCATCAACCGAATATTGCACACGCAGTCGCGGGAGCACGGCAGCTCCGCAGAAAGCACCGAGGCCGAAGCAGGTCAGCAGAAATCCGTATCCCTGTGCGCCGTGAGGCTGACAGACGACCGGAAGCAACGCCAGCAGGGAACTCGCGCCGATGCTGAAGGCGCCTGTACGTATGAGAACGGATCGTACCTGGGGCGCGCCCTGGACATAGCGGAAGCCCTCGGCAATGGCTGCGGTGACCCGCTGACTGGGTTGCGGCGCGCTGGGCGTTCGCTTCCAGGTGTACAGGAATAGGATCACTCCGAAGAAGGACGCTGCATTCAGCAGAAAGGACCATCCGGATCCGGCAGCAGCGACTACGATTCCGCCAAGGGCAGGACCAGCGGCTCGCGCAACGTTGAATCCCGCCGAGTTCAAGGCGACGGCGGATGCATGGCGCTGGGGCGAGACAACGTCCGGTGTGATTGCCTGCCAGGCGGGATCATTCATTACGGCGCCCACGCCCATCAAGGATGTGAATAGAAGCAGCACCCATGGACTCATCGCACCCGACAGCGTCAGGATGCCAAGGGCTGCAGCGGCAAAGACCATCCAACCCTGGGTGACAAGAAGAAGCCTGCGGCGGTCGACCATGTCGGCCAGCGCGCCAGCGGGAAGCACGACGAGAAAAACCGGAATTGCTGCGGCGGCCTGCACCAGGCCCACCATGAAAGGAGAATCGGTGAGTTGGGTCATGAGCCAGCCAGCGCCCACGTTCTGCATCCAAGTCCCGGTGTAGGAGACGACGGCGGCGATCCAGAGCGAGCGAAACAAAGGCTCACCGAGCGGCGCCCAAGGCGAGTCGGGGCGCTGGCGCTGCATTCCTACCGCAGGAATTGAGATGTGATCAGCCAACTATTAGTCCTCTGTGCATCCAAGAAACCCGCTGGGGCTAAAGCCCCAAAAATCGGGCGCGATTCACGCGGCCCTAAAGGGCCGCTCTTCCACGTTTGCGACCGGCGCTTATCGCGGTTGCCATCGTTCGTTACCTGCGCCCGTGACTGCGATCGTCAGGTCTTTGCCGTGCGAAACGGCCACTCCGAGTCTTTCCAGGCCCGAATCATGTAAATCAGAACACCTGACAGCAGGATGACAACCGCGTAGCGCATCTCCTTCTGCCAGTTTTCACGTTTGAACAATATGAAAAGAAATCCAGCGCTCGCCAGTAACGCTGGTAACGGATACAACCACATGCGAAACGGCCGGGGAAGCTCCGGCCGGCGGATCCTGAGCACAATCGAACCCACTGCCTGTACCAGGAATTGCAGAATCAGGCGGATGACGACAAGCGCGGCGATGGCGTCCTTGAGCCGCAGAAAACAGAAGGCCGCTGCGACCACGCCGAGCGCAAGCAGGGAAACGTGCGGGAATCGATGAACCGGATGGACTTTGGCAAAGGCTCGGAAGTAATTACCGTCTTTCGCCGCGGCGTATGGAACCCGCGAGTAGCCCAGCATGAGCGAAAAAACCGAGGCAAAAGCCGTGGCGATCACGAGTCCTGTGACAAGTCTGGCGGCCCAGCTTCCATAAATCCTCTGCATGAACAATGACACAACATACAAACCTGTGTTGTTCTGTCCTGCGGTCAACATCTCGCGCCAGGGCACCACGGCCAGAATGCACAGGTTCATCATTAGATATAGACAGGCCACGAGGAGAATGGAAAGCAGCAGGGCCCGAGGAATATTCTTGCCAGGGTCTTCGATCTCGTCGCCGAGAAAACAGACGTTGTAGTATCCCCAATAATCGTAAGCGGCAACCAACAAAGCCAGGCTGAGCCCGTTCCAGAAATGATGCGAGAGTGTGAATGCGCCTGGGGGAAAATCGAAGGCGCGCGCGGCGTTGAAGTGAGTGAGACCAGCGAAGATGATCCACAGGATCGTTCCCATCACGGCGAACCACAACACCTTCGACATGCGCCCGATCACCGTGATCTGCCGGTACAGCAGCAGCACCGTAAAGAAACAGATGACTACGGCGACGGCGGTTCCGGGAGTCACAATCCAGCTCACTTGCAGCGATCCTGCCCACGGCAAGTGCAACGCTGCGTCGTGATGAGCGTACACAATATCGAGTTCCGGCCAGTAGTAGGCCGCATAGCCTGCCAGCCCGATGCAGCCAGTGGCAATTGAGAGCGGAGCACTGAACGACACCTGCCAGATGAACAGGAAGGAAATCAGGCGTCCCCATTTCTGGGGACCGTAGATTTCACGGAGGTAGCGGTACGATCCGCCGGACATCGGCAGAGCCGCTCCTAATTCCGCGGTTACGAGTCCGTCACAAACGGCGAGCAACGCGCCCGCAATCCAACTCAGCAGGGCTTGTGGGCCGCCCATGGCCGCAATCACCAGCGGCATGGTGATGAACGGCCCCACGCCGATCATGTCGATCATGTTCATCGCGGTGGCGCTCCACAGGCCCATGCCGCGGATGAGAGTTGGAGACGTGGATTGTGTTGGCGCCGTTGAATCCATATTCCCGAGACGTTCTTTGAGCGTGTACACACTACGACAAACGAAGACGCAGCCAGCTACGTCTCTACGGCTGGTGCTTGCCTGCGCTGAGAATGTTGATGAACAGGCGCATGGCACCTGGAACGCCTGCGGGAAGCTGCCGGAAGAACGCGTATCCGGTGTAGATGTAGGTCCCCTTGCCGTATTGCGCCCGCAACAAGCCGCCCTTCTGCGGCTCTTCTCCGGGATCGTGACAGGCCAGCAGCGGAATGAAGTGATCGTCCCACTTGCTCATGAAGTAGAGTCCGCGCTCCTGCACCCATCCGTTGAAATCGTCTTGGGTGATGGTGTTTGGGTAATGAAAGATGGGGTCTACCGGTGCAAGGATTTCGACTGCAGCTTCTTCGACCGATACGCGAGCGCGGCTCAAGTCCGCGGGATACGGCGCGAACTTGCCGCTGAAGTCTCCGGCGGTGGTGTTGTATTGCACGACGAGTGTCCCACCGGCTTCGACGAAATCCAGCAGTTTCTTGTTATTTGTGATGACATCTTTCTGGGTGTCGTAGGCACGAATGCCGAGGACAATCGTTCCGAATTTGTTGAGGTCTTCGGTCGCCAGATGCTCGGCAGGAATCATGGTGACGTTCATCCCCACCTGTTTAAGCATGGTTGGAATATCGTCTCCAGCCCCCATGATGTAGCCGACTTTCAGGTCGTGGGGAACCTGTACATCTACGATGCTGACGCGCTGCCGCGCCGGTTGGTAGTAGTAGAAGCTGCCGAGGTCTTCGCGCGCGACTAGCGTGTAGCCTTCGCTGTATTTCTCACCTTCCGATTCGAGGACGGCGCGGATCGTCGCGCGGCCTTGCTGCTGCAACCCGGCGGGAAAGACTCTGAACTCGATTTCCTGCTTTTCTCCGCGATGCGTCAAACTCACCGGCGCTTGCGCGGGCTCAGAGCGCCAACCATCCGGCAGCTCTAAGCGCAAATCACCGCGAACACTGTGAGCAAGATCGCTGGTTACGCCGACAGTCACAGTGGTGGTCTTTCCGTTGTGCGTGGAGATCACCTGCGTGCCCGGCTCAAGGGCCACGGAAAAAGCGGGTACTACGGCCAATGGGCGCGACCTCTGTTTTCCGGCCTCGTCTACGAACGGAGTAACCACCGGGACGGCGATGCCATTTCGTGTGCGGCCTTCTTTCGCGTCCCCTGCGGAGTATTCGACCCGAGCCTGTAGAGAAGGCGGCGGAAAGGGAAGTGTCGCATATGCTTCATTGTCGACGTGATGGATGCTGTCGGTATCGGGATCGTCGCGATGCCAGTACGGCCGCGTGTAGGGCGTGTCTTTCGGCACGTGCAGGCGGAAGTCGGCGTGCAGGTCCTTGCCGGGAGCAACGATCTCAGGGCGCGTTTTGCCATCAATCGTGTTCCATCCCGCGGGCACTTCAAGTTTGATGTGATCAATCGTCAACGGCAGCTTCGAGCCGTTATGAAGAGTTACGCCGACCATGAATTCCTGTCCGGGAGAGACTGTGGTCAACGCATTGTCCTCTTTCGGAATGCCTGCCTTGAGGCCCTCGTTGGAAGAGACATTGGCGGAGAGTGCTACGCCCAGGGCGAGATTCAGCGCTGTCTCGGCTAGTTGCTGTTTCTCGGCGATGCGGGTCAGCAGATCGAGCTTCGTGGCGGAGGGCAAGTTGCTGACGTTGATTTGACCGCTCATCTTGGTCAATTGCGTGACAAGTTTCGTAAGAGGCTGAGCTGCGAGTGACGGATCGCTACCGCTCGCTGCTTTGGATGACTCGGCAATGAGTCTGGCGACTTCTGCCAGCTGAGATCGAAACCCGGGCAGCGTGGCTTCTGATATGTCGAATCGCGAGGCAAGTGCTTGCCAGGAAGGATCGATGCCGTCGAAGAAATCCTGCTCGTGACCAGCTTTTTGTTCCGGCAAGACGGAGTCCACGCGCCGGTAGAAGGTGAATCGGTCACCGTCGTCAATGGTCCAGTTGGCTGCGCCTTGTGAAAGCTGATGCCGTAGGCCCTTCATCGCGAACTGAACGTAAGACATCCCCAGTTCTGCGTTGCGTTGGCCCGTGTTGAACTTCACGGACCAGTCCGGGTCCGGACAGGTCATCGAACCCCAGGGGCAGACGTTGCCGATGTAGAGTTTCTTGGGTTGCCACGGCTCCAAGCCTTGCGCGATCTGTTCGGGAAAACGCCTGGGATCGGCTGCAGCGTGAAACGCCTCTTTCGTCAGAATGCCTGATGCCTGGTGGTTTCCATGGCCATCGCGCTCGGTGCCGGAGAAACGCGCGACCAGCACGTCGGGGCGAAACGTCCGAATGACGCGAACCATGTCGGCGAGAGCGATGTCGTGGCCGCCCCATTTGGCAAAAGTCTCGTCGGGATTCTTCGAAAATCCGAAATCCGCGACACGCGAGAACCGGTCCTGCACACCGTAATGCTGGTCGGAGGCTAGAAGTTCCTCGGTTCGCAGCACGCCCAGAACGTCGGACAGATTGCTGCCAATCTTATTCTGGCCGCCCTCGCCGCGATTCAACGTCATCAGCAGCGTGGTAACGCCGTGACCGCGGGCCTGAAGGGTCAGGAGGCCGCCGTCTTCATCGTCCGGATGCGCCACTACCTGCATCAGTCGGGCCGTAGTGCCCAAACGCAATAGCGCGAGGCGTAGTCCAGCAATTCCCTCGTCTTGAGAAATGTCGGCGGGCACCCCTTGATACAGCAGACCCGGAGGCTGCGCAAATCTCTCAGCGATCGCCAAGGCAGAGGTTGGACGTTGCCCATTTTGCTTGTTGCTCGCAGTTGATGGAGCCTGAGCGAGTGCGGTCAGAGCGAAGAGGACAAGCAGGCAAAGGAGCTTGAACCCGGGAAGGTGCAGGCTCTCAAAATTGGCAGGAAGGCTGCGGGGAGACCGCAGCAGGCTGACGGGTCCGAGATGTCTCACGCTACAAGGATGGGGCCTACCCCCGCTCCGACGCAAATTCTTTCAGCTGTATTGTCACTTTTCCTTAGACTCGCCCGGTAAGAGGCGGTTAGCGGAGCGACTCAGACGTCGCACAAATCAGCGGCACTTTTCAGCGAAGCCAACGGGTCTCCGGTGGGGATGAATTCGTGAGCGACGTATCCTCGGAATCCCGAGTCGGCAATAGCTCGCATCACCGCATCCCATTGAATTTCCTGGGTGCCGTTCAATTCATGACGGCCGGGGACGCCGCCGGTATGAAAGTGTCCAATCCACTGGATGTTGCCGCGGATCGTCTCGATCAGATCGCCCTCCATGATCTGCATGTGGTAGATGTCATAAAGAAGCTTCACATTCGGCGAGTTGACTTCTTGCATCACGCGCACTCCCCAGGCCGTGTGATCGCACATGTAATCGTGGTGATCACGTTTGCTGTTGAGCAACTCCAGGCAGATGGTCACGCCATGATCCTCTGCAATCTTTTTGACGCGGTTCAGCCCGGCGATGGTGTTGCGTGCGCCCTCATCATCCGATAGGCCGGCGCGGTTGCCCGAGAACGTAATGACATTGGGAACCCCAGCCTTCGCGGCGCGGGGAATATTCGTGCGAAAGGCCTGCTCGATGGCGGCGTGATTCTCCGTACGGTTCAAGGCCTTGTTGATCTCTCCGCCACCGGCGTACCCCATTGAGCAGATCAGCCCATAACGTCGCGGGATGTCGTAGTCGTCCGGTTGCAACAGATCGACCGCTTGCAGGCCGATACTCGCCGCAGACTGCGCCAACTGGTCGATCGACATCTGCTTGTAGCACCACTGGCAGACCGACTGGTGAATGCGCCCTTTGCGCGCGATGCCGGATGCGACGGCCGTTTCCAGCGGAATGCGGGACGCGGCCAAGCCTATGACTGAGGACTGAAGAAGCGCCCGTCGTGTGAAGTTTGCCATGTGAACAGGCTTACTGCCGGCCTTCCTTCAACATTGCCTGGCAATTGCTCGCCTGTGTAAGCACCTGGTTGAAGGCGGTTTCCTTGCGCAGGTCTTTGAGCAGCGGATCGTCTAACAATGCCCCATAGGCGCAATAGTTCTGCTGCACGGCGGCTTTCAGCAGGCGCATCGCCGGTTCATTTTGACCGCAGGCTGCCATGAGAGCGCCGACGTGGTACCAGTTCTCAGCGTCGGGCTCAATCATCACCGACGATTCGTTGTCGCGCACGATCTTTGCGAGATCCGGGGGACGCGGCGAAGCGGTGCAGGCCTCCATCAACTCGCGATGATACGAGGCCGCTTTGCCCATGTTTTTGGCTGCGCTGTGCGCTTCGGCGACATTGCCCTCTGCCAGATAGATGTATGGGGTAACCCACGCAGCCCATTCCGATCCAGCGTCGAGATGCACGAAGTCCATGGCGCGATCAGTCTTGCCCATTTCGAGGAATGACCACGCGCAGGAGCGGAAGAAGAAGTTGCCAGGATCGAGTTGCCGGGCGGCATTGCATTCTTGAGTCGACTTGTCGAGGATGCCTGCATAGCGCAGGACGTACGCCAGGCCGAAGTGAGCGTCCGCGCTTTGTGGGCGCCGCCTCACGAGATCGGTGGCCGCGTCATAGGCGCGCCCGAGTTCGCCACGTTCGACGCGATTGGTGATCAGGCTGCTTGCGGCCATCACTCGGTTGGGGTCGAGCGAGATCGCGCGCTCGTAGGCTGAATTCGAGCGCTGGAACATCTCTTCGCCGCCACCGCCGTAAATCGAATCGAAGTAGTATCTCTGCCCCAGCGCTTCCCACGCCGGTGCGTAGGTTGGATCGATCCCTACCGCCCACTCCAGCATCCGGATCGCTTCTTTGTTGGGACCCGGGTCATGGGGGACGGCCACGCTGCGAAGATAGAAGTCATACGCCTGCTGGTTCTTGGGGCGAGAGGCTGCGGCTTCTACCGCGCCTCCGCCGCCCAGGATTGGCAGCAGGCCGTGTTGGACCTGGGTCGTCAATTGTTCCTGCAAGCCAATCAGATTGTCGGCTTTTTCGGTGACTGTGGTCTGCCAGAGCGCACGGTCCGTGGGAACATCGATCGCCTCTAAGGTGACTAGAATTTGGTCGCCTTGCTTGCGGAAGGAACCGGTGAGTATCCTCCCCACGCGCAGTTCCTGCCCGACCTTCTTCGGATCGAGGTCGAGGGCTACATACCTACGAGTCGCTGACGAAGGCCGGACTTCGAGCGTCCGCGAATACGTCAGAACGCTGCTCAATTCGTCGGCGAGTGCAAATCGGAGATAGTCGACGTTGAAATCGCCATTCATGTTCTGCAGAGGCAGGACCGCGATGGCATTTCGCTGCTCGGCGTTGGCGAGTTCACGATGCTCGTACCACCAGGCACCCACCGCCGCGAGCACTGTCACGAGCAAGGCTGCGGTTCCAACTAGCAAGTACGTTTGCAGACGCGTGTTGCGGCCGAAGGTCTTCGTCGCGGCGCGCAACCTGGCAGTATTTGTTCCGCTCTTCAGTTGGCCCGATTCGCTCTCACGCTTGAGCAGCGCCAGGTCCGACTTCATCTCGGCTGCGCTCTGGTAACGATGATTGCGGTCTTTCTCCATCGCCTTGCCGATGATGCCTTCCAGTTCGATGGGAATTTTCGGGTTCAAATCGCGCGGAGGTGTGGGCTTGGCGTGCAGTACCGCGTCAAGCGTGACCAGGGAATTCGCGCCGGTGAAGGGTTTCTTGCCCGTCGACATTTCGTAGAGCACGACGCCGAAGGAGAAGAGGTCGCTGCGCGCGTCAACGGTCTCGCTGCGAGCCTGTTCCGGCGACATGTAGACGGCGGTACCAGGGATGACGCCGACGGCGGTTAGCGAATTGTCGGCGCCCGCATCGTCTTCGGTGCCAAGATTGTGAACAAGTTTAGCCAGCCCGAAGTCGAGTACTTTCACCTGGCCGGTAGGAGTCAGGAAGATGTTCGCCGGCTTGATGTCGCGGTGGACGATGTTCTTGGCGTGCGACGCCATCAGGGCTTCGGCCACCTGAACGCCTACGTCAAGCACTTTGTCGACAGGCATGGGATGGCCGGCGATGGTCTGTTTAAGGCTCTCGCCCTCGAGCCTCTCCATCACGATGAAAGGATGGCCGTGATTGTCTTCTATGCCGTGAATCGTGCAGATATTGGGATGATTGAGCAGAGAAGCGGCACGAGCCTCGCGGGTGAATCGCTCCAGTGACTTAGGGTCGCCGGCGAGATTTTCAGGGATAAACTTCAGGGCGACGTGCCGCCCGAGTTTCAGGTCCTCGGCCTCATAAACCACACCCATACCCCCTCCCCCGAGCTTGCCGAGGATTCGGTAGTGGGATACTTGCTGGCCGATCATATGAGCGTTGGACGCTGCCCGGCGGTGGTCGCGGTAATGTTAGGCCGCTCGCCGATTCCGGTCAACTGCCATGTGCGACGGCTCCTCCAAGACATGAGAACGGTTGGGCTTGGGGCAAATTCTCCTTGTTTGGAACGCTGGTTCACTTTTCCCGAAATTGGCTTCCGCTACGTCCCTTGGTTTGATGCCTGCAGCTGCCGGCAAGGTTTGGAAGGACTACCATTGGGAGTGGATCTACAGCATTCAAGCGAATCGGGTCCAGCGAGGAGAACACTCACCGTGGAAGCCGACCATTTAAGCGGTTCGCCGAATCCCGTTTTTCCGGCAGACTTGCATAACGCGATCCGCCGCCGTGCGGAAGAAATTTACCTTCAAAGCGGTCGGATTCCCGGCCGAGACGTAGACAACTGGGCGCAAGCCGAGCGTGAGATTTTGGCGCAGGCTGAGAAGCGAAACCGGCGTGCTGCGATTGTCATCAGGGTCAACGGCGTGCGGTATGTGGGTGAGTACCTCCCGGAGTCGTCGGATGGGTACGTCCCCGGAGAGTTCGGCGTGGGTTCCTCCGTTTCGGTTCGACTCGAAGGCGACAAAATGTTCGTTCGACGAAGCAACGGCAAGGAACTCGTGACCAGGATCGTGCAGAACGGCCGCTAGCTGAAGGTCGTTTTCCACGGACTTGATATATTGCAGGCATGTTGAGCCTGCTCGCCCCGGTTCGTAAACCGCGCGGCCATCCTACGCTACTCACGACGTTACGCCATCTGGGAGCCGCAGGGCTTTTCTTCCTGGCCATTCTTGATAGTTCTCCGATCCCCACCTTTGGTGGTCCCGATATTCTGACTGCAGTACTTGCGGCAAGTCATCGGCCCTTGTGGTGGGAGTATGCTGCTGCGGCGACGGCGGGCTCGGTCGTGGGTGCATACTTGACTTTCCGCCTGGCGCGAACTGCCGGATCGGCTTATCTGGACAAGAAATTCAAGCAGGGCAAGCTCTCGAAGTTCCTGAAACTGTTTCAGCATTGGGGCACAGGTACTTTGATTGCTTCCACGGCGATTCCGCTGCCCTCTCCGACCTCCCTGTTTTTCGCGGCTGCAGGTGCGGGGGACTATCCGCTGGGGAGATTTCTAGCGATCGTCACCGCTTGCCGCAGCGTGAGATATTTCACGATAGCCTTCGTTGCCGGACACTACGGCCGCCACTTTCTGCGGGTGCTGCGGCATCCGTCGCAGCATTGGGGATGGATCGCTGTCGGAGTGGTCTTGGCGATGGTCCTGCTTGCTGGTGGAATTCTGGCGAGTCGGCGTCTGGAAGCCGCAGGCATCAACAACGCGAAAACAGGTGTACAATCGCCAGCTATCTGAACTGGTACTCTTTCGCGGGGGCGAGAAGAAAGGCAAGGGTCGAGAGACATGAATGCCAAAGGCAAGTTTCTGGTTGGAGTCCTGACCGCTCTGGCCATGATGTTGCTTACGTTCGCATTGCCGAGAGGCGGGGCGATGCGGGATGCCATGGTGGTGCAGTTTCCCATGACCGTGGGAATCTGGGCGATCTTCGTGCTGCTGTTTGTGAAGCTAAAGTAGGGGTCGCTCCGAAAGTTAGCGCACCGTCGAGCTAGTCTATATACAAGCCGGCCGATGCGCCGACCCATTCCATGTTCTTGTTGTGATCGACGCCCATCATGAGTCCGCGGCCCATGCGGATGATCGTCATCACCGGAGTCAATCCTTCCAGCCAGATATACATCACCCGAACCTCTGCCTTCGTGCCTCCGAAAGGGGTTTCGATCACTGGTTCGAAATTCAGACGCTCCTGCAGGATGTAGTACGGACGCTTGTCGGCCGGAATCGCCGCGATGTCCTCTTTCTTCGGCGCAATCACCACCCCCAGACCTGCGAACGAGTAGAGCGGCTTCAGAGCGTAATTCTCCAGATCGGAGGGTATTTCCTTGAGTTGGTCAAGGAACCAGGTTTTGGGCACCGACTCATGCTTCAGATACGGGATGGAGAATTTGCTGATGCGGAAATACCAGTTTGGATGTCCCGCCCACTCGACGTTGAGATCGTCACGCCAGTCGAAAGCCAGCTTCACGTTCTTGCGTTCCAGTTCGTCGACGATGGCACGGTTGTAGATCCGCCGGATCGGAATACGCTTGCCGTCGCGGTCGTAGTAAAGACGAGAGCCATCCTTCTTGATATCGACAATATCGACTGCGCGGACTCCTAACATCTTTTCGGTGAGAAGGAAATCAGGCAGTGTCTTCTGATGGGCAGGATCGATTTCCATCAGAATCACATTTTCGGGATCATGCGAGCCTACGATGGCGCGCCGGAGAAGCTCGCGGTACGAGTCGGGTTCCAGGCCGCTCAACAGGTACTTCAGTCGGCCGGAATCCGCCTTCAGGCTGTAGACGCCGATGTAGGCCTCGGCCAATGGTCCTTGATAGGCATATAGAGAGGGGAAGGCTTGTAGTTCGACCAGCTTAGGTCTTAGCTCGCCGCTGGCGCCACGCACAAGGCCGAAATCAACCTGCACGAACATCGGATGGGGAGCTTCATTCGGAACCTTAAACTCCGCGGGAACGGCCTCGTCCGACTTGGCCCGATATTCCGGGTTGTCTACCAGTTGGCGCATCAAGGCCTCGCCATCGTGGGCCATCTGATCAAGCAACTCCTTCGGGAAGAAGCACGCGGTCTCTGAGAGACGGAACTGCACATGGGTCCCGCAGGCATCGTCGATGCGCCGCAGAAACGCCTGGTATTTCTCGACGGTGAAGTTGTGATTAAACTGCCGGCGCAGCGAAGGAATCATAGTGAGGCAGTATGGAGCGGGTTACTCGCGAATGTCCATGCTTTGGATCAGTCCGTCCTTCAGTGTGTAGACGTGCTGGACCACACGGTCCATTAGCACTTTGCCGGACAGATCGCGCACGACCTGATGCACGTCGACGATGACTCGTCCGGATTCGTCCTCAGTAAAGCTCACCGGGTCGACATGCGGATCAATCATGCCCCACTGGCGTGTCCAGTAAGCGCGGACGCCCTCATGACCGTCGACGCTGCCGCCCTCCATGCCGTTCGGCCATGCCACGTCAGAGCTCATCGTCGCCAATGCGCCGTTGATATCGCGGGCGTTAAAGGCGGCATATGCCCTTAGCAACAGCGTCGACACTGAAGTCCCCTTACTATCAGAAACGGGCATGGGTTATGCCTCCACCAGAAACCTTCCCTCGCGCATGATCTGCTGGTCATCCACCCAGATGTTGAACTTGCGGCCAACAACGTCGATGTGCGTCGTCGAATCCCAATCCGCGCCGGTGTGTGCGCCGTAGGGATTTCCGAATGCAATGTGCACGCCGGGATATTTCTCGTCCTGCAGGATCTGGCCGATCACCTCTTTCAGATCGATGTTCGTGCCGATAGCAAACTCACCCACACGATCGCTATTGGCATCGGTGTGGGTGTACTTCCAGAAGTCGTCTTCCAATTCTCGATTCTCGGAGTGGGCTTCAGTCAGGCGATTGCCCTTCATTCGGATGGTGAGGGGAGTCTCCCGCAGGCTGCCGAACTTTGCGCACAGATAATCGCCGACGACTCCGTCGATCACGAACGTTCCATTCACCTCTCCGGGAGTCGTGAAGATCTCGCCTCCCGGCAGATTGCCCCATTTCTCCGGGGAGATGATGCCGCTGGTCTTGAGCCACTTATAGTTCGGATTCAGATCGGCCGTAAGATCAGTGCCGGCCGCGGTGTTGGCGCGAATCTTCGAAGCCTTGCGCACCATCTCGACCACTTTCTGGCTCAGGCGATCGACGCGCTGAAAGTCGGCGCGCATGCCTTCGAGCATGATCTGGCGATTGATGTTGACCATGTGCGCATGGCGGATTTTGCGCCGGTTCACCACGTCCGTCATCTGAATGCGCGAGCGCAACTCGTTTCGCTGCGCCTGCACGGCAAAGATTGACACCTGGCTTTGTTCGAGGTCCTCAAGAATCTCTCGGGGCAGGTCCCTCAGCGGACGGTCGGCCAGTTCTTCCATCACCCAGGCGTGATACGGTGCGCCAAGCTTTTCGAGTTCTGCCACGATTGCGGCCGCGATTTCCAGCGTAGCTTCGTCGGTGATGACGCAGACGCACTCGCTGGGCTGAATCCGCAGGCAGACATGGACCGCATTGCGAGCCCCGGGGGCGAATTCGGGGTCAAAAGGAAGTTGGTTCAGATGGATGTGATTCGGACGTACAGAAGTGCTCATTACCCTGCTTTCGTCACGGCTGCCGGTTCTGCGCTCTCCGCCAAACCGGCTTCCGTTTCTTCGATGATGTAGTCGACTACTTTTTTCAGATCCCCGGTTTGCTCGAAGACGCGCAGTTGCCGGTCGGCACCGCTGCCGGTCTCGAGAATCTTGTGGATGTATTCGAGTTCCTCGCGCGAATCCAGTTCATCCACCACATCGTCGATAAATTCCAGGTATTCATGGACCAGGTCGCGAGCGGGCACTTCTTTCTGCTTGCCGAAGTCAATCAGCTTCCCGTCGAGTCCATAGCGCGCGGCGCGCCATTTATTCTCCATGATCAAGGCGCGGCGATAGAGGCGGAACCCCTGATTCGCCGTATACAGCTTGTAGAGTTTCGCTACCGTAGCCTGAATCAAAGCGGCAATCGCGATAGTTTCGTCCGCCCGCATGGGGATGTCGCAGACGCGGAACTCAATCGTGTTGAAGAATGGATGCGGCCTGATATCCCACCAGATCTTCTTCGCGTTATCGATGCAGTTCGTCTTGATCAGCAGCTTGATGAAATTCTCGTACTCGCCCCAGCTGGGAAAGTAATCAGGAATATTGGTGCGTGGAAACTTGTCGAACACTTTGCAGCGATAGGATTTCAGGCCCGTGTTCATACCCAGCCAGAACGGAGAATTGGTCGAGAGCGCGAGGATATGAGGCAGGAAGTAGCGTGCGTGATTCATCATGTGAATCGCGGTCTCGCGATCCTCGATCCCGATGTGAACATGCAGGCCGAAGATCAGGTTGGCGCGCGCCACCAGTTGCAGGTCCTCGACGATGTTCTTGTAACGCTCGTCGGGATGGATCTCCTGCGTCCGCCAATCCGAAAACGGATGCGTCGCCACCGACGCCAGTTTTAATCCATTTTCCCCCGCCAACCGAATAATATTGCGGCGCAGTGTGCGTAACTCTGTCTTCGCCTCTTTGATGTTCTTGCAGACGCTCGTCCCCACCTCGACCACGGACTGATGCATCTCCGCCTTCACCCGCTCCTGGAGAATCATCTTGCCCTTCTCCAGAATTTCGGCGTGAATGTGCGAGCGCAGATCACGCGTGACCGGATCTATGGTCTGATACTCTTCTTCGATTCCGATAGTGAACGTCGGCAACATAAAAAGTGTGACGGGCGCTGTGCTCGCAAGTTTAATTCAGGATGTGCGTTGCTTCCGAATGCCCCATCTTGGGTCAATGGGGGAGACTAGGCCACAACATTATAGCAACGACCCAACCGCATGTTAGGCGCAATCCATCAGTCCCATTCCCGGTTTTCCTTAACCCGCTGCTTCACGATTTTCTTCAGCAAGGCGTCGGGGATAGGCTTATCAGACGGGAATTGAATCGTGCCCTTGGAAGTCTGGTAGCCCTTGAGTTCCTTCTCGAACTTCTTGATCACACCGGAACCAGTTGGGAAAAGGCTGCAATGCTTGGCGAAAGCGGCATATCCGACGAGCATTCCTTTGTATTTGAACATTGGAATGCGGTAGCTGATCACCTCGGTCGTTTCTTTGGGAACGACGGACTTAATCACGGCGCGAATGTGTTTCAGCGTGCTGCGGGCCGGTTCGGGTGTGTTTGCCAGATATTCATCCACTGTTGTCTTTGCTGGAGCTGCGCCTTTCATCGTAAGACTATGCCCCCTGTTTCTGCGTCAGCAAATCGTCGAGGATCGGTTCAGTGCCTCGCCTGAAACCAAGCAAACCATATCAAAAAGCAAGTGAGGGTGAGCATAAGTACGCTCAAACAGATCGAAAGAACAGAAACCAGGCTGCGGACCGGGTGTTCGTAAGAAAAACTACGCGACAGCCAGACGATCGCACCGACTTGACTGACGATCATCGTCGCGATGCCCCAGATCACCAATAATTCAGCCAAGCCTCCCGCTACGGCCCCAAGCCCGGTCGCCTTCGAGTTCGAGATTCCTCGAAACGCATAACCCAAACCAATGAGAGTTGGAACCCACGGCGCCCACGCTAGCGACACACCCCAGAGGAATCGCTTTCTGTTTGGATCTTCCACAGCCTATGCCTTGGACTTCTTCTGTGCGGCAGACTTTGGCGAGACCTCCGGCCCTGCCAAGAATCCCGCCCAGCGCAATTCCTTTACCGGACTGACGCCACTCTGAGCCATTTTGATGGCCATCTCTGCGACGGCGTTCACGATCCAGTCAAAATTCTCTTGCCCCACTGACGTAATTTCCGCATCGGGCGCGGGGTTCAGGAAGTCGATCGCGTAAGGCACACCTTTTTCGACCGCGAACTCCACAGTGTTAAGGTCATACCCCAAAGCACGGCACAAGGCCAGCGCATCCCTCTCGATGCGGCTATGCAGAGCCGCAGACGACGGCGGCGGATTTCCCTTTACATAACGTTCATGGTGAGGAGCCTTGGGGTCGTATTTCATGATGTGGACCTTCTCCTGTCCCACCACGTAGCAGCGGTAGTACTCATCGAACTCGACACCGTGCTGCAAAGTCATGCAGAGGTCGCCGGTCTGATTGTAATGATGGAAAAACTCTTCCGGCGTATGCACTTTGTAAACGTGCTTCCATCCACCGCCGGAATAGGGCTTGAGGAAAGCGGGGAAGCCGACATACTCAAAGATCTCCTGCCAGTTCAAGGGGAAGATCAGGTTGCGCATCGATTGCTCGGTGGTGCCTTCGGGATGCTTATTGTGCGGCAGGATCACCGTCGGCGGGATCGCGACGCCCATCTTGTGCGCGAGCGAGTAATTGAAGAACTTGTCATCGGCTGTCCACCAGAACGGATTGTTCACGACGATCGTTCCATGCAGTGCGGCGTTCTTCAGGTAGGCGCGATAGAACTGGATGTCCTGCGAAATGCGGTCGATGATGACGTCGTATTTCATCGGCTCATCCATGCGGATGCCGCCAATTTTCACGAACTCGGCTGTGATGCCATCGACCTTCATCGAATTGATCTTCTCCACCACCGCGGGCGGAAAGGTGTTTTCCATACCGAATAGAATGCCGATCTTCTTCATTTACTCACTCCATAGAGACGTTGCTTATAATGCCTCCTGCTCCTGGACGAACGAGACGCAGCAAGCTACGTCTCTACGAGAATCAGAAATACTTTCCCGCCATCCTCAGCCACAGTGGCCAATCATGCTTGGAATTGTCATTCCAGACGTCCAACCAATGTGGAATCGCTTTGCCGTTCAGGATCGCCGAGAATTTTACGTTCTGATCCAGACACATGTCCCAGTCTGCAGATCCGAGCACAATCTTCATCTGCCGATAGCGGCTGAGGAACCAGTCGTCGGTCAGATTGGGGATGAAATCCGGAGGATTGTTGAAGTAGCAGTCGTCGTCGTAGTACCCATCCAGAAACTGGTGGATATCGAACGCGCCGCTCATGCTGACACAGTGAGTCACGACGTCAGGATGCTTCAGCGCAAAGTTCACGCAGTGGTAGCCGCCGAAGCTGCAGCCCGTCACACCGAGCTGCCATGCCTGGTTCTTCCAGCGGATAAACGGCAGGAATTCGTGCAGGAGGTAACGCTCGTACTGCAGATGGCGCATGACCCGCACTCGAGGGTGTACGCCCTTGTTGTACCAGCTTTCCGTGTCGACGCCATCAGGGCAGAATACCTGAATCTCGCCGCGCTCAATCTTTGGGGCCAGCGCGCCGATCATCCCCCGGTCTTCGTACTCGAAGAACTTTCCCATGGATGTGGGAAAGACAAGCAGAGGCGTCCCGGAGTGCCCGAAGACGAGCGCCTCCATGTCGCGGTGCAATTCCTGGCTGTAGCCTTTGTGATATTCGCGATTCATCTATGAGCGAAAGCGAGCGCAGACGCGCCACTTGCGAGGTGCATGGTGCAGCCGAAGTATCTTACCCGATGGCGGGCGGAAACCCCTAGCGTGGAAATGGCGGACTAACTTGGAGATTTTGCAACACCCGTGGGACGAGGATTGCGGACGTAGCCCACAGCGGGAAGGGATCACGAGGAATACTAACGATCTCCGCCAAAGCTATCTCGGTTTCTGGTACCAGAAGATCGCCAGAGCCACCAAGGCAATGGTGATGATCCAGAGAATGATGTCTTTCGCGCGGTTTTTTTCTTTCTCTTCAGCCATAGGTGCAGTACAGCATACCTGAAATTATGGTTCAAGTGCTGTTCTGATTTCCCGGCAGGATATGCCTTTATGGTTTTGATACCGCAGCGGCAGAGGGTCCTCGCCGCTTATAGTCTTTGAACTTGACAATCTCGCGCAAATGAATCGATTGCACTCCGAAATGGAGCGTATCATCCACCCGCGCATACGCTGGGAACCAGTAGCCGTCTGTAAGCTGCCGGTAGCCGACAAAGGTGGGACGAACCTCAATGGGGTCTTTTTTCTTGCGCCGAATTTGTTCGGGTACACTCTTGCCGCATAGCTTCACCACCTGCAGATCGCGATTGTCGACCCATATCCGCCCCTGGAAGTAACGTTTGTCCTTTTCCTCCTTCACAGGCTCCACGTGGAAGACGTAGGTGTCGAGATCGTCGACGTGCTGCTGCCCCGCGTAGGTGATTTTGTAGTCTGGCAATTGATCGGCCGTCAGTATCCAAGGCATGAACACGCGAACGTCATCCATATCGTTCGCCGAGATCTGCACACCGCGCAATGTGGATACCTCGGCAAAGGTCACATTCTCGATCCGCTTGCCCTTGTCGTCGTATGAAACGGTGGTGATTTCGTGGAATTGGCCATCGACCGAAGTGCCGTTAAGCGTCTGCACCTGCAGGTCTTGGGTGTAAGTGTAGTGGGATCTCGCCTCTTTGACCTTGGTCTCTTGTGCAGCAAACTTCTGAATCAGTTCCTGGGTTGTCATCCCTTTCAGAGGGGCGTTGTCGAGTATTCCGTTTCCGTCGGCACAGTCGGTCTGGGCCGAGGCAAAACCAACCAGAGCGTAGGCGACCAGAACCGATATCGCCGCATTTCTGAGGCGGCCTCGAACGTGACGGGGAACGGAGGCGAGTGCGCGCATTCGTTACTCCTACTGCGAGGTTCAGCGCGAACCATACACCCAGTGAAGCGCAGCATGCAACTGGAGGAAAAGTGCAGGTTTGTTGAATGTGCAAAGTCTTGCGTTCTGCCTCAAGAAGCAGCAGTAATCTTAAGAAAATGAATGACTTGGTGTTGGCATGTCGGGTGCTCTATCGATGGATGGAGTTCGTACGGAAAACCTATGAAACCGCTACTCGTCTTAGCTGTAATTCTTTTCTCGGTCGGTGCCTTCGGTCAAGTCGCTGCGCTGTCGAATCAAGTCACTCCAGTTCAGATTGTCGACCATCCTCTGCACGCTTCGCTCACCCCTATGGCCTGCGAGCGTCCGCTTGTCGGGGGCGCGCCGGATGCGTATGCCTACGCTCAGGGAGAGCGTCCGTTGTGGGAGTTCGGCCCAGTTTCTCAGCCAGTGTCATTGGGTGACGTCGCCCGTGCCTACCGCAAGGAGAAGGTGACGGCGAAGAAAGCTGAACTCGTTTTCGAAAAGCAAGGATCGTAGTTCTCAGGCCTCGCCAGTCGCTGTGACCAAGGACGGGCGAGGGCCCGCCGCCGTGGACCAGGCACCTCGTCGTATGGGCCAAAGCCCGTTTCGTGTGCCATACACAAAACGATTCCCCCTTCTCCCGCATCCCACAGATAGAATCAAGTTTCACAGATAGAATTGAAAGTTTGAACCAGCCGTTCTCTGTCTGGTATCTGCGGAAGCGTTCACTTTTCCCAAAAGGGAGGAAATGCAGGGATGAAGCGCTGCAAGACGCACTTGGTGCGCGTGTGTGTGATTGTATTGGCCTCGGTTCCGGCCTATTGTCAACGAGGAACTTTTGGAATTGATATTGGGCAGACATCGGACAAGTTCGACGCGCTGTCTTCGATCAGCGGTCTGGAAGTTGGCATTGACGGCCAACTGACCGTCCTCAAAAGCAACGCGAAGCAGGGCGGCCCCAGTGTCGTGGCTGGCGGCGAGATCCGCCTGCCGAGTGATACCCGGAATCACGCTCGGGAATATGCCGTGTTTGGGGGACCTCGGTTTCAAGTTCGGGATCTTTCCATTGGGTTCAACGTGCAGGTCCGAAAGATCGTTCTTCCCACGGCGAATGTGAACAATCAGTTCTTTGCTCGCGACACCATGGAGTTGCTCGAGTTGCCGCTGGTTCTCAGATACAATTTCGGGAGCAACAAGCGTGCGTGGGTCGAGGTCCAGGGTGCACCGGAGTTTTCGCCGCGCTTCCACAGGCCTTCTTCAACCCAGGTGATACTACCCAATCCGCGTCTGGATCACGGCTATGTTGTCAGAGGAAGCCTGGGCTACACTTTCGGCAAGTGGTACGCGAAGGCGACCTACGAGAGCCGCTATTTCAAGTTCGTGCCCGATCCGGGTAACCCCAATAACCTCTATAACTGGAAAAGCAATCTCATCTCCGGCGGAATCGGATTCTCGTTCTGACCTTTCAGTTCACGGTAAAGATCGAGTACTGGTGCGTTCCCACAATCCGCTTCAGACGGCCCGTCTCAGTCAACACGGTCTCCTGCTGAGGATTGAGGTAGACCACATAAATCGGCCGAGGATTTGCGCCCAGAGAGTTTTCCAGGTTCGCGAGGGCGCGGCGAAGACCTGATTCCGGAAACGGGTTGAACAGGTATATTACGAGCGCGCCTTCCGGTAGGGCGAATGTAGTTGCGTCGGCGCAGAAGGATTCGATCGCGAAACATTTCTGCGACTCGCTGTGATACTGAGCCAGATTTTGCTGCGCGATCTCGTTCAGCGATGGAAGGAGTTCGACTCCCAGAATGCGGCGGAAGGAATAGTCGGCCGCCATGAGAAGAGTTCGCCCCTTGCCGGAACCAAGATCGATGAATGTGAAGTCGTTGAAACTGATCTTTGTGTGTTGCGCCAGCGCGCCCATCATGTCGTGGAACTGTTCACGTTCGGTGGGTTGATATGCGGAGTGGAAGACGCCAAGTAGGCGGTCGCGCCAGCCAACTGCCCCGCTAGTGGTATTCACCCGGTAATCCCAGTCGTAGTCGGCATCGCCAAAACGTGAGCGCAAGCGGGAAGGCGTGGAGTCGCGAAGGAATTCCCATAGCTCCGCTAGAAAATCCCACGAACCGCGAATCACGCCGGAACGGCCAACACAATCACTCCAGTGCCTGCGGGCCGCAGGCAAGATTGCTGGTCGTGGTGTCGAGACCATGGAGAACATTGTCCCAGAAAACTCGGAGACGACTCTCGATTTCCACTCATTGATTTCCATGCACGACTACGCTCGCGCGCTCGCGGAGCGGACCCCTCGACTGCGCTCAGGGCAGGCTTCTGCGTCCGCTCCTATACATTTTCTCGTGGGTGACTAGCCTTTGGCGTGGAACCGTGGGGCGCCCCGTTTATAGCCCTCGGGCATGCCCTTTGTGATGAAGAGAAAATCGTCGGGATTTGCCACCAGCACCTGGCCGTCCAGTGACAGTTCATACGGGCTGCCGTCCGGGTCAACGGGAAGGCCACGCCAATGCTCAGCGTTGACGACTTCCCAGAGGCTGGTGGGGATGCGTCCATTGGCCTGTACAAACCGAGTAACGGCATTCTGGAGGTTGGTCACATCTTCATCGACCTGGATCGATCGCAAGTGCTCAACGGCGTTTTGCCGGATGTTCGACTCCTGGCTTGACTCATACGCGGCACTCCACAGGAGGCGAGCGGTGTTGAAATCCTGCGCATGTTCGGCCATATTCGCAGCCAGGATCTTCATAAAGGGATGCGCACCCGGAATCTTCGATCCCTCATCAAAAACTTCCCCGGCCTTTTTGAAGTCGTGAAGCTCGGTGTAATAGACAAAGCCGAGATCGTAGTACAGTCGCCAGTTGCCGGTGTTGTGCTCGATACCGTAGCGCATCAACTGCACCGCGCGCTCCGGCTGGCCTGCCCCGTTGGGAGGGGCTGGTGCGAGAAAGCTCGCGCCAAACTGATATGCGGGCAAAAGATGGGGATCCAACGCCGCCGTGATTTCGAGCAGAGGTGCAAGCTCGTTATAAGTGTGTTCGCGGTTGTAATGACGATGGCCGAAGTATTGCACCGTGCGTGTCCAGTAGATACACGCCATTAAGCCATTAAACCCGAGGCTCGCGCGCTGGATCATCTTTGGAGAACTGATGAACAGGGCATCGTCATAGATGTCGTGCGGCCGAATTCGATCGATGTTTTGCAGCAGGATTACGCTGGCGAAAAGTGAGACAACCAGGCATATTCCGGCAACCACCGTGGTGCGTTTCCGCGAACTCATTTCAGATCCCTGCGGTCGAAGATGAGAACGGCTCCGCTCAACGCCATTGCCGTGTAGAACAGCGTGTACAACGTATTCTGCAGAACGAGTTGCCAGCTGATCGGTTGCTGGTGTGCGACCGCGCTGATCACGTTCAAGGCCGAGAAGTTGGGGACCAGGTAGGCCGTGCCAGTGGCAACCCAACGCGTCAGGCCATGGGCCAGCGTGGCGAATCCGCGCAGGTCATCGGCAAAGCTTCCGATGATGAATAGCGAAAAGGCGAAGACTGCCGACAGCAACGGAGACGAAAACGATGAGAACAGGAGCGCCAGCGCGCAGATAATCAGGAATTGAAGGATGATGAAGTACAGGGCGATGAAAATCGAGGAGTCAGCGCCGGAGAATCTGTGAGCGACATAGAGCAGGGCTCCGAAGACTCCTAGAGCCATGAAGAACGTATTGACGACGAGCGTCCCGGCCAGCCCAAAAAACTTTCCGACGATGAACTCCCAACGCCGCACCGGTCGCGAGAGCACGGTGTAGAGCGTGCGCTTCTCGATCTCTTTCGAGACCAACCCGATCCCGACAAAAATGGCAATGACTACGCCGAACAAAGACACGGCGGTCAGGCCGAGATTGATGACCACCAGGCGCTCGATTTCGATTGAGATCTGCCCTATGAAAATAGCCGCGGCAGAAATCAGGACGGCGAATGCAATCAGGTTGTAGAGAACGCGGTCGCGAACGGCTTCGCGAAACGTATTCGAGGCGATGTGGACGATACGTGCGTTCATGCCGAGGTCCCCGCAGTGGTTTGAGAATGCTGCAACTTCTCAACGAAGTAAGACTCCAGGGACGTGCGGACGGGGACAATGGAAATCAGACGCAGGCGCTCCCGGCGAAGTGCGTCAATGGCCGCGTCCTGCTGGTTTTCCGAAATCACGGTACGCACGGTCTCGCCAGTCACATGGAATTCACCGCCCAGGGCTTTCATCGAGGCAGGGACCTGTGTTCCTTGCCAGACCACCTCAACCTTGCCTTGCACGGACTTGGTCAGCTCTTCCACTGCTCCCACTCCGCGCAGTTCCCCTTGGTTGATGATGGCCACGCGATCACAAAGAGCTTCGGCGTCGGAGAGAATGTGGGTCGAGAAAAACACCGTCTTTCCTTCCTGCTGCAGTTGCAGGATGAGGTCGCGAACCTCGCGCCGGCCAAGAGGATCGAGCCCGGACATCGGTTCATCCAGAAAAACCAGCTTGGGACTGTGCAGTATGGCCTGTGCAATTCCCGCGCGTTGCAGCATGCCTTTCGAGAATTTGCGCAGCTGTATGCCTTTGATGTCAGTCAGTCCCACTCGCTGGAGGACTTCCTCAACACGGTTCTTCCGATCTTTGGCAGGGACGCCAGAAAGTTGCCCGTAGTAGTCGAGCAATTCATGCGCGGTCAAATAGTCGTAGAAGTAGGGCTGTTCGGGAAGAAAGCCAATCTGCGCTTTGACCTCGGGATCGGTCCAGTCTCTGCCCAGGATTCGCGCTCTACCGGCGGTAGGAAAAACCAAACCCATGAGCATCTTCAGAGTGGTGGTTTTTCCGGCGCCGTTGGGGCCGAGAAAGCCGAAGATTTCTCCGTCGTCCACTGTGAGATGAAGCGGCTGCAGTGCGCGCTTCGGCCGTTTGCGCCAGAAGCCCACCATGTAGGTTTTTTCCAGGCCGAGAATTTCGATAGCAGCCATTGTTTAAATGACGGTCGGAGAGTGACTTCGAGACGATTATAAGCAATCAAACGGGGCTCGGAACCCCGCGTGCGGTTACGAGGGTCACATCTTGTCCCAAAGAGCAAGAGGGCGAAATTCAAGACGCAAGCCTGGACCTGCCTGGTGCCGAGACGATTCTCACTTTGATTTGAGAATTCTTCGCATCACTGGGCTACGGGAAAGGCGATGCAGGCAGGGAGATTGGCTACCGGCACGTCACCAGGATTTCCCATCTGTGAGCGAAGGACGCCGTCGTTCGTCGAGCAGAAATCACGATTGCCACTCGAATGTACGACCATCGGTGCCGCACCGATGACGTATGCAGTGTTTGTCGTTGCCCCTCCGGTCTGAACTCCCGTTGCCAGAAAAAAGTAGCCGCCTTTGCCCGAACTCCCGGGAATAGCCGAGGAAAGTCCGCTGTCCAGGAGACAAGCCGTGGTTGCCTGGGGAGTGCAGGGAGGCGGACCTCCGAGCGAGGCAATGTCGGGCGAATAGCCAACGGTGGGGTAGGCTGTGTAATAGGCCGCCTCGGCACTCCTTGTCGCACTCAAGCACCCCGCGGCGGACGATTCATGAGCTGCCATCCGGGCTTGCAGCAGACTAGGAATTGCGATCGCAGCGATGATCAGGATGATCGCCACTACGATCAGAAGTTCGATAAGTGAGAATCCCTTATGGAAACGCATTCAATTCTCCTGAGAACGCGAATCGACCTCGTGCACGGGGGTGGGGCCGCAGATTATCCTGCAGTTGTTTTACCAACCTGAAAGCTAGGGCTGAAACCTTGGTAACCAGTGAGCCCGTGTTCCGCGGCGAAGAGAATGAAACGGGAAAAGGTAAAGCCAGCAGGAGCGGCATTTTCATCCGCCCCTCCGGCCTTCTCAGATCGCGATCGAAGTCTACTGATTCAGCGGATTGAAAGTCTGAATCCCGGCTTCCGTGTTGGAACAGATGCCCGCGGGATCGACCCGGATCACAGCATCTTCTTCGGCGCAAAAAGCGCGTATGCCAGTTTGATTCACGGTAATGGGCGCAGCCTGAATGGTGTAGCCGATGTTAACGCCACCTGCCACCGTTCCTGCTCCCGTGATGAATCTGTAACCGCTCTTGCCGCTACCGGCCGGATTGCCATTGTTAGCCAGCACTGAGTCGATCAGGCAGCCGGTGTTCTGGCTGGGAACGCAAGCGGCACCGAGAGGGCCGCCCAGATTCACCAGAGCCGCGGCATAGCCAACAGTCGGATATGTGCTCTGGTACGTGATTTCTCCGGTGGTGATGGTGCGAACTGACGCCACCGCAGATGACTCGTTGGCGGCCATGCGCGCGCGCAAGAGGTTCGGAATGGCTATGGCGGCAATGATCAGAATAATCGCCACCACAATCAGCAACTCGATCAGTGAAAAACCTTTTTGTTTTCGCATTTTTTCCCTGGGATGTTTTCAGCCTGCCATCGATTTTCCTGGCTCAACTCTCAGCCGGATTTTGATCCTACCGTTTGGATGGAACAGGTCACTTTCCGCGCCCGGCAAGGCACAGCGCGTATTGTAACCCGTCGCCGGGCGGTTCAGCGGCCGAAAAGTGTAGGTCCAGGCCCCACTTTCGTGGGGGGCACAGACAAAGAACGCGCGAACCATGAGTTCTTGCAGGGGTGATCCGGGATTCGCGCCGGAGAGGTGCACTATAGAAAGCAAAAGAGCAGCGAACTCGCGTTCGCTGCTCCGTGGCTATGTACCCTTCCCCGAGGTACTTCGCCTACAAATTCAACCCGCCGCTACTGATTGAGAGGGTTAAAAGTCAGAATCCCAGCTTCGGTGTTGGAACACACCCCGGCTGGGTCGACCCGCACGACCGCATCTTGTTCAGCACAAAAGGCACGCACACCCGTTTCGTTGAGAATCAGAGGCTTCGCCAGGATCGTGTAACCGACATTGAGCCCGGCCCCGACCGTTCCTACACCTGTCGTAAATGCGTAGCCGCTCTTGCCGCTGCCGGCCGGGTTGCCATTGTTAGCCAATACTGAGTCGATCACGCAGGCGCTCGCCTGGCTGGGTACGCAAGCCGCACCCAGAGGGCCGCCCAGATTCAGAAGAGCCGCGGCGTAGCCCACCGTGGGATACGTGCTCTGGTAAGTGATCTCTCCCGTGTTAATGGTGCGCAGGGAGGAGACCGCAGAAGACTCATTGGCCGCCATACGGGCGCGCAGAAGATTCGGAATGGCGATCGCCGCAATGATGAGGATGATTGCCACTACGATCAGAAGCTCAATCAGTGAGAAACCATGTTGTTTTCGCATCAAGTTGCCCCGAAGACCTTTCGCTATTTCAGTGGCATTTGCCGTGCCAAACCCGGAGCCGACCAAGTTCGCTAACTTATTCATTTATCAGTGGGTTCGGGCGTGAATTGAGAGGAGCACTGCGACCTTGCATTGTCGTGATTTGGAGTTCCCGACAATTTCTGTCATCCCGCTTAGCGAGAACTAAGTGCGATGAGGAGCCGGAATGAATCGGATCAACTGGGAATTGGAGGGAAAAAACAAGAAGAGCAGCGAACTCGCGTTCGCTGCTCCGTGGCTTGTACCCTCCCCCAGGTACTTTGCCAAACTGTTGCTTACTGGTTGAGCGGGTTGAACGTCAGGACGCCCGCTTCGGTGGTGGAGCAAACGCCAGCCGGGTCGACGCGAACCACTGCATCTTCCTCAGCGCAGAAAGCACGAAGACCAGTCTGGTTGATCGTGATCGGAACCGCCGCGACGGTGTAACCGACGTTAACGCCGCCAGCCACTGTGCCAGCACCGGTGGTGAACAGGTAGCCGCTCTTGCCGCTGCCAGCCGGGTTGCCGTTGTTGGCAAGCACGGAGTCAATCAAGCAAGCCGTCGCCTGTGCAGGTACGCAAGCCGCGCCGATCGCGCCGCCGAGGCTCACGAGGTTCGCCGAAAAGCCAACCGTCGGATAGGTCGAGTTGTAGGTAACTTCAGCCGTGTTGATGGTACGGATCGAAGCGACAGCAGACGACTCATTGGCCGCCATGCGGGCGCGAAGCAAGTTCGGAATAGCGATAGCTGCGATGATCAGGATGATTGCCACCACGATCAGCAGCTCGATTAGTGAGAAACCCTTTTGTTTCCGCATCTCGAATTTTCCCCTCGTCAGTTCTGTTTTTGTAGTCTCTGCGGACATTTGCAGCCGTCCTGATGTTTGCATCTGCCTCGCCAAAGCCGCTAGTTACCTTCGTTCTTGGTACCCTCAGATGAACAGCTTTATTTTCAGCACGGGAGCAAACTTCGGTGGCTGGCTGACCTTGCGCAGACGGTCATCGCCCTTACAATTTCCGTCGCGACATTGACAATTGGCGTCAGTCTGAAGCCTGCAACGCCGCCCATGGAGACCGGGTTTTGCGTATCATTCCGATTGCAAAGATGATCGGGGAAATGGACGCCCGCCGGGGTGGGCAGATCCTATTTGGCCTTGCGGCGGCACGTCGTATCCCAAAAAACACTTCGGCGAACCAATGCTGTTAGATTTCAACGGCACCGCGCTGCGACTTGCGTTTCGTCCTTAAGATGGTTCGCCTCAAACGCAAGAGAAAGTCGCAGAAAAGAGGTCGATGAAGTGCGGCGCCGCTTATTGTGGGGAAAAGACAAAAGAGCAGCGAACTTGCGTTCGCTGCTCCGTGGCTTGTACCCTCCCCCAGGTACTTCGCCAAACTTACTTACTGGTTGAGCGGGTTGAAGGTCAGGATGCCCGCTTCAGTGGTGGAGCAAACGCCGGCCGGGTCGACGCGAACCACTGCATCTTCCTCAGCGCAGAATCCACGAAGACCAGTCTGGTTGATCGTGATCGGAACTGCCTTCACGGTGTAGCCAACGTTGACGCCACCAGCCACTGTGCCAGCGCCGGTGGTGAACAGGTAACCGCTCTTGCCGCTGCCCGCCGGGTTGCCGTTGTTGGCAAGCACGGAGTCAATCAAGCAAGCTGTCGCCTGTGCAGGTACGCAAGCCGCGCCGATCGCGCCGCCGAGGCTCACGAGGTTCGCCGAAAAGCCAACCGTCGGATAGGTCGAGTTATAGGTGACTTCAGCTGTGTTGATGGTACGGATCGAAGCGACAGCAGACGACTCGTTGGCCGCCATGCGGGCGCGAAGCAAGTTCGGAATAGCGATAGCTGCGATGATCAGGATGATCGCCACCACGATCAGCAGCTCGATTAGTGAGAAACCCTTTTGTTTCCGCATCTCGAATTTTCCCCTCGTTAGTTCTGTTTTAAAGTCTCTGCGAATATCGCAGCCGCCTTGATGTTTGCATCTGCCTCGCCAAAGCTGCCAGTTACCTTCGTTCTGGGTACCCTTTGGAGAACAGCTTTGTTTTCAGTACTAGGGCAAACTTAGGTGGCATTGGCCCATGCCCGAACGGCCAATCTCTGGCAAAATTCGTCGCGGGAACTGACAATTCGTGTCAATCCGGGAACGAGGCCGTCTTAGGCTTTGCAAAGCGCGAAAGCCGACCTGTCATGCCGTAGAATGTTGCGGCGCTGTTTCCGGGCTAATCATGGAAATCACTGGTGACGCCTTTTGGGTGGAGAGCAAGATTGAGGAGGCTTGGACTCTGCCGGCCGCTCTCTACACGGATCCAAAGATATTCGCCGCAGAGAAAGAAAAAATTTTCTTGCGAATCTGGCAGGTCGTTGGACATAGCAGGCAAGTGGCGAATCCCGGTGACTACTTCACAACGGATGTGGCGGGAGAGCCGCTACTGTTTGTCCGCGGATCCGACAGGAAGCTCAGAGGCTTCTACAACGTATGCCGGCACCGCGCCGGCCCTCCCGCAGAAGGTTGCGGGTCGCGCAAGTTGTTTCGGTGCGGGTATCACGGATGGACGTATGACCTTGACGGCAGCCTGATCAGCGCGACCGAGATCGAAGGCGTCAAGGGATTCCGCGCGGAGGACTTTGCGCTGGCTCCGGTACGAACTGAGGAATGGTTCAACCTCGTGTTCACCAATCTTGATCCACAGGCGACGCCACTGCTTCCGACTCTGGGCGAGTTACCTGCGCAAGCCGACAGGTTCCCGTTTACGGAGATGAAACTCTTCGAGCGCCGCACGTATGACATGAAGTGCAACTGGAAGGCATACGTCGACAATTACCTTGAGGGCTATCATCTGCCGAGCGTCCATCCCGGACTGAACAGGGAACTGGACTACACCGCCTACACGGTCGAACCGCATGCCGGGTACGTGCGACAGTTCAGCCCCATTCGCGGAGCTCAAACCGGCGACACAACGCCGCGTCGTTACCAGCAGGCGCGCGAGGATCTAACGACCGACTACTTCTGGGTCTTCCCCAACTGGATGCTCAACTGCTATCCCGACAATGTTTCGCTGAACATTGTGGTGCCAATCGAGCCGGAGCGCACGCTGGCTATCTTTGAATGGTATCTGCCGGAGAAGGAACATAACTCACCGACTGCGAGAGCGTCTGTGGAATTCAGCGATCAGATTCAAAGCGAAGATGTGGCCATCTGCGAAGCCGTGCAGAAGAACCTGCGATCCCGCAGTTACTCGCGCGGGCGATTCAGCGTCAAACAAGAAAAAGGAGTCCACGCCTTTCACCGGATGTACGCGGACATCATGCAGCGGGTCTAGGTGGCTGAAAACCACCAGCATTGGCCGAGGCCGGCCAATTCCACGAATAATGCTCCATTTGCTCCGCGGGTTTCTGCTTCTCTCTAACTGAAAACACAGGAGTTGTGGTTCGGAGGATTTCCCTGTCTTTGGCATGGCAGTTGCGATTCTCTTGGTCAGAGGATTTCGCACTCATGCAACTCTGGAAAGCATTTGGGCCGGAGGTCGTTATGAAAAACAGACTCGGCGGTAAGTTCGCAATCCTGGTGTTAGCGCTATCGGGAGCGCTGTCGATCGGCGCATTCGCGCAGACGACCGAAGAAGGGCCCGGACCTTCGGAGCAACCCAGTGCTCCGATGGAAATCGGTCAAGGACAAGGACCGGATTCTCAGCCCTATGACGACTCGAACGCGCAACCCACGGAGGCGCAGCCCGGTGGTCCGTCCGGTGAGGCTCCAGCAAACACCGACCAGGGCGTAGCGCGCGTTAGCTTGATTCACGGCGACATCTCGACGCAGCGCGGTGACTCCGGCGACTGGTCGGCGGCAGCACTGAATCAGCCGTTGATGACCGGCGACAAGATTTCGACGGGCGACAATGCCCGCACCGAAGTGCAGCTTGATTTTGCCAATACCCTTCGGCTGTCGAGCAACACCAAAGCTAACGTCGCCAATCTCACAAAAAAGAACATTCAGATCCAGATCGGCGAGGGTCTCGCCACCTACACGGTTTCAAAGGACAGCGAGGCGGAACCTGAGATCGATACTCCGAACGTCTCCATCCATCCGTCGCATCACGATGGCGTGTTCCGCATCGAAGTGCATCCGGATGGCGACACGATCGTGATCGTGCGCAAAGGTGAAGCGCAAATTGCCACGCCGCAGGGAAGCACCGAGGTTCGCAGCGGCGAGATGGCGACGGTCCGTGGCACCGCCGATTCGGCGCAGTACAAGATTGCATCGGCTCCCGATCGTGACGATTGGGACCGCTGGAACGGCGACCGCGATCACATCATTCGCGATGCGAGTTCCTGGAAACACACGAATCGCTACTACACCGGTGCACAGGACCTCGATTCGTACGGCCACTGGCGCCACGTCGACGACTACGGCGACGTCTGGTATCCCGACGAGCCGGGAGACTGGGCTCCCTATCGCAACGGCAACTGGGTATACGAGCCTTACTACGGTTGGACTTGGGTCGGCTACGAGCCTTGGGGCTGGGCGCCATATCACTACGGCCGTTGGCTCTGGAATGATGGTGGCTGGGGATGGTGGCCGGGTCCGGCTTACGGCTGGTACCGTCCGTTCTGGGCTCCTGCGTACGTATCGTTCTGGGGATGGGGCGGCGGCTTTGGCTTCGGCGCCGGATTTGGCGGTTGGGGCGGATTCGGCTGGCTCCCGCTCGGTCCTTGCGACTGGTTCCATCCGTGGTGGGGTGGATACCGCGGTCGCTTCGGCTGGGTAGGTCGGGGTGGATGGGGTGGAGGTCACTACGGCGGGTTCCGGCCGCTGCACAATGGCATGCGGTTCTCGAACCTGGCGAATCTGCGTAACGTGCATGTTGGCCGCGCGATGTCGACAGTCAACGCGGGCCACTTTGGAGCGGGCAGGGTTGGTGCGGTAGCAGCCCGGCCTGAACAATTGCGTGGAGCCCGAATGATGGCGGGCAACCTCCCCGTCGTTCCGTCGCGGGCAAGCCTGTCGGCTAGCGGACGTGCGGCATCGTCCGCGACAATTCGCAACGGTGGCTCGCAGCGCTTCTTCGGAGCGCATAACAACATCGCGCGTCCGGCTTCGTTCCAGCAGCAGACCGCGAGCCTGCGGCAGACGATGCAGCAGAGCCACGTGGGTGCAATTCCGGCTGGCGGCCGCTCCAACGGCGAATTCGCCGGTCGTGGTCCCGGTGCAGTTGGGACTATGCAAAGGCCAAGTGCGGGAGTCGCGAATCGGCAGGCAGGGAGTTTCGGCAACCGAAATGTGCCGAATCAGAACACGCAGGGCGGCGCTTATCGGCCGTTCAGTGGTAACAACAACGCATCACGACCTGAGCCGCAGCGCGGCACCAGTCAGGCTGCTCCCGCTGAGAACCGCGGTGGCTTCCGGCCATTTACGCCGCCAAACGAGAACAACCGCTCCCTCGGCGGGAACAGCAGCGTGTCGCGACCCGAGCCGCAGCGTGGCACCAGCCAGGCGGCTCCCGCAGAGAATCGTGGCGGATTCCGTCCGTTCAATCCTCCGTCGCGAAATGAAGCGTCGCGTGGCGGAACGAGCAGTAGCAGTGGGGGCTATTGGAATCGGACTGCCCCCAGTTCAAGCGGGCAGCAGCGCAGCTACTCAGATGGCTACGGACGAGGATCGTCACGGCCGCAACTCGATATGCGTCAACCGATCGTACGGAGTCCGTCGTACGGCGGAGGCGGATATTCGCGAGGAAACCCACCCAGCTATGGCGGATCGCGCTCGGCACCGGGCTACTCGCGGCCGAGTTATGGCGGAGGCGGAGGGGGTGGCTCTCGGCCCGCCCCTAGTGGTGGCGGAGGCCACTTCGGTGGCGGCGGAGGACATGCGCCCAGCGGTGGAGGCGGCGGCCATTCCAGTGGTGGCGGTCACTCCGGTGGCGGTGGCGGACATTCAGGCCATCACTAAATCTGCTGATCGTTCGTTGACGTGAAATGAAGTGAACGATAGAGGCGAGAAGGGCGTGCTAAACGGCACGCCCTTTCTCTTTAACCAGATTTCTTGCGGAGTCTACTCCAGCGGGCTGCGGACGGCCGAAGGCGCCTGTCCGCACATTCCTTATGCCTCAAGGGGCCGAAAAACTCTGAGACCTTCTTACGGCCTTGCGTACGCTGGACTGTCCGGTTCGGGCCGGTCGTAGTCGTGCCCATACTTGTTCGTGTGGGCTCCCGCCACGTCGGATTCAGCCAGGGCAAAGGATCCCAAGGTTGTTTGTCCCGGAGCGATAGTGATCTCCCGAGCCATGGTGCGAAGGGCGTCAGGCGCTACACCCGCATGAAAGATCTGCAACCGGTATCTCCCCGGCGGGACATCTGCAATGGCCAAATCGCCGTGCGCATCGGAGATCGAGTAGTAAGGCGTTGCCAGGGCAATGACGACCGCGCTCATCTCCGCATGAATGTTGCAGAAGATGAAAGAGATTCCTGGCTTGTCGAATTGAACGAAGCGCGTAGTTCCGCTCTCGTAGAGTCCGAGGTCGAAACGCTTGCCCTCAAACAGAGAGAAAACATTGTGGAAGAACGGGTCATGATTCGGAAACTCCACCTTTCCGCCGGCCGGTACTACAAGGAGGGAAGGGTGAAAGCTCTTGTTCTTCTGAACGAGTTGAGGGATCTGCGTCTGCTGTGGCGGCTGAACAGCGGTACCCACCGGAGTCAGCCAGACCACCGCCCTGGAAGAATCTTTCAAGTGGTGTCCGGCCTTGGTGAGTTCCACGTGTGCACGCACAGACTCTTGACCATGCAAGCTGCTGAGCAAAACTAGCGGCGGAAGCAGAGCGGCAAAATGTCTGGATCGTACCTTCAAAAAAGTATTCCTAGAGAGAGATTAACCTGGTTGGTAAAACTGCTACTGCTATAGACGGGGAAAGTCCGGAGACGTCTGAGCTCTGCCGAAAAAACTAGATCAGAGCGCGGCCGAAATACCACGTTGCCCAAGGCTCCGCGATTCCGGCCGAGAATCGGGCCGAAATTGTTCTGGTCTGTGGCAAATCCGAGGATGTCGCTGGTGAAGGCGTCATCTTCGGAAATCACCCCGTTCAATTCGAGCTTCGGAGTCAATTGAAACTTCAGTTGTGACCATCCCCCGGCCGTGTTGAGTCCTCGAAGAGGGGGAATTGGACTCCATGTGCTACTGCCGTACACGACCGATGTCCCGATCGCCCCACCTAGGCCTCCTATGCCGCGACCTCGATAGAATTCGCCGGATAAGCCAAGCCGCGGCAGTATCGGTATCTGCCAGTCCGCCATGGCAGCCCACGCGTCCACGTAACGATCCCACGCCCAATTCTGGCGGCCGTAATAGCCGGCTACACCAAAACTCAGGGGATGTTCTCGGACGGGCCGCGACCATGCGGTGCGAAATGCATACGCAGGTTGCCCCGACAACTCGCCCGCCTGCGCGTAGCGGTAAAACGAGTTGGAGGGTGATTCCCAGTCGAGGTTGTCGAGGATCCCGGCCTGCATCGTGACGGTCTGCCGTTCGCTGAGCGAAAACCGGTGCTCCACGCGGATTTGCGGCGTCCAGCCCCAGAGGTTTCCGCCGAAAGCGAACGCTGGTGTGGCCAAGGATGCAAATGATGTCGGTGATAACGGGGAGATGAACAGCGAGTCCTGGCCGGCGACCACGGATGTCCGGTCCCAGTCGAGCCGCAGACTCGCGGTCTGCAGGCGAACCACGCCAAAGTTCACGCCGTTGCCGGTGGCCGGAAAGCCGCCGGAAAAATCAAGTTGAACGTCCGCAGAGGTTCTTGCTCCAGCGAGCTTCGGGCCAAAGATTTCGAAACCAATCTCCGATTGGCGCAGAGTAGCTCCGAGCGTTGCGTTCGGAAGAGAGGCGGGCAACGGATGGGCATAGTTGGGAAAATCCAGATTGTCGGAGCCGCCAACATTGCGGAACGCGTTCATCAAGACGATCCCGTGCAGGCGTGCACGATACTTCGACGCGGTTTCAACTTTCGTCTGATATTGTTCGTCAATCTTCGAGCCGATCAGGGAGGTCGATTCTTCCAGCTTCTGTACTCGTTGCTCGAGAGGGGTCGAGGGTTCGACGGCTGCTGCCGCACTGCTCTCAGGCGCTTTTTCTCCCGCGATCTCGGAGCCTTTGGCGGCAGCAGGCTGTTCCAGCAAAGTGCGTGTTGCCTGCAGGTCCTGGCGCAACTGACGCATTTCAGCCCGGGACTGCGCATTCTCGGCGCGCATCTCTTCGACCAGTGCTTGAAGCTGATGGACTTGATCCTGCAACTCGCGAATTGCCGGGTCGCCCGAGCCGTTCAAGACTGCGGCTGGTGTCTGCTCGGCTGAGCCGAGCGAGCTGAAAAAGACTATAACGGTAACCGCCAAAGCGGCCCCGCGACGCGTAGAGGCAATAGGGCTCTTCACACCGTCCTCCTCCTGCACTCATCCGGAGCCGGATCTTTCCACGAAAACGGATTCGCCTTACACCCCCGGATGCGAAACCGAATTTTGACTGGCACTGTGCTGCTGCGCGGGCATGGCGGGAGATACTTCTACTCTGAAATCGCTGTTGCCCCGCAGTGCTTCTTGGCCGCGGCCGCGCAACACCATGCGAAAAACAGTTTTGCCTTCCGCAGCGCGCTCCACGAAAATTTCACCGCCATGATCCTGAACAATCTTCAGTACGACCGCCAAGCCTAAGCCTGTACCGTTCTCTTTTCCATAGCTCACGAAGGGATGGAAAAGTTTCTCTCGGATCGATTCGGCGATGCCCGGCCCGTTATCCGACACTGCGATCGTGATCGCCCCGGAGAATTCGCCCGCCGTAACTTCCACCTTGCCTCCGAGTGGAGGCGCCGCTTCGCAGGCGTTGAGCAGCAGATTGTACAAAACGCGTTCCAGCTTGCGCTGGTCAAACCATCCTGAAACATGAGGCCCGCAGATTACATCGATGGATCGCGCATGATGACGCGGATGTAGACGGACTGCCTGCACTGACCGCTGTATGGTTTCCAACACATTGCCATACGCGGGGGTCAACGATTCACGCGTACGAGCGAACTCGAGGAGCGAGTCGATCAGATCGGTCATGAGGTTCACTCCAGTCCTCACTTCCTGATAGAGTTCCTCGCGCTGCACTGCCGTCAGATGGCTGTCAACCAAAAACTCAGAGTTGGCCACGATCGCAGCCAGTGAGTGACGCAGGTCATGCGAAATCGAACTCGCCATGCGGCCTATGGTCGCCAACTGCTCCGATTCCAGCAAATCCCGCTGACTCTTCAGCAGGCTGCTGCGCATGCGGTCAAAGGCGCGGGTGAGTTCCGCAACCTCATCCCCTCCACGCGGATCCAGTGGATGGTGAAAGTCGCCGCCTTCCAGCGCCCGAACGCCCGCAACCAATCCACCCAGTGGCCGGGTGAATGTATGAGAGATAAAGAAGACCAGTCCGCTTCCGACCAAAATTGCCGCCAAGCCAAGCAGCAGGAGGTAACGATTCAGTTCGTCCAGAAATCTTGTTGCCTGATCGTAGGAATCGAGGACGCTAAGGCGAACCGGCGTGGTTTGGGAGCGGGACAAATCCAACGAGGTGGCCAGGAAGCGTTCGTTGCCGATCTCCACATCGCGCGGCGCTTCCTGCGGTGAACCGGTGATGAATGCCTTGAGGTTTCCACCTTGCACGTGCGCGGGTGGGAGGGTGGTGGCGATTACCTCGTCTCCCCACGAAAAAGCGACCTGACTGCCTGCGACCTTGCTCACTTCGGAGGCAAGCCGGCCGTTGATCTCGTAGCCGACCACCAGAAACCCCAACAGTGTTCCTTCGGTGGGCGAGCCCCGGTAAATGGGCTGGATGAATGTCTGATACAGGTGGCGCTCCCCGAACCACCAGTGGCTACCCTCTCCGCGGTCTTCCTCCAATGATTGTTGAAAATACTTTTCCGCAGCTTCTCTGGTGAATCCGGGAGTGTTGGTGTGCAGGGCAACGACCTTGCCGCTCTCATTGACCAGCACGAATAGATCGAACCTGGCAATCTGCCAGACGTCCCGCGATGCATCCTGGATGGTGAGCGGATCGGAATTGCTCATGATCGAGCGCGTGATGGGCAGGGCTGCCATGAGAGCGACATCATTGGTCAGCATGGTCTCGCGCTCATGGCGAAAGTCCTGAAATGCTGAGACGGAATCGCGCAGGTTGATGGCAATGCTCTGGCGGACATGCGTCTGCACGCTGCGCTGCACCAGGAGGAAACTCGTGGTCGTCAGCCCCGCCGTGATGACCAGCATCGATATCAGGAATCGCGTGCGTAGCCGCAGCCGAGGCAAGAGTGCCCCGCCTGCGGGACCCGGTGCATCGGCAGACGAATGGAATACGGGCTCGGAGGAAGGGTTCACAGGATCAGCGAACGAACTTGTACCCCATTCCGTGTACCGTGCGGAAATGTACCGGGCTCGAAGGGTCTTTCTCCAGTTTCTGGCGGAGTTTCAGAATGTGATTGTCAACGGTTCGGGTCGAAGGATAATTCTGGTATCCCCAGACTTCATTCAGCAGTTCGTCGCGGCTAATCACCCGCTCGGCATTATGTACCAGGAACTGAAATGTCTTGAATTCCTGAGCAGTCAACACTACCGCTTTCCCGTCGCGTTTCACTTCCATCTTCTTGAAGTCGGCAGTGATGTCGTCAAAGCTGACAACTTGCGCTTCGGGAACACGGGTAGTGTGGCGCAAGGCAGCGCGAACTCGGGCCAGCAGTTCTCGAGGACTAAAAGGCTTGGTGACATAGTCATCGGCCCCTAGTTCCAGCAGCAGGACTTTGTCTGAAACATCGCTCGCCGCGCTCAGAACGACGATCGGCAACGTCGGCGAGATGGCCTTGATTTCTTTGCAGACATCCCCGCCGGAGACCTTGGGCAGACGCAGGTCCAGGACCATGGCCGCTGGCGGCGAAGCATGAAAGCTGTCGATCGCCGACTTCCCATCTGATTGGGTCTCTACCGAATAACCTTCTGTTTCAAACAGTCGGCGGAGCGCTTTCTGAACGGCGGGATCGTCCTCGACCACCAGAATCCGCCCGTTGGGCTTGGCTGCAGGAACTGGAGTCACGGTTCTACCGAGACCGAATGGTGTTGCGAGATTTCCCATGTTAGAAAACCTTCCAATTCTGTGTGGGGGAGAGCTCCGGAATGCGACCGCCCCTCCGGAAGCGCCACGACTTTTTGAAGCTTACAACCCTTAGACTACGATTCCGCGCAAAAGCTGCGGTTTTTGACATTCTTTTTACATCTTCAAGACGGTGTCAAAATGATTAAGGAGAGAGGCGTGCAAAGAGGCGCTCCACGAATTTCGTTGCGTGCAGAAATGCTTTTTTCTGCGTTGCTAAGGGAGGAGCTTATTGAGTCATACCGTTTCTACCGTATGGCCATTATCACCAGGAAATCTTATCTTTAGCAGGTTTTTACCGGGCCGTCGGCGTAACTGCCTGTCACCCGTTAATTCGTCTGCACGGAGTTTCCTCGATGAAGTCCGCCGCTTTAGTCGTAGTTCTCTCATGCTTCGCACTGACAAGTCTGGCAGCAGCCTCGAATACAGTCGATTTCAGCAATGGCGGGGGGACGCTCTCCGGTACAACTGCAGGGCTGACTCTGTCCGGATCTACGTTGATCGCTGTCACTGGCCTTAACGGCGGAGGCACCGTCACAGGCGACCTTGGCACTTTTTCGCTAAGCACCGGCGCACTGACCAGCGGTTCTTTGACGATGGGCGGCACATTCGCGGCTGGCGGAATGGTCACCATTAATGGCAACGGCACCAACGGAATTCCCAATGGAGTACTCTTCTCCGGTACATTCTCCGCGCCCATAAGTTGGACTCTTACGACGCTGGCAAATGGGACTCACAGCTACACGCTGACTGGTGTTCTTACGGGAATGTTGGGTGGAACCAGCGTGAGCGCAGTTACCGTTCAATTGACCGCCAACACAGGCACAGGATTCTTTAACGGTTCAACCCTGATTTCTGGCGGGGATACGACCATCGCCTCTGTTCCAGAGCCTTCCACACTGGCTCTGTTTGCGACAGGGGGGATGAGCTTGCTCGGCATGGTGCGTCGGAAATTGTCCGCGCGATAGACGATGAAGTTCAGTCTGGAAAACAGGCGCCTGGTCTTGGGCGCTTTTCTCTTGTCGGACGCTCTCTCGAAAATTCTCTTTGTCGTAGAATGACGGCTTGCCGATTGGAATTTCAGAGCTAGAGCAACTCGTGGTCGTGCTGGTGCGACCGCGCAATCCTCTTAATATTGGCGCGGCTGCGCGGGCCATGAGCAACTTCGGCGCCCGGCATCTTCGCTTGGTTAATCCATACGCGGTTGGTTTTCGCGAGGCTCGATCGGCGGTTGGAGCCTCTGCCTTGCTCACGAATGCCCAGGAGTTCGACACTGTTGCCCAAGCAGTGGAAGACTGTTCACTCGTGATCGGAACGACGGCGGTAAGAGATCGGGATTTACAGAATCCCCTGCGCCGCCTCAACGACGAATCGGGCAGCGCCGTTCGCGCGGCGTTGAAATCAGGCCGAGTCGCTCTATTGTTTGGCTCCGAGAAAGTCGGATTGACCAACGAAGATTTCACCCATTGCCATTGGCTGCTGAACATTCCGACTCACGAACAGCACATATCCATGAATCTGGGCCAGGCCGTTGCCGTATGCCTTTTCGGACTTTCGCGCAGCGTTGCCGACAACGCGACTCCCAACGATGCTGAGCCGGCGGAATCCGGCGAACTCGAGAAGATCACACAAGGGCTATACGAGGCTTTGAAAATCAGCGGATATGTCAAACCGGGCAACGATGCGGTGAGCGAAAAGAAAGTCCGACGTCTCATGCTGCGCCTCAACCTGCAAGCCATGGATGCGAAAGTATTGCTGGGAATGGTGAGGCAGATCGTATGGAAGTTGCGTCAGGCAGGGAAGAACTAACCCTTTTCGCGTTGCGGCGAAGCCTGGATCGACGTTCGTTTAAATCGGAACTGGAGCAGCCACGTGCTCACGGTCGGCTGGCCGTCTACCTGCGGGGCAGAAAACTCCCATCGCTCCGCCGCCTTGAGGGCCTGATTCGCGAAGTATCGGCTGGAGCCGGGTGACTTCAACGTCGCTGCCGTGACTTTTCCGGAAGGATCCACTTGTACCCGTACGACCACCTTGATAGTTCCCCGGATGGTGTGCTGTGCGCTGCGGGGAACATCGGGAAGCACCTGCCGGACGACTTCGCCTGCTGATGTTCGAGTCTTTGCCACGGGTTCAGCCGGCTTAGGAGCAGTGGTTGTCGGGGCGGGCACGGCGTCGGATACCGGTTGCTTGGTCGCATCGGCCGTCTCCGTTGGAGATTTGCTGGAGCGGGAATACAACAATCCGAATACGATTCCCAGCACAACGATAATTACGGCCGCGACCGCAAATACCGGCCGGCGGGTTGAGGAACCAGCGGGGATTGGCGTTGGCTCCGGCGGGGCAGGCACGGAACGCGCCGCCGGCAACATGCGTTCCTGAATTTCCTTCAGCGGGCATCGCCGTTTCGGATCGAGCTGCAGACATTCCCGCACGATGCCACGAAACGGGTCGGGGATGGTCTCGGGCAAATCGCGATTCGTCGGCGAAGCCTGTTCGGCGGCGGTCACACTCTGGGTCAAGGCCGCGAGCAGGGTTACACCCACAGACCATATATCGCCTGCCGGCGAAATGATCCCGGCTGCGGTCTCCGGAGCGTCATACACATCGCGGCGCCTGTGCGCCGCGTCTTGCTGTGCTACGGGAGCGACCTGGTCCGAGGACAGCTTCAATTGATCGCCGGCAGCGAGCACGTTCGACGGCGTAACCCGGCCATGCACAAATCCATTCTTGTGCAGATAGAACAGAGCGTCGAGGACGGGAGGCAGTAAATCCGACACTTCCGACGGATGCAATGGGCGTTCCGGGAGAATCTGCGAAAGATCGTCGTCGGCGCACTCCATCACCACATAGAGAAACGGCGAGCCGTCCATCCGGCAAACGCCACACTGAAATGTGCGAATCAGGTGAGGATGTGAAAGCTTCTTGGTCACTTGCAATTGCGAGAGTTGCGGCTCGCCATTGCCTTCATCCACACGGATTAACTTGATCGCTACTCTTTGCGAGGGCCGTTCTGCGAATTCGGTCAGAAAGACTGCGCTGTGGCCGGAGCCGCCCAGCCACTGGCGAAGCGGATACTTTCCTTCCACCACGCGCCCTTCCCACGCCTTCCATGTGTCCGGTTTACTCATTTGCTGCTAACCTGCGATTCAACATTCTATGCCATCGGCGAGCGGTTCGTGGCCAGTACGTTCAATCGCAGGTGCAGCCCTGCATCAGATCTTTTACCTGCTCTTGTAGCTGAAGGTAACCTTGGTCTCTTCATCAAGCACCAGAGGTCGGACGAAACTGAACGATGTGCCTGCCCGGGGAACATCGATCGCCACCGGCAGAACGCCGGCGACCCGCTTTTGCAGGTTCATCACGTTGGCAGACGCGTTCTGGCTGACGGCTCCCGGAGCGAGCAGCGCTACTCGGCTGTAGTTCCTGCCTGACAGGGTCAGAGAGCTCACGGAACTCTCTGTTGTATTGATCATGGGCGCTTCCGCTGTAACTTCGACGGTTTCGGCAGTTCCACCAACGCTCAGAACACCACCAAACATTGAAGGTTGGCTAGAGTCGTACCTGACGTTGTTGACGCTGGTCTTGAAGCCCCTGCTGTCGAGCTTGACCTTGTAGTTTCCTGAAGGCATTCCGAGAACTGCCCAGTGTCCAGAGGCGTCCGTGACCGTGCTACGGCTCATTCCGTTGTCCGAGGACGTGACCGTCACCTGCACATTGGGAACGACTGCTCCGGTCTGATCAGTCACACATCCGCCCATTTGGCCGGCCGGAGACTGGATTCGCGCGCCTACGTTACTCGAGTTGTTGTAAAAGCCCCTGTCGCGTTCCAACTGGGCTCTCATTCCACCTTCTTCGCGCAGCGGTTCGGGCACCCGATTAGCGGCAATCACGTCTCCGCCGAAATCCTTTACTTTATAGCGTTCTGGAAGAAACACCTCCCAGTTCAGCAGGCTGATGGGGATATCCATGCTCGGAAGACTCAGGTCAGCGCCGCCTTTTTTCGCGAATGGCGCTCCGGAGTGCATGAAGACAAACGACACCGTGTAGGAACCGTTTGGACGGAATCCCGGCCGCAAAAGTGGCACACGATTGCCGTCGGCGCCCTGCACGGGTTTCACGCGTTCCCCGGCGACTTCCGCGGAGAGGATCGTCGCCCCAGGGGGCAACGACACTTTCAGGAAAGGCTGGGCTTGATTCTTCAGAGTCAATTTCACCTCGGTCAGCGACTTGCCTTCCGAAGTGACCATGGTGGTGACGTCCGCGCTCTCGGCTACGGCGGCGAGCACGCTGCCGTCCGGAAACCGTACCCAGCTCAAGGCGAGAGTAGGAGCCTCACTCGCCTGCCGGTGATAGCGGAACGCAGCCTGCGGCGGGAAGTGCGCCAGGGACCGCAGATAAGGATTGGCTTCTTTCACATCCATACGCTTAAGGCCGCCGCCCTCGGTTGCGGTAATTTCCATCGTGCCAGCGCCTTCCACCAGCACTTCACCAGTCTCCCGTTGCGCTCCCTTGAAGCTGACAAAAGGCGCGTCGGCCTTCGTGTCATTGATCGAGCGCTCCATCGAGATCAGAAACTGATGACTACGCAGCCCGGGGTTGCTCACGGTCAGAAAGATATACGGATGAGTGGGTTCAGTTGTGCCGACCGGTCTCACGTTCACCACCTTGGGCTGAGTCTCAGCCGAATCCAGCGTTGGTCCAGTTACGCCTGTGACCTCGAAGCCTTCAGGAATCTGAACCTGGAATGTGGAGGTTTCTCCCTGCACCATCGTGATGTCCGCCAGAACAGCAATTCGCATTTCCGCTTCACTCACGGAAACGAGCGTTTTCGAATCCGCCAGGAAGCGCACTTCGCGCGGGGCAGCCGGAGCGACTACTTCGCGCGTGGCCCACCAGATGTTGGCTGGTTGTCCGGGCACCAAGGTCGCTTCAATCGCGGTGTGCCCATTTTCCGACTTACGGCTGGTAATGACTCCCGGAGTAATATTGGCTAGCGTGTGCTCGCCCGGAATCAACAGGCTCATCTGCACGCTGCCCGCCACCGGAGCCGGCAGGCTGAACGAAGCGCGCCCGGCGTCGATCCTTGACGGCAGGCCGGTGTCGAGCGAGATCGAGAAATCTCCCGCCGGAAGGAGCGCTACGTGGGTGCCATTCTCTTGCAGCAGCGGCACGCCCTTTCCGTTCTGATGAGCATCGAGAATCGTCATCCCACTGGTGAGCGGTACCTTGCTGATCCCTTTGTGGAAGACTTCTCCCTCGAGTTCCACGGATCCCATTACGCCGTTGTTCTCTACCTTCAGTTTCAGGCCGGCATGCTTGATGGAGTAGGGAAGAGGCGCCGCGTCTGGTTTCTTTGGCGGCTTCGCCGCCCGTTCCACCAGCCTGTTGTATTCGTCGAGCGTCAGGGTGACGTTGCCGGGATCGGGCAGGGGCAGTGCGGATTTGTCCTCCGCCCAGCACAAAGACATCAAGCAAACACATCCGACCAACATTGACGTAACGATTCTGCTATTCATCGCGCACCTGCCTTTTTGTCGTGCTGGAAACTGAATTCTGCTACGGGGGACTGGTTCTCACTGGTAAGTTCGGACACCAGGTAGATCGACGGACCAAACGCCGGGAAATCGATGTTGACCGGCACGATGCCGGTCACTCTGCCTGCCATCGACTTCGACTTGAAGCTGTCGAGCAACGCCTGGGTGGCGTCTTTCTTTTCTTTGTCGTCGTTGGTCTGGAGCTTTGCGAACTGTTCCATGCGATCGAACTGCTGCGGGGATGCAGAGGGCGGCCCATTCATTGCAATTGGGCCACCAACCGCAGCTCCCGTAGAGAACCCAGCTACAGCCACGCTTTCGTTGTTCGAGAGCGCGGCGGAAATCGGGCCCTGGTATTCCTGCGTGCGGAACGTCCCAGGCTCCGCCGAAACTCGGAACATGGGCGGGTAGTAGAAGAGCACTCCCGTTCGCGAAATCGGAAGATCGAGCGCTGGTAGCGTGACGGTCTGCTTGCCCTTGTCCTGCCACGCGGGCGCCTTCGTCACGTACATCAGTTCGACCACGAAAGCAGGAGCGTCCTCACCGCCGCGCGACTTTTCGAGCGGCAGCAACAAGCTTCCATCCGGCGACTGACCCGGGCGGGCCGGCCTTCCGCCCAAAGATGCACTCCACACCGATGCTCCCGGCGGCAACGCAATCTTGACGAAGTTCCGCTGGTTGTTGCGCACGGCATACCTGGCCTGAACCAGTTCCTTTCCGTCGGCGCTCATCAGAATGTCGTAGCGGGCCTCCTCGATGTTGGCCATCAGCACCGCCTGCTGGTCGTAACGCGCCACGTTCACGCTTAACGTGCGCGTCGCTCCGGCTTCACCAGCGCGAGCGCGGAAGGCCGCCAGCGCAGGCGATTGGCGGCTGGCGATCATTTCTCCAAGGTCGCTGGCGTCGGCGTCTTCAAGTCCTTGCGCTTTCTGGTCCTTGATCTCGCCCGCCCCGAGGATTTCCACCGCGACTCCGCCGCTGTCGCGCTCGGTGTGGAGAAGGCGGAGCAAGGGAACGTCGATGATTCCGTCACGTGGCAGCCGAGCCTCGCCGTTGATCACAAATCGTGCGCTATGCTCCACCGGTTCGAGGAAGGTGATCGCGAGCTCGCCGTTCTTCATCTCCCAGTCGGCTACCACAGCGCCTGATACCTGATTGATAGTGACTTTTTCCGGAAGCTGAATCCGCACTTCACGGGCGGCACCCTGCACGATCTCGAGACTCGCTTCCGCGTAGACGGAAGTTGAATCTTCACCGAGGCTCGTGAGCTGTGTGAGCGATCCCCTCATACGCAGCGGGAGTTCGATGTGATGATCCTCGGTCTTCTTGTGCCAGGTAAGGATGAGCGCCTCGTTGCCGCGGCCGTAGGCCAACCACTTCGTTCCGCCGGAGGTTTCCGACTTCTCAGACAGAATTCCTCCGTCGACTCTGAGATCAATTCCTTGTCGCGGCAGTTCTACGGACGCACGCGTCACACCGGATTCCGTGGAGGGAAGGGAAATGCTTTCGTCGCCAGTGGACGCTGTGACAGGCACGTCGACATCGAGCGCCAGAACCCACCGTCCCGGGTGAGAAAGGAGCGCCGATAGATGTCCCGCACCTTTTCCCTGCGGAGCCGGTACCAGCGACACCGACTTGCCGTCGAGCCGCGCTTCGCGAACCAACAATCCTGCCGGAACTGGCACTCGCACCCAACCGTCTTTCAAAACATCAACCGTGAGGTTGGCGCGTCCAGCCGCCAGTTCCCCTGTGACATGCAGGTCGTAATCCACTCGCGTCAAAGTTGCGTCGAGCGGCGGCGGCTCCGGATCGCGCTCCACCGGATAGGCTTTCGCGCGCAGCACCCGGTATTCTTCGACGGGGATGACCACCCATCCCGCCGCGTGAGCGGATTCCGCGGGCTTTTCCTGGGCTTGCGCCGTGGTCAGTAAGAAAGCTGAAACAGCCAGCAGGCAGAGAGGCAATCGTCGAGAAGCGACTGTCCCGATGTCCAAAACCACTGAGAGAATCGACGTTTTCATAGTTCAACCCTCACTCCAACAGTTCTGGTGAAACGTTGAAAATTCTTAGGGGATACGTGGCGGCAGGGCCGCTCAGAGTAAGAATGGCGGGCGACTCGAAAATTGCAGACAATTTCAACCGGGTTACTTTGGGAACTCAGCCATGACAAGAAGCAATCAAGCGCGGTTCTGCTGTACCATGGCAGGTCGATTCAGGTAGCGCCGCCATCCTGGCGGCTGTCGGGGCGGCATCTTGCCGCCACGGCCGGCGCTATCAGAGAGCCGGAGGTCCGATTGGCTTTCAACACAGAGGAGTCCCGTCAACTCTACGAGCGCACCGTGGGCGTGCTGATCGAGGCCAGCAGTTCCTCCTCCCGTGGCCCGGCGAACTTTGGCAAGTACCCCATCTTCATGGAGCGGGGCCGAGGCTCTTGCATCTACGACGTCGATGGCAACGAGTACATCGACTGGATGATGGCCTTTGGCGCGCTACCCTTGGGCCACGCACATCCGGAGGTCGTCGAAGCTATCACCGGCGCAGTGGCGACCGGAGCACACTTCGCTACCGCAACGCCTATTGAGTTGGAAGTGGCGGAAATGCTGCAACTCATGGTGCGCAACGCCGAGCGCGTCCGCTTCGCCAATACCGGCACCGAAGCGGTCATGGCGGCGATCCGCTTGGCGCGCGGCGTGACCGGACGTCCGAAGATTCTCAAATTTGAGGGCCATTACCACGGCTGGCACGACGACCTTCTGGTCAGTTCCAACGTGGTGCCGGTGAGTTCTCTGGGATTGCGCAGCGACCCGGTGAAAGTTCCTGACAGTTCCGGCCTAAACCGAAGCGCCCTGGATGACACGATTATCGTCCCGTGGAATGATCTGCCTGCACTGCAGCGTGCGATCGAGAATCATCCCGGCCAGATCGCGGCGATTATCACGGAAGGCATCATGGCCAACATGGGCGTGATTCCTCCCGCGAAAGGATATTTGCAGGGCCTGCAGGATCTGGCCAAGACCAATGGAATTCTTTTCATCCTCGATGAGACGGTGACCGGGTTCCGCATCGCGCCCGGAGGCTGCCAGGAATACTACAAGCTGTCGCCGGACCTTGTGACCTTCGGCAAAGCGCTGGGCTGCGGCTTGCCGGTCGCCGCTCTATGCGGCCGCGCCGAGGTGATGGACGCTCTGCAATGGGGCGGCGTTCTGCACTACGGCACGCACAACGGATCGCGCATCGGCATGTTCGCCGCCAGAGCCAACCTGCGCGTTTTGACTCGGGATAACAACACAGCATTCCGTCATACCTGGCGCATTGCGGAGCGGTTATGTGAGGGGTACAGACATTTGTTTCAAAAGAAAGGTATCGGGGTGATCGTGCAGAATGTCGGCCCGATGTTCCAGTTGATGTTCACCGATCAGCCCGCAATCCGCGACTACCGCGAGTTCTGCCAGCACGTTGATCGCGCGGCTTTTCAGAAATTCGTGTTGTCGTTATTTGAATTCGGCGTATACGCATCGCCATCGGCAGCGTTGCATTCGATCGTCACGCTAGCGCACACGGACGAAGATGTTGACCGTACACTGGAAGCGGCGGAGAAGGCGTTGGAAACTGTTGCATGAGCGCGCGGATGGGCAAAATCGCGGAAAGCACCGCCAAGCTTCTATCCCTGGAAGGCAAGGTCGCCATGATTACCGGCGCCGCCTCCGGAATCGGGCGCGGCATCGCACTCCGCCTCGCTGAGATGGGAGCACTCATATCCGTGCTCGACATCGATGCCAAAAGGGGCGAAGAGACTGCCACGGAAATTCGAAGCCAGGGCGGGGAAGCGCTCTTCAACAAATGCGACGTTCGCAGTGCCGCCGATTGCCGACGCGCCGTCGAGACTGTCATAGAGAAGCGGAGCAAGATCGACATCCTCTGCAACTGCGCGGGCATTGCCATCCGCAAAGACGTAGTGGATCTCACCGAGGAAGAGTGGGACCGAGTCCTCGACGTCACCCTAAAAGGAATCTATCTTCTCTCGCACGAAGTCGTCCCGCACATGATTCGGGCGGGCGGAGGCAACATCATCAACATCGGATCAGGCTGGTCGCTCAAGGGAGGCCCTCGCGCCGCCGCTTATTGCGCCGCAAAAGGCGGCGCCGTGAACCTGACTCGGGCCATGGCGATCGACCACGGCAAGCACAATATCCGCGTGAACTGTGTCTGTCCCGGTGATGTCGACACTCCCATGCTGCGCAGCGAATGCACCCAACTCGGCGAAGATGCGCAGACCTTCATGAGGGAGGCCGCCAACCGTCCGCTGGCTCGGGTCGGTACGCCAGACGACATCGCGAATGCAGTCCTGTTTCTAGCCAGCCCGATGTCGAGTTGGATTACCGGGGTCGCTCTGGTCGTCGATGGCGGTGGATTGGCATAGCGCCACTCGAATCGCATACCACTGAGACACGAAACACAGATAAGGATGGTGGCAGAATATCTGAACACCAACTCCTCCGTGATCTCTGTGCTCTCTGTGGTGAATCAGTTCCCATACCGCTCGCGGATAAACTCCGCGATTCCCGCATAAGCCTTCGTTAGCGTCGCTTCATCCGGCAGGAACACGATGCGGAAGTGTTGTGTGCCGGGTTTCTGGCCGAAGCCGGAGCCATGCACGACCATCACATGCTTCTGGCGGATCAGTTCCTTTACGAAGACTTCATCGCTCTCGGGAATGTTGATGCGCGGATAAGCATAGAATGCGCCGCGAGGGGCCACGCAACTTACGCGCGGCGTAGCCTCGCACCACTTCTGGGTGAGATCGCGACGGGAGCGTAGTTTGCGCTTGACCTCGACGAGATGATCCTGCGGGCCCTCGAGCGCGGGCTTGATGGAGTACTGCTCGGGATGATTGGCACACAGGCGAGCGCGCAAGAGTCGATGCACGCCTTCGGTGTAAGTCTTTACGGCAGCGGCCTCGCCTGAGACAATCCCCCAGCCGACGCGCCATCCGGGAACGAGATAGTTTTTCGACATGCCGCCAAACGTGATGCAAGGCACGTCGGGCGCGATCGCGGCGAAGGCGATATGCGGCGTGTCTTCCAGAATCAATTTGTCGTAGATCTCATCGGAGAACACGATCAGGTTGTGGCGACGCGCCAGTTCCGCAACTTGCTCGAGCATCTGCCGCGTGCACAGCGATCCCGTGGGATTGTTCGGATTGATAAGGACGATGGCGCGCGTATGCGGTGTGAGTTTGCGTCGGATGTCGTCCAGTTCTGGCTGCCATTCGTCGTCTTCGTTCAGGTCATATGCATTCAGACGCATGCCAAGCTTGCACAAGACGGCCGAGTAGAGCGGGTAGTCCGGGCTGGGTGTAAGAACGTCTTCACCATCATTCAGCAGTGCGGTCAGGCAGAGATCGACGGCCTCGCTCACGCCTGAAGTCACGAAGACGTCCCGGACCGTGGTGATCCCTTTACGCTCCGCTTCGCGACGAATGGCTTCGAGCGCTTCGGGAACACCAGGCGAAGGCGCGTAACCGTTTTTGCCGTCACGCATAGCTTTGTAGACGGCTTCGACGATGTGCGGCGGAGTCTGGAAATCGAAATTAAGCGGATCGCCGACGTTCAGCGGCAGGACTTTATGTCCCTGGGCGATGACCTCATCGGCAACGCAAGCCAGGTCGCGAATCGCGTAGCGGACGTTATTTAATCGAGAAGTGGCGGTTATCTCGTGAGCCTGAGCGGTCGGAGCCATACAACCCCCACTGCAACAAGTTATTGCTGCAGTCAAAAGGGAATTCTAATGCATGGCGGCTGATCGTACGAAGAGATCCGCAATTGCGGCAACAGGAATAGCGACTGTGACCCGACGTGACCTGGCGGTCACTCGAAGTTGAACGACACGTCCTCCACCGTTTGGGAGGGTGCCGGCGCATATTTCCACTTCATCAACGCTTTGGTGGCGAATTCAGCGAACATCGGATTGCCGGACTTGATATCAACGTGGGAAACATTTCCGTTGGGCAGGACCGTTACTTGTGCGACGACATGTGCCTGGAAGCGGCCGTATTTGAAGACTGCCGGATATTCAGGTTCAACCCGCACAAGCACTTTGCGAGCAGTCTTACCCGAGTTCTGGGCAAGTACAGACTGCGCCGGCAGGAATAATAGTATGCAGGCCAGAACCGAAAAGAATCTTGCAGTCCGGTAAAGGTTGCAGCTTCGGTGATAACGAAGATTCATTCGGGCGACCTGTCGAGTCGGAGTTAAGGATTGCGGCGGAACGGCCTCGTCGTCACAATAAGTCGCACGCTGGTTCCCGACAAGATTACCTAGGTACTTGCCGAGTCAGAGTTGCACAAAATCGTTTTTCCGATGGAACCAGAAAAGCCGTCAGGGCTCTGACGGTTTGACTATGCCTTGAGTGAGTCTAATCCTCGCGGTCGATCTGCGCTTTCTGCAACTTGTCGGAGTAGTCGACGTAGACTGACTTCCACTCGGTGTAGAACTCAATCGCGCCGATGCCTCCCTCGCGGTGTCCGTTGCCGGTTGCCTTGGTGCCGCCGAAGGGCAGATGGACCTCGGCTCCGATCGTGGGGGCATTGACGTAGGTGATGCCAGCATAGAGATCGCGAATCGCGGCAAACGCCTTGTTCACGTCTTTGGTGTAGATCGCCGAGGACAGGCCGTACTCGATGCCATTGGCAATCTCTACAGCGTCTTCCATACCATCGCAAGGGATGATCGAAACCACCGGTCCGAAAATCTCTTCCTGGGCGATGCGCATCTTGCGATCGACGTCGATGAAGACGGTTGGCTCCATGAACCAGCCGTATTGATAGTCGCCTTTGTCGAGGCGGTGGCCGCCACAAACGAGCTTCGCACCCTCGTTCTTGCCAATCTCGACGTACTCAAGATCGGTCTCCAGTTGCTTCTGGTTGATGGCGGGGCCCATCTGCACGGTTTCGTCGAGGCCATTGCCGACTTTCAGTTTTTTCGCGCGATCCACAAGGCGTTCCACAAACTCCGCGTAAATGCGTTTCTGCAGGATGATCCGGCTGGTCGCAGTGCAGCGCTGGCCGGTGGTGCCAAATGCTCCCCAGAGCGCGCCTTCAATGGCGAGATCGAGGTTGGCGTCGTCGAGAACGATCATCGGATTCTTGCCGCCGAGTTCGAGCGAGCAATGCTTGAAGCTCTGGGCTGCGATGCCACCGATGATCTTTCCGACGGCAGACGAGCCCGTCAGCGAAACGGCGCGAACGTCGGGATGTTCAGCGAGCGGGGTGCCCACTTCGGCGCCAAATCCGGTCACGATGTTGATGACGCCTTTGGGCAGGCCGGCGTCGGTGAGGGCGCGAACCAGGTTGAAGGTGGAAAGGGGAGTGTCTTGCGCGGGCTTGACAACGCAGGCATTGCCGCAGACCACGGCTGGAAGCAGCTTCCACGAAGAAATCGCCATGGGGAAATTCCACGGCGTGATCATGCCGCAGACGCCGATCGGTTGGCGCACAGCCATGGCAAACTTGTTCGGCATTTCGGACGGGACCGTGGGACCGAAGAGGCGGCGACCCTCGCCCGCGTTGTAGTAAGCGGCGTCGATGGCTTCCTGCACGTCGCCCCGCGTCTCGGCCAGTACTTTGCCCATCTCGCGGGTCATATCCCGCGCGTAATCTTCTTTGCGCTCGATCAGAATCTCGGCGGCACGGAATACGATTTCCGCGCGCCGTGGCGCCGGAACCAGTCGCCACTTGGCGAAGGCGCGCTTGGCCGCGTCGACGGCAGTGTTCACGTCAGCTCTGTTTGACTTCTGGAAGATGCCGACCAGGTCGCGGGTGTCGGCGGGGTTGCGGTTTTCGAAAGTTTGCCCAGTCGAGGATTCCACCCACTCGCCATCAATGAAATTCTTGAATACACGCGTTTGCGTGCTGCTGAGGTCTGCGGGGGTGGCTAAAGTGTGGGTCGCCATGATGACGTCTCCTTACGCTCGGAACGATGAATGCCCAAACCTTTTGATGCTACAACCTGCGGGGAAGAAGCGGCAAGGGCGCGTCGGCTCGTAGGTTTCGTTTTGTTCGCGATTGTCTCTGCGCACTCCGCGCGGGGTTCTCGGCGATCTCTGCGGTTCAAGACCTTTTAACCGCAGAGCGCGGAGAAAACCCGCCGAGCGCAGAGGGCGGATCAACGAATTCCGCACGGGTGGTAGAGTTTTGAGTTGAGGTCATCCATGCAAGAGTTTTCAGGAATCAAGATTCCAGGATCGCTGGAAGAAATCATCACGCCGGGGATTCGCAGCGTCATCATGGTAGGAATTGCCCTGGAGATCGGCATCGATCCAACGTGCCGGCAAGGCGCCGACCTGGGTTTTTGGCCGATTCTGGTTCAGAACGCGTGCGGCTTGGGGAATGAAGATGCTGCGAACCACTCGCTGGCGTCGTTGAAGCATATGGGCGACACCACAATTACCGATGTGGAAACAGTCTGTGGACTGTTGGCGAAGTTCGCGCCGCAGAGGGCTTAGCGCCAGCGCTTCAGGTGCGGCCATTGGCCAGCCCAGGAGTCGAACTTCTTCCCTCTGCACAGGAATATCGGAATTTGCTGCTCGAGCGCGTAGGGATTCGGCGCAGACCTGCCCACAAAATCTACTTGGTTCCAGTAGCGCTCCAGCACTTCTTTGCGGTCGTCGAGCACGATCATGCAGTTGCCGGAATAGTTGTGTGGTCCCCAGATCCAATAGGTGCGGTCGCCGCTCATGGCGCCGGGCAAGCCCTCGCGGCGGCCGAAGAAGTCGATGGCGCCGGCCTGGCCGTAATCCTGGACGAAAATGCCGCAATCGGCCTGCTCGGCCGCCGGGATGCGGTTCCAGGCCACGGCAGTTTCATCGGCGATTTCCTTCCATCCGAACTGGTCGGCGTACCACTGCGGCAGAGCGGCCCGCGCGTGGGAGTGTTCGTTCACTGGAAGTTTGAACGGGAGCGTTTTAGCGTACGCAAGAAAGCGCTCGGGAGAAAAAACCGGAACCGTGATCGGGATGAGATAAATCCCATTGGCCAGGATGATTGTGGCGAGCACGGGTTTGAACCATGTGCGGCGGGCCGGAAACTCACCGAGTAACGAATCGATGGCGACCGCTCCGGCAGCAAACAGCATGGGATAGACGGGCGCGAGGTAGTAATTTTTTCCGTGCTGAACAAATATGACGATATAGCTGACAACATAACTCCAGCCGAGCAGACGATAAGGCCTCAACGGGCGCCAAAAGAGCAAAGCAACAACTCCGGCGAGCCAGACAGGCCCGGCGATCGGACCGACCACCAGCAATTGCTGGAAGAAGAATGCGAATGGTCCCCAAACCACATCGCGCCCTTCGGCACGGATCGCGCGGATCAACTGCAAGAAGGGCCAGTCGTAGTGCATGTTCCAGAGAATGTTGGGGAGAAAGATCAGGAACGCGGCGAGGCCTGCCAGCCAGAACCAGCGATTCAGCAACGTCCTGCGCGGTTCGGTGAGCAGCAGGCCGACGACAATTCCCAATCCAAAGACCGCGATCGTGTATTTCTCTTGCAGACCGAGGCCGGCCACGATGCCGAATCCGATCCAGTAACGCGGGTCATTGCGCTTGATCGCGAGGATCACAAACTGCGCGCATCCCAGCCAGAGGTTGGGCTCCAGGATGTTGGTGCCGAGCAATCCGCCATTCGAGAGATATTGCGGCGCAACCGCAACGCAAATCGCAGTGAGTAGCAGGGCGTAGCGGCGTCCCCCGAGTTGGCGCGCGGTGGCCGCGGCCTGTACCACAAGCAATGAGGATGCGAGCGCAGGAAGGAATCGGATGGCGCGCAGCGAGTCTCCGAGCACCGCGCGGCTCAAATGCGTGAGGAAAGGAATCAGCGGCGGCTGATCGACGTATCCCCACTGCAGATGATCTCCGCACGAGATGTAGTCAAACTCGTCGCGGAAGTAGCCATAGCGATTGTTGAAGTAGAGGTGGAGGAGGAATTTTGCCAGGGCGATGGCCCAGACGACGGCCATGCCGGAGGAAACGAAGGTATCTCGTTTGGGGGCTTTGACCGAAACCGGAAAGGTGGCCATTTTGGGCCACCAGCATAGCCGATTTCAGGCGTGAGTGTCGGAGTAAGCACACACGAAATGGCTCGGGTGTCGGCAGCGCGAGCGTCAATCGGCAAAGGATATGGTGCCCTCGGCCCCAAAAAACCTGGGTCCCCAAGATGACGAAGGCCTGTGCAGTTCCACGACACGACACTTCGGTAACCTTCGGACTGACTCTCGTGTGTTTCCACGGTTTTTCCTGTGCTACCGTTTTTCTTTAGCGGATATTCACGAGGTTTTTCGGGCAAAGTGTCTTCCAACAGTCGCAGACCGGGGGTTCACATCGCGTGGACCACGATCACGTACCGCAGCGTGGCCCTGCTCGTCTTGGCGGTGGGTGCGATCTTCTTCATTGCCATGCGGGTGGCCTTCCCGCAGTTCACGCAGAACACCATGCAGAAAGCGGGCGATGTCACCGGCAAATTGCTGGAGAAAGTTGCCGGCATGGCCCCGCCAGCCGGGGCTGGAGTGGTCACCGCGCAACAGGCACACTTCACAGCACTCGATGGTACGGTGCGCGTCAAGAAGGGGAACGGCAACGCGTGGGTCGCGGCGGACTATCACATTCCTCTCGAAAAAGGTGACGTCGTTCAAACTGGCTCGGAAGGCATGGCCAAGGTTGTGTTCAACGACGGCACCAGTTATACGGTGAAACAGGATTCGCTGATCGTGATTCAGGAGAACTCGGCCAACGATCAGCAGCAGACCAATGTAGCCGTGGCGGTCAGCACAGGAACGGTGGACCTTTCGACTGCTACTTACAGCCAGGGATCGAAATCGCAGGTGATCGTGGCGGGCGCAACGGCATCGCTGGCTCCGGAGTCAGCGGCGCAGGTGCATAACGATCCCAAGGCTGACCAGCACGAAATCCTGATGAAGAAAGGTACCGGCGAAGTCACACGCAACGGCGAGACGGTGCAACTGGGCAATTGGGAGAAGGTGAGCTTCCAGGGCCAACAGTCGCATCTTGAGAAGGCGAGGGAAATCGGACCGCCCACGCCGATTGCACCCGCCAACATGGCGCCGCTGTTTTCCAATGGCGCGCCGACCAAGGACGTCGAATTTTCCTGGACGCCCATGACGAATGCAGTTGGTTACCGCCTTCGTATCTCCCGCAATCCTTATTTTTCTTCTACACTCGTTGACAAAAAGGTGAATACAGCGGCGGTGACTGTCACCAATCTCGGCGAAGGCGTCTACTACTGGATGGTGCAGTCTTACGATACCGCCGGGAAAGAGTCGGCAGAGAGCGAGAAGAACCGGTTCAATATCATCTCTACGGGGCAGGCGGCCGAAGTGATTGATCTAGAACTGGATCCGTTTATCCAGCACGGGCACGTGATCGAGGTGACGGGCAAGACGCAGAAGGGCGCCCGCGTGATGGTGAACGGCAGCGAAGTTCCGCTGCTGAGCGCGGACGGGCAGTTCCACTATTTCACGCCGCCGCTGCCGCCGGGAGAAGCCGTGATCACAGTGACGGCGCAGACGGCGCAGGGCGGAGTGAATACGCAGCAGAAGAAGATCGTGATTCAGTAGGGCAGGGTTGGCCGGTATCACGTAGAATAGGTATAGCCATCCCGAACAAGATGAGGATAGATTGACCGCCGGGAAATTCCCGCGCGGGCAGCATTGTGAGAGAGACGGACTAAGTCGTCATGTCAAACAACGGATTCCACGGCAGCTCAACGCGCAACCACAACCTCCGTTCGCTGTTCAGTATTTTCTCCAGCGATCTGGCTATTGATCTCGGCACCGCCAACACGCTCGTGTACGCGCGTGGCAAGGGTATCGTGGTCAACGAGCCCTCGATCGTCGCCATCAACAAGAATACGGGCGAGGTCGAAGCCGTCGGCAAAGAAGCGAAAGAGATGCTGGGCAGGACGCCCGGCAATATCGTCGCCATCAAGCCGATGAAAGATGGCGTAATCGCGGACTTCAAAGTCACCGAGAAGATGTTGAACTACTTCATCCAGAAGGCGCACAACCGCAAGATGCTGGTGCATCCGCGGATCGTGATCGGCGTGCCGTCGGAGATTACGCAGGTGGAAAAGCGCGCGGTCATGGACTCGGCCTATCGCGCGAAGGCCAGCGAAGTGCACCTGGTCGAACAGGCGATGGTGGCGGCGATCGGCGCCGGCCTGCCGATTACTGAGCCTTCCGGAAACATGGTCGTCGACATCGGCGGTGGCACCACTGATATTGCGGTAATTTCTCTGAGCGGCATCGTTTACTCGCGTTCGGTGCGCATGGCCGGCAACCAGATGGACGAAGCCGTCATGAACTACCTGAAGCGGAAATACAACCTGCTGATCGGCGAGCGCACCGCTGAACAGATCAAGATGGAAATCGGCTCGGCCCACCAGCTCGACAAGCCAATGACGATGGAAATTAAAGGCCGCAACCTGATTGAAGGCGTGCCCAAGACGATCACAGTCGACGATGGCGAAATCCGCGAGGCTTTGAGCGAATGCGTATCGACGATCATGAATGCGATCCGCGTCGCGCTGGAGCGGACGCCTCCCGAGCTTTCCGCCGACATCAGCGACCGCGGCATCGTTCTGACCGGCGGCGGCGCTCTGCTGAAGAATCTGGACAAACGCATCCGCGAAGAAACCGGGCTTCCGGTTTCCATCGCCGACGATCCGCTGTGCAGCGTGGTGCTCGGCACCGGCAAAATGCTGAGCGACTTCAAGCTGCTGAGAAAGATATCGATCGAGTAGCAGTTTCAAGTTTCAGGTTTCCAGTTTCGAGCAGTCTGAGAAGAACGCTCGGGCAGTTTTCCTCGAAACTTGAAACTCGAAACTTGAAACTGGTGTTATGGAATCCTTCCTCGGCCGCTATCGCAATCTCATCATCCTGATGGGCGTGTTGTTTCTGCAGGTGCTTGGGCTTGCGGTACAGGTTAAGACCGGAGCCAACGAGGATAAGGATACCCGCCTGATCCGCATCTGGGCTCTTGGTGCCATTACTCCATTTGAACGCGCTCTGGTCTGGGTGCAGACCTCTACCGGCAATGTGTGGCACAACTACTTCTATCTGCGCGGAGTGCGCGCGGAAAATCGACAACTAAAAGAGCAGATCGAGCAGATGCACTTGGAGCAGGTCCGGCTCAGCGAAGATGCCGCGCAGGCACACCGGCTGCAGACACTCCTCGCCTTCAAGGAACAGTTCATCTCCAAGACGGTCGCGGCGCAGGTGATCGGGACCAGTGGCAGCGATCTCTCGCGCATCGTCACCATCGACAAGGGCGAGAACGCGGGTATTGGGCGCGACATGGCGGTCATTACGGCCGACGGGATCGTCGGCAAGGTTTTGTTCGTGTCTCCGAACCTGGCTCAGGTGCTCTTGATCAGCGATCAGAGCAGCGGCGTGGGCGCGATTCTCGATAAGTCCCGCCTGCAGGGCGTTTTGCGCGGGACTGCCAACGGCGAAGTCATGCTGGAACGCGTAATGAGCGACGAGCAGGTGCAACCGGGCGAGACCGTGCTGACCAGCGGCGGCGATCAGATATTCCCCAAAGGGCTGCCTGTTGGGATAGTGACCAAGGTTGGGAACGGCAAGGACCTGTTCCTGAACATCAAGATCAAGCCGGCAGCGAATTTGAGCAAGCTTGAGGAAGTGCTGGTGTTGACCGAGAAGCAGGAGCGCCAGTCGGTGGCGGACGACCATGTGCGGGTTCGCGCGGCGGATATCCTGGCACAGAGGTTACCCTCGGTGCCGGACAAGCCGGCGACCGCAGCGACTCCCCCAGCAGTTGCTGAGGGAGCCTCGCCGGGCGCCGCTGGGGCAAATACCACACCCAAGCCCGCTGGCACGACGGGCAATGCCTCTAGCGTGCTGAAGGGCGCGTCCGGGAATACCCCTTCAAAATCCGCTACGGTGCCTGTCCAACCGGTCAAAACCCCGGCTCAGACATCTGCTCCACCGAAACCTAAGCCGGTGAACAAGTCCTCGACAGAACCCAAGCCGGAAGGCGAGCAGGCCCAGTCCCCGACCCAACCCTCAATCGTCGAGCAAAAGCCGGCGCCGGTTGTCGCTCAACCTGACACGCCGCCACCCGCACAGGACAATAGCCCACAATAGCGTGCCCATTACTTACACATCCGGGGAGCAGGTTGAGGTTTACCGGTTCAGTCTGCCGGTCACGATCGGAGTTCCGCTCGTGGCGCTCATTGTGCAGGCTTACGTGCCCAAATATTTCCCCAGTTTTGCTGTTTACGTGGACCTGCCGCTGCTGGTCACGATCTTTTTCGCCATGGCTCGGCGTAATCCCGTTGCCGGGCTGTTTACGGGGTCGATCATTGGCCTCGTACAAGACATGCTCGGGTCCAGGGAGATTGGTATCTACGGCATTGCCAAGACAGTGGTTGGCTATGGGGCGTCGTCGCTGGGAGTGAAGCTTGACGTGGAGAATGCCGGAGCGCGTTTTCTCGTAACTTTGGGCTTCTACCTGGTGCATTCCGCGGTTTACATCACGGTGGCCCGTGGGTTGGTCAACTCGACCCAGCATTGGAGCTTTTGGCACGGAATTCTGGCCCCCGGCCTGGTGAACGCCTTCCTTGGGGTGATCCTCTACTTCCTGCTGGACCGCTTCAAGCAGAGGACTTGAAACCAGTTCTCAGTTCTCAGTTGGAAACTTATTGCCCGGACGTTGCTTGTGACCTAGGTTACTAGTCTGGTCATAGCTGAACGTGCGTAAGGGGTTAGAATTAGAGGAAGCCTGAAGTGCAGTTTCCCGTCTCTTTGGCAGGTGGCTCGGAGCCACCGCACCCGCTGAGAACTGAGAACTGAGAACTGAGAACTGATGTTTGGCCGCGATGAAAAAGTATCCGCGCTTCGCCTGACGGCGTCGCAGTACATCATTGTCGGCATCTTTCTGATTCTGGCGTGGGGATTGTGGCGCCTGCAGGTGATGCAGAGCGATTACTACTCGCTCGCAGCGGAACGAAACCATACTCGAAACGTGCCTGTGCTGGCGCCGCGCGGCAAGATTCTTGATCGCGAAGGGCGCGTCATTGTCGACAACTATCCGTCGTTTTCTGCGCTGCTGTTGCGTGATTCTTCGCGTGACTTGAACGGCGACGCCGACCTGATCGCACAGGGTCTGCATCTGAATTCCGATGAAGTGAGGTTGCGCATCAAGCGCTTTGCTTCGATGCCGCAATATCAACCGATTTTTCTGAAGGAAGACATCACTCCCGACGAGTTGCAGTTTATCGAAGCGCATCGCAACGAACTTCCCGAACTAGACACCATCATGGCGCACCGGCGCCTGTATCCGCGCAACGGATTCATGGCACATCTGATCGGCTACGTGGGCGAAGTCACCGAAGACATGCTCAACCAGCCGCAATTTGAGTTGTATAACCCGGGCGACGTTGTCGGCATCTCGGGAGTGGAGCGCCAGTACAACACGCTGCTGATGGGCAAGAATGGATCGCGGCAGGCACTGGTTGACAGCCACGGACGAGAGGTTGGGCGTCTGGGCGAGACCGAGGCCATTCCGGGGAAGCAGTTGAAACTGACAATTGATCTCGATCTGCAGATTGCGGCGGAAGAGGCGCTGGCAGGAAAGAACGGTGCCGTGGTTGCGATGGATCCGCACACAGGCGAAATTCTGGCCATGGTGAGCGGGCCAACGTTCGATCCGAATGATTTTGCCGTGCGCGTGTCGCGCGATGAGTGGAACAAACTGGTAAACGATCCCGACAAGCCACTTCTGAACAAGGCGATTCAGGCGCAGCTTGCGCCCGGGTCAACGTTCAAGATCATCATGTCGGTGGCGGGCTGGCAGGAACACGTTGCGCAGGATCTTCATGTGAACTGCACCGGAGGCGCGGAGTTTTACGGACGCCGCTTTGGATGTTGGGTCAAAGGTGGGCACGGCGCAGTCACTCTGGAAAAGGCGATCTATCAATCGTGCGACGTGTTCTTCTACACCCTGGCGAACAAGCTTGGCATCGATCGCATTGCAAAATATGCGACAGATTTTGGACTGGGGCAAAAGACCGGGATCGACCTGCCGAACGAAGTCAACGGCGTAATGCCGTCGGAGGAGTGGAAGATCCGCAATTTCAAGCAGAAGTGGTTTGCGGGCGAAACCATTTCGGTGGGCATCGGACAGGGCGCGGTGGCCATCACGCCCGTGCAATTGCTGCGGGCGATTAGCGCGATTTCCATGGGCGGCAGGATGGTTGTGCCGCACGTGATCAATCCCACGGAAATGCCACCAGGGTATGTGGAGACGGGGCACTACACGGAGGTGAAGAGCGTTGCCTTGGATCCGAACGGGTGGAACTTCATCACAGACGCTATGTCGCGCGTGTTGTTGCCCGAGGGAACGGCTCCATCCGCGCATGTGCCCGGGATCGACATTGCCGGCAAGACCGGATCAGCACAGATCGTTTCGCTGACGACTCGCGCAAAGTTCAAGAACAGCGATGCGTTGGCTCAGAACGGTTGGTTCGTGGGATTCACGCCGAGACGCAATCCCGACATCGTTGTTTGCGTACTGTTTCAGGGCGGCGAGCACGGCAGACTGGCAGCGCGGTTGGCGACGCAGGTGATCAAGGCTTACGTCGACAAGCAGAAGCGAACGCCCCAGAAGATGGTCGAACAACCGAAGAAGGGCACCGTCGAAATGGGAGGGCTGTGGAGTGCACCGGACGATAACGGCAACAAGGACGGCTTGCAGGCAGCCAGATTCGCCATCGATCTGCCGAAGAAGCGGATGGTGCTGGCGACGGCTGCGCCGGGGATGAACTAGTTTCTAGTCCCGAGAAAACAGCTTGAAGCAATGTCATCCTGAACCCGGCGTCAAGCCGGGTGAGGGATCTCACGACGGCTGGCGTCGGCGGAGAGTGATGGAAGGTGCGGGCACGATTGACGCAGATTCGGTGATCTTGCTTTGGCTCGTCGATGCTGTCTACTTTCTATACGGTCCCTCGCACCGGCTTCGCCGCTGCTTAGGATGACAGCGCGTTTGCGGGGAACTGAGAACCGGCAACTGAGAACTGAATTTCGATGTCACGTTACGTTTCATATCGCGACTTTGACTGGCTGCTTCTGGGCTTTGTGCTCCTGATCTGCGGGTTGGGGGTCATGGAGATCCACAGCGCCACCGCGCACACCAAATTCGCCGGATCCCACATCAAGCAGATCTATTGGGTAGTGGCCGGCGTTGGTGTCATGTTCCTTATGAGCTTGGTGAATTACCAGGCGTTGCTCGACCAGATTCACTGGTTTTACATTGCCTCGATCGCATCTTTGGTGGCTGTACTCTTGTTTGGAACCAAGGCTCTGGGGGCGAAGCGCTGGATCAAGATGCCGGGCGGCAACCACTTCCAGCCGTCGGAGTGGGTCAAACTGGTTCTGATTCTTGCGGTGGCCAAGTTCTTTGCCGAGATGCGGCAAAAAGAACTTTCCTGGGGAGATTTTTTCAAGGCAGGAGCCATGGTCGGCGTTCCCATGCTGCTGGTTTTGAAGCAGCCTGATCTGGGTACGGCCCTGACCTACCTTCCGATTGCGGCCATGGGAATGTTCCTGGGCGGCATGCAGTGGAAGCAGGGGGTCGCGGTGTTGCTGGCGGCTGTGATCGGTCTTGGAGTGGTGTTTTACGTCCCGGCGGTCCACGTCCTGAAGGGCTATCAGAAGCAGCGGCTGACCAGTTATCAGGATCCCGACTCAGACCCGCAAGGAGCTGGGTACCAAGTTAAGCAATCCATGATTGCGGTAGGTTCGGGGGGCATTTGGGGTGGTAAAGGCACGCAAACGCACGGAGCTTTCCTGCCGGTGCCCCAGACCGATTTTATTTTTGCGGCTTTTTCCGAGGAACACGGGTTCGTAGGCGCTCTCGGGGTTCTGCTGTTATACTTCATTGTGCTGATGCGTTTGACCCAGAACGCGCAAACAGCGCCCGACCGCGCTGGCACGTTCGTGGTGATGGGTGTGGTGGCTGTGCTTAGCTTCCATATCCTGGTCAACGTCGGCATGGTGGTCGGCTTTATGCCGGTCACTGGAATACCCCTTCCGTTAATGAGTTATGGTGGGTCTTCCGTGTTGTTTATGTTCCTGGCGCTGGGGATGGTCATGAATGTTCGTATGCGCCGCTTCGTTAACTGAATAAAGTCAATGAAGCCATCGGACCGGGTGAGCCGGTTGGGCAAACGTCGGGAACAACGACTTGCGAAACAGGGAAGACGGTAGGGTGCAGTTGCTGCGCTTCGTCCGGTCCAATCCGGAGGCGCGGCCCAAAAATATCGATCGCCCTCGCGTGAAGAGGGCATTTCACCGGCCAGTCAGCAGTCAAGGCCGGGCAGGATTGAGCGGTTAGCCGGGGAGGGAACGGCCCCCCGACCGAAAGGTCTGAGAGTGCGGTCACAACTCCGGCGGAAATTTAAGCGATAACGTGCAAAAGATTTCCCAGTTTTTGCAGCGGACTCGGCTAGAAGATACTCTTTCCAGCTCACGCCGTCCCCTATGCGGGGCAGCTTCGCACCTCTCAATCCTCCCGCGTCCTCTCTGACCCATCCGGTGAACCCCGTCCGGCTTCCTCGAAGAATCCGGCGGGACCGGAGTGTTACATGAATAAAGAATTGTTTGTCTCCTCAACCCCTCACGAAACCAAGGTGGGGCTGGTCGAGGACGATCTGCTCGCGGAAATCTATCTTGAGCGTGAGAACGAATACACCTTAGCGGGATCCATCTACAAAGGTCGTGTCACCCGCGTGCTGCCCGGCATGCAGTCGGCATTTGTCGACATCGGGCTGGAACGCGATGCGTTCCTCTATGTCTCCGATTTCATGGAGTTGGAGGAGCACGACGACGATTTGACCGACGTTGTCCCGGCGAATCGCGGAGTTGCCGACTTGCGTCCGCAGCCGGCGAGGCAGGAAGCCACATCCGGCACTCAGGAATCCACAGAGCCTGCTGGCATGGCAGAGACAGAGAGCCAGTCCGATGAGGCAGACGAAGCCGATGGCGGCACCGACGCGCCGGTGTCGGGAGCTGAGGCTGCGGAGCCTGGAAACGGAAGCGAATCAGGTCGCGATCGTGGGGGATGGCGTGGACGCCGTCGTCGCCGCAGCGGCCGTAGAGATCGCGGATCTGAGCGGAGCGGCGAACGCGGGGAACGTGCCCCTGAGCCTCGATTCTCGCGGCCGGTTGACGCCGCGCCGCCGAGGCCATCAGGGCCGCCTGCGGGATACACACCGATTTTGCTGCCGGGAGAGTCGATTTCCAAGTATCAGCGGTTTGCCCAGCAGGCGCCGGCTCCCGATATGCCATCGAGTGAGGCTAAGGGTTCGACAGAACAGCCTTCGGCTGTGGCTGCGACTTTCCCGGATGACGAGCCCATTTTTGCGGCGGAAGAGGCCAGTTCCGAGCCCTTGCATGAGGAGCACGAAGACGTCCAGCCAGTGGCCGAGGAAGGCGTCGAGTCGGCGGCAACTTCGACAACCTGGAATCGGGAATTCCGGCGTTCAGAAGAGATCAGTACGCCTGCTCCCGCCTGGACTACCGAATCGGCCGAGCCGGCTGAAGCTGAGTTAGAGGTCGAGGAAATCGAGCAGCCATCCCCGGCAGCGCAAGAAAAGGATCACCTCCTGATTCCGCTGGCAGAGGAGATCAATCCGCCTGCCCAGTCATCCCGCGAGGAACAGACTCCCGTTTTTGCCGCTCCCGGAACGATGGAAGAGGAAACCATCGATGAGGAAGAAGCGGACACGATTCATTACCAGTCTTCTTCCGACGAGGGCTACGACGAATTCGAAGAGGAAACGCGAGCTGCCGACCAGTTGAACGGGGATGCCCGCGAGGCGGTGACGGAAATTCACATGGCCTCGTTGGCCGAATCGGGCGAAGTGCAGCCTGCGGATGCCGCTCCCGCGGAAGGAGAAGAAGACAGCGAGGAGATGGAACTGGAAGAAGCGCAGGCTCAAGCCGAGGCGCTGCTCGATGCCGAGACTCGCGGCAACGGTACGGTCGATGTGCGCGCCGAGGTCCGAGCCCCCGCAGCGACGGCCGGTTACACGCAGCGGACGCAGCGTCCGCGCTTTGAGCGTCCAGGGTATGAACGCCGCGGTGGCGATCGTGGCCGCCGCGGAGGTGGAGGGCGGCGTTTCCGGCGCCGCGAATCGGCCCCCGTGCCCTTGATCAGCGATCTGCTGAAAGAAGGGCAGGAAATCCTGGTCCAGATCGCGAAAGAGCCTATCGGGAAGAAGGGCGCGCGCATCACCAGTCACATCGCGCTGCCCGGGCGTTTCCTGGTCTACATGCCCACCGTCAATCACACGGGCGTGTCGCGGAAGATATCGTCCGAGGAAGAGCGGCAGCGGCTGAAACGAATCATTCTCAGTGAGCGCGAGAACGGGCACGGCGGATTCATCGTCCGTACCGCGGCCCAGAGCGCGTCGGAAGACGAGCTCCGCGCGGACATCCGGTTCTTAAAGGGTCTGTGGCAGGACATCAAGAACCGCGCCGAAGCATCGAAGCCGCCGGCGTTGATTTATCACGATCTGAACGTCGTGGAACGAGTGCTGCGCGACCAGGTGACATCCGACTTCAACGTGATCTGGGTTGACACGGAAGCTGAATACGAGCGCATTCTCCGCTTCTTCAATCGGTTCCAGCCTGGGATGGTCAAGCGAGTCAAGCTCTACACCAAAGAGACGCCGCTGTTCGAGCAGTTCGGCCTGCAGGAAGAAATGAACAAGGCGCTCAAGTCGAAGGTTTGGCTGAAGAGCGGGGGCTACATCGTCATCAACCAGACCGAGGCGCTGGTCGCGATCGATATCAACACCGGGAAATACGTCGGCAAGACGCAGCGGCTCGAAGACACGATCGTTAAAACGAACGTAGACGCCATCAAAGAGATTGTGCGGCAGGTCCGGCTGCGTGATTTGGGTGGCATCATCATCATCGACTTCATCGATATGGATGAGCGCCGCAACCGCCAGCGCGTGATGCAGGCCTTGGAAGAGGAACTGCGTCACGACCGGGCACCATCGAAGACGCTGCAGTTTAACGATTTCGGCCTGGTGGCGATCACCCGCAAGCGCGTGAAGCAGTCGCTTGAGCGGACGATTGGAGCACCCTGTCCGTACTGTCAATCGACGGGCTATGTGAAGTCGGTGACGACGATCTGCAACGAGATCTACGTCGAGATGCGCAAGATCGCTAAGCACCTGGAGCATGAAGACGTCATGTTGCGCGTGCATCCAGACGTTGCCAAAGAGTTGAAGGGGAACAATGCGCGCCTGCTGAACGAGATGGAAGAGATGACCAAGCGGACGATCATCGTGAAGAGCGATCCGGCGGTACATCAGGAGCAGTTCGATATCAACTAGCTGCGAGCTGTGAGCAATGAGCTATGAGCGAGACGGGCGGAAAATCGCCCGTCTTTTTCTTTTCCAGTTAGCATTTGGGAAACCTGGAACGACTGTAGGAGATGAACGCGGAGCGTCCCGGGGACGATGCATTATGAGAGAGCGGCCTTGTGAATATCGAGTCGAGGACGGTGGTTGGGCAGAAGGAAGCTAGAAAGAACTACTAAAGAATGGCGCTGTACCTTGAGGGAAAGACTCCGTTGGATGCGAATGATCTTTCCCCCAAGGAGGCAACTAAATGAGTCGCGAATCAAGTATATCGGCATGGACGTGCACAAGGAAGCGACCGTGATCGCGGTGCCGAACGGCAGTGGCAAGCTGGTGATGGAGTCGATCGTGGAAACCAAAGCCAGCAGCATTCTGCAGTTTATCCACGGTCTGCGGGGCGAGTTGCATGTGACCTGGGAAGAAGGGACCTGGGCGGCTTGGCTCTATGATCTGCTAAAACCCCAGGCGGCACAAGTGCTGGTCTGCGATCCGCGGCGCAATGCCTTATTAAAGGAAGGCAACAAGAGCGACAAGATCGATGCGCGCAAACTGGCCGACTTGTTGCGCACGGGAATGCAGCGGCCGGTCTATCACGGGGAACACGGGCTGCGGACGCTGCGCGAACTGGGGCGCAGTTATCAGACCATCAGCCAAGATCTGAATCGAGTGATGAACCGGATCAAAGCTCTGTATCGCGGCTGGAGCATTCCTTGTGCCGGTACCCAGGTCTATGCTCCGCGTAATCGCGAGGAATGGTTAGGCAAGATCGAGCACGCGGGAGTGCGCCGGCGGGCCGAGCTGCTCTATCAACAGTTGGATGGATTGCAGACGTTACGACGAACCCTGCGTCCCGAGTTATTGGCGGAGAGCCGGAAACATAAGGCCTCGAAACTGCTGCGCCAGATACCCTGCATCGGACCGATTCGGGCCGCCCGCTTGATCGCACTGATGCAAACGCTGCATCGCTTCCGCAGCAAACGGCAGCTCTGGACCTATAGTGGGCTGGGCATTGAGACCCGCGACAGTGCGCAATATCGTTACGTGCACGGACAACTGCAACGTACGAAAAAACCGCAACAGATTCGCGGTCTCAATCAGAACCACAACCATGAGATGAAAGATATCTTCAAGGGCGCCGCCATCCGAGCCAGCTGTGGGGTAGGTCCGTTGCGCGACTTCTACGTAGCCCTGCTGGACAAAGGCATGAAGCCCGAGATGGCGCGTCTGACGTTAGCACGAAAGATCGCAGCCATTGCTTTGACACTTTGGAAGAAGGAGGAACGTTTCGACACAGAACAACTGAAGCCACAAGCAGCTTGAGCGTCGCACAAAACTCAGGTTGGTCTCCCAGGTTTCACGCCTCGGTGGTGACCCATCGGTTCTGCGATGCTCGGGTTCGAGGGAGAGTAT
>JAIQFH010000040.1 GCA_020073385.1 Terriglobia bacterium | reverse complement strand
CCTCTCCGCCTCATGCTGGCAGATACGCCTTAACCTCGCGATTCCAGCGCCAATCGTCGATTGTGGGATACGTTGTTCGAGGGCTTCGGACGGATTGTTGCCTCCCCGCCCCTACCTCGTAGGCTACGTGCGATGGGACGCACGGTCTAATCAAGTTAATCTTCTTGTCAGACAATCGTTTCAGTAGCTTAACAGGTCACAGCCTCAGCATGGTTGCGTCCCCGCAGAGCCCGCTTCCGTTTCACTTGGCGAAGTCATTTTAGCGGTATTGCAGCACCGCGCAAACCTCGAAGACGTCGTCTGCTGCCGGCGAAGTTGCCGTTGGCTACGAGCTTCTTCTAACTTGCGATCGCGAGCCGCGTGGATCTCGGCCTGTCGTCCGGCGAGCCGATCCTGCGGCCTCACATAGCCGATGGCGCTGTGCAGTCGCACCGTGTTGTAGTGATCCACGTAGATTTGAATCAAGCGGCGCGCATCGTCCAGCGTCAACGGGGTCAGGGGCCGGATGCACTCGCGCTTGAGCGACCTATGCCAGCGTTCGATCTTCCCGTTCGACTGCGGGTAAAACGGCGAGGTACGTACATGCGTCATCCCGGAGATGCGAATGAACTCCTTGAAGTCGCGTGCGATGAACTGCGGTCCGTTATCGGAGATGATCCGTGGCTTGGCGTCCGGGTACTTCTCCTTGGCTCGTTCCAGAATCCTCTCGATGTCCGCTTCCTTCATCGACTCCCGCAGATCCCAATGCACCAGAAAACGACTGCATCCATCCAGCACGCTGCACAAGTAATAGAACGTGCCCGACAGGTTGATATAGGAAACATCGACATGCCAGTGTTGGTGCGGCTGCAGCGGCTGTTCGAAGCCGGTACCCTTGCGCGATGGCTTCGCTTTCCAGCGCGACAGCAGTCCCGCTTGTTTCAGCACTCGCCATACGCTCGCCGGGCTCACTGCCACCACATCCTGATCTAACATCATGAACGTAAGTCGCCGATAGCCTTCCAACGGATTGTTAACATGGAAGCGGATGATGGCTTCTTTCTCCCACGTCTCCAACCAGAAATCTCGAGGCACCCAACCGTTGTGCTCATTCACTCGCCCATAGCGCTGCCGCCAGTCGTAGAACTTGCTAACGGTAACGCCCAGCCACGCAATGAAGTGGCCGACGCTGATCTCTGCCTTCTCCGACCAGCGCCGGACGAAATCCACCACCTGATCCCGCACATCGTGCGGCACCCAGGTCGCGGTCAGAGTTCCCCAAGGCTTTTTTTTAGCGCAATGTGCTCCGCCATCAGCTCGGCCAGGACCTCGTCCTTGGTCTGCACCTTCTTCTCCAAGAACTCAATCCGTTTCTGTTTCTCCTCCGCCTGGCGGCGGGGATGTTCTGTCGTTTGGAAGGCGGCCGCGCCGTTCTCGAAGAACTCTTTTTGCCAGCGGTAGAACACCGTCGGCTGCAGGCTCAGTTCTTCACACAGATCGGAAACCGGGACTTTGTCTAAAAGATGGCGCCGCAGAATGGCCACCTTCTCCTCAGCAGTGTAGTGCTTGCGCTCTTTTCTCATACGTTCGCTCCGCTATCTTAACGGATGAACGCTTTTCTCCATTTCCAGCTGAGGCGGGACAGAGCTTCGAGTGCACGTTCCGTTTTACGTTGCTGGTACAGACTGATCCCGAGGACCGCAAGGATGGAGACCAACAAAACGGCGGAGTCCCTTAGCTCACCTAGGACGAGATAAATTGCGCCCGCTCCTATCAGGAGGAGCAACATAGGTTCGCGGACCACTTCCCACGCAAGGACAAGGAAGCTACGGGGTTTCGCGGAGGGAAGCTCATTCGGACCGTCGGCGCGCAGTCGAGCGGCAGCCTCCTGGTCTGAAAGGCCACCAACAGCACTCGGATCAATGTCCGGAAGCATAGACGCTCACATCACTGTAGGGTATCCCGAATATTGTGAGGGATCACAGGAATTGGCATTCGTGGTTCTGATATGCGTTGGCAGAACGCGGTTGGCACTGCGAGCGAGGAAGGTGCCTTACGCCGCCACGCGGGCTGGTTGAAGCCCGAGACTCGAGTCGTTTGTCGACCTGATACGTTGACCTGGGCGAATGCGCTTTGTCCTGCTTGCCCGGCTGTGCAACACATGCTCAATTTTCAATCGTCTGCTGCCTTCAGGAACCTTCGCCTCCACGACATCTCCTCGTCTGCGTCCGAGAACCGCAGTCCCCACCGGCGCTAGAATGGAGATTCGACCTTCGGAGGCGTTCGCGTTCTCCGGAAACACCAGCATATACCGTACGCTTTTGTCAGTCTCTAGATCCAGAACACGGAAATGCGAGTTCATCGTGATCACATCAATCGGGACACGCTCCGGGGCCGTGGCTTTGGCGTTCTCGAGAACCTCCTCTAGAGATTCGAGTTGCTGTTGATCTCGGAACGAAGAGTGCCTCAAAGTACGAACCAAATGAACGAGCCTGCCCATGTCATCATTCGGGACGATCGCTGAATCGTTTACCATGACGAACTCCTTTCCGGTCCCCGGTTGTTGATGGCTATGCAGCCTTCGTCTTGTCAATCTTGGATTGAGCCGTGTTCGGGTCTTGTTTTTTCACGCCGGCCGCGTCAGGTTGAGCAGCACTCGAAGCTTGCTTCCTGCTCGCTTCGTTTCGACGAGAATTAATTTCGAACCATACAAGAAGCGCAACACCGCCGGCACAAAGGAGCAACACCAATGCGTTTGCCGGGTCCATAGCGACATCTCCTTCCGTTGGTCGTTCTCAGGCTGCCGCCTGGCGAACTAAGAACCTTTCGCTGGATACACTCCGTGATGCCTCGGTACTGGACAACGATCGCGTCCTCACGCCAACACCAAGTTCCGTGATGAGTGTCATCCTTGACGCACAAGAGCCACATAGCCAGAAGTTTTCGACTCGGCGGTGAACCGTCACGTCTGGTCCGACCGTAGCCGGCCCGAAATGGTGGTTCAGGTCGAAGCTGAACAGTCTTCCGTCACGGAAATAGCGGAATGGAGTGCCACACTCCGGGTTTGCACAGTTTGCTACCACAGTTCACCTCGACATCTTTCACGCGTCGCCCGCCACCAGGAAGTCGGAAGAACCAGTCCGGCCAGCTCGAAGCAGTTCCACGATGCAGGGGCCCGCCACTTCTGGAGTGAGAACGCCGGTGCCAACAGCGCCCTCAAGGATTGCCATTGCGTTATCGCGGCGGTGGAGGAGCATTTCCCACGCGAACTGACGCAGTTCCGGATCAGGAGAACTGAGAGCTTCGACCAATTCCCATCCCGCGTCTGGATCGGCGGTTTTGCTCCAGACGATTCCGCAAGGCAGCATGTAATTCGCATCCATGGCAACCTCCGCGCTTTCGTGCGCCGAGAACCTCATCATGTCCGCATGAAAACACCAAGAGAAGCGTTACGCTTGTATTCTTAGGCGGGCGTTCTCACAGATTCGCGATGAGTTCGTGCATCGCGAACCCGCTGGACCTCTCGCCTGAAAGCGTGTCCAATACGTTCGCTGGCCCGGTCAATGGCGCTAAACAGGTCAGCGTCGACCTGGTCCACCACCACTTTCCCTTTGGGCAGAAGTTCCGCTCTAATCTGGCAGCATTGATCTACACCGCCCCGCACCCCGTTAATGTCCGAAATTCGGACCACAGTGCGTCCTACGCGGGGGGCAAATCGCCCTAGCGCAAAATGTATCCGGCGAGTGGCGTATCTTCGGATTGCCTCCGCCGAATCCGTGCCTTGTATTCGGACTTCGACTTCCATGGCTCCCTCCGCCAATCTATTCCGTTACGCGGCTAGCGCGTTGCTCTTGCTGCCCTTAATCTCTTCTTCTGCGCGGAGCCAATCTTCAAGCTCGTGGCCTTCTTCTCCGCCACGTGCCTCGAAAAGCTCATAGGCCCGCTGGCGAATTTCCTCTTCGCCGCTTGCAGGTTTGGGAATAGCAGCTCGCTTGATACGGGAATCCGCTTTCATAGTCTTAATCTCCTTTTCACTTGGGGGTTGGCATTGGCCTATTCCGCCTTGCCAGGCAACATTCTTAATCCACGCGGGCCGTCGAAAAAGTAGATAATCTGAGCAGTGAGCGTTCGGTTTGGTCTAATGCTGAAAAATGCAACCCTGGTGCTCAGAGAGCCATGGAATGGATTAACTATCATCATCTGCTGTACTTTTGGACCGTCGTGCGCGCCGGCAGCATCGGGCGCGCGAGTGAGCAGCTACGGCTTGCACCCCCGACGATCAGCGCGCAACTTCGGAGCCTTGAGACAAGCCTCGGAGAGAAGCTGTTGACGCGGTCTGCCCGTGGCGTGCAACCAACCGAGGTTGGGCAAGTCGTGTATCGGTATGCCGAGGATATATTTGCCCTCGGTCGAGAAATGCTCGATACCGTCAAGGGCCGACCAACCGGGCATCCATTACAAGTAGTCATCGGAATCGCTGACGTATTGCCCAAAGAAATTTCGCATGCTCTGATCGAACCCGCGCTGCAGTTAAGAGAGCAAGTGCAGATTACATGCCGCGAGGACAACCAGGAGCACCTTCTCGCGGAGTTGGCGATACAAGAACTCGATGTGGTGTTGTCCGACACCCCGATTGGTCCTCCCGCGAAGGTCCGCGCCTACAACCATCTGCTTGGCGAATGTGGTATGACGTTTTTCGCAACTCCTGAATTGTTCAGGAAATATTCGAGGAGATTTCCAAAGGTGCTCCACGGCGCTCCCTTGTTGCTTCCAGCAGACAACACGAACGTTCGGCGTGCGCTGGATCAATGGTTTGACGCGCAGCAGATCCGGCCTTTTGTGGTCGGGCAGTTCGAAGACTTCGCCCTGTTGCGACGTTTCGGGGAAACCGGGGCAGGCATTTTCGCGGTTCCTTCGGTCCTCGAAAGACTCTTTCGCAAAGAACGTAAGCTTCGTGTGGTGGGACGTGCTGACGCCGTGCGGAATCGCTTCTATGCGATCTCTGTGGAGCGCAAGCTGAAACATCCTGCCGTGGTGGCGATCTGTGAGACCGCGCGACATGAACTATTCAGTTGACGAATATCCGCACGTAGCAGGCGCGGTTGACGAGTGAGGAGCCATCGGAAATAGGTACAAACTCCACTGCGATCCGGGAACATGGGAGATTGCGGGCATGCCATCCTTGTGTGTCGCACCGCTGGGTCAACCTTGTCGCGGGGTTCGATCTTCCACTCCTCCCACATAGGCTGCAAACTCCGCAATCTGCTTGGGCAGACCAAAAACACGGAGCTTATCTCCGGACCGGAGGCTGGTCGTGGCCGGTGGGTTGACAACCACCTCGCCTGACGGTGTGACTACATCAACGACAGTCACGCCGAACCTTTCACGGACATGTGCCTCACCGAGCGTTTCACCGTCGCCAAGAAAATCGCCAACCATGACATCTTGCAGGGCGGGAAAATTCACGGGCGTCAGCGAGGATCTAGGGTACTTCTCAAGACCGGCTCGGAGTACCTCAACATACGCCCGCGCATTCGCTCCCGGCAGATTCAGATATTGCAGGGCATTCGACACCAGTGTCGCCGAGGCCTCGATCTCCGGCTGAATAACTTGGGTGGCTCCGCATGTCAGGAGTTCTTCGCGATCCGGCATCTGATGCGCACGCGCGATAATCGGAACCGCAGGATTAAGCCCGCGCACATTTCTAACGACGGCCGTTGCAGGACCTTTGTCCGGAACTGTGACCACTACGAGATTCGCTCGATCCACATGCGTACGTTCGAGAATGCTGAGATGACTGGCATCGCCGAAGATGCAGGGTACACCGCGCAAACGCAAGGCCTTGATGACCTCGGGATTGAGCTCCACAACGACGTAGGGGACTCCGAAGGTTTCTAATGCCGTTCCAAGAAGACTGCCGATCCGTCCAAAACCGCAGATCACGACTTGGCTTTGAATTGCGACTGCAGCTTGGTCCGCCTCTTCAAACGCCCGCTGCGCCTCTCCTCTTCTGATCCAAGCAGGGGCAGAACGCATAAGAGCCGCGTTGAGGAGAATACTGATCAGGGAGGCTGCCAGGGTCGCGTTGTATACATCCTCACCGGCCAATCCTGCGGAACGAGCGATTCGTACTAGGACGAATGAAAACTCGCCGATCTGCGTGAGACCGACTCCGACTAGTAACGCCGTCCAGAAGGGATAACCAAAGAGAGCGACAATTCCCGCTCTGATAGCGAACTTGCCGGCCACCACTAAAAATACGATGACGGCCACGAGCCCCATATTGTGGATCAATGCGGAGGGCCGAATAAGAGTGCCAACCGTGACGAAAAACAGAGCAGCGAACATGTCGCGTAGCGGTAACAGATGCGCGAGCGTTTCGTGGGCGTACTCTGAACTACTCACAATCAGGCCAGCAAGGAAAGCGCCAGCCGCCAGCGAGAGCCCCACCGCTTGGCTGATGGTGGCGGTTGCGAACCCCAATGCAAGTGCAACAACCAGGTAGAGTTCCTGGCTGCGAGTCCGGGCCACACGAGCCATGAGCCGCGGTACAAGTTTGACCGCCAGGAAAGATGCTGGAACCAGAACCAGGACCGCCTTTGCTAGTGCAATACCTATGTCGGAGAGATTGGCCACCGACCTTGGCCCAATTGTCGGCAGCACAATGGTCAATACAACTACCATCAAGTCTTCGACTAGCACCATGCCGATCATGATCCTGCCGTGCAAGGTGCGAAGTTCACCACTTTCAACGAGAAACCGGGAGAGCACCATCGTGCTGGCTACCGACACAATGGCGCCAACCGCGATACCCTGCTGCGGAGGCCACCCGAACAATTTGCCGGCCAGAACGCCAGAACCAATCGACAACAACATTGCGATGGGAGTGCCAACAGCCGCCACCCAGCGGACACGCAACAGTTCGCCAAACGAGAACTCCAGTCCGATGGAGTACATGAGGAGAATGACGCCGATCTCTGCCAGCAGTTCAAGTGTTCGGAAATCCTGAACCGATGGACCTGGCGTGAATGGACCAACGAGGATGCCGCCAACGATGTAGCCGAGGATCAGTGGTTGCCGCAGCTTTCGCGCCAGCAACCCACCTAGGAGCGCGGCAATGAAGATGTATGCAAGATCACGATAGAAGACGGAGTTCTCTCCCATCCTGTCCCCCAGATCGCGGTAAGACGCTTGCCGCTATGCACTCGTAGAATACGCTTCGTAGCAACCAGCACAGTGACGATGATTACAGATACGCTTTTTGTCGTGGGAACATGGGTGGAGAGACTTCCACAACGGCATTTGCAGAATCAGGGCCCTTTCTAAACTATTACGCGAGAAATAGTTGGGTCCAAGCGAGTTCAGCGTCCACTTGACGCGACAAATATACGCCTCAGGCCCCGGCGCTGGGATTACTCGTTCGAAAGTCAGCGACCAGTGGAAGGTGGTCGGAAGCCACCAGCGCAGTACGACTCCTGTGAAGGATCAACCGCTCCAATTCTAAAGTTCGATCGAAATACATGTGATCCAAGTGAAGAAAAGGAAGCACTCCTGGATACGTTCGTGACTGCCGTAAGTGCCGTCGCAGGTTGGCGCTTTCGAGATGGCATGCGAGCAACCGCGACGTCAGGCCGCGGGGCCACTCGTTGAAGTCACCCAGGATAATGCGAGGTCCCTCCAGATCGTAGCGTTGCAAGATCTCTCTGCTGACCAGCATTTGCCCCTGCTTACGGCGTTCAAAAAAGCTCGTTCCCAGATGCACATTGAAGACGTGCAGCGTCGTCTCGCCGACTGCAATATCGACTCTTAAGCATCCACGTCGCTCGCGGCCATCGGTGCTTATGTCGTGATTGCAACTTGCCCGCATGTGGAACCGACTCAGCAGAAGATTACCGTACGGCAATCCGTTGACGCGGCGGTTCTCACCGAAACAGGAGTGGTAGCGAAGCTCCGTTGCGATGAATTGCGCCTGGTCTGCCACTCGGGTATTTGGGGCGCTCACTACTTCCTGCAAGGCCACTATATCGGCATCGATTTCGCGGAGTACTTCAACGATCCTGTTGGGTCGTACTCGCCAATCCAGTCCGCGAGATTTGTGAATGTTGTAGGTTGCTACCCTGACCCTGTTCAACATTTTCGGATTGCTGTGCTTCGTTCCTCTATTTAGATGCGCGTCAATGTCCCTCGACTCCGGGTGTTGGTGGCCAAGTGCTTGCTCAATAAGAGCTGATGTATCTTATACATGGCAAACCCACGCGGTCGATCAGAGCGTGTGATGAGCGCATTCACGAATATTGAAGATGCTGAAAAACGCTTTATGCTGGATTCGCGCTCACTCGCGGATCACGCGTTCTCACGGGCGGCTGGAGCGCCTCTGATTGCCGGCAACTGCGTGAGGCTGCTGAAGGATGCCGGTGAAAATTATCCCGCTTGGTTGAAAGCCATTCGCGAAGCCAAACGTCGCGTTCATTTCGAATGTTACATCCTCCACGAAGATCAAACTGGAGAGACCTTCGCAGACGCTCTGATTGCGAAGGCGCGGGAGGGAGTTCAAGTGCGCCTCATCTACGACTGGATGGGCGCGCTGGCTAAAACGTCTCGTCGGTTTTGGGATACTTTGCGCTCAGCCGGCATTGAGGTGCGCTGCTTTAACCCGCCCCGACTTGATTCTCCCCTCGGCTGGCTTTCGCGAGACCATCGAAAGATGCTGGCCGTGGACGGCGACGTAGCCTTCATCACGGGCTTGTGTGTTGGTCGCATGTGGGTTGGTCAACCAGAAAAGAACATCCAGCCTTGGCGTGACACGGGAGTGGAGGTGCGCGGACCGGCGGTGGCTGACATTGAACGTGCGTTCGCCGAAACCTGGGCGATGATGGGTTCACCTGTTCCCGACGAAGAAGTCATCCGAGCACCTGATCCAGTCGGAGATGTAAAGGTTCGCATTGTTGCCACGGTTCCCGCCACCGCTGCCTTGTTTCGACTGGACCAACTTATCGCGGCCCTTGCGAGGGAGAGAATCTGGCTCACGGATGCATACTATGCCGGTACGACGCCATACGTGCGGGCGCTGACGGCCGCAGCGCGTGACGGGGTTGATGTGCGCCTGCTCGTGCCAAACGCTACCGACATTCCCCTTATCCGACTGGTGTCACGGGCTGGGTATCGTCCCCTGCTGGAGGCCGGAGTTCGAGTGTTCGAGTGGAACGGCACGATGGTCCACGCCAAGACGGCGGTGGCTGACAGCCGGTGGGCTCGCGTCGGTTCGACCAACCTTAACATCGCAAGCTGGCTCGGAAACTGCGAACTGGACGCGGTAATCGAAGACGAAGGCTTTGCACGCCAGATGGAGGAAATGTACCTTCAGGATCTGATGAACTCCACGGAGATCGTGCTCGACCTCAAGCGGAGAGTCCGAGCTCCCGGCGAGCCGCGCCATCCCGTCCCCGTTACGACTAGCGGCGGTGGAAGTATCGGCCGCGTAGCAGCGGGAGCACTTCGCATTGGAAACGCAGTCGGTGCAGCGTTTACGAATAGGCGCGTCCTGGAGCCAGTAGAAGCGCGCATTCTTCTTATGAGTGGCGCGCTGCTCGCTGGGTTGTCCGTTCTCTTTGCGTTGTTTCCCGCTGCGCCCGTGTACACTCTGGTCGTCTTACTCGCCTGGATCTCCTTGGCACTGCTCTATCGAGGCTATAGGCTTCACAGAACGGGTAAAAAGACAGGAACCGATATCAACGAGAAGACGTTATAGATCCTCGCGACCGGCATGGAACTCGGGATGAAAGCGAGCTATATGCGAGTAGAAGATGATCTAGGTTGGTCATGTCCCTTGCATCCGATCAGCGTTGGATCACCCCGCGTGACTTAGGAGGAAAATGCTAGAAATCAAACTCATTCTTTGTCCTGTTGACTTCTCGGAGTTTTCGGTGCGCGCGTATCGCTATGCGCTATCCGTAGCACAGCACTACCGAGCCAAACTAGTACCGTGACCGCGTGATTGTGTAGTCAAAAGTGGTCCGAGCCTTCTTGCGAGTAAATTTCCATTGGATCGGATGGTGATGGCGATTCATACGGCGACTCCAAGCGAGAGTTTGCCTTCGCAGAGAAGCCCGATCTCCGATCCGGCGCTGGCCGAGGCATTGCCGCGAAAACTGACTGATCGCGATCTCGGCTTGGTTCAGCCAACTGCCGTGCTTCGGAGTGTAGTGCACCGTAAACCGATCCCACAGCCAGCTTCCTGCCTTCTCGCCGAAGTGTTCCACCACCGCCTTGCGCGTATGCGAACTCAGATTGTCCAGCACCAAATGGATGGTGTCCGCCTCCGGGTAGCGGATCGCAACCGCCAGCAGGTAGTCGGCAAACTCGGGCGCAGAGCGGTGGGCCGTTACCTTGGGGAAGTACTGTCCCGCTTTCGGTTCGACTCCGCAGAACACGTTGGCGGTGCCGCAACGTTGGTATTCGCCATCGCGCCGCGCCACTCGTCCCGGCCTCATGGCCAAGGGAGGACGAACCTCTTGGTGGAGCACCACCGGCTTCTCATCCACACAAACCACCGGTTCCCGCTCACTCAGAGGCCTTTCGTACACGGCCAAGATGTCCTCCATCCGCCGGATGTACTCCTCATCCAGTTCCGCCACGCACCACATTTTTTTCCCGCCACGGCTTCAGGTCGTGGCTTTCCAGCAAGACCCGAATCGTTTCCCGTCCCACCCGCGGCACCAGTTTGCGTTTTACCACTTCTTCGGTCAGCAGACGCACCGTCCAGCGCGAGCGGCCTTCCGGCGGAGGGCCACACGCCAGCGCCACGATGCGTTGCCGATGCTGCGCATCCAGCAAGGCTGCTTTCCCCGGCCGTGGCCGCTCGTACAAGGCCCGCTCCAGGCCGCCTTGGCGATAGCGTTGGCTGGTCAGCCATACCGTCTTCGGGGTCAACCCTACGTTCTTCGCCACCTGCCGGATGGGCTGCCCATCGGCCAATTGCCGCAGGGCCAAAGCGCGCAGCACCGTCCGCACGGGCTGTAAACCACTCTGCATCAAGCGCCGCAACTCCTGCTGTTCCCGCTTAGACAACCGAACCCAAGATCGCTCCTTCATGTCCCAGCTATAAACTCGGACATGACTTCTAACAAGTATCTACATGTATTACTATCTATGTGGTCGTAGTACTAGTGGCGCTGCATATCGTCGAACTCTGGCGCTATCCTTCCCTCAGTTTTGTGCCCGCCGGGACAGCATACGATGAGACTTGCCGAGCGCTATGCCAAAAGAGTGAGCAGGAGCTACAGGAATTAGTAAAAAGCAACACGCGTGACGGCGGACCTCCGCCAGAGCTCGTTGTGGAACAAGGAAACGCCGCAGATACCATCCTGTCATTTGCAGCGAGGCTGAGAGCCGATGCGATCGTCATGGGGACGCACGGGCGGCGGGGGTATGACCGACTGATGTTGGGATCGGTGGCCGAACGCGTGATGCGCAACGCTCCTTGCCCAGTCTTGGTCGTGAATAAACCACAGGATGATTTGTCGGCCGCTAGTAATGAGGTGAGCCAGGAGCATCGCTTGCGCCGCATTCTCCTCTGCACGGATTTCTCCGAGAATTCCGAGCGAGCATTGAACTACGCGATTTCCGCGACAACGGAATACGACGCAGAACTGACCCTATTGCACGTGTTGGAGGAAAAGCCAGCGAAGACAGATCAGGCCAGGGCTGCAGCGACGCAGCAACTTGAACAACTGATTCCGGCGGAAGTTCGAAAGACAGTCAACACCAGATTGGCTGTACGGGTGGGAAAACCATATGAGCAGATTATTCAATTTGCGAAAGAAGCACACCCCGACATCGTAACTATGGGGGTACGCGGCCGTGGCTCCCTAGATCTAGCTGTGTTTGGCTCAACCACCTACCGGGTAATACAGCTGGGCCCATGCCCTGTCCTTACTGTCCACATTTGAGTCGCTCCTCAACTGGTGTGGCTCCCGACCTCCCAGCGTAATCAGAAATCTTCAGCTTTGGTGTAAACCTTTCTGCGAGCTACGCTGCTGGTGCCTCCACCGCAAAAAGCGTTGGCAAATCAATTCCCTGCGATTACGGCTATTCCTGTCGGCCCGTCAGTTCTCAGAACTTCCTGAAAATGCCGTTACTCGGGAACAGTCGCCAAGATAAAACGGCGGACGGCATCTGGATCCCTTCCGGTTGGTGTGACCGTGTTCACAGGCCAACGTGACTGATGTACTTGAGGATTCTGCTGCTCCCTATAAATATGAGTAAAGTACCCGGTTTCTACCCACCAGCAGTTGGGCATCCCTCGAGGGGGCTCTTATGTCAGGCATAAACTCTCGCCAAGTTAGATGGTTCGTTTTGCTGCTCACGCTCGTCCTCATCCCCGTCACCTACCTTCTGTCGGCATCCGGCAAGGTGCAGGTGAACGCCGAGGCATTAAAGCTCTTTGCACCGCTTCCCGCGGTGATGAGCTCGCCCGACAATCCTTTGACGGACGCGAAAGTGACGCTGGGGAGAATCCTGTACTACGATCCTCGCCTGTCGGCCAGCCAGAAGATCTCCTGCAATACCTGCCATCCGCTCGACGCCTATGGCGCGGAATCCAAGCCCGTGTCGACCGGTCACAAGAACCAGAAGGGGAACCGCAACGCGCCTACCGTGTACAACGCTGCGGGGCACTTTGTGCAGTTCTGGGATGGCCGGGCTCCCACCGTCGAGGAGCAGGCGAAAGGCCCAATCACCAACCCAGTTGAGATGGCGATGCCTTCCAACGCCGCGGCCGTGCAAGCGATCAAGTCCATGCCGGACTACGTTGCGCTTTTCCAGACAGCCTTTCCCAAAGACAAGGATCCGATTACCTACAACAACATGGCGTTGGCGATTGGAGCGTTCGAGCGCGAACTGGTGACTCCGTCGCGTTGGGATGCCTTCATCGAAGGCGACCAGTCGGCCCTAACGGACGCCGAAAAATCGGGCTTCAACACATTTGCCGCAACCGGCTGCCAATGGTGCCACTACGGTCCGTATGTGGGTGGAGCGTCGTACCAGAAGCTCGGCGTTGTGAAACCGTGGCTCGACCAAACCGATCAGGGACTCTACCAGGTGACCAAGGATGAGAACGACAAGATGGTCTTCAAGGTCCCCTCGTTGCGGAACATCAGGAAGACAGGACCCTACTTTCATGACGGCTCGGTCGCGACTCTGGATCAGGCAATCCGCAACATGGCGGTTCACCAGCGTGGAGTCACACTCACTGACGCCCAGGTGAAGTCGATTGAAATCTGGATGGATTCGCTGACGGGACAGGTACCGATGAGCTACATCAAGCCCCCGGAGCTGCCGAAGAGCACATCGCAAACTCCACACCCCAGCAGCGAGTAACAAAACTGGGAGCGGCAACCGTTCGGGGAAGAGTTGTTTCTGCCCGACTCGATCACTCGCAGCGACAGCGCATGATCAGCTCTCTCGATGGGTCACCAGAGCCGACGGAATCCTAGTGGGGAAGTTTTGACACTAAGTACGGCTACGGTCGAAGAATTGGCGGGAGCGACGGGACTCGAACCCGCGGCCTCCTGCGTGACAGGCAGGCGTTCTAACCAGCTGAACTACGCCCCCGCATATTAAGGATTGTCTAATTCCCTGCCGTTCCCTCCGATACCGTCTCGCTCCTTGCCATGCCATCTGGCGGTGTCGTGACAGGGCAACAACGACGTGCAACTTATTGGATTTCAACGGTACTGACAGCCCGTTCTTGATCCTCTAAGGAATTCTTTGATCCTGCTCATTGGACCCCATATCGGACCCAGAAACAACGTGTCTTACTTTGACAGCTCCGGAACCGCCACTCCCCACCAACAATACGACCCCGACTTCGGAAAAGGAGAGAGGTATCCTGCGTCGACCTGTTCGATGTTGAAGTAACCCTTGCCGATCAGAGACGGAATATCGCGGGTCACGTGGCACCCTTCGAAAGCCCAGCGAAAAAGCGGTTCCGATCGCTTTTGCCAGCGACGCACTGGAGGGTCCGGCGACAGGCCATGCTCAAAGAAGATGAGCTTGCCGCCTGGTTTAAGAACTCGCCGTAGACCCTCAATTGCTTCCGCGACGCCAGGAATCGTGCATAGCGTAAAGGTGCTCACGACAGTATCGACGCTAGCGTCTGCCAGCGGAATGCGTTCTCCGGGCAGATCGAGAAACTCAATATCTAGTTGCGCTCTACGTCGTTGCTCTTCGGCGCGCCGCAGCATCCCTGGATTGGGTTCGAGGGCATAGACCTTGTTGACCTTTGCGGGATCGTAATGAACGAAATTCACGCCGGGACCCACGCCGATCTCAAGGACAATCCCTTGCGCCAACGGAACGATGCGCCGCCGAATGTCTTCGATAGGTTTCGGATTTCCCAGCGCGCTTACGAGATAAGGATAGACATGGTCCTTGTAGAAAGGCATAACCTGCTCCATGCGTACCGTTTCGCCCACTCTCCCTACGTCCGCGTGATTGCTGGCCCAGATATCGGCCAGGAAACTTTCGCTGCTGACGTCTCTTTCACGGGCCTATCATTAAGGAAAAGTCTATCAATACAGGAGCACTGATAGATTATGGGCTCACAAACACATTGGGAAAAGATCTACACAGAGAAGGACCCGAACGCAGTCAGCTGGTATCGTCCACACCTTGAGACTTCGCTTGCTCTGATAGAGAAGGCGTCCGCTAGCATTTCTGCTTCGATCATTGACGTCGGCGGTGGTGAGTCCACACTGGTCGATGATCTTCTTGCCCGCGGATACGAGAACATCACTGTCCTCGATATTTCGCAAACCGCCATCGACGCGAACAAGAAACGTCTTGGGAAAGCATCGGAACGTGTCCATTGGCTTGTTGCTGACATCACGACAATCGACCTGGAACCTTCTGCCTACGATGTGTGGCACGACCGCGCCGTGTTTCATTTCCTTACCTCGCCGAGCGACCGTCTCGCGTATGTGCGCCAAGTGACGCGGGCGATGAAACCCGGCGGCAATGTTATCGTCAGCACTTTTGGGTCGGAAGGGCCGACCAAGTGCAGCGGTCTGGAAGTGGTTCGGTACGATGCGGACTCGTTGCACCAAGAGTTTGGCGTGCGTTTTCGCCTAGTGGATAGCTGTAAAGAATTGCATCAGACACCCTTTGGCACCGTTCAGCAGTTTCTTTACTGTCTGTGCAGGATTGAATGAACGGTTGCATCGCAAGCGTCATGGGAGGACGGCTGCGGTTCCAACTGCCGCCCCGACGGTCGGCGAAAACCAACAAGAACTCGCCGAAGCTTCCGATGAGGCGTCGGATTCAGTCCGCCTCTACATCCGCATCCAGCACACAATCCTGTTCCAGGTAGTGCGCAACCGCATACTGCGCCAAGAACATTGTCTCTAGATGGATCGCGGCACCGATGCATTCACCTTTCAGATGTGGCGCGTCCACCGGATGCTTGCAGCTCTCGCTACTTGCCCGACGAAAATCAAAAGACGCACTCTCTGCCAGTTCGAAATGGCGGAGGTTCCGCCAGGCTTCATCTCCTATGCTCCCGGAGACGTCGATTTTCAGATTCACGGTAGGCATCGCTAAAGGCTCCCCCTCACGCTGCGTGGCAGGTGGCGGCTTCCCCGCAGATCATCTCCAGGATTCGCCCAGCCAACTGTTCGAACCCATGGTGAACGTCCACTCCGATCCCAGCCTCGTGTTCGGCAAACTGCGCTGACAGTTCCTTCTGTTCGCTTTCGCTCAGCAGCTTCTCGGCCATGGGAAACAGGAGATAATCCTCTTTCCAGATGTGCGCCGGGTAAAGCTCAATGAGCCTCCGGAGCGTTCCAATCAGAGCCTCTTTCCCTGCGTTCGGAGTGCGAACATAGGTCGCAGACGTGAGCTTCAGATCGGCCATCAGGCTTCGCCCCTTCTCATGCTCGTGAAGAAGCACTGCCAGAGGACATCCGCTTACCGGTACGCCCTTCTTCTCAAGAAGTTTGAACAGGTACTCCTCTTCCTTCGCATGGTGGCACTTGTCGCCAAAGGTTTGCAGGAATTCCGACAAGTCGGTGAACACAGAGGGATCGACTTCCTTGCCCGATTCCAGCTTTTCGATGAGCACGGCCATCGCTCCGACGACCTGCTGAATGACGCGGTGTTCCTGTTCCAACTCTTCCGTGGGCCTTCTCGTCGTCATTGGAGTGCTCCCTTCCTATCGCCGGCGACCTCGTCAGCGGTTGTAATGCTTCGCATTGATTTCGGTGTACTGCTTCCACTTCTCCGGCAAGTCATCCAGCGCGAAAATGGCTGAGACAGGACACACCGGCACACAGGCTCCACAATCGATACACTCGACAGGATCGATGTACAGCTGCGTTTCCGCGGCAAAATCGTCCTCATTCTTCCGGGGATGAATGCAGTCGACCGGGCATGCATCCACACAGGCCGTGTCTTTCGTTCCAATACAGGGTTCAGCAATCACGTAAGCCATAAGAACCGGTAGAGCTAAAAAGAACGCTTTGGAAGTCTTATCGAACCCTTATCGATACCCGCGCACAACTGCGAAAATTACGTGGAGCCATTTGGCTTGAGGAGAATTGACCCTCCTTGGGATGCTTTGCGTGCAATCAGTCCAAACCCCTTGGAACTGGCTGACTTCTGCAATGCACGAAACTCCATTTGAGCTTGCGAACTGTGCTTTGCTTTGTTCGCAAATTCTGCTAGCGCAAGGTCGTCCGCAAATTGGAGACCCACGAATCCATAGCGGTGTGCATCCCCCGCTACTCGCTGAAATAGTGGGCGTGACGCGTCCGGATGATCGGACGCCAGTAACACTCGGCCTGAGGCTAATTCGAACTGTAAACGAAGAAAACGATTCTGGGTCGCATTTCCCAGCGCTTGAGCTGCTTCCATTTCCTTTTGCGCTTCGTTTTGTTTACCTTCCGCGAGTAACGCATCAATCAATGCTATGCTGGCACTCAGTTCGTCGTCTCGTTGTTGATCCTGCTGAAACTGTTGTTTACATGCGCGCGCTGACGTTTCAGCGTCTGTAGCGTGGCCTTCCTCAACGGCAAGTTTTGCCAAAGACACACGGCTTTCAGTTGCGGTCTGTTTTTCTCCGGCTTGATTTCTGAGATCAAGAGATTCTTCGTATCGCTTCCGCGACAAGACGAGGTCACCCCGATCCAACGCTACATCCCCCATCCCGCTTAGCACATAGGCAGTTGCGTCCTTGTCTTCGATTTTTCGCGCAATTACTTCGGCCTGCCGGTAGGCCGCCTCCGCTTTGTCGAGTTCACCAGTTTGTCTCCAGATATCTCCCAGGTTGTTAAGGTTGAGGACCACGCCTTCCTTATCATCGACAGCTTGATACTCCGGAATAGACTCCTCCAAAAGTTTCTTCGCTTCCATCAGGTCGCCCTGAGAAAGACGGGTATCAGCGAAGTTGCTGAGTGCGGTCGCAACGCCGTCCCTATTGCCAACTTGGCGGAACTTCTTGACTGCTTCCTGGAACATTTGCGCCGACTGTGTGAGATCACCCCTTAAATAATAGAGTGCCGCGAGGTCGGTACGCATCATAGCTTCGCCGTTCAGTTCTTTTGCGGCAATTGATCCTTCAAGTGCATTTCGGCAGATATCGATGGCTTCTGAGGACGCGCCTATCGCGGGTTCTTGCTGACAAAGAATGCCGTATGTTCGACCGACAATGACCGGCGAGCCTTCTGCGGTCGCTTTTTTGATCGCGAGCATCGCAGCAGCGCGGGCTTTAGTGAAATCTCGGTTGATCCAGGCGGAAGCTTCTGTCATGTCAATTCGCGCATCGTCGCCAAGAGGGGCTGGCAGACGCCGCAAACTTGCTAAGGTCTGCAGAGAATCCGTCGGGCTGAGGTGCATCTGTGCGGAAGCGAACTGGATGCCGTAATCCAGACTGTCCGGAAAGAGACGAAACAGAGCACGATACGTCTCGACCGCCTCGGGCCACTGTTGCATCGCCTTTTGATATTGTCCTTGGACCAAAAGGCGCTGTTCCTGCGAAAGATGATTCGATAGTTGTACCGCCCGGTTCGCTTCTGCGCTACATTTCGCATCGTTGCCCGTGTGCCAAAACACTTCGGATAAGGCCGAATGTGCGAGAGGATAGTCCGGATCCGCTGCGATGGCTTTGTTCAGCAGATCGCGGGCAGCGGCGTAGTCGAATTGCCACATCTTGGCTCGTCCTTCGGCGTAGAGTCGAGCGGCCTTTTCGTTGGACGGAAGAGCTGCCCTTGTGGCAATTTCGATTTCTTCCGACGGTGCAGCCACACCGAGACTTCGCCGCAGTTTCCCGCCCAAATCCGAGACCAGGTTGAAGAGGTCGTTCTCGTCACCTGAAACGGATTCCTCGGCGATCGTTTCCCCGCCGGCGGTGTCTTGAAGGCGAACGTCAAGTCGAATCCTATGCCCGGGGTCATCTGGCATCATCATGTATGAGCCGACAACGACCACATCCGCGCCCGGTTTGGCTCGCAAACGCTGCAAGGTCGATTTGCCCAGCGAATCTTCGTCACGAAGCGGTAATTCACTTTTGGCACGCGCAACATCTTCGCCGGAGACCATGCGGAGCTCGCCGCCACCGGCGAGTTCTGTATTCAACATTTCAGCAATAGCGGAAGAGAGCCAATTGTCCTCTGCCCGGCCAGGCAAATTGCGAAAGCCGAGCACTGCGACCGAACGACGCACGTGTATTCGAGCGATCGATGTAGCGGCCTGGGCTGTGGCACGCGGAGATCCACGCTTTAGGCGGAGGAAATAGAACACTGTGCCAACCAAAAACACTACAAGCGTAGCGATGATCAACCAGTGCTTTGTCGCGTACACATTGGGTTGGGTTGTGGAGACGGTCGGCGCTGCAGGAGTTGGAGCGGGGGAATCAGAAAGGTTTGAGGTCTCAACCTTAACGGGCGCGATGAACCGGTAGCCGCGCCGAGGAATCGTCTCGATAAATCTGGGATTGCCAGCATCATCCCCAAGAGCTTCTCGAACCTTGAGTACCGCCACTCCCAAGCTTTTGTCGAATTCGACAAAAGTATTCTGTGGCCAGAGCCGATTTCGAATCTCTTCCCGCGAAACAATCTGTCCGGCGCGTTCCACCAGTAGCAGCAATAGCTGGAAAGGCTGTTCTTGCACGCGCACGCGTACCGACTCGCGCGTCAGTGTGCCATCGCCCGGGTCAAGCACGTAAAGTCCAAAACTGTAGCTTATTTCCGGAGCAGGAGAATTGTCTGTAGCAGAGGCCTTCATACGCGAGGTGAGGTTTTGAGCGTCGAGTTTAGCACGAAAACGGGGCTAAACCGAGTTAATCAGAGTCTCTAAATCGTTAGAAGAGAAAGGATTAGCGGTTAATGCACAATTTGCTCTCAGTTGGTTTGCCAATTCCGCCAGTCGCAAGCAAAGTTCCGTTCGTTGCGCACCAAATTCAGTCCTGAGGAGGGAGAGATGAGCGCTTGCCAATCTTGTGGTACCGCGTTAGCCGCTGAGACTCGCTTCTGTCAGTCCTGTGGGTCACCGACAGAACTCAGATCAGATGTCTCTGTTACTGCGATCGAGAGTCCGGCTCAGGTCGCGGTTATACCTCTCCCAGCGGAGGCGGGATCGAAAACGATGGATACGAATCTCGTGGGAGCGCTCACCTACCTCGCCGGCTTCATCACGGGAATCATTTTTCTTGTGCTGGACCCGTATAAGTCGAACTCCTTCGTTCGCTTTCACGCCTTCCAGTCCATCTTCTTCAATATCGCATGGATCGGGTTTTGGATTGTCTGGATGATTCTCTCGGCGGTCCTTACACCTTTGACCGCCGGGATTTTTGGCTTGATCGCTCTGCCATTGATGTTGATTTTCACCCTAGCTGGCTTTGGAATCTGGCTCTTCCTGATGTACCAGGCGTACCAGCAAAAGCTTTTCAGGCTGCCGATCGTGGGTAAATTCGCCGCGGAGCAGGCGGGCGTAAGACTGTGACTTGCGGTTCATTTCGCAGGGACAAAGAGGAGAGAAAATGACTCGGTGTTTCAAGCTGGCGGCAGTGTTCGTCCTGTTGTCATCCATTGCCTTCGGACAGTCTCCTGCGAAGACGCGCACTTACTACATCGCAGCCGATGAGGTGGATTGGGACTACGCTCCCGGCGGCGTGAACAAGATGATGGGAATGCAGTTCGACGGATACTCGAAGGTTTTTACCGAACGAGGGCCACACCGCATCGGAACCGTATACCGCAAGGCTATTTACCGCGAGTACACGGATGAAACCTTCGCTCATCTCAAAGCCCGCTCTCCTGAGTGGGAGCACGCCGGCATCCTTGGACCAATACTTCGCGCCGAAGGGGGCGACACCATTCGCATTCTTTTCAAGAACAACGCAAGCCGCCCCTATAGCATGCACCCTCACGGTGTGTTCTACGACAAAGATTCGGAGGGCGCCCCTTACGAAGACGGCACGTCGGGCAAAGACAAGGAAGATGACGCGGTCCCGCCAGGAAAAACGCACGTCTACACCTGGCAGGTGCCCGAGCGGGCAGGGCCTGGGCCGAACGATCCGAGTTCGATCGTATGGCTTTATCACTCACACACGAATGAGTTGAAAGATGTAGAGAGTGGGCTCGTGGGGGCCATGATTATCACCCGTCGCGGTATGGCCACTGAAGATGGAATGCCGAAAGATGTCGATCGGGAGTTTGTGTGTTTGTACCTTCTCTTAGACGAGAACGTGAGTTGGTATCTCGACCACAACATTCAAACGTTTACGACCGATCCGAAGGGTGTGAAGAAACTCGAATTCGCACCCGTCGATAACGAAGGCAATTTCTCTGGTGTCGGATCGGGATTCACCGTGGCCAATGCCAAGTTCGCGATCAACGGCTACATCTACGGCACCGGCCCCCTGATGACCATGAAAAAAGGGGAACGCGTCCGCTGGTATCTGGTCGCACTCGGGGAGCAGTTCAGCGTCCACACTCCACACTGGCACGGCAACGTCGTCTTGCATGACGGTAAACGCACCGACGTCGTTCCTCTCATGCAGGCGCAGATGGAAACTGTGGACATGGTCCCCGATAACCCTGGTATCTGGATGTTCCACTGCCACATTGACGATCACATGGATGCCGGAATGGTCACGTTGTACAAGGTCGAGCCATGAATGAACTGGCAGCGCGAAGAAGAAATAGTGGAATCATTTTTGATAAGGAGAACTTCATGTTACGCAATTACGCTCTCACGCTTTTTGTCCTTTCACTACTCGTGATGGGGCATGTCGGGACAGCACGCGCGGCGGATAATGCCACGCCCTCGTATCCCGACTGGGCCGCAGCCGTTGTCCCTGCCTACCCTCATGCCCGCCCCTGGAGCAGCCCCATCGCCGCGCGCGTGCAATCGAAAATGTATGGACTCGCAACGACCGACCTCATGCCGACGGTGGTGGCGTGGTACAAAGCGCGCGTCCACGGCGCATGGTCGGAAAGCGAAGGAGGAAATACCTGGTCTGTAAAGAGCGGCGGTGTGCGAATCCAGATTTCGAGAAATTTCTACGATGATTCGGGCAATGAGAAACCGGGAACACGAGTCGCTCTCACGAGATATCACTGACGGAAAGCGGCACGCGAGAGACAGAGTCATTTTCGATTAAGGAGAACCTCATGTTTGGCAATTACGTCTTCACGGTTTCTGTTCTTTCATTGCTCGTGATGGGACAGGCAGCGCCAGCGCGCGCGGCAGATTCGTGCCAGCCGGTCTTTGACGCGCTCCAGAAACTGGTCACGACTCCCAGCCATAGCTACACCACCAGCACCGCGGCAAAGGGCGGCTCACCCCGAACGGCCGAGACAATCATGGTTCGGGGCCAGAAATATATCCGCGTAAATGGAAAGTGGATGGATGCCCGTGTCACCACCCAGGAAGTCATGGAGCAAGAAAAAGAAAAGGAAAAGAGCGGAAAGTCCAGTTGCCAACTGGTGCGTAGCGAGTCTGTCAAGGGCGAGAGTGCCTCACTTTATCACCTGCAAAGAGAGACCGAAGATTTCAAGGAAGATTCGCAGATCTGGATATCTACGGCCCGAGGCGTGCCCTTACGAGAGGAGCAGGACATAGAGATGGGAGCATCGATCGGCAAGCGGCACAACTCGGCTCACTTCGAATACACGAATATCCACCCGCCGATGTAAACGACCAGGCCGTTGCTGACAAAAGTTAAGAAGAGGCAACAAGGGAGAGTTTAGTATGGCTAACTTTTGCGTGAAGTGCGGCTCGCCTCTTACGAGCGGACCATTCTGCACAAAATGCGGAACGCGCAGCCCATTGCAAGCAGTTCCGGCGCAACCTTACTCCACTCCAGCACAGCCCGCGCCAGCCGTTTCGCCGGCGCAGACAGGCCCGCAACCAGTTAACCCGGCGCCAGCAACTACGCAGCCGGCATCCGCCAAAGCCGGTATGAGTTCTGTCGCCAAGTTCGTAATCGCTGCGGTCGTGATTATTTTCGTAGGCGGCGCGGCAGCAGCCGTGGGCCTTTACTACGTTGCACATCGCGTCAGCCAGAAAGTCCACCAGGTATCGGATGGAATTCTCGGATCCAACTCGGACTCAAGCAGTGCAGACAACGCTTCGTCTTCGGACTCGAGGGCTTCCAGTGACAACTCGCTCGGCGACGTCTGTCGTTTTCTAAGCAAAGAGGATGTCAGCAAAGCGATCGGCGTGGAAATCATTCGTACGCAAAGCAAGGACAGCGGCTGCTCGTACATCGCCAAAGGCACCCAGGCCGACATGACGGCGAAACACATAACCGCAATGGCGAAGGACAAAGGTGCCGACGCTCAGACGCAGAAGATGGTCCAGACCTTCGCCGGAACTCTCTTTAATTCGCTTCAGGAGCAACATCCAAACGAGCACGCGGACCAAAACGGTGAGGTGCCGGTATTCGTGTTCAGCATCGACAATCAGTCCGCCGAAGTGCAAATGCGCCTGAGTGCCAAAACGTTCGGCAACTTGGGTCCGGGTCCGCAAGGCCTTCCTGGAATCGGCGATCAGGCATTCGACATGGGGAACGCCATGATCATGGTCCGCAAAGGCGACAAGCTGATTCGCATTATGTACACGACGTGTCCCTGCAACACTGATGAAATCAAGCCACTGGCGAAGATGTTGGCGGACCGCCTGTAGACATCGAGCGCGACAAGAAGACGGGTCAAAGAGGAAGCAAATGCGCGAAATCATTCGTTCATTGCAACAATTCGGAAGCAGAATGCCAGGTCTTCGGCGCGCGTATCCCAAAAGATGCTTGGTCTTGATCGTGCTGCTGGTGGTTTTTGACGGTGCATGCCAAAAATCCAGTCCATCTGCAAGTGGCTCTCTTTCGCTTTCGAGCAGTTCTCCCGGAACAGACTTCTGGCTCAGCAAAGCGCGGGTGATTGAGGGGCATGCGGTCAAACTGAGTGATCTATCGGAGAGCGAGATACGTTTCGGTATTGCCCCGAAGCGCGGACCGGGAGTGACCTATCAGGACGGCATCATCCTCATGGAGCATGGCGACAAAGCGATTCAGTCGTTTGCTTCGGACGGCCTGTCGTGGACTTTCGATGCAACTGCTCCGCAGGTCAGTGAAATTCGGGAAGGCAAGATTCTTTTTGCCACCGATCGTTGCGCCGGCAAAGTCCTCGCTGTCCAGCACAATGGCGGCAGCGTCTCGGTCGTACTCGGCCCGGTGCAGCTGAACGAACTCGTCAAAGAAGGCAACTTCAAGTACGACCAGCCACTGGACCTCAGCAATGCGATTGTAGTGGTTGCCCCGGATTACCCAGCCGCGGTGGGCTCGAGAGCACTGCAGGACGAAATCAAAAAGCCGAGCCAATCATCACGTAATGTTAGGCCACACAGTTTCCACCGCTCGGTCAGCTACTACGTCGTGTCGAACGACGGCAAGTGGACGCCCATGCGTACGGTCGTCGCTGGTGGTCCACGTCTGATAGACGCGGCATACCATCCAGGCGATCCTTCGGTGTTGCCGACCGCTTTCCAGGGACAAAGTCCTGTTCCCGGACTGGGCGGTAGCGGCGCACCTGTTCCCGTTCCCGTACCGCAACTCAAGCAGCTCGAATTCAACAACCTGCAGGCCACTCCATGCGCCCTGGATTGCGGAGGCATTGGAGCAAAGGTCTACCAGGAAAAAGATGGAGTGAAAGTTTCGATCTCCATCATTTTCCACTTGAACAAGCCGCATCTGGTTTTCGGTGCGTCGGTCGGCGGCGGCAGCGTGAACGCGAATGTGCAGTTGTTCGGCGGGGCCGGCGTAACCGTCACCGTCGACGCAGCTACGGGCAGTGACTTCGCAAATATTCAGGCCAATATCAAAGAGCTCGGGATAATTCCTGCCGAAATCAATGTCCCGATTGGCGGTTTATCCATTCCACTTACTGCCAAGCTTAGCCAGGCGCTCGATATTACCAGCGGATTCAGCGCGAGGACATCGGTTCTTCACGGTGAGGGAGCCCTTGATCTGGATGGAGAGATCTCGGCCTCCTATTCGACCGGCAGGGGCTGGGACATTCCCAAGCCCACGGCAACCGTGAAGAACAACCTCGCGGGATTGATCAGCGGCGTTTCCATGGGCATCAACTCGTTTGTCTTCGCATTCAATCAACGCCTCGTGGTCGGCGTCGGCACGTTTGGGTTCGCAGCCGGACCTTACGTGGACATGCTCACTACACTTACGACGCTCAAGCAGTCCTCTGCGACCTGGGCCGATTGCAGGCAGGCCACTTTTGAAATGTCTCTCGGTGCCGGGATCGGATACAGCATGCCGAAAGTGGTGGCCACTGTGATCAATGCCATCCTCGGCCTTTTCGGCGCCAAACCCATTCCCCCGTGGGGCAGCATTGTCGCTCTTCCAAAGCGGGTGACTTTGGTTAGCAGGAGAGACATGCTACCCGCGAATTGTGCAGGTCAGTAGTGAAGTCTGTGCGACGCAAAGGATAAAGACGGACATTCATGAGCTACTGCGGAGATTGCGGAACACAGATTCACGAAGGGCAGAGTTTCTGCGCCGGCTGTGGCGCTCCGGTTAGTGAAGCAACTGCCCTGGCTCAACAGCCCACGGAAGCGTCTAGTGCCAGCACCGCTGCGCAGGAAAGCAGTGAGGCCGTTTTGCGGAAGCTCGCGACGCTGAAAGCGCAGGCGCCGCCTCCTGCTAAGAATTCAGGCAAAAAGATCCTTATTGCCGTGCTCGTGGTTTTTCTCGTGGGCGCAGTCGTGGTTGTCGCGGGAGTGGTGTATGCCGGGTATCGAGTGAAGCAGAAAGCCACCGCAGCCCTGGACAAACTCGAAAGCAAGCCGGGTGCGCACAAAGCCACGGGAGAAGCGGACTCAGGCAGCAGGAATAGATCCGATCCCGGGAATAGGGATGATCGCTCATCTGGCGGCGACGCCGACAATCCGCTCGCGACGGTGCTCGGCAAATTGCAGGGATCCGACGGCGGCAGCACGACTCCAATGGGCAACATGGCCAAGAGCATCTTTGAAGATCTTGGAGCCAAGAATCCCGATATGCCGCCGGATCTTATTCGCAACATGCCCTGGGCCACTCTCGCCAACCCCTTGCCGTGCCCTACTAGCGCTCAAATTGATCCGGACAAACTGGCAACCGGGAGGATTCAGTTTAAGCCTGGGACCATCCTGACGAATGCATGGTCTCTACCCCTCGCGGACGCTGAGAGCGACAGCATCATTGAATCGGCGTCTCCCGCATCGCTGCTCTTTCGGTACAACGGCATCGTGGCAGCGGGTCTGGACATGGCCGCCAAGTCACACGCGGACTTCATCAACACGGTATGCGCCAAGGACATCGACGAGGGCGAGGCCTATTCCACCGGATGGAAATTCAACTCGCTCAAGAACCCGCTTACCCCCGGACTATATCCAGGAGTGGCCCGCCTTCTCGTACCCGCCGCCAAGTTCAATGAGTTGAAATCCTCGGGCTCCACTACGTTCGTTTTCGCCTATTACGACTACATGGATGCGCTTACTGAATGGGAGCTGTTGGCGTGGAAAGGAGCCTTTGCACGCGTTGAGCCGGACGACGTTCCTTTTCCGTTGATCGTCAACGACGAGCGCGTCACCGTATCTGCGATTCACGTTCGCGCCAGTATGAAAGTCATCGAATCCGCAGGACGCTTCGGCCCGCGCGATCAACCCGTTGAAGCGTACATCCTGGATGATCCCAATACGCCGGTCATGCTGTCATGGATGATGGGAAGAGACATGCACCAGGATGATTCCTTCAAGGTGCAATTGGTTCGCGTCACCTATCCCGGCGACAAGCCAACCATCGAGCAGCAACTCGCGAAAACTCGGAAAGCAATTACGTGGGGAATCAATTTTGATTTCAACAGTGACGTAATTCGGCCGGTGTCGGAACCGGTCCTCAAAGAAATCGCTCAGGCCATGTCCAATCGCCCAGATTGGAAATTAACCATCACCGGCCACACCGACAACATCGGCGGACATAAATACAACCTGGATCTTTCGCAACGGCGCTCCGCGGCAGTAAAGAAAGCTCTTGTCGAGCGCTATCACGAGGACCCCAACCGCCTTTCAACTGGAGGAGATGGAGATTCAGATCCCATCGATACAAATGACACGCTAGAAGGTCGCGCGCGAAACCGCCGGGTGGAGTTGACTCTCGACTGACCGAGAGTCGAGACAATCCAGATAAACGACATAACAAATTCGCATCTTGGAAAAGGAGATTTAACTATGCGTTTCAGAGTCACCGGAAACTTGAAATCAGCGGTGTTGCTGGGCGTGACGATCATGGGATCGGCAATTACCTTTGCGGCACAATCCACCGAGAAATTGACAGGGCTGCCACTTCACCAGGGCCTAAGTTTTCCGCAGGAGTTAGATTCTCCGGTCTGCGGTAAAGCCGCGAAAATGAACCTCTATGACAGTCCGTCAAATGCAAGCCTTGACGAGTACGTAGGCTGGTATAAGCAGCAATTGAAGAACTTTCACTATGTTCACAAAGTGTGGGACAACCGCGCGCAGGAACTCTTTTACAGCCCTGACGGGTCCAAGGGTATTGGCATCACCGGCACACCTGATGGCAAGGGAGTCTTCGCCGTGGCTTACATGAAGCTCTCGTCGAACCTCACTACACACCAGGAAGATGCGTTCTCCCCTTCTAATCCCAGTTGCAAATAAGCGCTGAAAGCAATTACCACCGAATTCGTTTAGGGCCTAACGATTTGAGAATGGAGGAATTTCGATGAAAGCCATTTGCTTATGTGTTGCGATATTCGCAGTCACTTTGGGAAGCGCCGCCAGTCAGGCGAAGAACCTCAACCACGATCCTCTGACTGGCCTTCCGGTGAGTCCCGCAACTTATGGGAGCTTTGGCAACGAACCCGACAAAATGCCGGATGGCCAAGTCTGCAAGAGCAAGATGAGAGGCGATTTCTACATGCTCTCTAACATCACAATGGACGCTGTAACCACCTGGTATGCGTCGCACCTTCCCGGCTTCAAGAAGGCGCAAGGCTACGAATCCGGCCGCACCCAGGTTGCTTTCTACAACTCCGATGGAACAAATGTGATTTTTCTGACAGGGAGCCAGGGAGCCAAAGGCGAGAACACGGACGCATATTCCGCGGCCTACGAACGCTACGAACCAGGCCTTTCCGAAAAGATAATCACGAGCTTAACGCAAGGACAAATCGTCTGCAATTGAGCGGCGTGGCCTGATGGTCTTCGAATGTGGGCAGCGAGTCGAGGGCTATGACTGGAAAGTAGACCGTTGACTTACCACAAGGAAGAAAATGAAAAAACTTCGGAGGAGACAAATTATGCACAGGTCGATCGCCACGCTGTGTTTTCTGCTCGTTACTTCTTTTATCTCCGCACAAGCCAGACTCGATTGGGTGACGACGAAAGATCATACCGGTGCTTGTCAAATCTCAGTTCCAAAGAACTGGGGGCAATCCGTCACTTTGGTCAAAGGCAGCGGAAAAGTTCGGACTTTCAGTCCGGAGACGCAGAAGATGTATGCACAAAAGATGCTGGAGAATTCGGCAAAGCGCGTCTTTTACGTCATGAAATCAACTCCAACGCCGGGGGCCAAAGCTTATACCACATACATGGTCTCGGTACCGGGCGACGGGTTTCACTGCACCGCACAACTCGTTGTGCAGCCAAGTTACACAGAGGATGAAGTTAAGAAAATCGTCGCGACACTCGCGGCCAAGACGCCATGACTAAAAACTGCGCTCTTCTCCCTGAATTCACAGATGTCCCAGAAGAACTACAACACCAACGGGCGAATTGGATATGAGCACATCGAGAACGCCAGCGTTGCAACATCTAAGTCTTTCACTACGGAGAACGGAGGGGCGCCTGAGGTTGCCGCTCGCAGCGCAGCAGTTACTGAGATCACGAATCACTGATTCCGTGGAGTGACGAATCAATCGGACCGGAACCCATCGAGGACCCATGATTGACACTGCCCGAAGTGCAACAATGAAAGACAAATCTGCATTCAGAAGCTTGCCGGTGGGAACAACGGTACCGGACAGGCGAAGATTTGAGCACTGGTTCTTTTCCGGAATGTCGTTGCTGATCCTGGCAACCATTTACTACGGCTTTGCGCGAAGCTACTTCCTTGCAGGAATGTTTCATGCTCATTTGCCCAACGTACTAATCCATGTCCATGCTGCAATCTTTACAGGTTGGATTTTCCTTCTAGTCGCCCAGACCACGCTTGTCGCCGCAGGACAAGTTAGGTGGCACCGCCGTCTCGGAGTTGCAGGATTCTGCCTGGCCTGCGCGATGGTGATAGTCGGATCCGTCGTCGCCACAGAAAGCATGCTGCGAGGTGGTCCACCAGGCTTTGATCCATTGGCGTTTTACTACAACTTGTTGTCGACCGTTCTGATCGGGTTTCCGCTTCTCGTCTACCTCGCTTTTCGTTATCGCTTTAATCCTCCGGCACACAAGCGACTGATTCTCATTGCAACCCTGGTTCTCGTCGACGCCGGGATCATACGTTGGCCGATTCGATGGGTTGCAGAAAGTTCGTTAATGACCTCCGCGGTCGTCTATTCATTCTTGCTTCTGATTATTGTTTATGACCTATGGTCTACCCGGAAAGTCCACCCAGCGACATTGTGGGGTGGAGTATTTCTCGTTTTATTTCGCGAAACGGAAGGTCTCATTGGAGGCACTCGCATGTGGCATCTATTTGCAGGGTGGCTGCTCCACTTCTGGCAGCACGGAAGGTGAATATTCATTATGGGTTTCCGCCGGCTCGCAACAAAATACAGCGCAGTCGTGGAGACACCGGAACTAAGCCCTCCATTTGGCATACTTCGGCGGCCCTACTGCATTGTGGCAGCTGCGCCTAAGCAGATCGAGCACCGCAGAGTCGGCGATCGGACTCGCTAATCAAGTAAGAAGTAATTCTTTGAAGCACGACAAGGAGCGCAACATGAACAAAGTGTCCAGAGCTGTCTTGATGTCACTCGGCCTTCTGATTGTTTTCGGATCATCCATCGCTACCGCAAAGGCACAGTCCCTGACCTCTGCCCCACAACCTTCAGCTGAATTGCAGAGCCTCACCAAGGCCCTGGCGGAGGACTGGTCGCTGAGTGTGAACTTTGAGCCTAGCTCTCCCGCACCCAAGGGCCTGGTCAACACCGGAGAAGAGACCTGGCGCCCAGGGCCAGGTGGATTCACCCTGCTGGAAGAAGAACACCTGCACATGCCCGACGGCGACCTCTTTCTTCTCGGGGTCATATGGTGGAACACAGCGGACAACGCTTTCCATGGAATGGAATGCCAGAACCGGCTGCCGTACACATGCGACGTCAAGGGTGCGCAAAATGACATCACCATGAGCTGGGATGGCAAACAGTTTGTCATCGATGAAATGGAAACGTCGAAAAGTGGCAAGAAATCGGTATGGCACGAGGTCTGGTCAGAGATCACTCCAAATTCGTTCACCCAAACCGGGGAATACGGGGAGCCAGGTGGACCCCGGAAGCGGTTGTTCACGATTCACGCGACGAAAGTTGCGAATAGCCAGATCAAAGAACGATCGTCACAGTCCAATGACGCCGGGCCGGCACCGGAGATGCAGAGTCTTGCAAAGGCCCTGAAGGGCGACTGGTCCACAACGTATGAATTCGCTCCCGGTGGCATTTCTCCGACCGGGGGAACTGGCACAGGTGAAGAGAACTGGCGGACAGGCCCGGGTGGATACGTTTTGATAGAAGAGGAACACGTGCGGTCTCCTTCTGAAGAAATGTTCCTTATCGCGTTTCATTGGTGGGACAAAACGACAAACAAATTGCGCGGGATGCTCTGCAACAATTCCGGGCCGGCAGCTTGCGATTTCAATACCAACTCGAATAGCTCTCTGAACTGGGATGGGAAGCAACTAACGATCGACATGGGCTTTCCCCAGAACGGTAAAAAGATGACCTGGCATGAAGTGTGGTCCGGCATCACTGCCACTTCCTTCACGCAGGCCGGCGAAATGGGTGAAGTGGGTGGGCCTCTGAAAAGGGCCGTCGCAATCCGCGGGACGAAGCTCGCTCCTGAGGCTGCCTCAAAAAGGAAAGGGCAATGATCCATTTTGCATGCTGGAAACCAAGTCTGATTCTGTTTGCTGTCGCTACCGTCGGGACTGCGGTATGGACAAGAGCGATGGCGATTGATCAATCGGCGATCGCGGAAACCATCAAGTCGGTCGTCGCTCAAGTCGTCGCGGGGATCAACGCTCACGATCCAACAAAAGCAACTGCCCATGACGCGCCCGATATTGTCTCTATGGAATGTGGGAGCCCTTCAACTGTTGGGATCGAAGCCGACAGAGAGGGCTTCAGGCTGGGCTTTCAGCATGACCCGCTTTGGAAAGTCAGTCTCATCGACGAGGCGGTCGATGTTGCAGGTGGGGGAGACTTGGCTGTCTACCGTGGCACCTACAACGAAGACAACGGTCTCGATGGCGTGTTGATGACCCATAGAACAAACTTCCTTGCGGAGTTCAAACGTCAGAGCGATGGCTCTTGGAGGATGGTATGGTACAGCGTTTCCAATATGGAACGATCGCATCCGAAGTAATTGTCGGATCTAAACCATTGCGCGACCTGGCAGAGTTGGCGACAAGAGGTCGCAACACTTCATGGAACTAAGATCGTGTTGCAGAAGAGCACTAGCGATTCGAAGTCGGAACGCGAACAAACACGCGTCCACCGGATCGATGTAAACCTGCTCGAATTGGGGCAGGCTGGGAGGGGGAACATTGCAAAATCAAAAGCTCGATGCGAATTTCGACGAACTTCTGCGAGGACGCCATATTGCAACTCTCGGAACTGAAAATGCAGATGGAACCATCCACCTCACAGCGGTCTGGTACCTCTTCGAAGATGGCTGCCTCTTTGTCGCGACATCTTCCAAGACTCGAAAAGTCCGTAATGTGATGGCTCGCTCGAACGCTTCACTGATGGTGGACGTACGCAAGGCAGGAGCAGAGCGTGGAGCAACTGCTGTCTGCAGAGTGGATATCATTTCAGGCGTTCGGTCCCAGGAAATTAACCGCCGCCTGCACAGCCGATATTTGAGTGCAGCAGCAATGTCCGATCCGCACGTCGGTCCAGTGTTTGCATCATTTGACGACGTCACGCTACGACTCACACCCGTTTCGTGGATCGCTTGGGATATGGCGGCGTTGGATGCGCAAGCCTTCGAGGGACGATTGGCCAAAACTCCGGGATATGTGCTGCCACTAGATTGAAGTGAGTCTGTCCTTGTGCGCTCCTTGAACTGAACGTGAGGCTAAATATGAATAGTGGACTACTCAAAACGTGCGCCATCTTCTTCTTGGCGTTCTCGCCTGTCGCGGTGAAAAGCCAACAGCCGGCACCAGACGTGATTCTGCTCAACGGAAAGATCTTTACCAGCGATGCCGCGCATCCCTATGTGCAAGCTCTCGCGATCCGTGGGGAGCGAATCACGGCGACCGGAGACTCGGCGAAAATCAGGACCCTTGCCGGACCGCACACGAAGGAGATCGACCTCGGCGGGCGCACTGTAATTCCGGGAATCAACGATGCACATAACCACCTCACCATTTTCCCCTCTGGTCGCATTGACCTGGAGCTCAACAATCCAGATCCGGCCTGGCCTGAAATGAAAGCTGCCATTGCCGCGGCTGTGTTGAAGGGGCCGAAAGGCACGTTCATCCGGGGTGACATCGCCTGGAAGATCTTTCGCGATCCTGCCGTGAATCGAAGTGCCCTCGATGAAATAGCTCCCAACAACCCGGTCATTCTGGAAACCCTTACCAACCATGCTTGGATACTGAATAGTGCGGCGCTGGCACGAGCTGGAATTCGAGAGAGCCAGCCGGACCCGGCCGGCGGGCGCTACGAAAGGTCACCTGACGGTAGGCTCACCGGGGTCATTCGTGAGTATGCGGTGTTCAATGTGGAGCGCACCTTTTCCGACCAGACAAGCGAGGCGGACGCTCTTGCAAAGTTGCACCGGACCTTATCCGCGGCCGCCAAGTGGGGGATCACAACCATCCAGGACATGTCGAATGATCTGCCCCCCGAACGGTGCGTTGCGCTGCTGGAGAAATTGCCTACTCCAATTCGAGTTCGCGTAATGAGGATGCCGGGAACAACTCCCGCTGGCCGCGACATACAAGAAGGCCGGCCGGTGCCGCGCAGTTCAAATCCTCTCATAACCGTCAGTGGTACCAAGTGGATGCTCGACGGGGTTCCGCTGGAAGGAACTTTTGCGCCGCGCGACGATCCTGCGACTGTGGCCTACTTCGTTCTCCACGAGCAGTTGACATTCCCGGAAACAGAAATCGCGGCCATGTTGCAGGAGTCGCGGCACGATCATGATCAATTGCTGGTTCATGTGTCTGCCTATCCCGCAACGGCAGCGATGCTGAACGCTATGAAGTCCGCGGGTGGAACGCAAGTCTGGGCTAAACAGCGAGTCCGGTTCGAGCATGGCGACGGCCTGACACCGGAGTTGATCCCGCTGGCGAACGAGCTGGGGATCGTGGTGGTACAGAACCCGACGCACCTTGCTGCCGTGAGAATGTCTCCTAGTTTTGATAATGATCTTTGGGAAGGGACCAAAGCCCAGCCGCTGAGGTCCTTGTTGGCCGCGGGCATTCCCGTTGCATTAGGTTCGGACGGTCCGACGAATCCTTATCTGAATATTATGCTTGCCTCTCTTCATCCGGACCGGCCATCCGAGGCCATCACACGGGAACAAGCAGTGATCGCTTACACCCTCACGTCGGCATACGCCGAGTTTGCAGAAAAAGACAAGGGCAGCCTGGAACCAGGGAAACTGGCTGACTTGGCTGTTCTTTCGCAGGACATTTTCTCAGTCGATGCTTCGGACCTGCCGAAAACAGAATCGGTGTTGACCATGGTGGGCGGAAAGATTGTGTATGACGGAAAAGTGATTCCCCCAACGCCGCGCGCCGGCGATAGGAAACGATGAGATGGTTAATTGCGAAGGAAATCGCCTGTTCTGGGAACCTGACTAATGCAGCGCGATCTCGACCGTTTCTGTAGTCGCGCTATTGCTGAATAGGAGCTGACACTGTGAGCGTCCCTCGCTTTTTGATTCCAACAGTCTTGGCTTCCTTGACTTCGGGTGCATTTGGTCAAGACTTGCTGAAGTCTCAGCCCCCGCTGTGGTCCACGAGGCCGGACATCGCTGCCTTCGAGAATTCGGAAAACGACAGGCTGGCAGTGGCCCAGCACTCGATTGAGGCCATCGTTGCAGTCAAGGATGAACATACCATCGAGAACACCCTTGCGCCCTACGATGACGCTGTCCGCGAGATCGATGATGCAAACAACATTGCCAAGTTGCAGCAACAGGTTCATCCTGACGCCGCGTTCCGCGATCACGCGACGGCCATAGTGGCTAAAGCCAGTGCGGCCAAGACTGCGTTGTCGCTGAACCGCAACGTTTATGACGCTTTGGCGCGCATCGACATGTCCCACGCTGACCAGCCCACGCGCTACTACGTGAAGCGCACACTGCTGGAGTTCCGCCTTGCTGGCGTCAGTAAGGATGCTGCTACACGCACCCGTCTCAAACAGTTGAACGATGAACTCACGACAGAGCAATCGGCATTCGAACGGAACATTGCCGACGATCAGAGATCCGTTGAAGTTGGCGACGCTTCCGAGCTTGCAGGTCTGCCCGAAGACTATATCAAGCGTCACAAGCCGGGAGCCGATGGCAAGATTCGTATCACCACGGCCAACCCCGACCTCTCCCCAGCCATGACTTTTGCTAAGAGCGACAACTTGCGCCGCCAGCTCCACGCAGCATTTCTGGACCGTGCCTATCCCAAGAATCGAGCTGTCCTTGAGGAGATGCTGAAGGCTCGATACGAGATTGCGAGACTTCTTGGCTATCCGACCTGGGCGGATTACAGTGCTGCCGACGCGATGATCGGTTCCGCGAAAAACATCGCGAATTTCATCCAGCAGATTTATATCGTTTCACGCCCTGGCCAGCGCAAAGAGCTGGACATGCTTCTGGCAGAAAAACAGAAAGTCCATCCTGGGGCGAAAGAGATTTGGGATTATGAATACCCCTATTACGCGGAGTTGGTTCGCCGGTCGCAATTCGACTTTGATTTTCAGTCGGTCCGGCCTTATTTCCCCTACGAGCAAGTAAAGCAGGGCATTCTCGACATTGGAGCCAAATTCTTCAACGTGAGTTTCCGGCAAGAGCCCGATACACCGACATGGGCGCCAGGAGTTGAGACTTGGGACGTTCTGGATCAAGGGAAAATGATCGGCCGTTTCTATCTCGATATGCATGCGCGTCCGGGCAAGTTCACACTTGGGAGGAATGCTCCCATTTTCGGCGGCGTACGAGGCAAGCAGTTGCCCGAGGCGGCTCTGGTGTGCAACTTTCCTCAACCAACCGCGACGGATCCAGGCCTCATGGAGTACGGCGACGTGACCACCTTCTTCCATGAGTTTGGCCACTTGATGCACTACATCCTGGGGGGCCAGCAGGAGTGGGCGGGCATTAGCGCGACCTCGATGGAGAAGGACTTCCCCGAGGCTCCTTCGCAAATGTTGGAGGAACTACTTCACAGCCCGAAAGTGCTGGCATCGTTTGCCCGTCACTACAAGACCGGCAAGCCGATTCCGATTGACCTGGTGGCTCGTATGAACCGCGCTTCGGCTTTCCCACGGGCGGAAGAAGTGGCGAGGTTGAACGGTCGTTCGGCGATATCTTTTGACCTCCACAACGGCGATCCAAAAACACTGGATCCCGATGCAGTCTGCTATAAGGATGTCCATCGCTCTCGGCTTGTACGCCTCTTGCCCGACGTAACTCACTTCTATGCTATTTTTTTTCATCTCTCCCCTTATTCTTCGACCTTCTATACCTACCTGTGGGACAGGGTCATCGCTGAGGACTTCTACGAGCAATTTAACCCGGACGACCCTCTATCCGGAGGTGCCCCGCTCCGCTATCGCCGCCTGGTGCTGGAGCCGGGAAACTCCATGTCGGCCAACAACTTGGTGAAGAATTTCCTGGGAAGGCCTCAGAACATGAAAGCATTTCAGCGCTGGATGAACCAGGAATTCCAACCCGTGGGAACGAGGTGAAACATGTCCAGACTGATGAATGCGGCTCTTCTGGTGGGTCTCTTGGCATTCTCCTTGGCGAGTGCCGCCCAAAAACCAACTCCGGATCTCATCCTGCTCAACGGAAAGATCTTTACCAGTAATGCGGCGCATCCCTACGTTCAGGCGCTGGCGATTGGCGGTGACAGGATCATTGCGGTTGGCGATTCAACTGAGATCATCGCCCTCGCGGGACCAATGTCCTGGCGCATCGATCGGCTGCCGGATCCGCGGGCATCGAGTATCACTTGGCCGAACTAGAACCACCTATCGTTGGCATGACGGAGTTGGACGCGGTGAAGCTCAATTTTGACTATATGCGTGCAATTGATCCGGAGAGACGCGAATGAATACTTATGTACCCGCCACGCGTACTGTGCCACGCGGCAGTTTCTATACCTGGGTTGCCGTAGGCACCTTCCTGATTATCTTTGCGGGCTTTGCTCGCACTTATTTCTTGAAGGTTCTGTTCGGCACGCGCGCGCTTCCCTTGCTCCTCCACCTTCACGGGTTGATTTTTACCCTTTGGTTCGTATTGTTTTTCATTCAGACGCTCCTCGTCGCGCGACATCGTGTCGATCTGCATCGTCGCCTGGGGATTGTTGGCGCCGTGCTGGCCCCGCTTGCCGCTTGTGTAGCTATCGCGGTTAGCTTCCATGCGGGAAGACGACACTATCTGGCAGACCCAGCTTCATTGACAGTTCTTAGTGTTCGCCCCTTCGCTTTAGATGTCGGGAGCAGCCTGACCTTCGCGCTCCTTGTTGCAGCCGCGCTTTACTTTCGTCGCCGGGGTGACGTCCACAAGCGCTTGATGGTTCTCGCTTCCTGCGGTCTTCTTCTGCCGGGTATGGGGCGCCTTCTCGAACAAATTCCTCTGGATATTCTTCATGCAGGCGGCCTATGGGAAATGGTCGCCTTCACAGAGATCACTCCGGTTGTCTGCATTTTCTATGACACCATCAAGCACCGGCGTCTGCATCCCGCGTTTGCCTTGGGCGGTTTGGCGCTTTTGTCGTCTCTTCCCGTATTCATGGTCATCGGCAGCACGCATCTTTGGCTCAACTTCACAACGTGGTTGGTGAGCCGCTGACGGAACGATGATGTCGTTCTACATTGAGAACAAGGTGAGAAGGAAAGGAGTCACTCGGAAACACGCGACTATCACATTGAACCCATTAGCGCACGAAATCGATCGCAAACGGGATTTGACGCTGACAGCGCAGACGGACAGGGTAAAAATGCCGATGAATTGCGCGCGAAAGTGACGGTGCTGGCCGAAGGGCCGCGGGGATCGTTGACCAAGGATTTGGTCAGTCGGTGCAAGCTCGATGGAATCAATCCACAGATTTACGCAGTTGGCATCAAGGAACTATGGAAAGTGGCTTCTGGGCGCATCCGAGCAGGTCAAGTCATGCATACACTGGGCTGGCCTCTGGCCCCTGGATTTTTCGGTGGAGGCTGGCTTTATGGCATGACGGCGGACCGGGTCTCGCTCGGGCTGGTTGTCGGATTGGAGTATCGCGATCCGCGGTTTGACGCGCATGCGGCATTCCAGAAGTTAAAGACTCACCCATTGATTCGAAGGATTCTGGACGGTGGGGAGTTGATACGGTACGGGGCGAAGGCGTTGCCCGAAGGCGGTTGGTATTCGATGCCTCGTGTTTATGTCGACGGTGGGCTGGTCATCGGCGTCGGATTCGCTATCGTTATCGGTGTGGAAATCACCGAATTTATCGCCGAGTATCACGAGGATTTCGCCAAATGGGAGAAGCAGGCGGAAGTCTGTTGGAAGGCTCGTGCCATTCTGAAGGCCCATTGTTTGCCAACAGTGCTCAACGAAGCACTCACTCAAATTCAACTTTCGGGAAGGGCTCGCTCTGGCATCGCTGACGGACACGGCGAACAAATGCGGATTTACATCCCGAAGGCCAATGGGAAGCTCCGACCGTTAGGAATCCCAACGATGCGGGATCGAGCCATGCAAGCTTTGTATCTGCTGTCGCTCGATCCGGTCGCGGAAACCACTGCGGATCAGAATTCCTACGGCTTCCGGCAGGGGAGAAGTTGTGCGGACGCGATTGAACAATGTTTCACTTCGCTCTGCCACAAAAACCCCTGCTGGGTGCTCGAAGGCGACATCAAAGGCTGCTTCGACAACATTAGTCATCAGTGGCTGCTCGACAATGTTCCCCTGAACAAAGCGATCCTCCACAAGTGGCTAAAGTCGGGCTACCTAGAAAAACAAGTATTCTACGATACGATCTCTGGCACACCGCAGGGCGGAATCATATCACCTGCGCTGTCAAACATCACGCTCGACGGCCTCGAACGCCGACTCCGGGAAGTTTTCCCGGCACGCGGAAAAGGCTCCGAGCGTGGTCGAGCAGCGCAAGTACATTTGATCCGTTATGCGGACGACTTCATCATCACCGGACACTCCGAGGAGTTGCTGAGAATGACGGTGAAGCCGCTGGTCGAATCCTTCCTGGCTGAACGTGGTTTGGTCCTTTCTTCGGAAAAGACCGTGATCACGCACATAGAAAAAGGTTTCGACTTCCTTGGGCAGAACATTCGGCGCTATCCGCACGGCAAGTTGTTTATCAAGCCCGCTCGGAAGAGTGTTGTGTCTGTTCTTGCCAAAGTGAAGCAGATCGTCCGAGAGTACTTGGGTAGTACCGCTCATCTTCTTATTAACCGATTAAATCCGATTGTAAGGGGATGGGCCAACTACCACCGCCATGTCGTCTCCAAGCGCGTTTTCGCACGACTCGATGCTGCGATATTCAGGATGCTCTGGGGATGGGCGCACGCCCGTCACCGCCGAAAAGGAGCTGGTTGGATAAAGCAGAAGTATTTCGACCGTGTGGGAACACGTGACTGGTGGTTCTTCGGTGACACTGTGGACGCGCGGGGCTCGCCTCTTCGTGTTCGCTTGTTTCATGCAGCTTCTGTGCGAATCGTAAGGCATGTGAAGGTTCGGTCCGGCCTGAATCCTTACGACCCGAGTTGGACTCCGTATCTGTCCAGACGCTACGCCGCCGCTCCGCATCGTGCGCGTTCATGATCTGAGCGTTCCCGGAAACTTGAGCCGTGTGAGCTGGAAACTCTCACGCACGGTTCTTAGAGGGGGGACCAACAGTAACGTTGGCCCCCTACTCGGCGCGAAAACGGCGAACGGTAAGCAGCCATATTGTTTTGAAGTCACCGGACGTGTCTTTTGCCCATGAAGGAATGAGACCCCACCGGACACGGTCCACACGCTGGAGGCGGCAGCCTGGAGTTTCCTCACGACAGAATCCTATGAAGAGGCGGTGATTCGGGCTGCGAACCTCGGTGATGACGCTGACACCGTTGCCGCCGTCTGTGGGGCTCTCGCCGGTGCATATTACGGATACGCTGCGATTCCACGTAAGTGGCGCGACCAACTTCAGAACGAAGCCCACATTTGCGAGATCGCGTTGGCGTTGTCCAGAGGAACTCCCTCAAGGCCTGAGTAGCGCTCTAGAAACGTGAACTTTCTATATGATTCTGCTCGGTTCTATGCGGTCCCCGGGGCCGCGCAATGGAGGGCAACTATCCGTGCGACGACCGCTGCAATGACCGACGCAAACCTGGACCTGTCCACTCCCCACGGCTCATCGATGCGCACCTTTCCGCCGTCACGTGCGCCGGGCAACGTCGGAGTGACCCACACCCAAGGCGCGGGAGTCGGATACATGTCCATCTCGGCCGCAACGGTCACGCGATAAAGGGTGCCCGCGCGCGATACCACACCCCGCTCCCTCGCGCCCTGAATCATGCAAATCACCTCGCTCCAATCTATTGAACAGATACCGACCATAAGAATGTGTGTCGATCTCATTTTGTTGAATCGGTGTGCCACCCCGGATTGGTCCACCGCCCGTGCTTCCAGACAAAGATCTCCGTTACGCGCCCGGAATCTGGCGACCGTTTGCCGTCAAGTTCCGTCTCCAATGCATAATTGCTCCAAACGATGGCGACATCGCCAAAGTGCTGAACCTCCGTATGAGGAAACTCCAGGCGAACAAGCTTTCCGCCTTTGGCATGAAATTCAGTTGCAGTCCGAAGCACATCGGCCTGATGCTTCCACTGCCCCTCGCCGCCGCTCATAACAATTGTCTCGGGCGGTACCAATTCCTTGAGAGTCTTGGTATCTCCCGCAAACCATGCGCGCCAGACCGTTTCGCGCACCTGCAATAAACGTTCATCATTTTGCTTCTGAGCAAACAGATTCACTGTGCCGAGGATCGCCCAGCCAAGGATCGAGATGATGACCCTGTTCTTCTTTGCTTTCATCCGGATTCTTCTCCCACGCCACGATCAAAGGATTGCTCATTCTTCTGCCGCGAGGCGCCGAGCGCCAACAGTACAGCCGCGCCGGACGCAGAGAAAACCGAATAGTCCATCGGAGACTTGGGCCCGAAGGAAATCGCCATCGCCGTTCCGAACATGGCGAGCAGAGCGGCGCTCGCAAGTGAAACCCATCTCGACCACAATCCCAAGATCAGCAGGATTCCGAGAGACGTCTCGCAAACCGTAGCTCCCACCGCCACATATGGAATGACTGCCCTTGGCAAGAAAGAATTCACCTCGGCCGCGTAGTCGATAAAGTTTGCGAAGTGCTTGAGGTCAAGAGTCTTATCCCATAATCCAAAGCGCGAAGCTACAGCGGAGAGGAAAGCAGCACCAAGTGCAACTCGCGCGTAGAGGACTCCTGCCCGCTCCCAATCCGTCGTGCGCGTCCTTCCCCTCATGCCAATCATCTTTGTGTCTCGGCCGTCCTCGGAGTACTGATTCATCTTGAGCTTCCTTGCAGATGAATGTTTTCCCGTACATCAACGCTCAGCGGCACATCCCGATCACAAATCAAGTACGCGACGAGCTTCGCCGGTTCGGTGGAACTGGCATTGGCTGAGACAAGATGAACCCCGTTGGGCGCCTCGTAAAAGCTCTCCCCGGCCCTGTAAATCATCTCCGCCTCGCCCTTCACTTGAGTTCGAACTGAGCCTTCGACGACATAGCCAATGACGGCGCAAGGATGGCTGTGCGGTGAAGAAGCCTCGCCTGGGCCATAGCGAACCTCTAGCAATATTGCCCTCAGATGATCGCCGTTCAGTTTCGGCAGAGGCTTGGAGAGAACCGTTCGCGCTCTGTCCTTTGTCGGGCCGCGAGACGTGGACGCGTCTGCCTGACACCAAGCGAAGTGCTCTGCCGCCAACCCACAACAAACAGTCGCAACGGCGATGCTGCTCCACCTTCTGATAAGGCTCATCAGTGCCTCCAGAAAACCGACGGTAAACCCATAGTGGATCATTCACAAGTACCATTTTGCGATATATTGTGTGTACCACTTGTATGGCAAAAGAAACGACTACGTTCGGACTGGCTCTCCCGCCCCGCAGCCCAAGAGTACCTGCCTATCGCTGGCTGTATTCGTCCTTACGCGCGGAGATTTTGGATGGACGCTTGCGCCCTGGCACGCGGCTTCCTTCCACGCGCGACTTGGCAAGCCAGTACAGCCTGGCGCGCGGAACGATCGTGAATGCTTTTGAACAGCTCAGGTCGGAGGGCTACATCAACGGCACTGTAGGATCGGGAACGTATGTCAGCAGAGCGCTGCCGGAACAATTGCTCCATGTTGCGTCCGGACTTCCGGCAAAACGCGCAGTGCGAAGAGATCGGCATACAGTTATCTCGGATTATGGTCGAGGAGCAAGACTATTCCGGGGTTACGAGACCCGGCCGATTCGCGCCTTCCGTGCCAATCTGCCGGCGTTAGATCTGTTCCCCGCGAATGTGTGGACAAAAATCACAGTCCGCTGCTTGCGCCGAATTTCCATACGTCACTTGATGGGATGCGATCCCCTCGGCTACATGCCTCTCCGCAAGGCAGTAACCGAGTACCTGACTAGGGCGAGGGGTGTTCGGTGCGTCCCCGAGCAAGTCGCAATCGTGTCTGGAGTACAAGAAGCGCTCGATCTGGTGGGCCGGCTCCTCCTCAAGCCAGGAGATCGGGTCTGCGTGGAGAACCCCGGATATCCTGGTGCCGTGCTGGCGTTTCAGGCATTCGGGGCGAGGATCTTCGCGGCCGGAGTCGATGACGAGGGGGCAAAAGTCGATCAGCTTCCCGTGCGGGCCGTTCGGCTGATCTACATCACACCCGGGCATCAGTTTCCTTTGGGAACCACCATGACCCTGTCTCGGCGACTCAGGCTGCTGGAGTGGGCACGGAAAGCGGGTGCAGTGATCTTTGAAGACGACTATGACAGTGAGTACCGCTACTCGGGGAGACCGATTCCGGCCTTGCAGGGGCTCGACGAAAACGGCGTGGTTGTCTATGCAGGCAGCTTCAGCAAAGTGTTGTTTCCGGCCCTGCGCTTGGGATACATGGTGGTCCCCCCAGGCTTAACGGATTACTTCGAAGCGATCCTGTCACTCACGATCCGGCACGCCCCGCTGTTGGAGCAACTTGTGCTTACCGATTTCATGACGGAAGGACATTTCGCGCGCCACGTGCGGCGCATGCGCGAGGTCTATGCGGAGCGCCTTTCCGTCCTTTTGGACGAGGCCCGCCGGAGACTTGCCGGTTTACTGGAGATCTCAAACATCGAAGCCGGGTTACAAACCGCCGGATGGCTACGCGGCGGCATTGACGCCGAATCTGCCGCTGCTGCCGCTGCCGAGCGCAATGTGGATGTGACTCCGATGGGCTGCTACAGCCGCGGCAGAATCATTCCAGAAGGACTTCAGCTGGGCTTTGCTGCCATCGAAACAAAAGAGATTCGTCGCGGGGTCCGAGAGCTTGCAATCGCGCTTGAGGAGGAGCGAAGTTCGAGCAAGTCATAGAAACGTCGTCGCGGGCCAATTCAATCCCGTGCTGGCGAACTGCTCGACCCCCGAGCCGCTGTCACTGGCCGTATCGTCGGCGAACAGGAAGTTGAGCAGCGGCGGCCGGCCGGAACCGCCCCTGATCAGAACGAAGCCGAGAATCGACGTTCCAGGAACTCTCCGAGTTTTGCCGTCGCCTTGAATTGAGGGATCGGCTCCAGTTCTTTAAATGCGGATGTGAACTCATTCGACAGGCTCCAGATTGTCCGGGGTCGGAATTCTTCATACTTCGGCTTGAAATACAAATCGTGCACGGTTCGGGCAAGATGCTTCCGAGCTTCGAGCTTGCCCTCGACGAATGCCTCGTAGATGACTACCTTGGCCGTGACATCGGTGAGTTCGCTCTTCTGCCAGTCTCTACCTGCTTTCGCATCGGCTCGAAGTTGCGCTGCATCCGATCCACTCTGACCGAGATGCAGTCGATCAGCGAGAAGAACTTCGAATGTTTCGCAAGAACCGGCGTGAACACACCTGGGACGATGCTTCCGTACTCGCGAAAGCTAGTGTCCTCAATCCATCATCGCCAGGGTCACTCCTGGAGGTAAACTGCTTTGTATGCGTAGGCGGCTTATTACTCCAACGTCAGAAACGGTTCGATCTTCCGTCGAAGGGTGGCTAGATGTTGAAAGGGCAGCCGTTGTTGAATTCACGTCGGAAGATAACGACTATCCGGTCGATTGCGCATTCATATCAGGAGAGTCGCGGGGCTGGCGCGCGGCTGCGCCGGGCTCTCAAACGATTCGACTGGTCTTCGATCAACCGCAAAGGCTGAAACACATATCCCTCGTGTTCGAGGAGAACGAAATTGCGCGCACGCAAGAGTTCGTTTTGCGGTGGTCCCCTGATGCTGGAAGCTTATTCAGAGAGATTGTGCGCCAGCAGTGGAATTTCAGTCCGCCAGGAAACAACAGTGAAGTCGAGGACTATCAAGTTGAGCTTTCAAACGTCACCGTGCTCGAATTGATCATCACGCCCAATATGAGTGGCGGAGACGCCCGTGCCTCGCTCAAAAGCATGCGCCTGTCTTGAGTGTTGGCGTGATTTCCGCCTTCCGAGACACTCCAGGCACTTGTTTTCACGGAATCCGCTACCTGTACAGCGTCCTTTACCCTCTCTACCGGGAATAAAGCACGAACCCTACATACTTCACCGAATTTCACATCCCGCTCCGTGTGGGGACAATCAAGGCAGCCTGTTCGTGTCCCTGCCGAGGAGGCACCAGACTGTGATGCGATGGCCAAACGTATTTTGGTTGCGGACGACAGCGAGGTCATACGACGCCAAGTCCGGACGATTCTCGAACCCGATCCAAACCTCGAAATATGTGCTGAAGTTGCAACCGGATTGGAAGCCGTGCAGGAGGTCCGGCGTTGCCACCCTGACTTGGCCGTGTTGGATTTCCTGATGCCCGAGATGAACGGACTAGAAGCAACGAGGGAAATAAAAAAGATAATGCCCAGGCTGCCTGTGGTGATCTTTACAGTCGACAATAGTCGTCAGCTCGAATGGGAAAGCAAACGGGCAGGTGCGGATGCGCTCCTGGCGAAAGCAGAAGGAAGCAGACAACTTCCCGAACTCATCCATACGCTGCTGCAATGATGTTGAGGCAGTCGCTCGCAGCTTATCGACCGACAACTGTCGCTCACGGGAATACAAAGACTCTCAGGCAGTGTTTTCGACGATTGAAAGCCATTCTTCCGGGCCGTTCAGCACGACGTTGTAGTCTGCTTCCGCAAGAGTCGCAGAAGATGGAGGATTCACCACCAAAATCTTTGTGTTGGGGAAATTTGCTTTCAACCAGCGGACCATTTCCTCTCTGGTTTCCTTTGGGGCCGCATGTCCGACGATAAATATGCGATAACGCTCGCCCTTGTCGAGAATGCCCTTCGCACCATCATTCCCAATCGCAGAACTAACTTCGTATCCGCGCTTCTTCAGTAATTCCGCTCTGCTAACCAGCAACATCTCATCGTAGGCAATCTGAAAGATTCGCTTGCCATCAGATTGGCCCTCCGCAGCCCGCGAACGTAAACGCTTGTCTTTCGCTTCTAACAGTTCATTGATCGCACAAACAAGCCGAAATAGTTTTTCGGGATCCTGTTCGACCGAAGCTTGCTTGCACAACTCCATCCATTCTTCCTGCTGTTCTCTCATAGGATCTTTGTTACGTTACCGCCGTCGACGACGTGCTGGCCACCGGCAGCTCAGCTACTACTACCGTGCCCACGCCATTTGAAGTGGTTTGCAATGTGCCACCCAACTGCCGGAGTCTCTCGCGCATTCCTCTGATCCCCACGCCGGGTAGGCCAGCCGAATTCATCGCGGCTTTCTTTTCTGGCGGGATGCCTTTCCCTTGATCCGCCACTTCCACGCGAACATGGCCGTTCGAGCGAGCTATGCAAATCTTCGCTACCGTACTTCCGGAATGTCGGTGCACATTCGTCAGGCACTCCTGTACCATCCGGAAAACAGCAGTTTCGAGGTCCTGAGGGAGACGGCCAAAATCGTCGGGGACCTCGAAATCAACTTTAATCTTGCTCCGCTCGGTGAACCCCTCCAGGAATGAACGAAGCGCCGATGAAAGACCGACTTCATCGAGCAATGGCGGATGTAAGAGATGAGAGATCGTCCGCAAGTCCCTCGATAGCTCGTTCACGAGTCGAAGACTCTCATCGACCGCCTTGGCTGCGGTGGGACTGGTCCGGCCGCTATCGGACTCCAGCGGCGTCAGGTTCATACTCAAGGCAGCAAGTATCTGTCCAGCGCTGTCGTGCAACTCGCGGGCCAGTCGCCGTCGTTCCTCGTCCTGCGCGTGCAGCAACTTTCCTGAAAGAAGGCGGAGACCGTCTTCCGCCCGCTTGCGCTCGCTGATGTCACGGATCGCACTTGTGATCAGCGTGCCCTCCCCGGTTTGTAACGGACTGAGGCTGATCTCCACCGGAAATTCATGACCGTCCTTGTGCGATCCAAATAGTTCCAGGCTCGCGCCCATAGGCCGCGCCCGCGGTGCGCGAAAGAAGCCGGTTCGATGTCCGGGATGCACGCGGCGGAAGCGCTCCGGCACAAGTATTTCAATTTCGCGGCCTAGCAACTCTTTCCGCTGATAGCCGAACAACTTCTCGGTCTGAGCGTTTACCAGGACAATCTTGCCCTCACGATTCACCACCACCATGGCGTCGGGTGCCGACTCCAGCAGACCTCGGAACTTTTCGTCTGCCTGCTGCCGCCCTTTGAGTTCTGCGTGAAGCAGCCGGTAGTGAATCAGGAACAACGCCAGCGTCAGCGCGAAGGCGACCGACAAAATAACGACTGTAATGCGGAACAATTGCACCGACTTGTTTGTCCGCAGGTCGAGTAAACCTTGTTCCACATTCTCCATCATCTGGAGAAGTGAATCCGTCTCTTCCGATAAGGTTGCAATCTCGTGTGTCAGGTGAGGTTGCTCTTGCAGATCAAACTCGCCTGTCTTCCTCAGTTCGACAGAGTTTGCCAGCAGACTCATCCTGCGGCCAACCAAATTTTGTAGGCGTTCGCAGTTGTCCCTTTGGGTGGGATTGTCGGCGGTCAGTTGCCTTATGTTTTGCAGCACTCCGGGGACCTGACCAGCCGCGGATGCAAACGCCTGCAAGAAGTTGGTATCGCCGGAGTCTACATATTCGATCTGGGCGCGTCTGGCTTTCCCCAGGACAAGGTTAATATCCGCCAGCGCGACCTGCACTGCATGAGTATGAGAAACCCGTTGTTGTGCGATGAGAAGTCGGGCAATCGTGACGTAGGTGGCCACCCCGCCCAAAAGAAGCAGAATCACAGCCGAACCAAATGCTAATTGTGCCCTTTGCCGCGATGACACATCATCCGCCCGACGGGGCGCCATTTCGAATCGAGCGTGGGCCCGCTTCAGTTTGTGTGTTTAATATTTTCTCAGTGTTCCAAAAGGTGAATGCACTTTTCCTCACGTTGCAGGATCGACAAGCCAGCCCAGACAAGGCACGACTGCTAGGAACGAATTGCTGAGATGTTATAACAATCTCGCCTAGAGGAAAAACGGTATTTATCCGTTCGGCACCGAACAGACTCTGCCTAAGGCATTTCTCTCAAAGCACTACGGGATTGAAGAGTCACAGAGGGGATTGCATCCCCGGGAATCCCCGCATCAGACCAATGTTTGAATGTGCAGAAGGGATGAGCGAACACTGAACAATAAACCAAAGTCGAAGGGCCGCAAAACACATCTGAAGCGAGACGTCGAACGAACCGACGCATGCGGAACGGCGATAGAGAACGCCATCCTATTGAAGATTCCCGACGCAGAATACAACCTAATCCGGTCTCACCTGGAATTCGTAAAAGTTGAGAGCCAGCAGAGCTTACACGAGCCTGGGCAGAGACTGGACCACGGCTACTTCCCGAACCAGGGAATGGTTTCCGTTGTCATCGAAATCAGCGACGGTAGAACTCTGGAAGTTGGCGTCGTAACCAGACGAGGTTTTGCGGGGGAATCGTTGGCACTTGGTCAAACCACGAGTCCGTACCGCATGATTTGCCAACCTCCGGGAGACGGGTTTCGCGTCAAGGCTGATGTACTAAATGAAATCCTGCTTTCAGCTCCGGATCTTCAATCTCGGTTGAACCGTTATGTTCGGTTCCAACTATTGCGGCTGTCGCAAATCGCCGCCTGCAATCGGTTTCACGAAACTGAGCAGCGACTGGCACGCTGGTTGCTGATGAGCCAAGACAGAGTTGGCTCCGAGGTTTTGCCGTTTACCCACGAATTTCTGGCGGGCATGCTTGGGACCGGGCGGGCCATCGTTAGTATCGCGGCTGCGATTCTGCAGAAGGCGGGACTTATCCAATACAGACGCGGAACGGTAAGAATCCTCGACCGGGAAAAGCTAGAAGATGCGGTTTGCGAATGCTACCGAGTGATTAAGCGGTTCGAAGCCGAGATTGAACCCAACGCAGGATGAGCGGTTGCCGCCGATAGCAATCGGTTGTCGATGGGTCTCAGCTCGCGTGTTTCTTTCAAATTCATTACGAATTGGTATTTCGACCAACCCAAGGGTTGGTCTACCATATCTAATGCTCGCACCGCGGTGGCGGCTGCCATGCGGCGTCATGAACGCAAACCCGCTCCTCCTGAATGGTCGCGCAAGATCGAGACCCTGAGGCGTCGTCTGTCCCATAGTCAGGGTACCCTCGCCAAAGAGTTAAACACTTCTCCGATGACAGTTTCCCGCTTGGAACGAGGAGCGCAGGAGCCTCCTGCTGATATGTACATTCAGCTTGGGAACCTCGCCGGCCATCCCGAATGCTGGTACTTTTGGGAGCGGGCCGGGCTGCACAACGCTGATCTCATGCGTGTTCTTCCCGCAGCCAGACCACGCCCCAGCACGACTCGACTTTCCCCCAAGTTAAAGATTATCCATGCCGGCGCCAGCCAACGCTTAACCAAGGAGCGGCAACTCGTCGTTGTTCCGTTATTGCCCGTTCATGCCGGAACTCACGCCGCAAAGGGAGATCGCGTGCCAAGATTCGATCAAGTCCCGCCTGAATCCATGCTCGCAGCGCCCAGCGAGTGGTGGCCGAATCCGGCTTTTACCAGTTGCCTGCGTGTCAAAGGGAATTCGATGGCTCCATCGATTCAGGACGACTACATCATTGCCGTGGACGCTTCTCAAGTAGAGCGCCCGAAGCTGTACGGGAAGATTGTCATCGCCTGGCACAAAGACGAGGGGTTAGTCGTCTCAAGGTTACAGCGTTTCGATGGTACCGAGCTCCTTATGCCGGACAGCCGCGAGTACACGCCGGTATCGCTGAACGCGGAGCGCGGCTGGCGCGTTTTGGGGAAAGTTCTATGGTGGATCGGTCTGGCTGCTTAGGTTCGCGGCAGTCGCCACAAATTGAAGAAGAGGGATTAAGCGACCAGACTGTGCCTCCCAGGCAACGGAACTCCTGGCCAGGAAAATGGGCAGCCGTGCGATGCCGCCCCAGAGCTAGAACGATTGTGAAAACCGAGCTTCGAGGAATTCGCCCAGCTTGGCCGTAGCCTTGAATTGCGGGATGGGATCCAGTTCCTTGAATGCCGACGTGAAGGCGTTCGACAGGCTCCAGATTGTTCGAGACCTGAACTCCTCATACTTCGGCTCGAAATACAGATCGTGCACGGTTCGGGCAAGATGCTTCGGAGCTTCGAGTTTGCCTTCGATGAAGGCTTCGTAAATCACAACCTTGGCTGTCACATCCGTCAGTTCGGACCTCTGCCAGGCTTCGACCTGCTTGCCATCGGCTCAAAATTGCGCTGCATCCGGTCCACTCCGACCGATATGCAATCGATCAAGGAAAACGCCTTCGAGTGCTTCGCCAAGACTGGCGTGAACACGCCTGTGACATGCTTCCGAATTGACGTGGTCCCTCGCCAAACGCGTTTCAGCGCAGCCGTCAACGCATCGGAGGGCAAAGTGTGACGACTGAAATGCGAGCGAATTCAACTTGACACGGTAAATTGTCATATGCAAATGTAGTAATGTAATGCCAGAGTTGAGTCAGTTCAAGGCGGAGTTCTTCAAAGCACTATCTCACCCCTTACGAATCAGGATCTTGGACGAGTTGCGCCGCGGCGAGGTCGGTGTGAATGACCTTTGTGTGCGCTTGGATGTAGAACAAAGCACGTTGTCCCAGCAACTGGCCGTCCTGAGGAACCGCAGCATTGTAGTAGGCAGGAAAGACGGACAGAGTGTCTTCTATTCGGTTCGCGACCCGGAAATCTTCAAGCTGTTGGATGTCGCCAAGAAGATTTTTAACAACCACCTGATCGACGTAAAAGACCTGCTGTCGCAGTTGGCCGTCACTTCTGCCAGCAGAGGCTAGGCCGTACTTTTTTGTGAGCGTGTATTCAAATATCGTCATATTAGGTACTTCAGCTCTGCTCGCTGGCGACCCGTTGCCTATACAAGGCCGGACGGCCTGTTGTTCGGCACCTGCTGTTTTGCGAGCGGGGCTCCTTGCAAAAAGGGGCCTGACTTTGGCGCCTTCCGGATCTCTCTTCAGTCCGCAGCAGGCTTCCGGGCTCAACCGTTCCAAGGCGGGTGCCACCGTCTCCCAGGCGGTCCCGGTGGCAATCTCCGATCCTCCTTTTCTCAAGCACCCGATCCAGTTCGGCCCGAACAGTCTTGAACCAACTGTTGCAGACAGGAACATGCTGAAACGAACTGCCGATTGGCTGCGGCAACACCGCGAAGCGCGAATTTTGATAGTCGGTTCGTGTGATTCGGGGGGCTCGGAAACTTGCACACACACGTTGGCCGAAGCGCGTGGTGCCGTAGTCCATAAGTTCCTGCGAAGCGCCGGCATTGATCCCGATCAAATCGTTGGAGTCAAAGTTTGGGACAGTCTTGACCAAAGCTGCCAGGAATCGGAAGTCGACTGCAAGAGATTCAATCGCAGTGCCCGGATATTCATGGCCAGTTCGGTCGCACCTTGAAGGAGAAGCAGTCCGATGCGCGGTTCCATCACACGGGTTTCGCGGAAAGACGGTTCCGGTTGCATTCTGGCCGAAGACGGGATGGAAGTCTGTTTTGAGCGGTCCAAGGCACGCAACGGGGTGGACGAGCTCAGGGTGGGTCACTGGGTGGAGTTCGAACTTCAGTACGGGTTTGAGCAGCCATGCGCAGTGAATATCAGGCGGTTGCAGCGCGATGCCGGCCAACGTCCAGGAACACCGATTGGCTCGAAAACAGGGGACACGCGATATGACCACAGGACCGAATAAGGACACGACTGCGGTGGCAGCGCGAAGCTTCTTGATCTGGGGAGAGGAGTTTTCGAGAAAGCGGCGGTATGCAGCCGCCGAGAAGCTCTGTCAACGTGCGTGGGGTCTGGTAGAGAGAACGCTGGGGCAGCAACATCCCATGATGGCCGAAGTGTTGGAGTGCTACTCCGATCTGCTCAGAAGAACCAATCGCTCGGCGGAAGGAATTGCTCTGAAGAACCGTGCGGAAGCGATCTGGAAGGCTTATGGCGCTCGTTTCTGCCGCACCAGCATTCAGAGCCATGCAGTTTCCCGTAACTGCGCGGAAGGAGAAGGTTCCGACTGATGGTAGAAGTTAGCAGCGGCTACGGCCATGACGGGTTTGTCTTGGTATCTCAGGAGGTTCTGAATGTACTTTCCCGCGGAACACTTGCTCGACAAGCTGGAAATCTCAGCCACCCAGTTGGAAGATTTCGAGGGAAAAGGGATCGTTAACGGAATCCCGAAAGTGGGGCGCGTTTTCTACTCATCCCGGGATATGTACCGGCTCAAGGGGATCCTTCTCTTCATGAGTCGTGGTTTGACGCTCGCAGAGGCGCAACTGCGGGTGGACCACCCTGTAGAAGAAAGTTCTGCTGCGGAGAGCCGGAGATAAAGCAGAGGATGTTGATGGAAGCTCACTCGCGGATGAGATTAGGCCGGGAGGCGCCGGTCAATTCCTTTCTGCTCTGCACTGTCCTGGCCAAGCAGACGCGGCGTTTGGGTCGATTGATGCCGGATCGGGGCATACCGGAACTGATCACGATTGCAATGAAAAATTGTGCGGACTACGAGCTTGTGCTTGAACTCGGCCCGGGAGTTCCTGTAGAGGTTCGCGACAAAGCGATGCAGATAGGCCGGATCACAAGGCGTGCAGAACCATCGGTTGCGGCGGGCCCGGGGCACTCGGAAGGGAGTTGGTTTCGAGATGCCGTTTCGGCCGCCGCGCAAGCTGTGGGAGATCGCGAGCCCACGGGCGACACATCGCTTCCTGGCGAGAGTTCAATGGGTGCTCACCTTTTTGAGGGCGGCTGTGTCGATGCTTCTGATCTTCGTCGCGATTTATCTGGTGTTCAAAGAAAACACTCAATGACCAATTCCAATGGTGTGGATCTAACTCGTCTCCGGCAATTGCAAGCGATGGCACAGAACCTGTGCACGCTGGCGAACCGGCATCGCGAAAATCACAATTACGTCGTGGCCCATGCTCTGTATGGCCGTGCTTTGACCATAGCGCAAGAGATCCACACTCCCGAGAACGATGGGAACAGCCTCGTTACCCGAATCCGAGCAGACCAGCAAGCCGTCTTCGAAATGCTGCGCTCTGTGGAGAGTGGTCCAGAAAAGCCTCCGCTGGAGAAAGCAAAGGAGGTTGGCCGATAGAGTCCTCGCTCGGCCAAACATCGAGTCAGTTCCGCCGCTTTATCCCTAGACTAGGCACTATGAATGTTCCCCAACCTCATATAGGAGATTCTCATTCACTTCGAACTGGTGAACCGGGCAGCCCCCGCACCGGAATCACCGAAAGTGGAAAAGCAATTATGAACGACTGGCTGCCAAAGTCTGTGCTCTGCCTTAAGTCTTATACGAAACGTATGTTTGTGGGGGACCTCCTTGCTGGTATCACCGTAGGACTGGTTGCACTCCCGTTAGCCATGGCCTTCGCGATCGCCTCGGGGGTGCCGCCTCAAACGGGCCTCTACTGTGCGATCGTCGCGGGCTTTACGATCTCCGCGCTGGGAGGATCCTCGACCCAGATCGGCGGTCCAACCGGCGCATTCGTCATCGTCGTGTATGGCATTGTCGCGAAACACGGTGTAGATGGGCTCTTCATGTGCACTCTGCTGGCCGGCGTACTGCTCCTGATCCTGGGCGTCACCGGCTTGGGTACGGCGGTTAAGTTCATCCCCCGCCCCGTCGTCGTAGGTTTCACCAATGGCATTGCCGTCATCATCGCCAGCACACAGATCAAGGATTTCTTTGGGCTGAAAATAGACAAGGTCCCAGGTGAATTTGCGGCCCGAATCCTGGCCTATGCCCACAACTTTTCATCGTTCTCGCCCCTTGAAACGAGCATGGGCGTTGGCGCGCTTGTCGTGATTATCCTCTTTATGCTCTTTGTAAAGAGAGTTCCGGGCTACATCGTTGCTCTATTTGTGGGTACCGCAGCGGTCGTGATCTTCAAACTCCCGGTAGAAACCATCGGTACTCGTTTTGGCGGGATCCCCTCAGGACTTCCCAAGCTCACGATTCCGCACTTTCGGGCGGATCTGCTGCGCCCGCTCATCTCCCCGGCCATCACGGTCGCCATGTTGGGGGCGATCGAGTCGCTCATGTCTGCGGTGGTTTCCGACCGCATGAGCGGGAACAAGCACAACCCGAACGTCGAACTGGTAGGCCAGGGAGTCGCCAACATTCTCTCGCCGCTGTTTGGGGGACTGCCAGCCACGGGAGCGATTGCTCGAACGGCCACCAACATCCGTTCTGGGGCCAAGACCCCGGTAGCGGGAATGGTACACGCCCTCACGCTTCTCGCAATCATTGTCTTTGCCGCGCCCCTGGCCCGCTTTATTCCCCTGTCGGTTCTCGCTGCCATATTGCTGGTGGTCTCCTACAACATGGGCGAATGGCGGGAGATTCCCGAACTCTTCAAACAGTCTCGGTTTGAGATTGCCGCCTGGCTGGTGACGTTTCTTCTCACGGTCTTTGCCGACCTAACCGTGGCCGTCGAAGCGGGCATGATTCTGGCGGCGCTGGTGTTCATCCGGAAAGTTACACAGACCACCACTGTGTCCGAAGTTACGGCAGAATACATTCACGAAGGGCACGTGCATATCTTGCAGCACAAAGAAATCCCGGGTTACATCAGCATCTTCAGAATCCATGGTCCCTTCTTGTTTGGCGCAACCGACAAGATCGATACGATCGTTTCTCGGTTGCCGGATCTCCCTCCTATCGTGATTCTGAGACTTCGGAACATGACCGCGATTGATTCCACGGGTCTTCAGGCACTGGAGAACCTGGCGGACCGCGTGCACGAATCCGGTCGGCAACTCATCCTTTGTGGTGCGCGGGAACAACCCTTACTGCGAATGCGCGAGACTGAATTTCACGAGCATGTAGGCGAGGAGAACATTTGCCGGAGCGTAGCTGACGCCCTCGAGCGAGCTAAGATCCTGTTCCCCGAGGGGGCAACGCAGGGTAAGGGAGGAACCAACTGGGGACGAAGAAGCACCGACCTTGCCCCTTCGAACGCAGCATCGGCCGCAGCCCCGTCGACTAAGGAGAGATAGCTAAGTAGTAGATGTCAGCGATCCGAAATTGACGCTCGCAGATGCAACTGTTCTAAGCTAACGAGGATGCTGCATGGGTAATGGCAAACAGGGTTCATGAACACGTTTCCGGTCAGCGCGGCCTTCGCACTTAGTCTTGCAGCTTATGCTGCGGGCGGCGTCGCTTCGCTCGCGAGTTGGCGACGACCGTCCATGGCTCGCAATATTTGTTGTGGTGCGGCCTTGGCGGGCGGTGCCCTGGGAGGGCTCGCTGCCGTTCTCGGCATCCTGCAAGGAACTCCAGTCCACTGGTCGGTTCCCTCGGGCATTCCGCTCTTTGCCTATAGCTTCTCCTACGATGCTCTGGGCGGTTTCTTTAACCTAATCCTGGCGATTCTTACGATCGCTGTTTCAGTCTACTCATTCGGCTATCTGAAAGAATTCGAGGGCAAGAGGAACATCGGCTTCTTTGGTTTCTTGTTCCACCTCCTGCTTCTCAGCTTGACCATTGTCTTTACAGCCGCCAATGCCTTCTTGTTCTTGATCGGATGGGAAGTGGGGGCGCTTGCCGCCTACGGATTGGTGGCGTTTTACCACGAACAAAGGGAGAGCCGGCAAGCGGGATTGCTTTACATCATCATGGCGCATGCCGATGTTGGGTGTTTGCTACTTGGTTTCGCTCTTTTGATCCAGGGGAGCGGCAGCGCCGAGTTCGCTAGCTTTCACACCGCCGCCGCGCATTTGTCCAGCGCCCGCCAGTCCGCTGCGTTTGTTCTTTTCTTCTTGGGCTTTGGTATTAAGGCAGGAGTCATCCCCTTTCATATTTGGTTGCCTGCCGCCCACCCGGTGGCGCCAAGCAATGCGTCGGCTCTACTTTCCGGCATCGTGATCAAGGCCGGCATTTATGGCATGACGCGCATTTTCTTGGATTCGCTGGGAGGCGTGCCATCCTGGGCGGGCCTGGCAGTGCTCATCGTGGGAGTCGTCTCCGCCGTTTTGGGCGTCTTGTATGCCTTAATGGAGCATGATCTCAAACGGCTCCTGGCCTACCACAGCATCGAGAACATCGGCATCATTCTTATGGGCTTGGGTGCCGCTTTGATCTTCCGTGTGGCGGGGCATCCGCTGCTCGCGGGAGTGGCCCTGATCGCGGCAATGTTTCACACCCTGAACCATGCCATCTTCAAGTGTCTCCTGTTCCTGGGAGCCGGTTCCGTGCTCCATTCGACCGGAGCGCGCAACATGGAGGAAATGGGCGGCCTCATCCGTCCCATGCCGGTAACTGCTTTCTGTTTCCTGATTGGCGCGGTGGCCATCTCCGGCCTTCCCCCACTGAACGGATTTGTCAGTGAATGGCTGACTTACCAGAGTCTGCTCGCAGGTTTTGGCGCGACTGGAGGGTTGACGCGAATTTTATTTCCGCTGGCCGGTTCAATGCTGGCGCTGACCGGCGCCCTGGCGGCGGCGTGCTTTGTGAAGGCCTTCGCCATCACATTTCTTGCTCTACCTCGCGGCGCGGAGGCTAGCCATGCGCACGAGGCGCCGCGTTCGATGCTCGTGGGCATGGGCACCCTGACCGTAGGTTGCGTAAGCTTGGGGTTGGGCGTCACCTGGTTCCTCCCGGTGTTCAACGCGATGACGGAGCAGCTGCTTGGACAGCGAGTCGTCGCCAATCTCATTACCGGTGGTGGATTCGTGCTTTCCGCTGGCACGCCCCACAGCGGCACCGTGTCCACCGCAATCATCGCGGTCGGCCTCCTGACTCTGGCGCTTCCCGCAGCTCTCTTGGTGTCGAGGGCGACGAGGCGGTTCGGGCGCAAAAGCGGCCCGGTGTGGGACTGCGGCTTGCCCGCGCTTTCGGAAGAAAATGAATACACCGCCACCGGATTCTCGAAAGCGCTGCGGATGATCTTCTCCGTCCTATACAAGCCGCGGCGCGAAATTCAAGCCGTCTTCGATGTATCGCCGTATTTTCCCAAAGAGATCCGTTTCGAGAGTGAAATCGAACCGACGTTCGAGAAGTGGCTGTATGCTCCTCTGCAAGAGTTCATCTTCCGGATTTCCAGCAGAATGCGGACCATTCAGGCGGGAAGCATTCATGCCTACTTGGCCTACATCTTCGTAACTCTCGTCTTACTTTTGCTGTTCGGAGTGCGCAAGTGACCGAATTGCTCACCAACTCGGGGCTGCAGTTAGTGCTGTTACTGCTCGTCGCTCCCTTGCTCAGCGGCATGATCAAGACGCTGAAGGCTAGACTTCAGACCCGCCGCGGGCCGGGCGTCCTGCAATCCTACCGCGACATCTTCAAGTTGCTGCGCAAGGGAATGGTGATCCCGGAGACGGCGTCGTGGATTTTCACTGTGACTCCCTACGTGGTCTTTGGGACGGCCACGCTGGTCGGACTCATGATTCCCATGACCACGACCCATGCCCCTTTTAGCCTGTTCGGTGGCGTGCTCGCGGTGGTCTATCTTTTGGCGCTTGGTCGCTTCTTCCTCGCCCTTGGCGGGCTCGACACCGGAAGTTCGTTCGGTGGTTTGGGCAGTAGCCGGGAGATGACTATTTCCGCAATCGCGGAGCCGGCCATGATGCTGGCGATTTTCACGGTCGCCCTGGGAGCCAACTCGACCAACCTGAGTGAAATGGCGAAAGTTGCGGTCGGCCAGAGCTGGAGGTTTCTGGCGCCGTCGCAGATGCTGGCATTCGCGGCGCTCTTCATCGTGCTGATTGCCGAGACCGGCCGGATCCCGGTAGACAACCCGGCGACCCATCTCGAATTGACTATGATCCACGAGGCTATGGTCCTCGAGTATTCGGGACCGTATCTCGCTTTGATCGAGTGGGGCGCTTCGATCAAGCAACTGGTGCTCATGACTCTGCTGGTCAACACGTTCTTCCCGTTCGGGTTGAGTTCCAACTGGACGGCCCAAACGGTCGGTGTGGGTCTGGTTTTCTATCTTGCGAAGTTGCTTATGCTCGCGTGCATGATTGTTCTGGTTGAAACCACGAACGCGAAGTTGCGTCTGTTTCGAGTGCCGGAATTGCTCATGGTTGCTTTCATCCTTGGAGCGCTCGCGCTCATCTCGACATTTCTGTTCTGAGGCCGCGCATGCACTTTGTCCCCAACCCGGAGCTTGGCAACCGAATCATCACCCTGATGGCGGCCCTGGTTCTAGTGCTCCAGATCGCAGCAGTGGGACAGCGCTGGATCATTTCGAGCATTCGCATTTTCGCGGTGCAGTCGTTTCTCTTGGGGGCGATCGCGGCCGTCATCGCCTATTTCAACCAGGCCAGCCACATCTATGTCGTCGCGCTGCTCACGGTCTTCTTGAAAGCGGGACTGCTTCCCCGCTTGCTCGAGCGCCTAGTGGGGAGAATCGGAATCCGGCGCGAGATTGAGCCGCTGATCAATGTTCCGCTGTCAATCCTGGTCACAGGAGGCCTGACGTTGTTGGGCTACGTGGTCGCGGAATCTTTCTACCATCCCGAAGAGACTTCTGCCCGAGCGGCACTGGGACACAACACACTCGCTGTCGCCATCGCGCTGTTCCTGATTGGCTTTTTTACCATGGTGAACCGCCGCAAGGCGTTGACGCAGGTGCTGGGGCTGCTGTCGCTCGAAAACGGCCTCCTTCTGGCCGCCATCTCATTGACCTATGGAATGCCCTTGGTGGTTGAGATTGGGATCTTTTTTGATGTTCTGGTCGCGGTCATGGTCCTCGGCATTCTCGTCTTCCGCATCCGTGAGACGTTCGACTCCATGGACGTCAGCAAACTGCGGAAGTTGAGAGAGTAAGACAACGTATGATTTTGCTCGCACTCCTTATCGTTCCTTTGGCCGCCGGCCCCTTGGCCTTCTTGCTGCGAAGAAGGCACATGATGGAAGTGATCAATCTTGCCGCCTTCGCAATTCTATTTGGTATGGCCGCCGTGTTGGTCGCTCAAGTGCTTCGGAACGGTTCCGTTTCACTCTGGAACGGGTTCTTCTATGCCGACGCTCTTAGTGCGCTGGTCGTGCTTTTGTCGGCGTTTGTGGCTCTAGTCTGCTCTGTCTATGCGGTCGGCTATTTTCGTCACGACGAGAGCAGCGGAGTTCTACAAGAGGCCGAGGAAGTGGGCGGCCGCTTTGGTGTCCAAAAACTGCGAGAGTACTACACTCTTACGCCTCTGTTTGTTTTCTCCATGATCCTGGTCGCACTCGCGAACAACCTCGGCATCCTCTGGGTAGCCGTCGAAGGAACCACACTGGCGTCGGTCTTCCTCGTCATGTTTTATGGGCGCGAAACATCTCTGGAAGCTGCCTGGAAGTACGCCATCATTGGCGGCGTCGGCCTCTCCATGGCGTTGTTCGGCACGATTCTGACCTACTACTCCGCTTATGGGGCTCTCGGTACCGACACGCTGGCGGGTCTGAACTGGTCCGTTCTCGCCGAAAACGCCGGCCACTTTGACCAGCCGACCATGCGGCTGGCTTTTATCCTTGTTCTTCTGGGCTATGGAACCAAGGCCGGCATCGCTCCCATGCACACCTGGAAGCCAGACGCTTATAGCGAAGCGCCGATCCCGGGGGCAGCGATGCTCGCTACCGGAGTGCTCAACTGCGCCCTCTACGCTCTGATCCGGTTCTACATCCTTAGTTCGAAATGCCTTGGGCCGCAGTTTGGGTCGCGGCTCCTCATTCTGTTCGGGCTGCTCTCGATGGGAGTGGCCGTCCCCTTCATCCTGGTGCAGAAGAACTTTCGGCGGCTCCTGGCCTATTCGAGCATCGACCATAGCGGAATCATGGTGCTGGCGCTTGGTTTCGGAGGCCCCCTGGGTATCCTGGGCATGCTTCTGCATATGACCTTTCATTCCGTGACCAAACCCTTGCTGTTTTTCTGCGCCGGAAACGTCCAGCAACACCTCAAGACGGACTTGTTCCGCAAGGCGAAGGGCGGCTTGATTCATTCAATGCCGTTGACCGGAGCGGCTTTTCTCATGGTGACGCTTGCGGTCACGGGCTCGCCTCCTTTCAGCTTCTTCCAGAGTGAGTTCACCATTCTGCGGGCAGGGTTCAGCAGCGGCTCTCTTGTGCTGTCGGTTTTGTTCGTCTGTTTTCTCGTGTTGATTTTTTCCGGCTTCCTCGTGCACATTGCAAATCTAGTCCTCGGCGACGACCCGGGCGTTCCTCAGGCTAACATGTGCGGCTGGAAGAGGTACTCTGTCGCGGGCTTGGCTGGGGTTATTCTCGTGATGGGGTTTTGGATACCTGCCCCATTGTTTAGGCTGATTCAGAATGCGGTCGGCATCGTGGTGGGTGGATGATGATGCAAGCAACGTCCGCAACAACGTCCGCAATGTTTGAAGCTCTGCGGCAGAAGCTGGGCTCGCAGGTTCAGTCTGTGCGTGCCGACCGCGAAGACGAAATCTATCTTCTCCTCAGCGATCCCGACATCCGGCCCCTTACGCAACACCTGCGGGATGAGTTCGGCGCAAGGCTAGTTACGGTATTCGCCGAAGACCGGCGTGCAGCAAAAGGCGTTTTCTTCAACTACTATGTCTTCGAACAAAAGGATAGTGCTCCGTATTTGATCGTGCAGGCTCCGGTACAATCCGACAGCCTTGAGTTTCCGGCGCTTTCCGCCCAACTACCCGCAGTGAACTGGCAAGAACGCGAAATTCAGGATTGGTTTGGTCTGAAGGCCGTGGGACACCCGAATCCCCGCCGGGTCGCCTTGCATGACAATTGGCCAGACGTTTATCCCTTGCGCAAGGACTTTGCTCTCGAAACCATGCTACCGCCCTTTGAGGGAGAACGCCATATCTACCGGCCAGCTTTGGGGGAAGGTGTCTTTCAGGTGCCGGTAGGCCCGGTCCACGCTGGGATCATCGAGCCCGGCCACTTCAACTTCGCGGTGGCCGGTGAACCCATCCTCTATCTGCAACTCCGCATGTTCTATACCCATAAGGGCACCGAAAAGCTTTTTGAAAAGTTGCCTGTGCACAAAGCTGTCTTTCTGGCAGAGAGCATTTCGGGAGACTCGAGTTTTTCTCACGGCACCGCCTTTTGTCAGGCCATCGAACGCGCGGCCAACATTGAAGTGCCGCTGCGCGGTCTGGCGATGCGGACCATCCTGCTGGAATTAGAGAGACTCTGCAATCATGTCGGCGACATTGGGGCCATTGCGACCGATGTTGGCTTCGTCATTGCGAATGCCCATGCCAGCCGTTTGAAGGAGATGATGGTCACCTTAAACGAGCAGTTGACTGGCAGCCGCCTATTGCGCGGCATGGTTTGCGTCGGCGGCGTGCGCAGGGGCTGGGACCAGGCGCAACTGGATATTCTGCTCAATGCAGTCGACTCTTTCGCGCGCGAATTTCAGGACCTGATCAGTCTGATTGACAGGTCCGAATCCACCCGCGACCGTCTGGAACAGACAGGAGTCTTGCGGCCTGACAAGGCACGGGATCTGGGCATCGTGGGCGTGGGAGGACGTGCCTCGGGGGTCGATCTCGACGTACGGCGCGATCATCCTTACGCCGCGTATTCTCGCTACCCATTCCGTGTCCCCGTCTACCAGGCTGGAGACGTTTGGCACCGGATGCAGGTCCGCATCGATGAGGTGAACGAATCCATTGGTATCGTCCGGAAGGCTATGGCTGATGGTCTACGCAGGGAGTTCCGTGTACCCGTACCGGCCATCCCGTCAGACCGCTGTGCGCTGAGCGCCGTTGAAGGATGGCGCGGGGAAATCATCCATTGGATTCGTACGGGGCCCGACAATCATCTCGAACGCTGCAAGATCAAAGACCCATCGCTGAACAACTGGCCAGCCCTGGTCGAAGCGGTCCAGGGAAACATCATTGCGGATTTCCCGGTGATCAACAAGAGTTTCAATCTTTCCTACTCAGGAACGGACCGATAGCGATGTTCAAAATCCTTCAAAAGACGCTGAGTACGGGCACCGTAACGGTCAACTACCCGGCGCAGCCCGCTCGGATCTCCGACCGATTTCGTGGACGGCCGAGTTTCGACTTCGAAAAATGGAAGGACGCGCGACCTGCCGCGGAGGTGTGTCCAACCGGAGCCATATCCTTAAGCGACAAGGGCGATTCGCGGAGAGTCACTGTCGATTACGGCCTGTGCGTCTTCTGTGGCCTGTGCGCTGAGGCGTCCTCTGATCAAGCAGTGCACATCACCCAAGAATTTGAACTGGCAACTGCAGAACGCAGCAACCTCGTCCTTACCGCGGAATACGCACTGAATGCTGACCGTATCCACGACGGTTTGCGTAGAGTTGATCGCCACGTGGTGAAGGCGGAAACCGATGTCGAGAGCCTTGGGCAGAAAGCCCGCGGAACAATCCACAAAATCCTCGGTCGGTCCCTGGCTATCCGCGAAGTGGACGCAGGATCATGCAACGGATGCGAGCTGGAGATTGTCGCGCTAAACAATCCTATCTATGACATCGAGCGCTTCGGAATTCACTTTGTCGCATCTCCTCGTCATGCCGACATGCTGCTGGTCTCCGGCCCCGTCACACGAAACATGGAGCTAGCGCTTTTGAAAACCCATCGAGCGATGGCGGAACCGAAGGTAGTCGTTGCGGTTGGCGCTTGCGGCATCAGCGGTGGCATTTTCGGCGAGAACTACGCGTCCCTGGGCGGCGTGGACAAGGTGCTTCCGGTTGATGTTTACATTCCGGGATGTCCTCCCCGCCCGCAAGCTCTGCTGCAAGGAATCCTGCTCGCGCTCGGACGTCTAGCTGAACGACTGCACAACGACCGCGCGGGTTGACACGCAATTCGGATCTTTGGCGTGGTAAGGGATTCACGGAGTCTCCGCCTGATCGAGGCGGGGATTCTGACGTGCTCAGGACACAGCAAACTAAGCGGTTCGAAATATGACATGGCTGCCCAAGTCGGTGGTCTGCCTTAGCTACTACGACCGTTTTCGCTTCCGCTCAGACGCGTTCGCCGCCCTGGTTCTCGCCTTGCAGATCTTTCCACTCGCCATCGCCATCGCAGTTGCTACTGGATTACATCCCCTTTATGGAATTTCCTGTGCGGCCATCGCTGGGCTTCTAGCTTCAGTGTTTGGAGATTCCAAGATTCGCATTACCGCGCCGAACGTTGTCTTCGTCGCAGTTGCGTCGAGCATCGTCGCCCGGGAAGGATTCATCGCTCTGTCTCTGTCGACGTTGTCAGCGGGCGTTCTCTTGGTGTTTTTCGGGGCAATCGGCCTTGGAGAAGGCATCCGAATGCTTCCGCGTCCTGTCGTCGTCGGTTTCTCGACCGGTATCGCAGTCCTTGTCGTTAGCCAGCAAGTCCCCGCGCTTCTTGGCATCGGTTCGCAAATCGTCACCGATCCAGTCCCCCGGACAGCGCTAACGCTTATACGATATCCAGTGCAGATCGAGCCGCACGCAGTCATTTTGGCCTTTGCGACCCTGATACTGATAATGGCGTGCAGAATAGCATCCAGGTACATTCCAGCCAGCCTGCTCGCGATTACCACGGGAGCTTTGTTGGTGAAGTTCGGGCATTTCCCGGTGCGCACTATCGGATCGCTCTTCAGATCAGACCTAAGATCATTCCACTTGTATCCGGCTGGAGCCTTCAGGCTTGATCTGCTCGGCAGCATTCTTGCCCAGGGGTTCGCGATAGCAACTCTGGTCGCCATCGAGTCGTTCCAAGCTGTGGACCTCGCAGCCAACGTCACTGGCGAACGCTTCAATTCGAATGGTGAGCTCTTTGTGCAAGGCGGCGTAAATGTAGCTTCTGCTTTCGCCGGGGGGCTACCTGCTTCTGGTGTCTCCTCCCACACCTTCAACAACGCGCGCCTCGGTGCGCAAACTCCCATCGCAGGTATCCTACAAGCGGTTTTCCTTGTCGTGTCCCTGCTTCTCATGGCCCCTCTCTTTCGGTTCATTCCGCTGTCGGTGATATCTGTGCTTATTCTGTCAAGCGTCTTCAGCATGACGAATTGGCAGGAATTCCCCCACCTGATCAAGGCTCCAATTCTTGGAGCAGCTGCGTGGGTTGCAACATCTCTCTTGACCATCGTCACCGACCTCCCCATAGCCATTGCCGTTGGTATGCTCATCGGGATGTTTATCTACATCAGAAAAACGCCAGGGATGACTAGGGGAGGGGGCGGCCGGCCGTAACCGCCCAACACGCTAGAAAGACTGGGTGAACCGGGCTTCCAGAAATTCGCCCAGCTTTGCAGTCGCTTTGAATTGCGGAATCGGCTCCAGTTCCTTGAATGCCGAAGTGAATGCATTCGAAAGGCTCCAGATCGACCGTGGCCGGAAATCCTCGTACTTCGGCTCGAAGTAAAGGTCATGGACGGTCCGGGCAAGGTGTTTAGGCGCTTCCAGTTTGCCCTCTACAAACGCTTCGTAGATGACAACCTTTGCCGTCACGTCCGTCAATTCACTTCTCTGCCAGGCTTCCACCTGCTTCCGCATCGGTTCGAAGTTTCGTTGCATTCGATCCACACCCACCGAAATGCAGTCGATGAGCGAGAACGACTTTGAGTGTTTTGCGAGCACTGGCGTAAACACGCCTGGGACAATGTTGCCAAGTTCACACCAAGTAGACCGTCCGGTCTCCGGGATCGGTTCGCGCTGATCCCCTAGTACTGCGCCAGATCTCCAAACCGCGGGACACAAACTTCTCACGAAAGACAAAGGCGTCCGAGCTCTAGGGCGCCTGCCTCTCACGCAGCCGGACGTTTCGTTCGAGTCGCATCACTCTGCCAACAACTCATGAACCGAAGGCCTCTGCCTGGATGAGACAGTGGTCCGTTGTTGTCCGTGCCCTCCGTAACGGGAGTCTTCAACCCCTTGGGGCACTAGCCTCTTCGCAGTTTCTTCGAGAGGTTCGGAGTGCCGGATCCCATTCAGGCAACATTCACTTTCATCAGCTACGATGAGAGGCTTACGAATGCACGAAACATCGAGACAAACCGAGGAAGGGCGTTGTGGAAAAAACAGTTCTGTTTTCGGCAACCGTAATTCTTCCTTCTCGCGTTTCCTGACTCTTTCGGCATTGCTCCAGATGGATACGGCCAACGCTCAAGCGGCAAGCGCGAATATTCGCTTGCGATGGAACTACCGTCCCGACAGCGATCTTTTCTTTATCTATACCGCCGGCCAACGGTTTGCCAGCCTGGTCGCCGCAAACCCGCCGCAGTATTACGAGAATCGCTTCGCCATCAAATTCACGTATTCCTGGCGTCCGTGAGGTGGATATGAAATGGATCACACGTAAAAACATCAAAGTCGACCGGGTTGCCTGCCCCTGGCTCATTAAGCGGTTCGTCGATCCACAGGCCGAGTTTCTCTTCGTTGAGGAAAAGGATTTGCTCGAACAGGCCAAACTTCAGGATGCAATTCCTTTTGACGCACCGAAAATTGAAGCCGTCAAACTGAATCATCGAGGATCCCGCTGCTCCTTTGAAGCCATACTTGAAGACTATGGCGTTGCAGACTCGACGCTCCAGAAGCTGGCACTCATCGTGCGTGCCGCCGACGTCAAAGGACAAGAGGGCTTGGCCCCCGAGGGCATAGGACTGCGCTCTATCGCTCAGGGATTCGCTGCCTTGGGCATTTCCGACGAGGAGCGGTTGGCTCGCCAGTCTCCCATATACGATGCCTTGTACGCTTACGTGCAAGGAAACTGATGATCTCTCAACCCAGGCGCGATCTGGCGTTAATCAACGCAGCAGGTTTTTTGCGTTCGTTTGGCACTGGGTTGCTGGGCGTCGTGTTGGGAATCTATCTGTTCAGGTCGGGGTTATCCTCGACTGCCATTGGATTGATCATCGCGGTGGGCTTGGCCGGTTCAGCATCTGCGACCGTGCTAATGACGGTGGCAGCCGATCGGGTTGGGCGAAAATGGTTTCTCATCTCCCTCTCTCTGTTGAGCGCCGTTGGTGGCATCGCGCTAGTGCTGTCGCTGAGCTTGCCCGCGCTTGTAATCATGGCATTCATTGGAATGCTCAATGGCACAGGCACTGACCGTTCGGCAGCGTTTGCTCTCGATCAAGCGATAGTACCCGGATTGGTCCCCGATTCGAGGCGCACTTGGAGCCTGGCTTGGTACAACGTGCTACTGGACGGTGGAGGATCACTTGGAGCACTGGCCGCAGGTTTGCCGATAATCCTTCAGGACCGAATGTCGCTGACGGTCCTGACATCCTATCGACTCGTGTTTCTCGGATACTCGGTTCTGTGTGTCATAGTTGCTGCAGCCTATCTGGGTCTCTCCCCGGCCGTGGAAATCGAGAGATCACAAACCGTAGTATCAACAAAGACTCGTATTACTCCCGAAAGCAAAAAGGTCGTCGCGAAAATCACAGCGCTGTTTTCGCTGGATGCCTTTGGCGGAGGCTTTTTGACCGATGCACTCGTTGCTTACTGGTTTTTTCGGCGCTTTGGAATTGGGGAGCAAGACCTGGGAATAGTTTTTTTCGCGGTGCACATCCTGAACGCCTGCTCGCATCTTGGAGCGGCGTGGCTTGCTCGCCACATCGGACTTGTCAACACGATGGTGTTTACTCACCTTCCCTCCAGCCTCTTCCTCATGGGCGTGCCGTTCGCCCCTTCCTTCAAAATTGCGGTCTTGTTGTTTCTTTGCCGTGAGGCGCTGGTCGAAATGGACGTTCCGACGCGGCAGTCTTACGTGGCGGCCCTGGTTCTGCCCAATGAACGAACATTTGCCAGCGGCCTCACCAACCTGGCGCGCAATCTGTTCTGGGCAGTCGGCTCAAGCGTCGCAGGCCTCGTAATGCAGAACGTAACGTTTTCCGCGCCTCTCGTGATCGGCGGCGGAACAAAGGTCGCCTATGATTTGGTTCTATATCGAGCGTTTCGGAAGCTCCGACCGCCGGAGGAACTGGAGACGTGCGCAAGGTCATGAAGAAGAGTTCTGTGAACAACACGAATCCGAGAGATGGCCAACGCGCATTCAGCGGACTTTCAGGTTCCACCACTAGTATCATTTATGTGAGAGGCGAAACACTTCACTTGCCCTGTCTGACGGCAAGTTCTGGCCATCGAGATACGAAGAAAGCTTCAAACTGATGAAGAGAACCTGGATTTGGGTGCTCGCCATTGTGGTCGTCGGTGCGCTGTTGGCTGCGTTCCGGCTCACAAGAAAGACGGATCCTGAGTACTTCACCGCCAAAGTGGAGAAGGGAGACATCCGTCAGGTCATCGAGGCAACGGGGACCATCAACCCGGTCACATCCGTTCAAGTCGGTTCGCAGGTTTCGGGAATGATCTCCAAGCTGTACGTGGATTTCAATTCAAAAGTCACCAAAGGCGAAGTCATCGCGGAGATCGATCCCAAGCTGTTTGAAGGTGCGGTTCTCCAGGCACAAGCAGATCTCCAGAATTCGCAAGCATTGCTCGTCGCAGCGAAAGCGAACGTGGCTAAAGATCAGGCTACCCAACAACAGAACAAGCTCGATTATGACCGAGCTGTAGCCCTCCAGCGGCAAGCAGTCAACAGCCAACAGCAGCTCGATCAGGCGAAAGCTACTTACGATGCAATCACCGCGCAGGTTGGATCGGATCGGGCTGCGATTCAACAGGCGGAAGCGCAACTTGCTCAGAAGACAGCAGCTTTGAAAGTTGCTCAAATCAACCTGGATTATACGATCATTCGCGCTCCAATCAACGGAACGGTCGTCGCCAGAAACATCGATATTGGACAAACGGTCGCGGCATCCTTACAGGCTCCAACACTTTTCACGATTGCGCTCGATCTGACCAAAATGCAGGTCTATGCAAAGACCGATGAGGGCGATGTGGGGCAGATACGGCCCGGTCAGAAGGCCGACTTTCAGGTGGATGCGTTTCCCAAAGAGATGTTCCAGGGGATCGTATACCAGGTTCGGATGAACGCGACCAGCATACAGAACGTCGTAACGTACGATACGATTGTGAACTTCGACAATCCCCAGCTGAAGCTCTTTCCCGGAATGACCGCTTATGTTTCGATCCCGGTCGCTGCGGTCACAGATGTGGTGAAGATTCCAAACGCCGCGCTACGGTACAAGCCTGATCTTCCAGCCGAAAGAGTGCAGGAGCTTTACAGCAAATACGGAATTTCTACCCAAGCCCCTTCCTCTCCTACGGCCGCTAAGCAGCCGGGTGCAAGCGGCAGAGAACGCGCAGTTCCCAAACCTAACGGTGCGGGTGGTTCTGACACAGCAGTTGTCTGGAAGCTCCTGCCGGATAAGTCGTTGCGGCCCATGCAGGTTCATATTGGGTTGACGGATCACACCTATACCGCTTTGACTTCTGGGGATCTTCAATCTGGAGACGAGTTGGTGACGGGTGCAACCACCGCCAAGGCGGAGTCCTCCGGACCGGGACTCACTCCTCAGCGGCGCTAGGCAGCTCAATGGCAACCGTAAATTCAGTCACGACTACGAATCCGGTTGAAACGGATGGCAGAGGCGTGCCGCTCGTCGAAGTTCATGACCTTCGAAAAACTTATCAGCTTGGGGAAACGGAAGTCCACGCGCTTCGCGGTGTCAGTGTGAGTATTCATGCAGGAGACTTCGTTGCCATTATGGGCGCGAGCGGCAGCGGCAAATCCACATTCATGAACATCCTCGGATGTCTGGATAAACCGACATCAGGGCGATATCTGCTGGAAGGTGTCGATGTATCTAGGCTGACCAAAAAGGAACTGGCACGAATCAGAAATCAAAAGATTGGTTTCGTGTTTCAAGGCTTCAATCTTCTCGGTCGTACGACGGCACTGGAGAACACAGAGTTGCCGATGCTCTATTCGAAGACCAACAAGAACGACCGTGACCGCCGTGCCCGAGAGGCATTAGCCCAAGTTGGGTTGGCGGATCGGGCAGATCATTTTCCATCTCAACTCTCAGGGGGCCAGCAACAAAGAGTGGCCATTGCCAGAGCGCTGGTGAATCAACCTCGCATATTGCTGGCCGATGAACCGACCGGGAACCTGGACAGTCGTACTTCTGTCGAAGTCATGGAAATTTTCCAGAGGTTAAACTTAACAGGGCTGACCATCATTCTGGTTACACATGAGCCGGATATCGCTCAGTTTGCGAAACGTGAAATCGTTTTTCGCGATGGCCAGATCAGGCGAGATGATGTCGTCAAAGTTCCGCACATGGCGAGCGAGGTTTTGAAAACCATGCCTACCATCAGGGATTAGGGTCGCCGATGGATTTTTCCTCAGCATTCGTGCTGGCATTGCGCGCATTGGGACGCAACAAGATGCGCTCCAGCCTGACCATGCTCGGACTGATCATCGGAGTAGGTGCGGTAATTGCTGTCATCGGTATCGGAGATGGTGCTGCAACGAAGGCTCAGGAGCAGTTGGCCGCGATGGGCTCCAACATGTTGTTTGTCGGCTCCGGATCGGTGAATCGCTACGGACTGCACGTGGGGAGCTTCCAAACTAAAAGCCTGGTCCTTGCGGATGCGCGTGCGATCGTTCGAGAATGCCCGTCCGTTTCCGCCGCCGCTCCAGGCACCGGAATCGGCCAACAGGTCGTGTACGGAAATGAAAATTGGGCTACACAGATCACCGGAACTGAGCCTCAGTACTTTGAGGTCCGGAACTGGCCTTTTGCGAGCGGAACCTCGTTCAGCGAGGACGATGTCACGCAGGCTGCCACTGTGGCGGTGCTGGGCGATACGGTTCGCAAGGATCTATTTGGCTCACGCAACCCCGTCGGCGAAACCATTCGCGTCGGCACATTGCCATTTAAGGTTGTGGGGGTACTCACACCAAAGGGGACGAGTGCCGGCAGTAATCAGGATCAAGACGACGTCATCATAGCTCCGTTAACGACGGTGCAAAAGAAGTTGCTTGGTCAGGAATGGCTGCGCTGGATCATGGTTTCCGCGGTATCGCGGCAATCAAGTTATGTGGCGCAGCAGCAGATTGAGAGCCTGTTACGCGACCGTCACAAGATCAGAGCGGGCGATCCCGACGACTTTGTAGTGAGAAACCTCGCAGACATGGCAGATGCCGCAGCTGAACAGGGCACGGTCATGACAGTGCTCCTCACCATCGTGGCGAGCATTGCCTTGCTGGTTGGCGGCATCGGCATCATGAACATCATGTTGGTGTCGGTTACGGAACGAACGCGCGAAATCGGGATCCGGATGGCGGTCGGCGCTACCGAGGAAGATGTGCGGCTCCAGTTTCTGATTGAGGCACTGGTGCTTGGTCTTATCGGAGGAACAATCGGCATTCTTTTCGGGGTGACAAGTTCGCTCGCTGTTTCACAGGGCTTGGGATGGCCCATCCGGATACCGGCGTATGCGATAGCTGTATCGACCCTTTTCGCGATCACAATCGCACTATTCTTTGGCTTCTATCCGGCGAGGCGAGCCTCGCGGCTGAATCCGATTGAAGCGCTGCGGTACGAATGAGGCGCTGGCGATAACTGGTTATATAAAGCTAGCGGAATCCAAAATGTTGATCTACGTCCATTCCATTTGGAGCGAAGCAATGAAGTCATTGCGCCGCAACCTGATCAGGACCGTTCTCACCATTCTGGGTTTGGTTGTGGGCATTGCCGCCTTCATCTGCGTCGTAGGCGTTGGCAAAGCCGGGTCAGCGAAGGTCGAAAAAGAACTGCAGAAGCTCGGCGATAACATGATCTGGATTGAGGCCGGTAGCCGTGCGACCAACGGGGTAAGGTTTGGGACACGAGAGACAAAGAGTCTGACGGTCGAAGACGCTCGGGCCATCTTTGCGCAAATTCCGGGTCTCAAACGGATGAGTCCCAACGTGGACGGACGCGTCCAGGTCGTCTATGGAACTCAAAACTGGAATACCACGTACCGCGGAGTGGCTCCCGAGTACTTCGATATTCGCAGATGGGAGATTCAGACAGGAACGATCTTTACACATGACGATGTAGAGCGAGACGTTCCCGTTTGCCTTCTCGGTCAGACGGTGGCCGACAATCTCTTCCCGAACGAGGATCCAGTGGGCAAAAGCATTCGCGTACAAGCCATGCCTTGCCGCGTGATTGGGGTATTTCAACCAAAGGGTGCATCTGCCAGCGGATGGGACCAGGATGATTTCGTAGCCATGCCGTATACCACCGCCATGAAGCGCATTGGGGGAACAAGTTGGCTGGACGATATCTTCTTCTCCGGGACCTCGCGAAGCGCAATCCCGATCGCTACCCGACAGGCAGTATCGTTGCTTCGTGAACGTCATCACCTCCATCCAGAGGAACCGGACGACTTCAATATTCGAAGTCCCGAGGATGTGATTCGTATGCAGTTACAGTCCAGCGAGATCTTTACCATGCTCTTGGGCACAATCGCTTCCTTGGCTCTGCTTGTAGGCGGGATCGGCATTATGAACATCATGCTGGTTTCGGTTACCGAGCGCACGCGAGAAATCGGAATTCGACTGGCCATCGGCGCGACTGAAGCGGATATCCAGTTTCAATTCCTGGCCGAAGCTGTTGCGATTAGCATCTTGGGTGGCCTCTTGGGTGTGATTGCCGGCATGGGAGCGTCTTCGCTCTTCCAAAGCACGCTGCAATGGGACATTAAACTCACGCCTCAACTTTTGGTTTTCTCGGGGCTGTTTGCTGCAGGGATTGGAATCTTCTTTGGATACTATCCGTCGCGAAAAGCCTCCCAGTTGAATCCAATCGAAGCACTCCGCTATGAGTAGGTACGTCGCTCTTATGCTGGTCAGAATTTCTGTATCCAGACGTTGTCAGAACTATTCGGTTCACCAGCGTTTTGGAGCGATCAGGCAGGGCTGATAAATCTGCTATGGTTACATCAGCCAGATTCTCTGTCACGACACAGACGGTACCCTCGCGACGCAAGAAGTAATCTCCTACGACGCCAAAGGATCGCCTTTGGCACCAGCACAGATAGCTGACGCAATCAGCGTCGCCCGGCTCAGAATGTCTTCAGGCAGGACCGCCACGAGTGGACGAGCATTCCTAATCTCTTCACTTGTCGGCGACATGAAATCGTTCTCGATGTAGTCGCTCCCCATATCCTCATTTGACCGAACCAAATCCAGGAACTGGTCCTTGTCCTCAGGAGTCGAAAAGGAAAAAAGGAGCTCGTACGCGCCGGCCTCAGGATCGCCGACGAGTGCCAGAGCGCGTGCATTCGCCAGTTGTGCGTAGCCAAACAGATAGCCGACGATGTCTGCGGCAAACGCTCGACCTTCGAGGTCATCGCTGGGCTAGAACTCGACCGTGCAGAGCCAGTCATCTTCGTCTTGCCAGTACGGTTCAATGTCGTGCTGTCGGCTCATACTTTCAGGCTCGACGAATCTCGATTCTCCAGAAACCGTGGCCGAAACTCACAATACCAGCGGTTGTCATAGCGCTCGGATCCGACGCTCATTTTGGCAGCACCGCACTACGGATTACGCTACGGTTTTGCTCCCGCCACTGGGGAATTTCCAACGACTTAGAGGTCGTCCGCCTCTTGTAAGTCCTTCAAAGTCGTGTATGAGCCGTTCTTTCACGGCGGTAACACGGGTTCAAATCCCGTCGGGGACGCCAACTTTATCAACCACTTGCAAATCCCCTCCAGAAGTTTGTAGGTCCGTTACGGTCCGATAAGCCTCGGTGCTTGGTTTTTCTTCGTTTTTGTCGAGCAGCAGGCTCACAACCCGGCTCTGCGCGTCGCGCTTCGACTGCGTGATCGCTTGCGCGTAGATGTTCAACGTGACCGAGATGTTCGCGTGCCGCATGAGCTCTTGCACAACTTTCACGTCCTCGCCGTTGCCTTTGAGGAGCGTTGCATATGTGTGCCGGAACGTATGCCAACCAAAATGGCCCACGATTCCGACCTCTTTCGCCGCCGGTTCCAAGTGCGCCTTGTAAAGCGAACCTGGCCAGTACGGCAGTTTCCCTCCGCTGTGAGGGCTGGCAAAGACCCAGTCCTCATCCGTAGGGT
>JAIQFH010000103.1 GCA_020073385.1 Terriglobia bacterium | reverse complement strand
GTGGGCGCCGTGGTCTGGAGCTGTCGCTTAATCGCGTTGAAGGACGACCCTTCTGCCAGCATGAGGATCAACTTGGCGCGAAACACGTATCCGGCCGGCAGAGCACGGGACTGGGCGATGCTACTTAGATCGGACTGCTGTTGCTTGGTGAGCAAGATTTCGCTGCCAGTCGCCATGACAGCTTTGATGCTAGCAGCCTAGTAATGGTTACTCTGCGACAGCCCACTAGTTGCGTCCTGGGGGGCACGCCACGCCCAAGAGGCGACGTCTCGCCGATGGGCCAGACTAAAGGGCGTTCGCTTCGGCGCAAGGGGAAGCCTCGAGTTACCTGACCGCTCGCGGCTGATAAGGGAAATGCAATCTGGCAGGGAACGGAAGGAGTTGGGGCAATGGAGAATGACGAGAAGAGTAGGAGCACAACGGACGAGACACCGAATCCTACACCTGCCTGCACGCGGGCGATGAGGAAAGCCAAATGCAAGAATGCCGACAATCAGGACTTGGGGCCAATGGAGGAGTTTCCTATGGGCAACGTTCCTGAAGTGAATGGACTCTGGGCCGTGGAGATTGGCGAATTCGTGCCCACCAGCGGGGAGCTTTTGGTAATTGCCGAACACTGGGCGAGCGTTGCCATAGAGCGGACGTACGTCGGATGGGCCAATGCGAACGTTTCGATCAGTACTAAGGACTGGCGGCGAATTCATTTTGCGTGGCGACGGGTTTATAGGATTCGTGCGCTTCTCGGTGACGTCATTGATGGAGTGATTGACGATCAGATAAAGAAGCTCCACGACGAAGACGGAGGACACTGGAATCCAGAGAACTGGAGAACGTTCTTGAGGCTGATAGATCGGGAAGCCCAGAAGAAGCATCTCGCTCCCGTTCAACATCTTTTTCGTCTGCCTTCTGAAGAAGGCCGTTAGACGTGATGCCCGTGTTACCTTGCTGACACCATCCTCACAGCATTCTCATTGGACCATGATCAAAAAGGTTGTGCCTGGTGAATGCCGTGGCTTAAACAAAATCAGGTTAACCCCAATGAATAAATATTTTGAAAATATAGTGGCCAGGGACGGAGTTGAACCGCCGACGCCAGCCTTTTCAGTGCTACGTTATGCTGTGTTTTTAACAACTTAAGTGACTTCAGGTGGCCGCCTAAGTACTTGAGAAGTCGTGAGAGACACGCGAATCGTGGGTGGAAATAGTGGGTTCAAAACCGAGATCGGGCCGGCCCAGTCTTCTAGTCTCGAAGAGAGCTCCGTAGCTCACGTTCCGGTGCCGCCTGGCTAAGCAAGACACGCGCCGCTGGGGTCGGAAAGAGTAAGTGTACTTGACGACAAATCGGTTATTCAGGAATCGATCCGCCGTCAAGTCCTTGACTACAAACCCAGGGACCAACCAGACGAGGCGTTCTATTAACGAGGCGTTAGCGCAACAAAGTGAATCCGTCGGCCGTCACCCTAGAGTGAGCCCCGTCACAGCAGTCGGTCAAACGGCGGTGCTATACGTAGACGAATCGACACCGCGGACGCGCGGAGAGGGAGCGGACGATGCGACGAAACATTTCCTTCACGCTGAATGACAAGCCCGTGGAACTCGTGGTCGATGACGACCGCATGCTGCTCTGGGTCTTGCGCTACGATCTCGGCCTCACGGGCACGAAGTTCGGTTGCGGCGAAGCACTCTGTGGATCCTGCACGGTCATCGTGGACAAAGACGCCGTGCGGTCGTGCGTCACTCCAATCAGAGACGTCGCCAGGAAACATGTGCTGACGATCGAAGGCTTGAGTGCAGAAGGACGCCTGCACCCGATCCAGGAAGCTTTCCTCAACCATCACGCTTTCCAATGTGGCTACTGCACGTCGGGAATGATTCTGAGTGCGTATGCATTGCTCCTGAAAGGCGCGCACGCCACGCGGGCGGAAGTCATTCAGCACATGGACGGCAACCTCTGCCGCTGCGGCTCTCATACGCGAATTGTGGACGCCATTTTGGAAGCCGCTGGCGCGCCGAAAGGAGGCGACTGATGCGCGGCGACGATTGGAACGAAACCGTAGAGATCACGACCGGAAAATCCACGGAAGTCAGTCGGCGCGAGTTTCTTCAACTGGCGGGGGCGGGGCTCTTTATTTTCTTTGCCACCGACCCGACGGCTATCTCGCAGGAGCCATCGCGCCTAGCGGGCCGGCCAAGCTATCCCACCGATTTCAACGCCTATCTTCGGATCGGCGACGACGGCCGGGTCACCTGCTTTGTCGGCAAGGTAGAATTGGGGCAAGGATCGAAGACCGCTCTAGCGCAACTGGCGGCAGAGGAACTCGACGTCTCGCTTGACGCTGTAGACATGATCATGGGCGACACCGATCTTTGCCCCTGGGATATGGGCACCTTCGGATCGCTGACCATCCGGCAGTTCGGTCCGGTATTGCGGGGTGCGGCCGCGGAAGCGCGGGCCGTGTTGTTGCAGATGTCGGCTGACTACCTCCGCCTCCCCTCGGTGGAAGGCTTGCAGGTAAAGGATGGCGTGGTGACATGGGCAAAGGACGAGCGTAAGCGCGTCTCCTACGCCAAGGTGGTTGAGGGCAAGCGAATCGAGCGGCATCTGGAAAAGGTGCCCGTAAAGCTCGTCTCCGCATTTGCCGTCATCGGGAAGGCGCCACGACGCAAAGATGCGCTAGAAAAAGTGACAGGCACAGCGCGCTACGCCGCAGACATGACTCTGCCGGGCACGTTGCACGCACGCATTCTCAGACCTCCGGCACACGGCGCCACGCTGAAAGACGTCGACGCTACTGCTGCTGAGAAGATTCCTGGCGTTCGTGTTATCCGCGACAACGACTTGATCGCCGTACTCCATGAACAGCCGGACATCGCGGACCGTGCGCTTGGGCTCATGCGAGCTCAGTTTGAACCCGCCAAGCGTGGGGAAGACCAGCGCACGATTTTCGACCACCTGGTTAAGGCCGCGCCGCCCCTGCAGATGGTGGACGAGAAAGGCAGCCTGGCAGACGGAGAGAAGCTAGCCACACGCGTAGTCGAAGAAACCTACTTCAACAGCTACGTGGCTCATGCGGCCATGGAAACTCACTCAGCAGTCGCCACGATCGAAGACGGCAAATTGACGGTGTGGGCGAGCACGCAGACTCCCTTTCCTGTCCGCCAGCAAGTGGCGCAGGCAGTAGGCCTCGCGCCGGAAAACGTGCGGGTCATCACTCCGTATGTGGGGGGAGGATTTGGAGGAAAAAGCGCGTCGCGCCAGGCGGTAGAAGCAGCGCGCCTGGCCAAGATCACGGGCAGGCCGGTACAGGTGGTGTTCGACCGTGCGGAGGAATTCTTCTACGACACGTTCCGGCCGGCTGCGGTTGTAAAGATTCGGTCAGGAATGGACGCTGCCGGGAAACTCCTGCTGTGGGATTACCGCGTGTACGGCGCGGGCGAACGCGAAGCCAAGCAGTTCTATGACATTCCGCATCAACGCACGCAATCGTCGGGCGGATGGGGAGGTGGCAATCCTGCCGGCCTGCACCCCTTCGCAGTCGGGCCTTGGCGGGCACCCTCGGTCAATACCAATACCTTCGCCCGCGAATCGCACATCGACACGATCGCCAGCAAACTAGGGCGCGACCCAATTGAGTTCCGCCTCGCCCACCTGAGCGATGCGCGGATGCGCCGAGTAGTGCAGGCGGCGACCGGGCAATTCGGCTGGAAGCCTGCGCCGGCGCCAAGCGGACGCGGCGTGGGTCTCGCCTGCGCGATTTATCTGGGCACTTATGTCGCTGCAGTCGCCGAGGTTGCGGTCAACAAAAACACCGGGAATGTCGACGTGAAACGAGTTGTCTGCGCCCAGGATCAGGGGGTTACGGTGAACCCCGACGGGTCACGCCAGCAGATCGAAGGCAGTATCACAATGGGTCTCGGCTACTCCTTGACTGAGGAAGTGCGGTTCAAGGACGGCGCGGTGCTTGATCGCAATTTCGACACCTATCAGATTCCGCGTTTCTCTTGGTTGCCCAAGATCGAGACCATCCTGATCGACAATCCGGAAACGCCGGCGTCCGGTTGCGGCGAGCCGCCGATTGTGACGATGGGGGCCGTTCTGGCCAATGCAATCTTCGACGCGACTGGCAAGCGTCTGCGGCAATTGCCCATGACGCCCGAGCGTCTCCGCCGTCTAACTTTAGTTACCACAACGGGCAGTGAGGCTCGCGGAGATTAGGCGCATGCCGTGTTCTCGCTCGATGGAGTGGATTCGGCGGGCGCCGCTGGTTCTTGCGCCGGTCCTGGCCGGACTGTCGATCCTGCCGCTCGCATCCTGCAAACGTGCCCCGACAGAGGGTCTCGCCATGAACGAGGCATCGCTCAACCTTCCGCAAAGCATCGGCGCCTGGACGCAATCCGGCAGCCCCAAATTCGTCGGACCGCAAGACATCTTCAACTACATGGATGGTGCCGGGGAGCTCTATCTGGGGTATCGCTTCAAGCACCTGGAAGTACAGCGCTACGGCAGCTCGAATCAGGGCGAGATTCTGGTCGAGCTGTACTGGATGGCATCCTCCGACGACGCCTACGGCCTGCTTTCCGGGGACTGGGGCGGCGAGGCCGTAGACCTCTCGCTGCCGTTGCCCGGCTCGTCTTCGCGCGCCGCAACCGATGGACCGCGCGCTCTCTATGACGCCGGTTTGCTTCGCCTCTGGTCCGGCGACCTGTTTGCCCGCATCATGGCCGACCACGAAACCAATGCGTCCCAAAGTGCTGTTCAAGCCCTAGGACAGGCTATTGCCAGGGGGCGGTCCACTGCTCCGCGGCCGGAGTTGATCCAGGCGCTTCCCGCCCGCGTGGGTTCGCAGTTTTTTCTGCGCCCGACCGCGTGACTTTCCTGCGCTCCCACCTGGTGCTCAACTCCGTGTACTTTCTCAGTTCGGAGAACCTTCTCGATCTGGGGCCGGACTGCGAGGTGGCCACGACTAATTACGGGCAGGGGCCAGCGAAAGCCATCGGCAACGCCAAGCCCGCGCGCCTGATGCTGGCACGCTATGCGAACGAGGCAGCGGCCGCGAAAGCGCTGCATCATTTCCGGCGGATATACCTGCCGGAGAAGTTAAACGGACCCAAGGCTTCCCTCATCGGCGACAACGGAGTGGTCGCCATCGAGGACGGATGGATGGGGTTTGCCCGCTCGGGCCGCGGACTCGCCCTGGTATTCGAATCTCCCGACGAGGCATCGGCCCGGCTGCTCCTAAATGACTTCACGCGAATTCTTGCGAAACGGGAGGCATCTCGTGAGTGACGACAAACACGTAATCACCCGCCGCGACTTCGTTCGCGGGACGGTAGGCGCCACCCTCGGCGTGGCGGCAATGGGCGGCACACTGGAGGCATTGGCCGCGCCGGTTCCCACTAGCCACGTTGTTCTGGTACGCGAGCAGTGGGTGCTGGATGGGCAGCATGCCGTAAACTCGGGCATCCTGAAAATCATGCTGCGCAACCTGCTGACGAAGGTGACCGGGAAGCCCGACCCGATATCGGCGTGGCTCTCGCTAGTGAAAACCGACGATGTAATTGGACTGGTTGCCACGGATCATCTGAACAAGACCCACCCGGAACTGATCGAACTGGTCCAGGCCAGCCTGATGGAATCTGGGGTTCCGAAAAGCAATATCCGAGATGCCCAGGGCGGTCCCGAGAAAGCCCGTGCCTGTACGGCGCTGATTGCCTTGCCGGCACTGAAGGCGCACTGGCTTACGGGCATCGGCACGGTACTGAAGAACTACATCACTCTCTCGGGCAATCCTTCCAGCTACCACGGCGCAAACAACGCCAACCTAGGCGAGATCTGGAACATGCCGCACGTAAAGGGCAAGACCAAGCTCGTGGTGGTGGATGCGCTGCGTCCCTTGTGCGACAAGGGACCCCAGCCGGATCCGCGATACCTGTGGGATTACAAGGGGCTGATTGCCGGCAGGGATCCGGTGGCCGTGGAGGCCGTCTGCCTCAAGGTCATCCTGCAAAAACGGCAGGCGCTGCGGGGCGAGCCCTGGACGTTGTCGCCGCCGCCGTTGTGTGTCGAGATGGCAGATAAGAAGTACGGCCTGGGCACCAGTCGCATGGAGCAGATTCAACTCGATCGTACCGGCTGGAACGTCGACGCGCTGGTGTGAAGGCCGGAAGTCTCGAGGGGGCTTGTTCGGGCAAGCGAACTACGACACTGAGAAACAGCGCCGTGGAACATCCCTTTGGCGGCAGTTCGGAATCAACGCAACGCGAGTGCGGTCGGTTACAGTTTCGTCCCGTTCTACGGTCACGCTTACCGCCGCCCGTTCAAGTTCGGGCGGATCGAGGTGTACGCAGTATGGCAGCGTGGGCGCTCACAAGAACTTCATCCTCATTATTTTAGAAGTGCGGATGTGCTCCGGAAGAATTCGGATTCGTGCAAAAATCACTGACTTAGATGGGTCGGTGTGCACGAGCACCGTGCGGACTTGCTGGATGTAGTACATTCTCGCGAGCTTCTGGCGTCGTGGACGAACCTGCCTCTTGCCGAATTGTCAGCGGCGGCGGACGACGTGATCGCCGAGTGTAGCCGTCCACTGAACACGGCGAGTTGAGCCCTACCGGAGTTGTAGAAGAGGCGGCGCGATCTCGGATATGTGCAACTTCGCAAAACGCGTCCAGAAACGGGCATATCAACGCGGAACTCCATTGGTGGCAGAGAGCGGGAGGAAACGACGACTAAATCCTGGGCGCCTGCATGAGCGCGCGAAAGCGAGGATGTTCACGCACGGGTGCGAGGTCGGGGTCATGTTCCATCCATTCGCGTTGTCCCCAGCCGTGTGTAATCGATTTCTCGAGGCAGTCAATTGCCTTGTCGAACTCACCCAATAGGGCGTAGACGCAAGCTACGTTGTAGAGGACCTGAGGTTCCTCCCCTTCCAGCGCCAAAGCCCGCTCCGCCCATTCCATGCTTCTTTCCCGTTCCTTCAACTGGGATAAGGCATTCGCGCCAAAATATAGCGCGCGAGAGTCGCCAGGATGAAACTCCAGATGTCTTTCCGCAGCACCGAGTCCACGGCGGTAGGCAGCCTGTGCTTCGGACTTCAGTCCAAGGCCATTCAGCGCACTGGCCAGCAGCATCGGTGCCTGATAGTCCTCGGGGCTAACCTTGCTGGCCTGCTCAAACCAAGCCACGGCATCCTGAAGTTTTCCTTGTGCGTAGCAGTTGCGAGCGAAAAAGTAATAGGGCTCGAACAGACGTGGTCCGAGCTGCATGGCCACACGGAATTCCCGCTCAGCTTCCACATAGTCTTTTTTCATCGAAGCGGTGAGACCGCGAGACGCGTGGGCCTCCGCCAGATTGGGATCAATCTCCAAGGCTCTTTGACTAGCTTGATCCGCCTGTTCCAGATTGCCCTTGTTTGAATCCCAGTAGAAATAGAGAAACGCAGAGCAATCGGCAATTCCGGCATAAGCCCTTGCGTACCTCGGGTCAATCTCGATTGCCCTGGCGAACATTTCACGTGCGAAGTCAAAGCCCTTTCGCCGAAACTGGTGAAAAAACTGGCGGCCTCGCAAGTAGAAATCGTAGGCGCGCACGTCGGCGGTAGGGACTTTTGCGATGGCTTCCTTCTCCGTCTCGGTCAATACAACCTGCAACTCGTGTGCGATATTGGTTGCGATCTCGTCCTGGATGGCAAACACGTCTTGGAGTTGCCGGTCATACCTCGCCGCCCAAACGCAGTGCCCGCTCCGAGTGTTTACCAGCTTCGCGGTGATGCGCAGGCGATCGGCATCACGACGCAGGCTCCCTTCGAGCAAATAACGCGCGTTCAACTGTTGGCCAACCTGGGCTGGTGTGACCGGCTTGTCGCGAAAGACCAGAACCGCGGAGCGGGAGAAGACACGCAGCTCTTTGATCTTCGAGAGCTCGGTCGTGATGTCCTCCGTGATGCCGTCCCGGAAATACTCGTCTTCCCTCTGACCGCTGAGATTCTCAAAGTACAGCACCGCCACTGATTTTTCCTGCGTTGCGGCCCGGCCCGCTCTCCGCAGATCTGTCAGCAGTTCCAGAGCGGATTGATACCGGTGAGCAGGCTCCTTCTCGAGGCACTTCAGGACGATCTGTTCTAAATGAGCCGAGAGCTCGGGGCGCAAGCGTGTGGGTGGCAGCGGCGCTTTATGCAGAACAGCTTCGACGAGGTTGGCGATGTGCGCTGATTCAAAGGGAGTCCGCCCGGTCCCCATCTCGTACAACACCGCGCCGATCGAGTAGATATCAGCCCGCACATCTGCAGGTTCGCCGCGGAGCTGTTCGGGCGACATGTAGAGGAGTGTGCCTGCCACGGCGGGAGCATCGACGGTACTCTCCGTCGGGCTCTCTGGCGCAAGCACTGCCACGGGTTTAGCTAGCCCGAAATCAAGGATCTTCAGCCTCCGATCCGGCATAACTCGCAGATTGCCCGGCTTGAGGTCGCGATGAACGATGCCTTGGCCATGTGCCGCCGCTACACCCTCGACCAATTGCGTGGACAGCAAGAGAATGTCGTCCTCAGGCATGCGTCCCTTGAGTAGTTCCTCGTTCAGGGAAGTACCGGGAACATACTCGGTCACCAGGAAGTCGGTTTCCTCATGACGATCAAAATCGTAGATGGTCGCAATTGTAGGATGGTTGAGCCTGGAAAGGGTCAACGCCTCTCGGTGGAAATTGTCGCGGGATTGCTCATCAGCCAAGGTACCTTCAGGAAGAACTTTTATGGCCACTTCCCGGGCTAGGTGCTCATCTCTGGCACGGTAAACTTCGCCCATTCCACCGGCACCGATCTTCTCCAGGATCAAGTAGTGTCCCATTCGCTCGCCAACAAGCTGCCGTTCGGCCACGGCTTGGCGATTCATGGCGAACACTCCTTCCCTCTTAAACTGAATCTTAGGTACAGGGCTGGGACAAAGTCAAAGACAGGCGTCACTCGGGGACCTATTCCACGAGCATTTGGCGTTATGCAGGTGGTTGCTATTCCCTATGAATGTCCCCAACCCAATGGACACGTGATCCCTTGCGCAGCAGATGTGCTCCTTGTCACTGAAAAGCATCAGTCGATCTGATAACAAATGAATAGGTAGAAATGTTTTCGGAACTTCTCCGGAGTGCGCAATGAACAGCATGTTCACGCTGATGCGCTTGGTGGCGGACATCTTCTCGCAGATCCTACGCACCTTGTGGGCACACAAGCTACGCTCGTTCCTCACCATGTTTGGCATCGCCTGGGGCATTGGGTCGCTGTTGCTGCTGGTGGGACTCGGGGAGGGCTTTCGCTCGGGAAACAAGCGCGAGATGGCGGAATTTGGGAAGGACATCATGTTCGTCTTTCCCGGGCGTGCTCCAGTTGTGCAAGGCAGCTTGCGCTCCGCGCGCAACTATCTGCTGACCTATCAGGATTATCTCGATATTCGCAATACGACCCCCTATGTGCGGGACGCTTCCCCGGTACTGGTTCGCGATGACGTGCGCGCGGTGAGCGAGTTTGCCAGCGCGAACGGACAGATCACTGGAGTAGAACCGCAGTTCAATCAGATTCGATTTCTTCCCATCAAACAGGGACGCTGGCTGAACGATCTGGATGAGCAACAGAAGCGCAACGTGATCGTGCTGGGCGAAGAAATGACCCGAAATCTCTTTCCTGGGCGCCCAGCGATCGGTGCCACGATTCTGCTCAACGGAATTCGCTTTGAAGTGATTGGCAGCATGCAGCGTGTGGGCCGCGGCGACAACAACTCTACCAACATGCGGGGATACATCCCATACCAGGTGATGAGCATGTACTTCCCGCTGAAAGGTGAACAGCAAGGCGACGCCATCTCGTTCATCAATTACCAGCCTCGCACACAGGGGAAACATCTGCTGGCGGTGCAAGAGGTTCGAAAGGTGATCGCTCGCAATCACAGTTTTGACTATCGCGATGACAATGCCTTTGAGATGTGGGACACGATTCAGCAGTCGGAAATGATCGGTGGCATCTTCGATGCTATGAATCTGTTCCTCGGCGGTGTTGGAATGGTCACGCTGGCGCTGGGAGCGATCGGCGTAATCAACATCATGCTGGTGTCGGTCAGCGAGCGGACACACGAGATCGGTTTACGGAAGGCAGTGGGGGCGACGAATGGAAGCATTTTGCTGCAATTCTTTCTGGAGGGGATTCTGCTTACGCTGGTCAGCGGACTTGTTGGTATGGGACTGGCAACGGCGCTGATGGCCGCGCTGGGGACGGTTCAGGGCCCTGAGGGTTTTGATCCTCCCAAGCTGGTGCCCATGACTGCCGCGTTGGCGATTGGCAGCTTGACGCTGGCAGGCGTGGCCGCCGGACTCTATCCCGCCCGCAAAGCTGCCATTCTGCAACCGGTGGATGCGCTCAGACAGGAGTAGTACATGCTGCGCGATACTCTCCTCGAGGCTTGGACGGCTATGCGGTACAACCGCCGCCGCACCACGCTCACCATGTTGGGTATGGCGTGGGGTATCGCTACTGTCGTGCTCCTGCTCGCCTACGGGAACGGATTCGGCCAGGCCATGACTAATATTTTTGCCAGCTTCGGCACCAAGACGATGATTCTGGCCCCGGGCCGCACTTCCATGCAGGCGGGTGGCCAGAAGGCGGGAGTAGCGCTGCGCTTTACGTTGGACGATATCGATCTGCTGACAACGAATGTTCCCCAGATTACTCGAATTACGCCAGAGGCCTACAAGAATGCCAGCGTTCAATATGACACGCGCGCATTCAATTTCGGAGTGGTGGGCGATCGTCCCAATGTCGCGGCCATCAAGGTGTTGGAGACGGCGCAGGGACGTATTTTCAACCTACAGGATCAAATGCAGAGAGCACGGGTGGCTGTGCTGGGTTCGGAGGCGAAAGAAAAACTCTTCTCCGGACGTAGTGCGGTGGGGGAACGCATTCGCATCAATGGCCTGAGCTTCGAGGTAATCGGTGTCCTGCTACCCAAGATGCAGGAAGGTGACAACGACATCAACCGGATCATTTATGTGCCCTTCACTACGATGGGCGATCTCACGGACACCCACTACCTGGGCTCGATCTGGTTCAATTACGAAGTGAACGACTATCAAGGATTGGAGCGGTCCGTCCGGTCAGTCATGGCGATACAACACAAGTTCAACCCGACCGACCGACGTGCCCTGTTTGTATTTAGCCTGATGGAGCAGGTGCACCAATTCCAAGTGATTACTATCGGCTTGAAGATTTTACTGACATTCATCGGGACACTGACGCTCGGCATTGGCGGCGTAGGGGTCATGAATATCATGCTGGTATCGGTGACCCAGCGCACGCGCGAGATCGGCATGGAGAAAGCGCTGGGATCGCGAAAGCGTGACGTGTTCTTCCAGTTTCTAACCGAGGCGCTCACGATAAGTTTTGTGGGCGGCCTGCTGGGAGTGATGCTGGCGTATGTCATTGCTCATGCCGTCGGCAGGCTGACGCTCTATAGCGCGATCGCTAAGCATGCGGAGGCAGGTGATATCCGGTTGCTGATTGATCCAGGAACGCTGGTGATTGCTACTCTCATTCTTGGCGCGGTTGCGTTGGTCAGCGGGATGCTGCCTGCGATTCGCGCCGCTCGTCTAAATCCGATTGAAGCATTGCGCTATGAATAGACTGATCCGTATAGGTTCCCACTGAACCGCTCCGGCGGATGCGGTCGGTCCCAACTGTAGCTGTGATCACATCCTAAACAGGCGAGAGCGGCTAGCCTATGTAGCTGGATGCTGCGCCGCGAGTCCTTAGAGCAGCCAGGGAGTTGTAGGGGAGGAACCCTTCTTGTGAGTCGCTTAAGCGAGCTGCGGTCAAGGAACCTTCAAATTTGTGGAGGGCTCGGATTGCGAATTGCTCTGGTGCTTTTTGCTTCCGTTGCTCTTCTCTTTGCGCAAAGCGAGGAGGACCTTGGTAAACGGCGCGAAGACATGGTACGGACGCAGCTTGCCACCTCGGACTGGGGAGTCGAGGCGGTGCGCGACCCGCTCGTGCTCGAGGCGTTTCGGCAGGTGCCGCGGCATCGGTTCGTGCCGGACGCGCTCGTGCCGCACGCCTACGAGGATCGCCCGCTGCCGATCGGTTATGGCCAGACCATTTCGCAGCCGTACATCGTAGCCAAAATGACAGAGCTCCTTGGGCCGAAAAAGGGCCACCGTGTCCTGGAAATCGGCACGGGTTCCGGCTACCAGGCTGCGATCCTTTCGCGGTTGGTTGCTGACGTTTACACAGTGGAGATCGTCAACCCGCTTGGGACCAAAGCCCGCGAACGGCTGGCGGCGCTCGGGCATAAGAATGTCGAGGTACGCGTTGCGGATGGGTACTACGGATGGCCGGAGAAAGCTCCTTTTGACTGTATCGTGGTCACCGCTGCGGCGAACCATATTCCCCCACCGCTCATCGAGCAATTGAAGCCCGGCGGGCGACTTGTGGTTCCTATCGGTAATCCTTTCCAGACGCAAAGGCTGGTGCTGGTAACCAAGGGCAACAAGGGTCCGCGCGACATCCGAATTAGAGACATCATGCCGGTAAGGTTTGTGCCTCTTGTCTCTGGGTCGAGCGGACAGTAATCCGACAATGTAGACCGCGCGCTTGTGCTGATGCGGCCTCCAAGAACTGCGGTATCGATATGTTTTCTACCGCGGAGTGAGCTTTTCTGGTATGAAGCGGCAGGAGGCAGTCCTTCTTCTGATATCAGCAGCCGTGCTGGCCGATGAAGTAATCCTGGTACGCGCGTTTTCTATCGGCCTATGGCACCACTTTGCCTACATGGTGATCTCGATCGCGCTGTTGGGCTTCGGCGCGAGCGGCACCGTGCTGGCAATGCTGGGAGGACGGGGAACCCCACCCTCTGCCCAGGCAGGTCGATCAGGCTGGATAGCCTTCTTTGCAGTACTGTTCGCTCTGATGGTTCCCATAGCATTCGTGCTCGTGCAGAAGATTCCCTTCGATCCGTTTCTGATCGTCTGGGATCGGCGGCAATGGCTCTATCTGGGCTGCTATTACTTGATCCTGTTTGTGCCATTCTTCGCCGCGGCCACGTTGATTGGCTTAGTGCTGATCACCAAATTCGAAGAAGGTCCGCGACTCTATGTCTACAACCTGGTCGGATCGGCAGCCGGAGCGGCGCTGACCGTGGGCCTCTTGGAGATCGCTCCGGTTGAACAAACCATGCTCGTCGTAGCTGGACTTGCGCAAGGGGCTGCTCTCCTCGCTTTGTTCGATGCAGTGGCACAGCCCACGACAATACGTGCGCGCCAACTCGCGGCCGTTGCCGTCCTGGTCATGCTCGGAACGACACTTTACTTTGCGGCACGTCCACCTCTGGTGCGCCTCTCGCAGTACAAAGGTCTGAGTTATGCGCTGAACCTTCCGGAAGCTCGCCTGTTGGCCACGCGTTCCAGTGCGATTGGACGTATCGATGTAGTTGAGAGTCCCGCCATTCGTGAGGCGCCCGGACTTTCTCTACTCGCCCCGGAAGAAGCAGCCATTCCATCTCAGCGTGCGCTTTTTGTGGATGGGGAAACAGCCGGGGCGATCACGGCATTCGACGGCGACACGAGCCCTCTGGGTTACCTCGACTGGATGAGCACCGCTGCACAGTATTTCGCTCGACCAGATTCACCTCGAGTGTGTGTCCTTGGAGCCGGAGGGGGTGCGAACGTACTTCTGGCACTGCGTAACGGTGCCCGACACGTGGACGCAGTCGAACTAGACGCCAACCTCGTAGGCTTACTTCGAAATACTTTCGGCGATTTCAGTGGTGGGCTCTACAACCGAACTGATGTGGATGTTCGGCCTACGGGTTGGGGGCCAATGTAGGAATTCTGCTTCCCTATAGCCGTGTTCATGAATCAGAAGCGGACCGGATCGGTCTTGTATTAATGGCAAAGGCAGGGTACGATCCCAGAGTAGC
>JAIQFH010000039.1 GCA_020073385.1 Terriglobia bacterium | reverse complement strand
TTCAGAACACCAATCCCAAGAGTGAAGTTGGCAAACGCGCCGAGAACCAGCAGGACCGCATCGGACAGGGCATCAAGAGCGGACAGCTCACGGCCGGCGAAGCCGCGCACCTCGAAAACAATGAAGCCAAGATCAACAAAGAAGTGCGCAACGACCGCGCCGCCAACGGCGGCAAGCTAACCCAACAGGAGCGCGCCAAGGTTAACCGCCAGCAGAACCGCCAATCGCGTCAAATCTATCGCGACAAGCACAACGGTCGTCATCAGTAGCGACTTTCCCACAAGCAGAAAAACGAAAGAGCAATGCCGTGGTCAGCCCCCGGGTGCCAAGCCGGGGGCATTTTTCTTTTTAGCCGTGAGCGATGAGCAATGAGCCATAAGCAATGAGCAAAGCAGCAGGATGATTGGGTTGCTCGTCGCTCATTGCTCACCGCTCATCGCCAACCCCAGTCACCTCGCATCTCGTTGATTTTGCTGGGATATACATTTCTTGACACAAATCGCAAATTGCAATATAAATATAGCGATTTGAGAACTGGAGATTGGCCGAGTCGTGAAGCTGGGCGAAAAAATCCGCTACTTGCGCGAGGTCGAAGGATCGCTGCGCGGTCTCGGCCGCCCCATGACGCAGTTGGAACTAGTGCGCGCCATCCGCGATGAGATGGGTAAAGGTAAGAGCCTTAGCCAGTCGTATCTCTCGCAGATCGAAAGCGGTTCGCGCCCGCACATGACGCAGTCTTCGCGCGCCTTGCTGGCGAAGTTCTTCAAGGTTCACCCTGGCTTTCTGGTGGATGACCCTGAGGGTTACCACACCGAGTTGACCTCGGACTTGCGGACCGTAGAAGGCCAGATTGATGTCTGGTTGTTGCAGGGTTCGGAGCGCTTCGCGGGTGATCCCGAAGTCAGCCACGTGCTGATCAAGGCCGCGCGCGAGAAAGATACGCGCCGCGCCTTATTGCTTCTGGGAGCGATCCTCGACACGCCGGGATTGTCGGATCGTCTGTTGGAGGCGTTGCGCCCGGAGTTGGCGGCCACAGGGAACCATACTCACCGCGCGGAGGGGAGGCGAATCCGATGACCTGGTCTGATTTTTATCTGATCTGTTTCGCGGTCGGTTTCTGCTTCAGCTTTTTTTCGTTCGTGTTTGGCGGATGGCGCTTCGGACATGTGCAACTGCCACACCTTCATCATCACGGTTTCGGACACATTCATATTGGGCACGCACCCGTGGCTCACGGACCCGTTGCTGTTGGTGACGCAGCGGCGCATGGTGCGGCCCCTGCCCAAACGGGCACAGCCGCGCACACTGCCCACGGCGCCGGCGTGTCTCCATTCAATCCGCCGTCCATCGCCGCGTTCCTGGCGTGGTTCGGCGGAACCGGATACCTGCTGACGCGTTTCTCGGTTCTGTGGGTGGGACTGGCGCTGGTGCTCGCTGTCATCGCTGGACTGATCGGCGGGTCGATCATCTTTTTGTTTTTAACCAAGATTCTTATGTCGGATCAGGAGTTTCTCAATCCTGCGGATTTCGAGATGGTGGGCGTACTCGGCAAACTTTCGGTCCCCATCCGTGAAGGCGGCACCGGGGAATTGATCTACTCGCAGATGGGTACTCGCCGCGTCTGCGGCGCGCGCAGCGACGACGGTTCAGCGCTTGTGAAAGGCGCGGAAGTAGTTGTTACCCGCTACGAAAGAGGAATTGCCTACGTCCAGCTATGGAGCGAACTGTCGGGCGAACTGGATGAGGCGAGTACTACCGGGAAATCCGAGTGACAGTCGCGAGGAGAGAAACGTGAATCGTGTTTGGCACAAACCGGCGGTCCTATTGATGTGGCTGGCGCTGCCCACCGCTGCCTGGATCTACTGGCGCGTCTGGGATCAGTTGCCCGCGCGCATGGCGGTTCACTTCGACGCGAACTGGCAGCCCAATGGCTATACCTCGCGCGAAGGGGCGCTGCAGTTGGGGCTCGCAATCCTTGTCGTGATGCTGGTGTTGTTCACAATTGCGACCTTGATTATCGACGCACTCAAGCCGGCCGCATTCTGGCCTGCTTTGTTGGTCTCATGCGCGGTGCTGGGCTTCTGCTGGTACGCGAATTACTCGATCGTCGAGTTCAATTTGAAGGCGCAGCAGGTGCATTCTGGATTAAAGAAAAGCACCTCCCAGTTCTTAGTCGCAGATTGCCGGTTGCCGACGCTGGCAACGGCTTGGAATTCGGAGAACTAGGTGCTGAGAACTGAGAACTGGGAACTGCTTTTGTAACAGGAGGCGTTATGTTCGAAGGTCTTTCACACTGGGCGGTGATCTGGATCATCGCTGGTCTGGCGGTATTCGTCATTCTATTTCTGATCAGCACCATGGCCAGGCTTTACCGCAAAGCCGGTCCGCACGAGGCTCTAATCGTCTACGGCATGGGCGGAACCCGCGTCGTCAAAGGTCACGGCACGGTAGTACTGCCGATGGTCCAAGTCTGCCGCGGCCTGTCGCTCGAACTGATGTCGTTCGACGTGGCTCCGCAGCAGGATCTCTACACCAAGCAAGGCGTTGCCGTCACGGTGGAAGCCGTCGCGCAGATCAAGGTGAAGTCCGACGAAGAGTCGATCCGCACCGCAGCCGAGCAATTCCTCACCAAGACCGATCAGGAGCGCGAAGGCCTGATCCGCCTGGTGATGGAAGGCCACCTGCGGGGCATCATCGGCCAACTCACGGTCGAAGAAATCGTGAAGCAACCCGAGATGGTTTCCGACCGCATGCGCTCTACTTGCGCCGACGACATGAACAAGATGGGCCTCGAAGTCATCTCGTTCACTATCAAGGAAGTCCGCGACAAGAACGAATACATCACCAACATGGGGCGTCCTGATGTCGCCCGCATCAAGCGCGATGCCGACGTGGCCGCTGCGGAAGCCGATCGTGACACAGCGATCAAGCGCGCCCTGGCGCAGCGGGAATCCGCAGTTGCAAGGGCTCAAGCCGATCAGGAACGCGTGCAGGCTGAAACCGCTTCTCTGGCGAAGCAAGCCGAAGCCCAGCGCGACCTGGAAGTGAAGAAGGCGCAATACCTGGAAGTCACCAAGCGCCAGCAGGCCCAGGCCGACAAAGCCTATGACATCCAGACCAACATCATGCAGCAGACGGTTGTTGCCGAGCAGGTGAAGGTGCAGCAGGTCGAGAAGGAACAGCAGGTCAAGGTGCAAGAAGCCGAGATCAACCGTCGCGAGAAGGAACTGATCGCAACCGTGCTGAAACAGGCTGAGATTGAGCGTCAGCGGATTGAGACCTTGGCCGAAGCCGAAAAGTCGCGTCTGATGGCCGAGGCCGAAGGCCACGCTTCGTCGATCCGTCAGCAGGGCGAAGCCGAAGCCGAGATCATCTTCAAGAAAGGTGAAGCCGAAGCCAAGGCAATGAACGTAAAAGCCGAGGCCTTCCAGGAGTACAACCAGGCGGCGGTCATCGACAAGTTGCTCACTGGGTTGCCGGAAGTGGTCAGAGCGTTGGCCGCTCCGCTGGCTAACGTGGACAAGATCACGATCGTCTCAACCGGCAACGGAGACGCTGCCGGCCTCAACAAGATCACCGGCGACATTACCAAGATGGCCGCACAGGTACCAACTCTGTTCGAGACGCTCTCGGGCATGCAGATCGGGGACCTGCTGGGCAAGGTGCGGCAGATCGGCGACAAAGCTCCAAAATCTGGCGATTCGCCGAAGAAGTAGCGAGGGGTGCGGGAGCAAGCCGGGGCTTGCTCCCGCCCGTGGAGAGACAGGCGCCTCGCCTGTCCCGCCAAGCGAAGCGAGGCGGAAGCTGTAGAGGTGCTTATGAACCGCAAACCGAAATACGCAGGATTGGGCATCGCGTTGGGAGCCGCGCTAGGCGCGGTCGCCGGAGTGATGGCGGGCAACATGGGCGTGTGGCTCGCGATCGGCGTCGCCATCGGCCTCGTCATCGGCCTCTCGTCCCGCCGCAGGTCTATTGAGTGTCCGCAGTGCGAAGCAATTCATCGAGGACATGAACTGGGAAACAGGGCCAACTCGCAGGTTGGCTAGAAGCTAGGAGCTAGCAGCTAGAAGCTAAAGAAGGGAGTTCACCATGGCACTACTAGAGCGGGTCGCAACATTAGTTCGGGCGAATCTCAACGATCTCATCGATAAGGCCGAAGAGCCGGAAAAGATGATCAAGCAGGTAATCCTCGACATGCAGAACCAGCTTCTGCAGGTCAAGACGCAGGTCGCGATTGCCATCGCCGACCAACACCTGCTGGAGAAAAAGCAGAAAGAAAATGCTGACAAGGTCGCCGAATGGATGCGCAAGGCCGAGCTTGCCGTCGATAAGAAAGAAGACGACCTGGCGCGGGCCTCACTGCTGCGCGTGGAGAGCTACCGCGAGTTGAGCGAGAACTTCACCCAGCAAGTCGCCGATCAGCGGGCGCAGGTGGAAAATCTCAAGACTGCGTTGCGGCAACTGGAGCAGAAACTGGCGGAAGCCGAAGCCAAGGCGGACGTCCTGGTCGCGCAGCAGCGTCGCGCCCGCGCCGTCGGTAAAGCCAGCGACGCGCGCATCGCCTCGGGCGACGGTTCAAAAGCCGCCGCATTCGATCGCATGAAGCGCAAAGTCGCACACTCGGAAGCCCTGAGCCAGGCAAAGTCCGAGATCGCCGCCGACAACATCGAAGACCGTCTCGCCGCCCTGGAAAAGCAGGACCGAATCGAGCAGTTGCTGGTGGAGCTGAAAACAAGACGGGGCGCGTAAGTGCTTTTAGCAAACAGGGGCGACTCAGTGAAACAAGGGTACCCCTTTTGTCATGCTGAGCGGAGAGCGAGATCGCAAAGCGAGCTCGTTCGGAGTCGAAGCATCCCTATACAAAGCGCGCTGCGGGGGGTCTCGCTACTCGCGGAATGACCGCGGTCCGGAGATCCCTACTACTTCGTCGCCATGAACGTCTTCACCACAATCGCGTTCGGCTGCACGCCCACGGGAATCAACGTCAGCAGGGAATACTCGCTCGGTTCAAGCTTGCGCGGCCTGCGCTTCTGGATCACGGTGACGTCGCCCGACTCGGTACCGACCACGAGCAGATAATTCTGGTCCGGCGTCAGCGCCAACCCGTCAGGGTGGCTGCCGACATTGAGCGTCGCGATGCGCCGGCCCATGTCGATATCGAACACCGCGACGCTGTTCGATCCAAAATTCGAAACATACAGTCGCGAATTATCCAGCGTGACCACCCCGCGCGAAGGATGCTGTCCGATCTCCGGACTGCTGCCCACTTCGTCGTTGCCGGTCTCAATGATCGAGATGCTGTCAGCATCGAAGTTGCACACGATCATCTCGCCGCCATCCGGCTTAAGTGTCAGGCTGACCGGCGTGCGTCCCACATCGAGCAGCGCCAGCACGCGATCTTCTTTCTTTTGCTGGGCCCTGGGATCGGTGCTGGCCAGCTGAATCGATGCCACCTGCGACGATCCTGAGCAAGAAACGAATGCTTTGCTCGAGTCGGGAAGGACCGCAATATCCTCCGGCTGCCTGCAGACGGGCAGCGTTGCCCGCACTCGAAGCAGGTTGGCATCGATCAGCGACACCGTATTGTCCCCGCGATTCGAGACCACGACGGTCGTCCCATCGGGCGAAACACGCGCCATTCCCGGCGAAGCACCCACGCGCACGTTGCCAACGACGGTCCGCATTTCCAGATCGATCACACTGACGTTCGCCGATGCCGAGTTCGCCACATAGCCGCGCTTGCCGTCGCTCGACACATCGATGTAATAAGGACGCCCGTGCACGCCGATGGTTGCCACCACCGCGTTGCTCTCGGCGTCAATCACGCTCACGTTGTTCGATCCGGTATTGACCACGTAAACCTCATTCTTCTTGCTGTTCGCAGCAATGCCGGTCGGGCCGCTACCCACGTGAAGAGTCTTGGCCAGCCGGAAAAAACGCAAGTCGATGACGCTGACGGTATTGCTCTTGCCGTTGCTGACATAGGCGAATTCGCGGAAGGCGGGCCCGTAATCGGGGAGCGTCTGCTCGCGAAAATACCACCATCCCACTCCACCGAGGATCGGAACCAGCACAGCGATGAACAGGAGCTTTCGCAAAGTAGTGTGAGTCAGGGAAGGAAAAGCTTAGCAGAAACCTGGAGGCAGGGTCAGTGATACATCTTGAATGAAACCTCGACCTCGATCCTGATAGGAACGGGTTTCCCGTCCTTCGTTGCGGGCGCGAATTTCCATTGCTTCACGGCTTCGATGGCATTTTGGTTCGAGTCTCGGATTGAACTGCACGTCACCTTTAAATCGTGGGGTAAGCCATCGGTCCCCGCCACGAGAGCAATATCGACGTTACCTTGCTCTCCCTTCTTTCGAGATGCTTCTGAGAATTCCGGTTCGGGCTGATAGAGCACTTTGGGCGCTACCATCCCTGGTTCGGACACCCGTGGCGGCTCGATCTGTGGTGACTCAAGCTCTACGTCGCTGTTCGCCTCGCGCAACAAGGGACTAAATCGCACTTGAATTTTGTAGATGGTCTCAACCGGATGACCTCGCTTCGAGACCGCTCGAAAATGCCACCTGCGAATTGCCGTTATCGAACTCTGTGAGAACTCCGGATCGCCGCTGATCACTGCAGCATCTTTGAGTTTCCCGTTGGGCGCTACGATGGCGCGCAACTCCACTTTGCCCGCTCTGCCGCTGCGAAGGGCATCCTTCGGATACTTGGGACGCACCATGTTATCGGGAAGAGGCGGTGTTGGTGCTGTGGGACAGCGAGGTAGGTCGCTTTGCGGGCCAGACTGATCCGCCCGTGCGGGAACGACAAGATTGCAGGCAATCAGCGCTGCAACGATCGCCTTAATCATAAGCAGGATACTGTGCTCTACTTCGCCGCCACCGTCTCCCTGACTCCAATCTCCGGCACACTCCGTCCCACCACCACCGCGATCTGCCGCACCTGCTTCATCAGTTCATCAAACTGATCTGGGAACAGCGACTGTGGCCCATCCGAGAGCGCTTGATCCGGCTGCGGATGCACTTCCACCAACAATCCGTCGGCGCCCACGGCCACCGCCGCGCGCGACAGTGGAGTCACTTTATTTCGCTTTCCGGTCCCGTGGCTCGGATCGACCAGAATCGGTAAATGGCTCAGTCGCTGCACCGCCGGCACAACACTGAGGTCCAACGTGTTGCGTGTGTGGTCCGCGAACGTGCGCACTCCACGCTCGCACAGCGCGACGTTGTAATTGCCCTCACTCAGAATGTACTCCGCCGCCATCAGGAATTCTTCCAGCGTGGCCGACATGCCGCGCTTCAGCAGCACCGGCTTGCGCGCGCGTCCCGCACGCTTCAGCAACGAGAAATTCTGCATGTTGCGCGCGCCGATCTGGATCATGTCCGCATACTCTTCAACCAGATCGAGCGACTCGTGATCGATGGCTTCAGTGATGATCCTCATACCGAACTTGTGGCGAATCTCCACCATGATCTGGAGAGCTTCCTCGCCGAGCCCTTGAAATGAATAGGGTGACGTGCGCGGCTTGTAAGCGCCACCGCGGAAGAACTGCGCTCCGGCACGGTGCACACGCTCTGCGACTGCAAAAGCCTGTTCACGGCTCTCGATGGCACAGGGCCCAGCCACAATCGCCAGCCCAACCCCGCCAATTGTGGCCCCCGATCCCGGAAATCGGATGACCGTGTTTTCTTCCTTCACATCGCGGCTGACCAGTTTGTAGGGCTTCGAAACCTGTATGACTTCCTGCACACCTGGCATTTCTTCGAGTGTGCCCTGTTCGATTTCGCCCTTGTTGCCGGTAATGCCGATGGCCGTGCGGGTTGCTCCCGGCATCGGATGGGCGCGGTAGCCCAGCTTCTCAATTTTTTCGCAAACGGCGCGGACCTGCTCTTCAGTGGCCTGCGCCTTCATGACAACCAGCATAAATTCACCTTAGAAAGGACAATGTGGGGACAGCCGTCTCCGGCTGTCCGTCGAGCGAAGCTCGACTTTCCGCGGCCGCAGGAGAAGCCGCACCCGTAAGTGTACCGTTGCCCAGACCTGCCCCGCAAATGGAGCAAAAAGCCAGACGGATTTATGGGCATCTATACTTCTTCCATGCCCCGATCCATGGCGCAGGAACAGGACATTCTCAAACGGCCCGCTCCAAAGCGCCCGCCCCGCCTGACCTCCCGCCGCATCGGTATCCATACTTCGACCGCCGGAGGCGTGCAGAACGCCGCCGAACGCGCCTACCGCCTCGGCTGCAACACGCTGCAGATCTTCTCCTCCAGTCCGCGGCGCTGGGCTCCCTACGAATTGGGCGTGCCGCAATGCGCCGAAATGAACCGCCTGCGCGCGCAATATGATCTGAAGCCGCTCGTGGTCCACACCAATTACCTGGTGAACCTAGCTAGCTCGAACGAACGCTTCCTCCAGATGTCGCTCGAGGCCTTTCGCGGCGAAGTCGTCCGCGCTCTGTCTCTCTGCGCTGATTATCTTGTCTTGCATCCCGGATCTTTTCGCGGCGCCGACCGTGAGCAGGGATTGCTGCGCACCGCAGCCGCGATCGCCGCCTCGACCCAAGGCCTCGATCTCGCAAAAGGGGGACTGACCATTCTGATCGAGAACACCGCCGGCGCCGAATTCTCGCTGGGCGGCAGCTTCGAACAGGTCGCAGAAGTTCTCGAGCGTCTGGAAGGAATCGTCCCCGTCGGCGCTTGCATCGATACCTGCCACACTCATGTCGCCGGATACGACATCGTCAGCGAAGAAGGACTCCATCAGACGCTGCAGCATCTCGACGCAACAATCGGACTCAACCGTGTGAAAGTCTGGCACTGCAATGACGCGAAAGCTCCACGCGGGTCAAAGCTCGATCGCCACCAACAAATTGGGAAGGGAATGATCGGCAAAGGGACTTTCCGCCATCTCCTCAACGACCTGCGCCTGGCGCACGCCGCCTTCATAGCCGAGACCCCGATCGACCGGCCGGGTGATGATCGAAGAAATATAGACGCGCTAAAGAAGCTAGTCGTAGAGACGTAGCTCGCTACGTCTCTGCCGCCACCCGTTCGTGCTGCGCTTTGGCGAGAGAGACGTTGCCGGTAAAGTCCTTACGGCTGATACTCTTTAGCCCATGAAACTCTACCGTTGCCGCAACCGTTTCATCGCTGAGCATGCCGATCAGTTCCACAACATCCCTGCTGCTTCCTGGGATGAGATTATCACCCACGAAGATCTCTTGGATCATCTCAGCAACGCGATTTCACACGCCAGTGGAACGCAAGCTCCCTCTCCTCAAGATTTGCTCGCGCCTATCGGCAGCCAGGAAGTCTGGGCCGCCGGCGTGACCTACTACCGCAGCCGCGACGCACGCATGGAAGAGTCGAAGAGCGCCGGCGGCGGCGACTTCTACGACCGCGTCTACTCCGCCGCCCGCCCTGAACTGTTCTTCAAAGCGACCCCACATCGCGTGGTCGGCCCGGGCGCAAAGGTGGCGATCCGCAGCGACGCGTCCTGGTCGGTGCCCGAACCCGAGTTGGTCCTGTTCATCACTCCCGGCGGCAAGATCGCTGGCTACACCATCGGCAACGACATGAGTTCCCGCGACATCGAAGGCGAGAACCCTCTCTACCTTCCGCAAGCCAAAGTCTACGACCGGAGCTGCGCCCTAGGGCCATGCCTGCTCATCTCGGATGAAGCCTTGCCCGCATCCACCGGCATCAGCATTGAAATTCGGCGAGAAGGCAAGGTGTCATTTTCCGGCGCAACCACACTGAAAGAAATGAAGCGGAAACCGGAGGAGTTGGCGCGTTATCTCTACCACAGCAGCAGCTTTCCCTCCGGCTGCTTCCTCTTCACCGGCACCGGCATCGTCCCGCCGGATTCGTTTACGCTGCGTCATGGCGATGAAATCAGTATCACAATCCCTCCGATCGGCACGCTCTCGAACGTAGTCGGATAACGGTCCGACAAAGAAGACGGATCAATCACGAAGGTCTTTGTCCTGAGTTTTCCTTCGTGAACCTTCGTGGTTCAAGATTCTTGCGGACGCCCGCATTTCCCCTTACCCAAAGGCACCACTCCGTAACCCACCGTGTAAAATAAAAGACTATTCCCTGGTGGTTACTCGCACTATGGCGATCGAAGAAAAATCTGCGAACGCTGTGACAAACGGCACTGAAGCCGGTGCACCCGCGCCGCGTCCAAACGACGAGCGCTACGACGCCCAGACCATCGAAAAGAAGTGGTTCGAGCGCTGGCAGCACGACGCGTCGCTCTACGCCGCCGAGCCCAACTCGACCAAAAAAAAATATTACGTCCTCGAGATGTTGCCCTATCCCTCGGGCGCGTTGCACATGGGGCACGTGCGCAACTACGCGATCGGCGACGCGCTTGCCCGCTACATGTGGATGAACGGCTACAACGTCCTCCATCCCATGGGATGGGACTCGTTCGGATTGCCCGCCGAGAATGCCGCCATCTCGAACAACACGCCGCCGCGCGAATGGACGCTCCGCAACATCGCCAACATGAAGGCGCAGATGAAGCGCCTCGGCTTCGCCTACGACTGGTCGCGTGAAGTCACGACTTGTTTGCCCGATTACTATCGCTGGAACCAGTGGTTCTTCCTCAGGCTCTACGAGCAGGGATTGGTCTATCGCAAGAAGAGCAAGGTGAACTGGTGCCCGAAGTGCGCCACCGTTTTGGCGAACGAGCAGGTTGTCAACGGATGTTGTTGGCGCCACGAAGACACTCAGGTCGAGCAGCGCGAGTTGGAGCAATGGTTCGTACGCACCACCAAGTACGCCGAAGAATTATTGCGCGATCTCGACCGCCTCCAAGGCTGGCCCGAGAAGGTGCGCACCATGCAGCGCAACTGGATCGGCCGCAGCGAAGGTACGCTCGTCGACTTTGAACTGGAAGGCAACGCCGGGCCGGCCGGATCGAAGATCAGTGTCTTTACAACGCGCATCGATACGATTTTCGGCGCGACGTCGGTGCAACTTGCGCCCGAGCATCCTCTTGTCGCCGACTTCACCCGCTACAACCAACCGCTGGGTGCCTCGGTCCAGCAGTTGATCGCCGAGCAGCGCAAAGCCAAAGAAACCGGTGACATCGGCGAGATCGAAAAGCACGGCGTCAACACGCACCGCTATGCCATCAATCCGTTCAACGGCGAGCGCATCCCCATCTGGATTGCCAACTACATCCTGATGGATTACGGCACAGGCGCCATCATGAGCGTGCCTGCGCACGACGACCGCGATTACGATTTCGCGCAGAAATATAAACTCGAGATCCGGCTGGTGATTCTTCCCGTCGGCAACGATCCGGAAGAGACCATGGCCGAGCCGAAATTGCCTTTCACCACTCATGACGGCATGGTGATCAACTCGGGCCCGTACAGCGGCGTGAGTTGTGCCGAAGCCGTCAAGAAGATGACGGCCTACGCCGAGGAGAAGGGATTCGGCAAGGCGACCGTCACCTATCGTCTCAAAGACTGGGGCATCTCGCGTCAGCGCTACTGGGGCACTCCGATACCCATGGTCTACTGCGAGAAAGATGGCATCGTGCCGGTACCGGAGAAAGATCTGCCGGTGATCTTGCCCGAGAACGTGAAGGTCACTTTGGCCGGTGGATCACCGCTTGGCGACGTTCCCGAGTTCGTCAATGTCACGTGCCCGAAGTGCGGCGGCCCCGCGCGCCGCGAGACCGACACGATGGATACGTTTGTCGATTCGTCTTGGTACTTCTACCGCTACACTGACGCGCGCAATGATAGCGCGCCCTTCGACGGAAAGATCGCGCAGTACTGGTTCGGCGATCGCGGCATCGATCAATACATTGGCGGCGTCGAGCACGCCATTTTGCACTTGATCTACTCTCGCTTCTGGACGAAGTTCATGCGTGACCTTGGCATGATCACCAACGACGAGCCCGTCGAGCGCCTCTTCACCCAGGGTATGGTCATCAAAGAGGGCCGCAAGATGTCCAAGAACTTGGGCAACGTCGTTTCGCCCGACGAGATGGTCGCGCGCTACGGAGCTGATGCGGCACGCCTCTACAGCCTCTTCGCTGCGCCGCCCGATCGCGATCTCGACTGGCAGGATACCGGTATTGAAGGCATCCAGCGATTTCTCGGACGTGTATATCGCTTCTTCATCCGCAATGCACGCCCGGATCATCCGGACTGGCACAAGCCGGCTCCAGCCGAGTTATCGCCTGCAGCCCGCGCCATCCAGCGCAAGCTGCATCAGACCATCAAGCGCGTCAGCGACGACTTTCAGGGACGATGGCATTTCAACACCTGCATCTCGGCGATCATGGAATTGGTGAATGCGTTGTACGCCGCGGAAGAGGCGATTGCGCGCAACGCTGTTCCAGTCTCGTTTCTGGCGGACGTACAGCGAAGCTTGGTTCTTTTGGTTGCTCCGTTTGCTCCCTATCTTGCTCACGAGCTCTGGGAGATGTTGGGCGAGAAGGGTAACCTGCTAAAAGCTCCCTGGCCGCAATACGACGCGGAGTTGGCCAAGGAAGAGGAAATCGAGATCCCCGTGCAGGTGAACGGCAAGCTCCGCAGCCGCGTGACTGTGGCGGCCGACGCCGACGAGACCTTCGTCCTCGAGCGCGCCCTTGCCGATGACAAGGTGAAGGCCGCCATTGCGGGCAAGCAGCTCGTGAAAAAGATCTACGTCCCCGGCAAGATGGTCAACCTCGTAGTCAAGTGATCTCTCTCGGTTCTGTCATCCTGAACGAAGTGGCTGTTTCGCGAATGCGAAACAGCCACGCAGTCGAAGGATCCCTACCGGCTGGCACACCCTCGGGCGTTTCTGGATATTCTCACAACGAATCCGCGGTATCCTTAGTCTGCACATGCCCATCTCTCCCACAGCCGAGGGCTTCCGCGTCGCATTCCGTCGCCCATTGCTGACCTTCGCCGAAATCACCTGGCGTTGGGTGGTCGGCGCCACAGCGGCAGTACTCTTCTTTTTCGGCCTCTTCGAATTCCTCGATACACTCCCGGTAACCAACGGCGAACTGCTTTTCCTGCGGACGCGCAACCCGTTTCTCGTGTCCCAGGCGATCGCGCACATCCTGCGCGGCCACTTGAGCCGCGGCTTGCTCTCGCTGATCCTCGCCGCTCTGTTGCTGGCCGTCATCTGGATCGTCGCCGCTTCCCTGGGTCGGATTGCGACGGTCGAAACGCTGCTCGAATACTTCCGTGCACGTTTTGCAGCTGACACCACACACGAAGGAGAGAACGACGTCAGCAACAACCTTGAGCAGGGACGCTTTGCCGCGTTGTTACGGCTCAATTTCCTGCGCGTCGCCGTAGTCCTCGCAGGACTTGTTGGACTCTCAGGCGCCGCAGTTGTTGCCCATTCCGTCTCAACTGCGCCAGATCCTCAGGCGGGCGTGGCGTTTCTTTTGTTCGTCGCGATTGCCGGAGTCGTCTGCGTGATCGGGTATGAGCTCAACTGGCTGCTCTCGCTGGCTGCCGTGTTTGTGGTGCGCGACGCAGACGACGTTATCGGTGCGATCTCAAGCTCCGTAGCGCTCTGCCGCCGGCGCCCCGCCGCGCTCTTTGCAGTCAGCACCTGGACCGGCGTGGCACACCTGATCGCCTTCGTCGGTGCGAGCACGGTAGTTTCGGTCCCCTTGGCTCTGGCGGGAATTCTGCCCTGGCGCCTCATTTTGTTAGGAGTGGTTTTGGTGACTCTCGCCTATCTCGCCGTCGCGGACTGGCTCTACACGGCGCGCCTTGCGGGATTTGTTTGTATCGCGGAAATTCCCGATGCGCTGCTTGCTCCACCGCCTCCGCTCCCATCGCCCACGATTCCTTCCGCGATGATCGACCGCGACGAACTGATCCTGAGCGATGTGCCCATTCCCCAGCCTGGAACGTGAGTATAAAAATGTGGGGACAGCCGCCCTCGGCTGTCCGGCGGAGCAAAGCTCCGCAGCCTCTGTCCCGCCTGCAATCCCTAGAACCCCTTTGCCTTCAAGATCGTATCCAGATCCTCCGGATGCAGCGCCCGCGTCATCGCCTCTTCACGCAACAGCTCCTGCTGAAACACCAGTTGCGCCAGCGACTCCTCGAGCGTGAACGATCCTTGCTTGCGCGTAATCGTGATCTCCTGATGCAGATGCTGCAGCGCATTCTTGCGAATATGCTGCCGCGCCCCATAGCCGAGGACCAGCAACTCCGCCGCCGGAACTCGTCCACCGTTGCGCTTGGGGATCAGCGTCTGCGTAAGCATCGCCGCTAGTGCCATCGCCATCTCTGCCCGCACCGTATGTTGCCGTTCCTGCGGAAATGAATCCGCGATGCGCGACACCGTCGACGCTGCGTCAGTCGTATGCAGCGTCGTGAACACAAGGTGTCCCGTCTCCGCCGCCGACAAAGCAATCCGAGCCGTCTCCGAATCCCGCATTTCTCCCACGACAATCACATCCGGCGCCTGCCGCATCGCCGCCCGCAGGGCAGTAGGGAAGTCAGGCGCATCGATCCCGATCTCGACCTGCTCGATCACGCTTTTGTTATGCGCATGCTCATACTCGATCGGATCCTCAATCGTCACAATGTGCCGCGCATCCCGCTGATTGATTTCATTCACTAGCGCAGCCAGGGTCGTGGTCTTTCCCGATCCCGTCGCTCCTCCAATGATGACCAGGCCTCGTTGCAGTCCGGCAATCGCGCCGACTCCTGGAGGCAACCGAAGCTCGCTGAGAGCAGGCACTTTCGAAGGCAGCGCCCGCACCGTCGCCGCCGCCCGTCCGCGTTCCCGATGCAGATTGATTCGAAACCGCCCCACCCCTTCCAACCGGTATGACGAATCGGCGATCCCGTACTGCCGATACTCCTCGCGCGCGTGCGCTGCCATAGCAGGAAGCACCGCCGCTTCGATTTCCTCGCCGCTCAGGGTCTTATCCTCAATGGCCGACAGAACTCCCTCCAAACGGATCGAGGCCGGAGCGTTCGGCACGAGTAACAGGTCGCTGCCATTGCGCAACACGAGTTCGCCCAGCCAACGCCGGAGCTCGACCGACTCCGGGTGACGGGTTTCCGAATGAATCACTTGAATGTGCGTGGAATTGCTTTCGGCTGTCATGCTCCCTTTTGGATGCAGGAACCGGGCGCGAAGAATCGCTCCGATCTGACCCGCAATAATAAGGAACGGCGGGCCAGAAATTCTTGCTCGAAATCAAAGTTTTTGCATTCTCTAGCGCGGTCCCCTCCGTATATGTAAAGTGAGGCACTCAGAGACCTTGGCCATGCCAGCGCGCCCCCTAACAGACTCCACCCCGGGCATTGCAGGCGCTGACTTTGCTGATCTCGTGCGCCGCTATCAGTCCATGGTTTTCAGCATTGCCCACCATTTTCTGACCGACAGGCCATCAGCCGAGGAGTTGGCCCAGGACGTCAACTGCACGCTAGTCTGCCTACGCTAAAGTCGGAAGAGCACGTGAAATTCTGGCTGCGCAAAGTGACGGCTCATCGTTGCATCGATTACCAACGCCGCCGCAAGCTGCCCCAGGTAAGCCTCGACGAAGCTCCTGAGCCCATGTCCCCCGCGCAATCGCCCGACCCCTTGGTAGCGAGAAGACTCCAGCAGTTCGTCGCCTCCTTGCCGGAAAAGCCGCGGCTCATCGTGATTCTGCGCTACCAGGAAGACATGCTGCCCGACGACATCGCCGCTGTCCTCGCCATGCCTGTCGCCACAGTCAAAAGCCATTTGCAGCGATCGCTCGCCCTGCTTCGCGACAAGGTCACCCGCACCATGGGAGAGGTCACCATATGACGGAAACCAACAAAAATCCGAATCTCATCGAGGATGCACTGCGCAACGCGCTTCACCGCGAGGATGCACCCGAAGGCTTTGTCCTGCAAGTTCTTGCCCGCGCCGAACAGCAGAACTCCGCCGAGCAGGACGCGCAAAGTGCCTCCTGGCTGAGCATGATCTCTCAGCCCCTCGTGCGCTGGGCCGCCTTAGCAGCCGTCTCGATCTCTCTGGTCATCGGAGGAGTGCATTACCGCAACCTGCAACGCCAGCGCGCCGAAGGAGAAGCCGCCAAGCAGCAACTCATGCTGGCGCTCCGCATTGCCGGTAGCAAACTGCAATTGGCCAAGGAAAAGGTAAACGAAATCAATACATCCCGGCCGGAATCCCAACCACAGAACCGGTCCCCAAGGAGTCGATCATGAGCACGATAACCCGCAACCTTGTCCCACTCATCCTGCTGCTCGCATTCCCCGCGGTTCTGCGCGCACAGGAACTGAAGCTTCCCCCCGGCGTTGAGAAACTCGCGTCCAAAGCCAAAGAAACGGTCGAAGTCAACATGGATGGTCCCATGCTCCACTGGGCCAGCAAGTTTCTCTCCGCCGAGGATCCCGAGGAAAGGAAAGCCGCCAAACTGGTTGCGAACCTCAAAGGAATTTACGTCCGCAGCTATGAGTTCTCGGATGAGGGAGCCTATACCGCCGCCGATGTCGAGGCCGTCCGCGCACAGTTTCGTTCTCCCGAATGGTCGCGCGTAGTTGGCGTGCGCAGCGAGCACGATGGTGACAATGTCGACGTCTTCTTCAAGCTCGAGAACGAAAAGATGGCCGGCATCGTCATCATCTCAGCCGAGGCCAAAGAACTCACCTTCGTGAACATCATTGGCCCGCTCGAAGTTGATCAACTGGCCGATCTGGGTGGTGAATTTGGGATCCCCAAGCTGAAGACCAAGCCGCAGTCATCGAAGCCCTTGGCCAAGGCTGACAAAGGAGAACAGAAATGAAATCTCTTCGCGTATTCGTTCTCGTCCTCTCCGCATCCACGTTCGCCCTCGGCGCCGACCCGGAGTTCAAGGGGATCGTGCACTCCATCGAACATACCTACGGCGTTCACCACACACACATCCCCTTCCTCGGCCTGGCTATGTTCTTCGCCAGACCCGCCGGAGTCCACGGATTTCAACTCGCAGTCTTCGAAGGATTCCAGCCGCCCACGGACTCCAGTGATATCCGCCGAGTAGTTGAAAATTCCCTCGGGCCGGGCTGGTACCCCTTCGTCCGCGTGCAGTCCAAAGGCAAGCATGACGGCGAGACCACTCTCATCTACACCTATCCCTGCGGAAACAAATTGCGCATGATGATCGTCAACCTCGAACCCTCGGAAGCCGTCGTCTTAAAGATGGAACTCAGCGAACACGCCATCGAGAAATGGCTGAAGGAGCCAGGCGAACAAGCCGACGGCCACACCAGCCATCACCCGCGAGTAGAAGAAGACTGAGCGTGCTACAGCCGAAGTCCTTCCCCAATGCCGTATCGCTTTTCGCAGTTACGATTCCCCCTTGACCGAAGCCTCGTCCAACGCGTAGCCTCCGTGACGGTCAATCACCTTCGCCCCGGAGGCTCCTCATGACGCCACTCTCCGCTCTCTGGCTGCCAATCGTGCTTTCCGCAGTCATCGTCTTCGTCGCCAGTTCCATCATGCACATGTTGTTGCCCTACCATCGCAGCGACTACAGGCAACTGCCGGATGAAGAGAAAACTCTCTCCGCCCTCCGAGCCGCAGGACTCAAGCGCGGACTCTATGTCTTCCCCTTCGGCACCCACAAAGACATGAAGTCGCCCGCCATGATCGAGAAATACAATCAGGGCCCGGTCGGCATGATGACTGTTTTCCCCAGCGGCCCTCCCGTCATGCCGAAATTCCTCGGCCTATGGTTCGCCTACTGCCTGCTGATCGGATTCTTCGTCGCCTACCTCGCAGCACACACCATTCCGCCCCACACGCACTATCGGGCAGTCTTCCGCATAGTAGGCACCGCAGCATTTCTCGCCTATGGTTTCGGCACAATAAGCAACGCCATCTGGAAAGGACAAACCTGGAGCTTCACGATTAAGGAAGTCCTGGACGGCCTGGTCTACGCGCTGCTGACAGCCGGCACCTTCGGCTGGCTCTGGCCGAGATAGAACAAGAAGCGCTTCATCACGGAGGACACAGAGTGCCACAGAATAAATCCTCCGTGGAGCTCTGTGCCCTCTGTGGTGAAGGACAAAAACAACCGCGGAAACAACAGAGCGGCAACTTTTCCTCTCGCAGAAAATACTCCAGCCAAGAAGGAAAGTGTCGCCGCTCCGGAATTCTGATTCAGTTGTGGTCTCTAGTCTGCCAGTTTTCCCGACAGGGCCACATTGCCGGGCACTCGGTTCTTGTACCTCCACGACGTCGCCGGCGCCATCGGCGCGGGTGCCTCGTGCGCGGACCGCGCGTGGGCGTCAGCATCCGCCCTCGAGTAATCGCATCGATTGAGGTTGGGATGGTTCTCGTCACACGGAATCAGGATGTAGGCGTGTCCCTCCGTTTCGTAGTTCTCCGGAGGAACTCCCGGAGCGACTCCGAAGCCTGCTATCTCGCCGCGATCGTTGATCGCTACTGCATAGGTCAACTGCAGACTCGATCCTGCAGGTATCAGCGTATTCAGATCAACCATAGGCCCGTTGCCTTCCCACAAGAACGCGTGCTCGCCGACACCGATCAACATGTGCGCCCGGTCTTCCGACGTACCAACCACCTGACCACGGGAATTCACGTAGTAAGCGTTACTGTTTGTGTCCTCAGGGAACGCGCCCAAATCAATCTGATGACCGTGTCTCCACAGCACCGCATGATGATCCTGCGGCGAGAGAGAACCGGGAAGATCTGTCTTTCCGGCAATATCTCCTGCATCGTTGATCCAGTTCACGACTCCAGTATTCCCGCCCAGCGTGCCCAGATCCTGCATTCCGTGCTGCTTGGTCCACAGAAAGGGATGAGCGAACACATCGCCCGCCAGATTGGACGTTCCGACGACTTCGCCACGATTATTGAGGCCTACGGGATTGCCGATCGTGCCTCCGAGTGTGCCGAGATCGATCATTCTGCCGTGTTCCCACAGAAACGGATCAATCGTGGGAATGCCGGTAGTCGCATTCGGTGTCTGATTAGTGTAGGAGCCTCCCACGACTTGCCCGCGCTCGTTGATCAAGCCGGCGATGGCATCATCTCCTCCAAGCGTGCCTAGGTCCTGCATAACCCCGTTTTGCCAGAGGAAGGCGCGGGACTGTGTCGGGAAGAGCCCAGGGGCGGCTTGGCTGAATGGATCGGGCACCGTATTCATCGCCAACCCTACCGCCTGACCCTTACTGTTGACGTTGCCGATGGCAGTCTCATAGCCGCCGTCGAGCGTCCCAAGGTCAACGATGTGGCCATTTATCCAGAGGACCGCGCGAAATTGCCCCCACCCGGGCAGCAGTGGATCTTCCTCGCCATTCTGCGAGTTTCCGGCGATGATTCCATTCTTGGTAATCCAATAAGCCGCGCTGCTGCCGACATCCGATAACCCAGGGAGTTCAGTCCGCACGCCATTCTGCACAAAGAAAGCGCGAGAAACGAAGCAGTCGATGTTGTAGCAGAAGATCGGAAACGCATCGGCTGTCAACGTATCGGCCCAACCCACCGCCGTGTCGTGATTGTTCAGGATGCCGTCGATGCCATTAGAGAAATAACTTGCGGGCCCACCGAAGGTGCCCAGGTCGATGAACTTGTAGTGTCTGTGCTGTGCATTCGCAGGAACGGACAGGGCCAGGGTGAGCAGGCTTACGACGATCGTTAGTGCGACTCGAGTCTTCTTCATACCATCTCCTCCACTGAGTTTCTTGCACGCAAGTCGGGAATCCAGGAGGCGCCCGTCACGGGCGCACCCAGCGACACGAATTCCGCCCGAAAAATGAGACGGATTTGCCCCAACCGCCGCAGATTTGAATCCCGCGCCCAGACCAGGGGAAGGAGGGCGTCAAAAAGCGCTGAATTGAAGCACACTTTGCTCGACGCTCATCCTTTGCGTCAACCGAACTTTCCCCGAATCAACGCCTGAACTCAGAACTCTTCGTTATCCTTGGATTTAGCGCGTTCCCTGAACTCTTCGCAGCCCCCAAATTGAGGCGAAAGTGCTAAACTTGCCCGCAACCGCTCGGGGGAGGATTTTTGTGGGGGCTTCTTCCACCAGGCAATCCAGCCTGTCATTCGGCCTGTTCTCAGTCGATATCGCTTCAGGTGCGCTCTATCGCAACCGGCACAAGGTCGCCCTGCAGGAAAAACCCTTCCGCATTCTCGCGATGTTGCTGGAGCACCCGGGACAGCTCGTCACGCGGGATGAGATTCGCAAGCAACTCTGGCCTGATGGCACCTTCGTCGATTTCAACGAGGGCATCGACACTGCGCTGAAGAAGCTTCGTTATGCCCTCGGCGACTCCGCCCAGAACCCCACTTTTATCCTAACGATTCCCCGTCGCGGATACCGCTTCATCGCTCCCGTCTCGAACGGAGGCGGCAATGTCCCGCCACTTCTTGAGGCCGAACCTCCGCTGCCGCCCACGACCACTTCGTCACCGGTGCCAACCACGTCGAGAAAGTATCTCGTCGCGTTCGTGGTCATCGCGCTGATGTTCGCCGCGGGTTATGTATTTTTCAGGAGAGCCTCTCACCCTCGCGACCTCGACTTGCGTCGCGTGCAAATGACCAAGCTGACGGATAACGGCCAGATACAGGCCATTGCCATCTCCCCCGACGGTCGTTATGTGGCGTACGCACGCGGCGACGAAATCCGTCAGAGTCTATGGCTGCGAGAAATCGCGGCGCGCACGGATCAGCAGATTCTGACCGAGGGCCCCGGTTTCCACGGCCTCACGTTTTCCCCTGACGGCAACTCCGTCTACGTCGTCCGCTCGGACGCAAACGACCCCTCATTTAAGTACTTGTACGTACTTCCCACACACGGCGGCGCTGCCACCAAGCTCATCACCGATGTAGATTCTCCCGTTTCCTTCTCTCCCGATGGGAAGCAGTTCGTCTACGAACGCTGCGTCCCGCCGCGCAACTACATTGAACTAAAGATCGCGAACGCCGACGGCAGCAATGATCACATCCTGACCCTGTTTCGGGACGCCAGCGCATTGCTCTACCAGCCCGGGCCAAATTGGTCGCCTGATGGCCGAAACATCGCAGTTCCCGTGGTCCTCGCCAACCAGCAACTTCGTTGGGTGCTGGATATGGTCTCCGCGACAGATGGAAGTATCCGCGAGATGTTCTCCAGCACGAACCCCCAATTCCTTGGCCGTCCCGTCTGGTTTCCGAGCGGCAAGGGATTGCTGTTCACGCATGTCGACAATTCGGCCGGGCGCTACCAGCTTTGGACCATATCTTTTCCGGAAGGCCGCGCTCAACCCCTGACCCACGACCTCGCCGATTACGGCTGGGACCTCGACATGACGCGCGACGGTCGCACCTTTGCCAGTACCACCATGAATGTCGTGTCTCAGCCGTGGTCGGCTCCCGCGTCCGATCTGTCCCAGGCTAGCCAGCTTCCGACCGATGCCCTTGCTGTAAGAGGCATAGCCGAGGCACCCGACGGGAAGATTTTGGTTACAAGCGCCGACAATATGGCGTGGGTAATGCACACTGACGGGAGTCAGCGTACTCGCTTTACTGATGTCGAACCTGTCTTTGAGCCGGCATCCTGCGGGCGCTTCGTCCTATTCCGGATCGACCACGAAGATTCCGCAATTGTGCGCTTCGACTTGGACGGTTCGAATCCCACAGTGCTTGTACACGGAGAGATCGATAGGCCGACGTGTTCCGCCGACCAGACCGCGATCTTCTACTACACGTGGAATCCTCCCCAGAAACTATGGAGGGTGCCGCTCGAAGGTGGTTCGCCCCAATATGTGGGAAACGGTCTCGGAGATCTCGTTGCCAATACGATCGACGTCTCTCCCGACGGCAAATACCTTGTCTACCCTTACACGCAGTTCGGCCGCGTTCCGTCAGAGGGCTGGAAACTCGCCGTAATTCCAGTCAATGGAGGACCGCCAGTCCACCAGTTTGCAGTTCCCTCAGAAGCCGGCGGAGTGAGGGTCCGGTGGTCCGCCAGCGGCAGGTCCTTGCTCTACGTCGTCACTCAGGATGGAATTTCCAATCTCTGGGAACAGCCGCTTTCCGGAGGGAAGCCAAAGCAGCTCACCCACTTTACCTCGGGCCAGATCTTCGACTTCAATTGGACCCTCGACCACACGCGCCTCCTTCTCACGCGTGGCAGCGAAAACCGCGATGCCGTTCTGCTGCATGATCTGACCGTTCAATAGCGATTTCTACCGAAATCCTATGGATCGCCCATCCGTCAACGCCGAGGAATTAGCCGTGCTCGACCGTGAAGATTCCGACGACGCCCTGAGCCCGATGAACGGAATGCGATTCTAACAATCTGATTTTGGGTGGCCTAGCCATCACTTAGCGTCCGTGCTTAGCTCCTGTCATAATCCCAGCATGCTGCCGACCTTGCGCCAGGATCTCACCTTCGCGCTCCGCCAATTTCGTCGCAGTCCCGGATTCGCCATTTCGACGATCATTACCCTCGCCTTCGGAATGGGAGCTACAACAGCCATCTTCACCCTTGTCGACGGAATTCTGTTGCGCCCGCTGCCGTTTCCGACTCGCGAGCGCTTGGTCGCGATTAACACCCTGGAGTTTCCGCCCGGAACGCCTACCGACAAGCCTGAGGCGGGATGGGCAATCGAGACTTCCTATCCGAATTTCTTCGACTGGCAAAGCCAGAACCATACGTTCGAGTCCATCGCCTCCTACCAGGAAAACGCTCGTCTCTTCGCCAAGATGAACGGCGAAGGCGCGCAAGTCATCGCCTGTGGACGCGTTTCCGCGAATCTCTTTTCGACGCTTGGCGTTAGCCCTGAGCTAGGACGTACGTTCACCGTGGAGGAGGAACAGCCTGGCCATCGGGTCGTGATCTTGAGCCACGAATTGTGGGTCTCCCTCTTCGCTGCATCACCGAATGTCATCGGTCAAATGGTGAGAGTCAGCGACGAGCCCTCGATCGTCGTCGGAGTCATGCCAGCAGGCTTTCACTATCCAGTCAACCAGCCAGCCTACTTCTGGGCGACGTACGCCGCCAACGCTGAGGGTCCGTTTCCGCTGACTTCCAGGCGAGACTCCGACGATCTGCAGATCCTCGGACGCCTAAAGCCCAACGTCAGTATTGAGCAGGCACGTGCCGACCTCAACACGATCCAGCGCCAACTCGCGCAACAGTATCCCGAAGAGCGTGACCGTGGTGTCTTGATGCAGCCGCTGCTGAAGCAGCAAGTCGGCGATAGCCGCAATGTTCTGTTTCTCTTGCTCGCGTCGGTCGGAGCGGTTCTTCTCATCGGTTGCGCCAATGTTGCTGGGCTACTTCTGGCGCGTGCCACCTCGCGAAAGACCGAAATCGCTGTTCGTAGCGCCCTGGGTGCGAGCCGCATCCGGATCATGCGGCAACTTCTGATCGAGTCGCTGCTGCTCGCTCTGTGCGGCGGAATCATTGGCATCCTCGCCTCAATCCTCTTCGTACGCGTAGGAATCCGCCTGGTCCCGAAAGACATTCCCCGCCTCTTCAACGTCTCAATCGATCTGCGAGTGCTTCTCTTTTCTGTATTGCTCTCCGGAACCACAGCGCTGATTTTCGGATTACTCCCTGCATGGCGCATATCGCAATCCGATCCCGCGAATACACTCCGCGATGGCGGCGCAACGACAACTCCGGGCCGGAGGAGGAATCACCTGCAAAACACGCTCGTGGTTGCCGAGACCGCTCTCGGTTTTACTCTCTTAATCGGCTCTGGCCTGCTCATCAGGAGCATGCTGAATCTCCTCCATCTCGATCCCGGCTTTGACTTCAAACAAACCATGCACTTCGACATTGCTTTAAGCCAGGCACGTTATCCGGACCCGAGCAAAGTTCCATTTTTCCGGAAACTCCTTCCGGAGCTGGCTGCCATCCCCGGAGTGGCTCGAGTTTCCGCTGGCCATCAGTTTCCCGGAAGAGGCGGCACCTGGATACAGTTCACCATCCCTGGCCACCTCGATCCACCCGACAATCTCCCCACCTGCAACATGAGCGCGGTCCTGCCCGGATTCTTCGAGACCCTTTCTATCCCTCTGCTGCACGGACGCACCTTCACCGACCATGACAATCTCGCAACCTCACCACCAGTTGCCATCGTGAGTCGCGCTTTCGCCCGGAAGTACTTTCCCAACCAGGACCCGATCGGCCACTATCTCACTCCTAAGTTCGAATACTCCACCGAGCCAATCCTCGCTCGTCAAATCATCGGTGTTGTCGGAGACACGCTGGGTGGCGATCCCTGGGACGATCCTTACATTTCTCGTTTTTACCTGCCGTACGCTCAGAATCCAACGCACCAGCGTCCCAGAATCGTGATGCAGGTCGCCGGAGATCCATCGAGCTACGAGAGCGCCGTGCGTGCCGTCGTGAAGCGCTTCGACACCGAATCCCCGGTCTTCGATCTTGAGACCTTCGCCGACACTCTCCGCGAGATGTCGGAACAGCCTAGGTTCGAAACTGCGTTAATCTCCACTTTCGCCGCAATCGCGCTCCTGCTTTCGGCGGTGGGTCTTTATGCGGTTCTGTCCTACGTGGTCGCAGAGAGGATGCGTGAACTAGCCCTGAGAATAGCTTTCAGCGCCTCACGAGGGGACATTATTGGAATGGTTATGAAGCGCGCGCTGGTTCTCGGCATTCTGGGAATTTCCATCGGAGCGCTTGCTTCACTATTGGCAACCAGGCTGGTGGGCGATCTCTTGTTCCGCGTGAAACCGCTCGACCCTTCCACCTTCGCGGCAGTTTCCATTACCCTGCTGCTAGTCTCCACCGCCTCAGCCTTAGCTCCCGCAGTTCGTGCTGCCTGGCTCGATCCGATGCGGACTCTCCATGAGCAATAGACGGTTCCATCAGGAGGCAGCCTTTCTATTCATCGGAGCCATTCCTCTGTGAACCTCTGTGTCCCCCGTGGTGAGAGATCTATCCCCTCCCCCGAAACTGAATAATCCTTCTCCGGTCGCGTTTCGATGGCCGACTCTGCGGCAAGACCTCAAACTCCCTCGCAGCCCGCCGCTCCGCCGCAACTTTGGCGCGCAGCTCCTTGCTGGCTTCCGTCTCCCGATACAGTTTCTGCGCCTCCGATGCCGGCCCACGGACGTCGCTCAGCCCCAATACCTCAACTTCGAACTCGCCCCCATCGTTCGTGATGCGCAGCATGTCTCCCACGCGTACCTCACGCGCAGCCTTAGCCGCAAGTCCGTTCGACACAATTCTCCCCAAATCACAGCTCTTCTTGGCCAGGGTACGCGTCTTGAAGAACCGCGCCGCCCACAGCCATGCGTCCATCCGAATTCCCGTCATGGCACCATCCTAATCTCGCCGTGACGTTGAAGAAGAACCGAGCAGTCGAAATTCGGAACCCCTTGCCCCGGATGGCTCCCGAAAACAGCTTTGACCAGGAACCAACCCGAGCCGAGTGCTTCATCAGACGCCAGAAACATTCCCAAATCGGGACACGGCAGTAGGAAATCTGATGAGGACCCCTGACTTGACACCTCAGTCCCGTGAGAATCTGAATAGACACTGGCAGATGTCCGCTAGAGTTACTAAGTCCTTTGTTCGGAATATTTTACCTGCAACTCGCTGCAACTCTAAGATTTTTCCGACATTTCCCCCTAAATCACTGATTCGAATAGATCGGGAGGGGAGGGGGTACCTCCCTGTAATCTCTTTTTGGAATTCGCTCTCGCTGTCTTACAAATAATTACTTGACCCAAATTCGCTTTGCGTCTACATTAACGAGTTCTTGGGATCCTCTCGGCCCGCTGCCGCATCTTTCTGATCTGGTAGCGCCTTACGAAGCTTAGCCCAGAAAATCGAGCATCTTCGAGGTTCCCGTACGCATCTATTCAAAAAAGAGTGAGTTTTTACGCTAACTCCTTTACAACCTACTCGGAATCAGTGACTTAGGTCGGAAGCTGGGGTTTCCGGTCACCCTCCCGTGTGAAAGGACGAAGGCGGAAGGCCACAATCATAAAGTAAGGAGACCTATCACACATGCGCTCTGATCGTGTGTTTGATGCTTTACAGACTCTACGGAATCGTTATATGCTCTGTCAGCTTGCCTCCAAGGCCACGCGGAAATTCCATCGGCCCAGTACCAGAATCCAGGAAACCATGAACGGCGTGCTGGATCGAATCGCTGACTCGGAGCGGCAAGCAGTATTGTCGGAACCAGAGAATGTAGCCGAGGCTCAACGGCGGGCTGCTTAACCCAGCCCCGCCTTCCTCCCCGGCGTTGAATTTGTATCTTTCCTGAGTCCCCTCCTTTTTGAAAATCTCCCGCTGACACTACTGATTACGCACTAGTGCACGGGTTCAGGTGAATCATGACCATAGCTGAACTGAAAGAAAAGAACATCACCGAGTTGACCAAGATCGCAAGGACCTTGGATCTCCCCGGTGCCAGCGGTATGCGCAAGCAGGACCTCATCTTCAAAATCCTGCAGGCGCAGAGCGAAAAAGAAGGCCATATCTTCGCTGAAGGCGTCCTCGAAATTCTGCCCGACGGTTACGGCTTCCTTCGCTCGCCCGACTACAATTACCTCCCGGGCCCAGACGACATCTACGTCTCCCCGTCCCAGATCCGCAAGTTTGACCTCAAGACCGGCGACACCATCAGCGGACAGGTGCGCCCTCCCCACGAAGGCGAAAAATATTTCGCGCTGGTCAAGATTGAAGCCGTCAACTTCGAGTCGCCGGACGAAGCCCGCAACAAGATCCTGTTCGATAACCTGACGCCGTTGTATCCGCAGGAGCGTCTTAAACTCGAAACCGCGCGCGAGAACGCCAGCGCCCGCGTCATGGATCTGCTCACCCCGCTCGGCAAGGGCCAGCGCGGACTTATTGTGTCCCCACCCCGAGCCGGCAAGACGATGCTTCTGCAGAACGTTGCCAACTCGATCACCACAAATCATCCGGAAGTTGTTTTGATGGTTCTGCTGATCGACGAGCGCCCGGAAGAAGTCACCGACATGCAGCGCTCGGTCAAGGGCGAAGTGATTTCGTCAACCTTCGATGAGCCCGCCGCGCGTCACGTGCAGGTCGCCGAGATGGTGATCGAAAAGGCGAAGAGATTAGTGGAGCACAAGCGCGACGTGGTGATCCTGCTCGACTCGATCACCCGTCTGGCTCGTGCCTATAACACGATCGTTCCGCCGAGCGGCAAAGTACTCTCCGGCGGTGTGGACTCCAATGCGTTGCAGCGGCCGAAGCGATTCTTCGGGTCGGCCCGCAACATCGAAGAAGGCGGCTCGCTGACGATCATCGCCACCGCCCTGATCGACACCGGCTCCCGCATGGACGACGTGATCTTCGAAGAATTCAAAGGCACGGGCAACAGCGAAATCATCCTTGAGCGCAAGCTCGTAGACAAACGCGTGTTCCCCGCGATCGACATCCAGCGTTCCGGCACGCGTAAAGAAGAACTGCTCATTCCGAAAGAAGATCTCTCGCGAATCTGGGTTCTGCGCAAGGTGCTGAACCCGCTCTCGCCAGTGGAAGCCATGGAATTGTTGATCGACAAACTCAGCAAAACCAAAGGCAACGCCGAATTCCTGGCAAACATGAGCGCGCTGTAAGAGAGTCCCAGAAGTAGTGCAAAGCCTGAGCGCGAAGCTCAGGCTTTCTTTTCCCTCCGTGCTCCTCTGTGCCCTCTATGGTGAGAGTCCTTTTGATGTAAATCAGAAAAGGTGGCACTCGTTTTCCCTCGTGCATTCGTGGATAAGGCCTTCTTCAGACGTATAATTTCGCTGAGTAGTACTCGCCAACTCTCCGCGAGGTTTCCGTGCGACTCAGACTCTGTGTACTAACATTCTTGCTGCTGTTCTTTCGCTGTCCGGCATCCGCTCAGCAATCCGTTCCGCACTCACAACAGGATGTCAACCATCCTTTCGACGACGACGAAGCTCGCGCCCGCATCGCGCACGACATGGAGAAAAAGGCCGCCAAGCAGCGCGTCGCTGCACTGAAGACCGATACCGACAAGTTACTGAAGCTCTCGCTCGAGCTCAAGGAATACGTCGACAAGTCCAATGAGAACGTTCTCTCGCTCGAAGTAATCAGGAAAGCGGATGAAATCGAAAAACTCGCCAAGAGCGTCCGCGACAAAATGAAAGGCCCAAACTAGCCTCCGCCAATACAACCTCCTTCTCAAATCAGTTCATCTACCAATCCTGTTGTTTCCCCGCTCCATCCGCGCCATAATGCCCACACGCATCACCCTCGCTCGGGGTGCGGGAGGTTTCTCATGTCGCGAAAGCATATATCCGTGATCACGTTCAGCCTTTTTGTCGCAGTGGCTGGCCTAGCTTTGGCGCAACAGATTCACCTTCCCCCGCTGTCTCCCAAAGCCAGGGAATGGGAACTCCGCCCGTCACGCCCGGAGACACAGTGCAGAAGCGCCAAGCCATCGCCGCAAACGAGCAGCGCCAGGTCGAAATCCGGCGCGACACGGAGAAGATGGCCGAACTCACCCAGGAGTTGAAGGACTATCTCGCCAAGAATGATCAAGGCATGATGTCGGTCGATGCCATCAAGAAGGCCGAACAGATCGAAAAGCTCGCGCACAGCGTGAAATCGAAAATGAAGCAGTCGTTCTGAGAGAACATGTGGGGACAGCCGCCGTAGCCTGCCCTGAGCGTCGTCGAAGGGGCTGTCCGTCGAGCGCAGCTCGACGGAAGTTCCTCAGCTACAAAAGAAAAACGCCATCCGTGAGGATGGCGTTTCCAATCTACGATGAGCTCTAGCTTCCCGATTTAATCCGCATCCCGTAGAACGACCGATATACGAAAAGGAATGACACCACGAAGAACGCCAGCGCCAACACCCGAGTCAGCGTTGTGCCCTGATCGCTGGCCAGCCGTACGGCCAGTTCCACCGCCAGCAGCCCGAACAGCGTCGTAAACTTGATAACCGGGTTCATCGCCACCGACGACGTGTCCTTGAAGGGATCTCCTACCGTGTCGCCGATCACCGTTGCCGCGTGAAGCTCCGTGCCCTTCTGCTTCAATTCGACCTCGACGATCTTCTTGGCGTTGTCCCAGGCAGCACCTGCATTGGCCATGAAGATGGCTTGATACAAGCCGAAGATCGCGATGGAGATGAGATATCCCACGAAGAAGAATGGATTGACGAAGGCAAACGCCAGCGTGCCGAAGAACACCGCAATGAAGATATTCAGCATCCCCTTCTGGGCGTATTGCGTGCAGATCGCCACCACTTTCTTGCTGTCGGCGACCGAAGCCTTCTCCACACCTTCGAGTTTGATATTCGCCTTGATGAACTCGACGGCCCGGTAAGCGCCAGTGGTAACAGCCTGTGTGGAAGCGCCGGTAAACCAGTAAATCATCGCTCCACCGGTGATCAGGCCGAGAAAGAAGGGCGCATACAGCAGCGAGAGCTTGGCCACTCCGGCAGCGTCGGTCAAGCCGTTGGTCAGCGCCATGATGATCGAGAAAATCATCGTCGTTGCCCCGACCACCGCCGTTCCGATCAGCACCGGTTTCGCGGTAGCTTTGAACGTGTTTCCGGCACCGTCGTTGGCCTCGAGCAGATGCTTGGCCCGATCGAAGTTCACGTCCATGTTGAAGTCTTTCTTGACCTCAGCCTGAACGTTGGGTACCGCCTCGATCAGCGACAACTCATACACCGATTGCGCATTGTCGGTCACCGGTCCGTAGGAATCGACCGCAATGGTCACAGGTCCCATGCCCAGGAATCCGAACGCCACCAGCCCGAACGCGAATACGGCCGGCGCCAGCATTCCCGCCGCCAGCGCCAGTCCCATAGTGCTCATGTAATAGGCAATCGCCATCAGCATCATCATGGCCAGGCCGAGATAATAGCCGGAGAAGTTGCCGGCCACGAATCCCGACAAGATCCCCAGCGATGCGCCGCCTTCCTCCGCCGAAGTTACGACTTCCCTCACATGCCGCGACTCGACTGAAGTGAACACCTTCACCAGTTCCGGAATCAACGCGCCCGCAAGCGTCCCACAAGAAATGATAGTCGAGAGCTTCCACCACTGCGTGGCGTCGCCGCCCAGACCGGGAATGATGAAGTAAGAAATCAGGTACGTCAGTGCAATCGAGACGATCGACGTAATCCACACCAGCGATGTCAGCGGCGCTTCGAAATTCATTTCGTTCGCCGACCCATACTTCGCCTTGGCGATGGCGCCGTTCAGGAAGTACGACAGCGAGCTCGACACCAGCATCATCACGCGCATTACAAAGATCCACACCAGCAGTTGCACCTGTACGCTCGGATCTTTCACGCCCAGCAGGATGAACGTGATCAGCGCAACGCCTGTCACACCATAAGTCTCGAATCCGTCCGCCGATGGCCCAACCGAGTCGCCCGCGTTGTCACCCGTGCAGTCGGCAATCACTCCCGGGTTACGCGCATCGTCTTCCTTGATCTTGAACACGATCTTCATCAAGTCCGACCCGATGTCGGCGATCTTGGTAAATATGCCGCCAGCGATACGCAACGCCGCCGCGCCCAGCGATTCGCCAATGGCGAATCCGATGAAGCACGGTCCCGCGTAGTCTCCCGGAACAAACAGCAGAATGATCAGCATGATCAGCAGTTCCACCGAAATCAGCATCATGCCAATGCTCATGCCCGCTTCAAGCGGAATCTGATAGACCGGATACGGCTTGCCGGGCAGGGAAGCAAATGCTGTCCGCGAGTTCGCGAATGTGTTCACCCGGATCCCGAACCAGGCTACTCCGTAGCTTCCTGCAATTCCTACCAAACTGAACCCGAGAATAATTGGGAGAGTCAACCCTACGGATTTGCCTGGCACCGGAGACAGCCAGCCGAAGTAGGCGGCAATGATGACCGCAATAAAGACCCACAGCAGCAATATGAATTTGCCTTGCGTAACCAAATAGGTCTTGCAGGTCTCGTAAATCAGTTCAGAGATTTCCCGCATGGCGCGATGAACCGGCAGGTTCTTCAGCCGCATGTAAATCGCCATGCCAAAGCCAAGCCCAAAAAGACAGAATAGGATTCCAATGAGCAACAGCTTATGACCGTCGATGGCCCCATTAAGAAAGCTGACTGTGTCCAGTTTCGGCAGCTTCAGCGAAGCTTCTCCGCCTTCGCTGGCGGGTTGTGCGAACGCCGCGGCCGCGCTCACTGTAATCAGCGCAACGACAGCAGGGAACTTCATCGCCATGCGGCGGAGAGAGAACGCAGCAGTAGCAAGCCAGGTACGCATATGAGTCCTCCGTATTAGAACGGCATTCCGAGATAACGTCTTTTGGCTACATTTCAGGAAACGCGTGCCCCACTTGGCCGCTTGGCATCAATTGGAGCTCATCCGATCACGCTTCCACCGCAAGACCTAAGGAGTGTTGGAGCTTGGCCGCGTCGGGTCTCGCGCCGGGGCGTGTTGCACAAGCCGTCCAAAAAATAGAGAACTAACTCTCTACTCCCGGCTTCCCAGCGCAAAACGGGCATTTATAACACGTTGGATAGGCAGGGTCAAACCGATAACGCAGACAGCAACGGACCCCTTCCCACTTCGGGCAAACAATCGCATTTGATTCGAGCCACCGCCTTCACATCAGAAGGGAATTAAACGCTTGTGGGTGCCTCGCCCTTGTCGCGATTTTTGCGACAGGGTGGGGTTTTTGACTCTCTCGATGGGATGTTCGAGAAACCAAACTAAAAACGGCCCACCGACCACGGAAGAGACTCCGGGATCTGCGGGCCGTGATTGAATCAACGACCGCTTAGAAGATGACCTTGGCGCCGAACTGCAAACGGCGGCGTCCAATGCCATCGCTATTGATATTGGCGGTGCCGAAATTGCTGTCGCCGCCGTTGGGGTTAAAAGCCAAACTGCCGAACTGGTTGGACCCGCCGACGTTGGCGCTATCCACGTTTACGTTCGGAATGCCCAGCCACTGGTGGTTGAACAAGTTGAACGCTTCGGCCTGCAACTGAATGGTGAGGCGTTCGGTGATTCTGGTGTTTTTAAAGACGGCCATGTTGATGGTATTGACGGGCTGACCACGTTCGGTGTTTCGGCCGACCCCAAGGAACGGAGAACCGAAGAATTTTGCGGCATTGACATCGTTAACGATCCAACGGACCTGGCTTAAACTTGTTGCAGCACCGGTGGTCAGGTTCGTGATGCCGCAATCCGCGGCCGTTGCATCGTTGCAGATCCCGACTGAATTGAAAGGTGCGCTTGCGCTGCTCAAGATCGGACGGCAGGTGTCAAGCGTGCCACCCGTGAAATCGGTTGGGTCGCATAATCCCTGGCCGGAATTCTGCACGACCGTCCACGGTTGACCGCTGTTGTAACGATACGTGCCATTAATCTGCCAACCGCCGAGCAAGTGCCCTAACAAACCAGCCTGTTCATGCCGGAACGGCAGGTCGTAAACCCACAGCAAGCCCAGCACGTGGGGATAGCTGTAACTGCTAATCGCGCGTTCCGCCCCGCTGACGTCAAACGGACTTTGGGACAGATTGAAGAGCGTGCCCAAGCCCGACAGGGATGAGAACGCCTCAGAGGCATTATCAATTGTCTTGCTGAAGGTGTAGGAGATCTGTCCGGTAAAGCCATGCCAGTTCTGTAGCCTGAACTGACTCTGCAGGCCGTGATAGATCGAAAAGCCCGTATTGGCATACTGAATCACCCGGCTAAAGTTGCAATTCGCGTAGCCAACAGGATTACCGAACTGATCGGCTCCGGTTGAACCGGGTTGACCCGGAGTCGTGCATGGGGTCAGACCGGCAGGAACGAAGTTACCAAAGCCGTTGCTGGTTAGGGCCAACACGTCGGGATTGCCATTGATTTCCTGGAAATTGCCCACACCGTGATTGCCCACGTAGCGTACTTCAGCTGCCATCCGTCTGCCGATCTGTCGCTGAACACCCAGGTTCCACTGCTCGGAATAGGGATTGCGGAAGTTGTTGCCGAATTGAAGCTCAGTAGCAAGCCCCGGATTCCCCTTGGGTGCGAGGGGGAAGAGCGCCGCAGCGATGCTAGCACCATCCAGGGTAGGGACACTTGGCAAGCCAGCGGCGGCCGTCCCTGTTGAGTCCGGAATCGTGGCCAGGTTGGTAAACGGAGAAGATCCGCCAATATTGCTTTGGAGATTGTAATAGCTGACGTCATACGCGATGCGGAAGCCACCGCGAACGACGGTCTGGTCGCTACCGAGCAGACGCGGCAGGAAATGCGGCGTCCAGGCAAACCCGACCACGGGACCAAAATTCTTATAGTGGTTCGGAATATGCGGCACCGTGGTGAGGCTTAGGGGCAGCGTCTGGTCCCAAAGCGCATTGGGACCCTTCTGCCGGGCCACACTCTCGTCGTGCAGCAGGTTGCCGGCCTGCTGGTAGAACTCCCACCGCAACCCGAGATTCACCGTGAGATTGTCCTTGAGCCTCCAGTCGTCCTGGAAGTACAGGGAGAAGTCGTTCTCCTTGAAGCGCAATGCATTCTGCCCATATGCCACCTGGGTCTGCACTGGCGCATTCTGAATATAGGAGTTGAAATCCGGGTAGATAAAGAGCCCATTCTCCTCGAACAGGCCGTAGTTGGGAGAGCGCTGCCGATCGTACGAGCCGCCCCACTTCATCACATGCTTGCCATGAACCAGGGAGGCATTGTCTTGCACTTCATAGACATTGATGATGCGGCCTTGAGGAAACACAAGGAACTGGCCGACGCCCAACACCGAGGGATCAAGAATAAAGATCTGAGGCGGGCAGGCACCCTGGTTTGCCAGTAAGCAGGTTGGGAACCCACCGCCATCGAATCTCGAGAGAGCACGCGAGTAGCTAAATCGAACCTGGTTGAGCAGCGAGGGACTGAAAGTGTGAGTCAGATCCAACCCGATCTGCTGGTCGCGGCCGTAGACGGTATAGATCTGTCCCTGAGCGCCAGCCGCTCCGCCGATCGGGAGGTTTGATTGACCTTGCTGCTGGAACAGATAACGCCCGAAGAAACGATCTTTGTTGGTCAGCTGAACATCGATGCGCCCGGTACCCTCGTAATCATTGAAGGGCTGCGTCAGCGAGCGGGTCAGTTGCCCCATTTCGATTGGCACTGTCACTCCCCCAGGACCTGTCACGGGCACAGAGGTAAGCCCGCTGAAGGTGGGATTCCCTATTTTGAGAGTAGCCGGCCCCCACTGCGCCAGTGCTGCCACGGCGGGGCTGTCAGGAAATGCCGTTTGCAGCTGCTGAATTCCATTTGCATCCGGAGTAAGGGCTCCGTTGGAAAAAATCGGAGCACCCGCAGACCGGTTGCGCTGGAAATTCCCTGACCCGAAGAACCACACCTTGTCACGCTTGATCGGGCCGCCCATGGTGCCGCCGAATTGGTTCTGCACATACTGCGGCAGCACAGGTTTCGTGCATCCAGTGCTGGGACTTACTCCGGATGGGCAGAAACCAAATAGCGGATTCTTCTCTTGATTCTGCAGAGAGTCGAAGGTGTCGCCCTGCCAGAATTCGTAGCCCGTGCCGTGAAACTGATTGGTGCCACCCTTGGTGACATAGTTCACTACGCCGCCCATGTTGCGGCCATATTCGGCATCGAAGTTGGTGACGACTTGCAACTCCGCAATGGCGTCTGGATTGCCAAAGAAGAATGATGGGCCGCCGATGGTGTTGTCATTATTATTCTGGCCGTCGAGCTGGAAATTGTTGGAGCGTCCGCGCTGGCCGTTGATCGAAAGTGCTGCGCCGTTGGTATTTTCGAAACCACCGCTGCCGACCGTGGCAACACCCGGTGTGAAGAGCACGAACGAATCGTAGGCATTCCCCAGAGGAACGCTGGCGACTTCCTGAGTGCCGAAGGTTTGCGAAAGCTGGTCAGTGGTGCTCTCGACAATGGGAGCCGCGCCTTCGACCGTCACCGTCTCGGACGACGTTCCCACATTGAGCCTGATGCTTCCCAGCGCAGAATCCTTGCCCACGGCGACGATCACGTTCTGCGCGCTGTACGCGGCGAATCCCTTCGCGTTCACTGTGACCCTATATGTGCCTGGAGGCAATGACGGAAGCTCAACCACGCCTCCATTCGAACTTGTGGTGGCGAAGACCCGGTTGGTTTCCGTTTGCGTGGCGCGCACCTCGGCCCCGGGTACCACCGCTCCTTGCGGATCGAGGACCATCCCCGAGATGGAGCCGGTGACGATGCCTTGGCCGAAAGCCAAGCCGGTAACCACAAGCAACATGACAATGACAAGTGGCGCTGTCTTCTTTTCGAAAAACATCTCTAACATACAAGCCTCCAGACTTTTGTTGGTGCTGAGCGACAGGTCTCCGCGCAGAAGTGACACCTTGGCTCAAGATTCCAAGGTGCAATATCCTCGCCAAAGTCGCGGATGGATTTAGCTGCTTGGTCTTCGCTTTGTTGGAAGCAGGACAAAACCACTGCCGGCGTTTTGTTTGTCGAATCTTTTGTGTGTGAATTGTTGGAGCGAGCTACTCGGGCAGATGTATTCGCGTCGGGCTCGATCTTGCGCCGGACTCACCAGCGAAAAGTCGGTGACTAGAATTACGCAGCCCTTAGGCTGCTGATCGAAGGTACTTTGTTTTCCAGTAAAACCTCACACAGCTTTGTGAAGAGCCCATCTTCAATCTGGTTAGGCGCCGTGCTGCTTGCGCTGTTTCAAAACATCGGACACTACCCAACAAGAGAACCGCTGTGAAGTTGTTCAGTTTCGCATTTGGGCGCGAAGGCGAGGCGCCGAAATCCAAAGAACAATCAGCAGATTACAGATTGGAGAAAATCAATTCCAGAAACAGTAAGGAGTTGAGCAGAAAGATACGAATATTTGTAGTGGAGATGGCATTCGCGATGAGCGTGCTACCTACATAGTCCCTGGCCGCTGGCGTGCAACAACAAGATGGGCGTTGATCAAACAGGACAACTGTCTATGCGCGTCCGCATGGCATCAGTCAATGCATCCGTCTATCGCGCACTCAACGAAGCGTTATACATCGCATCCATCAGATCTTGCGAGTGCCCGTCATAGTCCGCGTCGAGCGACCACATGAACGTTCCCCCCAGCCCACGCTGCCAGTCCGCGTACCACACGCGAAAATAAGTTGAGAACGCATCGTCATAGGTGATGTACCCATTCCCGCCATTCGCCCGCAACATGTAGGGAACCATCGCCACCGGATCGTAAAAGGTTTGCCAGCCACGCTGGTTGATCAACGGCTTGAAGTCCGTGCCGTAGTTCCCAGACCGCACGGCCCAGTCGCACTCACCGTCCGCCGTCGACGCCGAGTTCGGACACAGTCCAAACTCCTGGTTGATGTTGCCGTAGCGGTAGCCGTAAAACGGCGTGCCCATGTTAAGTTTCTTGGCCGGCATGTGCTTCAGGAAAATGTTGGCCGCATCGTGCACGCTTCCGCCCGGCTGACACTCGTAAGGAGCCGGATCGTGCCAATTCCAGAAGATCGGTGAATTCAGCTGCCCATACGCCGTCCACGGCCCCGCGCAGTCGTACATCATGATGTTGACGTAGTCCAGCGATATTTGCAGATGCTTCAGGTCGTACCCGAATCCGCCCCACGGCGGCGCGTCGATCGACAACACATATTGCGGATTCGACTCCCGCAACTTTGCCATCAGAGTGACCAGAAATTTCCGATCTGTGGCCGTCTCCGGATATTCCCAGTCAATATCCACGCCGTCGTATCCGTGCTGCTTCTCCATGGCAGCAATGTTGTCGACCAGTGTTTGTATGGCACCACTGGCTTCGACTCCCGAAAAATCGCCGCCGAGTAAAAGCATCACCTTCACTCCCGCCGCATGCGCGCGGTGATTCAACTCCGCCTCGATGAATCCATCCGGCACCGACAAGTTGCCGTAAGCATCGAACGACACACCTGCGTGATTGATGTGCGTCAGCTTGTGATACGGAATCTGCGCCGCCCCATACGGTGGAGTCTGATACTTGCTCCACTCCCCGTAATCCCCCACGACTCGTTTGGAAAGATGATTCGGCAGCGCGTCCTGCGCGCGAGCCTGAAACGAGGAGAAAGTTGCGATGGCGAAGATGAGAAGCAGCGAAGCGAGGCGCGGAAAGAGAAGCGAAGAAGAGGTCATCGCGATCAACTCCGGTGAGAGAGTCTGAGGCCGGATAGCGGGAACAGCATCCAGCCCAAAGTTCGAGAATCTTACCACGAAATTGCCGTGACGCCCGAGGACGCCCACCCTTACTCGCCGCTTTTCGGCGAGATAGGGTGGGGATTCTGATTTCCGGTGAGGAAAGCGCACGCAGACGTGTACCTTGCCTCACCCGTCGTGCTTTTCAAGCCATCGGATGCGAGCCTTGACACTTTCCAAGGCGTCGAATTTACCGTGGAAGAGCGGCGCTTTAGCGCCGCGTTCAGCGCGAAATAAATCGGGCTTTAGCCCCAGTGCTCGCCCCGCGACCCTACTGCAGCGTCACATTCATCCCCAGGTTGTGAGCCACGAACGACCACTCATCCGCCGTCTGATCGATCACTTTCGAAATCGGCTTTCCTGCCCCATGTCCCGCCTTGGTCTCAATCCGAATCAAAACCGGAGCCGTGCCCGCCTGATCCGCCTGCATGGTCGCCGCGAACTTGAAGCTATGTCCCGGAACCACGCGGTCATCGTGATCCGCGGTCGCAATCAGCGTCGGAGGATACTTCGTCCCCGGCTTTAAATTGTGCAGCGGCGAGTACGCATACAGCGCCTTGAAATCGTCGGCATTGTCGGAAGATCCGTAATCCGAAGTCCACGCCCATCCGATCGTGAACTTCTGAAACCGCAGCATGTCCATCACTCCTACCAGCGGCAGCGTCGCCCCAAACAGATCCGGACGTTGCGTCAACATTGCCCCGATCAACAGGCCGCCGTTGCTCCCTCCGCGGATCGCAAGCTTCGGCGTCGAAGTATATTTGTTCTCGATCAGCCACTCTGCAGCCGCAATGAAATCATCGAACACGTTCTGCTTCTTCGCCTTCGTTCCCGCCAGATGCCAGTCTTCCCCATACTCTCCGCCGCCGCGCAGGTTCGGCTGCGCGTAGATGCCTCCCATCTCCAGCCAAACCACGGTAGGAATAGAAAATCCAGGTGTGAGGGAAATGTCGAAGCCTCCATAGGCATACAGCAGCGTCGGATTCTGCCCATCCAGCTTTAATCCTTTTTTGTAAGTCAGGAACATCGGAATCCGCGTTCCATCCTCACTGTTGTAGAACACCTGCTTGGTTTCATATTTTGTGGCGTCGAAGTCAACCTTCGGCTGCTTGAAGATGGAACTCTTTCCGGTCGCCGGGTCGTAGCGATAAATCGTGGTAGGCGAGATGAAGCTGGTGAACGAGTAGAACGTCTCCTTATCTTTTCTCTTCCCGCCGAATCCGGCTGCTGTGCCGATCCCCGGCAAATCTACGTTGCGCAGAAATTTTCCCTGCAAGTCGTGAACCCGCACCTCGGTCTTTGCGTCTTTCAGATATCCGAGCAGGAACAAATTGTCGACCACGTTGACGTCTTCCAGTTTGTCGGCGCTCTGCTCAACCACCGTTTTCCAGTTCGCCTTCTCCGGATGCCGCGTATCAATCGCGATCAACTTCCCGCGCGGCGCATCCAGATCAGTGCGAATCCAGAACACAGGCCCGTCATTGTCGACGAACTGATACTGCGCATCGAAGTCATCCAGCAACTTCACCACCTCCGAGCCCGGCTTCGTCAGATCCTTGTAGTAAAGCCGGTTTTTCGGCGATGTCCCCTGAAACACAAAGATCACCAGGTAGCGACCATCATTGGTGACCGAACCGCCGAAGCCCAACTCTTTATTGTCCGGACGCTCGTAAATCAGTTTGTCTTCCGCCTGCGCAGTATCCAATTTATGGTAGTAAAGCTTCTGAAAGTAGTTCGCATCGCGTAGCGCCGTTCCTTTCGGTTCGTCGTAGCGGCTGTAATAAAAGCCTTTTCCATCCTTCGACCACGAAGCCCCGGAAAATTTCACCCACTTGACCAGATCCGGAAGGTCCTTGCCCGTGTCCACGTCGCGCACGTGCCACTCCTCCCAATCCGATCCCGAAGCCGCCGTCCCGTACGCCATGAGCTTGCCGTCATCGGTCACCGCTTCGCCCGCCAGCGCAACCGTCCCATCCGAAGACAACGTATTCGGATCGAGCAACTGCCGCGGTTCGGCATTCAACGACTCAGCCACCAGCAGCACATTCTGGTTCTGCAGCCCGTTGTTGTGCTGATAGAAATATCGTCCGCCCTGCTGCTGCGGCACCGTGAAGCGCTCGAAGTTCCACAGCTTCATCATCCGGTCGCGGATCGCCTTGCGATACGGAATCTGCTCCAGATACCCAAATGTCAGCTTGTTCTCCTCCTCGACCCACACATGCGTGTCGGCCGAGTCCGTGTCCTCCAGCCAGCGATACGGATCCGCCACTTTCACCCCGTGATAGTCATCCACTTGGTCGACAGTCTTGGGTTTCGGATACGCCAGAACCCCAACACCGTCTTGAGCGGCCAATTGATAAGTAGCTAGGGCGAGAAAGACAAAACAGAGAGCGGATGTATGGGCAAATTTCATTTGAAACCTCGGACAAAGATAGCGTACAGGCCACATCAGCTTTTACTCACGGATCCCAACACCGTCAAGCGGAAAAATACCCGAGGGCCACCCTTGTCGCGATTTTGTGCGACAGGGTGGGCATTTTGACTTTCCTTACCGCGAGACCTCGAAGCTTCTCGACTCAGAAAGTCTCTCCATTAACTCCATTCCCAAGTTCAGGCTGATATGATTTCCTCCGCCCCGGAGTATCCATGGCGAAAGTCACTCCCTTCCTCCCAGCGCGTGATGAGGGCCATGCTGCAAATGGACAAGATCGACATCGGAGGTCTCAAGCGAGCCTATGCCGCCGAGTAGAAAGAAGAGCAGTAAGAAGAAGAGTAGAAAGAGTTCTCGAGAGTCCGTCCCATCGCGCAAGCCTGCGCCGAAAATCACAACCACCATCGCGCCCTGGCTCTGCGTGCGCGGAGGCGCTCGCGCCGTCGAATTCTATAAAGCTGCTTTTGGAGCGGTTGAATTATTCCGCATGGGAGATGGCGAGAGCGCGGTTGCCAGGTTGTCGATTGCGGGCGCCGAATTCTGGCTGAGCGACGAATCGCCCGAACACCATAACTACAGCCCCGAATCGCTAGGCGGAATCACAGTCCGAATCATCCTGACGGTTCCTGACCCCGATGCTGCCTTCGCGAGCGCGGTGAAAGCCGGCGCCAAGGAAGTTTACGCGGTCACCGAGGAGCACGACTGGCGCCTCGGCCGCGTAGTCGACCCTTTTGGCCACCATTGGGAAATCGGCCGCCCGCTTTCCTGATCGCAACGCGAGAGAATTGCCTTCGTGCCCCTTCGTGTCCTTAGTGGTGAATGCCTTTCGCCGGCAGATCGCACAGCGCGAGCCATCTCCCCTGTCTCCTGTACTCAATTCGGGAGTTTTCTGGTAGCCAATACAGTGTCGGACCTGTCAACCTCAAAATTCCCGCGCCGCATCTGACTTTCTGCGATTTTGGCTTCCGCTCACTGGCCCGCTCCCAGATTCCACTCGCACCGATCCTTTATGCATTTCTGGTGGCTTCTCGGTTCTCCTCATCGCCGCAGACGCGTAATGCTCCGACTGAACTCATCGCAGTGGCTCTATTTCCACGCCAGTAGACTTCTCTGCTGCAGGAACTTCCGCAGAGCCCGGATGCGGACGAAGGTATTCCCCTCTCGGTGACGAAATCTTCCTGGTACCTGAGCATGCGGTGCTCTGCGTCCTCCGCGGCCTTTCTCAGCGATCTCCGCGGTTAAACAAACCGCCATGCCCGCAAAGAATGCCTGATGCCTTAAATCGCAAGGTATGAAGAAACATCGGGAAGGAAACTACCGCTGCTTGCTCTTGGCCGAAAGCGCGACCACCCGCAGCAACATCTTCTGATCGCTGCTGTGCGCATCATGACAATCGATGCACTGGCCTTTCACCGCGGGCACATGCTCCCGCAATGCCGTCGACTCCTGATGACACGCGAAGCATATTTTCTGCTTGGGCATCGACAGGTTCACCATCGTCATATCGCCCTGGGTCTGGGTCACGTGACACACGTCGCATGAGGTCGCCATCACCGAATGCACGGACTTCCCGCGTATTTTCGCCGCGTGGCATGACGTGCACTCTGCATCCTTCGGCACAACTCCAGGATGCTCGACCGCGACCGCCGGATTCGCTCCAGCCAACAGGAGCGAGACCGCGAGAATGCAGGTCCAGGAGTTCATAGCGACCTGCCATTCTAGTCACGAGTCAGGCCGCATTCACTACTAGGAATCAACTACTGTGGTGGAGGCGCCGCATCCGGAGGCGGTGCCGGAGGATTCTCCTCCCCCGCATTCCCATTGATCAGCGGATCATCACTGTTTCCCGCACTCTTCAGCAGATCGGTCTTCACTTCAACTTTCTGACGTGCCACCGGGCTGATCTGTGTTTCAAACGTCTGATATCCCGGCAGCGCGATTTTGATCGCGTGCGGCCCCGGAGCAACCAGCAAAATCAGATGCCGTTGGAGCCATATTGTCTGACGTAAAAAACAAATCCGGCATGATTGCGTGTCCCGTGTAAGGTGAATTCCCTAGCAATTTACTGGAAAGCCGATTCGCGTTCTTGTTTTGTAAGGGCGCGCGACTTTCAGCCGCACCGTAATTCAAGGGTGCTACAATTTCCGCCCACACACGCGAGGTGCATCGTGTCCAACCCACTCGTTCTGCTCCACGGGTATAGCAGCTCTGGACAAGCCTTCTCCACCTGGAAAAATGCCCTCCTGGCGGCCGGGCGAAAGATCGAAGAGGTCTCGGTTGGCAACTACGTCACCTTGAACAACGAAGTCACCGTCGATGACATCGGCAACGGTTTCCAGCACGCCTTGCGCGACAAGGGACTCGACAAGACTCCCTTCGACGCCATGGTGCATTCCACCGGTATGCTCGTCCTGCGCTCCTGGCTCACCGCTTCCAATACGCAAACCTCGCGCCAGGGATTGCTCAAACATCTAGTGGCCCTCGCGCCCGCCACCTTCGGATCTCCACTGGCCGCCAAGGGCCGAAGTCTGCTGGGCAGAATCTTCATGGGCAGCAAGCAATTTGGCCCGGACTTTCTCGCGTCAGGAAACTTGGTTCTCAGCAATCTCGAACTCGGCAGCGCCTATACGTGGGATCTCGCGCATAAGGATCTCATCAATACCAAGTTGTACGGCACTAACAACGACACTCCCTACGTGTTCGTCTTCGACGGAACCGACGACTACGGTAAACTGGCGGAAATTTTCCTTCCCGGCGATCAGAAAGGAAGTGATGGCGTCGTGCGCTGGTCCGGCGTCGCCCTCAATACTCGCAAGATCACTCTCAACCTCGGCCAGCCCAGCGTTCAGTGGGCTGACTGGAGCAACCTGCTCGACATTCCGCTGATTCCGGTGGCTGGGCTCAACCACGGACAGATCCTTAGCGAGCCTCCGCAAGAACTCATCTCTCTGGTGCTCAAAGCTCTGAACGTCAACAGTAAGCCTGACTTCGACAAGTTTCACGCCATCGATGTCGCTAACGCCCAAGTCGTCCAGCAAGCGCGCGCCAAACTGGCGAACAACCGCTGGCAACAATTCGTCGTGCACGCCACCGACAGCCACGGAAACCCCATCACAGACTACTCTGTCGAAATCATTGTGATTGAAGCCGATGGCAGTGAAACTCCTGTCCCCAACTTCGAGGCCGATGTCCATCCCTACGCCGCCGACACCAGCTACCGCTGCTTTCACGTGCAACTCGACACCCTGCCTCCTCTCGCCGGCAAACGTCTGATCGCCCGCATCATCGCCTCCACCGGCACCGAACTCGTCGGATATCAAGGCTACGGCTCAAACGCCGCGGCTCCGGACTTCGGCCCCTTCGACCTCAATCTCTCCGACTACGACGGCACCAAGCCCGGCAAGCCCGCTCTCTTCTATCCATTCACGACGACCTTGCTGGAAATCATCCTGAATCGCGAACCGGTTCCACCCGTGAATATCTTTCAGTGGCTGCCGTAAAACTGTGGGAGCCTCGCGGCGCTAGTACCATCGGGCCATGTCCCCGAACCAACGGGCCATTCCTTTCGTGGCGTAACCCCTCTAAGGTAACTACAAATACTTCAAAAAAGCGTGTGAACGGCCGAATGCCGTTCGGTGCTCTCCCTGATAGGCACCAACGCTGGCTCCCGTCTGACGTCGAATAACGCCGGCGCGCCAGTTGAAAGTTAGGAGCTCAGGCAAGAATGTCGCAAGAGATCATCCGCTGTCCCTATTGTGTACTGGGCAGCGAATTCCAGCCCATGTTCGCGCAATCGGAGAATACCTTCGCCTGCCTGAAATGTGGCCACACCTCGTCGCCGGATGATCCTCATCTCCGGTGCTCCTGCCCTCGGTGTCACCAGATGAATCGCATCGCGAACCGCATCGCCGTGAGCGGCCACACGTGGCACCAGCCGTGAGCTCCTAACTAGGGTGCGCCTGCTTTTATCAATTATCAATGCAAACCGCTGCGTGCCGGAGTATGATCTCCCCCTTCCGAATTTTTTCCGGAGCCATTGTCGCGCCCGGAGCCCGCGACTGCTGAGCACGATGAACTAACAAGTCTGGACCCGTACATATGGACATTCAATCGAGTTCCATATCCGCGCAAATGCACGGAACCTTCCTGGATCGCCAGATCAATCGCACCAACCGCAATCTCCTGCTGGTGAGCCTCATCCTGATCGTGGCGGTCGTGAGCTATGCCGCCGTCGAGCGGCGCTATCTCTACAACTTCTTCGCGGGACCATTCGAGGTCAGCGGTCCGCAACTCGTCACCATACAGCAGCCCGCTTCGCAGTCGCGATATTTCGTCAAGGTGAAGGGAGACGATTCCTCAGACACAGGCCTGCAGGAAGTTGAGCGCGAAACCGAGGCAGGAACGGTCAAACGCGAAACCGTCAAGGCAAAGTACTCGATCCTCCTGCTCAACCAGCACCTGCTTATCGTGAAAAGCGGCCCCAACGAAAGCGGTGCGGTCTATACAGGAGAACTGAGCGAACTTCCTTCCGACGTGCGCTCGAATATTGTCGCCCCGCTTCTTAAAGAGCATCCCACCGCCAATCAGGCTTTCCTGCCCTTCATGTTGGACACCACGGGTTTTCGCGACGATGGATACATCGCACTCGCCCTCGGCATCCCCGCGTTCGCGCTCGCCGCATGGCTGATCGCAAAAGTTATGCGCCGCCGAGCCGATGTTTCCTCGCATCCGGTGGTCCAGCGAGCGTGTATCTATGGGAATCTCGCCGACGTCGCTCAGCAGTTCGACATCGAGCTTCAAGGAAATACTGTCAAGATCAGCCGGGCCACGATCACTCAATCCTGGGTATTTCTTCCGAGCCGTTTCGGGCTGTCCATCTGCCGCATTCCCGATCTGATCTGGGCCTACAAGAAAGTAACGAAGCACTACACCAACTTCATCCCGACAGGGAAGACCTACGAAATCGTCATGTACGACCGCTTCGGCAAGCCCCTGCAGATGCAGGCCCGCCAGAAAAAGGTCGACGCCATGTTGACCCTGCTGGCCGAGAGATCCCCCTGGGCCGTGTTCGGCTACAGTGATGATCTCAACAAGACCCTGCGCACGAATTGGGGAGGATTCATCGCGGCAGTGGATCAACGAAAAGCCGGCGGCTCGACGGCGAAGTGAGTTATTGAGGCCGGCTAGCGGCGCCCCTACTCCGCTCCCCGCACCGGCGCGACTTTGATCCTGTTGGCGCGGCAGTCGCGCAGACCTTCACAAGCCCGCGGTTGCAGTTGCTTGTCAAAGCAAACATCAATCCCCGTCAGATAATTGTTCCCGCAACTGACTGCCAGTCCCTCCGCGTTCAGCCGGGGATTCGCCGCCACAAACTCTTTCTTCAACTCCTGTGGAGTGATGGAGAACCCTTGCTTCGGAGTAGCCAACCGCCCGGGCACCTTCACTGACTCAAACGCGCGCCGCACTAGTTTGAAATAAGAGTCTGCATCAAGCCCACTGCACGTCCCATGTGTAGTCCATTCATGCGCGACCAGCCCGGTATCTGACATGATGTCCGCCATCCGAGAGGGATCCGACAAACCCGGCGCAGTCGAACAATTCTCGGGATATCGTTCCGCATACTGCGGCCACAGCCCGTGCACCACAAACCCAAACTTTCCCGACGCGCACTCCGCCTTCGTCGGATGGCTATGACAAAACTCTGGCGACCACGAGAGCGCCAGCACGTAGTAATCGAACGCCCCCGGTTGTCCGGTCGCGTGCTGTCTCTGCCGATGCCGGTTCGAACCCAGCAGCACTCCTGCAGCGATCAACAGAAACAACAGCACCAACGCAATCGGCGCCCGCGACCTTTTCATCATGACCGGCGCTCCTCGCTACCCTTATACAGCAGCCGCGCTTTGTGGAGAATCCGCTCCGAGATATACTTCCACGCATGGCGCGCCGCCGCGGATGTCTCGCCAACATCTTCAAACTTCTCCTACTGTGCGTGATCGTCTTCTATGGCGCGGTGGGTCTTACTAGCCCGTGGGCCTTTCACATCGGTGGCCGTTCGACGCCGTTCTTGTACTGGTCCGGCTACGGCAAGCTAGTCACGAAGGCCGGAACGTATCCGCTCTACGTGTTCTTCTATCCATCAGCTCACTTTTCAAGACTTCACCTTGATGGCCTGCGCCCGACTGGAGGCCTGCAAGGAACAGCTTCGTTATGTACTGCTCCTGGCGTCGTGTTACCTCTGAAGCTCAGCGGCACGATCTATGGCAACTGGAGCAGCACTCAGGATGCCCTGATGGAGTTCCGCCTGCTGGACTACAAGCTGATTGACGTCGGACAGCGCCAGGGATACTTCGACCTATTTGGCCGATGGCGTGGTCCCGAACTTGTAATGGACGATCGCGGCGAAGCAAGTGGCAAATTCCGTTCAGGTGTAATGATCGAGCACGCCTCGGTGACCCTGGGCTACAGCAGCTACTCCGACTTCAAGGCTATTTGCGCCGCGTCGAATGTGCCGGCGCATCCATGAAGTCGGGATGTTGACGGCTGATTGACCGCTCGAGCGAGCTTGCTGGTTCGGTCGCGTAGTCTTTCGGGTCGATTACGCCAAAATATTCCTTTCAAATAACTTGTGATTCCAGAGTCGCCTGAAGTCTCCGTAAAATCTTAGCTGCAAACGGACTTGCGGCCTTGAGGCAGCTGCACCATGCCACGCGTGTGGTGTCCGCAATCACTTACATGAGTGATCGGAGACACTGCGAAGACTACACGGAGCAGTTCCCAATTTGTCGAGACACGATTGGGATGCGTATCACGCCCCGGTTGTGTCCCGGGCTCCTCTCTGATCAATTAGTAGACCCTCCAACCCAAAGAGCAACCTCACCAAGTGCAGATCGCTTGGGTGATAAAAAAGCCAGGAAGCAGACCGCCTCCAGAAAGGAACCACCATGTCAGCTGTCACGAAAATACGGCAGCCAGGGATTAAGGAAAACGAAGCTCGCGTAACAATTAAGCCATTTCCCAAGTTCGGATTCGTGGAAGTGCCCGAGACTGGCCAAGTGGCGGGCACCGGATGGATACCAGATATGCCCGATCTGCGTGACTTCACGCCAGACCACCCCAAACTGACCCCAATGATTGAAAAACTCGGTGTGCCGGATGTAAGTAAGAGAATGCCAAAACTGGCCACAAAGATTGATCTCCGCCCGTACTGCAGCCCGGTGGAGAATCAAGGCAATCTCGGTTCTTGCACGGCCAACGCCGCCGTAGGAGTGGTTGAGTACTTTGAAAACCGATCATTCGGCAAGTACATCAATGGGTCGCGGCTCTTCGTTTACAAGACTGCTCGCGAGCTCATGGGCCTGGTAGGAGACACAGGTGCCTACCTGCGAACCACGATGGCTGCCCTGGTAATGTTTGGCGTCCCACCTGAGACCTACTGGCCCTACACAGACAGGCAACAACCCGGGGTTTCCGGTGAACGAACCTTCGATGAAGAACCAACCACCTTTGTGTATGAGATCGCTGACGACTTTGAGGTTCCGAACTACTTCTGTCACGATCCCTATGGAACCACACTGACTCCCCCCAACATCCTAAACAGCGTTAAGACGTATCTGGCCGCCGGAATTCCTTCTATGTTCGGCTTCTACGTCTTTCCGAGCTATGACAAGGGAGATGTTAAGGGCGCGTTCCCGTATCCGGCGCCAGGAGAGAGGGCCTTCGCGGGACACGCGGTGGCAGCCGTTGGCTACGATGACACTCTAAGAATTACGAATAAATTTTCGAGCAAAGCTACGACCGGAGCCTTGCTAATCCGCAATTCGTGGGGAACGAGTTGGGGAGATGCAGGCTACGGCTGGTTACCGTATGACTATGTGACCTCTCAGTTTGCAGAGGATTTCTGGTCGGTGCTCGGACTGAAGTGGATCAACACGGGGCTATTTGGACTCAACGTGTAGGTTGGACCCTCAACGATGCGTGCAAGCGAGCCGGGTGCCCATGGGCCACTCGGCTCGCAGATTTCACAAGGCCTCTTGCCATCGCTCTGCTCTTTAAGTGTCTTTGCGCCATGACGAAGGAGACTCACCGGTTCGACTGGTGTTGCCGTCGTCAAGTAGCGGAGCGACGAATTTGAGAGCGGCAATTTCCTTGCGGACGCGCTCGATCGCCAGTTCCTTCTGTCGTAGAATTTCGTAAAAATCCTTCATAACGTACCTCCAAGCGAGTAATTCTACCAGTCGAGCGAACTGGTCAGAGAACCTGGAGACAATCGGGAGGACATAACCCGTTTTGGGCATCGATTCGCGTCCACAACACCGGCACTCGGCAGACAGAATTTACAATTCCACAATCGAAACTGCGGTAGGCTGTCTATGCGAACGAGTACCTTGACGGAGACTTGACATGGCGATTCCGTGGATCAAGAGGGTTCGAGAGGGTGGAGAACTAAGTGTATTTAATAAGGCGAACACTTGGACGGATGCGGTGAATGCGGCCGTAGAAGCGTTCAATCGGCTCTCTTTCGGAGTAACCCTCGTCAAGGCCCAAGACGAGAAATCGGCGAATATTGTTCTGGTGCTCGCGAACGGGCACACGGATTACACCTATCAAGGAACAACCGTGACGCCGGGCGCCGACTTCAGCCCGGAACGCCTTCATGGCAAGACTCGTGCGTTCTACTATGACGCCTCTCCGAAAGAGATCTTCTTTGCCGCGACCTTTCTTCCGGGAAAGGTGAAGGGGACAAAGAAACAGAAAGAAGTGATCGTGGTCCACGAGTTCATTCATGCGGCTGGAATGGACGAGCACGATGACCGCGGCATCATGTTCGCGAACATGGGCGAATCCGGCGATGGGCTGATCGAATATCTGCATGACAAGAACTCGAAGGCCATGCCGCCCATCCGCGTCGGCGGGCAAACTGCATGCATCATGAAAATGCTCTGGTCCAGCGGCGCCGCCTGTAAGGCCAGCTGATCCACCAGCGTGGAGGGTGGCCCTCCTTTCGCGCAGTTTGTTTGCGAAAGGGTGAGAATTCCCGCCCCGGTTTGCTTGATTCGTTCAGCGGGAGCGGGCCGGAGGAATGATTCACAAACGATGGTTTGCCGATTGCCTGGACGCAGAGGGTGGTCGTTCCGGATTCCAGATGCAGGTCGCGGAGTTCGATGCTGCCGGATTTTCCTGGCCGTTGCTGGATCTCAGCCCATCCGTAGGGTTCGTGGGCGAGGATCGCCACATGATCGAGCGTATTCTCACGGCCAGAGATCGACCAGGAAAGGTCTTTTTCCGAGATGGATGCGCGGACACTTACGCAATTGTCGATGCCTGACTCGATCTCTGTGCCTTCCTCATAGTCATTCCAAGTGGGGATGATCAGCGCGGGGAGCTGATGCCGCGAGGAGTAGAAGTGCCCAACCAGGGCGAAGGTGGCAAGCCAGGTCTGACCGCATTGTGCATCGATTACGCGGCCCTTTCCCCAACTGGCCTCGGCATCGTCGAAACCTTTGTAAGCGGAGCCCATGGCAATTTTGTCTGAAGCCTGAGCCTTGGAGTAAAAGCGCTCAAGGTATTGCATGGCCATCGGATCAGACGAACTCACGGTCTCAGGAGCCAACCAGGAGTAGGCGCCATCAGCATCGGGATTGGCGAAGGTGCCGGAATTCCGAAAGAAGAACAAAGGCCGCAGCGGGAGAGACTCGCGCACCCGGCGCCAATCGATCGGGTATTTCTCGAGGCCGAAGAAGAACACGGCGGGACGATCCTGAAAGCGCACGTAGGCAGAGGAATTCTCAAAGTGCTCTGCAGCGTAAGTGAGATCGGAGATCAGTTGATCGGTGACGTTGCAGCCGCGCTTCTGGCAATCCCCGAGAGAGCCGGCGTCCTCGGAGATGGCGAACTCGAAGTTCTGGCGTTCGGCTTCGTGCATCAGCAGGATCGTGCTCTCGTTTTTGGAACCGGATTTGGGCCCATACCAGTCGACGATGGCACCGTCGATGCCGCGGCTGCGCATGTCGGAAACCTGACGGCTTACCTGGCGCGGTTCATCGGAGCGATATCCGAGGTCGCGATGTTTGGCGTCGCCAAACCAAGGCATGAAGCGGGTGTAGATGCGGGTTTCCGCGCCCTCATATAGCAGAGAGCGAATGGGAAGCTTGCTCACGTTTGCCGCTCGGATATTCGCGTGACTGCCGCGATAATCAGGACTGGCGCTCGTGTTGTTCGGCAGCTCGCAAGACACAGAGTTCTGCGTCGCGCTTTGTGCGAGACAGAAGGTCGCGCCGAAAAGCAGGTGAGCCACCATCAGCCGCAACATTTGCATCTTCGATGCGGGGAAGCTGTCAAATGTGGCCGTGCTTCTCATTCCCGGATGCTCCGGCTCGAACCGTCGTCAACTCTAAAAGACGAAGGTCCCGCCCGCTTTAAGAAAAGTCGAAAGCAGGCAGGACCTCGAATGAACCAGGCTTCCTAGTTATACGTAACCGTTACCTTGTCGAGGTAAACGGAATAATCCGCCAACTTGTAGTTGCCATCCAACTGGAAGTTGATGACTACACCCCACCAGTTGGGGACGGAGTATGGCGCGTACTTTGCATTCAGCGTAGTGGTGACGCCATTCAGGGTGATCGACTTGTAGATCAGTTGATTGTCAGAGGTGCGTTGGAATTGGAGCGTAATGTGATTCCAGGTGTTATTCGCGGGTTTGCACGGCACGTTGGTAGAAACCCACTTGCCGTGGATGTTGTCCCAGATGCCCCATACGTGTCCATTGACGATCTGGCATTGAGTGCCGAACATCAGGCCGGTGCCGCCGACGAACTGGCCAATGTCGAATTCGATGTTTTCAGAGAGGCTCAGATCGGTCCCGTAGAAGTAAGCGTCATAAGTGAAGTTATGAAGTGACGGCGTGAGAGAGTGGTCGTAGTCCGGGAGGCCTTCGGAAGAACCATCGCCAATGAGATGCTTGTTCCATAGTACGTCGGCGTATGGTGTGGTTCCGTAAATCGAGTACTTTGTTGCTTTCCCATCCATCGCCGGAGAAGAGATGCCCTGGCTCATCGACCAGCCGAGACCTGGGCAACTGCTGCACATGGCGTACTTGGGAGGCAGTTCTCCGTGGCCGCTCCAACCGGAATGAGCTTGAACGTTGGTGAAACTCTTGCCGCCACCGCTAACGTTGATTTTCACCGGAGCACTGGAGGCACCGCCGCAATTGTCCCATTCAACCACCGTGGCATCGTAGGTGCCGGAAGCCAGCGTCAGGTCAGTATTAAGGCTTGCCCCGGACACGGTGTAGGCCTTCTGGTAGGGCCCGGTGTAAATGCCCATGGCAGAGACCCCTTTCGAGCAAGTGGTGCTTGCTGTTGCCGTGAAGCGAACCGGGGAACCTACTGTGGTGTTGTTGGCCGGCGAACTGATGTACACGCCAGATCCGCTGGCGACGGTGAGCGTGATAGGAGTCGCGGAAGCGCCACCGCAGTAATCCCACTGTTCGACGGTGATTTGGTGCGTTCCGGGACCAAGACTGATGTGCGTATCGAGAACCGTGCCGTTCGTGACATAGGCGAGAACTCCGGGAGCGCTGTAAACGCCCATGGATGCCACGCCCTTGGAGCAGGAGGTCCCTCCGGCGGTTGCTTTGAAGAGCACCGGAGACTGTACTGTCGATCCATTGGTAGGACTAGAGACATTAACGCCCGCGAAGGCTGATGACACAAAGAGAGCGGACAGACAAGCGAATAGCGGGGCAAGCTTCAACATTCATTTCTCCGGGACTTTTCTTATTTGCTTGCGAACTTCTTGGGACTTGCTTGGCACTGCTCTCCCAATAGCGTGAGCGGGACGCCTGGGACCACCGCCGAAATCACAGCACGGCAGGGGACTCTAAACCTTGCGGCCAAGATTGGAGCTATCCAGCATAGGACTGGACTGGGAATTCCTAGCTGAAGCCGAAGGTACAAAAGAGTTCAGTGCAGGGTACCAGTAAACACTGTATGCGCCTAAGGAAAAACAACGGCCGAAGTACTGGAAAGTTCTAATTCCGAGTGGGTGGCGTCCGACTCTTCTTAGAAGTGGGCAGCGGAGACGTCGGAGTTTATCGAGGCAAAGTTAAACAACAGGTTTTCAATAAGTTAAGGTTCGGAGATCCGCCCCATTGGACCAATCTCGCCGGGCAAAACGTCGATTCCCGCAGGCTGCAGAGCGGGTATAAACAACCTATTTTCCCTCAATTCACATCTGAAGACCGCTCGTTATTAATTGTTGTTACACGCTGGAAGGTTCTCCATGAAGAATCGTGGCCTTCGTGCGATTGTCACGTCCTGCTTCACGTTTTTAGTCGCAACCTATTTCGTCGCCTGCCAAGGTGCCGTGAAATCGAAATCTCCAGGGCCCGATCCAAACCCTACTCCTGGCGATAATCTCGCAGGAGTTTTGATGTGGAAAGGAAACTCGTCGCGAAGTGGTTCCTACACGAGCGAAACGAGCCTTACTCCGACGAATGTGAACGTAAATGGCTTTGGCCGATTGGCTGTTTTTCAGGCAGACGGAATCGTCATGGCACAGCCACTCTACGTTTCGCAACTCGACATGGGTGCGGCTGGAACGCATGACGTGGTGGTCGTTGCGACAGAGCACGACAGCGTCTACGCACTCGATGCGGCGAATCTCGGCGGGACGCCCCTGTGGGAGAGGCATTACGTTGATGTCACGAATGGCGTCACCGCGATGCCCGACAATTTTGGAGGACGCACCACTCTCGGCGGAGAAGTCGGGATCACGGGAACGCCATACATCGACGCCTCGACCGGAGCCCTGTATTTTGTGACCACGCTGGCACGCAACGGCGTGCCAGAGCAGTGGCTGCGGGCGATCGACATTCATACGGGAAATGACTTTGGTCCGGGGAGCATGCAGATCCAAGCGAGCGTTCCGGGAGACGGCAAAGGCAGCGCCAATGGCCAGATCGCCTTCGATCCGTCCAATCAGAACCAACGAGTCGGGTTGACGGAGGTGGACGGAGCCATCCTTGTGGGGTGGGGATCGTTTTCCGATTGGGGCGTCTATCACGGATGGCTCATGGCTTTCGACCCTACGACCCTGACACAGATCGCCGTGTTTAATCCCACTACGCAATATCAGTCGGTGGACGCCGCGAGCGGGCCATCAGATTACGGAGGCGGAGGAGCATTCTGGCAAGGTGGTGCCGCGCCCGCTGTCGATTCCGATGGATATATCTACCTCAACGCCGCAGACGGCAGCTTCAATGCCGATCAGGGCGGGAACAACTATGGCGATACGATGTTGAAGCTGAAGCTGAGCGGCGGTGCGTTTCAGGTCGCCGATTACTTCACGCCTTCCAATGAAGCGTGCATCGATTTACATGACCTGGAGATTGGTTCGGGAGGGGTGGCTCTGATCCCCGCCGACGTCACCAGCGGCCGCAAGTTGGCCGTCTCCTATAGCAAAGAAGGGCGGCTCTTTGTAGTGAGCACCGACACGATGGGAAAGTTCAATGCCGGAGGCGACAACCAGATTGCGCAGGAATTCATGATTGGAGAGTTCACCTGCTCGGATGCAGTTACGAGCGACGTTGCCGAGGGACCGAACTGGAATCGGCTCTATGGCAATCCCTCTTACTGGAATGGAAATCTCTACGCCGGGGCCTCAAGCCTGCAACTCAAGCAGTACCAGTTTCAAAACGGCCTGCTGAATCCGACGCCAGTCGCGACTTCGCCCACTGCTTATGGATTGCGCGGGGCGAATACGGTGGTGTCCGCGAACGGAAATCAGAACGGCATCGTGTGGGCCTATGAGAAGTCGGCGGCAGGCGGAGGCATCTTACATGCCTACGATGCGACCATGGTTTCGCACGAACTCTGGAACAGCAACATGAATGCGGGTCGCGACGCGCTCGGAGAAGGGATTGGCTTTGCCGTGCCGGTTGTGGCTAACGGACACGTCATCGTCAGTTACGATCAAAGAGTGGGGATTTTCGGACTGCTGCAGTAGAACGCACGAGACCCCGTGTTTCGGCGGCGCCGGGACGGGAATTAACGTTCCGCCACGGGCTTTTTCACTTATGAGACAAGTGGCTCTGAAAAGGCTGACGTCGGCGGTTCAACTCGTTCCGCCATCGTTTCAAGCCACTTCAGCCACTTTAATATATACATCGCTCCCAGTGAGAGTGAAGATTGCCGGTAACCGGGGATTTAGCCTCTTGCTGCGGAGGCTGCTGCTGCGCGGAAGGTGGGCGGTTGTGTTCCCTCGGGCGTCGGCTCTTGCGGAGCATCGACAACAATGTTTACGTCAGTGGCCAGTTTGAACTGTCCAACGAGGTTCTGCAGATCGAGAGCCAGGCTGGACAGATCGGTACATGCTCGGGCCGTTTCTTCGGCGGACGTTGACGACTGATGTGCGGAGCTTGCGATTTTGGCGATATTGCTATTGATGTCTTCGGTCGCGTTGGACTGCTCGATGGCCGCGGTTGCAATCTGGGATACCATGCTGCCGACCTGCTCCGACATCTGGATAATTTTCCGCAAGGCTTCGCCCGAGGCCTGAGTCCGTTCGACGCCCACCCGGACTTGTCCGCCACTGAGTTCCATCGACTCAACGGCGCTCCGGGTCTCGGACTGGATCGAGTCGATCATCTCCTCGATCTCTTTCGTTGCCTTCGTGGTACGTTCCGCGAGCTTGCGGACCTCGTCTGCCACGACCGCAAATCCGCGGCCCTGTTCCCCGGCTCGTGCCGCTTCGATAGCGGCGTTAAGAGCCAACAGGTTCGTCTGGTCGGCAATGTCGTCAATTACAGCAACAATCTTGCCAATCTGCTCCGAGCGTTTACCTAGCTCCGAGATTCGCGTTGCGGTTTTCCTGGTGGAGTCAGAGATACCGTGCATCGTGGAGAGAGCTTCTTCTGCCAGGGTGCCGCCGTGACGCGCGGCCTGGGCGGATTGTCGAGAAGTCTCCGCCGCCTGCTGCGAGTTTTCGGAAACCTGCTGAACGGTCGCCGCCATTTCCTGCATGGCAGTTGCGACCTCATGAGTCTGGTCCGCCTGAGAGCGCGCGTTCTCTGCCGAGCGACCTGCTCCGGTCGAGATCTGCTCACTCGAACTGGCCAGCTGTTGCGCTGTCGCAGAAATGACATGAATCACTTTGTATAGATTGTTCTTCATCTGGTTCAAGGCCATGCATGCCTTGCCGATTTCATCGTGCGAGTTGACGGCCACGTCGTCGACCGCCAGATTATTAGCCGCAATCTCCTGCAAGGGAGTCAGCATTTTTGAGATGGCGCTAGAGATCGCTCGCCCGATGGCCGAGCTCATGGCAAATCCGGCAATGAGAGCGAAGGTTAACAGCGAGACAATCCAGTAACGCGACGACGAATAGACGCTGGCCGCTTGTGTGCCGAGTTCCCGGGCAGACTTGTCGTTAAGATCGACATCTTCCTGAAGGATTTTTGCCGCCGCTTCGAAGGTCTCCGCCCCCTCGGTTTGCGCCAGCACCCCGGCCTGGTATTCGTTGCTGGCCATGGTTGCCATGACTCGCTTATGCACGTCGATGTATTTGGTCCAGGCCGCGCTGAATTCGCCGTACAGCCGCTGTTCTTGCTCGGACCGGATGAGGTGCTGATACACGTCCTGGTCGCGTTCGAGGTCCGCCAGGGATTGCTTCATGACCCGATCCCATTTTTCTTTGTGCTCGTACGCGAGCAAGTAGCTGAGTTCAGCCCGGCGCATCGCCGCGGTGTCGTATTTGAGGTTTCCAAGCGCGCGCAGGGAGGGCATCCCGTTGTCAACGATTTGCAGCGTCGTCGCGTTGACACGAGAGAGCTGGGTGAGCGAGAAAAAGCCCAGTCCCATCACCAGCAATACAAGAGTCCCAAACGCCAGGCCCAGCTTCTTGCTGGTATTTAGATCACGAAACCACTGCATGGCACGATCCCCCAAATGTTCAGCGTCGCGCGTACAAGACACTTAGAGATCCGGTCCTCCGGTCGATTCGGGCAGACCATCCAAGATCGTTTCAGAGACCTATCCCCACAGGTATTGTCTTATCGGCTCTTAATGCGTTTTCCATTAGTGGGCTTGAGCTGTTCGGTATTCACACACGGAGTTGGCGATAAGCCTCAACGGTTGCTCCGAACGCGAAAATTGGCGGAAATAAATGGAAGGACTTGCCCTTCCGTGGCTCGTCCTATCATGTCTAGCACTTCATTAGAGGGTAACCGACTGCGCAACTGAAATCTGGAGCTGTTCCACACGACCACATTTCTCATCACGGCCTAAGCAGTGTGTTGCCGAGTGTGGTGAACGTTCGTACCTTTGAAATACAGCGCCTGCTGGGTTCATATGCCTGGTAGCTGGCGAAAAATTGCTGACGACGGCTAACGTCCCCTCAGTACGACTTCGCCACCTCTTCCGTTCGTTTTGCGCTTTCTCTTTTCCATCCCCACCATCATTCCCGACGGCGGGTCCTTCTTGTTCAGCTTCGCTGCCTCCGCAATCAATTTCTTCACCCCCGGCCTCTTCACATCGGCAACACTCCGCAGTTTGACATGTCGCACGCCCTTCCCCGTTCCCTCCAGCAGCTTCTCCGGGTCCGGCAGTGCCGCACCGCGCATGAATGCAAACGTCACATGCTCTTTACCGACCATGAAGCAGCACAGTGGTCCGTTCGAATCGAACGACGGTATCTTCCACGGATTCACGTACTCCTCAACTCCCTTGACCGCCTTTTTCACCAGCGCCCGCACCGCCTTCGCTACGCCCTCACACTTCCCCGCGTTCTTCACATAATCACTAATCCATATCCCCGCTTGTTTCCCCTCAATTGTCGGCATCGGTTAGCCACCCCCATGCGCCATTCTATTCTTCCGCTCCTCTTCCCCGTAGCGCTGCCTGTTAAGCCAACTTTTCGTGCCTTGATCGCGTCATGCCGTAATCTTGCATGACGCTGCCCCACCTCATCTCGCCATTTTTTCGGCCGAGATAAGGTGGGGCATTGTCCTTCTTCCACTAGTGGCTGTCGCACGCCCGGTTAGTGTTCGGCGCGGAAGAAGTAGTAGTCAGCCGTGTAGGGCTGGAGCTGAGTCTGACCCACGGTGCAGGCGGTGGTCGGAACAGCTCCGCCGGCAGTGTTCAGACGTTGGATGAAGGTGGTCTTGAACAGGAGGTTCCCGCCCGTGGGCCCTTTTTCGTTCCCGACTGACTGCAACAAGAGGCACTGAATCGAGCCGCTATTCGGGCAACTCACGGGGTCGGAGCCGGCGTCGATTCCTTTCACCTTTACCGCCCATACCCGGCTGCTATCGAGGGAACTCTGCCACGTCGCGTTCCCACTCAGAGGGGGGACGATGCCCGGCTTCGGCTTTTCATTGATGCTCTGGAAGTGCGTGATGATCTGGAACTGCGCTCCGAAAAGATCCGTAAACAGGGTTGCTTCGGGGCGGGCGGTGGGATTCCAGGCAGTGCCACCAGTGCTCGTAGGCAGGCAAGTATAGCCCTGGCTGCCGAAGGCGTGGCCGACCAAGAAAGGAGAGTTTCCTGTCGGTACTGCAATGTCGGTAGGAGTGGTTGGGGGCGTGACTTGCGCCGCCGCAAGGTTGATCGTGCCGAAGGCACATGCGAGCACGAGAGCGGTTGCGAACAGAATCCGCGCTGGCGCATTCTTCTTGATTTGCTGATTGGCGATCATCGTATTTGTTCTCCAGTTAAGTTATCCAAAGGTTGAAATCGGTTAAGGTTCTGACACAGGTGTCCCAGAGGCCTTTAGCGCACGAATATGTACGGACTAAAATAGCCTTACATCTGAAACATTACCCATGCTTGTGCTGTAGTCAGTGACTTCGAGGGCGTAATCGGCCTCACTAGACATGACGAGATCTGAACGGAATTTGCTTTTTGTGGCTCAGAGATTCTCGAACTGGCGAGGCATTGTCATCCCGAGCCGCGGGCTTTGCGGCGAAGGATCTGCTGTTTGCGGGCAGCATTGGTGCCGTCACCATCGAATTGATTTGGGGTGGAAAGAATTACTGCCAAACCGCCTGAGGAGTACTTCCGTCAGAGCGTAAGGGCGCTGGCGTCTGACTCAGATCGCGATCTTTCATGGCGGAATGGCAAACCATGCAGGATCGTTGCGTGCCGGTTCCTTCCTCGGAAACCAGAGCGTACGTCAGCCCGTGCACCGACCAGGTAACTACCTTGTAGCCTTCGACCGTAGCGTAGTGGAAGCTGACTTTCTTGAAATCGATCTCGGTTCCACCGGACGCTACGGCAACCGAATCTGGCGTCACCAATAACGATGACGCGGCGGTCTGCAGCTTGGGCATCTTTACCTGGTAAGCGATGAAGGCCGCTGTCTTGCCGTCGACTCGAACCAGTTGCGCGCCCTCCAGATCATAAGGACGTTGCTCGCCCGCCTCGGTGAGAGATACCGGCAATGCCACGGAGAACGGCGACTTCGCCTTCAACCATTCGTTGACCTCACGCTGTGAGCCGGAACGCAGGTCGAGCGCCAGTTTTCCCTGAGCGTGCTGCCTGTGAGTCTTGACGGCGAAATCGGCAAACTTTGGTCCTGAGAGCGGTCGCGGCGGTGACCACGGCCTGCCGCCTAACACTCCGACAATCAATCCCAGCGCTAAAGTTGGAACCAGCCACCTTGTGAGCCGGAGTGATTGCCGAACCGGCATGATGGAAAACACTGAACCAACCTGCGAGAGAGACTCCCTCTCTCGTTGCGTTTCCTCCGGAGCATCGTCGACGGAGACGCCGCGACGAAGCAGGGGCCCGCAGTGGTCACAGAGCGCGGCATGGGTAATCAACTGCACGGCCTTCGACTCCGGCCACAGGCCTGCCGCCACCTCACGCCAATCGTCCTGATTCAGATTGGGGCAGTCGGTTCCCGCCGCCTCTGGGACCACTCGATTCGAGGATCGCTGCACGAGTTGCCGGTATCTCCGCAACTTCCTGCCGCAATCCGCGCACTGGTCCGCGTGCCGCCGGGCGTCGCGCACGGCGGTAGGAGTGAACGCGGGCGCCTTCTGCCCGTTCTCGCAAGGCGAGGGCACAAGTGCGTCGAGTTCATTGTTGTCGAGGTGTTTGTCCAATGGACGTCCCAAGTTCAGACACTCCTCTACAGAGCAATACGAGATCCCGTGGAACTTTGCTTTTCAGATTTTCCCTGGTCGTCTCCGAAATCCGTACGCGTGCCCAGGATCTGGTCTCGTATGGAATGCTTCATTCTTTCAATGACGCTGCCCACGCCCTTGGCGCCCAGTCCGATGCCAGGCAGGGAAGCGATTTCCCGCGCACTCATGCCCTGCCGGAAATAAAGCCAGAAGATCGTGCGATCACGCTCCCGGTCGGGCCCAGCCAGGCATCGCTTCAAATGCTCATCGATCTCGCTCAAAAAGAGATGGAACGCAATTTTGTCCTCACTGCCATGAACCTCGATCCCGGCTTCAGGATCGACATCGCTGGTGGAAACGTGCGGTGCGTCCCCGCCTGACGATTGACTATGGTCGTGCTTGAAGTAGTCGTGAGTCGCATTGGCGGCGATTCTCTTCAGGTACCCTAAAATGCCCTCGGGACACTGGAGCGCAAAGTCTCGCAACAGGCTGCGCCCTCCTTCCCAAAGCTTGAGGTAGGTCACTTGCACCAGATCTTCGACCAGGCTCCGCGAAGGTTTCCCCCACGGGGCGGCCGTGCGCATGACCATCAGACGGATGGGCGTTCGCACACGGGATACAAACTCGTTCCACGCCTCGTCATCGCGCGCGCCCGCGCATAGACAGACGATCTCCTTCAGGGACAGAGACGAGTACTGTGTCGGTGTGGTCGACATCTAATGCCAGTCTGAAATTGATGTGATTGTGTGAAAAGCGAGTGACGACGACCGTGGTGAATCTCGTTCGAACGTGTGTCGCTTTCACCCATTAGATGAGTGCGGGTTCCGCCCGATCGTCAAAGGTTTGTCACCAGGCTGTTAACAGTGTGTGACTCGAGGGGAACGTTTCTGGTTTCCAGCGCCGCGGCCTCGTGTCAGAGCTAGCGAGCACGGGGCGTCAATATCGCCCGCGAAATTACTTCCCACTTAAGAGGAGAGCTAAGTTATTGGAAATGCATCCGGGTAAGTTTTACACATGTTCCTGCAGGAACATTTAAATGTACCAATATGTACGTACAAATGTGTATTATGTGATTGAGCGCACGGAAGATGCTGGTTCTGCGGTGGGTTAACCGTTAGGTTATCTCGATTGGAGTCGGAGTGGGAAAATCTGTCCAAGCGTGGAACTGCCCGACTCAAGCCAAAATCGGGCTTGAGTGGGGCCACCAGTCGGGGGCACTTCCCCTCGAGGAAAAGGGCGGACGCTAACGCTGATGCCGAATGCCGCGCTCTACGGCGGAACCACGAACTGGAACTTGTCCTGCTGGCTGCAGAAGTCGTTGACGCCGATGGGCTCGCCTCCGTCGGGAGGGAACACCTTCGGTCCCAGCGACCGGTCGAGCAGGTCGATATTGCCCTTCGGAAATTTCTGGATGGTCGTGTAATTTACAGGGGCAACCAGGTGGCACCCGGCTGCCTTCGCGGCCGCTTTGCACCAAGGGTTATTCTGCGCCATCGTGCATCCGCCGATCCAGATCACGCAGTCGTCGGCAACCTTGCCCTTGAGGACGCCGAAGGTCGAGGCGACGTTTCCGTCATTTATCCTGAAACTGCTACTTTCGCCTGCGGCCCACAGGCAGATATTCTTCGCGGTTTTGCTCTCCAGCGTGCCATGGCTCGAGACGACTACGTGGTTTGTTCCGGCTTCCACCTTGGCGAAGACGCCGCCCTCCGACGCCTCGGCGGCCGTTGAAACTACTGTCTTGTCCATGTCGTAGGTGACGGTGTCGGGGGCGTTGATGGCGAAGGTTTTGCCGTTGAGCTTCGTCAGCTGGACGTCCGCGGACGACGCGGACCGTCGCTCCACGATATGCACCTGCAGCAGTCCGCCGACAACGTCGAACAAAGGAAGGCGGAAGAAGTTCACGAATGTATAGCCTGTGCTGTTCGCGTAGAGGCGTACCGCCCCCCCGCTACCGGAGGACGCAGCCGTGTACTTGATGGCCCTTGGGGACTTGTCGAAGAACCCCGGAACGACGGTCGGGTTGTTCGATCCTATGTTGAGCGCGGGATCGACGTCGGTGGCATCCACCGTCGCGAAAGCCCATTCTTTGACGTCGATCTTCCAGAGCGTCCGGCCGGGTGTGTAATAGGCCCTGGCCACCGGAAAACTCGCTGCCTTTGCGAAACTGGGGGTGCCCATCTCGATATTCCCCATCGGGAAAGAATAAGGGCTGCACGCGCCCCGCTCCTTTGATACCACACCTTGAGGCGAGGTGTGTGGCAATTTCTACGGCACCAGGTTGATCTGCTCAGTCTTCTCGAGAAAACGTACAAAGGGAAAGGTCCGGAATTCCCACCCTTTGCAAGAACACAATCAACGCAAAGGATGGGAGCGTCCGCGGCTTTCCCTAGTCCTTTTTGTCATCCTTCTCCCTTTTGTCGCGTGCCTCCGCCCGGTCGAATGCCGCTTTGATTAAGAAAAGGACGACACACACAAGCGCGCCGGCAATTAGGAGAATATGGCCCACTAGAACAAGGTATAGCGCCACAATCGGCCAGTCGAATGGCGTCGGTAATGGCACTGGTAACGCCACGAAAGAGCGGCCAGCAGCCACCTTCTTGGGATGTTGTGTTTACGCAGGCTTGGGTAGCATCGAGGGAGTGATATACGGACTCACCATCCAAAAAGTTGGAAAGAACTTTGAGCTTCGTTGCCCCGAATGCACCTGTCTGACAGGGAGGCTCGGCCTGGTTCGTCAGGATGGTGTACGCATACGGGTTCAGTGCCGGGTGCATCCAGAGAACTTCGGGGAGTGGAACTCGGAACCAGACATGGAACGGGAGAGGCTCGCCTTGGCGGGACGGATAGGACTGAAGTAAAAGCGAACGGTCCAAACTGCTAGACCTAACCCATCAATTTGGCTCGCCGAATTGCCTACAGCGGTGATGAAGATTCGGACTGTGGCCTGCTGCAAGCGCTATAGGGGAGAGGTATCGAATTCCCACCTTCGCAAAAAACGCAAAGGATAGGCCACCCAACTGAGTGAAGCCTGAAAGGGCGGGCCATCCGCGAGGGCAAATTGCACGCAGCCATAGAACTGCCCCACTCAAGCCAAAGTCAGGCTTGAATGGGCCACCCGCCGCCCGACGTCAAAACGACACGGCTGTGGACGTGTTTTCTACAGTGCATCGGACCAGAAGTATGGTCTGGTCATCGTCCTGTTTACCGAAACTTAGCGAGACGTTCCGCAGGTGCTCGAAGATCTCTGAGAGCGGTCGCTCTGCAGCTTTCAGAAAGGCGCTCTTGATAGGTTCCATGCCTAATTCGGCAGCGTTAGCATCGAACACTTCACTGAACCCATCGGTCAGCAGAAGGAGTACATCGCCAGGCTCACATTCCAGCCGATCGCTTGCGAACTGCTGCTGGGGAAGTATGCCCAAGGGCAGGTTTTGAGATGCGTATTCCACGATCGCGCGCTTCTGACTGCAGTAACGCATGAGTGCTGGATGTCCGGCGAGTGAGTAGGTCACTGTCTTGCTCCCCGGCCGGAGTTGCAGAAAAGCGGCGGTAGCAAACATGTTCGGCATCTTCAAGGGATAGAGCGTGCGATGCACTCCCTCGAGCAACCCACCCAGCGAACTGGTAGCTCCCAAACCGCTGCGAATCGACGTCTTTAACATCGCCATCAACACACCGGAAGCGACGCCGTGCCCAGAAATATCGGCAATATAGACGATCCACTCGTTGGAACTTTCAGCGATATCCACCAGATCGCCACCCACTTCGCCGCTCGGGATCGAAGCGCCGAAGATCTCGTATCCAGCGAGCTTTCGCTCAAAAGTTGGAACCAGGGAACGGTGTATTTCGCGGGCAAGCTCAATTTCTGTTTGGATTCGAAAATATCGACTCCCTTCGCGTCGAACGAAGTTGATGAAAGCGATATAGCCGACAACAATGGCAACGATCGCGCATAGCCCGAGAACAGACAACTGTTGCTCGAGCTCCTTGCGGTCCTCGATGATTCCCGCGCGAAATATGTTTGCGACTAGAGCGAACGCTACCGCCTGCAATAGCGCCCAAACGGGAATTAGCCAGAACTTGCGAGCGATCGACAGTCCAGCATAGCCGACGGCGAAGCCGCCGTAGATTGCTACCGTGACCGCAGCGGACTCTATCGTCTGGTGCACCGGAGACATCAGCATCGCAATGAAGCCGATGGAAGCGAACAGCGAAAAAACTCCGATGATTGCGACCATTTTTGAACTGCGAGGAATCAACTTCCAGAATTCTGCTCTGGATCGGCTGACGGGCGAACTTTGAGATCGTTTCAAAATCGTTTTCCTCTTTAACTTAGGGACACACAATCTTACTTTCCCACTGTTCAATTCTGGCGGGGGCCATCCTTTGCGGTTTTTGAACACGCAGTTTGCGAAAGGGTAGGGAATCCCAGATGCTGACCCCTTGGGATTTTGAATTCGAACCTCTGACCTCACCGTCCCGCCATCTTCTCCCGCAGGCGCTTTTCGGCATCGGCGCTCCAGTAGCCGCATTCCAGTCGGATGAAGACCGACGTGTAGGGAATCGTCATGTTCGTTTTCAGCACCAGGACGTGGAACGTCTTGCCGGCTTCGTCGAGTTTGGCAATGATTTCCTCGTGCGGGAGAGATTGCAAGTTGGTCTTTCCCAGAAGACTGCTCAGGGCTTCGCGATAGGCGGTGACGCCCGCGGCGTCGGCTTCAGGTACAACCTTCAGTTCAGCATCCGTGAGGATGACGGGGCGCACATGTTTCGCCTTGCTGAGCTGGTCGAGGACCGTCCTGACGACATCGAGTTGACTGGCATTGGTCTCGATTGTCTCGACGCCTGCGCTCGTCTGCAAGGGATAGGCGGAATCGACCACGGCGATCCAGTTGCGGTGGCCGAGGAGAGGGAGTTCTTCGTTGAGACGTGTGCCCCAGTCGGGGGATTGCGCGGAGGCTAGGACGGGGGCGAAGCTCAGGATGGTTACGGTGAGAAGGCGCTTCCATGTTGCGGTCATAGATCCTTCCGAATAGCGAATTTGGGTCCCGGCAAGAGGCCCGCGGCCCGAAAGGCTGGGCCGCCGGACAGCCGAGGGCGGCTGTCCCCACATTTTTGTGCTGGCCACTCTACTCCTTGACTCCCAGTTGCGAGAACAAGAAGGAATACACATCTGTAAATTCTTCGATCTGCTTGGTTACGGGCTTGCCCGCGCCGTGGCCGGCTTTGGATTCGATCCTTAATAAGATCGGGCGCGTCTTGCTTGCACCGTTCTTCGCCTCGGCTTGCATCAGCGCGGCCATCTTTTTCGCGTGCATGGGATCGACGCGCGTGTCGAAATCTCCGGTCATAAATAAGATGGCCGGATACTCCACGCCTGCCTTCACGTGCTGATACGGAGAGTAAGCGTAGAGCCATTTGAACTGCTCGGCATTTTCCGCGCTGCCGTATTCGGGGATCCAGAGTTTGGCGATCTGAAAATTCTGATAGCGCAGCATGTCGAGCAGCGGGACCTGGCACACGACGGCACGGAACAGGTCGGGACGTTGCGTCATCATGGCGCCCATGAGCAGGCCGCCGTTCGATCCGCCCTGGATGGCGAGGTGATTTTTGTCCGTATATTTTTCGGAGATGAGGTGCTCGGCGGCGGCGATCATGTCGTCGAAGACGTTCTGCTTTTTTTCGAGCATGCCGGCGCGGTGCCAGTCTTCACCGAACTCGGCGCCGCCGCGAAGGTTGGCGACGGCGAAGACTCCGCCGTGCTCCATCCATAGATAGGCGGTGCGGCTGAAACTAGGCGTCAGGCTGATGTTGAATCCACCATAGGCTGTGAGCAGCGTGGGATTCTTGCCGTTTTTCGCGAGACCTTTCTTACGCACGATAAACATGGGGACGCGCGTGCCGTCTTTCGACTTGTACCACTCTTGGGCGACCTCGTAGGCCGAGGGATCGATCGAGGGGGCATCGACTTTGGACCACAGAGCACTCACAAAGGCGGCATTCGCTTCAAGACCAGATGTTTTCACAGTTGTCGGTTTCAGATCGATGAGGTAGATACTCGGAGGCACAGTGAAGGAATGGAAGCCGAAGAACGCCTCGTCATGATTCCATTTCCCACCTGTTCCAAAAACAGAGCCGATGCCGGGTAGGGAAATATCACTAATCTTCTTGCCGTCGGGGTCGAACAGCTTCAGTTGTGACGTGGCATTCTGCTCGTACTGCACGAAGAGCTTGCCGCTGTAGACGGAGACGTTTTGCAGCACGGCGTCGGTCTGCGGAATGATTTCTTTCCACGCCTCGCGATCAAAGTTGCCCGCGTCGGTCACGAACAGGCGATAGCGCGGCGCACCTTCGTTGGTGGTGATATAGACCTTGCCGTCGTAAACTTCCGCGCCGTAATTGAAGTCTTTGCCAGTGGTCAGCCGCGACGGAGGATTCTTGCCCTGCATATCCATCAGGAAGAGTTCGGACTTGGTCCAGCCCTGCGAGACGTGGATCAGCAGCCAGCGGCCGTCGTTGGAGAGAAAGACGCTGGGCCAGTCTTCCGGATCGCGGCCTTCGCCGAAGATGAGATCGTCGGTCTCGGGATCGCTGCCGAGTTCGTGGAAGAAGACGTGCCGGTTGTACATCTCCTGCCCGGCGGGAACGTCTCCCTTCTTCGGGTAGCGCGTGTAGTAGAAGGCGGAGTTGTCGTGCAGCCAGGCAATGGAAGCCGCACGCGTGCGCTCGATGGTGTCAGGCAGAGTGGTTCCAGTTTTCGTCTCGACAATGTGCAGCGTCGACATCTCCGAGCCGCTCTGCGAAGTGCCGTAGGCAACGTATTTGCCGTTGTCCGACGGCTGGAACCAGTCGAGGGCGATGGTTCCGTCGGCGGCGAGTTGGTTGGCGTCCACAAGAACGCGGTCGGGGCCGTTCAGTCCATCGCGTACATAAAGGACTGGCTGGTTCTGCATGCCCTCGCGCTTCGTATAGAAGTAGTGCTTGCCGGCGATCACCGGTGTAGTGATGCTTCCGATTGATAGCAACTCGGTCAGGCGCTTATGAATGGCATCGCGGCCGGGCAGAGGATCGAGCAGCGCGCGGGTGTAGGCCATCTCGTCAGCAACCCACTTCTGCGTCTCCGGAGAATTGCCATCCTCGAGCCAGCGATAATTGTCGGTAACCTTCGTCCCGTGATAGATGTCGACGACGGGCTTGGCTTCAGCCTTCGGAGGCGCCGCCGGAGCTGCCTTGTCGGTGGATTTGGAGTCGTGGGCGTAGACTGCGGCCGCCGCGATGAGCAATGAAAAAGAGAAGAGTGCCACGAGGAAACGTCCTCCGGACATGAACACCTCAGAATGAAGAGGATCCAGGAAAAGCGTACCAGAAAGTGAGAAGGGCAATCGCGGAGAGTGCTTCCGCGGGCCGCTGTGAAATGCTAGAATGATGGAGTCAGTCAGGCAGGCCATCAGCGCCCGCCGCCACACTCCTCAGTAGCTCAATGGCAGAGCATCCGGCTGTTAACCGGAGGGTTGTAGGTTCGAGTCCTACCTGAGGAGCCATCTTTCAGTGACTTAGACGACATTCCTTGAGAAGCTAGAAGCTCCCTACTGCTGGCTCTTGCGCAGCAGCTTGACGAAATCGTCGCGCATCAGGAGCTGGTGGATCTCGAAGAACTCGACTACGGCACGCACGGCCGCTTCGGGGTGCGTGATCGCAGGCAGAGCCTCCATGGGGCCGGTGGTTGGATGTGGTGAAGTGGCGCCAGGTCCCATGATTAGGGCGGGGCGCGAAAGGCTGGCAAGAAGCTGTTTCAGATGGGTGACATTCTCTTCCGACATTTCTTCGAAAGCGATTCCCATTCCCAGGTAAGGATACGAGATGCGCACTTTGCCCTTGGTCTCGACGCGGATGCCACTGGCTTCCAGTTTCATGTGCAGCGAGGTTCCGGCTGGATACGTAGCCTGCGCCTCGACATAGCACCCATTCAAGCTGATGTCGGTGAAGGTGGACCAGGTGCGGACGTCGCATCCCTCCTCGCGCAATTGGACGCTGCCTTCGCATTTGTAGCGGGGGCTACGCCGCTTCTCGGCTCCCTGAAAGCTCTCGCTACCCTGCACTGTGGATAAGTTGTCGATCAGTCGGTCCGGCTCGGGCGCCGCGTCCGCGCCCGGGTGCGAACCCGTGGCCTGTTTCAAGGCTCTCAGATATGCGCTGCCTTCATTCATTTCCTCAGTCATAACAATCCTGCGGTGAGAATGTCCTGTGTCTTTGAGTCCGCACGGGAGGAAACAGGTCGCCATCCGACTTCCGGGAACTCTTTTCTCTCTATCGGCAGGAATAACGCCGAAAATTAGGCCATACGAAAGAAGCAGGCGACTCGAGAGGTGAGAGCTTTCTAATAATGTTGAGCTGCGGGCGAGGGAGTTTCTGTGGCAGGCACAGCCACCTGGCGGATGTGTTTCCACAATTCATCGCGCCCGGCGCCGCTTTTCGAGGAGAAGGGAAGCAGCCGGGCGGCCGGATATTCCTGCCCGAGCGTGCGTAGAACGTTGTTGAGCTGATTGTTGGAAAGGCGGTCGCTCTTGGTGGCAACCAGCAAGACCTGGCGTCCGGAGGCGCTGAGGAAGTCGAGCAACTGCCGATCGCTTGGCTGCGGGGGAACATTGACGTCGATCAGCGCGACGCAGAGTGCCAACGTAGGCCGCTCGTTAAGATAAGGCTCAATAAATTTCGGCCACTCCTGCGAGATCTCCCGCGAGATCTTGGCGTAACCGTATCCCGGGAGATCGGCGAAGATCAGCTCGGGACGCGGCTTTCCCGGCCAGCGGATTTCAAAGAAATTGATGCTGCGCGTGCGCCCGGGAGTGGAACTGGTGCGCGCGAGCTTGGTGCCGACGAGCGAATTAATCACGCTCGATTTGCCGACGTTGGAGCGTCCCAGGAAGGCGACTTCAGGGATGGTGGGAGCAGGGAAGTGGGAGACATCCGTTGCTGCTGCCAGGAATCGGGAGAGGACCCTCATATCCAAGTTTCCTACGGGGAGAGTGCGATTGGCAAGGGAGGGGCATGCAGTGGTCTGAGTGTAAAGCCAGATATGCCGGCCTATCCTGTTTCTTGGAAAGCACGGCCCCGGCAGGGGTTGAAGATATTCGCGGCCTGTTCGTCGCTGGACTCTGGATCAGCGTAGATCAGAATCGACTCCATTCAGAGAAACAGTAAAAATCTGAACTTCGCTGCCTTATGTCCCCCGCCGATCCTCTGGCACTGTTCGTCTTCGATAGTCCAGTCTCCTCATCACCGTATGAGGAGCAGTTCTTCCACGATTGAGATGCGAAACACCACCGATTGGTAGGACCTCAAAATGATATGGTCTCAATCAGAAAGTGAACCATCTTGTCTGTGCTAGCATGCGGTGGCTCGTGAAAGAGCACCTACGGCTGCAAAACTGCGACTTGCAACGGAGCATCCGGCAGTCGCGTCACGCGGAAGGCAGTTTCGATTTTCATGAACGACCATCCACAACCAGCCCTGACTCTGTTTGCAATTGGCCTGCTCGGACTCGGCGTGCTCGCTCTCATCTACGGCGATTTTGCACTGGTGTGGCAACCTGTTCCCGCGTGGCTCCCGGCAAGGACTGCGGTCGCCTACACGTCTGGCGTTCTCATGCTTCTCTTGGGGGCTGGACTCTTGATTCCAGCGAGCCGCACTTGGACCGTTCGTATTCTGTTTCCATATCTCATCTTGTGGGCCCTGCTTAAGCTGCCAGACGTCATCACCAAACCGGGAACCGAGGGCTCCTGGCTCGGGCTGGGTGAGCTCACGCTGCTGCTATCCGGCGGCTGGACGCTATTTGCGCGCTTAGGCGGCGTCGCGGAAGGGGCACCACTGGGCTTTCTTTCCGGCGAGCGCGGAGCCCGGATGGCGCGCATCCTGTTTGCAGTTTCGATTGTGCCGATCGGCCTCTCGCATCTCGTTTACGTAGAAGCAACCGTCGGCTATGTGCCCCATTGGCTCCCCTTCCGCAAGGGCTGGGCTTATCTCACCGGCGCGGGACAGATTGCTAGCGGTCTCGGCGTCCTGCTTAACGTGCTTCCGAGAGTTGCCGCCTGGGCAGAAGCCGGACAGATCACACTCTACACCCTGTTGGTGTGGCTGCCGGCGATCGTGGCGGCTCGCACGCGGCTGAATTGGACGGCCTTCTTCATTTCCTGGATTTTCGGAGCGGCCGCCTGGGCCGTGGCGCAGAATATGCCGGCAAAACGCGGTGGTACGCAAGTAGCTGCCTAGGTCGTTGTTGCCGCTTCGGTGCAGACGCAGAGCCCCGCGCCGACGTGTTCCGTCCACACTGATGAAGATAGTCTCTCGGGTTACCTCCGACCAAATGCGTGATCTGTTCACGAGATCTTTCACCCTAATTCCGCGCACCCTTGTCAAAACTTATACAAATTCTTGACATCTTATAGACCTTCGCGAGTTCCTTTAGCCGATACCATGCGGCAATGACAGAAATATTGACCTCCTAAAAGTGCGGCATGGTGACCGCTGTCAGTGCTCCGGCAGTCGCTCCCGTCGGCAAAAGGCCTTCTATCGTTCCCATACAAGCTCCTCGATTAGTTTCTGTGGACGTCTTGCGTGGCGTCGTCATGGTCATCATGGCGCTCGATCACACCCGGGACTTTCTGACTTCTGTGCGAACTGCCCCTGAGGATCTGGCGCACACGTCCGGAGCGCTCTTCTTTACCCGCTTCATCACTCATTTCTGCGCACCGGTTTTCGCTTTCTTGGCGGGAACCGGCGCATTCCTCGCTACCAGGCGCGGAAAGTCAATCCCGCAAGTCTCGAGGTTCTTCCTCACTCGCGGACTGTGGCTCGTGCTCCTCGAATTCACCATCGTTGACTTTGCATGGGGTTTCGTTCCCTGGGCGCATGGCGGAGTGATCTGGATACTAGGCTGGAGCATGGTTGCGATGGCGCTGATCGTGCGGGTCCCAGTGCGCTGGATCGCAGTGCTGGGATTGGGCATGATCGCTACTCACAATCTGCTCGATGGCATCAACCCCGCATTGTTTGGCAGGCTCTACTGGTCGTGGATGCTGCTGCACTCGCCGGGCCGCATCCCGATTACCGCTAATTTTTCGTTTTCGGTCCGCTATGTCCTGATTCCGTGGGTCGGAGTGATGGCCGCGGGATTTGCGTTTGGCAGCCTGTTGCATCGGCCGGACCGCCGCAGATGGATTCTAAGAATCGGAATCTCTGCGACGCTGCTCTTTTTTGTGCTTCGCGCGATCAATCTCTACGGAAATGGAATCGCCGGTCTGCCGTTCGGATACCCGCGCTCCGCTGGCCCGTGGAGTGTTCAGCCCACGCTCTCGTTGACCGTAGTCTCGTTCTTTAACACGCTCAAGTATCCGCCTTCGCTCGACTACCTGCTCATGACACTCGGGCCGTCACTCATCCTGCTGGGATTGCTCGACGGCGCCAAGGCAAAACGCGGCCTGAGTCGTATCCTGATGGTCTTTGGCCGGGTGCCGCTGTTCTATTACGTGTTGCACATCTACCTTATCCACCTGATCGCAATCGTGGTTGCGTTGCTCTTTCACCAGCCAGTTTGGCACGGCACAGTGATTGCCGACTTCGCACAAAGACCGTCTGGATATGGTCATGATCTGCCTCTCATCTACGCCATGTGGATTATCGCTGTGGCGATTCTCTACGTTCCATGTCGATGGTTCATGGAGTTCCGGAGTCGGCATCGGGATTGGGCGTGGCTCAGCTATTTGTGACCGTGACAGTTGTCTCGAAATGTGCAGTTTGTTCCGATGGACAGGTGTGTCTGCTTCGCCGGTGGCGGGGGATACCCCGGGCGCTTGGCGCAAAACGGCGAGCGCGCCCATTCACGGGCCAATGGGCGCATGGCCTGCTCACGGCAAGGCGAAGCCCCAGAGCCATTAAAAGCACGCACTATTTCTGTTTCTGTGGCGGAGTTGACGGCGGCGACGTCTGCTCGCTGCTGGGAGGAACAATGTTCTTGATCCGCATGTAGGTCACAAGGTTTCCATAGTGTTCCATGTTGTGCACATTGCTGAAATTCAACACACCGAGTTTTGGCGTGTCGGTTCCGAATAGCTTCACGATTTGACTTCCGGACGCGTCTGTCATTCCATCGTAAGCTTTGTCGCAGTAAGCAAAGGCGGTCTTGAGAGCGGCGATCAGATCCGCCTTGGACGCCTTGGTCTGTTCGATCTTCGGCTCAGGATTCTTCTCGTCGAGCACTTTGGAACAAAACAGGTATTGGGCGTCGGCCACGTGCCCAAGGATCTGGCCGTAGCTGCGGACCGCCTCGGTGGGCCTAAAGCCGTAATTCTCCTCCGGCATTTTTTCTGCGGAGCGGAGCAGAATGTCCTTCTGGAATCCGTAGACGCGCTTAGTGAATGCGCTGAGCGGATTCTCCTGCGACCAGGCGATGACGGGCGCAAGCAGGCAGATGCAGATCAGAAGCTTTCGCATGGATTGTCCTCCGCGACAACGATACACGACTCGGGCAGAAAAGGCGTTCCCGCGCGAACAAGTTCTTGAAAAATGTGTCCACACCCTCGCCCTGAATCTTCCCGAAGAGATGTTAGTTGGCGATAATCTCGATTTCACTCAGCAGCCGTGGTCAACAGAGTTTTCCTCATGCCTACTTGTGTAATCGCCTGGTTTCGCCAGTTGACCGTAGCGCGCTGTAGGCGCTCTGCGAGGCTCCGTCTATTCGTTGCGCAACGCTTGTATGGGGTCTACCGGCGTTGCTCGGAGCGCCGGGAGACACATGGCGGAGAGGGAGACCACGAGCAGGATGAGCGCCGCGATGCTGTACACCGAGGGGTCAAAACTATCGATAGGCATCCATGAATTCTTTGTGAGACGCATCCAAGCCCATGCAGCCGGCATGGCCATTGCCAGCCCGAGGAGAAAGCCGAGGGCGATCTGGCGAAGACCTCTTTTCACGATTGAGCGGAAGATCGACTGGCGGGTCGCTCCCAGCGTCATCTGAATGCCGAACTCGCGCGTGCGCTGGCTGATGGAGAAAGTGAGCACACTATAGACGCCGGTGATGGCCAGGACTACGGCGATGCCGGCCATGAAGAGGATGATCTTAGCCAGGGAGCGCATGTCCGTGGCGTTGCTTTCAAGGAAATCCCAGATGGTAGACGGAGTGCCCTCTTGCGTCGCATCCAGGCTCTTGACGATCTGTTCGATGGATGCAGCGACAGGCCTGGCGCTGCCCCCGAACCGCACGAAGAGCTGACCATCGAGCTCCTGCTCCTTGCGCAACGTATAAAGCCTGGGCCCGTCGAGGCTGCTGAAGCGTTCCGAGCGCGTGTCGCCGGCTACGCCAATCACGACCAGATGCCTGTCATCCGGTGTGACGACGATTTTGCCGACAGGGTCGCTATCGGTCCAGAATGCTTTCGCGAATGCTTGGGAGACGATGGCGACCTGGGTGCCGTTGTTAGCAGAGACGTCGGAGCGCATGAATGACCGGCCATGCATTAGGGGGATGCCGAAGGTGGAAAAGAACTCCGGAGACACATTGTCGATGGATGCGGGACGCCCCTGCCCCCGGCTCTGTGTGTCGAGACGAACCTCGCTGATGGGCGCCCCCGTGAAGGGCGCGAGGCTCCCCCAGGCCAAGGACTGCACTCCGGGGACCTGGAGGATGCGTGACTCCAGCGAACGCTCGAAGGCCAGCGCCGAAGCCTCCGTGTAGGGAGGAATCTCGACTTCAAGTGGAACGGTCATCGTGTGACGGGTTTCAAAGCCTGGGTCGGTGTTGACGATCGAAAAAGGCAGGCGCGCGAAGAGAACGGCGGCGGCAAGGAGCACGAAGCTCATGGCAAGCTGCACCACGATCAGCGCGCTGGTTGTATGCGAGCGCATGGTGGCCGAACCTTCGCGACCCTTGAGCGCGGTGACGAGGTCGAATCGAAATGACTCCCGCATAGGCGCGAGGGCAGAAGCCGCAGTGGCAATGAATACAAGAGCAGCAAGATAGCCAAAGACCTTCCAGTCTGGCCGTATGACGGATGCGACCCCGGCCGCTGCTGGATCGATGGCTGCGAAGAGGAGAAAAGGAAAACGGGCCGCCAGATAAATGCTCGCCACGCCAGCGGCGGCAGCGGTAAAGAAGCTCTCAAGCGCCAGCATGCGGATGAGCCGCGCGCGTCCGGCACCGAGGGCAAGACGGACCGCGATTTCTCCGCGGCGCGTGATGGAGCGTGCCAGGAAGAGCATGGTCACGTTGGTGCACGCCAGCAGCAGCACCAGGGCGAGCGGTCCCAAAATCAGGGCCATGAGAGTCATCGCTACCGATTGCATTGACGGATTGCGAATGAACGATCCATCAGTGAGCACCAGTGAGGTCTTCCGGTCCAGCGTAAACACTTTCTGCTCAAAGTAAGATCGGTCGCGCCGGCGAATGATCGTTTGCAACTCCGCGGTTGCATCGTTGCGCGAGTATCCGCGGCGCAGGCGCCCGGCAACTGTAAGCCAGACCCAGTCGGGATTCTGGAAGGCGCTGTTGCCATGATTGAATGCGGGCTGCAGGCTGTAAGGTATCCAGACACCCCCGGACAGCATGTTGGCCGAGTGATCGGAGGCAATGCCGACCACTGTCAGCGGCTGGCGGTTGATATGGATGACCTTTCCAATGATGAGCGGGTCGGACGAGTAATAGTTTCTCCAGAAATGCTCGCTCAGCACGGCAATTTGCACTGCGGTTCCCGGCGTGCATTCGTCGGGATTGAAAAAGCGGCCCATGAGCGGACGATCGATTCCGAAAACGCGGAAGTAGTTGCAGGTAACGAGGATCGAGTCACCACCTGGCCGGCGTACGTCGTCGAGCGTGGTGGCGATCGTCTGCCATGCCGCTACATCGGCGAGCGATCGCGCTTCGGCTTGAATCGCGTCGTAGTCTTCTGCGTTGAAGGAAGAGTCCCGGGCCGGTCCGATATACCAGCCTTGATAGCGGGGATAGATCTGGACAAAGGTGTCGGGGTCCTTCTTCGTTGGAGGGTTGAGGAACAAGAAGTTGAGGATGGCGAAAACGCCCGCATTCAAACCGATGCCGACGGACAAAGCCAGCACCATGACAAAGGTGAGGAGCGGGGTCCGGCGGGCGGAGCGGATGACGTACAGAACGTCTTGCCGGTCAATCAACATCGCGGCGGCTCCTCAAAGCCTTCGAGAGACAAGCTTCGCAAAAGCAGAGGCGGTTGGCAAGATTTAGCGCTCGGCTGACGTAACATCTCTATTACGGTGCGCCGGGCTAAACCGGCATGAAGGTGTGTCCAGCGGAAAGCTGGTGCATTCAGTGAGGATAATCTCGCCAGGGTAGAAGCCAGAGCCCTGTAGCTTGGATAGTAAGGAGGAAGGAAACTAAATCCTGAAAGCCTATCGACAAAGCCATCTCTAAAGGATGGTGAGCGAGTCATCGGGCCGCAACGAAAGTAAACGCACAAATGGCCTCGAAACGGGAGCTCCAGAGGCCGA
>JAIQFH010000038.1 GCA_020073385.1 Terriglobia bacterium | reverse complement strand
CAGTTTTCCCGTCAACTTCCCCAGGACTTCCGCGAGTACTTCTTTCGCATCGCGCTGCACCGGACCTCGCGCTTTCGTCCGCTTCAAGCTTGGTTCACTCCGCTGCGAAGACTTGCTATGCTTCTTCAAGGTCGATCTCCTTTTCATGTGATCGCACGTTGAGTGCGTTGATCACCGCTAGCTTAACGCCATCCGTGATCGGGGATCGACCTTCTCATGCCATCTGTTAACGACAGTTATCAAGCTCCCACCTTCCGCGTGATGCAAAAGACAAAGCCGCCCGAAGGATCGAGCGGCATCATGTCCTCGCAACGAAGCAACAGTTAGGTCACAGGATTAGCGGAACGCAAACCCTATGCGGAAACCGACATAATGAACATCTGTGAATTGTGTTTCAACGTGGTCGCGAAACTCTAAACGAAGTCCCTTGCCCTCACTGATCCACCAGTTCACGCCACCACCGTAGTTCACCGCATTCGCATGCCCGTAACGGAAAGCGAGGGAGTACCCTCCGGTTACAAACGGCGAGAGCCTCGAGGAACGCTTCAGGTGGAAAGAACCATCCAAGGAAAGCAAGCCGATGCCCTCTCTGCTATGTTTCCAAGGTGCGACGTAACCGATCTCACCCCCGGCAGCCAGACCCTTATAAAGGAATCCTTCGCCACCCCCGCCGAACTGAAACGTACCTTCGGAAACCCCGCCACCCGTTATCACTCCGGGAGCAAAGAACACGTAACCCTGACCCTTATGAGCTTCGTTCTGTGCTGCGCCGATCACATGCAGCGCGAACGTAAGCAGCATGAGAGAGATGACTTTGTAGAACATGATCTACCTCCGGCGTCGTTCTCAACGGAATTCTCGGTTAAGTACCCATAACGCTCATCGCCTCAGGGGTGCTGGAGTGCCTTATCAGGGGAAGTGCTCTTCGGGGAGCGAGTCTTTAGCTGTCCAAATGCTACGCGAAAGGCGATTACTTGGCAGTGACATGGATCACAAGGACAGGAGGCTCGGGTCGCCGATAGCCACAACTGTCGAAAAATCTCTATTACACATCATTCCGTAGCCGGACCCCGTCAAGCAGCGCAGCTTCACTCAAGAACCGAAGCCTCAGCTACGCCGACGTACTTGTCTGCGCCACCGTAGTAGAAGAGATATCGATCTTTCTGACGGACCATGCCTTCGACGAACACCACGTTGGGTACCTGCCCGACCCTCTCCCATTCCTTCTCGGGAGAGAAAATAGGAATGTCGCTCCTCCAGAGTAGCTTTCGGGGGTCGTTGCGGTCGAAGATCGCGATACCAGTCCGATAGACAAGTTTGTCATCGGCGCCGTTGTAGATGAGAACGATTCCTTCCGATGTGATGATGGGCGCCGGACCCGGCTCTGCGACCCGCGAATCAAACTTCCCGGCTCTCACCGGCAACACAGGCGTCTGTGTAGCCTCGGTCCAGTGAAGCAAGTCCGTCGAGGACGCCAGCCCCGCCTGATCCTTGCCGTCGGCGCTCGTGCCCAGGAAATACATCCAGTATTTGCCATCGATCTTCTCGGGAACAATGGCGCCGGACTTTGTCCATTTCACATTCCAGTTTCCTTTGTTCGCCGGAATGATCACGCCCTTTCGCTCCCAATGAATCAAGTCTTTGCTGGTAGCAAGGCAAAGTTGCGCATCGGTCTTGTTGTAACCCGTATAGGTCAAATAGTAGGTGTCGCCGAATTGGACCAGGCGAGGGTCTTCTACGCCACCGTCTTTTTCGTATGCCTCTGAGGGGCTTAAGACCGGCTCGTCTCTCCGCGTGAACTGAACTCCGTCTGAACTCTCGGCGTATCCCAGCCGTGATGTCCCACGCCTGTCTTGCGCGCGATAGAGCATGACGATCTTGTCCTCACGCAGTGCGACAGCTGGATTGAATGTTCCCGCCGCCTCCCAGCCGTCACCGCGCGGAACGAGGATAGGAGTATCCGACGCCCGGCGCCACGCGCCAAAAGGCAGCCGTGCATCCTTCTGAGCGGCGAGGAGCAGAACCGCCAGAACCAGAAACGACAGTCTCCCGAAGATTCGACGCATCCGATGCCACCACCCTTCGGCAAGCTCAACGCAACAAAAAACGGCAGGGCCGACCCCCTGCCGTTCGCAAATCTGTCTTGCATCAGTTATTTCTTGTTGACTGCTTTTTTGAGTTCGGCCCCAGGAGTGAACTTCGCGACTTTGCGGGCAGCGATCTTGATCGTCGCGCCAGTTTGTGGATTGCGCCCATTCCGGGCCTTTCTCTGCGACACGGAGAACGTGCCGAAGCCAATCAACGCCACGCGATCTCCTTTGCGGAGGGCAGAGGTAACGCTCTCAACGGCGGTATCAATGGCGGTTGTAGCCTGCGCCTTGCTGATTTCACACGCGCCTGCGATCTTGTCAACCAGATCGGCTTTATTCATAGTTTCTCCTCGCAGGTCTCTTTCATGCCCAGCCCAAACCGGGAGGCAAAGTGGCGAGGGCTGAGTTGGGAAACCTGACCGCTACGTATTGTCCTCCCTCTGCGGCGAATGTCAACTGTGAAAATCCGCGCCGGAAGCCTGTTTCGCACCTGCCCGGCCCGAATTGGGCCGAGAGAAGCGGCTTTTCGGACTTACAGGCTGCGATTTCCTCCGCCCCCCACAGATCCTCTGTTTCGTTCACAGGATGTACACAGAAGATCCCGGATTCCGGCTTGCGCAAACGCAGCCCCCGGTGCAAAGTCAAGTCAGAGGATTGTGTAGGAGCGGACGCAGTCTGCCCTGAGCAAAGTCGAAGGGTCCGCCCCGCGACCCTGAGCAAAGCGAAGGGGAGCGTCCGGAGAAAACTGCCAATGTTGAAGAATCTCAACTCCGGGATGAGGATGTCCAGTTGATCAAGGCCCCAGTTCAAGTTTGTCCCCTATGTGAAGGCACCGGGTGGAAGACTGTCTCGGCAGGCGATGCCATCCGCAGCCTCAACGACCGCCGCGTCACCCGCTGCGACTGCCAGTTGCGGGCGCGAGCGGAGTCTTTGCTGGCAGCCGCTCGTATTCCGCGACGCTACGAGCATTGCGAACTGACGAACTACGACACCGACTTTCCCGGAGCTCACCCGTCCCTGGCCGAGGCGCACTTCGTCGCGTCAAACTTCGCGAAAAAGTGTGACCCGCGCGGCGACAAAGGCTTATTGATCATCGGGACGATTGGTACTGGCAAGACGCACCTTGCCGTGGGAATCCTTAAGGAGTTGATCGTAACCCGGGGAATTCCGTGCCTGTTCTACGACTATCGCGAACTGCTGAAGGAAATTCAGAATTCCTATAACTCCACGGTTCAGACGACAGAACTGGACGTCCTGCGCCCGGTATTCGAGACCGACGTTCTGGTTTTGGACGAACTGGGCGCCGTAAAACCGACTGAGTGGGTCTGGGACACCGTCAGTCTGATCCTGAATACGCGCTATAACGACAATCGCACCACGATCATCACCACAAATTTCGAAGACCAGCCGGCAGCGGCAGTAAGCGGCTCGCTATCGCCTGCGAGAGCGGCCAGTCGCATCGAAACGCTCGGGGACCGCATCGGCGAGCGAATGCGCTCTCGCCTGCACGAGATGTGCCGCGTAGTGACCCTAGACGGCACAGATTTCCGCCAAAAATTCCGCAGCGCCAATTTTCGATAACTCCGTAGCGCCGGCGCTTGCCCTGAGCGAAGCCGAAGGGTCTCGCCGGATGTGGCGAGCGCATCTTGCGCTCGCTGCGTCCGTCCTGCCGAAACCGTCTTGCGATGAGCCTGCCGAGTTCCAATCCGAAGGGGTAACTCCGCTAGAATTGAATTGTGCTGACGGAGCGTATCGAATTCACCCCGGAGCGGGATGCTGAGATATTTTCGAGCGTTCCTGCGGCCCCAGCGGTCTTCCTCCTGCGTGGCCAGGAAGCTACCGCCGAGCCTTACGTCAGCAAAACCGCCAACCTGCGCCGACGCCTGCAACGCCTGCTCGGCCCGGTTGAAGAACGTACCAAGAAGCTGAACCTGCGCGATCGGGTCCGTGCGATTGAATACTGCGCCACCGGCTCCGACTTCGAATCCGGGCTTCTCCTCTACCGCGTCCTGCGCGAAGCATTTCCGAAGACCTACCAGCATCGCCTGCGCTTCCGATTCGCACCCTTTGTGAAGCTTCATCTGGAAAACGAATACCCGCGCGCCTCCATCACCACACGCCTAGGAAGGCTCAACGGCCGTTCCCTCTACTACGGACCATTCGTTTCCCGCGTCGCTGCCGAAAAGTTCATGAACGATTCCCTCGATTTCTTCAAAATGCGGCGCTGCGTAGACGATCTTCATCCCGACCCCAAGTTCCCGGGCTGCATTTATTCCGAAATGAAGATGTGCCTTGCGCCGTGCTTCAAGGGTTGCACCGACAAGGAATACGAGCAAGAAGTAACACGTGTACGGACGTATTTCGACTCTCGAGGCGACTCACTGTTGCGCCAATTCTCGGATGAGCGCGAAGCTGCATCAGCCAATCTGGCTTTCGAAGACGCGGCGGCCATTCACGCGAAAGTCGAGAAACTCAGGCCCATCCTCAGCCTGCTACCGGAGATTGTGCAACGCCTCGACCAGTTGTCAGCGCTGATGATCCAGCCTAGTCACCTTGACGGATCAGTTTCCTTTTTCCGAATGACGTCCGGGCGCATCTCTGGCCCCGTCGCCTTCACCATCCAGCCTGCCGAACACGCGAAATCGCAATCGATGGAAGCGCGCGTACAAGGGACGCTGCAGGCGTTACCGGCCGACAACCCGAAGTCAGCACTGGAAACGATGGAACATGTGGCTCTGCTGAAGCGCTGGTTCTACCGCGGAACCCGCACCGGCGAAATCTTCTTTGCCGACGGCAAAGGAGAACTACCGATGCGCCGCATCGTACGAGGAATCTCCCGGGTTTTTCGTGGTGAAAAGCCCGAGGCCGCGAGCCAGTTGCCCACGGCCACTCAGGAAAATCAGGTTAACCTTGCGCCGAAACCGTAGTGCTTTTCGATCCAAACCACCGCGCCCCGATCCATCGCGTGAGTCGCAAGGCTACAAAGATTCCAACCAGGATTGTTCCCGCCCACAGCAGCACGGTTGGCAGGTAGAACAAAATCGTTGTCATCGCCGTCGCATAGGTTGCAACACTCTCCAAACCGTCATGCAGGGCGAGTTTCAACTGGTATCCGGGACGCCAGTTCAAACCGAAGACTTGCTCCTCCGACTCCGTTCGAAGCGAAATGGCAATCGCAACCGTTTCGATCTGCCGCGACAACGCATTTAACTCCGCCTGCTGTTGTTCAATCTGACCTCTGACTTCGTTTAGCCTCTCGCTGACTGCCATCATGTCTTTCACGGTGGCGGCCTGCTTCAGGATCGTCAGCAGCTGCGCTTCTTCAGCCCGGAGATTTCGGATCCGGGCGTCCTGATCCACGTACTGCCGGGTCACGTCCTGCGCATCGACCTTCTCGCTTTCTACTCGCACGCCTAGCTTGCGGATCTCAGCCCGTGCCTCTTGCAGTCGCGCCGCCGGCACACGGATCGTGAGCGTCCCCGAGGTTGCATTCTGACCGCCACCACTGGCCGTTTCGAGATATCCGCCCATTCTCTCGGCCATCGCCGTGATCTTCTCCGCGGTATCCGCCGGGCGCTGCACAACCATTTCCAGCGAGCTTGTGCGAATAATCTTTCTGTCCACAACTGCCGCGGCAGCGCCGGCGGAGAAATCCTTCGCGACCTCGGACCTCACAGCGTCAGCTTGTGCTGCTGGTCCTGCCTGCCAATTTTTCGCCGGCGTCGGCGTATAAGAATCTGTCGTTGGCCGCGAGTAAAGACTCTGCACATCTGCACCACTGCGGTACAACGAGGTCGAGGCCACAAAGATCCAAATCAACAGAATGCCTCCACCAATCGCAATCCATTTCCACGGCTTTTTAATCTCTCCGAGCGTCCGCGCCAAAGTCGTCATAGTTGACCTCTCTGGCACAAGAACGATCAGCGCACTGCGCCTTGCGGACGATTTCTTCACCCGTAGGAACGTCGGTAACACAAGACAGGCTGCAAGCGCTGCATTGACGGAACCCTGATTTCCCCTTAAGATGGCTCGCGCCCGGTTCCCCCTAAACTGTGGCACTGAGCCCACAGAGCCCCCACAACCGCCCAAAATGATCGGCCAGACCGTCTCTCATTACCGGATTATCGAACTCCTCGGCGGTGGCGGAATGGGCGTTGTTTACAAGGCCGAAGACACCCTGCTCGGCCGCTTCGTAGCCCTGAAGTTCTTGCCCGACGACGCCTCCAATGATCCCCAGGCGCTGGAACGCTTTCGCCGCGAGGCCCGGTCTTCTTCCGCGCTGAATCATCCCAACATTTGCACGATCCACGAGATTGGCGAGCACAACGGCCATGCGTTCATCGTCATGGAATGCCTTACCGGCCAGACGCTCAAGCACCTCATCGATCGCAAGCCGATGGAGCTGGACCGCATGCTCTCGCTGTCCATTGAAGTCGCCGACGCGCTCGATGCCGCCCATGCCAAGGGCATCGTTCATCGCGACATTAAGCCGGCCAACATTTTCGTCACCGACCGCGGACACGCGAAAATCCTCGACTTCGGCCTGGCAAAGGTGGCCCGTGCAGCACGGCCCACGAGCGGTGATTCGCAAACAATTGCTGACGCCACCAATCTCGACCTGACGAATCCGGGGACCGCCGTAGGCACCGTCGCCTACATGTCGCCGGAGCAGTTGCGTGGCAAGGAACTCGACGGCCGCACTGACCTGTTTTCTTTCGGCGTGGTTCTCTACGAGATGGCCACGGGCGTTCTGCCATTCCGCGGCGAAACCTCGGCCGTTGTGACCGAGGCCATCCTCAATCGCACGCCAACGGCCCCAGTCAAGCTGAATCGCGACTTGCCGCTGAAGCTCGAGGAAATTATCACCAAGGCGCTGGAAAAAGATCAGGACATGCGCTGTCAGACCGCGGCCGAGTTGCGCGCGGATCTGAAACGTTTGAAGCGCACCATCGATTCTTCTCGCTCCGCTGTGGCGACGGAGCCCGAGCCTGCCACGGGGTCGTCCGGTGCGACTGTAATTGCTACGCCGCCGCAGGCAGCCGCCAAAAGATCGCCGCGCGCTCTGTTATCTACTCTCGCATTGATCGTCGCCGCCGGGCTCGGACTGTACGCCGGCAAATTGTTCTTCACGCCGCCACCGTTCCAGCCGCCGCTTTATCGTCAGCTCACGTTCCGCCGTGGCAGCATCCGTTCGGCGCGGTTTGCTCCCGACGGGCAAACCATCCTCTACAGCGCGGCCTGGCAGGGAAACCCAACGGACGTCTTCACGGCCCGCCCAGAAGCGCCGGAATCGCGCTCCATGGGCCTGAGCCATACCCAGCTGATGTCGGTCTCAGCCACCGCTGAAATGGCGGTCTTGCTGAACAGCAAAGCGGTCGGCGCCTGGGTCAGCATGGGAACGCTCGCCCGCGCTCCGCTCTCCGGAGGCGCTCCGCGCGAGGTGCTTGAGCAAGTGCAGTGGGCTGACTGGTCGCCCGACGGCAATAGCCAGGCTGTGGTTCGCGACGTTGGCGGCCGCAACCGACTCGAATACCCCATCGGCAAGCCTCTTTATCAGACTGGCGGTTGGGTCGGCCATCCTCGAGTCTCTCCCAAGGGCGACTACATTGCTTTCGCCGACCATCCGTTGCAGGGGGACGACAGCGGGTCCCTCGCGATCGTCGACATGGCTGGCAACAAGAAGCTTCTTTCCGCGCAGTGGTTCACGATTCAGGGGCTTGCCTGGGCTCCGAACGGAAAAGAAATTTGGTTCACCGCCAGTAAGTCCGGAACTGATCGCACCCTTTACGCCACTTCGCTCGATGGTAAAGAGCGCATCGTTGCCCGGCTGCCCGGCGCGCTGATGCTGCTCGACATTGCGAAGGACGGCCGCGTATTGCTGGTGCGCGCCGACTGGCGCCGCGAATTGCTTGGCCTGTTCTCCAACGATCCGAAGCAGCACGAACTCTCCTGGCTCGACTACACATACCCTTCCGATCTTTCCGCGGATGGCAAGACGCTCTTGTTCGATGAAGAAGGCGGTGGAGGCGCTCTCGACTACTCCAAATCCAGCGGTCTGACCTACGCTGTCTACATTCGCAAAACGGATGGATCGCCCGCGGTTCTGCTGGGTGAAGGTGGTGCAGTTTCGTTATCGCCGGATGGCAAGTGGGCCATCGCACAAACTCAGGAATCTCCCTCGCAGTTCAGACTTCTGCCGACGGGCGCAGGCGAGCCGCGCGATCTGACGAAAGACAACATCAATCACAGCTGGGCGCACTGGTTTCCCGATGGCAAACGAATCCTGTTTGCGGCCGACGAGCCGGGCAAAGGCGTCCGGTTCTATGTGTACGATATGGGAAGTGGCAAGTCCGAGCCGATCTCTCCCGAGGGCGTGAACGGCACCTCGTTTGCCATCTCTCCCGACTCGCAACAAATAGCCGGCATTGGTCCCGACAAGAAGGGCTACTTATATCCGGCGGCTGGAGGCGATCCCCGCCTGATTCCGGGATTGAACCCGGGCGAGCAGCCCATCACTTTCGGCACGGATGGCCGCGCACTCTACATCTACCAGCCGGGGGAGCTTCCCGCCAGGGTGTACCACCTCGATATTCAGACCGGGCAGCGCACCCTTTGGAAGGAGCTTATGCCCTACGATCCCGCCGGCGTTGAGAATATCGGCCCCATCCTTATGACGCCCGACGCAAAGACCCTCGTTTTCGGCTATCACCGCATGCTCGCGGATTTGTACCTGGTCGAAGGATTGAAGTAGACAGCAGCGCCGCCGTCTCGGCGGCGACGATGGCGGCATTCCGACGCCGAGCAGGGGAGGGCACGAGTTTACTCGTGCCATAAGAACGCTGAGATTAGTAAGCAATTCAGCGTCTGAGGTTTGCTTTACGGGCGGAAGACTCAGCGACTCTGGGCCGTGATTCGATACAGCGCGCTCGCATGCGGTCGCAAACTCGCGTGAACCGCGTCATCCGCTTCGATGGACTTCCGACCCCAGAGGTCGCGCACTGCTGTCACCGAGCCCGGAACCTTCAGATCACCCCACGCGATACTCACCTTTTCCGCAGTCTCTCCAAGATTGAAAACCGCCACATAGCGCTCGCCGGCCTTCGCACCGTCCGCCACCCACGCTCGAATGTTCCCACGCTCCAGCACCTGATGCCCGCCGCGGCTGTGCTGATCGACATCCAGCACCTCCTGGTTCGTAATTAGCGCCTGGGTAGCGCTGTCGTTGCTCGGCAGATCGCCCCCGAAGATCAACGGCGAACGAAAAATGCTCCACAGCGTCATCACGGTCTGCTGCTCATCCGCTGTGAATTTCGTCGGCGAGCCGCCACCTTCCTTGCTCGTAACCCGTAGTTTGCCCAGAGGAAGCATGTCCGCATCGGGCCAGGTATCGTTCTTCCCGACAAACTCGGCCCAGTCGCGGGTAAAGTCAAACTGTTGACGCAAGAGCTTCCAGTCATCCCAGAAGTCGTCAGAGATGCGCCACATCTGCGCATATTTCTCGAAGAACTCCGCCTCCGAGATCGGTGCCGGGCCAGGCGAAATGCTCAACACGATAGGCCGCCACGTTTTTCGAATTGCCATGCTCAGCGCCTTCATCTCCGCCGGCTGATAGAGATGACTCCCCATATCATCGGCCTTGATGAAGTCCACGCCCCACGACGCGTACAGGTCCGCAATCGAATCGTAGTACGCCTGCGACCCCTGCTTGGTGGTATCCACACCCCACATATCCGGATTCCAGCGGCATGGGTTGTCTTTGTCCGCTACATCGGCGGCGTGATAGGAAGTTCCTTTGATCGGAAGATTCTTCTCGACCGCCTGCCGGGGAATGCCGCGCATGATGTGAATACCAAATTTGAGCCCCTTACTATGAACGTAATCTGCCAGCGGCTTGAATCCAGCCCCGTTGGCAGACGAAGGAAAGCGATTGACCGCCGGAAGCAGCCGCCCGTACTCATCTATGGTGAGCGGCGCGCCGGGCTGGTAGTCATGTCCCTGCGCATTGGGCTCGTACCACTGAATATCGACGACAATGTATTGCCACCCGTATTTCGCGAGATGCTCAGCCATCCAGTCAGCGTTGGCCTTGACCTGCTCCTCGCGCACGGTGGTGCCGTAGGAATCCCAACTGTTCCAACCCATGGGAGGAGTCGGTGCGGGAGAAGACTGTCCAAGAAGCAAACTGCTCAAACAGATGATCACCAAAAGAAAAGACCGCCGCATGTATTTCATGACCGGAATTGTAAGCTGCAGGATGAGGCGCAGGGCGAAAAGAAAATGGCGGCCGTCAAGGCCGCCATTCAGGTTTGTATCCAAGTTCATCCGCGTGAATCCGCGGAGAAGAAGTTAAATGTCCAGATTCTTCACATCCAGAGCATTCTCTTCGATGAACTTGCGCCGCGCCTCCACGTCTTCGCCCATCAGTGTGGTGAAGATCGTTTCGCACTCGGCAATGTCTTCCAATCTCACCGACAGGAGAGTACGCCGCTCTGGATCCATCGTCGTTTCCCAAAGCTGCGGAGCGGTCATCTCGCCCAATCCTTTGTAGCGCTGGATGGAGAAGTCCTTGCGGCCCTCGTTGATAACGTAGTCACGAAGCTCGCGGACATTCGTCTTCTCGACAACTTCGACTTCCTTGCGCTTGGGAGTCTTTGCCGCTGCCTTCTTTTCGGCCTTGTCCTCTCCTGGAACTGCTGTCTCGTCCTCGACACCCTCTCCGTTGCTCGATGCCGGCGCCGCCTTGGCCAGAGTCTCGACCACGAATGGAGGCTCCATGTAAGGCTCGATCTGCTTGAATTTCGCGATCAGCTGCCGGCATTCCGCGCTGGACGACAGTTCCCAACTAATGACATGTTCGGCGCCATGCTTGTTCACGAAATGCACTTCCCACAGATTGTGCTCTTCGTCGAAGCGCGCCTCCACGCTCTTGAAGCCTTCTTCCTTCTGCATCTTGGTAAGTTCTTTTTCCAGGCGCTCGATCTTCTTCGGCGGAGCCTTCTTGTCGCCTTCGAAATCCGCGCGCTTGGCGAGATCGAGCTTCGGAATCAATTCAGTGACTCTCTCACTGCGCACCCGCTTGTCGAGTTTGTCGAAGAAACCGAGATACTCGTCGAGCACTGTCATGAACCGCGCCAGGTCTTTGCCTTCGAGCTTGGCCGCGCCTTCCCCGTAGCGGATGATGAGGCCGTCAGCCGCGCGCTTCACCATGACTTTCACGAATTCACGCTCGTCCTTGATATATTGCTGCGACTTGCCCTTCTTCAGTGAAAACAAAGGCGGCTGCGCGATGTAGATATTACCCCGCTCGATCAGCGGCTTCATCTGCCGGAAGAAAAACGTCAGCAAGAGGGTTCGAATGTGAGATCCGTCGACGTCGGCGTCGGTCATCAAAATGACTTTGCCGTAGCGAAGCTTCTCGATCTCTACATCGTTGTTCCCTACGCCCATGCCCAGAGCCGTAATCATGGCGCGGATCTCTTCATGAGCCAGAGCCTTGTCGATACGAGCTTTCTCGACGTTGAGAATTTTTCCCTTGAGCGGCAGGATCGCCTGGAAACGCCGGTCACGCCCCTGCTTGGCCGTCCCGCCTGCGGACTCGCCTTCGACCAGGAACAGCTCGCAGCGGTTCGGATCACGCTCGGAGCAATCCGCCAGTTTGCCGGGCAACCCGCCGGAATCAAGTGCTCCCTTGCGACGCGTTAGGTCACGAGCCTTGCGGGCGGCCTCGCGAGCGCGGGCCGCATCGATCGCCTTGTTGATGATCTTCTTCGCGACCGTGGAATTCTGCTCGAAGAACGCTCCCAGTCGCTCGTTCACAAACTGCGTGACTGTCCCCGCAATATCGGAATTCAGCTTGCCCTTCGTCTGGCCTTCAAACTGCGGTTGCGACAGCTTGACGCTGATGACTGCGACCAGGCCCTCTCGCACATCATCACCGGTCAGGTTTTCTTTCACGTCGCGGAACAAGCCCATCTGCTGCCCTGCATAGTTAATCGTACGGGTTAACGCGGTGCGGAAGCCGGAAAGGTGAGTTCCACCGTCAATCGTGTTGATGTTATTCGCGAAGCTGAAAATCGTCTCCGAGTACGCATCGTTGTACTGCAGACCGATCTCCATGTGGACGCCGTTGCGGTCGTCCTCCATGTAGATCGGCTTGTCGTGCAGCACCTGCTTGCCCCGGTTGAGATGCTTGATGAACTCGGCGATGCCGCCGTTGTATTTGAAATCGGTGCGTTTCGCCTCGCCGCTTTTCGCGTCCGTCGTCCGCTCGTCGGTGAGCGTTATCAGCAATCCCTTGTTCAGGAACGCCAACTCGCGCAGACGCTGCGCCAGCGTGTCGTAGTTGTACTCCGTGACGGTAAAGATGGTTTTGTCCGGCACGAAGTGGACTTTCGTACCCGTCTTCACCTTGGCGACGCCAGTCTTCTTCAGCTTGCTGGTGGGATCGCCTTTGGAGTAGGTCTGCTGCCAGGTGGCCCCGTCGCGCCAGATTTCCAGTTCCAGATCCTCGCTCAGCGCATTCACGCAAGATACGCCGACACCGTGCAACCCGCCGGATACTTTGTAGGTCGAGGAATCAAACTTTCCACCCGCGTGCAACGTCGTCATGACGACCTGCGCAGCGGAAACTTTCTCGCCATCAATGTCCATGTCATCGACGGGAATCCCACGCCCGTCGTCCGTCACGGTGATGGAGTTGTCGATGTGAATCGTGACTTCAATTTTCGTGGCGAAACCAGCCAGCGCCTCGTCGACAGAATTGTCGACGACTTCATACACGAGATGGTGCAGGCCAAGTTCGCCCGTCGATCCGATGTACATCGCCGGACGCTTGCGCACAGCCTCCATGCCGCCGAGAACTTTGATCGAATCAGCGGTGTAGTCGCTGTTGCTGTTAGCGTGGCCCCCGTTAATCGGAGTCACATTCCCGTTTTTTGTCTTGGTTTCCGTGATGGGAGTATTAATCTCTTTGGTGGCCATTCCGCTCCGCGAAAATGTCCCGAAATTTTTGTCGCCAATGCCCTGGAATTTGGCTGGAAATTTCGCCCCGATCCGCGCCGTCTTGAAGCCCATCGAACCAACTTCAAGTTGTTGAAATCTAAAACACTTAGGATCGGTTACGAATGCAACAATTATACCACAATTCGGCTCCCAAAAATGCTCTGCAAAGCTGCCGAATCGACTCAGTAACAGGCCGAATTTCTGAGGCTTAAAGCCGTCGCTTCTTGGCCCGCGTGAGGCAACAAAATGGGCGGCCATAGGCCGCCCATAAAGTTCAAAGCCAACGATTCTTACGCCGTAGCTGGACGCTCGCCACCTTTAGCGCGCCCGGGCTGCAGGTCTGGTTTAATCACGTGCTGCACACCATCATCCGGCTTCGAAGTAGGAGGCGGGAGCGGTGGAAGTTCCTTACCATCCACGAGCAGCTTGATCTCGTTCGCGTCGAGAACTTCCCGCTCGATCAACGCCCGAGCGATGCTCTCCAGCATGTCGCGATTGTCCGACAAGATCTGCTTGGCCGTGGTATAGCCATTGTTGACCAACTTGCGCACTTCCTGATCGATCTTGATGGCTGTATCTTCGCTGTAATCGCGATGCTGCGCGATTTCCCGGCCCAGGAAGATCTGCTCTTCCTTCTTGCCAAAGGTCAGCGGACCAAGCTCGCTCATGCCCCATTCGCAAACCATCTTGCGGGCCATATCCGTCGCACGCTCAATGTCGTTGCCTGCGCCGGTGCTCATCACATTCAGAAACATCTCTTCCGCGATGCGCCCGCCCATCAGGATCGCGATCTGCGTCTCCAGATAGTTCTTGTAGTAATTGTGACGGTCATCCGTAGGGAGCTGCATCGTAACGCCCAACGCCATTCCCCGCGGAATGATGGTTACCTTGTGCAGAGGATCCGAGTACGGCATCTTTGCCGCCACCAGAGCATGTCCAGCCTCGTGGTAAGCGGTATTCTTCTTCTCTTCGTCGGTCAGGAGCAGCGACTTGCGCTCCACGCCCATAAGGACTTTGTCCTTGGCGAGCTCGAAGTCGTACTGCAGGACGGCCTTGCGATTCTGCCGGGCCGCAGCCAGTGCGGCTTCGTTCACCATATTGGCGAGGTCAGCCCCGGAAAATCCTGGTGTTCCGCGTGCCAGAACCGAGAGATCGACATCCTCGGCAAGAGGAATCTTACGGGTATGCACCCGGAGGATCTCTTCCCGCCCACGTACATCCGGACGGCTCACCACAACCCGCCGATCAAAACGCCCCGGTCGCAGCAGCGCCGGATCGAGCACATCAGGCCGGTTCGTCGCCGCCATCAGAATGACGCCTTCGTTCGATTCGAAGCCGTCCATCTCGACGAGCAACTGGTTCAGAGTCTGCTCGCGCTCGTCGTGTCCGCCACCCAGGCCTGCGCCACGATGACGTCCGACCGCGTCAATTTCGTCGATAAAAATGATGCAGGGAGCATTCTTCTTCCCCTGCTCAAACAAATCGCGCACTCGGCTCGCGCCCACACCGACAAACATCTCTACGAAATCAGAGCCCGAGATTGAGAAGAACGGAACGTTCGCCTCGCCAGCGACAGCCCTCGCCAACAGCGTCTTACCGGTTCCCGGAGGCCCCACCAGCAGCACGCCCTTCGGAATACGCCCGCCAAGCTTCTGGAACTTCTGCGCCTCACGCAGGAATTCAATGATCTCCCGCAGTTCTTCCTTTGCTTCTTCCACGCCGGCCACATCCTTGAACGTGACCTTCTTCTGCTGCATTGACAGCAGCCGCGCCCGGCTCTTTCCGAACGATAACGCCTTATTCCCGCCTGTCTGCATCTGGCGGATCATGAAGAACCACAGCGCACCCAGCAAGATCAGCGGCGCCCACGTCCCAAGCAGGGTCAACGGTATGCTTCCGCTGTTGATGTCGCGGAATTTGATGAGCACGCCCTTGCTCCCCAGATTCTTGAGCATCTCCGGCGTGAAGTAGTTCGCCGGAACCGTCGAGTGGAATTGCGAGCCATCGCGGTGCTTGCCATGGACTTCCATCCCGTTGACTTCGATTTCGCGAACGTTGTTCTGATCGACGTCGTTCATGAACTGCGTGACGTTTACTTCTTGATCTTTCTGGCCGTCCCGGGCACTCTTGACTACCTCCCAAAGCAGCAGGGCAGACACCCCAATGAGCAGCCAGAACAGCACAGTTTTTACCGTTGAATTCACCTAGAAGACTCCTAATGTCGACCGCTGTCCGCACCGCGGGGGTCGCCTAATGCTATTAGATGCCCGAGGGTACACTTCGGATCGGCTAATTTCCCAGTCTCAACTCATTCTACATATTCCAGCGTAAAAACATAGGTCCGAACGAAGATGACTTAAGTCACAGGGGCTGTTTGGGTTCCAGCGCCCAGGTAGGGCAGATTGCGGTTCGTTTGCTCCACCGCCCCCAAGCCGTATCCCACCAGGAAGGTCTCGTCGACCAGGAAGCCGAAATAGTCCGGCTGCAGCGGTACCCGCCGCGCCGCTTGCCGATCGAGCAGCGTCACCAGCTTCACCGACGCCGCCCCCCTGGCCCGCAAATCGTTCATCAGGAACTCGCTGGTCACGCCCGAATGCACCAACCCTTCCACCAGCAAAATATGCTTCCCCGGGATGTCCGGCTCATGGCTGAAGAAGATCTCCATGACGTCGCTTCCCGAACCTGCCTGCGGCCGCGTGTATTTCGGCTTGATGAACTGGCACACGACCGGCACTTCCAAAGCCCGCACCAGATCGGCCTGGAACATGAATGCATTCTCCAGCACCGCCAATATCTGGATGGTCTGGCCCTTGTAATCGTCGGAAATCTGCCGGGCCAGTTCCTTGACTCGCTTCTGTATCTGTTCGGCTGAGATGACCTGCCGCAGCGGCTCAACTCTGGTTGCATTCATGAAGCTTGCGCCTCTCCCGGCTGCTAAAACGATTCTACGTCTCCTCCACCGTAGCCCCACTTCTTTCGGCGATCAGGACTGCATCATGTCCCGCCTTGGCCCTGTACTTCGCGTGAGTGTCAAATCCTCGAACCCACACAATTTGATCCCCGCTCCAAACCACCGGCCACAGCCCGCGCTCCGGCCGCGCCACATGGCGTTCCTGCAGTAATTCCTTAACCTTCTTTGGGGATTTGGTGTGGGCCGGCCAAAACCGGTCTCCCGCTCGCCAGTTCCGCACCCTTAACGGTCCGGGCAGGGAATCCGCGTCCAGAAGCTGGTCTGGATTATACTCCGCCACCATTTCAGCGGGAACGCGATGCGCTTCGATTACAGTCCCGGTCTCAGGGTGAACGACTCTGCCGGGCACGGGAAGCTCATGCTCGTAGTCCCGCGGCAACTGCTCTTCACGTAAATCGGGCGTCACGAACAACAGCTCCTCCGCGTGCCGCACCAGCTTCCACCCGAACGGCAGACTGAGTTCCCCGCTCGCCTGCCCTTCTTCCGATGCGAAGCGCAGGATTTCCTCCACATGTTTGAACTCCAACGGAATCCCCGCGTGCTCCCCGATGGCCTTCACCACCCGCCGTTGCACAGCAATCGTCTCGCTCAGGAACCAGGGACGGCTGACCGAGGCATTCGCCACCAGCCATTCGGCATTGTCAATTCTTGACTCAAGATCGGTGTCGGCGGAATCGGGATGCCCAAACTCAGGGTGCCCCATTTCTCGCGCGCCGTTTGCGCGAGAAGTGGGGATTTTCAGCCCGGGTCCATTCCCAAGCCCGCCGATCTGCACCAGTTCACTCGTATTCGCGGGTGCTCGAGCCCATTCCGGTTCGGACCAATGCAGCGCTGTTCCCATCCAGCCGGCAACTTCATTATCCCAGTACTCCTCTTCGCCCCGCGCAATTTCCGCCAGCTCCGCCAGATTCTCGGCGACCGCGGGATTGAACTCTTTCTCCAACAAAGGAACAACCAGTTTCCGCAGCCTGTTTCGCGTGAAGGCATGGTCCACGTTGCTTGAGTCTTCCCGCCAGGGTTGGCCGATGTCTTTCAGATACTGCTCCAGTTCGCGCCGCCGGGTGGCAAGCAGCGGCCGCACGATTTCACCGGAGACTTCGCGGTCGTTCTCAACCAGAATCCGCGGATGAATTCCGCTCAGTCCCGTCACGCCAGTACCCCGAATGATCCGCATCAGAACGGTCTCCGCCTGATCGTCGAGAGTGTGACCGGTAACAATCTTGTTAACGCTCTTCGGGCCGGAAGGGCGTGAAACCGGGCGAAGCGAGAAAGACTCGTGCAAGGGCACGGCTTCTGCCGTGCTGTGGAAGAGCGGCCCTTCAGGGCCGCGCAGAGGCGTCCCGCGGAGTTCAGGCTTTAGCCCCTGCGGGTCGCTTTCCCCGAGAAGATGCCGAAAGAATCCATACCGCAAATCTCGCGCCGCGACCTCCACGCTGACTCCTTCTTCTGCCGCGCGCGCAGCCACGTCGTCGCCGTCGGATAGAAACTCCAGATCGTGCGCCCGCGCCAGACCGCAGACGAATTGCTCATCGGCGTCCGACTCTTGCCCGCGCAGATTGTGATTGAAATGAACGACGCAGAGAACAATCCCGAATTCACCACGCAGTTCCAGCAGCAGCCGCAAAAGCGCAACCGAATCAATCCCGCCGGAAACGGCAACGCCGACGCGATCTCCGGCATGCAGCAGCTCATGCCGCCGAATGTGAGACAGCAAGTTCTGTGCAAGGGGATGCACGAAAACATGGTACAGCAGTACTCATGTGGAGACAGCCGCCTCCGGCTGTCCGGTCGAGCGAAGCTCGACTGGCTTCTGATCTAGGCAAATTGCCTGCGGATAGACGGATTGGGCCTCACGGCTCAAGGACAGCCGAGGCGGCTGTCCCCACGTAAACCCAGCACGAGGCTAATCGAGGGAGGAACTCTTCTCCGCAATTAATTTCCGAATCTTCTCCACGAACGCCGTCGCCAGCATGTCTTCCGTCTTCTCTTTGCCACGCGTACGGACGTTGACCTTCCCCGCCTCGGCTTCCTTATCTCCAACCACTAGCAGGAACGGCACTTTCTGCATAGCGTGCTCGCGAATCTTGGCGTTCATCTTCTCATTGCGAGCGTCGACTTCTACGCGCACGCCGATCGCCTTCAGCTGAGCCGCAACTTTATTCGCGTATTCCGCATGCCGCTCGCTGATCGGAATCATCACAGCCTGCACCGGCGACAGCCACACTGGAAACGCGCCCGCATAATGCTCAAGCAGCACGCCGAAGAAGCGTTCCACGGAGCCGAACAGAGCACGATGCACCATCACCGGTTGCTTGCGTGAGCCATCCTCAGCCACGTATTCAAGGCCGAAGCGTTGCGGAAGATTGAAGTCGACTTGCACCGTCGAGAGTTGCCACAAGCGCCCAATTGCATCCACCAGCTTGATATCAATCTTCGGCCCATAAAACGCCGCCTCGCCAGGGATGGTCTTGTACTCGACATTCTTGCGCTTCAGCACATTCTCAAGCGATTGGGTGGCGTGGACCCACTGCTCTTCACTGCCGACAAAATTCTTGCGATCGTCAGGATTCCAGGTCGAAAGCTCGGTCTGGAACTTTTCGAAGCCAAAATCTTTCAGCACATCTAGGGCAAACTCGAGACAGCCGGTAATCTCGCCTTCAACCTGCTCCGGCGTGCAGAAGATGTGCGAGTCATCCTGCGTAAATCCGCGCACGCGCAAGAGGCCGTGCATCACGCCCGAACGCTCGTAGCGATACACCGTGCCCAACTCTCCCAACCGCACCGGCAGGTCGCGATACGACTTCAGCGAATCTTTATAAATCAGAATGTGGCCGGGACAGTTCATGGGCTTCAGCCGGTACTCGGCGTCGTCGAGCTCCATCGCGTCGAACATATTCTGCGAGTAGTAGCCTTCGTGTCCCGAGGTGTAGAAGAGCTGCCGCCGCGACACGTGTGGCGTATACACCAGCGAGTACCCGCGCTTCACGTACTGCTCTCGCATCCAGTCTTCCATCTCTTTACGGATGATCCCGCCCTTGGGATGCCAGAAGATCAGCCCCGGCCCTGCCAGTTCCTGAATCGAGAACAGATCGAGCTGCTTCCCCAGCACGCGATGATCGCGCTTCTTCGTCTCCTCAACATGCTTCAGATAGTCGTCGAGATCCTTCTTCGAGAAAAACGAGGTCCCGTAGATCCGCTGCAGTTGCGGATTCTTCTCATCGCCCAGCCAGTACGCCCCTGCAATATTGAGCAGCTTGAACGCCTTGATCTTCCCCGTAGACGGAATGTGCGGCCCGCGACAGAAATCGGTGAACTTGCCAGTGCGGTAAATCGAAATCTTTTCGTCGGGCTTGGTGAACTGCTCGACGAAGTGGCACTTCATGAAATCGCCCTCTTTCTTGAACTCAGCCAGTCCCTGGTCGCGTGGCACAAATTCGCGCGCATAGGGAATGTTTTGCTGCACTAATTCCTGCATCTTCTTTTCGATCTTTTCCAGGTCCTCGGGCGTGAAAGGCGTGGGACGGTAAAAGTCGTAGAAGAATCCTGCTTCGGTCGCCGGGCCGTGGCCCAGTTTCGTCTCCGGAAACAGCTCCAGCACCGCCGCCGCCAACAAGTGCGCGGACGAATGCCGGTATACCTCGAGCGCCTCGGGATCCTTGTCGGTCAAAAGGCGTAGATCGGTGTCCTTTTCCAACGGGCGGGTCAAGTCGATCAGATCGCCGTTGGTTTTAGCGGCGAGGGCCGCATCCGCGAGACGCGGGCTGATCGACTTCGCGATGTCGAGCGCAGTCGTGCCCTTGGGAAATTCTCTTTCGCTTCCGTCCGGGAACTTGATATGAATGTCTGCCATAAAGGGAACCCTGTAGTGATCCTGAATCCTTCAGTTTATGGGAGTAGATTCCAGAGGGTCAAACGTACGCGCCTCACTAATCATTAGGGAAACCCAACTGCCCGCTTACTCCGTTTCACGGATGGCCCGTGCTCCCGCGTGCCGTTAGTCTGCCTCGGAAAGCCAGTGACTCGCCTATTCGGAGGGCCAGATCGATGCTTTGGACAATTGCAGTATTGCTTCTGATCCTTTGGTTGTTGGGAATGGTCAGCTCCTACACGCTGGGAGGATTCATTCACATCTTGCGTCGCCATCATCGTTGTCCTGATCCGCGTGATTCAGGGCAGAAGTCCGGTGGTTTGACGCGCAAGCTAGTCGGGTCCGAAACACAAGGGTGAACCTGCCCTTGAATTCATCGGAGGGAATCATGAATGAAGATCGTACCAAGGGAAAAGTAAAAGACATCGCCGGTCGCGTCGAACGCCAAGTTGGTGAATGGACCGGAGACACCGACGCTCAGGCGAAGGGAACCATGAAGCAAGCGGAAGGCAAGGTCCAGAATGCCTGGGGCAAAGCGAAAGATGCGGTGAAGCCCAAACCCCGCCGCGCAGATGACGACGTCGACAACTCAACGGACCCTGATGATGAGGAATCGGCGGCTCTGCGTCGGAAGGCTAGCTAGACAGTAACGTTCAGGCGGTATTACGGGAGGGCCCGGTCGGCCCTCCCTATTTTCTTCTTTTAGCTGACGTCCTTCACGTGTGTCGCGATGTACCACTTGTTGCCGAACGCATCCCTCACGGCGGCGGTGCGATCTCCGTAAGGCTGATCTGTCGGCTCCTGGAACGACGTGGCACCAGATGCCAGAGCCTGGCGATAGACATCCTCCATGTTCGGTACATAGAGGTAGAACATGGCCGGCATGGTCTCGTACTTCCCATGCGCTTCACCCATCTCCAGAACTGAATCTCCCACGCGAATCACGGCATGGTGTACCACGCCATCCGGCGACGCGTACTTCGCCACTTCCTCCGCACCAAACGCCCGCTTGAGGAAACTGATCAGCGGTTCGGCGCGCCGCGGGTGCAGGTACGGATTCACGCTGTGCAGGCCTTTGGGGACATAGCTTTCACCCTTCGCCGTCGCGATATACCAAAAGTTGCCGGCCGGGTCTTTCACAGTGCTCGAACGCTCCCCGTACTCCTGATCGCGAAGCTCATCAATAAGCGTCGCTCCGGCCGCCACAGCTTTCCCGGTGACTGCGTCCGCATCTTCCACGTAGATGTGAAGCGCACCCGGCTGCAACGGGCCGGCGAGTTTCTTACCAGCAATACCGCCGCCCATCATCACCGTGCTATCTCCGATTCGCACCTCACCATGCACCCCGTTAGGCATCACCGCTCGCATGAGTTCCTCAGCCCCGAGGCCGTTCTTGGCAAACTCCAGAAGCGCAAGGCCATCTTCGGCGACCAGATACGGCGTCACCATGCGGAAGCCATGCCGAACTGGATCGACGCCTTTTGCTTCATCAACCTTCCCGCCTTCAGGCCCGTGGGTCATTCCCTTCATTCGCCGGTGCATCTCTTCCACCGACATTTCCTCTTTCACGGTGTACACGGCCCAGGTGTAGCCGAAGGGGTCCTGCAAGGTAGCGTCACGGTGTCCGTAGAACTGATCTTTGGGTGCACGCACCAGCGTCATACCTTCCGCCACGGCATGTTCCACAAATGCGTCCACATCAGGGACCTCTACGGAAATCGAGATTGGCGAGTGCCCCAGCGTCTCGGCGCTGAAACGGCCTCCCTCGGGCCATTCGCCAGCTACATCAATGGTCGAATCACCGATCATCAGCTCGGCGTGCGGAATGCTATCGCCAACCTGGAAACGGAACGCCTCTTTTGCTCCCAACGTGCGCTGGTAGAACTCGATGGCTTTGGCAGGATCTCGGAACGCTAACCTTGGTGATGCAGTCACGCGGACGGACGCTACGGGCTCGGCAACGGTGGACATACGTTTCTTGCCTCCTAATTCGGATTTCAATCGTGCCTTGAAACTCGCACTCGGCAGATTGCGCAAGTCCGCCGCGATGCGCACCAGTGGCTCGATCTCCGTCCCCGCTTTCGTGACCCGCCCGTCATTTCGCGCCAGCATCTTCTCGACAGCCTGATTGAGCTGATCGATCTTTTTCTGGTCGCCGCCTCCCGGATGTAGAGAGCGCTTAGGCATCGGCACCCTCCATGCGCGCCTTCAACGTGCTCAGCGCGCGGAACTGTAGCTGCTTCACTGCCCCCTCAGTCTTGCGAATTGCACTGGCGACTTCCTTGATGCTCTTCTGTTCTACGAATCTCAGTATCACTACCCGTTTCTGTTCAGCCGGAAGAGTCTCGACCAGCCGGAACAGTGTCGCCCGCCGTTCCACTTCCTCGATCTCCCTCGGACTGACCTGTGCCGATTCGATCGCCTGGTCATCCGCCAACTCTCGGCCCGATCTCTGCCAGCGGTCGGAGATCAGATTTGCGGCAATCCGGAACAGCCACGCGGCAAACGGAATCCCTCTCCACTCGAAGCGCTTTAAGTTCGCCAGCGCCTGATGAAATACTTCCGCCGTAAGGTCTTCCGATTCGGTGCGGTCCTGTACCCGTTTCACGCAATAGGCATAGACGCGCTCAAAATTGAGCTCATAAAGATCCGCAAAGCGAGCGGGGTCCTTCTGCGCAGCTTCGATTAGAAGCCGCTCGTCCGCTTCTTTCTTCAGAGCCTTCAATAAGTTCTCCGCGGTTGGGCCTTACACAAGCTTAAACGGTGGTCGTCCGGAAAAGGTTACGCCGCAAAGAATATCGAATTCTTGAATTTCCTGGCGGCTGGTAGTAGCGTTACCGGCATCCAAGTCGCGATTTCTTGTCATCAAGGAGCACAAAGATGGAATCGGTCACCGGAATATTCGATACGCGAACAGCCGCTGAACTCGCCTACGATCAACTGAAGCGGGCCGGTATCCACTTGGATAAGCTCACCGTTCTGACCCCCGGCAGCCAGGATCATATGGACAAAGAAATTCAGACGGTTCCCATTGATTCATCCGAGCAACCCGGCATGGGCGCCGCCATAGGTGCTTTGCTTGGCGGGGGCGTCGGAATCACTGGTGGTTCTGTTCTGATGGCGTTGATCCCCGGCGTTGGTCCGATCACCGCTCTCGGATTGCTCGGCGCCGCCGTCTTAGGCGCAGCCGGAGCCACCGTCGGCGCAGCAGCAGGCGGCAAGATCGAGAAGTCCAGTTACGAAGGCCTTCCCGAAGACGAGATCTTCGTCTACGAAGACGCGCTGCGGAAGGGGCGCAGCGTGCTGATCGCTCTCGCCGATGACGAACCCTCTGCCTCCTCGGTTCGCGAGGTTTTGAAACAAGCGGGGGCCGAGTCGGTTGATGCCGCCCGCGAACAATGGTGGACAGGATTGCGCAGTTCCGAGGAAAGTCGTTACGCGAAGTCTGGTGGGAGTTTCAGGGAGGACGAAGAGTTCTTCCGTCTCGGCTTCCAGGCAGCCATGCACGCCCGCACCCGCTGGATGGAATTCGATCAGGTTTCAGGCGAGATGAATGCAGCTTTGGAAGACGTCCAGCGGAGATATCCTGGCAAGGACGTGGAAGAACCGTTCACCAGAGGCTATCGGCGTGGCCGCGAGCACTATCAACAACTCTGTGATGAGAGTCGAAAGGCAGCCTGATTAACCAGGTTAGCATCTGTGTCATGCTGAGCGCAGAACGAGGTCGCGTAGCGAACTCGTTCGGAGCCGAAGCATCCCTACCCAAAGCGACTACTGGAGGTAGGGATTCCTCGCTTCGCTCGGAATGACAGCCTCGGGAAAGCGTAGAAATTTTGGCTCACACATTCCGTGAATGGCTCTAGAGCCCGGAATTCGATCGGTAATACAAATCTTCCATCGCCTTCTGCACTTTTGCCGAAAGCGCTTCCAAGTCCCGCATCGTCAACCCGGTGGTCGAGATGGGCTCGCCCACGCGCATCTCCAGCGGCCGGCACTTGATGTGATACGTGTCCATAGGCAGCAGTTCGTAGGTACCCACCAGTGCCACCGGCACAATGTCGACCTGCGCCTTAATCGCCAGGAAAAATGCTCCCGGCAGGAACGGCTTAATCTCGCCACTGGGAGTACGGCCACCCTCAGGAAAAATCACCAGCGGCAAGCCCTCTTTCAGTCCCTTGAGCCCAGCTCGAATGCTGCTGATCGAATGAGAAGGATTCTGCTGGTCAATACAGATTTGACCGGAACGCTTCAGTTGCCAGCCCACCACCGGATATGCCAGCAGCTCTTTCTTGAACGCGATGCGAAATTGAAATGGCAGATTTACGTACAGCACCGGAATATCGAGCGCGGAAGCATGATTGGCCGCATACACGTGAGGCTTGGATGTGTCGATCTTGTCCAGTCCGGTAACCGTGACCGGCGAAAAGATCGTCTTCATGATGAGCCACGACCAGGCGTAAGAGAACCAGTGCAGCCTCCGCCCACTCCGGTCAAATAGTCCACCGGGGAGCGCCAGCACTCCCAGCACGAGCGTGTACAGCCAAATCAAAGGATCGATGATCAGGTAAGATCGCAGCCGGCTCAGCCAACCGTAGCTGCATCCCGGAACCGCATGTGGACTCTGTCGCGGACGAGTGATCGTCACGGCCTGCTGCCCACCATGTTCCACCTGCTCGCTTCCGACCTGATCGACTGATGAATTCACTTCCTGCACGCTTCCATTCTAAGGAAAAATTCCGCCCAGCGCTCCTAAGCTCTCGCCGCCTGGAGGAGACTTATCACCTCACCCACCAGATAAATCGAACCCGTCACCACTACCAACTCTCCTGCCTCCGCGCTTCCCCGGGCCCGCTCGAGAGCCGCCCTTACTTCCGAAACCGCCTCGATCTCTGCGCCGGTCCGGCTCCCTGCTTGCAGGATCTCCTCCGGGGACGCCGCCCTTGGATTGTCGGGTCGCGTGGCGATCACGCGCACTGCCAGCGGAAACAAAATCTCCGCCATCTCTGAGATTGCCTTGTCGCGCATCGCCCCGAAAACAAAAATCAGCGGACGGTCGTCATAACGCTCCGAAAGGGCTGAGCGCAGTGCCCACGCTCCTGCCGGATTATGCGCCACATCCAGCACAATTTCCGGCCAACCGCCTCCCGCTGGCAGAACCTGAAACCGCCCCGGCCACCGTGTCTCGCGAATTCCTTGTTCAATAGACTCGGGAGTAATCCCGGCCAGCCCCTTCTTGCTCAGTTCCTCGGCCGCGGCAATCGCCAGAGCTACGTTCCGTAATTGATGCCGCCCAACCAGCGGCGATTCGACCAGAATCTGCTTGCCCATCACCTGCAGCGGATAACATGACCGGCAGGAGTTGTTCTCGGTACTCACCACTCGGGACTCGGTGCTCCCAGGTGATACCGGCGGCACGTATTGGACCGCGCTGACTCCGACTGCTCCCAGGTTAAGAATCGTATTCCCGATGACGTCATTCGCTTCCGGCTGTTGCGGGAGAGTAACAACCACGCCGCCCGCCCGAATGATTCCCGCTTTTTCCCGCGCAATCTCGCCGACCGTATTTCCAAGGAACTTTTGATGGTCGAGCGATATGTCGGCGATCACGCTCACTAATGGCTCGACCACATTCGTGGCATCAAGCCGCCCCCCCATCCCAACCTCCAGTACCGCGATATCCACTCTCTCCCGCGCAAAATGCAGGAAGGCAATCGCCGTCATCATCTCGAAGAAGCTGGGATGCCAGGGTAACTCTCCGTCGCTCATCAGCCGCTCGGCCACGCGATCCACCTCACAATGCAGCCGGGCAAAGTCGTCATCACCGATTTCGATCCCATTGACGCAAATCCGTTCGTTGATCCGTATGAGATGCGGCGAAGTGTAGAGTGCAGTCTTCAAGCCCGATGCGTGCAAGATCGACGACAGCGTCGCCGCTGTCGAGCCCTTACCGTTCGTGCCAGCAATAAGCACGCTCGGGAAAGCCGACTCCGGATGCTCCAACGCCCGTAGCAGCACCCGCATGTGTGCCAAGTCAAACTTGTGCGACGGCATATGAGCCAGCTCGTGCCCAAGCGCAAACATGCTCGCCACTGCAGTTTCGTAGGACATAAGACGGGCGTCCGGCGTCAGACCTCGGACCTTAGCTTGAATCATCAGATTACAGCAGACGTCTTCGCAGCGAAAATCGGCGCAGGCAAACGAGTCGGGCAGAAAAAGCAAACTGGTTTCCCCGAGGTCTGAGGTCTGAGGTCTGAGGTCTGAGGTCTGAGGTCTGAGGTCTGAGGTCTGAGGTCTGAGGTCTGAGGTCTGAGGTCTGAGGTCTGAGGTCTGAGGTCTGAGGTCTGAGGTCTGAGGTCCGACGCCCGCTTCACGCCGCCATGAAATCCAGTGCCCGCGCGATGTAGGGTTTGAGCTGTTTGCGTGGCACAACGGCATCCAGCATCCCATGCTGGAGAAGAAACTCGCTCCGCTGGAACCCCGGCGGAAGCTTCTGCCGGATCGTCTGCTCGATCACGCGAGGACCAGCAAATCCGATCAGCGCCCCCGGTTCGGCGATGTTCAAGTCCCCCAGCATCGCGAACGAGGCGGTCACCCCACCGGTCGTAGGATCGGTTAGAAGGGAAATGTAAGGGACTCCGGTTTTATCCAACCGAGCCAGAGCAGCCGATATCTTGGCCAGCTGCATCAGGCTGATCACACCCTCCATCATCCGCGCCCCGCCCGATGCCGAGACGATGATCAAAGGCGTGCGCGTGTCCGCTGCCCGTTCCACCGCACGGGTAATCGCCTCACCGACCACAGCCCCCATGCTCCCGCCGATAAACGAGTATTCCATCACGCTGGCAATCACCGGGCGACCCATCAGCTTGCCGTGCGCATTGATCACCGCGTCCTTCAGCCCGGTATCGTGCTGTGCCTGCTTCAAACGCGAGGAATAAGGCTTCAAGTCAACGAACTTGAGCGGGTCAGTCGACGAAATATCCCCGTCGACTGTGGTGTACTGATTGTCGTCAAGCAACTGGGCCAGCCGGGTACGAGCGTCGATCCGGAAGTGCTTGTCGCACTTCGGACAGACGTTCATGTTCTCCTCCAGATCCTTCTTCCATATGATCTGCCGGCAATTTTCACACTTCACCCACAACCCTTCGGTGCGGACCTTCTTTTCGCCCGAGGTATCCAGTTCGCCAGATTCGCGCTTAAACCAAGCCATAAGATAAAAATTGAGTGATTGCGTAATTTGGTAATTGTGTAATTGAAAACCGTTACACCATGGATTTTCAATTGCCCAATTGCCAAATTTCCCAATTACTCAATCAATATTCGATTCCTCTCTGCGCCATCACGCCCTTCTCGTAGGCATGCTTCACCTGGCGCATCTCCGTAACCGTATCAGCAATCTCGATAATTGTCGGGTGCGCATTGCGGCCCGTCAAGATCACATGCACCAACTCGGGTTTCTTCCGAAGACTGTCCACCACTCTGGCCGGATCGAGCATGCCGTAACTGATGGCGTAGTTGATCTCGTCGAGCACCACCAGATCCCATTCGCCCGACTGAATCGCCTTGTCCGCCTCAGCCCAGGCTTCTTCCACCAAGCGCACGTCTTCCGGATCGGGCTTCTCGGCTCCCACCTTCACGAAGCCGCGACCCATCTGCTTCATGACGAACTTGTCGCCGAACGCCTGCACGGCATCGAGTTCGCCGTAGTGCCAGGAGCCCTTCAGGAATTGCAGCATCAGCACACGCAGTCCCTGCCCGACGGCACGCAGCGCTGTACCCATGGCGGCGGTGGTCTTGCCCTTGCCGGGTCCCGTGTTGACGATGATGAGACCTCGACGAACGTCCGCCATGGATGTCTCGCAGGTGATTCTACTAGATCGATCTCGGCCCTGCGCGGGATTGACTTCTCAGTTTGTCGACGGTCTGACTCGGGACTCCCATGTCCACTACCGGACACTCCACCACGGGAGTGGACAGATTGGTGAAGGCTACCGGCGCCTTCGCATTCATTCTCAACCAGTTAGCACTGTTGCTGGCTGGAAGAGAGCTTGCACCAAGTTATACAAAATGGGGCTTCACAACGCCTGAAAGATGAACAGATCGCCGCTCGGTTCAGTCTGTCATTGTGAGAAGCAACTCGGAACGAAGGGATGCGAGGTTCGCGGGCAAGTGGATATCAAAATGATTTATCAAATCAAGAATTTTTCCACGGAACTCTTGCATCCAAAGTTGCGTAGCTCGGTCCAGCGGATCTCTGTCCCCTCGCAAACCGCGGAGGTCTCATGGTAGTCAACAAGTATTGGGTGTTTCTGTTCTGTCTCCTGCTGTCCTTGCCCGCCGTAGCCGCGCAGCGTGTCTCAGCTCGCCCCAAGCCGGCGATGGATACGGGAGACCAGGAATCCATCCGGCAAATTATCGATATGGAGCATCAGGCTCGCGAGGCTAGCCTCCGCCGCGATGCCGACTTTTCGCAGAGAACCCTCGCCGAAGACTACGTTGCGATTACTCCGCTGGGACAGGTCACCACCAAACAAGACACCGTCTCAGCCCGCAAGAGCGCCCAACTGAAATATGACACGATCAATGTCACCGACATGGTTGTGCGAGTTTATGGCGACACGGCTGTCGTAACCGCCCGCGCCGATGTGAAGGGTCACCAACTCGGAGAAGACTTCAGCGGCCCCTATCGCTACACAAGAGTCTGGGTCCGCCGCACCGGACACTGGCTCGCCGTGAGTTACCAGGCGACCGTTACCCAATAGGACGTTTTCCTCCGTGTTCCTCTGTGCCCCTGTGGCAGACGAATGAACCCAGAGAGCTGTGCCAGAGATTCGAGATGGACGGCGCCTACTTAACGCCTTTCTCCGGATTCCACGAGCCCTGTTCCTTGCGAACAAACACAATCTGCCCGACATGATACGCATTGTGGGTACCGATGCGAGCAATCTCCGGAGCCCATTTCTGCAGCTTCTGCTCGTCCGCGGACTCCACGAACTTCTCTAGCTCGCTCATTACCTGGTTGAGTTGGTTGACGGTATCGTTCCACTTCTTGGTGTCAAAGTCATTGAAGGTTTCGTCGTTGTTCCCGCTGAACTTCTTTTCCGGCTCGCCCTTGAACTTCTCCAGCTCGCGCTGATTCCAGAACAGCAGATGATAGGTCAACTGTCCCACCGAATGATTCCCTTTGCCATCCTGCCAAGTGGCCTGCTCGGCCGTAAGACCGTCCACCACCACATCGATGGGCACGAACCAGTCTTTCTGGTCATGGGTTGTATGCAATTGCTCCAACAAGATGCTTCGTAACGTGACGGGCTTCGGGCTTTGCGCAAACGAGTCGGGAAATGACAGCAACACAATCAGAGCCGCAACAACACTTTTCATATGCAGAATCCTCCAGTGGAACCTAACGCCAGAATTGCAATCTGAAACATCACCTGTACTCAATGCCCCGAATGATACGGATGTCCCTTCAAGATCGTAAAGGCCCGGTACACCTGCTCCAGCAAGACCACGCGCGCCAGCTCGTGCGCCAGCGTCATCTTGCCCAGTGAGATCACATTTGCCGCCGCGGACCTTGCTTCTGCGGAAAAGCCGTCTGCGCCCCCGATTACGAATACCAGCGGCAGAGGATTACGGTCCTGATAGTCTCCCAGAAACTTCGCGAACTGCTCCGACGAGAATTCCTTCCCCCGCGAATCCATCAGCACCAAGGTGGATTTACTTGCGGTCTTCGCTTCCTTTCCGAATTTGGCTAGCAGGTCGACCTCGTCACGCAAGGTGACTCCTTCCACTTGCGCGTAGCGTGAAATCCGCTTGAGATACTCGTCCGTGAGGGAAGCGATCGCAGGTTCCTTCGTCTTGCCGATCCATGCGACCTTGATCTTCACGAACCCTGTTTCCTTCCAGAAGCCAATACTACCGATGCCCCGAAAGCGATCTTCTGACCGTCCCAGTAGCGGTTGACAGCCTCGTGCACTTCGGTGTGAATTTGCGGCCAGAAATCGGCTGGGACGCGCTCCAGCATCGGCCGAAAAGGAACGCTCACCGATCGCGCGTACTCCCATACCTCCTCGGCCGGGCCTAGGGTCTGGAGGTCATAGACAAAATAAAGGCGCTGGAATATTTCTCTATGCAAAGTTCGAAGTGGAATGTTCCTAGCCGTACCGACAAACTGAGAACTGGGAACTGGGAACTGAAACCAATCAGGCCTTCACTCTTCTCTTCTTCTTCGAAGCCGTTTTGGTCGCGGCTTTCCGTGGCCGGGGCGCCGCCTTCAGGTCGGAAGGTTCTAGCCGCCTTGCAGACTTCCAAAGCCGCTCCAGATCGTAAAACTTTCGCGCCTTCTCGGAGAATACGTGCACTACGAAATCGACGTAATCGATCAGCACCCATTCAGCCTGGTTGTACCCCTCGACGTGCGTCGGCCGCAGACCTGTCTTCTTCAACTGCAGTTCGACTTCATCGGCAATGGCCTGCACCTGCCGCGGGTTGGTCCCGCTGCACAAGACAAAGTAGTCGGTAAACGCTCCCGACCCCTTTTCCATTTCGAGGATGCTGAGTTCTTCAGCCTTTTTTTCGAGGCAAGCTTGAATGGCAGCGGTGACTTGTTTCTTCGTTTCGTTCTTCTTCATTCGCTATCGGTCGTTGGACGGTAGTCGTTCGTTGAACTTCAATTGTAATCGAGCTAGTTCTCGCGAGCGGGTCGCTATTACTGACCGGACTTCTTGGCTTCTGCGGCTGCACGCTCACGCAGTTTCGCCATGGTTGCCGCCGAGGGATCCTTCCTCTTGCCGCTTTTATTGCGACGCTTGGTCTTCGTGACGTAGTGGTTTTGAGCCATAAAATCTCCTGAATAGAGTATTCCGGCGGTTGGGGGCGCCTGCCCTTGATTGTTTGACTTATCGCCTAAGCGAGGTGGAAAGTCTGTAACCATCATAACTGCTGGGAAGCGTTCTCGCCCTCCAGTTACGGACTATTTATAGAGACCCATCTTCTTGATGTACTCCCCGACGGCCGGGTCCACAAACCGTCCCAGAGGCTTGCCCGCGCTCGCCGCTTGGCGGATCGCCGTCGCCGACGCCGGTTGATGCAGGTCCTCCAGCAAATGAATGCTCACCCCAGGTAAAACCAGGTCTCCCGTCGCAATCTGTTTCTGAAATGGCTTCGTGACTTCTGGTCGTGGCCGCAACCTTTCCGGCAAGGCGTTGGCCACATCCGCCAAAGAATATCCCGGACGTCCCGCCACGATGAACGCGCACTCTCGAAACAGTGCTTCCGCCTGATGCCAATTGGCAATCTCTGCAAATGCATCCATTCCAATCAACAAAAACAGCCGGTCACTGCTCTTGAATGACTGCTTCAGGCGCCGCACCGTATCAATGCTGTAGTTCGGCTTATCTTTCTTCCTGCTCTCGCCCTCTTCAGGCGCTTCCAATAGCGAGGGTAAAAACGCTTTCTCGTTCGCGGTGGCCAACGTCAGCATGGCAAAGCGGTGAACGAACAGTGTGAGGGGTTGTTTCTGTTTGTGCGGGGGACTATTTGCTGGAACGAAGTAGATCCGGTGCAGCTTGCAACGCTCCATCGCGGCCCGTGCCAGCGCCACATGCCCACGATGCACGGGATCGAATGTTCCTCCGAATAGTCCGATGTTCATAGCGACGAAGAGCCCACATCCTCCACGAGTGTAGTACTTGTCTCGTAAACAGGTTTGAAAGGGCGCGGCTTCTAGCCGCGCCGTCCAAAGCCGAAAAGACATCGGGCTTCAGCCCCTGGGGGACGCGTTTGTATTCGGCAAGCGCGGTGTGCGAGACGACTTCTAGTGTGCAGATTCTGACCTGTCCTTGCAAGCCCCATAAACTGGGGTTACCTGCACCGAGACCGTGTCCTGTTGGCCAGTGGACTCGCTGCCCGTGTCCTCTCGCCATATCAAGATGAACTCCTGTAACTATCCTGTTTTCCAATTAGGTACTAGGATGAGCGTTATATGCGAGTAACCCTCCCCTTACTCCGCATTCCGGCTGCTCGCGCACCCATCCTGCGCTATGGGGTAGCTGTGCTCAGCACCGCCTTGGCGCTGATCCCCACGGTCCTCTTGGCCGATGTCTCGGAAAGCCGCCTCGCCCTGTTCGGCGTCGCCGTCATGGTAAGCGCCTGGTACGGCGGCTGGAAGCCCGGGGTTGTCGCTACCGCATTCGCTCTGACTGTAAGTGCCTACTTCACGCTGGTTGGCGACCATACGCCTGCCCAGTTGCGAACGGCCATCCTTCGCTTGTCTCTGTTCTTCTTTGTGGCGATGCTGATCTGCTGGCTGAACGCCGCTCTGCGCGCCGCCCAGGAAAATCTTCGCCGCTCCGAAGCGAACTTCCGTTCCCTGGTGACGAACGCGCCGTATGGCATCTGCAGCTGCGATGCCACGGGAAAGATCCTCGACGCCAATCCCGCATTCCTCGAACTGCTCGGCCTGACTTCTGCCAACGATGTGATCGGCCAGCACATTTTCAGCCTATACGCCGATAGCGAGCAGTGGTTCGACCTCGCCGATTACCTGCGCTCCTCCGCTCCCTTCCAGGGGTTGACTGCGGAATGGAAGCGCAAGACGGGTACGACCGTGGTGCGGGTTTCAGGCCGCGCCGTCACCAACGGCCGCAAAGACGATGTGGTGTTCGAGATCTTCGCCGAAGACGTCACCGAACGCCGCGTGCTGGAACAGCAACTTCGGCAGTCGCAGAAGATGGAAGCCGTTGGGCGCCTTGCCGGGGGCATTGCCCATGACTTCAACAACCTATTGATGGTGATCTCCGGGTACTCGGAATTTCTTCTCGAGCGTCTCGGCGGCGAGCCTCATCTGCGCGGCCCGGCACAGGAAATCGCCAGCGCCTCGGAGCGTGCCTCGTCGTTGACTCGCCAGTTGCTGGCGTTCAGTCGAAAGCAGATGTTGGCTCCCAGAATCGTCAACCTCAACGACATCGCCACCGAGAACCTCAAGATGCTCACCCGCATGATCGGTGAGGATATCGACTTGGTCATGACCCCGGGGAAGAGCCTCTGGTCAGTCCGCGCCGATGCCGGGCAGATCGAACAGGTCATCATGAACCTGGCCGTCAACGCCCGCGATGCCATGCCCTCCGGCGGCAAGCTCACCATCGAGACCGCGAACATCACCCTCGACGAGGAATATGCCCGGGTGCACGCGCCTCTCCACGCCGGAGACTACGTCATGGTCTCGATCAGCGACACTGGCGCGGGCATGGATGCTGAAACCCAGTCGCACATCTTCGAACCGTTTTTCACCACCAAGGGGACGAAGGGAACCGGCCTGGGACTTTCAACGGTGTACGGAATCGTCAAGCAGAGCGGCGGATACATCTGGGTTTATAGCGAACTGGGTCGCGGCACCACTTTCAAAATCTACCTGCCGCGTGTGCCGTCGGTCGAAGAGCCAGCGATGCATGCCGTGACGCCACCCGCTCAATTCCAGAAGGTTGAGCCCGGGACAGAAACAATTTTGCTAGTCGAAGACGAAGCCAACCTGCGCTACCTCGCGCGCCAGTATCTCGAGAAGCAGGGCTACAGGGTCATCGAGGCCGCAGATGGCGCCGTCGCCATGCAGATCGCGGTCGCTCATGACGGAACCATTCACCTGCTGTTGACCGACGTCATCATGCCCGGCATGAATGGCCGCGAGCTCGCGCAGCGCATTTCTGAAATTCGCCCCAACGTGAAAGTGCTGTACATGTCCGGTTACACCGAAAACGTGATCGGGCAAGATGGCACGCTGGATGCCGGTGTTCGCCTGCTCCAGAAACCTTTTAACCTTCGCGATCTGAAGAGCAAGGTGCGCGAAGTGCTCGATGCAACTCCAACTCCCCCGGAGGTCGTTATGTCCGTACAATCTGCTGAACCCCAAGCCACCCCGCGGGCCCGGCACGCTCCGCCAGCTCGCGCGCAACGATTCCACCTTCACTTGCCGTTACGGTATCGCCGGCTCGGCGAAACGCAGTGGCATGTAGGCACAACCGAGAACATCAGCCGTTCTGGATTGCTCTTCCAGAGCGACGACGTACTACAGCCGAATTCTCAGTTGGAAATTAACCTGGTATTGCCCGCCGAAATCGCCGGCCTCGCTGGCACCGAAGTCGTGTGCCGCGGAGAAGTCGTGCGCACCGTCGAGGGGAAGGGCGAATCAGTCAGTCCGGCACTGGCCGCACGGATTCTGCAGTATCACTTCCAGCACGGCCCTTTACCGAGGGCGTAAACTGATCGCTGGGTTTTGTGGGTAAGTTCGATCTGGGAGAGGCGGCCTGCACAGGCCGCCTTTTCATTTTCGGGCCTCCGCCCAAAGATTCATGGTGAACGACGAGAAATTATTGCGAGTGAGCCCATGTATCGCCATGCTCAACAGTCTCCCACAAACGTTCGTCGCAAAATGCCAGATCGGATTGATCGCCTCACCGAGCTTTCCCATTCGGCCGGTCACAACCTGGCCGTAGTAACAGTTGACGCTGGCTAGCGATTCCGCAAAATCCAATTCCCCCAGCACTTCCACGTGGGAGAACGCCCGCAGCAGGTGTCGGAACCCATCCGGCATAAAACGCCAGTTATCGGCCGGATATCCATGCTCCGGAAATATCGAGGGGGCCGTCGCGATCAGAATTCCGCCTGGCTTCAGAACACGATAGCATTCATCCACAACACGCCCTGGGTTTTGTACGTGTTCCAATACCTGTGTGCACAAGACTAAGTCGAACGAATTATCTTCCAATTCTATCTGCTCGGCGTTACACACAACATCGACAATTGGCGTGTCTACCAGATCCAGCGAAGTGTACGACTCGCACTTATCCCTAAACAACGGGTAGTACGGACAATACTGCGCCCCCACGTCTAGGACTCTACCCACGCTGTTCATCTTAGCGAAGAACTGCCGCATGTGCAGCCTTCTGTTCCTTAATACCAGGTAGTTGCTGGCGAAGATAGATGGATAAAGTCGTGCGTGAGCAACTTGCTGAGCACGGGCGAACTCTTCCGAGTCGTACTTGCCGCGCTTGCGCAAATCGCGGCTTTCACTGGTGGGTGCAGACGTCTGATCTCCAATGTTAGCCGTGCGAAAGCTCATGAAACCATCCCGTCGCGAAGTTGGTGTTTCAGAGAGCTCACCAATCGACCTGCCGGATTAGCAGAGGTCATTAATTCTACGTCTGCCGCCGAACCTTATCCAGACTTCCTCTCTTGCACCGCGCCATCCGCTTCACGTTCCCGCAATTTCTGGACTTCATCGGCGATCGCATACTTTAGCTCCTCAATGCCCTTCCCTGTCACCGCCGAGATCTCGTAGAGCTTCAGCTTCTTTTTCTTGGCATACTTCTTGAGCGCCGCCAATTTGTCTTTGTTCACGACATCAATCTTTGACGCGACCATGATCATCGGCTTGTCTTCGAGATGGGCGCCGAAGCTGGCCAGTTCGCCGAGGATCACTTCGACATCTTTCGTCACATCATCGCGCCCGCTCGCGTCCGAGACATCCACCAGATGAACCAGAAGCCTTGTGCGCTCGATGTGCCGCAAGAACTGCGTGCCCAGTCCGGCGCCAGTATGCGCGCCCTCAATCAGGCCGGGGATATCGGCAACCACAAAGCTGATCTCGTCTCTCGCGTCGCCGACAGCGACTACCCCGAGATTCGGTTCGAGCGTAGTGAACGGATAATCCGCGATCTTGGGTCTTGCCGAGGAAATACGCGAGATCAACGTGGACTTGCCGACGTTCGGATAACCCACGAGCCCCACATCGGCGAGCAACTTCAATTCGAGGCGATAGGTATGCTCTTCCCCCGGCCTGCCAGCCTCGTGCTCGCGCGGCGCCTGATGCACGGAGGTGGCAAAGCGTGCATTCCCGCGCCCTCCCCGGCCTCCGCGCGCGATGACGAAGCGCTGATCGGCCTGGGTGAACTCGAACGCTTTCTCGCCAGTCTCATCGTCGTAGACGATCGTGCCAACAGGAACCTTGAGAACTACGTCTCCACCTTCGCGCCCTGTCCGGTTCGAGCCTTCGCCGTGCCGGCCGCGCTCGGCAGTGTGCTCAGGATTGAAACGGAAATGCACGAGCGTGTTGTGGCGCTCGCTGGACTCCATGACGATGTCCCCGCCCTTGCCGCCATCACCGCCGGAGGGCCCCCCACGAGGCACAAACTTCTCCCTTCGGAAGGCCATGCAGCCGTTGCCACCGTCGCCGGCCTTGACTCGAATTTTGGCTTCGTCGATGAACATTGCGGTCGTCAGTCTTTGGTCGTTGGTCGCGAGCCTAATCGTCGACGTGAATGAGAGGTCGACCAACGACCAAAAGAAAATGCCTCGTCCCGAAGACGAGGCAGTATGGAGCGGGCACTGCCCGCGAGAAAACCCTACTTCGCTTCGACAGGCTCGACCATCACGAACTTGCCCATGGATCCCTTGTCCATGAACTTGATCCGGCCGGTGATCTTGGCAAACAGGGTGTCGTCTTTGCCGCGGCCGACATTGAGCCCGGGTTTTACGCGCGTGCCGCGCTGCCGGACGATGATGGTTCCGCCTGGCACAAGCTGCCCGCCGAATGCCTTGAATCCAAGCCGCTGCGAATTCGAATCGCGGCCGTTTCGTGAAGTGCCTTGTCCTTTTTTGTGCGCCATAACATTCTCCGTAGCGCCGGCGTCCCGCCGGCTGTCGCGAGGGCAACTTGCCCTCGCAGCTGTAACTATTTCTTCTTCGCCGCTTTCTTCGCAGCCTTCTTGGGGGCCGCCTTTTTCTTGGCTTTCGCCTTCGGCGCGGCCTCGTGATCTTCTGCCTCTACTGCCTTCACCTTCTTCGGCTTCGCTTCTTTCTTCGGCAACTCCGGAGCCTTGAAGCTCTGTCCGCCGAACGCAATCTCGGCGATGCGAACCGACGTGAACGCCTGCCGGTGTCCGCGAAGTTTCTTGTACTGCTTCTTGCGTTTGTAGTGGAAGACGAGAACTTTTGCTCCGCGGCCTTCGCCGACGACTTCGCCGACAACGCGCGCATCCGACTGGTTGCCGACCTGTCCTTCTTCGCCGGAAACCGCCACCACTGGAAACTCAACCTGACCGTCGGTCCCGTTAAGTTTCTCGACTCGAATCACATCGCCGGGCGCCACCCGGTACTGCTTTCCACCGGCGCGGATAACCGCGTACATACGTCTGCCTCCGTCAAATGTCGTGTGAAATCAGCCCGCGAACGACGCCCGAAAACTGACTTACAATGCCCATCCCCTGGGGCGCACACCAGCGCTGCCGGGGGGCTAGCTGATTCCTCTGCTTGCTGTGTTTCCGCCCCGGCGCTTCAGCAGCCAAGGCAGGCGTCCCCAGAACGGGTCGGCGAGTACAGTCAAACTTCACTATTTTATCGTGCGTTGTGGAAATCGGTCAAACAATACGTATCGGGTGGCGCCAGCAGGGCAAAAACAGAACCAATCAATGGGATGCACCGAATCGCGACGCTCCGCCGCGGACTACCTTGCCGTTAGCCGGGCAATCTGTAGATTACTCTCCTCGATTCCGGCCTTCACATTCACAGCGTCGTACAACGCTCGCGCTTCTCTCCACAGATCGGACGCCTCCTTCGATTCACCGGCACCTTCTCTGAGCAGCGCAAATCCGCGAATCGCGTTGGCCATGTCCAGTGGAGGCGCGTCGGGCTCTTGGCGGTAGATCCTTAGCGCTTCCTCGTAGTGAGGTCTTGCCCCTTCGAGAGCACCATCCTCGCGAAGAATGTCCGCCAGATGCCGGATCGTGTGGGCCAAGCGTAGCGGATTGTTCTCAGTTCGACAAATCCCGACAGCCTCGCTGTAGTGCTGAAGCGCGGCGCGAGTGTCCTTCAAGTCACGCTCGATCTGTCCCAGGCCGACCAGTGAGCCAGCGAGCAAGGATTGATTGGCGGCTTCACGGCACAATTCAACCGATTCGAGGAAGATACGCTTCGCATCCGCGAGCCGTTTTTCTCTTCGAGCCTGATAACCCAGTCGGATTAGATCGTCAGGGGTTTGGGTCACAATGACTTCAGCCTACCATCCGGCAATTCCCGGAGGAAAGATGCGATCAATCCGTCAGCAACATCGTCCCGCTTGAGACCGTAAGTTGTTTGTGCGAGAATTCCGCCGAATTCTCGGAGGAAGAAATGCTGAAGCGTTTTCTCACCGTTTCGCTGTGCCTGTTCGTGATCACTTTGTCGGCCGCCTCGCAAGCCAAGAAGCCAGCTGCAAAGAAGGCTTCTGCCGGGCCCGCTCCCGATAAAGCCTACCTGCAAAAGATCTGGGATGGTTGGTCAACCTTGGATCCTGCGAATACCGCAAAGTTCTATGCCACTGGCCCGCATACCTTTTTCGATATCGCCCCGCTGAAGTACGCCAGCTGGGAAGAATATGAGAAGGGTGTGAAAGGAGTGCTCGCCGGATACAAGAGCGCAAAGTTCACCGTCAATGACGATGCCGCAACCCATCCTCACGGAGACCTGGTCTGGGCCACGGCCACGGTGAAGGAAGAAATGACCAACAAGGCGGGAAAAGTCGAGATGGGCAACTTTCGCTGGACCGTCGTCTTCGAAAACGAAGACGGCAAGTGGCTGATCGTGCATGAGCACGTTTCAGCACCACTCCAGTAAGACAGGGATCAGGGGCCAGGGTCAGCAAATACTTGTCAGGTTCAGTTCACTAAACCCCTAGCCCCTGACCCCTAATCCCTGCTTTTCAATACGACTTCCAGAAAAAATACACCGTCATGCCCGCTCCGACCAGCACCACAAACCAGCGAATCCAGACCTGGGGCATTTTCTGTGCGTAGTGCGCACCCATGTATCCGCCGGCGATTCCGCCGAGGATCATCACAATGCCGTGTCTCCAGTAGATGGCGCCAGCGATGATAAATGTCACCACGGCAACTCCATTGATCACCGAACCCATCACGCTCTTGAGCGCGTTCATCGCGTGGATATTCGTCATGCCTAAGGCGGCCAGCATCGCCAGCATGACGATCCCCATGCCGCCCCCGAAGTAGCCTCCGTAAACCCCAACGCATAGCTGGAACAAAGTTGCTCCAGCCAGCGCAAGCCTGCTGGTCTCGTGCTCGATGACGGATCTCCTTCCTCCCGCGATCTTTTTTCCAAAAGCAAATAACAGAGTCGCGCCCAGCGTGAGCCACGGGAGCACTCGCATGAAGGTATGAGCGGGAGTCTTGAGCAGGAGACATGCGCCGGCCACTCCACCCGTCAGGCTTGCGGCCAGCAGCGGAATCAGCACACGACGTGGAACATCCAGATGCTTGCGATACGCACCTCCACTGGCTGCGGTGCCCGTCCACAGCGCAATCGTGTTGGTGGCATTCGCCGGGATGGGAGGCACGCCGCTGAACAAAAGCGCGGGGAATGCGATGAAGCTGCCGCCGCCAGCCACGGAGTTCAGCGCTCCACCAAGGGCTCCGGCCACGAATAGGAAGATGATGGTTTCGAGGGTCAAGCAGTAAGGTGTACCAGAAAGGCCTTGGCGCCGCCAATGGACTAACCTTTGTCCGGGCACCGCGTCTGATGCTGGGGCGACTTATGATCCGAATGCTCACCGTCTTTTCTCTCGCCGTGGTTGCTCTCCCGCTGCTGTCCGCTCAACAGACATCCACTCCCCCGCGAAACCCGTGCGCTGTGGCACAACAGAAACAGTTCGATTTCTGGGTCGGCGAATGGGAACTGACGTGGCCCGGAGAGAAGCCCGGCGAAACCGGACACGGCACCAACAGCATCAAGCGCATCATGGACGGCTGCGTGGTGCAGGAGAACTTCTCAGGCGGCGATTCGATACACCTGCGCGGCACCAGCGTCTCCACCTTCGAGGCCAACTCCGGTTTGTGGAAGCAGACGTGGGTCGACAATGAAGGCGGCTATCTGGATTTCTCCGGTGAGTTTAAGGATGGGCAGATGATCCTGCAGCGGGAAGCCGTTCGCAACGGCGCGAAGATTCTGCAGCGCATGGTGTGGAAGAACATCAGCGCGAACGAACTGGACTGGAGCTGGGAAGCATCCCGCGACGGGGGAAAAACCTGGCAAGTGAACTGGCCCATCCACTACAAACGCAAAAGCTGATCAAAGCCCAATTACTTCTGTAACCAATCGATCACCACGCCAGAAGCGTGCGACGCCGCGGGAGGAACGTTCCGCCTTGTGATCTTTAACTGGATGGTGCATGTGTACCCCTTCGAAAAAAATCAAGCAAACATCTGGTCAGTTGAGCGTCAGCACGACGACGCAGACTAGCGGCCTGACGCATAGATTTCGTTGCTAGGTCCAGGCGGTTGCGTTGTTGGCAGAAGGTGAACCGTGTCGGCAGATAGCTTTTCTCCGCGAACTCGGCGGGGGTTCTCGGCGGCCTCTGCGTTTTGGGATTTTGGCCAGGCTGGGGAAAACAGAGGCTAGACCGCAGAGAGCGCTGAGAAAAGCAAAATGCCTTTACCGCGGTTGAGTTTGTTGAACGCAGGCCTCTCCTCGTTTCCACCACTAACCTTTCTGCGCGACTGTCCGCAGTTCATCGATATTCCTAGATTTGTCTTTTACGGGCCGCATCCAGCGGCCCGCGCCGTTTTCCCTCACAAAACATGACGTGCCTGTTCCATTCCACTCTTGTGGAATGCACTCAAAGTTTTGCTACCCGAAGCACTTACACATCGTCCAATAAAAGCAGCAGGAAAGCTTCAGCGAAGGGAACTTCGAAGACGGGAAGTTCGTAATTCCCGGGAGCGAGTAGACGGCCAGCAGGGGTGATCTGGCCCAAATAGATTCAACATCGATTGCGGGGTCTGGGGATTCTCTCACACTCGGTTTGGCGGCCCAGGTGAGAAAACCCCCAAAGCGGAGGCGCAGGCTTTGTGGCCTTTGCGCTCAACCCCGGCGGCAGCATTGTAGGCGATTCGCGGCGAAACACAAGTGTTTTCTCGCGTTGTTCGTGAACCGGGCCGCCCCTAACCAATTCCGATCTTTCGGGAAAGAAAAAGGAGCTGCTATGAAGTTCGCGACCGTTACGAAGAGTTTGGTAGTGGGGTTGGCTTTGACGCTGGCCTCCAGCGCGTTTGCCGCCAGCAAGGCAAACCTGACCTTGAACAATCCAACCAGCATCAATGGAACCAGTCTCAAAGCCGGCGAGTATAAGCTCCTGTGGGATGGCAGCGGCCCCAACGTCGAAGTCAGCATTGTCCAGGGAAAGAAAGTGATCGCCAAGGTTCCGGCAAAGGTCGTCGACCTAAACCAATCCTCTGCGAATGACGCCGCCCTGCTGAAACAGAATACCGACGGGACTACAACTCTCGCCGGAGCTCGTTTCCAAGGCAAGAAATTCGCCCTCGAACTCGGCGAGGCCAGCGATGGCATGCAGGCCGGATCCAGCAAGTAGATTCCGCTGTGTAGAAAAATAGAGGGAGCACTCGTGTGCTCCCTTTTTTCACCAACTTCTCACGCTAGTTCGACGAAGCCAGCACATCGTCGTAGTAATTGACAACAGCTCGGCGCGGTTTCACCTTGAGCCCCTTGAGCGGAATCTTCTGGTCAATGGAACTGTTTCCCGAGATGCGTGCGCGCCCCAGAAAGACGATATTCCCATCCGCCAACTCCACGTAGACAGGCACCAACATGCGGAAATGATCGTCGACCCCCGACTGGGTTACCTTCAGGCTCATCACCACGTCCCCATCCGCTCCAACGTCAAACGCAGAACTGACGCCGTAGCTGGGTAGTTGTGTTCCGTAGACGTATTCGTTGAAGAACCAGTCCATGCGGTGATTGCCTTCCAGGTCCATCTCCGGACTCATATGTTTCTCGACCATGGCCTTGAAGTCTTCGGTCGTGGCCGCCTTGCCGGTGTAGGTTTTCACGAAATCCTGCATGGTTTCTTTGAACAGCTGGTCGCCCTTCTGTCGGTCGTGCATCATCATGCGAATCATGTGCAACACATAGGCGCCCTTGGGATAGATCAGGCGGCGTGTTATATCGAATCCCGTTCGCGAATTGTTTGCGCGATATCCTGTGGTGAGCGAACCGGCGTCGATCGCCCGGAACCCTTGCGCGTTCTTCTCCAGCAGTAACTCTCGCTCATCGTTCCAAAAGGTGAGGAACTTCTTCGGATTCTTCTCCACAAGCGTCAGGTACAGAGACGCCGACATGTCGGAAAAGCCTTCACTCATCCACTGATCGCGGTATGAACTGAATCCCACGGTGTGTCCCCACCACTGGTGCGCGACCTCGTGCGGCGTTACAACTTTCCAGTACCCCCTGTCTCCCCAGTCCATTCCCAACTGGTGCCGCACCGTTGTGTCGAAGTAGTAACAAATCGGAATCCACACGAGTTCTGGCCACGACTGCCCGAAGTTGCACGCCGTTTGCTGCGTCAGTTGCATGTGCGTGAACATCGATGGTCCGAAGTACTCCGAATAGAGTTGTACCGCTAGTTGGCCCTCGGCGAGCGCTTTCTTGTTTAATCCGGTCGTGCTCATCGTACCCAGCGCAAATTCCGATTGATGGCCCCCATCGTGGGCAAATCGTCACCCGATGTAGCATGTTGCAGACCGTTCACCCAGTCTGGCGACTCTTGGTTCGCGTAGGACTGAATCAGATATTGCGGTTTCTCGAGCTTTCCCTCCTCGATTTTGAAGCGGCCGTAACTGAAACCCGCCACGGTCTGGGGCGCCTCGCTTTTCCACGTTGTGACATTCTGGCCGCCCTCATTACTATCGCTGAGTCGAATTCCGGTAGCGGCGATTTGCATTCCTTTGGGAATGCGGAACGTCATGTCATAGCTGGCATACTCTCCGAAGCTGCCTCCGGGATTGTTCGGGTACCAGTTCATGCGCGCCACTGGAAAGTAGTTCCCGGCGCCTTCATTTGTCACCGCCTCCTTGCCTTCATACTCGGTTGTTACGGTGTAATGCTCTCCCGCAGCCAGCGCCTTGGGGAGGACGACTGAGAAATCTGCATCGTCGTTCTTGTCTTCCTGGATAAATGCCAGGGGCTGGCCGTCCTGAGATTTCACGTTCCGCACTCTCAGAGTACGAAAAAGATTGAACGGCACGACCCGCACTCCTTCCAGTTGTGCCGTGAAATCAGTCTTGGCCCGCCCAATCAGATTCGCATTCTTCTCCAGGGTTGTCTCCAGTTGCTGGTGATCAATTCGGATGGGATGGCCGATCGTACCTGGCTTGCGCTCCGACATTGGGAACGAAGCCCACTCACCAAGCTTGTTTTCGTCGTAGGTCATGAAGCTGACCTGATCGCGTCCCTCATGCGGATCAATCGAGTAGAGTTCCTGACCGTTGTAGCGTTTGCCGTGAATGAACGCGACAAACAATCCGCCCGGCGAAGGGCTCAGAACGTCCTCGAGGATGCGCGCATCGAGATTGCCTTTCAGCTTGTGCCGCATGGTGTGCTGGCTGTCTTTCAGAGGTCCGGCATCGCATCCTCCTCCCGAAGTTCCGGCCTTTTTCAATTCATCGTAAGAAGAATCGGTAAACCGCAGCACCATCTGCGAGAAGTTCTCACTGAACTCATCTTCCTTGGTCAGCAACTTCAACATGCGCCGCTCGGATTCGGGCGGGACGAGAATAAAATTCCCGTCCCCAGTGAAGACGGCACCGGTCACCTTGCCATTCACCGCGGCCACAAAACATACCGTGCCCGAGCGCAAGTGGAACGTGCCCGCCTCGCGCTTCAGCTCGACATTGCTGACGCTTACCGAGTCACCGCTCAGGGTTAAATTGCGCAGAGCCTGGTAAGTGGGATCAGAGTTCGGCCCCGGCGCGGGGTTCTGGGCATGCACGAAGCCACCCCAACCCACCAGGATCGCAAGCAGTAAATACATGAAACATCCGGACACTCCGCGAAGGGACACTACGGTTGCAGAGCGCAGGGCGCGCGTGACGAAGTATGGCACAGGGCCTCCCCGGGGGAAGAGGAACGGAAATTATCCCCGTTTCACGGAAATTTGCAAGTGTCCTGAATCACAGCCGACGATGGTCGGTTGCCGCTCTGCAATAGCTGGTAGCCGCAAAAAAGGGAGCGCTTTGGCGCTCCCCTTCAACCGCCAACTTAGAATCCGGTTCAGTACTTCGGCACCTTCGGATCAACGCGATCCGACCAGGCGGTAATCCCTCCGGCGAGGTTGTGGACCTTGGTAAACCCGGCCTGATGGAGGAACGCGACCGCTTTCGCGCTGCGGCCGCCCATCTTGCAGTGGACGACGATCTCGCGGCTGGAGTCGAGTTCGTTCACACGCTTCGGCAGATCGTTCAGCGGGATCAGGTATCCGCCAATGTTGCAGATCTGGTATTCGTGCGGCTCGCGGACATCAAGCACGAAAAGATCGTCTTTCGCATCCAAGCGCCGCCTCAGTTCTTCGACTTGAATCTCAGGAACTCCGCTGCCCACAGGCTTTTCCTCCCCACGAATGCCGCAAAACTCGTTGTAGTCTATCAGCTTCGTGACCGTGGGATGCGTGCCGCAAACTGGGCAGTCGGGATTCTTGCGCAGCTTCAGCTCGCGAAACTTCATGCCCAGCGCGTCGACCAGCAAAAGGCGCCCGATCAGCGGCTCGCCCACTCCGAGAATCAACTTGATGACTTCGGTGGCCTGCATCACGCCAACAAGTCCAGGAAGAATTCCCAGCACTCCGCCTTCGGCGCAAGACGGAACCAGTCCCGGCGGTGGTGGCTCGGGATACAGGCAGCGATAGCACGGACCATCCTCGGTGGCGAATACGCTCGCCTGCCCCTCGAAGCGGAAAATCGATCCGTAGACATTCGGCTTCCCGGTCAGCACGCAAGCATCGTTCACCAGATATCGCGTCGGAAAGTTGTCGGTGCCGTCGGCGATGATGTCGAACTCGCGGAACAGTTCGAGCGCGTTGGCGCTGCTCAGCCTGGTGTCGAAGGTCCGCAGATTGAGGAACGGATTAATTCCCTTCAGCTTGTCAGCCGCGGAGTCGAGCTTCTTGCGTCCGACATCGGCGGTCGAGTGAATAATCTGCCGCTGCAGGTTGGTGTAATCCACCACATCGAAGTCGACAAGACCCAAGGTACCGACTCCGGCGGCCGCCAGGTAGAGAGCGAGAGGCGATCCGAGGCCACCGGTACCGATACAGAGCACGCGCGCGGCCTTCAGCTTCTGCTGGCCCTCCATGCCGACCTCAGGCATGATCAGGTGCCGCGAGTAGCGCAGGATCTCGTCTTTGTTGAGTGTGACTGGAGTGTCGGTTGTGGTGGCCATAGTGTCCTCGTTAGCTTTCCTTCGTGTACCTTAGTGCCCTTAGTGGTTAAAGACTTTGATTTTCTCAGCCGGGGGAATCGTCGGCGCAGACTACCAACAGGAAGGGCAACACATACAACAGCGCGTTGTATTGGCAGGTTTCAATCGAAACATCCGGAATTCCCCGGTCAGGCCGCGCCTCCGGCGATCGAAGGCACGATGGAGATGTTATCACCGTCTTTCAGCGCAGTCGCTTCTTTCTGCAGATACCGTATGTCTTCGTCGTTGACGTAGAGGTTCACGAAGGCACGCAGCTTCCCCTCATCGGTATAGAGATGCTTGCGCAACTCCGGATGCTGCGCTATCAGCGCGTTCATGGCCTCGCCGACGGTTGCTCCTGACACGTCAACTGAAGCCTGTTTGCCGACATACTGCCGCAAAGGCGTAGGAATGTGAATCTTGCTCATAGGTCTAATGTAAGAGATGCAGCGGCCGGGCGGCAAGATTCAGGGCGAGCCCAGCCGGGAAATTGGACGACTAGGGAATCAATTGCGTGATCTGGCGATTTTATGCCAACTGCGATTGCGAACATCATCGATAGCATTGAGCACGCAGACGTCGGGGAGGGAACCCTTGTAACTCGCATGCTGTTCAACTACAGTTGGAATAAGTCTCTGGGGGTTCTCAATGCCATTCCGCGCATTTACCCCGTTAGTGTTTGTAGCACTGTGTCTGCTCTTGACTGCCTGCACGCACAAGCCGTCTCCACCTTCCATTGGCAAACCCGCTCCCGACTTCTCCCTCATTGACTCTAGCGGCACGCCGATCAGATTGTCCGCGTACAAGGGAAAGGTGATCCTGCTGGACTTTTGGGCAACTTGGTGTGGCGGGTGCAAGCTTGAAATTCCTTGGTACGTTGAGTTTCAAAATAAGTATCGGGATGCCGGCCTCTCGGCAAGCGGAGTCTCTATGGATGCGGATGGCTGGAAATCAGCGAGGCCATTTCTGGCAGAGCACAAGCTGAATTATCCCGTCGTGATTGGGAACGACGATTTGGGAGAACAATTTGGGCTTGTAAACATGCCTCTTACCTTGCTCATTGATCGCAACGGCAACATTGCTGAGTCGCACGCTGGCGTTGTCGACAAAGATAGTTTTGAGGCGAAGATTCGTAGTCTCCTTCAAGAAGGGGCTGCGAAGTAAAGAGGAGCGTCAAGGTGAAGCAGAGAATTGCTATTTGGGCTGGTGTGGGCTTTCTCGTTGCGGGTTGCTGGGCACTTTATTTCGCGATGGCTACCAAAGAAAACCCGATTCCGCCGATTTTAAATACGTTGGCCCGGATAACCTGCCCCATTGCGATGGTGGGCGCCCATTTCCCAATTAGTGTCTATTGGGTTGTGGCTGTGAATGCCGCCACCTATGCCCTTGTCGGTCTAATCGTGGAGACACTACGGCAAAGACTGCATCGGGCAACATAATGAGTCACCTGTCGAGAACAGATTATACTCACAACCCCGAACACTGTTACCCAGGCTACTGACTACAAAAGCGTAGTCAAGTGTCAGCCGCTCAATGCCAAGCGCAACCCTCCTCCTGAGCCACACAAGCCACTTATCCACGCCGATCTCGCGCCCTAGAATCTCTCAGGGAGAAACTCCATGACGATTTTTGACGCGAACCAGGGAAGAGTGATCAACGTGGGAGGAGGTCATGGCGGGGCGTTGTTGCGGCTGATCGGCATCGGCATCGCGGCATTCATTCTGATCATCCTGCTGTTCAGTTCCGTAACGCGCGTTGGCACAGGACACGTGGGCGTGCTCACGTTATTCGGCAGAGTTACCAACGAGACTCTGGGCGAAGGCATCCATCTGATCAATCCGCTGAAGACCAACAACGAAATGTCGATCCAGACACAGACTCTCAAGGAATCGGCCAGCGTCCCCTCGAGCGAAGGGCTGATGATGAGCCTCGACACTTCGCTCATCTATCACCTCACCCCCGACCGCGCTGCCGAAGTTTTCCAGAAGATCGGGGCCGACTATGAGAACGTCGTGGTCGAGCCGACGCTGCGCTCCGCGATCCGCGAAGCTACCGCCTCGCACAGCGCCAACGCTCTTTACACCGGCGAACGTGAAATGGTGGGCAAACAGATCTTCGAACAGGTTAACGAACAACTGACCAAACGTGGCCTGACCGTGGAGAATGTTCTCCTGCGGGACATCCAGTTGCCGGCCACGCTCAAGGCGTCCATCGAAGCCAAGCAGCAGGCCGAGCAGGAAGCCTTGGCCATGAACTTCCGCCTGCAGAAAGAAACTCAGGAAGCCCAGCGCAAGCGGATTGAAGCCGCCGGCGTACGCGACTTCCAGCAGATCGTGGCGCAAGGCATCACACCGTCGCTGCTGGAGTGGAAAGGCATCGAAGCCACGGAGAATCTGGCCAAGAGTCCCAACTCCAAGGTGGTAGTGATCGGCAACAACAAGAACGGCCTTCCACTGATTCTGGGACAGTAGCACAGCGAGGGTTTAGGTTTATGTGGGGACAGCCGCCTTCGGCTGTCTGTCGCCCGAAAGGGCGACTGGTTTTGGCCCGCGCTGCTACCATGAAAGCCGTGCCTTCCCTGCTCAACATCCGCCATCTCAACATTGAATTCCTAGTGCAGGGAGCAAACACGGCCGCTCGCGCGGCCGGACAGCCGCAGGCGGCTGTCTCCACAAAATCATTGCCCGCGGTTCGAGACCTGAGCTTTTCGATTGCTCCTGGTGAGGTCCTAGGCCTGGTCGGCGAGTCCGGTTCGGGAAAATCGGTTACATCGCTGGCGATCATGCGTCTGCTGCCACCGCAGGCCCGCATTTCCGGTGACATCGTCTTCACCGCGAATGGAACCGGGCCGCGCGATCTGCCGCGCCTCGATGATGAATCCATGCGTCAATTGAGGGGATCGCGCATCGCCATGATCTTCCAGGAACCGATGACCGCGCTCAATCCTGTCATGCGCGTGGGCGATCAGATTGCAGAAGCGGTCGTGGCTCACAATGCCGTTTCGAGGAAGGAAGCATGGAAGCGCGCCGTGGACGCGATGAACGATGTCGCCATTCCTGATCCTGCGCGACGAGCACGCGACTATCCGCACCAGCTTTCCGGCGGGATGCGCCAGCGGGTGATGATAGCGATGGCGATCGTCAACCGCCCGCAGTTGCTGATCGCCGATGAACCGACGACTGCGCTCGATGTCACGATTCAAGCTCAGATTCTTGAGTTGCTCGCGGAATTGCGCAGCAAGTTCGGCCTGACGATGCTCTTTATCTCGCACGATCTGGCCGTAGTCTCGCAGGTAGCGGATCGCGTAGCGGTGATGTACTCCGGCTGCCTGGTGGAACTTGGCACGAAGCGCGATATCTTTCGGTCTCCCGCGCATCCTTACACACGTGGATTGCTTCACGCTGTGCCGGATCTCAGGACAGATCGCAATCGTCCGCTGGAGACAATCGAAGGAACCGTTCCGCCTCTGCAAGCCCTGCCTCCGGGATGCGCATTTGAACCCCGGTGCGAATACCGGATCGAGGCCTGTGCGGCGGAACCGCCTGCTCTGATCGAAGTCGCGCCAAGCCACTGGGCGCGGTGTCCGGTCGTGAATCGCTAGGGAACTCTCTCCAACTGATCGCGATTCAGCCACAACAACAGCCCGAACACGGCCAGCAATACGAAGCCGGCATAGAGTCCATAGTCGGAGTATGCCCCGAGCCACGGCTGCACAAAGTAGGTTGGCCCTCCCCGGAAACGAATCGGATAGGAATGTGCCGGGTCGGGTTGGATGGGTGTCCAGCGCGGAATCCAGTATGCAGTCGCGATCTGCAACAGGATATGCAGCATCATCAGCCCTGCCAGGGCCTTTGCCCACGCAGGCGTCTTGCCTTTGAATTGCAACTTCACGCTTCGGATTCTACATCGTCGCATCAGTCCGATACACGAAGCATGAACATCAGTCTATAATCGGCAATTTGTCCGGTGATCCGTGCGCATACTGCTGCTCAGCGACATTCATGCCAATCTGGAAGCCCTCGACGCCGCTTTGGCGGCCGCTCCGTCATTCGACACGATCGTAAATCTGGGCGATATCGTGGGCTACGGCGCCAGCCCGAACGAAGTGGCGAGCCGCTCGCGCGAGTTGGGCAAGGTGTTCGTCCGCGGGAATCACGACAAAGCCGCCACCGGATTGATGGACCTGGACGATTTCAATCCTATGGCTGCCGCGGCCGCCATCTGGACGCGCGACACCCTCACTCCGGAAAACCTGCACTGGCTGCGGGAACTGCCACATGGGCCAGTTTCCTTGCCGGATTTTCCCGACATTCAATTAGTCCACGGTTCGCCGAACGACGAGGACGAATACGTGGTTTCGCTGGGAGATGCGCTGGCTCCGCTGATCACTTTGACGATGCCGCTTACGTTTTTCGGCCATACACATCTGCAGGGCGGTTTCTTCGCCAATGGATCGTCGGCCGACGGCTTCCGTCCGGAATATCGCACGGTGGGACAAGCGGAGTCCGTCCCTTTGCAACTGAAGGCCAACGCGCGCTATCTGATCAATCCCGGATCGGTGGGGCAGCCGCGTGACGGAGACTGGCGAGCGGCGTTCGCTCTATACGACAGCGAAGCGAACGTGGTTCACTTCCACCGCACTCCTTACAACTTGAAGGCAGCGCAGGACCGCATCTTCGCGGCTAAGCTCCCGCCTCGGCTCGCCACGCGGCTCGCCGCCGGACGGTAATAACCTCAAGTGTTCTCACTTTGAAAATGATTTTTCACCACAGAGGACACAGAGGTGCACAGAGGAATTAGACTCTCACAATGCCAGTGCCCCGCTCCCGGACTCTTTTCGAACCTCACGACAATCCCCCTGCGCACTATCTCCTCGCTCACAGTGATGGCGGTGCGCGCGGCAATCCCGGACCCGCGGGCTACGGCGTTGTAATCAAGGACGAGACCGGACGAACAGTCGCGGCCCTCAGCGAATATCTTGGGCACCAGACCAACAATTTCGCCGAGTATCAGGGATTGATTGCAGCTTTGGAGTACGCGCTGAAGCATGGACCGAAGGCGCTCAAGCTAATCAGCGATTCGGAGCTCCTGGTCCGGCAGATCAAAGGGATCTACAAGGTCAAGAACGCAACGCTGCAGGATCTGCACGCGCGAGCGAAGGAACTGATCAAGCAACTCGACTGGTTTTCGATTGGTCACGCGCTGCGCGAGCACAATCAGGAGGCCGACCGGCTGGCGAATGAAGCCATGGATCGCGGCATGGGTCGGAGTTCAGATCGTGTGGCTGCGGGCGCCCCTTCGACTTCGCTCAGGGCAGGCGCGCCCGCGAGGCCGACAGGTCAATCGTTGCCGCCGCAGGAATTTGAGGGAATCGTCCGGCAGGGTAAGGTGGAACTAGTGAATGGCAGCCTACCCGATGGGACGCGGGTACAGGTACGGGTGAAGATATAAGCCTTATGTGGGGACAGCCGCCTTAGCCTGCCCTGAGCGAAGTCGAAGGGGCTGTCCAGCCGCGAAGCGGCGTCGCTTTTCCTGGCTGAGCCACTGATAACGTCGCTTAATCGGCCGCTGACGTGTGGTCATGAATGATTTTCCAGCCGTCCGGCGATTTGCGGAAGATCAGGGTGAAGCGGCCATGGGGCGTCTTGCCGTCGGACATGGTTAGCTGCCAGACGCCCCGCACGAACGCGGCGTCGGGGCCGAGGACTTCCACGCGCAAGTCTGAAAAATCCAGCTTTCCCATTTCGTGTCCGGGACTGGCGTAGGTGGCGCGGTAGCGATCGAGCGTTGCCTGCCATCCCTTGGATTCTTTTGCGCCTGAGAAGAATGTCAGGTCGGGAGACTTCCAGTAGCCGGTCATGAAGGCGTCGAGATCGTGATGATTCCATGCGTCCTGCTGGGTGAGCAGGACATTCTCAATGTCGGATTTGGGATCGGCGTTTCCAGCTTGAGCCCGGGCGGGGATCGAGACGAAGAAGCAAACCGCCGCGAGTAATGTAAAGATTGTATTCAAGTGCCCTCCAGGGAAGTGGATGCATGCTTTAGTGCGATTCTTCTGTCGCTGGCGCTGTATCCGGCGTATCGACTTTTTGTGCCGCGTGCGATGCGATGGGCGAGGGCTGGAAATCGCCTACATCTTTACCGTTCATCGCAACAGTCATGAAGTTCGCCCAGATCGGTAGCGCGGCATGAGCGCCGGTCTCTTTTGCCCCGAGGGATTTCTTCTCGTCGAAGCCGACCCACACTCCGCACGTCATGGTTGGCGTGAATCCCACGAACCAGGCATCGGTGAAATCGTTCGTCGTGCCAGTCTTGCCAGCAACGGGAAACGGCAGTTTCGCGGCGGCAATGCCGGTGCCGTGCAGCACGACTTCGCGCAGCATCGAGGTCATGATGCGGGCGGTGCGTTCGCTGATTACGTCTTTGACTTCGGGGAAATCCTCTTCGAGCACCCGGCCTTCGTAGTCGGTGACGCGAGTGATATAGCGCGGACTGACGCGTACTCCGTCGTTCGGAAAGACGCTGTACGCGGAGGCCTGTTCCAGCAGCGTGATTTCCGCGGATCCCAGCGCGACCGGCAAGTATGGAGGCAACTTTGAGGTTACTCCGAAGCGTTCGGCATAGCCGATCACGCTCGTGATGCCAACCTTGTTGGCAAGTTTCAGCGCCGGAATGTTGCGCGACTGAGCCAGCGCCCGACGCAGCGTGATGATGCCTTCAAACTTTTCGTCATAGTTGTGCGGAGTATAAGGGCCGGAAGGCGTATCGAAGCTGACCGGCTCGTCGAGGATGGTATCGTCCGGACTGGCCCCGCCGTCGATCACGGTCGTGTAAACGTAAGGCTTGAACGATGATCCGACCTGGCGGAGAGCCTGCGTGGCGCGATCGAATTTCGAGGTGTTGAAATCGCGTCCGCCAACCATGGCCTTGATTCCGCCGGTGGCGTTGTCGATGGCAATCAGTGCCGCTTGTGCGCCAGAGTCTTGCTCAAGGCTCACTTTCGCAGCGCCGTTTGTGCCCAGTGAAAGAATTTTGACGTAAGAGATATCGCCGGTCTTGAGAATGTCGGCCAGCTTGTGCTGGGTCCACGCGACATCAGCCTGCCCAAGAGCCGCGGTGTACCGGCCGAATTTCAGTGTTGCGATGCCGGGACCTGCCGACGTGACCAGCGCGTGAACGTATCCGCCAACCTCAGGTTCATCGTCCCAGTCGGCGTGGGAATATTTCTCGAGAACTTCGCCTTCGGCCACCACATTTTCCAGATGGCCCTTCCAGCCGTGACGACGCTCATACGCGGCGAGACCATCGAGTGTGGCCTGATTCGCAGCTCTTTGCAATTCGACATCGAGCGATGTGTAGACCTTCAGACCGCCTTCATGGACCTGATCGGTGCCGAACTTGCCTTCGAGGTAGCGGCGAATCTCTTCCACGAAATACGGAGCGAGCGAATTCGGATCGTGCGCGAGCCGCAGCGTAAGGGGAGCCGAACGAGCGTCGTTGGCCTGCGCTGCGGTGATCTTGCCATCTTCGAGCATGGCGTTGATGACCAGATTGCGACGCTTCTGCGCGCGATCAGGATGGTTGATCGGCGAATAGTAGCTCGGCCCTTTAGGAAGCCCCGCCAGCAGCGTAGCCTCGGGCAGCGTCAACTGCTTCGCGGGCTTGCTGAAGTAAAACTCCGACGCCGCTTCGAAGCCGAACACTCCATGCCCGAGGGCGATCTGGTTGGCATAAAGAGCAAAAATCTGCGGCTTGGTGAAGCGGCGCTCGATCTGGATGGCGAGCATCGCTTCCTGCACTTTGCGCTGCCAGTGGCGATCAGGGGAAAGGAACAGGTTGCGGGCGAGCTGCATGGTCAGCGTGGACGCGCCCTGAACTTTGCCTCCGGATTCGATGTCGCGGTAGGCAGCGCCAACGATGCGCCAGAAATTGATCCCGGAGTGGCGATAGAAATCCTTGTCTTCAATCGAGACCAGCGCGTCGCGCAGCACCGGCGGGAAATCGTCGTAGCCCACGACCACACGCCGTTGCAGTGCGAATGAGCCGATGACCTTGCCATGATCGTCATAGAGCTCGGTGATCGAGCTGGGCCGATAGGCTTCGAGCGCGTCCACCTGCGGTAAGTCGGTGGTGTACACGAGCAGCAAGCCACCGGTTGCGCCGACCAGAATCGCGATCAGGATCAGCAGGCCGAACAGGACGCGGCCCACGAGCTTGCGCCCGCCGATTTCGACCTCGGGGAGGTTTTCGTAGAGAACCTTCATGGCGCGCTGAGGTCAGGATAGCACTTGGAGGAATCGTCGACGGTGGACTTGGATGGGTGGGCCGGCGAGACGCCGTCCCGACAGCCGGCCGGAGGCCGGCGCTACGGATTTGCGACTGCTTGCGGGACGGCGGACACCTCTTCTTTCGCGGTCGCCGCGCGGCTCAGGAAGACCGCGGAGCCGAGGTAGAGGATCGCGGCGAGGATCGTCAGTGACTTTAAGCCGAACCAGAGCGATGCCGACTCCAGAAGGCCGCCAATCAGTGAGCCGAACAGGTTCGAGCCCAACGCGCTGCCCCGGAAGCCTGCGCGAGCGAAGCTGGAGACAAAGATGATCCCGGCAAAGAAGACAGGAGTGCAAAGCGCCAGCGTGGCCACGACCGCGCGCAGCGACCACGATTCAAAGAACAGCCTCTGCATGGGAACGACGTACATCACCGCGAGAGTCAAGAAAAGCCCTGCATAAGCCGCCGCGAGAGGGATTCGCGGGAATGCCCCGTACATCAGATTGGCTCCGACAATCAGGCATAGCAATCCCGAGACGACAACCGCATTCACCACCCATGTGGTGCCGAACAGTAGCGCCATCTTGCTGACGATCTGGGCTTCGAGCAGCATGAACCCCGCACCGAGAAACATGAAGTGCAGGTCCAGACGCGCACCTTCGCCACTAGCCTGACGGAGGACCCATCCAAAGATAACCAGGACAGCGATCGATACCAGGATCACGATGAGGGGAAGCCCCGGCTCGTGCTGATAAAAGTATGGCCAGTCGTCGGTGGTCGCGATGGTTTGTTGCATCGTCCTGGTGGAATGGGATGCTAGATAAGCGGCGAAGGCAGGATCGGACGTCGCCTTGGCCAGGCGTTCGCGCGATCCGGCGACGAAGAAACTGCCGTACGTGTCGTAAGTGGCCGGGCTGCTCTGGAACTGTGTCGGTTCCTGACCGAAAGCATCCTGCATCAAGTGAAACAGACGGCCGGCGATCCAGGGATTGTCCACCCGGAACTTCACAATGAACAGACCATCTGGCCGCAGTAAGCGCCGGGCGCGTTGCAGCGCCTCCCGCGTGTAGACATAATTGTCGATGCGAATGTTGGTGAAGTTCGAGGTCGTGGTGTGGGAGTCGAGGAGAGAAAAGACGATGAGATCGAATTGGTCGTGACTGTTCTCGATGTAACTGCGGGCATCATTGTTGACGACTTGGGTGCGGGGAGATTGATAAGGATGCTCGAAGTGGAATTTACGCCCGAACTGGAGAATCAGAGGATCAATTTCTACAGCGACGATGCGGCCGGCGCCATTTCGAAGCGCCGCGGCAACGTCGTTCCCCATGCCCGAGCCCAACACCAACACCGACGGCGGGGAAGGATACAACCGGTAAGGCAAGTTGTATGAGCTCCATTCCACCGGGTGATTGAGAAATTCCTGCGGATGCGACTGGACGAAAGCAGGCGAGAGGTTCCAAACCTTCTGAAACCAGGCGCCGTTCGTCGTTAGATCGTAAGCTTCAATCTGGCCATCGGCGTAGTCCGGCTTCAGTACCAGCTTCTGATAAGGAGACCAATAAGTGGTCGCGTTGCGGTCGTCGGGTATCGCGAGCAAGACAATGCACGCGAGGAAAGTGGCGCCGACAGCTGTGCGTGCTGCTGGATGCCGCCAGAACAACGATACAGAAAGGATTCCCGCCACCAGAAACCATAACCAGGGGGGCTGAAGAAGGAAACAGACAAGCGTGTACCCGCCGATTCCGGCAAGACTAGCCAGGATGTTTGCGGTATAGCCCGTCACGCCATTCGGAGAGTTTTCCAGATACCATCCCACGAGTTGGCCAAAGGGAATAAACGAGGTCGCGACTACAGCAAACAGCGGAACGACAACCGCCATCGCCAGTACGATCCCAGTCCAATTCGGCGGCGCGGGCGGAACGCTCCAAAGATGCACTTCAACTCCGCCTCCCAAGAGGAGTGGTAATGCGTCCATAGCCTTGCGCAACGGCGGGATCGGTGCTTTGAGGATGATGGTCAGCAGCAGCAGAGGCGCAATGATTGCGATCAGGCGAACCCGGAGTCGACAGATATAACAACCCAGGCCGAAACCCAGAAAACATGCAACCAAGACAAAATTCTTGAAATAGGCAAAAACGCTGACTTCAGAAGTTACCCAGCGAATCATCAGCATTTCCAGAAACAGAGACAGGAGGCTGACAAGGGCGAGTTGGCGGTAGCTGAAGCCGCCGAGGTCTTCGACTCGGATTTCCAGCCGAAGAGGCGAGGCATGTTCGGTTCTCAAGCGCTTAAACACACCTTGCACCATCAGAAGCGCGAGAACAGCGATCAGAAAAAGAAACAGGAAGGAGATTGACGAATGGGTAAGGTTCTCCACGGTTTTAGGGCTGATCTCTTTGTTGGGCTCCAGGTGAGTCGGAGCTACCCTAGCGGTTAACCATAACAGAAGAGAAAAGTCCAAGGTACAGGGCGCGCGGTTTCGCCTCAGAAAATCTTAGGAGAAATCAGGCTGGGATCTTGCTTCGGCGTTCCGATTGTTCCGACAACTGGCCAGAATGGGCGATTGGAAGGACTACCGTCAGCAGAGTGCCGTGAGGATCGGACTGGATGGTTATGTAGCCGCCCAATTCGCGGACTCGTTCTCGCATTCCGGCGACGCCGACGCCCGTCTTGCCAGCGCCCTCGTGTAACTGGCGCAGCGTCTCGGGTGCCATGCCCGTTCCATAATCCTGGACTTCGAGCCGAACCTGATTTCGCTCCAGAGCAACGCGGATATCCGCTTTCGCGCTGGCGGAGTGACGGTGGACGTTGGTCAAGGCCTCCTGCAGGGCGCGAAACAAAGTGATTTCAACATCACTCTGCAGGCGGCCGAGGTCGGGCGGCAGGCTGAGGTCAACGGCGATGCCGCTGCGTTCGGCGAATCCTTCGACGAACCAGCGTGCTGCGGAGCCGAAGCCGGCTTCGTCAAGCAACGGCGGGTGAAGAAGGTGAGACACAGTGCGCGTTTCGGTGATGCAGCGGTCGACAATATCGGAGGCCTCCGAGATGAGGGTGGAATGATCGCCGTTGGACATCGACATGAGGCCGAGTTGCATCTTCAGAGCCGCCAGGTATTGGCCGAGGCTGTCGTGTAAACCGCGCGCGATGCGACGGCGCTCGTCGTCCTGCAAGCTGAGGATGCGTCCGCTGAGACTTCTGGCAGCATTCTCGGCGCGCTTGCGGTCCGTGATGTCGGTGTTGATCTCCATCCACCCGACGGGCGCGCCGGATTCGTTGCGTAAAGTGGTCCAGCGGCTGGCGATAATAATGCGCCTGCCGTCACGTGTGGAGTGCGAAAGCTCGCCCTCCCAGACTTCGTGTTGTTCAATTTGAGCGAGCGGAATGGGATAAGAAGTGCGCAGCAGTTCCGCGGGATTCCGGCCGACCGCCTCGCTTGCAGTCCATCCGTAAAGCCTTTCGGCTCCCTTGTTCCAATACGAGATTGCGTCTCCCGCGGTCTTGGTCTTTGTCTTTATAAAAATTGCGTCGTTCGCCAGATCGAGCAGCGTGGCTTTCTCGATGACTTCGGCAGTGCGTTTCTGCAGGGCGGCGGTACGCTCGCGCACGCGCTGCTCGAGTTCTTCGTGAGCTCGACGCAGGTCTTGCTCAGCATGCTCTCGCTTGGCGATGCTGCGGCGCGTCGACTCGCCGAGAGCAATAATTATTGCCGAGAAGACTAGAAAACCGAGCAGTCCGGAAATCTCCGGTACAGCCTTGCCATTGAGTTGATGAATCGGAGGAAGAAACCAGTACCAGATTCCGGTAGCCCCGATGATGACAGTTACGATGGAAGGACCCAGGCCGCAATACCAGGCCGAGAAAACTACTGCCAACCACGCGGTGTGGTAGGGATTGTGTTGACCGAAGAATGGGCTGAGGAAATCTCGCAGCAGCAGAGCACCCACACCGGCCAGGATGCCGAGTATGTAACGGACCACCGTAGACACCCCAGGGGAAAGAGAGCTAAGTAGCGCGGGTTTGGGTGAGGTCGCTGTCACGGTAGTGCTTCCGTGTGCAATCTACGCTGGCGTCTACTTCAACTGCGGAATGGCTGGAGGAAAGTGACCCCGTGTGCCTTGTCGTTAGGATATACGCTCGCGGGACGAAAGTGAACAAGGTTGGTATTAGAACCGCGAAGTCGGAAGTGCTTAGTTTAGCGGGCGCGGAGGAGCAGGACGGGGACGCTGATGCGGTGCTGGACGCGGGTTGCGGTGGCGCCCAGGAAGAGATCGCCCAGAAAGCGGTGTCCGTGGGTGCTCATCGCGACCAGATCGCAGCCTTTGTTCTCGACCCACTTGATGATCTGGTCCGCGGGCTCTCCATAGGCGAGTTCGGCATCGGTGGGAATGTCAGCGGCCTGCAACTCAGACTGGACTTTGTGGAGATAGGCGGTGTCGTCGACAATTTCCTGACTGACGGCGTCAGGACCATAGGTTCTGGCAGCCCATCCGTCGGCGACATGGAGCAGGACCAGGCGACTGTGGGCGAGCTTGGCCAGATTCTTTACGTGTTCAATGATGGCACGGTCAGTTGGAGTGCCATCGAGGGTGACTAAGATCTTGTCGTACATGGGTTCCTATTCGGCAGGGATTCAGCAAGGCTAAGGCCTAAATCCCTATTCGCTATCCTGAGGATTGCCCCATCCTTGTCGCGATTTGTGCGACAGGGCGGGTATTTTGACTTCTCACTTCTTAATGGAAGAACGCCGTTTAACCGCACGTTTTCCCTTTCATCGGCCACCGCTGATCACCTGCCAGGCGGTTTTCAGAGAGTCGGGCAGCCCATAGATGTCCATGAAACTGATCAGGATAGCACTGGCCCATCCGGCTGCGAGCAGGAAGAATCCGTTCTTCCATTTGCCCATTCGCTTTTTGGAACTGGTGAAGTAGAGCAGCGGGAACATGGCGAAGGGCAACTGAAGTGCGAGTACAACCTGACTCAATGTGAGCAGGTCGGTGACGCTGTTGTCGCCGCGCAGACCGATGATCAGGACCGCCGGGAGAATCGCCAAGGTCCGGGTGATGAGCCGGCGCACCCAGGGCTTGATCCGCCAGTGCATGAAGCCTTCCATGACAACCTGGCCGGCGAGAGTGCCGGTGATGGTGCTGCTTTGCCCGGCTGCCAACAGGGCAACGGCGAAAAGTGTGCTGGCGGCGGTTGCGCCGAGCAGAGGGGCTAGTGTCAGGTAGGCGACGCGGATCCAGTCGCTGTCAGGACTGAACGTAATGAACTTTCCTCCCGGGACCGAGATGCCCGTCTTGCCGAAAAACACGATGGCCGCGAGAACCATGATGGCGGCATTGACGAAGAATGCGACGGTCAGTGCGACGGTGGAGTCAATTGTGTTGAACTGCAGGGCGCGGCGGATGGAAGAATCATCTTTCTGCAGGCGGCGGCTCTGCACCAGGGCGGAGTGGAGATAGAGATTGTGGGGCATCACAGTAGCGCCAATGATGCCGATAGCGACGTAGACCATCCCCGCCTGGCGGAGGCGGGGATTCAAAAACGCCTGCCCGAGTTCGACAAAGCCCGGCTGCGTTTGCGGGAGAACGAAGATCTCGATGAAGTAGCAGATGCCAATCGTCGCAACCAGTAATAAGACTATGGCTTCGATGGTGCGCATGCCGAAGTGCTGAAGGCCCAGGAGCAGAAGGACATCGAGGCCGGTAATGATGACGGCCCATAGCAGAGGAATGTGGAAGAGGAGATTAAGCGCGACGGCGCTGCCGAGCACTTCGGCCAGGTCGCAGGCGCCGATGGCGACTTCGCTCATCAGCCAGTTGGGCCAGCGCGTCCAGCGTGGGGCCCAGTCACGGCAGCATTGGGCGAGATCTCTTCCGGTAACGACGCCGAGGCGCGCAGAGATCACCTGCATGAAGATAGCCATGAGGCTGGCTAGACCGACTACCCAGAGCAAGCTGTATTTGAATTGCGCCCCGCCTTGCAGATCGGTACCCCAGTTCCCCGGGTCCATGTATCCGACGCTGACCAGGATGGCGGGCCCGACGAAAGCTTTCCACTGCTGCCAGAAGCCAGCCTGATGATGAGGAACCTCGATCGACCCGTGAACGTCTTCCAGAGAACGATGTCCGGTGGCCGCGTCAGCGTCGGCGGCTGCAGCGTTCACCGGCGAAGGCTTGACGGCTCCGCTGAATTGGTCTTCGCTGCTCATGAATTTACTGGCATCCCCAGACAGCAGATGTTAACGAGTATACACCATTGAAGGTTAACTGTAGTTAACTATTATCGCCGAGAGCAGCACGAAACGTGTAGCCCCGGACGCCTCGTCCGGAGTTGCGCGAAAGCGCAATGCAGGCGCTGATAGCGAGACTAGTACCGATGTGATCGACGACGCCGCCACGCCTCGCTCCGCTCGGCGGGGCGAACGAAGGCGTCCGCCCCTACACAACCGTGTTCGACGGTTTGCTGGAATATAATTCTCCACACCATGGGGCTGACCTCCGGCACAAAGCTAGGGCCGTATGAGATTCAGTCGCCGCTCGGCGCGGGCGGCATGGGCGAGGTGTATCGCGCTCGCGATACGCGGCTTGAGCGAACCGTAGCCATCAAGATTCTCCCTTCGCATCTTTCCGAAAATGCTGAGGCGCAGCAGCGCTTTGAGCGCGAGGCGCGGACGATTTCGTCGCTGAATCACCCGAACATCTGCACGCTCTATGACGTCGGCCACCAGGATGGCATGCACTTTCTGGTGATGGAGTACCTCGAAGGCGAAACTCTCGCCGACCGGCTTCGCAAAGGGCCGCTTCCCATCGCGCAGATTTTGAAATGTGGGATGGAAATCTGCGAAGGCCTGGAGAGGGCGCATCGTGGCGGCGTGGTGCATCGCGACCTGAAGCCCGGCAACATCATGCTGACCAAGTCCGGCGCGAAATTGATGGACTTCGGTTTAGCGAAGCCGGCCGTGGTTCGGGTGGATTCTTCTTCGAGTTTGACGGTGACGATGTCCACACCGGCGGGAAGCCATCCGCTGACAGCGGCCGGAACGGTGATGGGGACGTTCCAGTACATGTCTCCGGAGCAGGTGGAAGGGAAAGAAGCCGACGCGCGCTCGGACATTTTTGCGCTCGGGGCTGTGCTCTACGAGATGGCTACGGGCAAGCGCGCATTCGAAGGGAAGACCGCGGCGAGTGCGATGGCGGCGGTGCTGGAGAGAAGTCCCGAGGCGATCTCCTTGTTGCAGCCAACGGCACCCGCAGGCCTGGATCATGTAGTGCAGGGCTGTTTGGCGAAAGAACCGGACGAGCGCTGGCAGAGCGCGGGGGATATTGCGCGGGAATTGCGGTGGGTCGCGAGCGGCGGATCAGAACCAGGCAGTGTGGCGCCCGCTCCAGTCGGATGGAGTTTAAGGAACCACTTGGTTTGGGGCGCGGCGGTGATGCTGTTGCTCGCGGCGCTGGGGTGGTCGCTTCTTCGCGGGCATGAGTCGGAGAGGACGATGCGGTCATTCCTGCCTCCGCCGGCGCAGATGAGCTTCGACTTTACCGGCGATTTTTCTGGGCCACCCGTGTTCAACAGCGACGGCACAGCTGTCGCATTCTGTGCTCGAAACCAGAAGGAGCGCGATTCGATCTGGGTGCAGTCGTTGAACGAGCTTGCGCCGAGGAAGCTCGAAGGCACCGAGGGCGCCTCCTTTCCGTTCTGGTCGGCGGATGGGAGGTTCCTGGGATTTTTCGCCGACGAGCATTTGAAAAAGATTCCGGTAGCGGGCGGGCCGGTCACCGTTCTGGCTGAGACCCCGAACCCGCGCGGCGGGACATGGAGTCAGGACAATGTCATCGTCTACGATCCCGATTACCGCGATACGTTGTGGAAGATCAGCGCGGCGGGGGGGAAATCCCGTGCGGCTGACCAAGTTTGAAACGGGCAAGCACACGACACACCGCTGGCCCCAGTTTCTGCCCGATGGCAAGCACTTTCTTTTCTTTGCGACGAGCCATTCCGGCGATACGGAGCACGGCATTTATTACGGGTCGCTGGAGGATGGTTCATACAGGCACGTGCTTGATTCGGACTCGGGCGCGCAGTATGCGTCGGGCTATCTGCTCTACCACTTGCAATCGCAGTTGCTTGCGCAAAAGTTCGATGCGGCTGCGGGCACGGTCTCTGGTGAGCCTGTGACGTTGGCGAATCTTGTGGAACATGACACAGGGACCTGGCACACGAGTTTTTCAGCAAGCCAGAATGGCATGCTGGTTTATGAGCCGGGATCGAGAACGCTGGGAAGTGATCTGATGTGGATGGACCGCACGGGCAAGGAACTGGGCAAGGTGGCGGAACGGGGATTCTACAAGGGCGCGGGGCAAATTTCGCCGGATGGCAAGAAGCTGGCGGTGGCCATCGGAGATCCGCAAACCGACATATGGGTGCTGGACCTGGCCCGAGGATCGCGAACGCAGTTGACGTTTGGTGGCGCCGAACATATTGAGCCTTCGTGGTCGGCCGATGGACAGCGGGTGATCTATGTCCGGCAGGCGGGAACGACGATGATGCAGGGAACGTCGATCTGCTCCCGGCTGGCCAGTGGCGGAGGGCAGGAAGAAGTCCTGATGGAGTCGAGTCCGGCGATAGCGGCAACGCTGCTATCGCCACAATTGTCGCCGGACGGCCGTTACCTGGTTCACACCCAACAAGCCGGGCCGAGTATCAATGGCATTTGGGCGCTGCCCTTGACCGGAGAAAAGAAGCCCTTCGTCGTAGTGCAGCCGCAGTCGCAGCAGGGGAGAATCATTCAGTACCGCTTATCGCCGGACGGAAAATGGCTGGCGTACAGTGCGACCGAGTCGGGACGGGAAGAAGTTTACGTCACCCAATTCCCCAGCGGGCAAGGCCGATGGAGGGTCTCACAGAACGGAGGAACCTTCCCGACATGGCGAGGAGACAGCAAGGAAATCTGGTACTTCGGATGGGATAGTGCCCTCCACACGGCCGCTGTGAGCGCCAAGGGCGATGGGATTGAGTTGGGGCCTGTGCAGACGATGTTCACCATGAGCTATGTGACAGCGGTCGGAAATGCATACGATGTGAGCCCGGATGGCAAGCGTGCGATCGTCAGCACTTTTCCGGAAAGCGTTTCCACGCCGATGGTGCTGGTGACGAACTGGCCGGGAGAATTGAAGAAGTGAAAACCAGCTTCCCTCACCGGCTGAAGGCCTCGTCATTCTTGGCGTTGTCGGCGCGGTTTAAAGCCGCGCCATTTCAAAAGCCATTCATCAGAAAGTCTGTCGGTTCCCGCATCTCTAGATGTGAATCCAGTTCAACAGAATTAGCGCCAACGTGGCGCTGCCGATGATGACCCAGAGCGTGAGGCCCTGGAGCAGCGGGCGGATGCCGACCTTCTTCAGGGTTTGTTGGTTGAGGCCAGTGCCGATCAGGAAGAGCGTGACGGTGAGTCCGATGCGGCCTATATGGCTAAGCGCGGCGAATGCCGGATTCATCATTGGGAACATCGTGTTCAACAGGGCCGCGATGCAGAACAGCAGAATGAACCATGGCCACTGGACTTTGGCTTTGCTCTTGAGGGCAACGGCGGTCGCGATCGAGAGAGGGACGATCCACAGAGCGCGCGCGAGTTTGACCGTTGTGCCAACGGCGAGCGCGGCCGAGCCGTAGCGCGCGGTGGCGCCAACAACGGAACTGGTGTCGTGAATGGCGAGCGCGGACCAGAGTCCGAATTGCGATTGGCTCATGTGCAAGGCGAAGCCGATCGAGGGGAAGAGGAAAAGCGCGATCGAGTTGAGGATGAAGACTGCGCCCAGCGAGACGGCCATTTCCTCTTCGTTGGCATCGGCGATAGGGCCGACAGCAGCGATGGCGCTGCCTCCGCAGATCGCGGTGCCGGCGGCGATGAGGAATGACGATTTCTTACCCACGCGGATCAGATAGCCGAGCGCGAGGCCGAGCAGCATGACTCCGGTGATGCTGACGGCGGTATAGAGAAATCCGGAGCGTCCGGCGTGGACCACTTCGTGCAGGTTCATGCCGAAGCCGAGTCCGACAACGGATGCCTGCAGAAGAAATTTCGCAAGGCTCTTGCTCTGGACGTTGAACGGGTGCGTCAGGACCAGCCCGTAAACGAGACCTCCGAGCAAGGCGAAGGGCGGAGAGATCAGGCCGCTGGCGGCGAGAATCAGGCCGACAAAGAAGAGTCCCTTATTCACACGCTGAGTGTGACTCGAGGGCGGCAGCCCGGTCCAAGCAGTAGTTTCAATTGGTGATAAGTTTCGCTTATCGGGCGGAAAGGCTCTTGCGACGAGGCTTTCCCGAGTTCGACTGAAGTTTGCCGCGGGTAAGCGCGAACAGGCGGAAAGCTTCCCTCAGGCCGTGCTGCGTGGGACCTGTGCGAGTTACGAGCGAGAAGTGGCGAGCCATGGTCAGTCCGTGGACTTGTGCGACTCTGAGCGCGCCTAGTTCCAACTCCTTCGAGATGGCCCAGCGCGAGACGAAACCAACACCGAGTCCTGCTTCGACGGCGGACTTGATGGCTTCGGTGGAGTCGAGATCCATCACGCTCTTAAACGATTTCAGTTTCAGTCCCGCCTTTTCGAGCGCCGCTTCGACGACGTGGCGTGAGCCGGAGCCCTGCTCGCGCATCAGGAGGCTCGACGCCAGAAGCTGCTGCACCGAGAAGTGCGCTGCATCGGAATTCGGCGGCACGATCAGCACGAGTTCGTCACGCATGAAAGGCTCAGTATGAACTCCGCGCTCGCGGGCTGGACCTTCGATGAGTCCTATGGCCACGCTGCCGTCGAGGACCAACTGAACCACCTGTTCGGTGTTGCCGCTGCGCAATGCAAGTTGCACGCGCGGGTGTTCGTCGAGGAAAGCGCCGATCAGCCGCGGCAAGACATATTGCGCAATGGTCGTGGAAACGCCCAGGGAGAGTTCTCCGGAGAATTGTCCGTCTTCCGCGCCGAGTTCATGTTCGGCTTGCGCCGCGAGCGCTGAAATCTTCCTCGCATACCGCAGGAGAACCGATCCCTGGGGAGTGAGCGCGACTCGATTGGCGGAGCGGTCGAACAGGCGCACTCCGAGATCGTTTTCGAGCGCCTTGATTTGCAGTGTAACGGCGGGCTGGGTAAGGAACAGATGTTCGGAGGCCTTGCGGAAATTCAGATGTTCGGCGACCGAGCGGAAGACTTTGAGGCGAAAATTCTCGAGTTGCGCCACGGGGAAAGATTATCGATCAGGATCGAGTCTGTCACGCAGCATCGGCGATTGGACGGAGGAAAACTGCACTTCTCCCAAAGTCAGGGAGAAGTGGGGCACCCTTAGTGTCTTGTTCCGGCGAGCGGGGAGAGCCAGACTCGGTTGGACGCGGCGGGACCCAGAGAGACGGTTCCGGCGGGGGTGGAGAGCGTAAGCGTCTGGTCGTAGTTGTGTGCCAGGACCCGCAGCTTGGCGCCGGGCCGGATGCCGCGATGCTCGAGAAATTCGAGCAAGCCGCGATCGCGTTCATAGATTCCGCTGACGGTGTAGTGTGTGGCGACTTCCGCCTCGGAAAGCAGGACCAATCCGCGGTGGCGACGGCTGGCGGAGCTTTCCACCTCGCTGAGATTGCCGTGCGGGCAAGCGCCAGAAGATCCTAACTTCGCCAGGAGCTTGGCTTCGAAATCGGGTGAGACCGCGTGCTCGAGGCGCTCGGCCTCGTCATGGACCTTCCACCATTCCATGCCGAACATTTCTGAGAGCATGCGTTCGATGAGGTGATGGCGGAGCGTGAGCTTGCGGGCGATTTTGCGTCCGGCAGCGGTGAGGCTGACTTCACCCTTCGCGCCGACGCGCACCAGGCCGTCCTTCTTGAGCCGACGGAGGGCCATGGTCACTGCGGGAGGAGAAACTTTGAGGAGATGAGCCAGGCGTGCGGAGATTACGGTTTCGCCTTCGGTGTCGGCTTCGAGAATGGACTTGAGATAGTCCTCCTTGGAGACGGTGATCATTCAAGGGATTATACGATGGAGTTAAGCATGGTTAATGCCGTTAGAACTGACGAGGCCGAGAAACAATCTTCAACCCTTGTCATCCTGAGCGGCGTTCTTTGCCGCGAAGGACCTGTGCAACTGGCGGGTGGTGCATAGGTCCTCCGGCGGGCAAACGCGCCCGCCTCAAGAATGACAAGTGTCCTTTTGAAGTGAGCTAAGCAGGAAAAAAGCAAAAAGGACAGTCCGGAGCCCCCGAGACTGTCCCCCAAACCCTCCCGGTTAGAAGGGCATCTTGATGACTCTACGGTACTGGCGAGATGTTGCATAGGGATTGCAGAATCATGAATATCTGGTGAATTCGGTGCTGCTATATTATTCGTTTGCGTCCCAGAGTCTGACATCTGTTTTCTCCGTGTCGAGAGGAATTGGTGCCTTCCACAACCTTGCGCAAAACTGAACAATCACGGCGCCTGCAACAGCGGGCGGAAAGCATGATCCCCGGGGGAGTGAATTCGCCGGTGCGGGCGTTTCGATCGGTGGGCGGAGATCCGCCGTTTATCGTGCGGGGCAAGGGCTCGCACATCTGGGACGCGGACGAGAACGAGTACATCGACTACATCGGATCATGGGGGCCACTGATTCTCGGGCACGCAGAACCGAATGTTCTCGATGCAATCGTAGGCGCGGCTTGCAATGGGACGAGCTTCGGTGCGTCGACGCCGTCGGAAGCGGATCTGGCCGAGATGGTGCTGGGCGCGTTTCCGAATATGCAGAAGCTGCGGTTCGTGAGTTCAGGGACGGAAGCGACGATGTCGGCGATCCGGCTGGCGCGGGCCTACACAAAACGCAAATATATTGTGAAGTTTGAAGGCTGCTATCACGGACATGCCGATGCGTTACTCGTAAAAGCGGGGTCAGGAGTGGCGACGCTGGGGATTCCGGGATCGGCGGGAGTGCCGGAAGAGTTCACGATGTTTACGCTGGCGCTGCCGTTCAATAATCTGCCTTCGGTCGAATACGCTTTTCAAAAATTCAAACATCAGATCGCGTGCGTGATTGTCGAGCCGGTTGTGGGCAACATGGGATGCGTGCCGGCTGCAGATGATTATCTGGTGGGGTTGCGATTGATCACGCAGCGCGAACACTCTGTGCTGATATTTGACGAGGTGATGACCGGGTTTCGCGTGGCGTTCGGCGGGGCGCAGGAGTTGTACAACATCAAGCCGGACCTGACGACGATGGGGAAGATCATCGGCGGCGGATTGCCAGTCGGGGCATACGGCGGGACGAAGGAAATCATGGATCTGGTGGCGCCGCTGGGGCCGATGTATCAAGCGGGGACCCTATCGGGGAATCCGCTGGCGATGGCCGCGGGATGCGCGATGCTCAAGCAGTTGCGTGATCGCAAGGAAGAGATTTATCCGAAGATCGACAAGCTCAGCGGAGAGTTGGTAAATGGCGTGATGACGGCCGCGAGAGACGCCGGAGTATCACTGTGCGCGAACCGGGTGGGGTCGATGTTCACGTGGTTTTTCCAGAAAGGGCCCGTGACGGATTGGGATTCGGCGTCGAAGTCGAATACCGAGTCGTTTGGGAAATTCTTTCGGACGATGTTGGATGCGGGAGTGTATTTGCCGCCGTCGCAGTATGAAGCCGCATTTCTGGGAGCCACGCACTCAGAGGAAGATGTGCAGCGGACGATTGCGGCCGCGAAGCAGGCGTTTGCGGGGATGAAGAATTGAAAAGGGAACTTTGGAGACCGCGATAACGCCTCAAGAACTGCTATAGCCTGCTTAGAGCATTCAACGGCGTTATTGTGTTTTTCGGCTGCGAGAAGCTCTATCCACCATCGTCATGCAAGAACTCACACGCGAGAGCGTCAGATCGAATCCACTTCGCTCCGGGAAGCAAGATCACAGATCGTTCGCGTGTTGGCCACAACGTGAGAGTTGACAATCAAATGACATCCCATCGGCATATATTTCTCCCTGCGTCTAACTCCGTACGTTGTGAAAAGCACTTTTTACAACGATTCCCCTAAAAATAACACAAGGAGAAATAAGTGAAAAACACTTTACTAGCAGTGGGTATCGCTGCCGCCGTTGGTTTGACCGGCATGGTGCCGCTCGCAAACGCACGAGCAGGCGAAAGCAATACCTTCAACATGGTTAAGTCTGCAGGAGCGGTATCCTGCCTCAAAGCCACAGCTCGTGGACGGGTTACGATCAGCGATCTGGGACCAGTTCAGAACATGCACGTTGAGGTGTCGAGCCTTCCGGCAAACACCACCTTCACGCTGTTTGTCATCAACACTCCGACTGCACCCTTCGTCCCTGCCTGGTACCAGGGCGACCTGACAACCAATGACAATGGCTACGGTGTCATCGACGTGACTGGGATCTTCAATGATGAAACTTTCATCCTGGACCCAGGCATCCCCGCGATCCCAGTCGCACTGAACCACCTCGGGATCTGGTTTGCCGACCCCACAGACGCGGCCAACGCCGGATGTCCGGCCACGCCGACGCCGTTCGACGGAGACCACAACGCGGGTATACAAGTTCTAAACACGAGCAACTTCGCCGCTACCAAGGGGCCTCTGCTCAACCTTAAGTAGGCGGAGCGGGGCACCTAGCCATCGGTAAAAGCAGTTCGGCAGATGGTGCCCTGATTCGCGCGGGGCCGCTTACTCAAAACTCTAATTTTTCTGGCCGTTCTTCACACCGTGACCTGCCCACCTTCGAGCATTTCGAGGATTGTTCTGAATCCGTATCCTTCCGATTTGTAGCGGGTGATCAGATGGTCGGTGGCTAGTACTGTCTGAGACCGGTCTGCGCCCATTTGCTTGTGGCCACCGTCATGGAGAAGGATTACGTCGCCGCCACGGATCTGGCGGGATACTTTCTTCTCGATCACCATCGCCGGAGGAGGACTCCAGTCGTAGCCGGTGACATTCCACATGATGGGCTCGAGGCCTAGTTCTCGCACGATGCCTAGAACAGCGGGGCGTCGTCCGCCGAAAGGTGGCCGGAAGAGATTGGAATACCCGCCAACGGCGTCTTGAATAGCCGAGCGGCAGTCGGTGAGTTCCTTACGGACTTCGGCGGCACTTTTGAAAATCAGAAGAGGATGCGTGAACGTGTGGTTTCCGATGATGTGTCCCGCGTTCACGACTTCGCGAACAATGTCGGGACGTTGCTGGACATAGCGTCCGATCAAGAAGAAAGTCGCATGGACATTATGCCTGTCCAGAACTTCGAGCAGGCGCATCGTGTGCGGATCGTTGGGCCCGTCGTCGTAGGTCAGGGCCAGTTGCTTGGTGCCTCGCTCGAGGCTGGTGAACGTGCGGCCGTACCACTGGCCGGTGGGCGCCATAGACTGGTAGCCGGCGGAGAGTGCTGCGACAGAGGCTGCAACTCCGGCGAGCCCGATTGCAAGCATGCAGGCATTCTAATTGTTGATTGCTGATTTTTGATTGTTGATTGAGAAGCGATCCGTGATCGACTTCGGTTTCGATCAACATCTGCAATCTGAACTATGAAATCTTTTTCCTCAGTGTTAACTGATCCCGCAATTGCCAGTGAAGCGCTTCCGGGATATCCTGCCACTTCCGAGATATCGCACGAGCCCATGGCCAATCTTTTTGAGCTTCCCCGTTACATTGCTGTGGAGGGTCCGATACGAGTCGGCAAGAGCACGCTGGCGGGCTTCTTAGCCGAGCGCTTGAACGCGCAGCGGGTGATGGAGCCGGACGCGAATCCGTTTCTGGGCGCGTTTTACGAAGGTGAGCGCGGGGCGGCATTTCAGGCGCAGTTTGCGTTTCTGGTACGGCGGTTTGAGCAGTTGCACGCGCTCGATCTTGGGGCGCGATCGAGTAAGACCGTGGTTGCGGATTTTATTTTCGAAAAAGACAAGCTGTTTGCCTGCCTGAACCTGACCGATCAGGAACTCGACACCTACAACCGGTACTACAACCACTTCCGCGAGCAATTGCCGACGCCGGACCTGGTGATCTATCTGCAGGCCACGCCTGAGGTTTTGAGAAAGCGGCTCAAAAAGAAGAATGCTCCGGGCGAGAAAGCAGTGAGCGACGAGTATCTCGAAGAAGTGGTGAAGGCCTACGAGCACTTCTTCTTTCACTACACGTCGTCGGATCTACTGATCGTGAATACGTCGGAGATCGACTTCGTGGACCGTAACGAAGACCTGCAGGAGTTGCTGCGCAAGGTGACGGAGCCGATCAAGGGCACGCAGTACTTTCTGCCGCTGGGCGGGCAGGAAGCGGTCGGCGCGTAGCGAGCATCATTCCATTCTCACCGGGTGTGCCTGGGCAAGAAATACACCGACAATGCCTTCCCCAATTTGGAGAACTCCGGATCCGCAGTGACCAGCCAAGCTGAGCGCTCCATGGCGAGTTCGGCCGCGAAGGAATCGGCATACCCAAGGTTGTGCTTTTGCTTGAGGGTGGCGGCGCGGGTGGCGCGTTCAAGGTCGGCAGCGATGACCGCGATGGGCAACCGGTATAGATAAGCCTCTACCTCGCGAGCTTTGGCCTCGCCGTGATATCGCCACTCCATGTAATAAACTTCCCCCCAGTTTACTGCCGACATCAACAAGGGAAGCTCCAGCCGAAGCGCTTCGCTGATCATCAGTCTCACTTTTCCAGCAGCGGTTTCGCGACCCTCGAAAAAACCGATAAGAGCATTCGCATCGAGCACGTAGCGACGCAAGCTTCCGCGGGAAGAGGTCACTTACTTCCGCTCTCTTTCGCGACGGCGTTCCCGTTCACGTTCCTCGAGAGAGGCCTCGAACACCGAAGGCTCGCCGGGACGCGGTTTAAGAAAACCTTGCATTTCGTCCAGAATCCGCTCGGTGATGGGCATCAGAATCAGCCGGCCTCTTTCTTCTGTCCAAGTCGCTCGGGTGCCTTTCTTTAGGCCAAGTTGTTCGCGAAGCTCTGCCGGCACCACGACTTGGCCTTTCGAACTGATGGTGGTGTGGTAAGTCGTCATGTGTATGATCTTACTATATATATATGTAAGACACAACGTTCGACATCTTACTATCCCACTCGCCGATGGTAAGTGCTTGGAAAGACGGTCCTTTGTTTTAACGTGCGCCTTCGAAATCTTTGCGGTGGTCCGTTGCCCTTTTTATGGCTAAAATAAGCTCAGCGTTATCCAAATTGGTGTAGACGCAACGATGCGTGCACAGGCTCTATCCGGCTTGCCGGAGGGGCACTGGAGGACATCATGAGCTTGACCCCTATCGGTGGCCGTCTGTTTGACGGTTCCGGCCAGAAGGTAACTACCACCTCTCTTCGCGAACAGAAACTCCGTCACGACCCCATAACCTGCCTTACTGCTTACGACTATGCCACTGCGCGTCTGGTTGACGAGGCTGGCATCGACATGGTGCTGGTGGGAGATTCCCTCGCGCAAACCATGTTGGGGTACGAGAACACGCTGTCGGTCACGATGGACGAGATGCTGCATCACGTAAAGGCCGCGCGGCGCGGCGTGAAGAATGCACTGCTGGTCGCCGACATGCCTTACGGGTCGTACCAGGTTGATCCCAAAGACGCCATTTTCAATGCGGCGCGCTTCGTGAAGGAAGGTGGCGCCGAAGTCGTGAAGTTGGAGGGCGGCGAGCGGCGGGCAGACTTGATTCGACGCATCATCGATGCCGAGATTCCTGTGGCCGGGCATATCGGGCTGACTCCGCAGTCGGTCAATGTGATGGGCGGCTACAAGGTGCAGGGGAAGAACCTGGGTGGAATCGAGCAATTGATGCGCGATGCAGTGGCCCTTGATCGCGCAGGTGTGGCCTGCCTCTATCTCGAGGGCATTCCACGAGAAGTAGCTGCCATGATCACGGCGCAGGTGGGCACGCCTACGATCGGGATCGGCGCAGGGCCGGAATGCGATGGGCAGGTGCTGGTATTTCACGACATTCTCAACCTGACGTTTGGTCCTCCCGCGAAATTCGTGCGGCGGTATGGGGATGGGGCGGCGTTGATTACGCATGCGGTGCAGGCGTTTCGGGCGGATGTGCGGTCGCGACAGTATCCTTCGGATGAGGAGTCGTATCATCTGCCGAAGGAAACTCGTGCAACGCTGGAGACGGTGTTGGAGCGGAAGCGAGCGATGGGGCGGTGACTTCGTTTCCGCGGATTGCGCGGAGGAACGCGGATTTACTGCTTCGCGCTGCCCAGTGAGCGTTGGATTTCGCTTTCAAGAGAATCTTTCTGGAAAGGCCGCTTACGAAGTCAAAATCCCCACCCTGTCCCGCCAAAAGGCGGCGGGACAAGGATGGGGCACCTGCGGTATCTATTTGGCATCAGAATTTTCACTCCACAGGGAGTCGGAACCTGGGCGGTGTGTTTTCCGTATCTTTCTGTGTGGGTTAATGGGGTTTTTCGGAATCCCCTGATTCACTGAGGCACTTGTGAGTGCTAGGCTATTGGGAGGTAGCTATGGTTCTGGCACACTTTTTCTTCTTTCCGTTCTTCGGTTTCGGCACGTTTCTGTACTTCCTGCCGTCGATCGTTGCGCTGGCGCGGAGCAAGCGCGATCTGCTGGCGATCTTTCTGCTGAACCTGTTTCTGGGATGGAGCGTGATTGGGTGGATCGTGGCGCTGGTGTGGGCGGCGAAGAGCGATGTTCCGGCTGCGGCGAGGTATTACCGGTAGTGATCACCCGGCGGCCGCTGTGGCTACTGATTCTTCTGTCCGCTTTGGCCGGGTGTACGAATCAGCCGGCACCGCAGGCGCCTGATCCACAGACCATTCTGCAAGCGATCCCTCCGGCAGACTCCGCGAAGTATGAGCACATTCGGGATATGAGGAACTGGCGCAATCCTTACCTGATCGTGCGCGCGGATGGAGTGGCGCTTTACGATTCGGCGGATAGCGCGGAGATTCTGGTAAAGCCGGAAGACTTGCTGCCGGCCCTGGCGAAGTTGCCGGCCTCGTACTGGCCTTATGGACGGGTAGTGGCGGCGCAGGAGAATGGCGTTCGCGGGTCCGAGCAGGACGGCGTGGCGATTCGGCGCAACAAAGGCATTGTGGGCGGATTGCTGCAGGGAGCGCATATCGCGGTGGAGTGGGTGCCTTCGGCGTGAGTCAAAGGTCCCCACCACGCAATCTGGATCTCAGCATTGTGATGAAGTCAAAATCCCCACCCTGTCGCAAAATGCGCGACAAGGATGGCGCACCCGCTTCATATTTAATTCTTTGAAAGTCTTTTCAACTATTAACGAGATGAGGAGTGCTTCCCGGCGGGTGCGGGGTGAGGGAAAGCGACTGGCATTGGTTCCGACGATGGGGGCTTTGCATGAGGGGCATTTGTCGCTGGTGCGGGCGGCACGGGCGGCTAGCGATGTGGTGGCGGCGTCCATCTTTGTGAATCCTACGCAGTTTGGGCCGAATGAGGATCTGGCGAAATATCCGCGGTCTTTCGGTCGCGACTGCGAGATGTTGGAGCGTGAGGGAGTGGAGTTCGTGTTTGCGCCCTCGGTGGAGGAGATGTATCCGGCGGGCGCAGTAACGTGGGTCACGGTGGAGGAATTGAGCGGGAAATTGGATGGGCGTTCGCGGCCGGGGCATTTTCGCGGGGTCACTACGGTAGTGGCGAAATTGTTTCATATTGTTGAACCTGACAAGGCGTTTTTCGGGCAGAAGGATGCGGCGCAAGTCGCGATTATCCGGCGGATGGTGCGGGATTTGGATCTGCCGGTGGAGATTGTGGTGTGTCCGATTGTGCGCGAGGCGGATGGGCTGGCGATGAGTTCGCGGAATGCGTATTTGAGTCTCGAGGATAGAAAACGCGCTTTGGTGTTGCATCGGTCGCTGGAGCGGGTGCGGCATTTGGTGGATGAGGGCGAGCGAGATGCTTTGCGGCTGATCGCAGCGGGACACGAGGAGTTTGTGCGGGAGATCGCGGTTCGCCTGGATTATTTCGAAGTGGTGGATTCGGATACGCTCGATCGGGTAGCGGATGTATCGAGGGGGGCTTTGGTGGCGGTGGCGGCTTACGTCGGAGCAACGCGGCTCATCGATAATATCCTGTTGGGGCCGGCTAAGAGCGATAACCACTAAGCACTAAGGACCACGAAGGAAAACCTCAAAGGGGCTGTCGCACTGGATCTGAGAAAATCTTGTCAATAGGCAGAAACTGCACGATCGGGCTTAAGTGCCTGGAAAGACTCGGGAAATAAAGTTTGGAATTTTGCCGGGTAAATGGCCTCAATTTGCTATTCTGAAAGTAGAGAGTAGAAATTGAACAGGCGCGACCTCCAAGTCGCGCCTTTCTTTTTGCTCAAAAGTGTCTCGGGATTGGTTGGTATGAAGGAATGGGTAGACGTCGGAGCGCTCGACATCGCGAGACGCGGCGTGTGGCTGTTGCGATTGATCACTGCGTCAATGGCACATATCTACAAACCGATAGACGCCTTCTTATCCCGGATACGGGTCGAGGACGTAAGGCGCCGAGACATCGGCGTAGAGCCAAGGGTCGTACCAGTAGGGTGGCCAAGCCCAGAACGGAGTCCAAGAGGACCAGCCGAAACCCCAGTCCAAGCCCCAGCCGAATCCCCAACCGCAACAACCCCAACCCCAGCCCCAGCCCCAGTTCCAGCCGGGCCAGCCCCAACCCCAGCCACCCCGCCAGCCACCGCGCCATCCGCCCCAGTAATTGCCACGCCAGGCAAGACTGCTGGAAGCCAAGCCAGCGCGATTGAAGGTCGTGGTTGTGGACGCGCGAGCAATCTCAGTGCGCGGTGCGGCGAAGGAGTGCCACTGTCCGTCGGCTACTGCGGCGTGATTTGGCACGGCGGCTGACCGTCCTGGCACGGAGGAAGCGCCGGGGCGCGCTGATGCAGTTGCTGCTCCTTCGCGGCCCATCGCGCTACGGGTGCCGGAAGCGAACTGATGCCATCCGGGAGATGCGTCGCGGGAACCGCCGCGACCTTCCCAGGACCAGGAATGTCCGGCATTTACGCCGCGTGGTCCTACGGAACTGACGCCGGGTCCAGCGGAGAACCCACGACCGCCATATGCGGAAGCGCCGCCACGATAGCCGCCGGTGTAGCCGCCTCCGTGGTAGCCGCCATAGGAACTGCTGCCGCCGTGGAAGCCACCACCACCTCCGGCGCGTGAGCCTCCGCCACCGCCGCCGCTGTGACCACCGCCATGCTGGGCGAGGGCGGGTGCTGAGAAACAAACAAGGCCGAGGGATACGATTCCAGGAAGAAGGGCTTGGAGCAAGGTGGACTTTTTCATAGTTGATGCCTTCCACCGTGACTTTAGATTGGCTGGGCTACCGCAGGGTAATCCTAATCTGTTTGGAACCCGATTTCAGGCGGAAAGTTGCACGGGAAGCTCTTAAGCTTGTGTTCGGAGTTCCATGGCGCGCTGGGAGGGAGGCTGTAAGCGTCGCGTGGTCCGTGGTGTCCGAGGGCAAGGCTTTACCACAGAGGGCACAGAGGATCACAGGGGAACCAGGCGCAGCACTCAGGGAGCAGGATTGGCGGCGAGGTTGCGGGGCTCTGGCTTCATGCGCTCGCGTACGAGATGTTCAACCTGGGACCAGATGTGGGGATCGCACTCGCTCTGCATATGACCGGGGGTGAAGACGCGATCCAGCCATGAATATCCTTCACAGCGGACCGGCGTTTCCTTGTAGTCGAAGCGGTAGTTTCCGAGAATGTGGGTTTTGGAATCGTCGGCGGCTTTGATTTCGGAGCGGCCATGGATGATGCCGTGCGGCTGGTAGAAGTTCACTGCTGCCGCCACGTTTTCAGGTATGACTGCGTCCTTCTGCCAGAGCTTGGCGACGCTGTCGACTTGCACCGTCAGCATCACCGGGACGCCGATATGGTTCAGTTCGCGCGCGAGAAGCACCACGGCAGAAGCCCCCCAGCTGTGGCCGAACAGCATAATGTGAGCCGTGGCTTTCTCATCTTCGCTCAGCAGGCCATCATGGTTAGCATCCAGCAAGTAAAGGATGGTTTTCAGTGCCGTCTTGCGATGGCGGTTCTCGAAAACCTCGATGTAGGCATCTTTGGGGGAATTCTGGTGAAGAAGTCGTGCGACCTTCACGGGGTTATGGTGCGCATTGTCGTGGCGGAGGAATCCGCCGACAAAACCTACCAGGATGTAAGTTGGCGGCTGCTGATGACTGACGATTCCGGCCTCCGCTGCCAGAAGCGCGGGCGTTGCAGCTACAAATAGGAGGAGCACCCACACCAGAGGACGAAATCCGGCGAAACGAAACACACGGAACTCCTAATCCATCAGATGACGCAGCTTCGGGAAGGGATGCGGCTGAAATCGAAGCAAGCAGCATCGCTTCCCCACAGAGGCGATCTCGCCAGAAGCCTTGAGTGGCAAGGCTTTTGGCCTGTCCCAGCCCGTGCGACAGTGTACACCTGTCGTCAAGGGGCGTCTTTGATGTCGACAACAGTTCTCAGGCCCCGGCGGGATGGAGGCGGGAATCTGGTGGGTGCAGAGACGAATCGGTTTCCGGCAATGAGATAACGCAGAGGCATGTCGGCGGCCTTGGTGATGCCGATGCGAGGAGTCACCGCAATGCGACGCGGGCGGGAGGCGTCGTCGCCGATCCAGAGACCGGTCTTTGGAGAGGTGAGATCGCGATCGTTATCGCGCACCCGCGTGATACCGAAGGCCTGGCACAGACGACCGGGACCGGCCGTAAGTTTGGGCCAGTCTTGGGGGCCGCGAAGTTCGACGCCGCGAGATCGGGCCATTTCTTCGAAACCTGATAACGGCTCGAGGGCACGGAACAGGACGCCTCCGGCTTTGCCTTCGGGCTCGCAGGAGACGTTAAGGCAGTAGTGATTTCCGTAGATGAAATAGATATACGCATGGCCAGGGGGACCGAACAGAACCGCATTGCGCAGGGTGCGGCCTGCGGCAGCGTGAGCGGCGGGATCTTTAGTGCCGAGGTAGGCTTCGACCTCAACGATGCGGGCGGTGAGTTTCAGGCCGGGGAGTTCTCGGATCAGGATCTTGCCCAGGAGTTGGCGGGCTACGCGGCGGGGATCGCGGGCGAAGAAGGCGTGGGGGAGGGGATGGATTTCGGCAGGGGCGCTCGGGGGTTTCGAACGGGGCATGCAGGGGAAATGGTAAATGGACTGGCGAGGGTTTGTCCGGTGGATTTAAGACCCGCCGCTGGGAACGCAAGAGTTGTTCAACGCTGTACGCGGTGGAACGCGGGCTTTGCCCGCGGGACGGACGAAGGCGTCCGTCCTTACACTTGCGCTTGGCTTAGCCTTTGCGGCCGATGGCGGCCATCCCACATGGGCTTTAGATCGGTTTCAACTCGGTGTTGCGGGCTGGGGTTACGTTGGAGGGTGTATCGTCGAAGGTTTTGCCGGGTTCGAAGGCGACCTTTTCGTGCACCGAGCCTCGCTTGCGGATGGCGTCGTGCCAGCCATCGTCCCAGGCGATGCGGGCTTCGCCGTCGACTAATGTCCAGGTGCCGTGCGTCGAACCGATGGACTTCCTTGCGGTCCCGTCGGAATTCAGGGTGATGAAGAAATGGTCGCCGTTGCCTTCTCCGACTTTCCATTTGCCGATGAAATGGGCGCGGCCGGGGACTGCGGGACTCGCGGCCGACTCGGAGAATTCCAGGTGGTCGATCTCGGCGCGAAGCTTTTCGCGGTGGCCGTCTTTGTAGATGATCGTCGCGGGGGCTTTCAGGTCGATGCGGGCTATTTCGCCTGCTGCGAGGGTTTGCCTGTGGCCATCTTTGTAGACGATGACGACCGGGTCATGATTATCAAGTGGCGAAGCGACGGCGCTCGGAACAGCGGCTACGATGAGGAGAATTGCGGCAATCGCGGCGAAGCGGATGAGACTACGCATGACGTCCTCCCTGACTACAGGGTGAACAGAAACTGCCCCGAGTTGTGATACGGACGGATTGAGGGGAAAGTTCCTGCACCTAAGCTAAACCTTTAACCATGTATGACGAAATCGGCGTTGTCAAGGACACGTCGGCGTGGGGGTGAGGGTTTTGATTTTCTCTTCCCCAGCGTTTTTGATTTTGGTGTTGCCGTTGCTTTGCCGACCAAGGCTCGTTTCCAATCGTAGGGTGGGAACGGTCCCACCAGCCATGTATTCAATCCCGCGTAGGACGGGACCATGATTAAGTATTCAAACTCCCACCCTGGGGTGGGAGGCAGGGC
>JAIQFH010000037.1 GCA_020073385.1 Terriglobia bacterium | reverse complement strand
ATAGCGGACATGCATCTTGTCCGAAGAGCAGCTCCCGCGAGTTGAGACGCACACCCAGTGAGGCATAAGTCCCCTCCCGCTCCTCACTTCCCTCGGACTGCTCGGCCCGGGGAGGACAGTTAGTGTTTGACCTTCAACATCTCCACCGCTTTTTCCAACGTGCGGTCTCGCCCCGCGCGGATGTCGGCGATGGTGGGCGACACGGGTACATCCGGCATGATGCCGATGCCATTGAAGAGCCGTCCGTCGGGGTAGTAATCGTCCTTCGAGCCGATGAAGCCCATGCCGCCGCCGGGGAGCTGGAAGACCATCGGATTGCTCAAGCTGCCGCCCGTGGCTTCGCCCACGATGGTGCCGCGCTTCAAAGTCCGGATTCCCGTGACGAACTGCTCCGCGGAGGAATAGGTCGTGCCACTCGTCAGGACGACGACGGGGCCTGTGTAGTGCGTCGCGGAGTCGAACTGCTGTCTGCCGTAGGTATCCCGCTTCCAGCCGGGCGTCTGGTGCCATGAGCGCACCGCCGCGATGTAATCGCGCGACCGCCAATTCAATCCGGGGAATGGCTGATTCTCCAGGATGGCCAGTACGGCCGACATGTTCTCATCTCTCCCCCCGCCGTTGAGCCGAATGTCGATGATGAGGCCGCTCGACTTGCTGACCGTCACGATGTTCTCGCGCAGTGTTTTGACCGCGGCCTCGTCGACGAATTCCTGCACGCGGAGATAGGCGATGTTTCCCGGCAGCATCTTGAACTCAGCGGGAATGGGTGTTTCGGGGAAATAGCCGCCGCGGTTCGTGCGGCGCCGCACGACGGACGAAATCGCTCCGCCCTCTGCAAGCCGGAACGATAGGTTCAGCGACCTGTCGAGCGGTCCGCGGAGAAGCTCGATGCCGTAGATCCACGCCGCGCGGTCCTGCGGCGTGAAGCCGAAGACATACGGCTCGATTTCGGCTTTCGCGTATTCGAGAACGGGACGACCGTCGATCGCCACAAGCTCGGTGCCTGGGACGATGCCTTGCGCGGCGAGCGCCTGGTCTTCGACCTCCGTAACAATCACCTTGCCACACGCGAGTCTCGTAGTCAGCGGCGCCACGGCGTAGAGGCGGTCGTTCAGTTCCCTGGGGGCGACGAGACGAGTGTGCCCGTCGCGCAGGATCGCCACGAACCGTGCCAACACGCGGTAATAGTCTTCGGTGGTTTTCGCTGCTCGCACTTGCGGAAGGAACGCCATGTATTCCGCGTCCCAATCGACATCGATACGCCCGAAGAACGGGAAATTGAATCGCGCCTCCGACCAGATCTTGGAAAGCCCTGCGACTTTCTCCTCCTCGCTCAGCACTGGCTTGAAGGGAGTCGCGAGGGCTGGGCTGTCCTTCCACAACGCCGCTTCCCTTTGGAGACGCGCCACCAGCGCCTTGAATTCGGGGCGGTCGCGCAAAGCGGTAAATTCGGGTTCGTTCGCCACTCCGTCGCCAAGAGGCAGTACTTCCAAATCGGCGGCATACTTCAGGGTCGTCATCGCCTTGTCGGGATTTCCCCCGAGTGCTTCGTACCGTGCACGGGTATAGAGCGTGTCCGGCCAGTTCGGAAGCGTGGTGATGTCTATGTCGCTCGCCAGATTCTCGAGAGCGGCGGCCGCCTCGCCATAGGCGTGCCTGTCGGCCAGCGTCTTGGCCTGCGCGACTTGCTGAGACAGCCGTTCAGCGGGTGTGCCGGCCCACATCGCACTCGAAAGGAAGCAAGCCGAAACCAGCGCAATCAGCCACCTCATCGAAACCTCCTCAATTCGTTCTACCGTCGCGCGAGTGCTCAGGAGCCGTGCTTCAACAGCGATTCGGCGGAGCGCCAGCGCGGAAGTGGAAAGCAGAATGGGAGTAGGTAACGGGACTGCGAATTTCATTGCGAATCTCCCAATTCCCGAACAACAGATAGTCACTTGCCACTGTTGCGCGGAAATGCCCGATGATCATTAGTAGCCCCTCGGGGAACGTGCTTTCCACTTGCGATTCGCGTAATCCTCAGCTCGAATCGAAGCCAGCGTCGTCTCTCGGCTTCACACCGCCACAGTTTCCGCCTCGCGCTCGGAATGAACGTCGAAGTACACGTGATCCTGCTTGCAGATCGATTTCACTGCCGGCTTCGCCGTCATTGGTCCCGAAGGCAACCCCCCGCCCGGCATCACCCATTGCCCCGCCATCACGAATCGCTTCAGTCCAGGCAGTGTGTTCCTCAGCGGCTTGAAACTGTCGCCCGGTTCCACCAGCCACCCCTCCATCGTTCCCTTCCAGTTGCCGGTGTAGCGGTAAACTGTCGCTGGCGTCGACACATCCACGACCTCGATCGCCTCGCGTATTCCTGGGATGCGCTTCTCCAGCACGCCAATCACCGCCTCAGCCACGCGCTGCTTCTCCCTGTGGTAGCCGCCCGGATCCATTTTCCGCAGATCGTTCCAGTAGCCGAAATTGCGTGTCGGCAGAGTACTCGTCACCGCTGTCTTGCCCGGCGGCGCAAACGTCGGATCGTAGTGAAAAATGCGGAAGGTGACATTGTTGAGCTCCGTGCCAGGGTCCACCACCAGCGGCGACGCCAGAATCCGTGAGAGCATCGCGGGCTCGTCGCTCAGGTCCTTCGTCACTCCCAGAGACACCTGCAAATACGAAGCAAACAGCTCCCGCTCGTCATACCTCTTCCGCGTCTCTTCATCCACGTACTTGCCGCCCAGCATCTCGAAAATCGTCATGCGTCCGTCGGCTGCTGAGATCACCCAATCCGCCATCACCCGCTCGCCGCCCTCGAGCTCCACGCCCACAGCCGTATCGTTCTCCACTAGCACGCGCTCGACCCGCGCGTTGAACCGTATCTTGCCGCCCAGACTCGCGATTTTCTCCTCGATGAGCCTGATCAACGACTGCGCTCCGCCAATGCAATATCCAGCGTTCCCCACATTCATCAACCCCAGCGAAAACACCATCGCCATCGCCGCCATCTTCCCGATGTCCCCGCTTGTGAAGAACTGCCTCAGCAGCGGATCCTGGAACCGCTTGCCGTACTCCGCACCGCTGATCTTCGACAGTTTTCCCAGCACCGGAAACACGGGAATGTCGCGCAGCATGTTCAGCCAGTTTTCCTTCAGCCCTCCGGCCGGATCCAGCATCCGAAAATTTCCCAGCACCCGTACCGCGCGGGTGAATTCTAGAATCGCCGACGCATCCTCCGGAGCCCTCCGCAACAGCTCCGATTCCAGCCGGTCGACATTTGTGTAGAGCCTCAGTGTGTCCCCATCCTCCGTCTCCAGTCGTACAAACTCGTCCTCGTTCACGAACGTCAGTTTGTCGATGTCACAGACCTCTTGCCACTGCTCGTGAAAGTCTCCGCCCGGCCTCGACCCCACAAGCCAGTGCAGGCACGTCTCGAAGCGGTACGCGCCGCGCTTCCAGCTCATCGCCAGGCCCCCGGCCATATCGTGCATTTCCAGCACTTCAACCTCGTAGCCACACTTCAGCCCGTACACGGCCGCGCACAATCCGGCAATACCGGCACCGACTACGACAATCTTCCGCCGGTTCCCCTCCATCGTATTCAGGCTCCTTCCAGCCCTCCGCATTCTCGGCTCAGCATCAGGCAATGTCTGTGATGGGTGTCACTCTTGGGGTAGGTGAGGGATCAGGCCGCACAGTGACTCGGACTGTCGCTTGGTTGGGGGTCAAATCGGAAATTAAGGTCAATTGTTGAAGACAGGCGTGGGTGTCAGCTCGGGCCTGTGGCCCGCGAAAGCGCATGAAAATGGGTCAGGGCTGAGCAATAATCCACGATGGCGCGAAGCGGCGAGATTGATTCAACACGGAGAGGGCAAGGCCGGGTGGGTGTCTGATCCGGAGCGTGCGTGATAGAGCGAATCAATGGTGCGTGGTCTCTCCCCCCGTGGGAGCGGCGATAGCCCGAGACCCTGCTTAATGTAATCTTCGGCACGCTCTCCGCTCCCGCCAGGAGGAAGCCTATGCCGTATAGGATAGCGGGAATCGATGTCCATAAAAATGAAGATGGCCGTGGTGGTGGCGGACCTCGAAGTCGAAGACGAATACCAATTTGAGCGCCGCTGGTACGGCGGCAACCCCGAGCAGTTGCAACTGCTGGCGGCATGGCTCATCGAGCAGCAAGTCGAAGAAGTCGTGATGGAATCCACCGCGCAATATTGGAAGCCGCTTTGGGAAACGCTGGAACGGTACTGGAAGCCAATCTCCGAGAAACGGGAAGGAGCGAGCCGGATGTCGGGAACCCTACATCTGGCGCAAGCCTTGTCCAATCGTGGACGGCGTGGGCGTAAAAGAGATTTTCGCGACGCCGAACGTCTTGTGAAGCGCGAAGCTCAAGATTAGCTCCTGTGAAACTAAGCTTAATCTGGATAATTTTGCATCACGGCGTTCGCTATGAGGAACGCGGCCCGGCGGTGTGCGAGAAGTCCAAGCGAAAGCCATCGACAAAAGATGCGCGATTGACGACAGACCAACAATAAAGTGCCCCGAAGCCGAAACCCCTGTTGCTCTCCGACCAGAAGTTAATTTAGACTAGTCTACATCTAGTCTAAATGAGGTTTTTCTTTATGTCCACATTGCAGGGTGGCAACACCGTCGGCGCCTATGAGGCAAAAACACATCTATCTGAACTACTGGAAAAGGTCGAGGCGGGTGAGGAGATCACGATCACCAAGCATGGGGTACCGGTAGCCAAGCTTGTGCCAGTGAAAAAGGAAGTAAGGTCGGAGGAGCGCCTCGCCGCCATTGACCGGATTCAGAAGCTCGCTAGTGGCTTGTCTTTGCGCGGATTGAAAGTCCAAGACCTCATTGCGGCGGGCCGCCGGTGAGTGCCGCGTTTGTCCTTGACTGTTCGATCGCCATGGCTTGGTTATTCCACGACGAAGCTACTGCGAAGACCGCGGCCCTGCTCAATCGACTGGCCACCGAAACGGCGCTTGTGCCTGCTTGGTGGTTCATCGAAATCACGAATGTGCTCGCGATGGCGGAGCGTAAGGGCCGTATCACTTCCAACCAGTCTGACGCCTTTATCGCCGACCTCAACAAGCTCGGAATCGAGAGAGACGATGAAGGCCCCGATCGCGCCTTCACTTACCTTCTGGCATTGTGTCGGACACATCGACTAACTAGCTACGACGCGATCTATCTTGACTTGGCTATTCGTCGGAGCTTGCCCCTGGCAACTCTTGACGACGACCTGCGCAAAACGGCCAAGAAATTGGGTATCAACCTTTTGGGTTAGAGGGCGCCGAGCACTCTCTTGATTTTGGAAGATCGACCGGATTCTTCCGAACTTGATGGATGGAATGTCTGTCATGGAAGACCGTCGCGAAAAAGTATATTAAAGGCTGGAGAACTCGGCCGCATCGGCGGCAGAAAGAACGGTCGTGTCCGTACCGGATCGGATTCGTTGCCCGACCTGGACAGTGCGGGCGGTGTGCGCGATGCGGTTGGCGACTGACACCGATGTCTACGTCGGCAAGCTGAACCCCGAACCGCGTCTGGTCTAGCTCCGCTGCTGTAGCCTGCAGCTCCGCGCGATCGAGAAAGCAGACTTCGAGCAGCGTCTGGCGAATACGGAGAAGCAAGTGGCCCGGCTGAGAGAGGACCTCGCCAGAGTCGAGCGCCAACGACAGCAAAGAAACAGAATCAAAGAGGCTCTCGGGAAGCGGCCCGTGCAAGCCGTCTAGCCAGATGCTCGAATGACGGCAACCCGGGCATCAAGAGATTATGGCTTCGCACGCGTGCAATTGATCGCAAGACTTCAGCATGGCTCTTCTCAGAACGTCTCAATTACAAGGGCGGGAAACGACCCTCGATACAAACGGTCGTCCAGAGTAAGAAGGCGGCAACCATTGGAAAGAGCATGAGCCCCAATCAGGAAGTCTGCAAGGATACGGCGCGTTCCTGGATCGCGCTGTTTACGACGCCGTTGTGCATACGCCTGGAATGCCCGTCCCGCCGAGCGCCATATCTGCTCTCCTACCTCCCAGTCGATCGCAATTCCCGTCTCCTCGAAAAATGCCCCGACGAAACTCTCGCTGCGCCCGGGCGCAGCGATCAATTCCGCGAAGACTGGAGCGGCGGCGACCAAATTACCACGATTGAAAGCTGCCTCGAGGGCGTTCTGCGCCGCCAGACTGAGAGCGGGATCCTTATCCCACAAGGCAATCACCACATTGGTATCGACGGCCGTGGTCATTGTCCGCGTATCCCGCGCAGCCATTTGTCAATGCTGTTTCTGCCCGTCGCGATTCCGGGGTTGCCAATGCCGCGGTATTTGGAAAATGCACTCCTGGTCCGAATGGGCCGTACTCGGACTCCGTTTTCATCGCTCTCGAACAGCAATTTATCTCCCGTCCGGACTCCCAGTGCACGCCGAACCTCGCGAGGCACCGTGATCTGACCTTTACTGGTGATAGTTGCCTGTTTCTGCATCGCGTATCTCCGTTCCTTACTTTATCATAATCTCCTTACTTTGTGATCTGCCTTCTTGACCCTACCAGTCGTGGTCCAACTCGACTTCATGTCGGGCTTCTCCGGATACGCTCGGGAGCATGTCAAGAAAGTTCGTCTTCCCCAGTCCAAGTTTTGAGCCGCCAGCTTGAGGGTATGCGCGACGCGATTGCACGGCTGTCTCCGACGTCTACGCGGGCAAACTTAACCCCGGATCGCGGTGGGACTGGCCCCTCTGATGCGACCTGCAGCTTCGGGTGCTCGAGAAAACGGACCTCGAGAAGCGCCTGGCTAGGGTGGAGCGGCTGTTGCGAGAGTCGATCGGGCAGCATTGATCGTATAATTAAGGAGTAGGCTGGCATGCTGGTCCGAGCGAATCGCAAGCCGTCAAGCCATCTGGCTCAGTCGACGGCTTAACCGCTGACAAATCATAGCTTCCGATGGCTTAAGCCATTGTCCATTCGAAAGCCAATGGCGGAAGGTCGACGGGAAACCAGGAACGAATTGATGAAGGATGAGTGCGATCCGCCAGGATCGTCGCCACAGTCCAGTTCTTGGGTTTTGGATCAAGACATCTGCGCTTCTGTTGATTGACTCATGCCTATGAGTCAGATAAACTCATTGCATGGCTAAGAGACTACAAGTGATTCTAAAGGATCCGGAGTATCGAGAGATTCAGCGCGTGGCGCGTTCGCGCCACATGTCGATCGCTGAGTGGGTGCGGCAAGCTCTGGATCTGGCGCGTCGCCGAGAGCCTCTGGGCAGCATCGGGAAGAAACTGGAGACGATCCGAACCGCAACCCAGCATAACTATCCGGTCGCTGACATCGACGGCATGCTGGCCGAAATCGAAGCAGGATACGGAACTGGTGCAGGCCCGTGATTTTGGTTGACTCAAATATCCCTATGTATCTGGTCGGCGCACCTCATCGTCACAAAGCTGACGCACAGCGTCTGCTTGAGAAATTGATCACTGACCGTCAACGTCTTGTTACCGATGCCGAGGTATTGCAGGAAATCCTGCACAGGTATGTCGCCATCGATCGCCGCGACGCAATTCAGCCGGCTTTTGACGCACTGCTGGGTGTAGTAGATCAGGTGCTGGCGGTTGACGACGCCGTGGTGCAGCGTGCGAAGCAGATTGTTCTGGGGTATCGACAGTTGTCTGCGCGCGACGCCGTGCATCTATCCGTCATGGAACAAAATAGAATCGACCAGATTTTAAGTTTTGACTCGGGCTTTGACGCGTTCCCTCATATTACGCGCCTCTCGTGACCGCCAGCCACACCCAGTTTTCAGCGATGAATGACGGCGTGGCCCGTCGCCGCGCGCTGTTCGTTCCTGGACGTCGCACTAAGTTAGCGTCGACGATCTCCTGCCGTCCCAGACACAGTCCAACTGGATCACGCGCCAGCCGTTGAAGCGGGAATTGTTCTTGAGCAGCGGGACGGCAACTGTCGGCTCATGGCATCGATTGCTGTCCAGCTCGCCGAGACCGCTTCAACGTGGGGCCAGGCAGTTGCGCCAGTTGCCGAATGGGTTGCTCAAGCCCTATGGAGTTCCGATCACAAATCGGGGAGTCCGGTCCGATCGGTACCGACTCCACTAACTCAGCGTCGGAGAAGCGAAGGCAGAGGAAAGGTGTTCGAAGTGCGAATTAGCGCCCCGCCTCGTCAGGTAAAGATTTGCGGGGTCTGTGGCAGGGAGGGGGTACAAAACCGCTATTGCCGATCGTGCGCGGTCGAAGTGTCCAGGGAGAACATGGCCCAGGTCGCGCTGCTCGGTCACGCGAAGCCAAGAACTCCACGAGTGAAGGCCCGCATTTCCAGAGCGTTGAGCAATCATGCCGTCGCTAACACGTGGTGGGAACCATCCAGCTTGCCCGCTTGGCTAAACGAAGATTGCTACGTTGAGAAGATTCAGCCGCGACTCAGGACGATCAAGGTTCGCGAAATATCGGAGGCTATGCACGTCTCGAAGCCCTACGCCGCATTGGTTCGCTCGGGACGACGTCGCCCGCATCCGAGGCATTGGGAGGCGTTGGCCGGGCTGGTTGGGGTGTCGCCGGACGCTCATCTTCACCACGAAGGGCAACTTGAGTGTAATGCCTGTTGTCGGAAGTCATCCTGAGGGGTGCAGAGCCACCGCGTGGTTTGCCTGTGGCGACCTGTTGTTCTCTCAGCTCATGGCTCACCAAGCATTCTTCCTGACGTCCAAGGAGAGTATGAAGACAATCTTCTCCAGGCCCAGTATGACGGGCGTGGGCGTCTGGGCCGCTCTCTTTTGCACGATGTGGACTTCGGCGCAGATGCCGAAAGGCGCAATCGGCATCGCGTACCAGTTCAGCCACTCGGTGAACGATTCTCCATCGTTCTCGCCAGACGGTGAGGAAATGGTGTTCATATCAGTCGTGGCAGGCAAGGAACAGTTGTTCCGTATGCGCTTGGACGGCACGCAGGTAGTGGAATTGACACGCGATGATGCTGACCATGAAGACCCGGCGTGGTCGCCAGACGGGAAGCACATCGCATTCGTGCTGCTTCGCAATGGCCTGGAGCAAATTCACCTGATGAATACCGATGGCACGGGGGTTGAACCGCTCACACCAGCGGAGGTGAAGACGATCCATCCGAACTGGAATCCAGACGGCAAGAGCATTGCCTTCTGCACGGATGACGATTTGAAGCCGCCTAAGAAAAATCCTGCGGAAATCGATACCATCGAAATCGCCAGCCGAAAGATCACCAAACTGATCGGCGGCGGCGTTAACACCTACCCCGCGTGGTCTCCGGACGGGAAAAAGATCGCTTTTCGTCGGATGTTGGGCGAGAGCAACTCTGAGGTTTTTCTCGCCAATGCCGACGGCACTGGGGCACATGATCTGACCAACGATCCGGCGTTCGACGGATGGCCGGCGTGGTCGCCTGATGGGACAAAGATCGCATTCGCATCGAATCGAAGAGGCAGTTACGAGATTTACATTATGAATCCCGATGGCAGCGGGGCGAGAAAAGTGGCGAACAACGAGGGCCGGGCCACGGCCCCGCAATGGACCAAGGACGGCAAAAGCATCTTCTTTCCTTTGTGCAAGAAGGTGGATTTCTCGTTTGATTGCCAGATCTACGCCGTGAAGCTGGACGCATTCGCGAAGTGATGATGTTGCCGCGATGATCCACGACTCTTGTGTAAGGGCGCACCCTTCAATCAGTATTCAGCCACACGTGAGATTTTGTCACCGCTAAACTCGAACAGCGCTACGCCTGCACGACTGATTCTCTTGTCTTCGAGCGTGTATTCCAGAAGGAATTCCACAACCGCGAAGTCATTCATAAAGTGAGCACGGCGAAGCATATACCTTGCATCCCTTCCTTCACGCAAGTGGGCGAGCATTCCTGAGCGCGCTTGGGCCTTCGTCATTACTACGGAAGCTACTGGGTGCTCGTATCGCGCTTCGTCGGTTAACAACGAAAGAAGTTTATCTACATCTTGCGTTGTTCCGCGCTGGTCTAACGTTTTCTCGCGAAGCTCATAAAATCGGAGGACGGCGTCCTTTTGTGGACTGGCCACGCCAAATGTAGGCCATGTTACTATCGCAGCGATCAAAACAGGGAGCAACTTCCGCATTGCATTCCTCCATTCAATGAGTCGCATCTCGTCCGCGGAATCAGCCAGTCCCCACAGAAAAAGCGACTTTAGCACAAGCATCGAGGGAGTGTTGCACTTCAACGGTCGAAACATCTCGATCACGCTCAAAAGCCCGTCAGTCGTCACGTTGCGAGATTGTAACGCGCTCCTTCATCAACTGGCGAAATATCCATCTCTAACAATGTCGGCGGTGTCAAGCAGTTTTCGAGCATACTTGTGTATGCACTCATAGAAGAGCGCCATTTCGCTCTCGTCTACGCCGGCAAAGCCTCATCCCCAGATCTCGGCGGGACCGGTTCCTCTGATGCTGTTGCCGGAGTCGATCGGGCAGCATTGATCGTATGAGGGGCGAATCATTCCCTAAGACGTAGATGTGATCTCGGTTGCCGAGACAAGCGAGGAAGAGGTAAGATTGTCTTACCATGCAAACCAAGGTTTCCACCAAAGGACAAGTTGTTCTTCCAGGCCCACTTCGCCGCAAGCTTGATATTCGGGCAGGTGATCCTCTGGACGCCAACATCGAGGATGGGCGAATTGTGCTGACGCCGCGCAACAAGCGCCCCCATCGAGTCAAACTCGTGACCGACCCCGTCACTGGATGGCCTGCCTTAAGCGCAGGCCCGAATGCACCGACGTTAAGTAGCAGGGAAGTCGAAGAAATTCTGGCAAACTTTCCATGATCTACCTGCTCGATGTGAATGCTTTGGTCGCTCTCGGGTTCATGAATCACGAATTTCACAGTCGTCTTGCTTCCTGGGTTCAATCGCATCATGCACCAAGCTTGGCGAGTTGCTCAATCACTGAGCTCGGATTTGTACGCGTGCTCGCCCAAGCCCCAGCCTACGGTTTTACCGTTACTCAAGTTCGCGCACTGTTACTGCGCCTTAAGGAAGCGCGCACGTCTCGCCTCACGTTCATTTCAGACGAACATGATGTTTCTCATCTTCCTGGTTGGGTCAAAGCGCCTAAGCAAATTGCCGATGGCCACTTGAGCAAGCTTGCGAGCGCGAACGGTGCCGTCCTCGCAACTTTGGACGAAAACATTCCTGGATCGTATCTGATTCCGAAGTAGTGTCTCTCCTGACGGCTTCACGGCTCACCGGCACACTGTGGATTTCGCTCACACTGTCCGTATCGGACCGGGATACCGCACGACCAGAGAATCGACGGCAAGCAGCGTGACCCTCCACAGTCGCCTGTGCCACCGAATCGCCCCGGGGTTGGCCCCCTGATGCGGTTGCAGCTCCGGGTGCTCGAGAAAACGGAGATCGAGAAGTTTGGCCCGGGTGGAGCGTCTGTTGGCGGGACTCGATCGCAGGAGACTGAAAGCGAAACTGTCAGGGAAGGGAAATAACGGGTTTGTGAGCTAGAACGACTATGAGTGCTTGGCGAGCACGGCGTGAAATGCAACCTTGAACGATGTTTCGATGAGGGTTTTCAGGGACTTTGTCTCAGATCCCGAACCATCCTGAATGGTCGCTCAAGAGTGCCAAGGGTTGAGTACGGCTACACCGGTTGCCTGAAAATCGCTCACATTCCTGGTCACAACTGTCATGCCATGCACCAGCGCAGTTCTTGCGATGAGGGCATCCCGTCGGAGCGAGGATTTGGCACATGGAGCGATGCGCATCGCTGGGCGACAGCAGTGTCAATCGCCAGAATTCGTCCGGAGAATGAAGGCAAAACGTGACCCTCAATCCAGGTCCGAAGAATCGGCCCTGCTTTCGGTCACGCCGTTCGACCAGAAGCGTTCCGATCTCCAGCTCCAGTACTGAGACCACGGACAAATAGAGGCTGGCCGTGGGGAGCGCCTGTGCCCACATCCTGACCCTTCGCTCAGCCCTCTTGCCTTTTCTCGCTCGGAAATTACGTTCGTGTCGACATACATCAGGACAGATCCGTCTCATCATGGAGATCCCCGATCACTTCCTGTACCTTCATCGCCCGCTCCATCGCGGCCTTCGTGTAAGAGAACATGCTCCGCATGGTCTCTTACCCTCGCCGCCTGAAAAGCGGACATTTCACGTGCTATCTCAACCGGACATATCATGTGCTAACGACAGGTCCTGCCTCCACCCTTGCGCAGACCGCCAAATGCGCGATAGGCTAGCCCACCCGTCCCGGCGTTCAATTCGACCATGAGGAGATCTCAGTGATGGGCTATCTCAACCGCAAGTGTCGCTCGGTGAACATGCGGCTGCAACTCTGCCATGCTATGGCCATCGCGGCCCTGTTCTTTGGAGCAATGCGCAGTGGTTCGGCAAAGGCAGCAAGCGAGCCTGATGATTATCCCGTGTTGGTCAAGCTTTTTCAGCAATGGCGGGAATTCGAACATCCGGTGATGAAGAATAATGTGCCCGACTACAGCGCGAGCGCGATGGCGGCTAAGGCTGCGGCGCTGCCCCGGTGGCGCGAGCGGCTCGACGCAATTGATCCCAAGTCATGGCCCATGGAAGAGCAGAACGACTACAAGCTGGTGAAGGCCGAGATGAATGGGCTCGACTTCAACCTGAGGGTGCTCCGCCCCTGGGCGCGCGATCCCGCTTTCTATGTGAATATCTTCCCATCCCGTAGTGATATTCCGTGGCGCGAAGGTCCCGTCCCTTACCCAGAGATCGAGCTCTACAACTATCACTTTCCACTGGACGCCGACGCGCAAAAAGACTTGACCACGAAGCTCGGCATGATCCCCGCTCTTCTCGCCGAGGCGAAAGAGAATCTAATGGCCAGCAACGCGCGCGATCTCTGGGTTTATGGCGAGGAGGAGCTTCGCAATCAGTCCCACACCCTGGCTGCGCTTGAAGCCGGGACGCTCACCGTCCGCACGCTAGGCGCACACCAGCACGCCGATGTGAGCGGAACCAGCCAGGAGTTACGTGCAGCGGTGGCGGGTGCGCGCAAGGCGACCGACGAATTCATCCGATGGCTGGAAAAGCTGGCGCCCACCAAAACCGGCCTCTCCGGGGTGGGCAAGGAGAACTACACCTGGTATCAGCAGAATGTACACTTCATTCCCTACACATGGGACGAGGAAGTCGTCCTGTTGCGCCGCGAACTGGAGCGCGCGCAATCGGCCTTGCGTCTCGAGGAACACCACAACCGTAACCTGCCCCCTCTCGAGCCGGCCGCCGATGCCGCCGCGTTCGACAAGATGGCCCATGACCGGCTGGACAAGTTCGTCGATTTCCTTATCAAACAAGAAATCATTCCGGACAAGCCTTACATCAAGCCGGCGCTCGCGGAAGAACTCGGTCACTTCATCCCAGCGGACCAACGGGTGTTCTTCAGCCAAGTCACACACCGCGAGCCCATGCTGCTTCTGTCCCACGACTATCACTGGATTGACCTGGGGCGGATGCGTGACGAGCCGAATCCAAGCCCGATTCGCCGCCAGGCCCTGCTCTCCAACATCTGGGACAATCGCGCCGAGGGTTTTGCCACCGCCTTCGAAGAGCTGATGATGCACGTAGGCCTTTACGACGACAATCCGCGCGCCAGAGAGCTGGTCTGGATCATGCTGGCGAATCGTGCCGCGCGTGGCCTTGCCTCGCTCTATGTGCAGACCAATCAATTTACGCTGGAGCAAGCAGGACAGTTCCAGGCGGAATGGACGCCGCGAGGCTGGGCCAAGGCAAAGGACTCGCTTACCGTATTCGAGCAGTTGCTGTATCTCCGCCAGCCCGGCTATGGTAGCTGCTACATCACCGGCAAGATGCTCGCTGACGAACTGATTACGGACTATGCCCACCAGCAGGACCTGGCCGGCAAGCCGTTTGTGCTACGCGATTTCATGGACCGCTTCAACAACGAGGGCATGATTCCGGTTTCCGTGATGGAGTTGGAGATGGTCCCCGGTAGCACACGAGCTTTCGGCCCGCGACAGCCCTAACCGGCAGCCGGCCCGAGTCGACGCCGTTGGGGATGCTATCGGAGTTGCAATCCAAAGTAGCGGTCTGAAGGAGGTTGGACCAATCGGACTCTGTGAACGATGGAAGATGGACTCATTGACAGTCCGCCATTTTACGAGATTCGCCACTCGAGGAGCCCGAACTCGCACCATTGTGTATCTTTGTCAAGAAACATGGCAGCCGGCGGGCCGATTTGCCCAGCTTTATAGAGTTTGGTCGCGGGCTCTACTTCTAGACGCATGGCAACCGTTATCACCGGTGCAAAACGTACTGCATTGAATTTGTCTTTGGCCACGACATAGGGCTCGGCGTTCGTGACTGGCTTCCAAGTGTCCCCATCCTTATACAGCACCCGCCAGGACGTGGGCACGCGGCAGAATCGCCGGTCGTCGAACCAATAGACTTGCGCAGAAGACACCTTGGCTGGCGATTTGAATTCGTATTCAACCCATGCCGCGGTTCCGGGCTCCGGCCGCATCCTGAAATACAAATAAGATTCGTCGGCGGAATTGAGTGGGTCCTTGCCATCGTAGAGGGCACGGATGTCATCGTTCTGATCGTTGTAGCCGGTCCAGATCTTTTGAACTCCACCCGAGGAGCGAACCGCATGTATGGGATCGGGAGGCAAAGGCGCGACCCATGCTTTTTGCGGCTTGCTGGACATCCAAACTGCCATCTCCCCCGGCCCGCGATTGGACCAGGCAAGATACGGAATCGCCACCAGCTGATGGGGCTGCTGCTTCAGCTCACTGTTGCTGTCCTTCCGGTGCAACGCTTCGACATTGCTGGTCACAACCTGAACGCCGTTCAGCAGCTCGGGACGCCATTGGCTCTCGAACTTGGCGTTCTCGGGAATGATCAGGTTTAAGACGTGTCCGTTATTGTCCGGAGACTCCGCGCAATACACCAGCGGACCGCGCTGCAAGGCCACCATATCGCGATCTTCCTGCACCTGAGCATTGGCCTTCACGCGGCGCACGGGCATGGGCAAATGCAACTGAACCTTATCTCCCTTTGCCCATTTTCGTTCGATGCGGGCATAGCCGCGTTCCATCTTTAACTCGACAGGCCGGCCATTCACGTTGAGCGTCGCTCTCTCCTCGCCCTCGTCCGCGTATTCATAGAGGTCGCCAGGAAGGACTTCATTCCGTGCCCAACCTGGGATGCGCACCAGCATGGTGAATGGTTCGGCTCGCTCGGGGTTGAGGCGGATGCTGACCGTTCCTTCCCACGGATATCGAGTCTCCTGTTGAATGGCAACAGTGTTCCCACTGGGGAGGCTCAGCTTTGCATTGCTGCCAACGAAGAGGTTGACGTAAACCGAATCGGAAGACTGCGCATAGATGTAGCCTCCCAGGGAAGCCACAAGGCGCACTACATTCGGGGGGCAGCAGGGAACGTCAATCCACTCAAAGCGTTCGTAGTTGCCGAAGGAGCGCAGAGGATTCTGATAGAAGAAGCGATCTCCCTCGAGCGAAACGCCATCAGCGAAGCCGTTGTAAAGAACCCGCTCCAGCACATCGATGTACTTGGCGTCCTGATGCAATTGGAACATGCGCTGATTCCACACAATATTTCCATAGGAGGCACAAGTCTCGTTCCAGGCGCTAAGATTGGGAAGCTCATACGCACTGCCGAATTGTTCATGAAAACGAATGGACCCGATGCCCCCGGTTAAATAAAGCTTGTGACGGACAACGTCTTCCCAGATCTTGTCCGCAGCTTCCTGGTACTCCGGCCCTCCGGTTAGCGCCGCGAGATCGGTGAGCGGAATGTATAAGAACGTGGCGCGAACGCAGTGGCCTACGGCTTCGTCCTGTTTCACCACCGGTTCGTGGTCCTGCGCGTAGGTGCGGTCAATCGCATATTCGCCAGCTCGCGGATAGCCGTCTTTGCCACGTCCATCCATTAAGAATTTGGCAAGCTTGAAATATTTTTCGTCGCCGGTCTGACGATAAAGCGCGAGCAATCCGATTTTCTGGCCTTCGTGTTCGGAGATGTAGTCTCGTTTGCCGGGCCCGAAGTTCGCATCAATCATTTTGCCGTCTTCGAGGGCAACATCGAGCATCTTCCGCTTGCCGGTAGTGGCATAGTAGGCAACCGCAGCCTCCAAAAAATGACCAGACACCCGAACCGCCCTATCAGGATCGGCCAGGCGCGGGGTCAGCTGCGTCACCAGCTTGTCGATCACTTGATCCACGTATTCCTCAAGTTTGGGATCAGGACGTTTGGCCAACATGTACGCAGCCCCTTCGATTAGTTTGGGGCTGCCAAAATCTTCGAACTCCTCCATCTTCTTGAAGCAGTGCCAAATGGAAACATTGCGATTCACTTCCATACGCGGCGCCCAGAAATCGTCGAGAATATCGACCTGTGTAAGAGGCACCGGCTTCACGGTGTAATCTCTCGCGGTCATCGCCAGGCTGTCGAGCGCGTTTAAGAGGCGGAGGCCTGGAACCAGACAACAGGTCGATAGCAGCAGGGAACGGCGTGTAACTTTGCGGTCCGCGAAGATGCTCATTGACCCCCCCAAAAGAATTGAGCACGTCTGTCAGTTTCTCAAGAATCCCGCGTCTGGCACTCAAGATCTTCCGTTGTGCGATATTCTGTCAGCCGCGCTCAGCAACGATCTCGAACTTCTTCTCTCCACCCGTTGCGATGACGACGGTATCTCCGTGTGGACCAGCGAGTGTGGCGGCCCGGCCATTCACGGTAACGCTTCGCAACCTCGTTTCTGCTGGTACCCGAAGTTTGAAATGTACTTCCGCCGGCGCTTTGGCCCCGGCGAAATCAACCTGCCCGACGACCGCGCCAGTTTCAGGCTTCGCCTGCAGTGTGAAGCTGACCCGCCCCCATCGCGTTGGAGCCTGCTCAACGCTGATTTTCTTTCCGGACGTTACCCATTGTCTTGGAACGCCCTTGGCCAGGTGGAGCCGGTCTTCGTCAGAATCTTCGAGTACCAGCATCCAGCGTGCGATGAGCGGAATGGTTTGTTGCGCGGGAATGCAGTACAACGCCGAATCCCCAGTAATGCCTGTCACCTCGCCGGCCGTCCAGCTACCCCGCGTATGGCCGTGATAGCGATGGGCGTAGAGAAACAGCAGGAATTCTTCGACACGGTCCAGCCGAAGCAGCATTTGCGCGTACCCGTAGGAAATGAAGCCGAGAATCTCGCGTCCGTCGTCGTGGACTCCTCCCACGTTGGCTACGACTCCGATCGTCGTCGCCCCGTAAGCTCGCATGCAGTCGATCACAAGATTCGCCAGGTTCGCAGGCAACACGTCGGCCTGCAATAATTCGGCATAGGCACGATGCAGCCATTGCTGCGGGCTGGGTTTTTCTGTCTGCAGCGACTCGCGAAAGGTGAGCGTGGTACTGGGGAACAATCCGATGTAGGGTGGCGTCTTGTCGCGCTGGATGTTCTTTTCAACGCTTTCGATCGTGCGGCGTCGCAGGGTTTGGCTACGTTTCGACCAGTCGGCGGCGAGTTTCCCCATGCCTGCGATTGGTTGGTTGCGTCCCAGTTCCGTCCAGGTCTTGGCGATGTCGTTGAAGCCGCGAGCGGCGAAAGCGCTGTTAGCATAGTATGCCTGCCAGTAGAGCGACGGATCCTCCATCAGGCACGAATCGGACTCGCTCCATCCGCGGATCAACCCGTGCGCGGCATGGTCCTGCGGCAGGCTCAAACTTTCGTCGTGCATGTCGGCCAACAGCTTACCTATGGCCTCGATCTTCGCCCGGTGCTTCAACAGCAGAGAAGTGTCGCCGCTATAGTTGAAGTATCGAGCCAGCAGCGAGAGGGTCATCCCGAATTGCGCGGTTTCCGGGCCGCGCATATCAATCATGCCTTTCGAGTCGACGAAGTCGGTGAAGTAATTATCGATGTACAGCTTCGCCGTTTCCAGCCGGCCCCACTCCATGTTGGTATAGATTGCGCTGGTGAAGATGTCCTGAAAGGCGTCATATTCCGAGCCGCCGTAATCACGATCCACCGCGCCGTACTTGGGATAAATTCCTCCCGGCCGGGTCATCAGCTCCTTGGCGAAGGCGTGCTTGGTCAAATCCACCCAAACCTGGTCAGGGAGCGTCACCGGCGCCATTTCATGCAACTGCCGGTCCCAATACTCGGCGAAGTCCAGCAGCGCCGAATAGAACTCCTCGGGCTGTGGATCCTTGCGAGCCGGTGGAAACGCCGGATAACTCTGGCCATAGGCCACCTTCGTCACCTTGCCATCTTCGATCCGCGCCGTGCGGTGCCAGGTGTGGACGATGTATTTGGTCGTATTGACGCCGACATCGCCGAACACAATCACTTCCCAATGCGCGCGCTCGGATATCGGAATGACTTTGCGGACAGCCGGCATCCAGCCTCCCACCAAGCCGTCGTAGACCTTCCCCTGTTCCACCGCTTGGTGTAGTTCGGGTGCGTACTGAACCGGATGGTAGGTACGCGTGCTTCCGCTGCGGTAAACCGGAGTGACGTCGTAAGCCTCTTTGGTTCCGACGAACGTCGTCCAGTTGCGGGGGTTCTTATCGCTGGACGCCATCGGGGGAGCCACCGACTTCACCGCTTCAGGGTCGGGATCACCGTCCTTCAGCGCGCGATCGCCGAGCAGATGGTCGGCCAGCAAGTCTGCCGGCGCCAATGAGACCTCTTTCAGCGTGAGTCCAAGGTATGGACTGCCCTCCGACATGGACGCTTCTGCGCTCTTAGAGAGTTCGCGCGTTTCTCCGGCGGAAGGCACGAAGACGATGGATCCATCGCGCACTCGCAAATCCTCGTATACCTTCCATGGCACGGCGCGCCGTTTGAACTCGCAGACGAGTGTGTACCCGTCCGTGGAGACCGGCGTGCCGGTTGGGCGCTCCGGACCCTTCGCAAGCGCAATACGCCCCGAATCCGCTGCGATCGCACTACCTCCTAAGGCCTCGAGGCTTGCCGCCGCCGCTGCCATTGCCTGCAAGAAGTTACGTCGGTCCATATTCACCCCCGTTTGGTTCACCCAAAAGAAACCGATTCGCATACTACCGCCGTCGCCGTCGCGGAGTGGGAGGGCGCGGAGGCTCCCGGTCCTCTTTGATCTCAAAATTGGTCGGCGGCGTGACGCCCAGCAGGTGCTCGACCAAATAATCCCAGCGCCGCCGCACCAGGTAGAGGGCGTGGTTGCCGCTTTCACCGTGATACATATTGGGCACCAGCAGCATGTCGAAATTCTTATTGGCTTTCATCAACGCATCGACGAAGCGCATCGTTCCCACCGGGTGCACGTTCTCGTCAATGTCGCCGTGCTCCAGCAGCAGGTGCCCTTGCAGACGATCGGCCATCGTCACATTGGACTGCGCAACGTAGTCATCCCCGATCGGGTAGCCCTGATAGGCTTCGTTCCACCAGGCTTTATCCAGGCGAGCGTCGTGGTCTCCGGAGATGGAAACACAGACTTTGTAGAACTCGGGATGGACCAGCATCGCGTGGGAAGAACCGTATCCACCTGCGGATGTGCCGAAAATCCCGACGCGCGTGATGTCCATATATGGATAACGTGCGGCCATTTGCTTGATCAAGGCAACGTGATCGTCAAACGACCCGCCCAGGTTGTGGTAGGAAAAATTGTGGAAGGCGCGAGAGCGGCCTGCAGTGCCGCGGCCGTCCACCATGACGACAATGAAGCCCAACTCCGCCACCGACTGCAAGGGGAGGCTGGCGGCAATCGTCTTGGGAACGAAAAATCCCTGCGGGCCGGTGTAAACATGCTCGACAATGGGATACTTCTTCGAGGCATCGAAATTCGAGGGACGCCAGATCAAACCATAAATATCGGTGGTGCCATCAAGAGCCTTGCCCTGAAAGGGCTCGGGGAATTTCCAGTTCGCCTGTATCAACTCGCTGAAGTCCGCCTTCTCTAATACCTTCAGTTCGGCGCCATTGTCGGCGCGGCGTAATACCGACTGGCCCGGAAGATCGACCCGGGAATAGGAATCAACAAAGAACTTGCCGTCCGCGGAGAAGCTGACGGTATGGTTCGCATTCTCGGGGGTCAGCAGCTGCAGACCCTTGCCGTCAAAACCTGTCCGGTAAAGATGAGTGAGATAAGGATCCTCGTTTTTTTCGCGCCCGCTGGCTAGAAAATAGACCTGGCGATTCTTCTCATCAACGTATGAGATCTCTCGCACCACCCACGGCCCTTGGGTGATCTGATTTTCCAATTGCCCCGTCTTTCGGCTGTAGACGTAGAGGTGGTTCCACCCATCGCGCTCGGACGACCAGAGAATTTCCTGCGAGGCGTCGACGAAGCGGAAGAATGTCTCGCCTGGATCTACATAAGGCTCGGCTTGCTCCCGCACGAGAACCTTTTGCTCTCCTGTTGCCGCGTCCACCACCCGCAGTTCTTTCGCTTTGTATCCTCGTTCATCGTAGTCGTAGTTGAAACTCTTGCTGTCCGCGAACCACTCGAAGCCGGGGCCGTCTTGGAAAGGAAGTTCCAGCGGCGGCGTCTGCACATCGACGCGCTTCCCCGACTGAATATCGAAGACAATCGGCTCCGCCTTGGCCAGCACTTCGCCCGGCAGGGGATAGACATAGGTGAAAGTCCGCGGTCGAAGGTGGTCCGGAGGGACGAACTGCAGGCTGGTGAAGTGTCCTGAGTTCCGGGAATCAATCCGGTAGGTGACTAGCTTCTTCGAATCCGGAGACCAGAAGACCGCCGCCGGTTGCTTCACGTCTTCCGTTCCCTGGTCGACCATCACACGCAGCGAGGGGAGAGGAGTGGCGTAGTCATAGGATGGGATTCCGTCATGAGTTAACTGTAGGACCGTGCCGGTCGAGAGGTCGCGCAGATAGAGGTTGTGCTCAGACACATACGCAGCGAAGCGTTTGTTGGGAGAAACTACTTCGTTGGGTTTCTCCTGAGGCTCGTCGTCTGCCTTGCACTCATAGGTCGCGAGCTGACAAGTCCACTGCACGCCATCCAACGAAAAGCGAATGGCCTTCCCGTTGTCCATAAAGTCGAAGTCATGGAAGGGCAGGTCCGTGGGCGAGTAATTCTGCTTCAAGGCCTGGGTAAGCGCCGCAGCCAGGCGCGACTGATCGAAGGCGGGCGCGACGGTATTCTGTTCTGCATCCACCAGAACGAAGTCTCCACCCTTTGCCGTGGCTCGGCGATACCAGAAGCGGTTGCTCTTATCCACCCAATGCGGCGTTACATCGGCCGGAAACACGTGGTGACGCAAATTCCCGGGCAGAAACCGCTCCGCCCGTTGATAGTCCTCCGAAGTTCCATCGGCCATCGCAGGCAGAGCCAACAGAAGCAGGGACGGCAGCACGAATTTCGGAAGAGTATGAGGCGTCATCTTTCAAAATCCTCTCAGGCCCACCCGTCGTGAGGCCCAAAAAAAATTGCCGGCCCCGCCATTTTTCGCGGGCCGACAAATGCATTTCGACTTCGATCCGTCAGCCGACCTGGTCCTCAGAACTCGATCTTCGCTCCGAATTCGATTAGTCTCGGCCAAGGAGCTTCGCCCGTCTTGACAGGCACGACCTTGCTCGCCGTCACTGCGCTACAGCCAACGTTGACCGCTGGTCGAAGCTTGTATACTTTATTCTATATGTTTGTCAATTAGATTTTTGTGATTTGGCAAATCGTAGTTTGGGCATCAATCGTTCTCTGCTGCCCCTCTCACTTGGCGCCCAATCTCCCGAGCCGAACGGGCCTTCAATCAATCATCTTCAGGCAACGCCTTCTTGCGGTAAGCTAAAAATCTTGCCAATACTTCGCCCTGAACCTCGCTAGTGAAAACTATCCCGACCATCTCCCGGCGCGATCTGCTCAAGGGCCTAGGATCCGTGAGTATCGTGCTCGCTACTGGGCGCAGTGCGTGGCCCGCGATTGGAACCGGTCCCGTCAGTTTTCTCGACGTTGCTGGCGCCGCGGGCATCACCTTCCGCCACGACAACGCCGCATCCTCCGAGAAGTACCTGATCGAAACCATGGGCGCGGGCTGCGGCTGGATCGACTACAACCAAGATGGCTTGCCTGATCTGTACCTGGTAAATGGCGCGGCGACCGGCGCGTACCGCCCCCAAGGGCCGCGGCGAGGCGCGCTTTACCGCAATAACGGCGATGGCACCTTCACCGACGTCACCACCGGCGCTGGAGTAGGCGCCGAGGGTTTGTTTGGAATGGGCGTAGCCGTGGGTGACTACGACAACGACGGATTCCCCGATCTTCTCGTACTCGGCTATGGACGATGCATTCTCTACCACAACGACGGGAACGGCAGCTTCATCGACGTAACCGCACACGCAGGTGTGGAGAATTCCGGCCGCTGGGCCTCCAGTGCGGCATGGTTCGACTACGACAACGACGGCAAGCTCGACCTCGTCATCGCCAACTATGTCGATTGGTCCCCCGAGCACAATTTCTACTGTGGCGATCGCGGGCCGGGAATGCGCAGCTACTGCCATCCCGATGATTTTCACGGCCAGCCGCCGACGCTTTACCACAACAATGGCGACGGTACATTCACCGACGTCAGCAAGTCCTCCGGAGTCGGATTAAAGGGCGGGAACGGTCTCGGCGTGGTGACCTTCGACTACGACAACGACGGCTGGCAGGACATTTTCATCGCCAATGACCACATGCCCAACTTCCTCTTCCACAACAATCGCGATGGAACTTTTCGCGAAGTAGGATACATGGCCGGCGTCGCGGTCAGCGCCGACGGCCAGTTCGAGGCCGGCATGGGCACCGACGCCGCCGACACGACAGGAAGCGGGCGGCTTGATCTCATTGTCGGCCATCTCGACATGCAACTCGCGCGCGTGTACCAGAACATGGGAGACCAGACATTCGAAGACGCAACGCTCCGCTCCAAGCTCTCGTACTCGACGTATCACATGAGCACTTTCGGAACGCGCTTCATGGATTACGACAACGACGGCTGGCGCGACCTCTTCATGGCCAACGGCCACGTGCTCGACAACATCGAACGCTACCATGCGGATACTAAATACGCAGAACCCAAGCTGATGTTCCGCAACACGGGCCGCGGCATCTTCGAGAACGTCAGCGACCAACTTGGCCCGGACTTTCAACTGCCGCGTGTGAGCCGCGGCGCGGCCATCGGCGACTTCGACAATGATGGCGACCTGGACATTCTCGTGAGCAACAACGGGCAGGCGCCCCAACTCCTGCGCAATGACGGCGGCAACACCAATCACTGGTTGGAGATTCTGCTGATTGGGACGAAGTCAAATCGCGACGGTGTCGGCGCGCGGGTGAAAGTGTCGGCCGGTGATCTTGTACTCTACGACCAGCGAAAGGGCGGCATGAGTTACCAATCCGCCCAGGATCCTCGGCTCCACTTTGGACTGGGTCAGCGTTCCAGGATCGACGCGGTTGAAATCATCTGGCCCAGCGGGATAGTAACCAAGCTCTCAAACCTGAAAAGTGACCAGATTGTTGCAGTGAAGGAAGGAACGGGAATTGTCGAGCGGCCGTTCCCTCGCGTGTCTTTAAAATAAGCATTCAGGCCGAGCGGCGAATCGTCAGGGATGCTCGGTCGTTTCCGATCGCCCCTTTCCAGACGCCGCATAGCCAGGTTTCTGGTCTTCGGGGGCTGACCTGAACTTCTCGGCCTGGGCTTGATTCAGGTTTGCAAGCACGGCCAGCATATTCTGCGCTTTCTGAAGATCGCCTCGTCTGCGATACGCGGCAGCCAGATTCGAATATACCGAAGCATCATTTGGATTAAGGTCTCTCGCGGTTTCCAAATGCGCAATCGCGTCATCCATCCGATTGCCCAACAAAGCAAGCTTGCCCAAGGCAAGTTGCGAGCCGGCGTAGTTGGGGCGCTCGGCTACCGATTTCTCGAGAGCCTCCTGCGCCTCCGTGAATTCTGGCTGCCCTGGTGCGATGCCAGATCGGAGCAGCGCCTCGCCCAGGAGCGTCAGCAGCAAGTAATGGTGATATCCCTTTTTGACTCCCTCGCGAGCAGCGCGGACAGCGTCCGATACATCTCCTTCGAACATCGCTTTTTGCGCGGCGGCCACAAACGCAATCTCGGTCTCAGGCGCGAGTCCGCGGGCTTGGTCAAAATCTTTCTTTCCGGCGTCCAACTCATCAAGCGACGCCAGAAACATCCCGCGCTGGTAGTGCAAGTAAGCAGAATTAGGCAAGTGATCCAATCCCAAGTCCACTACTTGCAGGCCAACCGCATATTCCTGCTTCGCCATACATGCGTCGGCCACAAATAGGTACAGCTTTTCGTTCTCCGGCGTGAGCTTTGATGCTTCTTGCAATGCTTCCATCGCCTTCCGGTTTTGTCCGTCGCCGACATACGCCTGGGCTAACAGATTGTTGACATCTGCATTGTTGTGTCCGGCAGCGCGAAGACCAGTCAGAATCGGAATTGCCTGCGTAGGCTGGCCAGTTGCAACGAAGCACAGAGAAAGATTGAAGCTTGCAGCGTAGTCATTCGAAACTCGTCCCCGTGCGGCGAGCAAATGCGGAATTGCCTCGGCAAAAGAACCTGCCCGTGTGAGAGCAGTTCCTTTTTGCAGTTCCTCCGCAGCCTGAGAATCGGGTCTGAGGTCCCATCGGTCGCTTGCGGCTTGAGAATTTGAGGTTTGAGGCGTTTGGAATTTCCGGTTCTCCCCCACTTGCGCCAATGAACCTAAGGTCACAGACATCAGCACAAGGTCCGCGAGTGCAGCCCGCAAACGTACTCCTGCTTCCACTTCCCCCTCCTTCTACAATCGCAACGTAGCGTATCACGGCACAGTGGTCGAATCGGGTCCATAGCAAATTCGGCATGGCCGGACTTTTCACGCTCCCCCGCCGGTTTATCACCCGCCAAACTGCGGGTCCATATGTTCGCCAATTCGCCTAACCCAAAACCCGGCCAAGAGAGGAGCGGAAAGTTTTCCTTGACAAAGATCGCGAATAAAGTATACAAAACCCGACATCGTGAGGGATCACGGTTTTCTAGCCGTGTAAACGTTTACTCCACTGTGGGAGGTCCTCGTCGGGTGGACCCCATGGAAAGAAATTCTGACCCTGTTCTAGGTAGCGGCAAATGAACGTTGGGTTTCGAACGAGAGGTGAAACCATGTCTCACAGCTTTTCTCGCCGTCTGCTTCCCAGTGCGTTGTTGAGCCTGTGCATCCTCTTAACCGTGGGCGCCGTATCAAGCTGGGCACAGATCACCCAAGGAAGTATCTCCATCTCCGTCGCTGACCCGAGCGGCGCCATCGTTTCGGATGCCGACGTTGTGCTCCAGGATCTTGCCACCAACGTGACCAGAACTGCCACAACCGGTTCGGCAGGTTCGTACACTTTCGCCGGGCTACCTACTGGGACCTACAAACTGACGATTACCAAGCCGGGCTTCCAGACCCAGCTGTTTGAATCGGTCACGGTTTCGGCCACTCGCGTGACTGACGTCAAAGCAGTGTTGAAAGTGGGCGCCGTCAGCCAGCAGGTGGTGGTCAGCGCCGAGACAGTTCCTGTCCTCGAGACCGAGTCCAACGCCATCACCGGAACCATCGACATGCGGCAGGTCGAGGACTTGCCCCTCGTTGGCCGTGACATCTCCGCCCTGTCGCAACTGGTTGTCGGATACGCAGGTGGCACTTGGAACGGCCTGCCCTACATGGCGACCGGAAACAACGTCGATGGGGTCGTGGGCACGACACAGCGGATGAAGTTTGCCGGCGCTGCCCAGCCTCTCGTCCAAGCCCGCGTCGAGAACATGGAAGAAATGACCGTCCAGACCGACCAGTTGAATATGAACACTGGATACGGCATCGCGGACATGCAGGTGAATTTCGTGACGCGCCGTGGAAGCAACAAATTTCATGGGCGTGTTTATGAAGATTTTCGCAATACTGTTTTGAACGCCAACACCTGGCTGAACGATGCAACAGGGCTCAAGAAAAACCCGTTCATCCGAAACGAATTCGGCGGCAGTTTGGGCGGCGCCATCATCAAGGACAAGTTGTTCTTCTTTGGCACCTTTGCCATGGCCAGGCAGCCGAGTGGAGCTACCAATAGCAACACGGTGATGAGCCCGCTTGCCCAGACGGGCGTGTTCACCTGCCCCGGATGTGGCCCAACTCACACTGTCAATCTGCTGACAGACATCGCCGCTAACGCCAGTAGTTACGATCCTACTATTATTCCAGCCTGCTGCACTCTTCCCACCGTGGTAAACCCCGCCGTAGCGGGGATTTTCTCGAACATCTCCTCTTCATTGTCCGCAGGTTCGGTTTCTCCGAATTCGGACACGAATCTGGTGGATGTACGCTGGGGGTATACCACTCCGCTAAAACAATATTTCCCGACGGTCCGCGTGGACTACAACATGACCCAGAATCTGCGCTGGTTCCTGTCCTGGAACATGACGAAGTCCAGCCAAACGAATGGGGATATACCCCCCTTGCCGGGTTCGTTCTATTCGAAGTTTGGCGGAACCAACAACTTCAAGTACTTCACCCTTGCGCTTGGTAACGACTGGACGATCTCGAAAACGATTCTCAACTCTTTCCGCGCTGGTTATCTCTACAACAGTGCGACTTACGGGTATGATCTGACTCCAGCGTGGCTGACGCAGCCCTCCATTAACTTTGCTTACGGCGCTTCCGGCCTGGAACTGAATAACTTGCCGATCGGCACCTACTATCCGCTGTTCAACGCTTCGGATAATGTCACGTGGCAAAAGGCCCGCCACACAGTGAGCTTCGGCTTCTCGTTCTTCCGCGAGCAGGATCATTACTACAATGCACCGGCCGGATTCCCGTTCATCCATATGGGTATCGACACCAATGATCATGCTGCAACGGTCTTCGCGCAATACTTCGCTGCGAATTTTCCGAGCGCTACCGAGGCCGACTTGACTCACGCGAAGAATATGTACGCTACGCTGGTTGGAAGAATCAGCGGTGTCGATCCTGGTGGTGCAGGGTTCCCGCTCGATGTCAAAACCCAACAATATTCCACCTCAGTGGGAGGGTACTACCTCGACGAACTTCAGCACGGCACGGGACTGTTCATCCAAGACGCCTGGCGCGCCAAGCCGCACCTGACCATCAACGCCGGACTGCGCTGGGACTTCGTCAGTCCGTCGAAAGATCTGACCGTCGGTTATCACAGTGCGGATAACGTTGGCATATGGGGACCATCTGGTGTTGGGAATATTTTCAACCCCGGCTCCTTGACCACGGACCCCAACGGGCTCAACCCCCAATACCGTGCCAGGCCTAGTGCGTACAACGGCTGGTACAAGACGCCGCAGCCTCAAATCGGTATCGCATGGAACCCCACCAAGACTGAAGGCTTCATGGGCAAGCTGTTTGGTGGAAACAGCACTGTCGTACGCGCAGGCTTTGGACTGCGACGGATGACCGAGCCCTATCAATTCTTCTGGAACTCCGCCTCCAACGAAGGCTATGCCTTTTACCAGAGCTTCCGGCTCACACCGCAGTCTGACACCGCGACTGCAGCAACCGGCCTCTTCCCTGCGGGCGGCTACGCTCTCGGGGACGCCCAACCTGCGCCTTACTTCGTCAGCCCCGCAACCTACCAGGCGGTAATTCCTGAGTCACAGGAAACCTTCATCGGATACTGGTCGGGAGTAAACGGCATCAATGAACACCTCCACCAACCCTACGTGATGTCGTGGAACTTCGGCATCCAGAGGGCGCTGGGTCCTAGCAACGTGATCGAGATCCGCTACCTGGGTAATCGCAGCGTGCACCAGTGGATTGTGGAGAACCCCAATGAAGTGAATATCTTTGAAAACGGATTCTTGACTGAGTTCAAGCTGGCAAAGCAAAACCTAGATCAAAACGGGGGTACCAGCTTTGCAGGACCGAATTCATTGCCGATCATGACCGCCGCTGCCGGCGGGGATGCGAACTTCTTTACCAACGGCGACTTCATTACTTATCTGAACACCGGTGCTGCCGGTCAGTTCGCCGACGTCTTGGCAGGTGGGCCCAATGGCAGCACTTTTGGCTATATGTGCAATCTGGTCGGCAGCGCCAATTTCTCTCCCTGCGCTAACAGCGGCGCCACCCCAAATGGTGGAGGCTATCCCATCAACTTCTTCCAAGCCAACCCCTATAACTCGGGCAAGGCAACCGGCTTCCAGAACGACCCAGGCTACGGAACCTACCACTCTCTCCAGGTCGACTTCCGCCAGAAATCGTGGCACGGGATGCAGTTTGATGTGAACTATGCCTGGAGCCATTCTCTAGGAGTTCAGCCAAATAACTCGTGGACCGGCGCGTTCAACATGTTCACCATGCGCAACCTACGGGACAGTTACGGCCCGACGGGGTTTGATTACCGGCACGTAATACATGCAAACGGCACTTACGACTTGCCATTTGGGAAAGGCAGAGCGTTCGCGAATAACAGCGCAATCGCGGACAAGATTATCGGTGGTTGGTCTGTTGGAACGATTGTGAACTGGCAGACGGGCGGTCCTTACCAGTTGCTCGGCGGCTTCAATACGGTCAACGGCCCGACCAACACTCCTGTAGGTGATGTGTACGGGGATGGAGGCATAAATCTCAACGGTGTCTCGCTTGCCTCTGCCGAGGCCTCTAAAGTACGTCACATTCCGGGCAAAACCTATGCGCTCACCATCAACCCGAGTTTTATGAGCGCCATTTCACCTAACACGACTCCGGGCGTATTCGGAGCGCACCCCTGGTTGTATGGGCCGCATACTTTCAACCAGGATCTGGCGTTCACGAAGTCATTCGCTATTCGCGAGAGCGTCAGGTTCATTTTCCAGAGTGAGTTTATCAACGTGTGGAACCATCCCGTGTGGGCGAACCCGGCTGGCGGTTACAACAGCACGAGCCAGGGCTTCATCCAGAACACCTCGGCACCGATCCAGAGCTCGACATTCGGTGAATCGAGCGTGGTACAGGCCAATCCTGGTCAGGTGGGTCTGGGTGCTCGCCAGATCGAGTTCCGGGCGAATATAGAGTTCTGAGCGCTGACTCGGGAGTGTTTTCTTGATTACGCCTTAGCGGGCTGCAGCGCAGCCCGTTAAGGCATTCTTTTTGCTGGGGTGTGGTTCGGCGGTGGGCGGCTCGATTTCTCAAGCAGCCTTCCCAACAATCGTGCCCGCACAGTGTTTTTCTTTCGGTAGTCCAAACGTGTTTGCCCGGGAACCGGCCTGGGGAGCGAAAAACTTAACTTCCGGTGTCAGCGATCGGGGACTGCATTTGTAGCGAGTCAGGGGGACAATGGAGATTCCAAACTACGCTCCAGTGCGCAGCTCGATTGGTACACAAGCGGGGCTAGAGGCGCCACATGTGCGGCCTAGGAGGTCTTCGGCTTTGTCCTTCCTGGCAGCACTCTTTGTCCCGACTGCCATGTTTATCGCCAGCCCCTCATTGCTAGCGGCGCACGCTGGCAACCCTTCTGCCGCAGATCTGAGCACTTCTCCGAGTATCCAGATTCAAGGCCTCGACGTCGAAAAGCAGAACGTCACCGTGATCGATGCGTCGGCTCACCAGTCGGTCCACGTCGCGAAGGGCGAGAATTTTGGCGCTTGGACATTGATGGCTGTAATCGAGGAAGCGGAAGGCATCCTCGCTGTCTTCGAAGAATTAAAGGACCGCCGAGGCAGCATCATTTACGTAGGCAAGGGGGGCGAGGTTCTGAACATGCCCAAGAGCCTTGAGCCTACGACGGCTTCGCCGGGCACCCTTTATCGCGGGCGGACCGCGGAAGAAATCGCCAAATCGGAAAACGATATCCTCGGTCGGGAGTTCCTTGCCGGCACAGCCGATCCCGACTATGCCGCCGTCGCGGCTGCACTTCCTCCATTGCGGGTTCCCAGTTTCGTTGGAACCCGACAGTCCGACGACAAACCCACATTCGCCTTCGGCGCCTTCAGCGATGAGATTTATGTCGACCTCGGTAAACTCTTTGCCGGAATACGGGATGCCCGGGCAGGGAATGACGTTTGGGAAGGACTCGTCGGCGGCTGGCTTCCGGTGAATCGATTTATTTTTCCCACCACCGAGCACGGTTATTGGGAAGAGACCATGTTCGCGGAAGAACCCGGCCACTTCTGGTCCCAGCCCGTCTGGTACCGCGCCCTGCTGGTTGACGGAGGCCAACTCAAAGAAGCCCATTATTATTATCATCACCTTCCGTTCCCTCCGCGAGGCGAGCCTTCGGCCGCAGAGTTCTACAAGGCCTTGTATCACGTCCACGCAGTCTGGGCGCGCGATCTGAATCCTCCCATGAAGATCGATGTGCCTGACCCCAGCCTCAGGGATTTCTGCCTGCACGCTCTGTTGATGGAGGAAATTACGCGGGTGGGTGACCATCCCAAATATGGTTACCCTCCGCTGGGCGGTATCAATGTCTTCGGCGGCTACGGCTATAACAATGTGGACACATTTCAGGACACCTTCAACACCAGTGTTGCAGCGTTTCTCGAATGGGGGCTTTTCGATGTCGCGAGACGTTACATAGACGATTACTTCACCAACTCGGTGCGCGACGATGGCTCGATCGATACTCGCGGGCCTGAAGCCGGCCAGTACGGCAAGATGCTTGCTGTAGTGGCGAAATACTATGCCTATACCCACGACGAAAAGCTCTTGCGCAAGCACGAGAAGAAGTTGCAGGCCATCGTGGACCTATTCCGCATGTTGCGAAAGCAATCGAAAGAAGTTCCCACGTCGGACATTAGCTACGGCATCATTCGCGGCTGGTCGGAGCACGACAGCTCGCTGAAGATCGATCCTTACCGCTTCATGCAGCCCCATTTTTCCAACAACGCAGAAGCCGCCAGGGGTTTCCACGACCTCGGCGAAGTATGGGTCGAAATGGGCCGCAAACTCCACGACGCCCATCTCGAAAAGGAAGGCCGCGACACGTTGCTGGAATCGGCCGAGATGACGAAGGACATGGATTCCGCGATCGACAGGTCGATTGATCACGCCCAGCAACCGCCCTATGTACCGGCTGTAGCTGGCGATACGCCTACGTACGGGAAGGAGCGCGCGTACGCAGAAATGCTCGAGTCCGCTGAACTGACGGAAAAGCAGGCCCGAGTAGTCACCGACTCACTTGCCGTCCGGGGCGAGTCGCTGTTTGGACTTCTCAGAGGTGGCCAGTATTACAACGGATTTCTGGATTTTGGCCCCGCTTATGCGCGGCTGTTGTATGACTGGCCGCGGGAGTTCCTGCTGCTTTTCTATGCCCACCGGGCACACATTTATTCCCGCGGAAACTGGACTGCCGTGGAAGGCGCCAGGATCGACGGCACACTCGAAGGCCCCTATTGCACTCCTTCGGAAGTAAGCATTCCGACCTTTACGAAATGGATGCTGGTATTTGAAAACCCGGACGAGTCCGTCGTTTGGCTTGCCAAAGCGACGCCGAGGGTCTGGCTTGAGCAGGGGAAAACCATCGCGGTCGCGAATGCACCGACCCGCTTCGGAAATGTGGGATACGAGTTGCACTCGGAGATTGACCATGGAAAAGTCTTCGCTGTCCTACACTTGCCGGAGGGCTACCGGGCCGTCACCAAGCTGCGCTTGCGCGTGCCCGGCGGCAAAGTACTTCGCACCGTCACCCTTAACGGCGCTCCCTGGAGTGATTTTTCGCCTGAGCAGGAAGTTGTGAACCTTCCCTCGGGGCACCAGGGCAAGATCTCGGTCGAAGCCTCCTATTGACGGGGGTTCAGGCGATGAAATCCCCGAACGCCAAGTTGCGTCAACATGAGCGCCTTTCGGTGAAAGTTCGTGAGGGACGAATATCTTCGCGAATATAATGGCTTATGAACCTGCATCGCATTGAGCTCGATTTTCCGATGTCTCAGTGTATTTCTGTGTTTCTCGCCGTTGTTGTCTGCGGAAATCCAAGTGCCTGGTTGAATGCTCAGGTTTCCAAGAGTCCAGTGGCGGTGGAGTCTCCCACCACCGCGGCCGAACGCGGCATCAGCCTCGGCACCAGGGGTCATTGCAAAGAGGCAATGCCGATACTAAAGAGAGTCATCCCCAAGATTCAGGACAAGGACCTTCTGCATGACGCTGTCATGGCACGGGCACAATGCGGGATGGCTACCGATCAACGTGATGTTGTCGCCGAATCTCTCGTCATACTGACGCGCGAGTTTCCCGGGGATCCGAAGGTCCTGTTCATTACAACCCGCTATTACTCCGAGCTGGCAAATCGCACAGCACAGGAACTGATACAGAAGGCTCCTTCGTCGCCCGAAGCGGAGACGCTGATCGCCGAGGCATTTCAAGCCCAGGGGAAATGGGACGACGCAACAGCGCAGTTTCGTAAGATTCTGGAGCAAAACCCGAATCAGCCTGGGATTCACTACCAACTGGGCCGGATCCTTCTCTCCAAGCCTTTGGACTCCACGGTAAGCGAGGAAGCTACGAAAGAGTTCGAGGCTGAACTGAAAATCAACCCGACCTCACCCGCCGCGGAGTTTATGCTCGGGGATCTAGCGTTGAGAAATCAAAAGACGGATGAGGCTGTCGAACACTTTTCCCGAGCGACGCAATTTGACGCCGGGCTGGCGGAGGCCTACCTCGGACTCGGTATGGCGCTCAATGCGGCGGGAAAGTACTCAGATGCGATCACGCCTCTTAAGAAATACACGGACATGGAGCCCTCTGACCCAGCGGGCTACTATCAGCTCGCGACCGCCTACGCCCGGACAGGAAACAAGCCTGAGGCTGACCGGCTTCTGGCTCTGCAACGCCAGGTGGAGAAAAATAAGCCGCGAATGATGACGATGCCGCAGCAGGATGTAGCCCAGCCGCACTAGCCGAAACGACGACTGTCCATTACTTCCACTTTCCTTCCCCTTCGACGATGGTAATGTATCGGTCGAGGGGGAGATTGGTGAAACGCTCGGTCGTGCCGCCGGGCTGCGGCCATTTCACCTCGATCCAATCCATCTTGGTTTGCTGCCCGAGGCCCAGCACGAGACGCGGGTCGTGGGCGGCCAAATAGCCGCCACCGCCAAACTTGTAGCAAGTCCTCTGAAGATTGCCGGAGCGGTAGGTGATCTTGGCGCCGACCGCGTCAATATTGGACTTCCGGCCTATGAGCCGGACTCCTAACCAGTGGTTTTGCCGGCCCGCTGTGTTGCGCAACAAAATGGGAGTGCTATCACCGACCGCGACCAGCACGTCCACTGAACCGTCGTTGTCGAAGTCCCCCACGGCCAAGCCGCGGCCGGCGATGAGTTTGGAAAAGACCGGGCCGCTCTGCTTACTGACATTTTCGAAGCCGCTGCCAGTGTTGCGAAAGAGCAACATGGGCTCCTCATACGTCACGCCCGACACCATCTTTGCCACATTCAGTTCGGGGTGGCCATTGGAGAGGATGATGTCGGGGTTGCCGTCGTTGTCGTAGTCGAAGAATTTCATGCCCATGCCGCTAAGGTTGAAGGTTTGCGATGCGATCCCAAAGCGCGGGGCGACGTCGCTGAAAATGTCATCTCGTTCCTGGTGATAGAGCGAGAACATCTCGTGATCCACCGTGGTTAGGAAAAGGTCGATCTTGCCGTCCTGATCGTAATCGCTGGCATCCACAGCCATGCCTGACCGGGGGCGGCCGAAGGCGCTGAAACCCACGCCCGCGAGCGCCCCAGTCTCTTCGAAGCGGCCCTTACCACGGTTGGTCCAGAGGAAGTTGGGCTCCGTGTCATTGCCGACGAAGAGGTCCATCCACCCGTCGTTATTGATGTCGGCTGCGACGACGCCCAATGCCTTTCCCAGGGATTGCGCGATGCCGCTTTCCTTGCTGACATCAGTAAATGTGCCGTCGCCGTTGTTGTGAAAGAGCCAGGAAGGCGTCGAGTTGTAGACGGTGGGCCGGCAGTACCAGCGTTCGCCGATCAGTTTGTCTCCACACCATGTGGTTGTGTCCAGCTTTAGATACTGGCAAACAAACAAGTCCAGCCGCCCGTCGTTGTCGTAATCGAACCAGGCAGCGCTCATGCTCCACCCCGGCGCCGCCACTCCGGCCTTAGCCGTGACATCGGTAAATGTGCCATCGCCGTTGTTGTGATAGAGGATGCTGCGCGGGTACTGGGTGACGTAGAGATCCGGAAACCCATCCGCGTCGTAGTCGCCAACCGCAACGCCCATTCCGTAGGCGTTCCCCGTCACACCGGCCTTTTCCGTCACATCAGTGAAAGTGCCGTCCCGGTTGTTGTGGTACAGGGCATTGCGCAGGGGCTGCTTTGGGGTGTAGAAGTCGCACTGCCCGCTGTTCACAAGATAGATGTCCATCCAGCCGTCGTTGTCGTAGTCAAGGAAAGCGCAGCCGGCGCCCATGGTTTCCGGCTCATACATATTGGGAGAAAAACCTGCTACATGGGCCCACGTAATGCCACTGCGCGAGGGAGGAATCTCCTCAAAGGCGGGTAAAACACTAGCGGCCGGAGGTTTCCCGGCATCGATTTGCAGAAAGAGCGCGGGAGGGATCATGCTGCCCAGCCCTGTCGAGGCGAGCGTCCTTAGAAATCGGCGGCGCGAAACCGCGTCCCGTCCCTTTCCTCCAGCCGCTGACATGAGCCGAACCTTGTACCTAGACTTGTCTCAATTTTTCTCACTGTGAGCGACCCGTTTCGCCGCGCCGGAATAGCCGCATGTGGCACTCGTCGGGATCGCAAGATCGGAAAGTGTAGCACAATCTACGGCTACGGGAGTCCGACGACGCGCATCTTGCGGCCATCGAACTCGACTGCATCCTACAGGCCTGCTTACTTCTCTACTACCCTCGAAATGTGCAGCGACTTCGCGTCCCCCACTGGCACCTCAAACCCAAGCTTCTCCGACCCCAACGCCCGGAGTTCGGAGTTTTCCGTCCGCACTCGGTACTCTCCCGGCTCCAACCCCTCGATAGTTACAGGCACAATCTTCACCATCCCGGTGGTGTCTTCGATTTGTAGATTGACTGCCGAGGTCCTGCGGTCGAAAGTCAGCGACTTGATTTCGCCCCGCCGCAGAATTACCTGCAACTTATCGGGGACAATCAACAATCGTTTGCGCACACCATCCTTGGGGAACAGGCGGACCTCGTCGGCGTCGTTCTCAACCCGGCATCCATAGCCTATCCAGCCGAAGCTGGGGTCGTTCACCGCATAGGATTTTGCGGCTTGCAGAAAGGCCCACAAACCCGAACCCCCTTCGAATGTTTTCGGCGGTTCACAGGCAAAAACGCCGGGATCCAGTTTGAACCATCCAAAGCCCATGCCGTCAGGCAGCACGTTGTGCAGGACGCTCATCATTCCGGCGTAGCCTTTCAAAAGCAGCGAGGTATCGCCGGTGTCTTCAAAGGCCTGCATCAACGCCATGCCGTTCAGAGCTTCGGAATGCCAACAGGAAATCTGGCCTCGCAAGTCAGGATGGGCAAATAAATCGTTACCGTACAAGAACCAGATGGGCTGATCCCCGCCTCGCATAGCCTGCAAGACTTGCCGCACTTCCGCATTCCTCTTCCAGCTTTCGGCTTCGCCGTGGGTCTTGCCGAAGTAGCGGGTGAAGAAATAAACCTGCGGTTGTGCAGTTTCGTCGATCTGTATCTCAGAGCTGTAGGGGTAAGGATCGCTCAGGAAAGCTTGGTTGGTTTCTTTCATCAGCGACAGAATCGTTTCATATTCCTTCTGCCATCCTTCGCGCCTGAGGTCTTCGACGATGTTCACCGCGTTCGAACCGGTAATCAGGCCAAACCGCTTGTACGGTCCCGTGGTAAACCACTTTCTACAGGTTTCATAGCAGAGCCGAAGATAGTCCAGCGCGGTGCGATGCGATAGAACGTCATATTCGCGCCCAATGCGGTACATGCCGTGATAAATATTAGTGACGAACGCGTAGTTGTAAGTTCGCCAGGTGGTCTCGCTTCGTTTCTTGGACCAGCTTCCCCACGGACTCGATGGTGTCCTCACTTTCCAGTACAGAGACGCCCGTATTTCATAAGTCTCGGGGTTCTGGATGTACTTGAACAGACAATCGGACACGAACATTTCCAGTTTCTCGACCTCATCGTGGGAGGGAAGGAACGAATTCTTCGCCACCAGGAATACGGGATCACCGAAGCCTGGGTCGTCAGTGCCTCCTACTTCCCAAACGTCATCGTTGTCATCGAGGCGGGTGGCACGCCGGTAGTCGAATGGCAGAAACATATGATGGCGATGGTAGGGATCGTCGGGACTCACCACAAATTGCCGCTCCGCCATGAAGCGGGCTCGCGCCTTTAGCAACTGCTCTGCATCTTCGACGCAGAAAAAATGCAGGTTGGTCCAGCGTTTTCCGTTGTACAGCAGCCGGAGACTCTTCTGGCCCCTCCCCCGAAACGACAACGTCAGGAGTGTGGATTTATCCGTGCGCTTCCGCTCTCTGACGGTAATTCCGTCCGAGTGGATTTCGAGAGCCTCAAGGTCGTTGGCAGAATTCAGCTCGATGTAAGCGTCCGTGTCCTCCTGCACGACCATCGAGGGCACGATGCGAATTCCCAGATTGCCCGCCGCTGTCAGCTCCTTTGCGATTCCGGAATAGTCATCCAGAAACACGAACCGCATCTGGTATGACTTTTTTTGACCAGGCTCCAATACCAGGGACGAATGCCCGTTTACCCAGGGATTCCAGCCCCAGTTCCGCAGGTCTTTGGTGGCGTTGGAGTGCACCGCGAACAGATCGGTCCCGATCCAGTCGCCGCCCTCGGCGGGCGTTTTGTAGATGCATTCGAAGGAAGTGTCTTGCAGGCAGTGAAACAGAAGAAACGGCGAGTCTCCGCGGGGACGTTGCAGTAGTGCGTAGGAACTGTGGCCAGCCACAAACGAGTGGCACAGGACTTTCTGTTCGTGAACGGTCTTTTGCATCGCGGCCAGCTTCCCGCTGGCGTTCGCTAGGGTCGTGGTAGCCCCCGCATAGGGCGCGGCATAATCGTCGTTAGCGCGCAGCGGGAATGCGAGTTCACCGAATTCCAGGGTGCGGCCGGTCGTATTCTCAAACTCTACGTCCCAAAGCAGGGAACTGTCATCCGCGAAGCGATAGCTCATGCTGAGGACGTAGCTCTGGATGCCATCTGCGCTCTGCGAGCGCCCTGCATACGTGACGGCGAACACCTTCCCATCGAACCCAACCTTGCGGACATCCGGTGAAGCCAGGGTTGACTCGCGTTTCCATTTTCCTGAAACCCGGTACTGGACAAAGCTCTCTTGCTCGCGAATCCATTCCGGAGTCTTCAGTTCCCAGATCGTGGTGACTACGTCGCCGGTCCAATGCGTGTCTGCGTTCTTGATACCGAGCGTGTTGTCGGAGTTCCCCAGGAAGTTTGTTCCCAGCACATCGTGCGCTTCACTCATCGAGTAGAGAATGCCGTTCCGGCGGTCAAACGTCACGACCATCCGGCCCGAGGAAAGCCACACCAGATCGGATTTGTTCGTCGCGCGCGATGCAGGGGGAACCGAGTGAGAAGGCGGAGACGTCTCGGTGGCGGCGACGTCGGCAACCAACGAAGCAACACCGGCCGTTCCGATGGATTTGAGTAGGTGACGACGGGAAAGTTTGCTATTCACGAGAGGTCTGCGGCCCTTTCCGGAGTCTTGATTTTTAAAATGCCACTCAATCGGCTCATGTGCGCACTTGCACCGCATCCTAATTGCGTTCCAGAGAAGATACCGGCGCAGTGCGGTCCGCATCTGCGCGTGAAGTATAACTCTGGAAAGGGTCACAAGTTTTCCATTTCAGCCCTACGATTTCACTATGCCCAAGTACTCAAGCGGCGGGTAGGGGTACGGTGTAGCAATTTGCCCTCAATGCGTGTAAGCCCGTCAACAATGAGGCAGGCCAATCACAAAGGCGGATCCAGAGTTTGCCATTCCTAGAGAATAGTTCTCCAACTACAATCTTGGTCGTATGAGGGCTACCATGATCTTCAACAGTTATCCGCAGGACCGGGAATCAGCAGATCAGGAGACAGAAAATGGATCGCCGCGAATTTCTTAAAGGACTGGCAGCTACGGGCATGCTCGCTGGCGTGGCTACACGCGCCAACACCTCATCTTCCGACATCGATCCACGCGTGACCAAGATCAGCGCCTTTGACTATGACGGCGTACGCCTGCGCGATAGTCGCTGGAATGATCAGTATCTGCACGCTCGCGAGTTCTACTTCAACGTATCGAATGATGACATCCTGCACGGATTCCGCGCCCAGGCGGGATTGCCGGCGCCGGGCAAGCCTCTGGGAGGATGGTGCGACGAAGACAGCTCTACCGTCTTTGGCCAGTGGTTGAGCGGAATGTCGCGCATGTATCGCGCCACCGGCGACCAGGCAATGCGCGATAAGGCCGCGTACCTCCTCGGGGAGTTTTCCAAGACGGTCGGCCCTGACGGCAATTGCAGGATGAATGTCTATCCTTACGAGAAGCTGGTTTGCGGCTTGGTAGATATGCACGAGTACGCAGGCGAAAGCGATGCCATGCCTCTGCTCGAAAGAGTCACTGCCTATGCCAGCAAGACGTTCGACCGCACCCGGCAACCGGCTGCGGCGAAGCCCTGGGAGATGCACTCCGGGAAACCGCTCGAATGGTACACCCAACCGGAGAACCTGTTACGCGCCTATCAACTCACCGGGAATAAGCAGTTCAAGGATTTCGCAGAGGTCTGGCTATATCACTCTTACTGGGACAAATTCGCCAACACGTCATCCCCGCCGCATGCCAGCGGTGTCCATGCCTACAGCCATGTGAACTCGTTCAGCAGCGCATCCATGCGATATGCGGTCACCGGCGACCCCACACACTTGCGCGTGGTGGAGAACGCCTACGACTTTCTGCAGAACACTCAGTGCTATGCCACTGGAGGCTACGGACCGGTGGAAAGAATCATGCCCGCGGGGAGCTTGGGCAGGGCGCTCGACTATCAGCTCAACAGCTTTGAAACTCCCTGCGGAACGTGGGCCGGCTTCAAAATGTCGCGCTACTTGATGCAATTCACCGGAAAGGCGCGATATGGCGACTGGGCGGAGCGGTTGCTCTACAACGGGATCGGAGCAGCATTGCAGATTAACGGCAATGGCCGCCATTTCTACTATGCCGACTATCGAGTCGGCGGTGGCGTCAAAATCTTCAGCCGCAATGCTTATACCTGTTGCTCGGGCACCTACATTCAGGATGTCGCCGACTTTCACAACCTCATCTACTACAAGGATGATTCCAGCCTTTACGTCAACCTGTATGTTCCCTCGGAGGTCACCTGGAAGCGCAGCGACGGAGCGGTGCGGCTGGTGCAGGACACACGCTATCCGGTAGCCGAAACCAGCACGCTGACCTTGCAGATGGACCGCAGCATGAAGTTCCCCTTGCGCATGCGGGTTCCCGAGTGGGCGCAGGGAGTGTTGGTGAAAGTGAATGGTGCGCCGTATCAAACCGCTTGCCAGCCGGGCACCTGGGCCACGGTAGACCGCGCTTGGAACTCCGGCGATAAGGTAGAGATCGCTATTCCGCTGCGGATGCGGTGGCAGGCCGTCGACGCGCAACATCCGCACCGCGCGGCCGTAGTTCGTGGGCCGGTCGTACTGGTACAGGATGGCATGATCCACGAACCGATCTTCAAACTGCCGGAAAACAACGACGAACTGAACAAATATTTGGTTGCCGATAACGAGGAAGGCCCTGGCGTTTTTCGCTTTGCCGCACCTGACGGCAGCAATGTGATGGCAAAGTTCCGGCCGTTTTACTCGGTCATTGGCGATTACTACTACCGGATGTACTTCGATCTGGATAAATTGCCGGTTGTGTTGTGGCAGTAGAAGGCTCTGGCATACCTTGGCGGCGTCCAGGGTTGCAACTGCAGGATGGGGCGGGATCGCAGTCTGCGCGGCGCCTGCGCTAGGGGAGTGTTGATGTGGCAATCAGGAACAACGGTAATCCTGAGCGGAGCGAAGCTTTGCGTAGGGACGCTTTCGCGCAGGATGACAGATGAAAAAACCGCGACAGTCCAAGTCAAGCGATCCGCGAGCGCTGCCGCGCCTGCAAGATAAGATCGGCCATCACATCCCGATATCGGTCGAACGTATCATCGACCACTGTAATCGTCGGAATGATCAGGGAATCCGCCGACACGATCCTGGGATCGAAGCGCGCAAAACCGGACTCATGCAAACCACTGCTCCCCCGGCCAGGCGCGGGATGGCTCAGATGCTGGAATGCGCGAGCATACTTCGTATAGGCGGGCCAGTAGGCGGATTCGCGCTGCACGTGGAACACAGGAATAAACGACAGCAAGGCGTCATAGTGCATTTCCCCGAACACCATCACCTGGGGATATTTCTCGCGCAGGTCAGCGACGAGGCGGCGCGTGCCTTCGTGTGAATCTGCCTTGGTATTGTTCTCCCAACCGCCCACGATGTCGAGGAAATATGCATCCAGTCCGAAGCGGTCTATCACATCGGAGATGCGGGCGAACAGCCAGTTGCGCCACGAATCGACTCCGATGTTCATGTAAGGGCTCCAGCCCTCCATATGGCGATCGTTGTCCCAATCGACCCAATTCAGGTCGAAGTGGTCACCATCGATCTGAGACATGGTGGCATCGGCGTACTGTGCGAACTCCAGATGCCGCATGTTCGCGCAATTCGTTCCGAACATCGGCATGAAATGGAAGCCTAGCTTCTGGCCTTCGTGAATGAGCCGGCGGAAACCTTCGTCTCCTCCCATGCGCGAATCGGCTTTATAGAGCGGATAATTCCAGTAAAAGCGGCCATCCCAGGCGGGCAGCAGGACGAATACATTTCGCGCTGGAATCTGCGTCGCGACCCACCGCAGGATCGTGAGCATTTTCGCGTAGTCGTTGAATATGTATCCCGTCCAGTGCATGCCATGCAGATTGATCGCGAGAGCAGCGTCGCGGCACCAAGGGGAGACGTCAGCGCGTGTCTCCCAGTTCGGGATTTGGAAAGTTTTTTCCACATGCGCGAAGTGCGGACGGCATGCGTCCTCCATGCTGGCGGCGCGTCGGGCGCACCACAAGGGACTCCCAAGTTTGGGACTCTTGACCCATCCTGCCTGCTCGTAGACCAGTTCGACGCGATAGCCCTCTTCTCCCGGCTGAAAGTAAAACCGGTTCGCCCGTACGCTGTTGCATCTCGCGGAAAGAGAAAAAAACTCAGCATTCTCGCTCTGAATGATTGCCAGCGGCGTGTTGAGCATGCGCGCCATGCCGCGTTCCAGAAAAAGTGCACCCGCGCCGAACGGATATCCCAGCAGAATCTCGTCGTCTTTCGGGTCGATGAACGCAAGTCCTCCGGCGGAGATTTTTCCGCGCGGAACGCCGCGAACAATGGCGACCACCGACTTGATCGGCTGCTCCATTTCGGCCACCGCAGTCCACTCAATCTGGTCGCCATTTTGTCGGACGCGCGCGTGCAATTTTCCGGGAGCGGTCTGTTGCCCTCCGGCCCAGACGAGCTGAGTGCAGGTGAGATCGAGGCCTCCGGGAACGTCTTGGACCGTCATTGCAGCTTGATTCAGGCCGTAGGTGTTTTCGAAGGTGTGCAGGCGAAACGAGATTCTCAACCCTCCAAATTCGACGGCTGGCTCAGGAAAGTCGTAGCTGAACTTCATGAAGCTAGCGCCCCGAGGCGGAATGATCACTTCGCTGGTTGAGGTCAGAGTGAGAATCCGGCTGGAAACTGGAGATACGAACGCTGCGCTGGGTGCGTCTGTACTTGGAGTATTCGTGTACGGCGCCTCTACCCGGGAGGGGATTCCGGTGAGCGCGAGGCAGGATGCGCTTGCAGCGCTCTTCAACAGTTCACGGCGTGAGATCTTGGTTTCCATGTTGCTCGCGCGCCTCTTCAGGGAATGAATTTCGCAGAAAAGAATTGGTCGACCGGTAAGTCTTGCTCAAGACTTCAGCAGTACGTATGTGCTGTAGCTTTCTGTATCGATGTTCATGAAGGGACGCATCGTCACACGGCTTCCGTCAGCCGAATCGGCCAGCCAGTCACCCTTCGCGTTATTCGCAGGCTTGGCCTGCAACAATGCGCTCCGGCTGAAGCTCGGCTGCGAATCAGCAACCGCGAAAAGCACGAGCGGGCCCTGCACTAAAGCCACGAGGTTCGGATGACTGGCATCCACTGTTTCCAGCCGCAGCGGCATGGGAAGTTCGAGTTCGACGCGATCGCCGTCTTTCCAGGTACGGCGAATTGCAGCAAAAGTACCCGGCTGGATGGAATCGGACACACGCTTTCCATTGACCGAGAGCACAGGATCCGGCGCAGACCAGTTCGGGATGCGGACATAGAGCGTGTAATCTTTGGGCTGCGAAGCGGACACATGAATTTGGACTAGGTTGTTAAATGGATACCTCGTCTCCTGTTGCAATCCGTAGCGCCCGCTGCCATCGTTCCATTGCGCCCTTGATGGCATGAAGAGATTCACATAAACACCATCGGATGCGCGCAGATAAGTGCTGATGTGGTAGTCGGCCGCCAGTTGCGGGAATGTTCCAGAGCAACACGGCCACTTGTTTGGATACCAGACTTTCTTGCCGGTCGTCGCATAGTCGGAGTAGTAGAAAGACGTGCCGTCGGGCTGAATCGGCCATGCACCGAGAATCGTGTTGTAGAGCACCTTCTCCATGCTGTCGCCGTACTTCGCGTCCTTGGTGACGCGCAACAAGTAGCGCGTGATCTTGAAATGGCCGTAAGCGCCGCACGGAGTTTCAAAACTGGCGTGAGTGAGCGCGAGGCAGTCGCCTAGCTGGCCGCGACCCGGCTCTCCAAACGCTTCGTCGGGTCCCCATCCGCCGGTCACAAAGCTCTGCGTCTTCAGCACCATGTCGAATCCGTTCGTGGCCGCGCGCAGATGCTTTTCGCTTCCCAACGTCAGGTAGGCCTGCATGGCTGAGCTGAAGGCGTTCACGTGACTGTAGGCATGTTCGAAGGGCAGCACATTGTTGCCTTCGGCAAGAGGATTGAAATACGTGTCATCTTCGAGGAACTGCTTGGCCATGTCTCGATAGAACGTCTTGCCGCTGCGCTGATAGGCGAGGAATAGATTCTCGGGCAACGTGTAGGTTTCGTCCCATGTATAGGAAGCATCTTTGTGAGCGCGAGCCCGTTGCTCCTGACGAGACAGGGCTTTCTCGGGAAGATAAGGCACGATGGCATGCGTCAGCTTTTCGTGCACATCCATCGCCATCGGATCGTGGACAAACTCGTGCGCGTCGATCAGGCCGCAAGAGAGCTTGTCGTAGGTGTAGGCCGGCAGACGATAATCCACGAAGAACTTGGCCTTCGGATCGAGTGTCTCGGCGTATCCCTTGATAAGGCGACTGACCTTCGCCTTGGTCGGCTCCGACCCTGTAACCGCATAAGCTCGCGAAAGCCCAGAAAGGTATTGTCCAAAGCTGTGGCCGGGAATGAAGGCGTGGAAGTCATTGTGCTCCAGGCTGAAACCGGAACCGTCGTACCAGCCGCCCATCTCCTCGCCTGGCGCGGGCAAACCCGCGCCCTGGCGAAAAACCTTCAGCAGGCGATCATCTTCGAGGTGAAGGAAGCGGGCATGGTTCTCATCGAACTGCCGCTTCGTCGGACTGTCGAGTAACTCCACGTCCGAGTACGCGAACGTCGCGAGCGGAGCATTGATTGCGACCGAACCTCTGTCCACTTTCGCCCACGCCGGAAACATGCGAGCCGCGCAGGTAGCAGCTGTGGCAGTGGTCGCTGTTTTGAGAAACGTTCTGCGGCTGACGCACCGATCCATGGGTTTGCTCCTGCGCCAAGGATTTGACAGCAAACGTTTACTATCGTAGCTTCATAGCTTCATCCCTGCGCCGTCCCTTTGTCAAACTGCTTTTTCAATTCGTTTTTCAATCCGATTGCACCGTGGTTGAGACCTTGCGAAATCTGCTGGCCCCAACTCTTTTGGGGGGCGTCGTCGAAGGCCTTCCCGCCGGAGCCAATGCGGTGGAAAGTCTGAGCACCAGGTTGGTGGTCAGCTCATATTCGTGGCGTTCATGCGAGGTCGAGCGCCCCTCGACCTCGTTCAACAGAGCCTGGAAGGCAATTTTAGCCAGATCCTTTTGCGACATTTGAACCGTCGTCAGGGGAGGCATTGTGAATTCGGCCATGCGGATGTCGTCGAAACCGACCACAGAAAGATCGTCGGGGATCTTAATTTTCTGATCGTAGGCCTGACGCATGACTCCGATTGCCGTCATGTCATTCGAGCACAGCACAGCAGTTGGGCGCGTGTTTAAACGGCCAATCTCAATCAAGGCACGCATCCCGCCTTCCAAGCGGTGATCTCCTACTACAATCAGTTCCGGCGGCAGCCCAATTTCGATCATCGAGGCTTTGAAAGCCTCTTGCCGCGCCAGTGCCGACTTCAAATGCAGCGGACCAGCGACAAACGCGATCCGCGTGTGCCTGAGCGCGGCCAGATGCTGTACAGCCTGACGAATTCCGTTCTGATAGTTGATCCTGATATTGGCGATTCCTCTGACATCGGGTCCTACGTCGACGAATACCAGAGGAACACTCCGGAAACGAAGGTGTTCGAGCAGCGTTTCTTCCATGCCAAACGTAAGGATTGCCACACCGTCCACGCGGCGTTCGATCATTCGACGGACCGATAACTCCATCCGTCTGGGATCATTCACGGTGGAGGTGAGCAAGATCTCGTAGTTATTCCCCACTGCTAGATTCTCGAAAGTTTGCACGATCTCGGGGAAAAAAGGATTGGTGAATTCAGAGACGATCAGGCCAAAAATACGGCTCCGTCCGGAAACCAAAGCACGAGCCTGTGTGTTGGGGTAATATCCCAGTTCGTCCACCACCTTCCACACCCGCTTGGCGAGCTGAGGGTCAACTGTTGAGACACGGTTAATTGCCCTGGATGCGGTGGCGGTGGAAACCTTTGCTCTACGGGCAATTTCGCGGATATCCATCGGCTCTTGAGAGTAAGAAGCCCACCTTAACCACAGCATCTTACCATGTGTACAGCTGAATTTAGAGGCCCAAGCGTGAAAGGAGCAAACGTTTTCCACGCTATGCGCACAGTTGCTGCCTGCAGCTCTTTGTTGTGAATCAACGGCCAGCGTTTAGTGCGAACCAGGACGTTTCTTTCTGGAGAGGAACCACGCAGGCTCCGCGCTGAGACTGCCGATGGTTGCCATCCCGCACACAATCGACACGACCAGCGGGAAAAACGCTCCGCGGGCAGGTCGAATGAATGGCATCGATTCGTTGCTCGCTTCGTCACAGGTCGGGAGTTCGAGCATCTTGCCACCGACTTGGAAACGGCGGAGCGGCTGCCGGTCAAGATAACTGATTGCGATGGCAGCGCTGACGAGGATGGCAATTCGCCACCGCAAATTGGCTTCCTCCTTTTTCCAAACCGGTCCGCCTCCGATGAGCGTGGATTATACCCAAGATGGTAAACGTTTACTCCATTCGCCTGTTTCCGCTACAATCAGCCGGCCCTGGAGATGCGGCGGGAAATCCCTGAAAGCCCCCGGGCGAGTTATGTATCGCGAGCCATTGCAGTTAAGTTAGCTGCAGCCACGCGCAGCGTGACCTTTGACGGAAACCCAGTCCAGGTCTTCTTCTAGCAGAAGAACTGCTGGAACAAAGGCCAGTTTCCCACGTCGGTCGCTGATGGGGTTTTCGGGAGAGGCGTGGGGTGGCTTCGGAGTGGATTTGAATCTCCGAGTACGGTGATCAGCGCCCGCCTTTGCACTTGGGCAATCGGAACGAGCCGATCCGGGTGCGGTAGCCGGTGTCGCCTGCCTTCAGATAATCGCCGACATACCAGAACGTACAGTCATCGCTCGGATCCAGCGTGGTCGTCGTGTAATCTTCCCAGCGTAGCGTGTTCGTCTGCGACGCTTCCCCTGTCGCAAGTACGGACTCGTGCAACGTCAAGAGGCCCTTAGGATCGCCGGCCTGGCGCGCTGCGAAGCGCAGCCCCGGAAAATTCGGCAACCCGCCGAACGAGTATCCGACGCCGATGTCACCCTTCTTGTCCATCGCGATGCTGGGCATCCAGCGGTAGAACCCTTCCGGTGTATACGTGCCCTGCTGATATAGCTCCGGGTCGCCCCTCTTATTGAGGCGAAACTCGTACCAGCGCACGCCTCCGCCACCCTGCGTAGCGACCGAGTGCGCTGCAACGATCGACTCGTGTCTGCCGACCTTGCGGTAGACCAGTCGCTGCATGATCTTATCGCCCTGCACGTCGAGTCGGCGTTCAGTATTGGGTTGGGGCACGCAGCTCGACAACTGCCCGTTGCACAGGTAGTGATAGGGCGCAACCCTGATCTTCACGGGACCATCCGCCTTCGTGTTGGCTGGGTTGTTCCAGTCGACGTGAACTTTCCAGAAGTAGATACCGTCGTCCTCGAAGATCTTCTTCAGTTGCGTGCCACCGGCCGCCATCATGATGTTCGGTACTCCTGCGGGTGGCGTTATACGGCCATCGATATCGGCGTTGTTCAGGAAGTTCACGCCGTCGATCACGATGCATTGTTCCGTGGCGGGTTGTCCCGCCAGCATCTTCGCGCGATCCGCAATACATGCATGCTTCTGAATTACATCGTCGCCGGTGCTGCTTGGCACGTAGTAGCCATCCGTCCAGACGGCCGGTCGCGGGTAGTCCGGGAACAAGGGCCGTTCAAAGGAGTAACGATAGTAGGTGCCGAGCGGGTCCGGCCCGGTGCTAACCGCATAGCACATACCCCAAACCCCCTCCTTCGCTTCCGGCGGACTCTGCCCGCGCTCCGGCAGAGGGGGAGGCTGCGCCGGATTTGGGGGAAGCGCTGCAGCGGCGCCGGGTGAAGACGCATCGCCGGACTTGGCAAGTTGCCCAGGCGGGACTGCTTCGCCGCGAGTCCGGCCGGGATCTTCCGGAAAGTCGCCGGGCGCAATTCGAGAAAACATCGGCATCACGATCAGCCATCGACCGGCAAGCTGGTCGTAGCGAACTACCGTGTCACCACTGTTGCGCGCCTCACACACGCCGCCGAAACCGGTCCACACGGATTTCGTAGCCACCGCTCCATACAACACGGTTCCGCTTTTCTCGTACTTCTTGCCCTTTTTCGAATAAACCGCGATTCTAGAATTGACAGTCTGCACAATATGATCTGGGCCTACGGCCAGGCTGTTGTCCGACGGATTGCGGAAGGTGGTTGTGCCTTGCGGTCCCTCGAATCCGGCGCCTAGTCCATCAAAGCTTTCGAGCAGAGGCGCCGCTGGCCGAGTGCCTTGGGAACGTTGCTCAACCGCGATGCCGGCAGGACTCAACGTTGGCGGCGGTGTCGGTGGAGGGATGGCTTCGTCGGGCCTTTTTTCCTGCTCAGCAGCTGGATCGTCTAGTAAGGAACCGGGTGACGTGCCGCACCCCCCTCCGGCGCAATCAGCCAGCGCGGTTCCATCGGCTGATTCTCTCTGCAGCGCAAGCGGCGGCGAAACATCGTATCTTATGGCCTTGTGTACGAATACGGCGCCTCCTCGGGGCCTCTCCTCTGGGGTATGGCTTGCTGGCGATGGCAGTTCGGCCCCACTCGGAAAGCCAAGAAATACGACCCCAACTCCGACAATCCTGGTGGCGCTGGATCTCAATGCGCGATTGATGGACACTCTCCAGGCCTCCAACTTTTCGGAAAAGTGAGCTGCGTCGATTGTCTAAGAGCACTATTGTATACAATATCCGACGCGCGCCGTCAACGATACCTTGGGATTGACTGCGTGTACTAGACCGCAGTCGTCTCGGCCATGGCGGGGACGAACGCCTCGTGCTCGGTGCGGGCAATAATCTCATCCTGCAGGGCGCGGGTCAGATCACAGAAATAGTCGCTATAGCCCGCGACCCGCACTATGAGATCGCGATATTTTTCGGGATCCGCTTGTGCCGCTCGCAATGTGGCCGCAGTAACCACGTTGAACTGAATATGATGGCCTCCCAACCGGAAATAAGAACGAACCAGGTGCGCCACGTTATCGAGTCCATTCTCGCCCTTGAGCAACTGCGGCGTGAACTTCTGGTTCAGCAGCGTACCTCCGGTGCGGGTATGGTCCAACTTGGCCGCGGACTTTATGACGGCTGTCGGCCCATTGTGATCGGCACCTTGAACCGGGGAAATACCGTCAGAGAGAGGTTCCCATGCACAGCGTCCATCGGGCGTGGCTCCAGTCATCGAACCAAAATAAACGTGGCAGGTCGTCGAAAGATAATTCACGCGGTAGTTCCCGCCCTTCGTGTTTCTCCTCCCGTCGATCTCCTCGAAGAACGCATCGAATACGTCTTGCAGGATCGCATCCGCATAATCGTCATCATTTCCGAATTTTGGGGTCCGGTTCCACAGCAGGAGGCGCAGTTTCTCGTGACCCTCGAAGTTGTCGGCCAATGCTCGCAGCAACTCCTCCATATTCACGGCCTTGCGATCGAGCACGTGGTACTTGATCGCTGCCAGACTGTCGGTGCAAGTTGCGGGCGCGACTCCCATGATGTAAGTGGTGTTGTAACGCGGACCTCCATTGTTGTAATCCCTGCCGCTTGCGATGCAATCGTCGACCAGCAGCGACAAAAACGGAGCAGGCATGTAGTCCGCATACAGTCGCTCAATGACATTGTTGCCGCGCAGCTTGATTTCAACAAAATGGTGCAACTGCTTGCGGAACGCAGTGAACAGCTCTTGGTAAGAGGAGAATCCGCGCGGATCGCCGGTCTCGATTCCGATCTTCTTTCCAGAGCGTGAGTCGATTCCATTGTTCAGCGTAATCTCGAGGACCTTAGGAAGATTAAAGTAACCGGTGAGGATATACGCTTCCTTTCCAAAGGCACCGGTCTCGACACAGCCCGAGATTCCGCCACACCGCGCATCTTGCACGCGTTTTCCCTGACGCAACAGCTCTTCCACAACCATGTCGGCGTTAAAGATCGACGGCTGTCCCCATCCTTGACGTACGATTTCAAGGCCGCGCTTCAGGAATGCGTCTGGACTCTTCGCGCTCAATTGCAGATTCGAGGAAGGCTGCAACAAGTGCATTTCATCAATGACATCAAGAATCAGATACGTCACATCATTCACGCCATCGGATCCGTCGCTCTTCAATCCGCCATTGTTTATGTTGGCGAAATCTGTGTAGGTACCGCTTTCGGCAGCGGTCACGCCGACTTTGGGAGGCGCAGGCTGATTGTTGAACTTCACCCACAAACACTCGAGCAATTCCTTGGCTTGGTCTCGTGTCAACGTGCCATCTTCCATTCCCTTTCGGTAGAAGGGGTATAGATGCTGATCGAAGCGGCCTGGACAAAAAGAATCCCACGTGTTCAGCTCGGTCACCACGCCCAGATGGGTAAACCAATACGCCTGCAAGGCCTCCCAAAAATCACGCGGAGGGTGAACTGGTACGCGACGGCAAACCTCGGCAATCTTGAGCAGTTCTGCACGGCGACATGATTGGGATTCTGCCTTCGCTAGTTCCTCCGCCTTTTCGGCATGACGTTCGGCGAATCGGATCACGGCGTCGGCTGCGATCGTCATAGCGCGCAGTTCATCTCTTTTTGCAGAAGCCTCGGGGTCGTTGATGAAATCCAGGCGGGATAAGGCAGCTTCGATCTCGGCCTTCAGATTCAGTAATCCTTTGTGATAGATGACGTCACCAAGAACCGTGTGTCCGGGTGCCCGCTGTTCCATGAACTCTGTGAACATGCCCGCTTCATAAGCATCTTTCCACTCAGAAGACATCTCCGCGAAGATCAGATCGCGCATTGAACGCTCTCGCCAGTAAGGAATCACCTGATCCCGCTGTACTACCCGAGAGTGGTCATCCACGGAATAGGAAATCTTCTCGCGCGAATTCAGGATCTGGAAATCGTCGAGGCTGTGACAGCATAGTTCCGGGAATGTGGGTGTCGCTTTGGGCGCCGGGCCCCGTTCTCCAACGATCAGTTCGTCCTTTCCGATATAGATTTCCTTGTGTTCCATGATGTAGCCAAAGGCGCGAGCCCGGCGAATGGGAACGGAAGCGGTCTTATCCGCACGGCAAAACTCGGTAAGAAGAGCGGCACGTTCGACGGAAAGCCGAGGTTTGGTTTCCAGGGTGCCTTGCCTGAGTCGATTCACTCGTTCGTTCATATCAGCCTCCAATTCGCACGCAAAATCCGTCACGCCTCAGGCGTGCGGCCAGGGTTTCCATCTTGTCGGGAGCAGGCGGCTCGACGCCTTCCATGCGGTTGCAAAGGTGCAATCGCTGGTATTTGCCGTTTCCGATGCGGTGGTAGGGGAGAAGATCGATCTTTCGAAGTTGCAGGGAAGACAAGAAACGAGACAGCTTATCTGTGTTGTCGATATCGTCGTTAACCCCCGGAACAATGGGAACGCGGACAATCACCGCGCTTCCTTGGTCCGCGAGGATTTTCAGATTTCTCAGGATCAGGTCATTCTTGACGCCGGTGTAATAACGGTGTTTCTCGCAGTCCATCAGTTTGAGATCGTAGAGAAACAGATCCACAAACTTGCTGACCGTGCGAATGACCGCAGAATCTGCGAAACCGCAGGTATCGAGGACGGTTCGAATGCGCCGCATCCGGCAAACCCGCAGCAGCTCTTCCACGAAACCCGGCTGCGTCAGGGGTTCACCGCCGGAAATAGTGATGCCGCCACGGGATTCATCAAAGAAGATCTGGTCCTTCAGAACCATCGCCAGGAGTTCAGGCACGGTCATCCATCGGCCTGCGAGCTGACGTGCGGTGACCGGGCACGCATTCGCGCATTCTCCGCAGCCGCGGCAGAGCCCGGAATCTCTGATTACTTGCCCATTCAGATGAAGGGCGCCCTGAGGGCAGGCGCGGACGCAATCGCCGCAGCGAATGCAGCGGTCGTCGAAGTAAATCACTTCTGGTTGTAGAGATTGACTTTCAGGGTTATGGCACCACCAACAGCGCAAAGGACAGCCTTTGAGAAACACAGTCGTGCGAATTCCCGGTCCGTCGTGAACCGAGAAACGCATAACGTGCAGGATTAGACCTCTCTGCGAAGGAGCAGACAGAAGGTCCGCAGACTCGTGCATCGGTGGGCAGACCTGCGGTAAGGATTGCATACTGTATATAAATGTGGCAGATGCCAGGGCTGTCGGTATGTGATCGCCGTCACTGCGTTGTAGATCGCGACGTCGAGGGGGCGACTACCGGGTCAATCGGCGTGCGCGCACAAGAGGAGGAAAAAGAGAGTCATCTTGTTTGGATATTCACGCTACGTTAACGCGGATTCGCTGTCATGGATGCACGGTGTCCGGTTGTGGTCTCCCAGTAATCGATCCACTGACGGCGAATGCCGTTAGCTCGCTCGATCAGTTCGGGGCTGGGGCTCTGCCCGTGCTCGACCATGACGACGATCCCAGTATTGAATTTCCTTTGCGAGTGATCCACATCTGGTAAGCGTTGGCCTTCTACCGCAATTACGTCTTGAATAGTCACTTTCGTTCGATCGGCTTTGAATATCGGGTGCCCGTTCGCATCTTTGCCGGCAGGCACGAGATTCTTGAGAATAAAGAAGTCCGGCACCTCTGCAGCGGATATCAAACCCATCAGGTACAGGTCAAGATAGGAATAGCCCGTCCCCGGCACATAGTAATCGTCGTCGAGCTGTGTGAAAGTGCCATCAAAATTATCCTGCCAGACGCTGCCTCCCATGGCGGAGGCCTCGGTGGGCCGCTGATAAGGAAACGCAGCCGGAGCGTTCAATCCTCGCGCCCAGTGCACGGGCCCAAGAGGAATGGTTTCCCCATTGACTTTCGCGGAAACGAATGCGGCCCAGCGATGACCCATCTCATGCCCGATCTGGGACATCGCGTAGTTGTAGGGAAGAAGCTTGTGGTCCGGGGAGCGCTCCTCGAGTTGATGGAAGTAAAAGGTTATGTCGTGATCGCTCCCAACAGGCGCGCCTTCGGGTGGTCGCTCCTGCATTTGATTCGAGTTGACATATACGGGTTGAACGTATTCCCACTGAAACCTGCCTTGCGTGCAGTAATTCTCAAGATCGTGCTGTAGTGCCGCGATGCCCGTCACATTGCCACCAACCGGGCCATCGCTGGGAGTGCCAGCTTCCTGGTTGTCGATGCGGAAATCGGAGTAGTAAGCCAGAAAATCGAACTTGTCGCCAAGTGCTTTTATGACTGTGCAGGAAAGATCTTGAGGCTTGGGGAGAGCCAAGTAGTGGAACGCTTCATACACCACTCCAAAAGGACCATCCTTGCGCGTCAGCGAAGAAAGGTGGACCTCAGGATTGCGAATTCCCGACAGGCGGACGACATGCGGTGACAGGTGCACACTCGGTTCGAACTTTCGCGGCGCAACGGCCTCGGCGTAGACCACAACCTGCCCGACTCCTCGAAGGGCGGTCGGCAATACTCCTCGCAAGGCGATTGTGTTGCCGCTCACTTTGACCTTACGCGAGACCCCAGGACCCAATGCGATGTACTTGGAGGGCCGGTGATGCCACGCAACGCCTCTCACTGTCCAGGAAAATGTGGGGTGTGCAGCCTCGATGCTCGTGGGAAGTGGATGGTGTGCATCCACAACAAAGCGGTATGAAATTCCGTCTAGGGCGGGATCGCCTTCGGGCAGAATGGGCCCCCGCGTTTCAAACGTGACGTTCAACACGGAGCCGTCTTCGACAGAGAGCTTGAGATTTCTGATATCCAAGTGTGCGGCTATCGCTGGATGCGGCTCGGCGCTGATATTCGCTAGCGGCTTGTCTTTGCCCGACAATTCGGGGTAGATGCCAACGATGGCGTCCTTCGCCGCAAGTTCCTTGTACGACATTTCAATCGAGCCATCGTGCTGCAGGACCGCCTGAAAGCGATTGATCGTTTTGAACCAGGTGAAATCCTGGATGTTTCCGAATGGCTCCGTTAGATCCCAGGTGATGACCACGCGATCCGCCAGTTCCTTTACATGGTGAGGTCCGGATGTTCGCGGTTTGAAAAACACGCAAATTGCCGGGGCGCTGTCGATGAGGGCGCTGGCCGCCTCTGCCAATGGGTCAAATCGACCAATGGATACTCCGCCAGGGGGAGAAGCACTCGCTCCGGCGCTACCATCTTTTTCCCGCTCGCCAAAGCTGATCGATCCGGTTGTGCCCACCCGAAATGAGCTCCAGCGCTTACCGGAGAACGGGAACGCAAATTGATGCAGAGTAACTTCGGCAGTGGTGAGTTGCGGGCCGAAGTCAGAATCCCATTCCAAAGGACCGCTCTCTGCGCGGTAGTGCCCACCGTCGGGAGTGAAATGCAGCGTGTGATTGACGAGGTCGAACAGGTTCGCGGTCCCAAGAGCGCCGTCATCCAGTTCGATGACGACCAAGTCTCCGTTGATCAATACCTTACCAATAGAGTGTCCCGGTTCAACTTCCTCCTCCTGAGCGTACGACTGGGCGCCGAAAAACAGGAGTGCATAAACAAGCAGGATTCCCCACTGCGAAAATCCGGCAGCACGTTTTCTCATGTTTCCCCGCTTCCGCGCTGATTAGATCAGTACCATTTCTTGTTGGATCCGTCCCGTGACTTCGGCTGAACTTCGGTGCACCAGCATGTTGACTTCGCTGCGCAAGCCAAACTCTGGAAGATAGATGCCGGGCTCGATCGAGAAACATGTATCAGGAAGCAGCTCGCGCTCATCGTGAGATTCGAAGTTGTCGATATTGGCGCCGTTACCGTGAACGTCGGTACCGATCGAATGCCCAACACGGTTGTTCAGATACTCGGAGTATCCCGCAATCTCCAGCACGTCCCGCGCTGCCTTGTCCACTTCCCAACCACAAAGCTTCTTCCCTGCCGCGACGGTAGTCTGAACTTTCTCTATGCCGGCATCACGGGAGCGGCGAACGATGTCGAATATCTCGCGGACGCGATCTGGTACTGACTGTCCCACGAACCCAGTCCAACTTATGTCGTAATAGACTGCGCCGGGAGTCTTCTTCTTACCCCAGACGTCGAGCAGCACGATATCCCCTTCGCGGATGGCGGCGCTGCGGTCCGCCGTGGGAGCATAATGAGGATCACTGCTATTTTGATTCACCGCGACAATGGGCGGCGCATCGGCGACAAGTTCCTCCCAGCGAAAAGCCTCGACGATCCATTGCTGAATTGCGAACTCGTTCGTTCCACCGCTCCTGACGCGCCGGCCGATCTCCGGAAAGACCTGCGTCATGATGGCGTCGATGGAATGGCCGGCCGCGAAATGCGAGAGAATCTGTGCGTCGCTCCAGGTGGCTTCGAACCTTGCAACCAGATTGGCTGAGCTGACTACGTTGACCCCGAAACTGCGAATCAGGTCGACGGTACCTGCGTCTGCTGTGGACACCGTGAATATCATGTTGTTCGGAGAGAATTGCATCGCAACTGCGGGAAAGCTGGAAAGCAATTCCCGCAACTGATCTACCAGCTGTTGCCAAGCGGCATAAACACGCTTTTTCCCAGGCAGCCCATCCAGGTGGTGAGCCTCGATTCTGTGCACTAGCTTCACTGGCTCGCCCTTCGCCGGAATGAGGTAGAACCACCGGCGAGATACCATGAGCGATTCTGGCAAGCCAAGGATCCTGTAGGAAATTGCGTCCCGATGATGGTGGTCGTAAAAGAGCCATGCGGGAATCTGCCGAGCCAGTAATTCTGCCTGGATTTCATCGATTTTCTTCATCTAATTTCCACCAGTAGGTATCATGGCTGACATGCGGCGCCAGGTGTCCGAGAAAACCACGCTTTCCAACCAAAAAGGGAGCATTGGACCACTACGCGGATTTGTTATTGACCTTCCAATAAACTGAGTAGCGTTCGTGGATCACTCGGTTAAGCGGAATCAGAGTCAAGGCTTGTGATTGGCCGACCGCATGAAACGTGAGAGATCGAGTCGCGTCAGGCTCAATCCATGCGGTGGGCTTATCGGAGTTGGCCACAATGTCGGGGACCTTTTGCTGGCCGCCGGGTTTTGGTTCGTAGTCTCCATAGCTCAACTCCTTCGAAACCGGGTCAAGACGCCCAGCCAGCACGAGTGGCCCGTACATGACCGCTTGAATGGTCTGGTCATCAGGCATCGGGTCGATGTGGAGGCCCATGGGCAAACTAAGTTCGATCTTGTCCCCGTTCCTCCAGATGCGATTGAGGCGAAGATAGCTGCCCGGACTCGAAAACGCCGGCACGGCGTTCCCGTTTATCTTTACGCCTCCGCCCTGTGCCCAGTATGGAATGCGCAAATTGATCGCCAGCTGCGCCGGATCCTTTCCGGCGACTGTAATTGTGGTGCCCTGTGCTTCAGGGAACCGAGTCTCCTGCTCGAAGCGCAACCCCTTCTCCGGCCATTCCACTTGCGAGTCGATATAGAGGTTGACGTAGAGCGAATCGTCATCGTGGAAATAAATCGTATCCGTCAGCTTGGCGTACTCCTCGGAGCCCGTGCCCGTGCAACACCACAGAGAGTCGAAGGGCTTTCCGAAGGTCTTCCAGTAACCCGACGCGAGCGGCAGGTAATACATCATGGTGCCGTCTTCCGGGTTGATGGTGCCGAGGCGGTGATTGAAAAGCACGCGCTCGTAGTAGTCCATGAGGCGCGCGTCTGCGGACCATCCGAACAGGTGGCGTGTCAACTTCATCATGTTGTAGGCGCAGCAACATTCGGTCGTGCTCGGCCCTAATTCAGTCGAGAGCTTGCCTGGATCTGTATTCCACGACTCACCATTGCTGGTGCCTCCCGTGCAATAAGAACGCTCGCTTACTACTTCATCCCAGAAATACTCAGCGATGTCACGATAGCGGCGATCTCCAGTGAGTTCGTAGTACCTGGCCGCTGCTATCACTTGCGGAATATGTGTGTTGACGTGCAGCCCCTTAAGTTCATCACGGTGGGCAGCCAGAGGATCGAGAAATTGCGTCTTGTCGAAGCGTTGAGCGACTTCGAGGTAATACTCCTTGCCAGTGATGGCGTACAAATTGGAGAGGACTTCGCCCATTCCGCCAAACTCGGTGCCGAGTACACGCTGCATGTGCTCGTAGCTGAGCGAGCCGGTGTAGCCTGCGGTCCAATCCGCCATTTTCTGAACCATGTCGAGAGCTTGCTCGTTGCCCGTGTAAACATACATGTCCAGCAGGCCAGCCATGATTTTGTGGATGGTGTAAAAGGGAGCCCAGACTCGTTGGCGCTCACGTAGGCGATCGAAGAATTCAACGGGGAAGGCACTCAAATAGCCACTTTTCAACGCGGCTTGGCATTTGCTGAGTTCGGCCACGACGAGATTGGCGTTGCGCTTCAAATCTTCGTCTCCGGAGCTGGCATACATCAGCGCAGCGGCAGAAAGATAGTGGCCCCCGGCGTAGTGGCCGCGGAGTTCACAGTCCGGGGCTTCCCAGCCACCCAGCGGCTGCGCTGAGGACGGAAGGCCGGCATTGACTCGGAAGGTGTGAAGCAGGCGGTCGGGAGGCAGGGAACGAAGATATTGCCGGTCGGCCTCCATCGCGATCTTGCACGGGCCTTCGCCCAAGCGAACCTGTTTCATCGGAAAGGGAAGAACTCTCCAGGCAATTTTTTCTCGGCTGGAGGGCTTGCCGTCCTTCTGAATTGAATTGACAACTGGGTCCTGCGGCGGGCCAGCCATCAAAGCTTTCGGCAGCAGAGTCGCACCGGCGGTAGCAGCGACGGTCGTGAGAAAATTCCTGCGGGAAAATTGTCCAGACTGGGTCATCATTATTGTGTCCTCCAGGCGCACAGCAGTCCGCATCGACCCCGACGGATATTGTATACATTAGCGGGCTAATGTGCGAAAACGTCGAAATCGCGGTCTGTCTTTTCAGAGTCCGTTTGCCACGGAGCGAGAAGTGCCGCGTTCCAGATCACGCGATACACTTCGCGGAGTCGCAGTTGTGGATCCAACGACCTCTATGTCTAAACTGCGCCGTGTTTGCATCGTTTTCAGCGTCTTCGGATTTATGTGGATGGTCGGGCGGCCAGATCGATCCAAGCTGCGCAGTTAGATCTACCGCGCTTCTCTGTTGCGACCGCGGTCATATCGATTCAATGAGTTTGTCAAGGCTTCGGGTTTTGGGGCGCCGGAATCAATTTGAGCAGCCATTCGTTTTTGTTCGAGAGCTTGTCTTAAAGACTCGCCCGCATACCGGATATGCTGCCGCAGTAACCTGCAGGCCGCCGGAACGTTTCGTTTACGGCACAAGTCTAGAATTTGGTGATGCTCTTCGTTGGCCCGCTTTATGCCGTGAGTCAGGTACAACTGCAGGCGAGTGTACCGTTCTCCGCTGTTGTTGACGTTGCGGATGATGGCCATAAATCGCGGCTGATTGGCGCGCGAGTAGAGAATGGAATGGAACTTCCAGTTGAGCCTTCCCCATGCGGAAAGGTGGTCCTCACGGCGAAGTTCGCTGACGTACTTACGTAAGACGAAGTCAGCTTCCGAGAAATCTTCTTCAGTGAGAAGCGGGATGGACAGTTTCAGGACTTCCGGTTCGAGCAACGTACGGATCGAGAAGAGTTCTTCAACGTCATCGGGAGACAACGCCGGCACCACCGCACCGCGGTTGGGTACGATCGCGATCAGACCCTCGGCATCGAGTTGACGCAAGGCTTCTCGAACCGGAATCCTGCTCACATGATACTGGGATGCGATGGCGTCTTGCCGTAGTTGGGCGCCCTCCGGGATTTCTCCCCGGATGATCTGCTCGCGTAACTTGTCGGCCACGGCCGAAGTAAGCGATTGGCGTGGAATGGCCAAGTCTGATGCGGCTTCTAAGTCCATCTTAGCAAGTTCTCATCCTCGACCCACGTCGCTTTCCAACCACGTTAGCCTAATATACCGCATCTTGTATCCAGGAATATGCTCATTGCCCGGACAGCGGAACTGGGGGAAGATGTTCCTCCAAGTACCTGGCAAGCAGGCTATATAGATGGAACCCAGTTCCCGGGCCCTCCGCAATTGCATGCGTCCGGCCGGGATAGGTCATGAAGTCGAAGGGTTTGCCGAGTTCCACCAGCCGGTTCACGAGCAACTCGGTCCCTTGATAGTGCACGTTGTCGTCGCCGGACCCATGCACCAGCAATAACTTGCCCTGAAGGCCCTCCGCAAAGTTGATGGCAGATCCAGCTTTGTAGCCGGCTTCATTCTCTTGCGGCAATCCCATGAAGCGCTCCTGGTAGATGCTGTCGTAGAGGCGCTGATCGGGTACCGGAGCGACAGCCATGCCAACCTTATAGATCTCGGGATGGCGGAACATCAGGTTCAACGTGTTGGAGCCCCCACCGCTGCGTCCCCAGACCGCGATCCGGTCTGGATCGATGCAGGGATGTGTCCGCTCCACGGCCTGGAGCGCAAGAACCTGCTCCTTCGTCGAGAGCACCCCGACACTTCCATAGACGACCTTGCGCCAGGCGCGCCCTTTCGGGGCTGGGGTGCCACGATTGTCAAAGCTGACAATGATGTAACCGTCTTCGGCCAGGGCGCGATGAAACACTCCGTTCCAGTCATCCCATCGGTCGACCACGGTTTGGGCGGCCGGTTCCCCGTACACATAGACAAGAGTCGGATACTTCCGGCCAGGATCGAAGACCTTTGGCTTTATGAGCCAGGCGTCCAGAGTTACTCCGTCGCCGATGTCGACACGTAAGAACTCGGTCGGGGCTGACACCAGATCCTTGGCGTTGGCGCGCAGCTTCGTATTTTCCTCCAGCGAGCGCAGCACTTTCTGGTCTGGAAGGTGCACCAGATCCGTCACGGGAGGCGTGTCGAACGTCGAATAGGTGTGAATCGCCCAGAGCAGATCTGGTGAAACGTGATACGAATGTGTACCCGGTTGGCTCGCTGGGGTGAGTCTTTCTTGCGTTCCTTTTCCGTCGAGGCGAGTACGATAAAGGTAGCGTTGGGTAGCATTTTCGGGAGAAGCTGTGTAGTAGAGCCACTCTTCTTTGGGATCGATCCCGACGATCTGGATTACGTCAAACGCCCCTGCCGTGACCAATCGCATCTTCGTTCCATCTCGAGAAATCACGTAAACATGCCGCCAGCCATCCCGCTCGCCAGCCCAAAGAAACTCTTTGCCTCCGTCAAGCCATTTCAATTCGTCGACGACGTCCACCCATGCTTTGTCCTTTTCCTCGTACACGCTTCTCACCGTACCCGTTCTCACGTCTGCCAGCAGAATGTCATTCGTGTTCTGCAACCGATTGAGATGCTGTAGAACCAATGTGTCGGAATCTGCCGCCCAATCCATGCGGGCAATATAATTGTCGTTCGAGTATCCCGGGACTTCCATCCAGCGCGTCTCTCCTCCGATGGCCGGTACCACGCCGATACGGACGGAAGGGTTTTCGGAGCCTGGTTGCGGGTAAGGGATCTGCCGGACCGTAGGATAAACGGCGAACTCCGGATACGGAATGGCGGTCACGATGCGGTAGGGCGCGCCGGTGTCATAGATGAGGGGAAAATTCTTGACCTTGCTCGTATCGAATTGCCAATACGCGATGCGCCTGCCGTCAGGGCTCCAGCGAAATCCGTCGCGAACAGAAAACTCCTCCTCATACACCCAGTCTGCGGTGCCGTTTATGATTTTTTCGGAACCGTCAGAGGTGAGCCGAGTGGCTATTCCACTCTCGACGCTTTCCACGTAGATGTTGTTGAACCGAACGTACGCCACTTTGGAACCGTCGGGAGAGAACTTCGCGAACATGAGTGAAGACGTGGGGCCTCCATCTCCCAGCTTTCGCAGAACGCCGGACTTACGGTCAAGGACCCAATAGTCGCTGCGCGTGTTTTCACGCCAGACCCGCTCAGAATTGGTCGAGACAAGGATGCGGTTCATATCGGCCGACCAGGTATAGTTTTCGATGGTCAGCGGTTTATCGCTGCCCGAGGGCGTAAGTTGCGATGCCAACACGAGAACCTCGCGTCGGCCGGTGGCTGTGTGGTAGCGCACGATATCACGCGCCCCCTGTCCTTTGGCAGCAGGCTCGAGGGTTGTGTAGGACTCTCCTCCGTTCAGCCACTGTGACGGACCGAACGATCTGACGGCGAAGTCTCGGGCAATGAACTCTCGTCGCAGCAGGTCGACGACATTCCGGGACTGGGCTTCAGCACCTAGGGTCGCGATTGCGAGCGAAAAGACGATGCCCAAGGCGCGCCTCCGGCTTTTTGATGCCCGCAATTCAAAAGCCGACTTCAATTCTGTCAACATTCGGAGTCCTCCAAGTTCGGCTCAATTCTGGTGCTTTCGGCATCTGACGTCTGAGGGGAGTAAGCCTGCTCGGTCCGGGTCCGTGCTGCTCCGCGGATTACCAGGTAGACCGGAATACCGAGCGACACGATCAGCAATCCCGGCCACGTAGTTGAGGGGCGATATACGAAAAGAACAACGAGGATGACGGTGGCCGCAAGAATATAGAAAGCCGGTATAAAGGGATATCCAAGTGTGCGATAAGGGCGTGGCGCATCCGGCCGTTTGAAACGTAAGCGGAACACTCCCGTCACAGTCAGCACATAGAAGATCAATGCCGAGGAGATGACGTATTCGAGCAGGTTGCTGTAGAGGTTTCCCCAAGATTGAGTTGCATTCTCATAAGTACGCGGCAGCACCAGGATGGCAGCCCATAATCCTTGGAGGACGAGGGAAAACGCAGGGACATTCGCGGAGTTGAGTTTTCCTGCGAAAGGGAAGAACAGTTTCTGGCGGGCCATAGCGTAGTAAACGCGCGCTCCGGTCAGGGTCAGAGCATTAATGGTGCCAAAAGTCGAGATCATGATGGCGACTGCCATCACTATCGATCCGGCTTCGGGAAAGATGGCCCGCAATGTTGCGGTTCCCACGCGGTCCGCCGGAGCGTGCTGGATTGCCGTCAGAGGAAGTGTGAACAGATATGCCACATTGGCGAGGATGTACAGGGTGATAACCAGAGTCGCGCCGATCACCATGGCGAGGGTGACATTGCGTTCCGCTTTTTTCACCTCGGCTGCGGCAAAAGCAATGTTGTGCCACGAGTCAGCCGAGAATAACGACCCAGTCTGACTGAGGCAGATGGCGACGAACAATCCCCACGTTGTGGTCGCCTCCAGCCCTCGGCCCAGAGAAACAATTCCACTCGGATGCCAGGGCGCGCTGAAGTTTGCCGAAACCACTGAGGTTGTGCGCCCATGAAAAATACCCAGCACGATCAGGCCGCCCAGTGCTACGGTTTTGGCGATCGTAAATACATTCTGAATGACTTTTCCGTAACGGAGTCCGAAAGTATTGCTCAAGGTGAGAAAAAAGATGACCGCAATCGACAGCAACTGGGCTGTTGACAGGGAGAGGGCGTAATGAGTAGAGAGGTGGACCGGAGGGACCAGGTATTTGTCCTCCGACACGAGAGGCCACAGCACGCCGGAGAATCGTGCGAATGCAACCGCGACGGCGGCAATCGTTCCTGTTTCGATGACAGAAAATAATGTCCAGCCGTACAGAAATCCCAAAAGCGGCGAGTACGCCTCGCGAAGGTAGACATACATGCCTCCGGCTTGGGGCATCATGGCCGAGAGTTCCCCATAGCACAAGGCGCCTGCAATCGTGAGCACTCCTGCCACTCCCCATGCCACTAAGAGCCACCCTGCGCTTCCGACGTGACGGGCCATTTCGGCGGGAACAATAAAGATGCCCGAGCCGATCATGGCTCCCACTACAAGCATCGTCGAATCGAATAGGTTCAATCCGCGCGCGAACTTACGCAGATTTCGATTCGTAGTTTCTGAGTCTGATGAGTCGGCTTCTCGGGTCATGTGTCCGATTCCGCAGCGGTTGATGGAGCAGGGTTAGGTTTGACGAGTGCATATTGTATCCATAAAATACCCCCTTGCCTACTTAATCGAATGTGAGCGGTCACGGACTGCCTTCTGAGAGATTCTGCTGGGCAGATCGGATAACTAAATGACGAGTAGTGACTGCCGGACTGTCCAGGTCGGAGGTTTCTAATGAACTGGAACGGCGTGATGCCCGCGGTAACAACTCCCTTCACCCGTGATCTTGGTGTCGATCATCGTTTTCTGACGGAACACTGCCGCTGGCTTCTGGACAACGGCTGCACGGGGATCGTCGCACTCGGGTCCCTGGGTGAAGGCGCCACTCTGTCAGTCGCCGAGAAGCAGGACATTCTGCGCACGTGTGTCGAGGCCGCTCAAGGGCGCGGGCCAGTCGTGGCTTCCATCTCGGCGCTTACCACTTCTGAGGCAGTGGCTTTGGCAAAATCGGCCACGGATCTCGGCTGCGATGGTCTGATGGTTCTGCCTCCTTATGTATACAAAGGCGACTGGCGCGAGATGAAGGCTCATGTCGCGGCCGTATTTTGCGCCACTCCTCTTTCCTGCATGCTCTACAACAACCCCGTTGCTTACGGAACCGATTTCTTGCCGCAGCAGATTCAGGAATTGGCGGCCGAACACGAGAACTTTCAAGCGGTCAAGGAATCGAGTACCGATGCCCGCCGGGTATCTGCGATCCGTGCTTTGCTCGACCATCGACTCGAGATATCTGTCGGTGTGGATGATGCCGTATTGGAGGCCATCGGAGTGGGAGCGACAGGGTGGGTCGCTGGTCTGGCAAATGCGCTGCCGCACGATTCGGTGGAACTATTCAACTGTGGCATCAACGGGGAAGCAGCCAAGGCCTTTGCGTTATATCGCTGGTTCTTACCGTTACTCCGGATGGACACGGTTCCGAACTTCGTTCAACTCATCAAACTAGTGCAGTCGGAGGTTGGCATCGGAAATCCCCGCGTCCGGCCGCCGCGGCTCGAGTTGGTGGGAGGCGAACTCGAGCAAACCAGGAAGATTATCCGTGACGCGCTGCTGTCCCGGCCGCAGTCGGCGGCCAGCTTTACTTTGCTGGATCGAAAATGAGCGCTCGTATCCAGGCAAACCTTTCAGGTCGATTTCTAATCGGGTTTCGGGAAGCCGCGCGGGGCGAGGGGATGTATGCCACCAACCCCGGTAGCGAGGAAGATGATTCTGAAGACCTCTAACCCGCGCTGCCAGTCCCTGACTAAGAGTGGTAAGCCGCGCCGCGCCGCGGCCACCGAGTGTGGCCTGTGTTTCTTTCATGCCAATCCAACAAGGCTGTGGAACTGGGCCGGATTGGGGGGAAGAAGAATGGTCATCTTCAAGTCGGACTGGATCTGCCGCCCCGCCTGGATAACGCAATGGCTATCCGAGACACCCTCGCCCGACAGATTGCCAATGTCTACGCCGGCAAGCTTCACCCCCGGATCTGCGGCGGGACTGGCCCCTCAGGGGACCGCTTACGCATCACCGCACAGCTGATCGACCCCATTAACGAGAGTCATCTCTGGGCCGAAAGCTACGATCGAATACTTGCGTGACGTACTGGACCTGACCGCGCTTTCAAGACTTGATGCGGCGCATGAACTTTCCCCAAACGAGCGAAGACCATGGCCTCGCGCATTCGCTAAGTCCGCTGCAATGGTGGCTGCCCAAAGGGCGCGATCAACGAAGGTATCAGACGGCCAAATTTTCTGGCGCAGGTCTTCGCGCGCAACGATCCGCCCTAGCCGTTCCAGCAGAATCCGAAGAATCTGAAGTGGCTGATCTTGCAGGTGGATCCTGACTCCGCCTTTGCGCAGCTCTCCAGCTTGATGGTCGAGTTCGTACGCCCCAAGCCGCGCGACTATATCTCAATCTCAGGATCGGAATCCCCCATGCAGTCCCCAAAGTGGCGCAAAGAGTGTAGCACCAGTCGCTTAGGCAACAGTCTTCCGTTTTAGGTGATCGAGTCGTGTCTGCGCGTTGAAGTTCATACGCTTCAGCACTCCTTAGAAGTTGCAGAGATACACAGGCCGCTCCGCCCATGGTCCTAGCCTGTACCAACGCATCCGTCCGATCCAGTCGGTTGTTGCAGTGCAAGCGCGCTAGATCGCCCAGCCACGTGGCTCGAAACCACGGATGTGAGCCACCGTGGCTACACAGGCAGACCGCCAAGTCTGCGTTGCTCATCGCCTGGTAGGAGAATCCTGGCAGTTCGGTTGTCCTCCTCCTAGCCCAGTACGGTTCCGTACTTTTCGACGAGTACCATCGCCAATGAAGCTCCAACTCACTGCCGTGCCGAAGGTGGGCATAGCCAACATGCAGCTTGTGCTGGAAGTTATCTTCCCATTGTCGGGGGCTCAAAGCAGAATACTCTGCGCCGCGACGCCATCCCATGGTCTCAAGGCACTCTTGGGCTCGGCCAATCTCCTATTGAGGAACCAACAAATCCAAATCCCCAGAGTGGCTGAGCCCCATCTCCGTAGAGCATGAGAGAAAGAACGGGTTCCTTCAAAGGCATTACTGGGATTCCGGCTTTTGGCCGGCATCACGGTCGCGTGAGCTGTCATCGTAGATTCCATTTTGGCTTTGGATTGTCAGTCGTCCGTTCAGCCACATATGAACAGACATGATCGTTGGTTCAATTCCCGGAGCTTTTCTTAGTCTCAGAGCTGGGAATGTCAGATGAATCCGACTGCGGATTTTGTGATCCGATCAGTACCAACTGTTGCAACGTCGCCGGGTTCTCCGGGTCAACCGAGAACAGCTTGTCTTCCTTTGAAGTAAAGGCGACTCCTTGCAGGTCCTCCGCCGAAGCATCTTTCGGAAGGAACGTCTTGCGAGCGCCGAAACTCAAGCCGATCTCCTCCCCCGCGGAGAACTCTCTGCGCCCAAAGAATGAGGCTGGTATGACGATATCCCCGGAGAAGCCCGCCGCAGTTTTCTTCCACGCCGTTCGGATCTCGCGGTCGTAGTGATGGGGAGTCGGACGCGATGGGAAGAAGTCTTCATCGCAGAAGATGCTGGGATGAACGTCGGCAAAATTACCCGGGCTGAAGTAGAGATCGTAGACGCCAGCCGGCCTTCCCGGCCTGATGTCGTTCACCGTGTCGATGATCAACCGAAAGGCGTCCGCGCGCTGAATGCCTCGTCCTTCAAACGGTTGGTACAGCTCCGGGTCGACAACGTCAACGGCAACGTAAAGGTTCTTCCGGTCCCAAGCGAAGGCCACTTTAGCGGAGAACTGTTGCGGGCCCTTCCAGAACTCTTGTCCTGCCTCCAGTTGCGGCGCTTGATACAGAGGATGAATTGGTCCGGATTGCCACTTCGCGAAGTCTCCGTCCATTTCAGGTGCCTTCGCCAGTGGCGCTGCCGCCAGACGATGCTGATCACCATCCCATTCGATCTTGCCGTCCGGCCGATGCTTAAAGGCGGAACTGGCCAGAATACGACTGAGTTGTGTCCGGAGCATCGGGGGGAGAGACTCAAGCTCAGGCGTTAGCTTTTGGAATTGTGGTTTTGTTTTTGTTCCATGGATAGCGGCGTCCAGGAGTGAAATCTGAGATGCGATCGCTGGAATGTCGATGACTGATCGCCGTTCTTCGAAAATCCCGGCGAAGAGCGGCTCGCCACCGCGAGCGTCAAAAATCTCCAGTATTGGAGCGAAGATTGCCGGGGCATCTGCGCCGTACTGGCTGACCAAAGCGTGTGCCCGCGATTCTTGCGGATTGTAGGCCGTCGGATTCCACAAGAAATCTGATACAGTCTGCAGCGGAATCATCGATGCATGCGCTTGATACATCGGGTTGGAGAATAGTCCCTGCACTGCGCTGGAAAGTCCTGCCTCCCGTCCACGCAAAGGATCCAGGATCAGGCGCCACGGATGGTTATCGTTAACAGGAAAGTTGTCCCAGATGAGAGGTTTTCTCCGGATGTACGCGGCCCACTCTTCTGCCTGTGCGACCGTGATGGCGGAAGGGATCACCTCCGTCCCGGTCCAATCGAGCGGTATCGCAGGATTCACACCGGCACCTAGTTCACGAAGGTAGTCGCGATTTCCCCACTCGTTGGTGTAGGTGGTGGGGCAGACGGTCAGGCGATTTTCTGGAGAACGCGATTTCAGATCATCGTACAGCCGATTAATCAGATCGGTGTGCGCTACAGCCAGCGTTTTGAATCGCGCACGATCCTCCGGGTGCACCAGATCTTGCGGAACGTCATCCAATAAGAGCGCGAAATCCGTGACCCCTAACTGGGCGACGCTCTGCAATTTTCGGGTTAGCGTGCGAAAATCAGCGTCACTCGAGTAGGTCATCGAGAGTCCGGGGCTGATGGCAAATGTGAAGTGCACGAAATTTTCCCGCGCCGCCGCAGCGAGTGCCCTTAAGCGCTCCATCTGTTCCGCGGGATATGGCTCGCGCCAGAGCTTGCGATGGTAGGGATCGTCTTTGGGCGCGTAGATGTAGGTATTCATGCTGTGCTGGCCCTCGAAGCGCAGCATGTCAAGCCGGTCTTCGTGGCTCCAAGGCGGCCCATAGAATCCTTCGATGACGCCGCGGATCTGAAAAGCGGGGTAATCCGCAAGTACCACCTCACCGTCGTTTCCCCGGCGAACAGCTTGTAGTCTGGGAAGAAGCTTAGTGAGAAGATCGGCGGGCGCAGTCTTGAGCACTTCAGGAATTCTCAGGAGCGCGTTATGAAGACCGGTGGAAGATTCCGCGGTGATTCGAATTTGTTTCACCAGGGAATCAGGACGATAAAACAGACGGAGAACATAGCCTTCATTTGCCAAGGCTGTTGCTGGAACCTCTGAACCGCCCGTGTCGTTTTTTAATTCTGCCAGGAACCTCGATTCATCCACGAGTTCCAGATCTATCAAGACCTCACGTTGGGATCGTTGCTCAGTTTCTTTCGCAGCGTGCAAGAAACGAACTGGTGTGCCTTCCTGCAGCGCGAGCGCTCGCAGTTGGCGTTCAATTCGCGCATCGAGTTTTCCCTTCGATTGAATCGTCCATTTCGGTTGCTCTCCTGCTGAAAGCGCGGCCAGGGAGAGGAGTTCCAGAAAAAAGACCAATATTTTTCGTGCCATAAGAAATCTCGGAAGGTGTGAGGTTTCGCTCGCAGAGGTGTACCTGGAGCCAGTTCTTAACTGGCTCCAGATAATGATGATGAGAAACAGCACCTCAGAAACTGATTTTGACTCCGAGTTGCAACTGCCGGCTGGTATTGGCGTAACTGATCACGCCGAAACCGCCGTCGGTGTAGGTCGAATCGGGCATTCCCAGATTCGGGTGGTTGAAGATGTCAGTAGCCGAGGCCTTGAATTGCAGGTTCCCTCCCTCGCCGAGCATTCGCAAGGGAATGTTCTTCAGTAGTGAAACATCGACGTCTTCCCATTTAGGCCCGTAGATCGTGTTCCGGCCTAAATTGCCGAACGTTCCACTGGATGGCGTAGCGAACGCGGAGGTGTTAAACCAGCAATTCATGGTGTGGACCGCGGCGCCGTTGGGGCACGTTCCGCTGTTAGGATCAGCCACCTGATTGGGACGCCACTGTCCGGAACCGACACCCGCGCCGTCGTAGCCCATCACAATCGTGGTGGGCACACCGCTGCGAACGTGGAAGATCGAAGAGAGTTCCCAACCACCGACAAATCCATTCACGACTCCGCCCCGATTCAGTAGAGGTTTCCCATTCCCAAACGGAAGGTTGTAGGTCACGCTTCCGTTGAAGGTGTGGCGAATGTCATTCGACGCCGCGCCATAATTTGCGTAAATGTTGTACGCGTCCTGATAATTTTGGCCGTGGCGCTCGGAAGAGCCGGCTCCGCCCCAGCCTCCACCCGTTTGCGTATCGAGCACCTTGGCCCAGGAGTAGTTCACAGAGAACGACAATCCTTGGGCGAATTGTTTCCGGGCGATGACCTGCAACGCGTTGTAATTGGCGCGCCCGTTAAAGAACGACGCGTCGATCTGATTAAAGTTGGGGTTTGGCCTAGTACCGATGGGAATGCCCAGTTTGCTGCAGTCTTGGGCTAAGAGGCATATCTGGTTGATGTCTCTGCCGAGTTGAATGTTTACGCCGCGGTTTCCTACGTAGCCCAAGTCCAGGACGACTCCGTGCGCGAACTGATGCTGCACGTCGAATTGATATTCGGCATAGTACTCCATGGGCATTTTCCATGGGGTGTAGTTCACGTTGGTCCCGTTGTAAAGGTCCGCCGTGCGATTTTGATCAGTCGGATAGATTGGCGTCGGGGGCCCGATCCCGAATTGATTGGAGTAGCAGTTTGCTCTCCCGCCACTGGCATCTTGCCAATTGGAAGTCCGATTGCCGAGTTGAAAGAGAGGCGAATCCGGACACCACATATTTCCGGCCGGAACCCAGCCCTGACCCCAGGCAATGGCAGGAGCAATGGTGTTCTGACCAGCGAAGATGTTGTACAGACCGAATCCGCCCCGCACCGACCAATTATTCTTCGGAGACCACGCAACTCCGATTCGCGGTGCAAAGAAGTGAGGAATCGTATTAGTCATGGCGGTGTGGCCGTATTGGCCGCCGTACCACATCGCGCCGGGAGTATTGGTTGCCGGATTGTTGATCGAAGGCTGATATCCGGAGATGCGGTTTTGCACTTCGCTCCAACCGCTCTGAGCCACCCAGCGCAATCCGAGAGTGAGAGTCAGATTCGGCTTGACCTTGTATTCGTCCTGAATAAAAGCCTGAGAGCTCCACATTCGTCCGCCGGTTTCAGGATTGATGGAGATCCACCACGAGTTGGGAAGGCCGAGCAGAAAATCAGCATAGCCTTCGCCTTCGCTGGGGATATTGCTAGGGAGCGACTGATCGTACGGGTTCTGGGTGAACACGCCACCCCACCAGAAGCCACCTTCATTCTGCGTTCCCCATCCGGTGTTTACCCACCAACGATCAAACTCGCCTCCGAACTTAAGAATGTGCTTTCCCTTGACCCAGGTTATCGCGTCGGATTCGATGAAGCTGGTTTCAACATCGATGGCGGGAGGAGCGTCCGGGTTTCCGATGTCTGTGTTCAGGTTTCCATTGATCCAGATGTTGGGGAATACATCTCCGGCAGAATTCACGAGTCCCAACTTGTCCGCCCACCCCTGTCCCTGGCTGGCGTTTGTGGCGACTCCATAAGCGCGGCTCAGAGAAAAGCGGAATTCATTTATTACGTTCGGACTGATGGTCCACACGTCAGTGATCTGTCCCTGGGGCTGGTTTCCTTTCCAATGCGCGCAGTCGATGCTGCAATCTGGCCGGGTGAAGCTTTGGTCGTAATTGACCCAGGCAAGAGAAGTGGTCGCCCGGTTTTTCGGAGTGATGTCGTAATCCACTTTCGTGTTAATCCAGGACATCAACTGTTTCATAACACCCCAGTTCGACTGAACGCTGTAGTAATTGTTCACGTTCCCTGCGCCGGGAACGTTGGGGAGGGGAAAATTCTGCTGAATAGCTACGGCCGCTGGATCGAAACGGCTAGGGTCAATGATGTTCCCCGCAAACGGCATCCGGCACACGACTGGTTGCCCGTTCCACGTGACCGTCTGTGTTGTCAGGGGATCGTAGATCTGTCCCTGCAACACTTGCTTGCCGGTGCACGGATTAATGATCGGACTTCCCTCGCCATCCACCGCTCCCGGACCCAGCAAGGATGAGAAGTCTCCCTGTCGATACGCGGCCGTGGGATACGATCGGAAATCAGGTCCGAAACTGTGGTTTGGATTCCTCTCATAGCTGAAGAAGAAGAATAGTTTGTTCTTCTTAATCGGCCCTCCGACATTAAAGCCGTATTCATTCCATCGAGTCGCCGGCTTGTTGAACGGAGGAGGTGCAGCAAACCGATTCTCCGCGTTCAACGCATCGTTCTCGATGTACTCATAAACGCTGCCGTGGAACTGGTTCGTGCCGCTCTTGGTGATGACGTTGAAAACAGACAATCCATTTCCGTGTTCGGCGCCGAAATTTGCCGTGCTTAGGCTTACCTCTTGAATCGTCTCGCTGGGTGTGGAGACGTAGTTTGGATTTGATGACTGACCGAACATGGCACTACCGCCGTCAACCTGCCAAGTCGAGAAGTAGCGTTCTTGTCCGTTTACGCCGATCCCTGACCCGCTGGAGTTCTCTCCGCTGCCTGGATTCACGCCTGGCATGGCGGCAAACAGATCCTGCCAACTGCGGTTGATGCTGGGCGCGGAGCTGACGAAGTCAGAAGTTAAAGTCGTGTTCTTCGCGGCGGTCTCGGTCTGCACCAGGGGCGCATCGCCACTGACGACAACCCTCTCCGAGGCAGCCCCAACCTCCAGTGTGCCGTTGACAGTGATGGTCTCGACATGGAGGGTGATTCCCGAACGAGTCAGACTCTTGAAACCTTGCCTGGCAAACGTGACGGTGTATTCCCCCGGTTGCAGGAAGGGCACGTCGTACACGCCGGACGAGTCGGTCGTGGCGGCGAGTCTCATCCCGGTAGCGACGTTCGTGACGGTGACCGCGACATCGGCGACGACCGCGCTAGAGGGGTCGGTGACGGTCCCCCGGATCTCGCCACTCTGCCTACCTTGGGCTAGAGCAAGATTCGGCAGGATGCACATCAGAAGAAGGACCAGGAGAGAAACAGCTTGAGCCCTTAACCGGAATAGCGACATCGCATTCTCCTTTTGCCTTGAGACGACGGGACTGGTAGGACTTGCCACAGAAAAGCCGGGCGCCGACGCCTGTAGTTCTGGGGCACGCCTTCGACGTCGGTCACCTATCGGATCCACGTTGGATTCGTACCCGGCTCCGCGTCAAGTTCGAAACAGTTCGGTCGGCGCGCGTTACAGGTTTCGAACGAGGAGTCTTGAAGCATCAAGCTCAACCTATTAAAGAAGTAGCCGCTAAGGCTGTGATCGGGATCACACGCAGATCCGGCGCAAGATCCCTTCGTCTCATGGGACCTTCGCCCCGGCAAACACCTCCGCAGCAACGTGCTACTATGCCGATTTCCTGGGAAATCATATGCATCGAAGTCTGCGGGTCGCATGCGTCATGTTCTGTTTCATCGCTATGCTCGGGCCGCTTGCGGCCCAGACCAACGTTCGCGGAACGGATCCAAATGCGCAGGAGCATTTGGCGCGAGCTCAGCAGGCCTTGGCAAAGAAGCAGCTTGATTTGGCCGCGCAGGAATTGCATGAAGCCGTGACCGCGGACCCAACCAACGTCGAGGCTCGCGCCAATCTCGGGGTGGTGGAGTTTCTGCAGGGGAAATATGTCGAAGCGGAGCCAGATCTTCGGGAGGCGCTGAAGCTGCAGCCCAAGTTGTGGAAAGCTCAGGCAATCTTGGGTTTGTGCGAGAAGGCACAACGGAAATTCGATTCTGCGCGATCCTTGCTCGAGAAATCGTTCTTCCATCTTGACGACCCACAACTGCAAATGCGGGCCGGAATGGCCCTGGTGGAAATCGATTACCAGCGTCGTGAGTTCGAGCCGGCTCTGGCCGTGCTTGCCTCGTTGCAGAAAATTGACCCAGCCAATCCGGATGTCCTCTACGTCATCTACCGCATTCACTCGGACCTGGCGGTTCAGGCGCGCGACACTCTGGCCTCGGTTGCGCCAGACTCCGCCCGAATGCATCAACTACTGGCCGAACATCTGGTCACCGAGGGAAAAATCAAGGAGGCTATCGTCCAATACCAGGAAGCGTTGCACATGAACCCGCGCCTCCCCGGTGTGCATTTCGAGTTAGGCGAAGCCATCCTGGAGGATTCAACCTCTGATGAAGCCCGAAAGCAAGCGGAGCAGGAGTTCGAAACCGCCATAAAGATCAATCCCGACGACGCGAAATCTGAATCCAGGCTGGGCGCCTTGGCGAATCTGCGCAACGAAAAGGAGATTGCTCTTCAACACTATTCGCAGGCGGCGGAGTTGGATCCTGCGTACTCCGAGGCTCAGGTTGGGCTCGGAGCCGTTCTCATGTCGACTGGCCACCCGGAAAAGGCGATAGAACACCTGTTGCAAGCCCTTCGCCTGGATCCGCTGAATGCCAGCGCGCACTTTCGGCTGTCGCAAGCCTACCGGCAACTCGGACGTGCAGCGGATGCCGACGAGGAAGTTGCCAAGTTCAAACAGTTGCGCGAGGCTGAAGAACGGCTCCAGGCGGTTTACGGGCAATTGAACCAGGACGCCGGTGCCGAGAAGGCACTACAATCCGATTTGCCGAAGTAGTGTGCGTTTCGAACATGTTCCGTCCTCGGGGCAACCAATTGCGTGAAAAGGGATTGCATGCCATCGAGAAGTGCTCCTTCTTAACCGCTGTGCTAACATTCTTTGCCGGAGCCGCCATTGGGCCAGACCCCATCTTCACCTCCGGCCATCAACCCAGAAGTAAGTCGACATGAAACCGGAGTATCCGAAGCGCTGGTACGCGAGGAACTGGAGCACGTACTGGCCAGTCGTGAGTTCCACTCCAGCAAACTCTGCCAGAATTTTCTGCGTTACATAGTCGAGAACACACTTCGGGGACACCCCGACAATCTGAAGGAACGGACCATCGGCATGGAGGTCTTTGGGAAACCGGTCTCCTACGATCCCAGCGAAGATGCGGGCGTTCGTGTGAAAGCGGGAGAAGTCAGAAAGCGACTCCGCTCCTACTACCTGAGCAGTTCGGGGCAGGCCCGCGTTGTGATCGACCTGCCCCCTGGCACCTATGTTCCGGAATTCCACCCCGGACACGAGAAGGCAGTTCCGGTAGCGTTGGCCCAAAGTCGCTCGCATCGCCCCCTTTACGCACTCGCAGCGGTCTTTGCTCTTCTGGCGCTCGCGGTCTCAGCTGCCTACTGGATCCATCAGCATCGAACGGCTGACCCGCTCGACCAGTTCTGGTCTCCGCTCTTTCAGGGACACAAAGAAGTATTTGTATGCACCGCACCGGTGCCCGTGTATTCCGACGTGCGCAATCTCAGCGCCAACCCTCCCGCCAAAGCCGAGGACTTCGTTTTGATCCCCAATCGCTTTGTTGCCGTCAGCGATGTAAGTTCGGCGATCCAGATCGCCGATATGTTTGCTCGGACGGGAAAACCCTACAAGCTCCGGGTTGGCAACGACACCTCATTCCGCGATTTGCTCGACTCGCCGGCGGTGCTCGTCGGGTTCTCTTACACGAACTGGCACGAAATTGGCGAACACTTCCGCTACGCCATTGATTTATCGCAGCGCCCTTTTGGCGTGTGGGATAACGGTGTGCGGACGAACTGGACGATCAAGACGCATCCGGATGATCCGCAATTGGCGGAAGACTACGCCATTGTGTCGCGAGTGCTGTATCCGGGCACCAACAACTTTATTGTCGAGATCACAGGCATCTCGCACTATGGCACCGAGGCCGGTACGAGCCTGGTGACCAATCCAACCATTCTTGAACAGGCTCTCCGCAAGATGCCGCCGGGATGGCAGCAGAAGAATGTGCAACTGGTTCTACATACGGAAGTAGTCTCCGGTTATCCTTCAATTCCCACAGTAGTAGCCAGCCACGTTTGGTGAGTCAGCCATCGCGTTTTGCCTGCTCGAAAAAGAGCGGCATCCGCCCGGCCTGTCCCTTCAAGAGTACACCGGTGATGCGATCTACGATGGGCACGTGATACGCAAGGACGTGACTGTGATCTTAGTTGCAGAGGTAAGCGAGGTAAGATTGTCTTACCAACCAAGGTTTCCACCAAGGGACAAGTTGTTCTTCCAGGCCCACTTCGCCGCAAGCTTGATATTCGGGCAGGTGATCCTCTGGACGTCAACCTCGAGCCAGGTTACAAGAACAAGTACTGACACCTGGTGGTGATGAAAATGCCCAACACCATGGGTCATCGGGTAAGCGTGACCGGTTCGCTTCATCAAAGGTGAGGATCGATCGGTATTGTCAGCGGCTTGGGACCGATCCACCGCCCAACCTGCGAAGAATTTGTGCTCGCTCTTTCCCTCGGGAATTCGTCCGGCGCCCGTACATGTTGTTGTATTTAGCTACTCTATCTCGTCCGGGGTATCGTCTGATTCCTGCATCGCAGCACCACCGGCAGCTTCGCCCGACGCGGTCTTTTTGTGCTGCCAGTCCAGTTCAGACAACACCAAAATCGTCTCCATCTTCTTTTTCTTCAGGCTGCTGTTGATGCCCGGCAGTTCCTTCTGCGCGAGTTTCTGGAAGTTGTCAATGACGTCTTGCAGTTCGTGGCCGAGAGATTCGGTGCGCGCCACCTGATAATCGGTTGGCCGGCCGTCGTATCCGGTGACATTTCCGTAAAGCTCGCCGATCAGTTCGCGGATGCGTTCTTCGCCGGTGATCATTCCACCTTCCTTGGTAGCGATAATCTTCGAGCGCAACGCGTCACACTCGACCGCAAGCTGCTGCAGCTGTTTGCGTAGCGGATCTTTCTCCGGCAGTTTGGCTGCACGAGCGTTGGCGGCGTTGCGCAGGCCTTCGATGGCCTCGACTGCCCACGTCATATGTTCGAGCAGGTTGTAGATTTTCATCGACAGATCGAATTGGGCCTTGCGGTCATCGAGAGTGTAAGTAGCGCGAGGGTCCATTACGACGTTGAGTTGCTCGGTGTAGGTCTGAGTTCCCTTGGTGAGCTTGACTGTGTATGTGCCGGGCAGCACCCTAGGGCCGCGCTGTGCCCCATTCAGCGCCGTCGCTGCGGGGGCAACCTCCGGCGCTTTTATGCGCATAAACCAGGTGCTGCGGTTCAAGCCGCGATGAGTGCTGCCCGGAACCGTGTCAATGAGTTTTCCATCCTGATCGAAGATTTCGATTTTCAAATCGCCGAAGATGTGGCGGCTTTTCTGGTAATAAGTGATCTGGGCGCCGGACGGACGCGGACGTCCAGAGAAAGTCTCGTTGCCTTCGGACCAGCCTCCACGCGCATTGAAATACTGAACCACCGGCCGGCCGGGGATCAGCGCCGCTTCTTTCGTCATCAAGTCAGGAGTGAGGGATCGCAAAGGAGAAATATCGTCGATGATCCAGATGCCGCGGCCGTGCGTGGCCAGAACCAGATCGGATTCGCGAGCGTGCACGGCGATGTCATCGACGGCTACCGCCGGAAAATCGGAGCCCTTGTATTGTGCCCAGCGCTGACCGCCGTCGTCGGAAATCCATAACCCGAACTCGGTCCCGAGAAAGAGAACGTTGCGATTGACCGTGTCTTCCTTAATCACATGGGCGAAGCCGCGCACGCCGTTCTCCTGAGCGGGCAGAGCCGTCCAGGTGTGGCCGTAGTCGCTTGTCTTGAAGAGGTACGGCTTGAAGTCGCCGTACCCATGGCGGTCGAAGGTAGCATAAGCGGTAGCTTCGTCGAAGCGGCTGGCTTCGATGGTCGAGACCCAGGAATTCTTCGCCAGCCCGTTGATGTTGCCGACGACGTTCGTCCATGTCTTGGCGCCATCGCGAGTGATCTGCACATTGCCGTCATCCGTGCCAACCCAGATGATCTGGCCGTTCTGGGGAGATTCTGAGATCGAATAAATCGTTGTGTGCATCTCGGCAGACGAATTGTCGACCGTGACGCCCCCGGATTCTTCCTGTTTCTGTTTTTCGGGGTCGTTGGTCGTCAGGTCGGGAGAGATGCGGTCCCAAGATTGGCCATGATCGCGAGAGCGGAATAGAAACTGCGCACCAATGTAGATTGTGCCCTTCTCGTTCGGGCTCATGTGAATGGGCGTGTTCCAGTTGAAGCGAAGCTTCTTCTCGCCATAGTTGGGCAAGGGCTTGATGCCTCGTCCTTCGTGCGTGTAGCGATTCACGCGGCCAATTTCTCCGCCCTGAGCCTCGGCGTAGATGTAGGCGGGATCGGATGTGTCTTCGAACATCCAGAAGCCGTCGCCGCCATACATGTTTTCCCAGCGGGAGTTGGTGATGCCGCTGGGATAGGATGAATCTCCAACCCAGGAACTGTTGTCCTGCAGGCCGCCGTAGACGTGATAGGGGTCAGCGTTATCAAGGCTTACGTGATAGAACTGCGACACCGGCAGGTTCATGAAATGCTTCCATCGGTTGCCACCGTCTTCGCTTCGCCATAAGCCGCCGTCATCGCCGGTAATCACGATATTTGGATTCTTGGGATCGATCCAAATGTCATGAAAGTCGCCGTGCACGGCGGCGGAAACATCGTTGAAGGTTTTCCCACCATCGTTACTCAGCAGAAGCATGAGGTCTGGCTTGAAAATCTTGTTTTCATTTCTGGGATCGACCGTCAGGTTGGCGAAATAAAACGGACGCCAGACCATGTATGCGCTCGAGTCGAGTTTGGTCCAGGTTTCGCCGGCATCATTTGAGCGATAGAGGCCGCGTCCTTTTTCGGCTTCGATGTTGCAGTAAACGACTTTGGGTTTGGACTCAGCCACCGCCAATGCCATGCGCCCGTATGGCTTCGGAGGCAGCCCTTTACTGTTAGCATCGGTGATCTCAGTCCAGTGAGTGCCGCCATCGGAGGATTTGAACAGACCGCTGCCCGGTCCGCCCGAGCGGAACGTCCAGCCTTGGCGCCGGAAGTCCCACATGGCAGCATAGACAGTTTTAGGCTCCTGCGTGCTGCGTGCCAGCATCGCGCAGCCGCTCGAACCGTTCGCCCCAGCGAGAACTCTATTCCAGGTTTTGCCGCCGTCGGTGGTTCGGTAGACGCCGCGCTCGTTATTGTCGTCCCAGAGATGACCGGTGGCGCAAGCCAGCACGTCGTTGCTGTCGCTTGGATTTATGAGAAGCTTGGCGATATGTTCGCTGTCTTTGAGGCCAACGTTGGTCCAGTTCTCGCCACCGTCAGTAGATTTGTAAACTCCATCGCCAATGGACACGCTGTTGCGGAGCCACGACTCTCCGGTTCCCACCCAGACAGTTTTCGAGTTCGAGGGATCAATCGCGACGGCGCCGATAGACTGAACGTCTTCGCGGTCGAAAACCGGTTTGAAAGTCGTGCCGCCGTTCACGGACTTCCAAACGCCACCGCTGGCCGCGCCCACGAAGATAGTTATGCGGCCCTTCTCGTCGACGGCATCGAGCGCGGCGATGCGGCCGCTCATCGTAGCCGAACCGATATTGCGGGCTGGCAGGCCAGAAACGGTGGCAGCATCGAAGCGGTACGGTACTTGTGCCGAAGCCAAAGCCGCACACAGTGAAATTCCTGCCAAGACCAACATCATTGCCCAGAAATTGCGAGCGAACAGGTTCATGGTCATTAGTCCTTTTCCAGAGAAGTCAAATGGGAGGATTGGGGAAAACCGAGATTCGAAATCACCTACTGAACCGGCAAATCAGGTGCCTCATCGCTCGGCTCAGTGAATGCCCACCATTCCTGATTTCTTTTCTCCTGTCCTCAACGACTCGGGCACCGCAAAATCAGCGGGATCGATGTTCACATTCACTTCGATCTTCTGCACCGCGGTTGTTTGTGCGTCGGGGACGTTCCGTGATCCGGTGGCAATTGCAAACGGAAACATCACTCCCGCCACCGGCTTGTACGACCCGAGGCTTTCCACCCGCTCGCGTACAGAACCGCGAATGAACTGCTGGATTTCGCGGCGAATCTCGATGAACGTATCGGGATCGAGATAGTCATAGATGATGTCGCCATTCTTAAGCGTCACTTTGAGGCGCAGCGCGTCGTCGCCATCGACGACGTCGTGCCCGAGATATTCGACCGTACTGCCTTTGTCTTTGTAGTCGACCAGCGGGCCATCGAAGTCGGCGTCCAGCAATAGATCACGCAGGGAATCTTCACCCATCAATTCCGGATCTTTCTTGCCGCCAAAGGGTTCGACTTGCCAGCCGGTTGTGCCGTCATAGGCCTGAATGGCGGTCATACCCTGCACAGTAGTGGTGACGCGGACCAGGTCGGGGCGCGCATTTTCCTCGCCCATTGACAAGACGCGCCCGCCGAAGCCTTTGATTTTGCCGGTGGCGCGGATGGTCTTGATGGCCTTGATTTTCTCGAGGCCACCCCGCGCCT
>JAIQFH010000036.1 GCA_020073385.1 Terriglobia bacterium | reverse complement strand
CCTCCACAAACTCGTCGAACCTGGCACCCTCCAGTAACTCGTTCAACCGCTTATAGAAAGGATGGCCCGGCGCCACCGCCAACTCCGTGTGCGCAATCCATATGTCCTCTTGCTTCTCCCCGCCACTCCGCTTGCTCATCGCCATCCGCGCATTCTACGAACTCTTCCTGTGGATCACGCCATCTTTTGTTTGTTTCAGGTATCCAGACTTGCACCACGGGCTGCTAGGGGTTCTGTTGGATCGAACCTGGCGTAGTGGACGGTACGGAATCCTCCACGATACTGTTGTCGCGGCGTCGCAGCGCGACCGGCCCTTGTTCGCGGCGGAACACATCGCGCTCCTGCGCGACCCTGGTCTGAACTCGCGTATCGTTATCTTCGGCAACCGCGAAAAGCTTCCTGCCTTCGGCCGTACGACTAGTGGCGACGCCTACGGTTGCATCCGCTCCGCCAGCCTGTCGCGACTGCTCATAGAAGAACTCGGCGGTTTCACGATCTCCTTCGAGCTCCGCGACATATCCGATATTGTTGAGCGCAAACGCGTTGCCTGGATCAAGGGCGTAGGCTTTGCGAAAATCGGCGTCGGCGGTACGCAGGTCATTGCGATTGACGGCGGAGACACCGCGCAGATTCAGTTCCGCGACTTGCTCGGACCGGTCTTGCTCGTGCGACAGGTATTCGCGCAATGACTTAGCGTTCTGTTGCGCCATCTGGCTAACCGGGCGTCCCCTCAATCTGGGATTGGCTGTCACCACCGCGGTTGCGTCAGATCCCGCTCTGGAAGCCTCGTCGAAATATCGCAGGGCGTCCTGCTGCTCGCCCTCCATCTCCTTGGCAACACCCATATTGTTCAGAGTGAATACGTTCTTGGGATCGTTCTTGAGCACATCCTGGAGAAGCAAGTCGGCTTCGGGCGCACGTCCCTGTTGCAGGAGGCGCACTGCTTCGACATTGGCGTGGTTGACTTGAAGTGGCTCGTTGGTTACGGATAGTGCCGCTTTCATCGGCTGGCCGCGTAACTGGCTCTTGCTGGACAGGTCGACGACGGCATCGCTCGATTGCTCGGCCGCCAACGAGTAGAACTGTTGCGCTCGCTCGATCTGCCCCTGCAATTCCGAAATATATCCAAGATTGTTCAGGGTGAACGCGTCATCAGGGTCGAACAAGTACGCTTTGTAGAAGAGTTCCTCGGCTTTTCGATAGTCATGCTTGCGGACTGCTTCCACGCCCTCGCGGTTTAGCCGTTGAACGGGGGTGAGTTTACTGCGCTTTGGAATCGTGATCTTGATATCTCCCGCGTGGGCGCACTGAGAAGTCAATTCGGCTGCCGTGATCAGAGCTAGCCCGAGTAGCCACCGTTTGGAAAGCATGCAGACGTTTTCCTCGAATGTGGTCTGTTGTACTGCCAGACGACGTTTTGATGCTGAACAAGCAGATTTGTTTGCCGTGGGATACGGCGACTCGCTTTGAATTCTGACCACCTAACAGCCGGGATCGGCATCTAATTGCGGCGTGAAACCTGCACTGAGAATTTGCGTCGCACTTTCTTTCGCCTCGATGGCTGTGGGCTGCTCGCTTTTCACCAGTTCTGCCGTCGCGCAAAGCACTAACGAAACTCCATCCTCGGCCATGATCTCGCCCAAATCAGAGGCTAGAACCGACGGCGCCATCGAACCCAGGAAACCGTCGATCACAGAAGACTCTGAGGACACCTCCATTACGATCGATCCCTCGACGCTGCTGCCGGAGTTGCCGCCGGTTCCCAAGGCGAACGCAACGCTGATCGGCGGAACGCTCGACAGGATTGATATGGTTCGCGACAAACTCACCATTCGTTTGTTCGGAGGCGGGAAAGAGAGCTTTTTGTTTGATCCTCGGACGCAGGTTTATCGCGGGGGCAAACCCGCTACCGTCGCTGACTTGCGCGCGGGAGAGAGGATTTACCTGGACACGATCCTTGACGGCAGCACCGTATTCGCCCGTACTATACGGCTGAACGCGGCGCGCGAGAGAGGAACCAGCCAGGGTGTAGTGCTCAAATTTCGGAGTAACGGCGGCGGCGAAATCGTTCTCCGCGATGTGCTTTCCCCGAATCCGGTGGACGTTCGGGTGAATCCTTCGACAAGAGTTATGCAAGGGGACCGGGCAGTGTCTGTCAGCGCCCTTGTTCCGGGGACTCTCATCTCAATAAACTTCACCTCAGAGGGAGGCGGGCGCAGCACCGCGACAGAGATTTCGATCCTTGCTCAGCCGGGGACGCAATACACGTTTTACGGACAGGTGGTTCATATCGACCTGCGTACGGGACTGCTTGTCCTCAACTCCTCAACTGACCATAAGACTTACGAGGTCTACTTGCCAGCTTCAATAAATCCTGATGAGGCTCTGCAGCCAGGCGCAACGGTCAAGGTAGTGACTGACTTCGACGGAGAACACTACGTCGTGCGGAATGTCAGCTTCAATTCGCACTGAAGTATTTCCTATGCGGAACTTCGGTCTGGACTAAAAGCCATGCACTGAAATTCCGCAGGACTTCTAACCAGCGACATTGGACAAGCATATTAAGGGCCGGGATATCCGAGATTCTGGTAGTCGCAGATGCCTCCGGTTGCCTGGGCAGGAGGCGTCGGAGGTGTTGCCCAGGGCGCGTTCTGGAAGTCGAAGAACTCGGTCATGTCCATTTGCGCTGCGTCTCGTTTGGTTAGAGAAGGCAGGTCAAACCGAGTCTCGATAAATTTCAAAATCGCAGTGTAATCAGCCGCGGTGTGAGACACATAGTTTTTCTTGGCAAAGGGGGAAACAACGATCAGCGGAAGGCGATAACCGGTGAAGTTGAAATCGCAGTTGGGTCCATTCGGGTCATTTTCTGCCGTGCATTGATCACCCGGCTGCAAGTCGATCGGCGCGATGCCATCGGGGTTCACAGCCGCCACCGGAGCGACGTGATCATATAAGCCACCCGCTTCGTCGTACGTCAAGATAAAAACCGAATCCTTCCACGATGGGCTGGCCATCAGTGCGTTCATCAAACTGGCAACGTAAACGGCACCGGCTTGCACGTTCGTGTCGGAACTCGGATGCTCGTCGCGGTGCGACAGATATCCCGTCTCGATGAACGCCACCGAGGGAAGTGTTCCAGCCTGCACATCGCTGAGATACTGAGAAACCGGGACCACGTTGTCAGGCAACGCATTCGGAGGAGCATAAGGAGCAAACTGCGTGAGGTAGGTGCATGCGCCCGCGTTGGATGACGAGGCACTCGGCGTGATTGCTCCTGTCGGACCCGGCTTAGAGTCTCCCGGAGGTGACGTAGAACAGATATCGTCGGAGTAATATACCTTCCAGCTGATTCCGGCCTGCGTCATCGCATCGAAAATCGTGGGCGCCGTCAGCGGAAAATTGTCGGACGGGGTGGTTCCTGGCGGGTAGGCATATCCCTGGGAAGTTGCCGCATAAAGATACATGCGATTGACCTGAGTGCGGTCTAATGCCGGGGCAAACCACCGATCTGACGTGGCAAAATTCGAGGCCATGAAGTAGTAGTACGGCAGATCAGTCCAGTCGTAATAGCCCATGGCACGAATCCCAGTTGTGTCTGTGAATTGTGGGTTTGCGCCATTGGTATTCTCGTTCCTCGCGAAGTTCGCTGCATTCCAAACAAAACCATCCAGCGTCGCCGTGCTGGAGCCGGGGTCGTGCAGATTCCAGTCGAGATGGCTTTCGTTCCACGAAGGGCTGAGATTCTCGACGCATTCGGTGGCAAGGTGGAAGGCAGAGACGGTGGTGGTGCCATCGAAGCTGGGATTGGAAGTGTTCGCGGGAAGGCCGTCGAATTGCTGTGCGGGGTATCCATTCGCCGCCCAATAGGCAGGAAGCTGTCCAAAATAGGAATCCAGCGAGCGGTTTTCCTGCACCATGACAACAATGTGATTGATGGACGAGTTGAGGGCGGGATTCGACTGGTTGCCCGAGAGTCCCTGACAGCCGGAAAGCACAGACACGATGACGATGATCCAAAGAGTAGACAAATAGCGGAACTTTTTCACACAGGCCATTCGCACCACCTGATGAGAGTCTTTCGGGACCAACCGGAACTCGTCTTGGATGAATTCAGCTGCTGGAATGTTGGTTTGGGAGTTGAAGTTGCAAGTCCGTAGTTCGATGAATAAGGCCGCCTAGTTTCTGCTGGAGATCACCTGAATTCAGCCGACGGGCAACAGTCCCAGTTTGGCACCGCCCCAGAGGTTGGCGTACGAAAGATACTTGTTCTAATAGCGGTTTCGACTTAAACTCCCTGCGTCCCAGAAAGTTCAAGACTGGTTTAGAGGAATCCACAGGGTGGCGTCCTCCCTCCGGAACCAGAACAATGCAAGCGCAAGACCTCAGCAACTCCGCTCCTGAGGGCAGATGTGTCTTAAGAATTGGTGTGCTTTAGTCCTGCTCCTGTCCTGGACAGATGTGTGCGCGGCAGGGAATTCCGTGGTCCCCACCACCACCCTGGCCGCGGTGACCGCAAATAACACAAGTGCAGCTAACAGCTTTTCGGCTCAGAGCAATGGGAACGCCGCTGCCGGCAGTGTGAGCAAGATCGACATTCACAGTCTGCTTTATGCCGGCGCGACCACCAAGGTCTATGCCCACCTAATGCTCTGGTTCGGAGGCTCGAACCACATGAACGTCGGTTACAGTTCCACGGATGCAAAACAAATCCATCGTCAGATCACGGACATGATCAGCCGCGGAATTGATGGCGTGATTGTGGACTGGTACGGCCCGAACAACAGCATTGACCAGGCGACGAAACTGGTGATGACAGAGGCGGAAAGTCACCCGGGCTTTACGTTTGCGATCATGGTCGACCAGGGAGCGATCAAATGGAATTCCTGTTCCGGTTGTTCGCCGCAACAGGCTCTCATCGGCCAGTTGCAGTACATAGAGCAGACATACTTTCCTTCTCGGGCTTACATGACCCTGGCTGGAAGGCCAGTCGTCACAAATTTCAATATTGATCTCTCGTATTCCATCAACTGGAACGAGTTGAGCGCTTCTCTGTCGACCCAGCCTGCCTTTTTGTTCCAGAACAATAGCGGGTTCACACACATCTTGAGTGAAGGCAGTTACTCCTGGGTGATGCCGACTACTTCTGATTATGGCATTGGCTATCTGAAAAGCTTCTACGCCACGGGAATGGCGCTCGAGAACCAGCAGACCGTAGGCGCGACATACAAAGGATTCAACGACACACTGGCGGCCTGGGGCTCGAATCGCATCATGGGCCAGCAATGCGGCCAAACGTGGCTGGAGACATTTTCTGGAATCAATAGTCTTTACAACTCGGGCAAACAGTTGTCGGCATTGCAACTGGTTACCTGGAATGACTACGAAGAGGGCACTGAGATCGAATCGGGAATCTCCAACTGCCTGAGCGTTTCGGCTTCGGCCACGAGCAATTCACTGCGGTGGGCGGTTAAGGGAGAGGAAAACACGGTCGATCATTACGTCGCATTCGTCAGCACGGACGGGAAGAACCTGATGCCTCTCGGTCAAGCGTATCCGGGCGCAGGTTCGCTGAATCTCTGCAACTATTCGATTCCTGATGGAACTTATACCTTCTACGTGCAGGCCGTGGGAAGACCAGGCATCACGAACCAAATGTCAGCAGCCGTGCAAACAAAACTTAGCTGCGGGAATGGCGATCCGAGCCTGGCTCTAAAAGTTAATCCACCGACGATGATCCTCGCTTCGGGAAGCTCAGTCAGTTCAACCGTAAACATTACACCGCAGGGAAGTTCATTCAACAGCGCTGTGGCCCTTACTTGTTCCGGACTTCCCAGCAATTTGAAGTGCTCATTCGCCCCGGCCTCTGTCGTTCCAGGAGTGAGCACCGCCAGTTCCGTTCTGACCGTTACTGCCAACGCTGCCAGTGCCGCCGCGAATCACCGCGAAGCTCGCAGCTTTTTTCTCGCCGATTGCCTGCTCGGGTTCGGTCTGTTCGGTGTGTTGTTGGTTGGGAAGATCAATCGCGGGCGCGCCCTCAAGCTCGTAGGCGCCGGCGTGGTAGGTGTTGCCGTTATCAGCTCCTTTTCCTGCGGCGGAAATAACGGCACTGCTCAGAGCCTTGCCGCTCCGAGCAGCTACACCGTCACCGTTAGCGGGGATTCCGGATCCACCCATGTTTCCACCACCATTACCGTTATCGTGAAGTAGAGTGAAGAGCGGCATATCGTTGCACGACGTATGCAGAACGACCGAACGGCGCGCCCAACTCAACGAATTGCGTGTCAAAAGCCGCAGAAGCAGAGATTTGGAAGGAATCCAGCGAGGGAGACGGCGGACGCGCGCGATATGTTTGAGAGTTTGAACTCGTTGCTGAAGCTCGAAGTGTCTTAAGTATTTCTGCACCACGTTGGGCATTGTCATCCGCAACGCTGCAGAAAAGTTCTGCGTCGCCATTGCATATTGTTTCTCAGGATCTTCCAGTAGCCGATATAAGCAGTCGGCTAGTCCCTGAGCATCTCCAGGCGGATAGAACTCGATCGCCAATTCTTCACTTTGGGCCATTTGGCGGAAATCCGCAAGATCGGCACTGATGATTGGCACGCTAAAAGCACACGCCAGATGCGCCACACCGCTACAACCGGTGGAAGACGAGTAAGGCATCACCGCGACGCTCGATCCCTGGAATAAATCGGCGAGTTCATCCTCCGGAACGTAGCCCCGAAATTCGATCCGAGGATTTCCGGCATTCTGCTTCTTGACGGATTCCACATAGCCTGCCGCCTGCGGATGATCGCCCCCTGCAACTACGAGTTTAGCCTCCGGCGATTTCTGAGCAAGCAAGTTGAAAGCTTCAACCATGAGCTCCAACCGTTTGTACGTGCCCCATTTCCCGAAGGCCAGAATACGCTGAGTCGGAGTTCCACGACGCGAAAAGTCGGGGAATTCGGGGCGTCGAGCCAGCAACCCGTGGGCGCGAAGATGAACATTGTCGCGGCCGTACTTATCATTCAGTATCTTGCGATATCCAGGCATGAGAACAGACACGGAGTTCGAAAGCAGAAGCATCCTCGTTGCCACCGCACCGGCGAGGCGATACATGCGTTCATGGCGGACGCCTGAGTCCTTCAGTTCGACAGTATCCATGAGATGGTGCAGAGTCACATGGGTGTATCGTCCGCCCATGCGCACGAGCAAGGGAGACATGAGCCCGCTGAAAGCTACGAAGGGGTTTCTGCCAAAGGTGCTGAACAGCAGATTGAACCAGACCACATCAGGCTTCAGACGCCTGATAGTTCTGATCAGCCGATAGATCGTGGTGGGATCGTCGAACGACCAGCACCGCAGTACCGTGAAGCCGTCCCGCTCCTCATGAGCAGTTGGAATCTCATCCGCAAGAACGGTAAGGCTGAGAAAAGGATTTCGCTGCAGCTCTTGCGCGATATGAAATCCGTATTCGCTCAACCCCCCGGTACTTGGGGGGAATGTTGTGACTAGACAGATCTTCATTAGCCTCCTGCTTCGCTTGGCAGCAGCAGATTCGATGTGCTCTCCGGGAAAGATGTTGTAGACGAGAAAGGACTTTAACCGCTGGGTGTTTTAGCGCTACTGGCTGGGAACGGGGGATGTTCGGGGAAAAACAGCGAGCCCGCAACGAGCTTAAGGCTTGCGACCGAGGTTCTGACGGTCTCAGCCGTCTCCGGCATCGAAGATGGCGGCAGGACAGTTATTCCCGCGATTCTCGCGATTGCAAGATAAGCGTTCCGATTGCGGCGAACGAACTCCAGGGGATATTCGGGCTTGCGCGAAACTGCGGTCTCGGGATCGGCATCCAGAAGGAAACTCTGATCCGGCCTCGGAACCATTCGCAAGACCAGCCGAACGTAGAGTCGCACGATCCAATACTGAAGAGGCAGGTTCGCCAACTCGTCATAAATGTAACGGTCAAAGATCACGAATTCGACATCTTCAGCGGGGGCCCGCCTGGACATGCGAGCTAACAGCCGAAGCGCGTCAAACAGGTAAAGAAGGAGCCGCAGAAAAACGACGTACCAGGAAGTCACATTCTTATCACGACGCGCGATGGGCTTATCTGGGCTGCCCACACCTTTTTCACCCTTGAATATGCGGAGGCTTAGATGTTCGCGATATTTCGAGAGCGCAACAACGTCGTCCCAGAACGTGTATAGCCGAAAGCGGTGTCCTCGATCTTGCAGGTAGTGTAAAAGAGCATCAATTTGTGTGCTCTTGCCGGCGCCATCAATTCCGGAAAAGGTCAGAAGTTTGAACCTTCGTAATTTCATTGCGATTGGGCTTGTCGCTTCCAAATAGATGGCAAATTCATTTAGCGGGCGCCAGGTGGCTTGCTAGGCGTGGCAGCGCTCAGGGCGACTACGGCTCCAATAGCCGCGCCTGCGCCGAGGATGGCACCAACTTTGAGAACGACGGTACGAACCCTCCTCTGCTTCGCTGGGGCAATTGCAGCTCCTGCCGGCTGGGCAGCAGTCACTCCGCTGACCCTCGGAGCCTCCGCGGCTGCGGTTCCCACGGGTCTCTGTCGCTTTTCATCCTGCTTGTCCGCAGGCCGCGAATCGGATGACGTGCTTGTCGGTTGCGTTTGCGAACTCTGCTGCGGAGCAGTCTGTGATTTCGCCCATATCACCCCCGGGCTGTCGGGAAGTTCACCAGTAGCGGCGGGCGCCATTGCACCATCCCGGCTGGTGGTTTGCGGTGGAGCGCTGGATGTTGCATTCTGCGCCACCGTGTCTGCCGGACAGCTGAGAGCCAGCACACCGAGTGCAATAGCGAGAAGACCTGGATGAAGCGGTAGCATCTGAATCTCCTGTGGTTTCAGCTAATGAGAAACCTGTCCCAATCTAGCTTGCTTGCTTGAGCACACCGAGATCACCAAACACGTTGGCATACCACGGAGTGTCTCGGGGCACTGCGTCGGCAGGAATTGTGTTGAAACTTCGCACGGCATCCTCACAGTTTTGGAACGTCTCGAACACCCGGGATACACGCATGAGTTCTAAAATCACCTCGGCTTCCGGAGAGAGGGCAGCGAGTTTTAAATCGCCGTCGCGCTTCAACACTTCTTCGAGGCAACGAAGCAGCATTTCTACACCGGCGCCTTCCATGGAGCGCACTTGCGAACAGTCGAAAACGACTCTTGGACGATTGGACTCGAGCAGTGGCCCCAATTCCTCCATGAAACTATGGACTTCCTTTACGTTTAAGACCTCTGGCACTTCCATTACCACGACGGGCCCACTGGTCAGCATCTGTAATACCCCTTTTTTGTTTTTAACTTCTTATTGTTAAGTTCTCGTCTCTTTTTCTTTCAAGCCTTCCGGCCAAGCCTATTCGGCGAAGGATAGGGCCATTGGGCTACTCTCAATGCCCGCCCACGATTGACGGTCTCCTCTACGTACGGTGTTCTGCCGCATCACAGCAGGATCAGTAATCTCAAGGTTGACGTTGTGCCGGAGATTCAGCAGATGGCGTCCATCCACGATCGAGTGAGAAAGATCCAGGCCGATACCGACATAGCTGTTTGACAAGATCGAACTATCTTCCACCGCGGTTCCATAATCCACGCGAGAGTCGCTCTCCACATTGCTCCCTCTAGTAATCAGACACTCGGCCGAGATGTGGCTGTCCCGTCCGATGAAGGCTGGTGCCACTACCCGGGCAGAACGCTCGATCTGTGCTCCCTCGCAGATCCAGATCCCAGGCTTTACCTCGGAGCCTTGAGGACGAACATGACAACGTAAGTGGAAGCTATCAAGCACAAGGCGCCGGAAATCACGAGCGGTCTGCAATGGATTCACGTATCCATGCGACCGATACATGGCTGGCTGAGCGCAGAGCAGAGTAGAAAGCATCGGCACGTGCTCCGGGAAGCCGGACGTATCGACCATCCAGACGTCGAGCGGCTCATCGTCAGTGAATGCACGAGTAAACCCCAAGCCTCGCTCCTGGTGGAAGCTGAACATTTCTGCAGCATCAAACTCCACATAGGCTCCGCATCGTACGATCAAGACCGTCTCGCACCCTTCTCGTTTATAGTTCGCAAAACGGTCAGCCGTAAGATCCGAGATCAAGGCCTCGTGACTGGGTTTTGAGCGGAGGCCGTCTGGAGGAACATCGGCGATCACTGACACGACGTTGCAAAGTTTGCCCTCCAGGTCTGCGGCAAGTCTGGCGATTGGAGCTTTCCCCAACACGTCTGCGGTGGACCATGGCCGTGGGCACGAACCCACGCAGGAAGGAAACTGCTTATCCTCCACTGCTCCAACTTGGTCACTGATGATGATTGCCCCTACCACTGACTCTGTTCCTTTCATTTGATGGCGCTCAATTGAGATTTAACGCGACTGCCTTGCCGACTTGGCCACGCCAACGAATTCTTCTTCGGTCCAGGCAACGGGTTTCGCATGTCGCCGGCGGATCTTTGTCTTGGGGAACAGAAGCGATCGCATTTTTAGTTTCGCTTTGTGGAGTTGAGATTTCGAGTTCCCAATCGAGCAATCGAGTAGTTGCGCAATTTCATGGTGCTGATAGCCTTCAACTTCGTGCAGCGCGAAAATGCGGCGACAGCCTTCCGGCAGTTCCTGAAGAGCCCGGCGCAAGGCAATGCGATCAACCACGCCGCTCAAGTCAGGATCGTTCTTCCCGAAATCGCGATGCAGAGATGGAGACTCGGAATGTACAGGCTCATCCAGAGACACGGTCGGCGGCGATTTGCGGCGGCGGAGTTTCATCAACACGGTGTTGACCGCAACGCGGTAGAGCCAAGTGGAGAATGCGGCATCTCCGCGGAAAGATCCGACCGTGCGAAACACCTGCAGAAAGGCTTCTTGAGTTAAGTCCTCGGCCTCAGCTACGTCCTTGGTCATCAAGAGGCAAACCGAATACACCCGGTTTTTGTGTTGCTGAAAGAGCATGGCAAATGCCTGCTCGTCGCCTGCCTGTGCGCGCTTTACCAGGTTTATCTGGGATTCGTCACGGCCTTTGGCGTTGGTCGAGGGGATCACATTCGCTTCTGTCGCGGAAATCGCACAAGTTGCCACGTTTGGCCTCCTTACACCTGCATGAAATTTGTCCGCACCAACCCCGCGAACATGGTCTGAGAGTAGGGAATGAGGCCGTTGCCTTCTATCGGGTCACATCTGTAAAGGGTTGCCGGAGACTCTGTAAGGCCATCGATTTTTTGGCAGCCCGTGATCACAAAAACAAGAAAAAATCCGCGCCAGGCGCGGATTCTGAAAAAAGATTCAATTGTAGGGGAACTAACGGATTGACAATCAACGCTCAATACAAGTGGAATTCCACTTCCACACTGATCTGAACATCGACTGGCCTACCATCTTTGAGGGCAGGTTGAAACCGCCACTGCTTCACGGCTTCGAGGGCTTTGCCATCAAGGCCAAATCCGAGGCCGCGAATGACCCGAAGGTCGCGCGGATGTCCGGTTGAATCCACGATTAGCCAAAGGATGCAAGTTCCCTGCTTCTTCGCTCTGCGTGCTTCTTCGGTGTAATCAGGATCCGGGGACGAGATCGCAGTAGGAGCCGAAATCCCTCCGCCGACTTTGTACACACCGCCGCCGAAACCACCGCCACTACCGGCCCCTACCCCCGGTCCGTGGCCGACCCCAACGCCGCCACCAGAGCCCGAACCAATGCCGCCTCCCGAACCTGTGCCGTTGGACGGCGGCGCTGCAGGCATCGCTGGCGCCGCGGCAGGTATTCCAAGATTCGGCATGTGGTTTTCCGCCAGGTGCACTTGCGGCGGCGCCACCACCGTCGGTTGCACAGCCAGCTTGGGCTTCTCATTTCGCATCACGATCGCCGGCGGAGTGATTTGTTGCAGAGCCGCCTTGGGCGGACGCCCTTTCGGAGCGGGAATGGGATCGTGATCACCGCCACCTCCTCCCCCGCTGATGACTTTCTTGGCGACAGGCAAGGCGTAAGACTCGGGAGAGGGAGCGATCAGCGTCACGGTCTGACGTGTTTCTCTTTGCGTGATCTGATGGCTGACAAACACGCCGCTCAGGAGCAATCCAATGAGCACCACGTGCACGATGGCAGAAACCGTCACTCCGCTCGCACGATAGTTGTTGTACTGGCCCCAGATTTGATCCGGTGGACGGGATGCTTTGGCCACACTCTTCAGAGTGGAGCGCGCAGGCCCAGTAGAGTAGCGCCGGTTACTCAAGGTCCGCGCCGGCACCCGCAACCATTGTTCGCTGTTATAGGCAGAATTGTGATGACTCGACATGATTGCTCCTCAAACTTGCACCACCGCAGGTCTTGGAATAGATGCATTTATGCGCGAGCGGGTTGAACCCGATAGCGGAGCACCCGTACATTCTGTAAATACCAAATGGTGGGATATGCGTCTCCCACCATTCGTTCAGCCACAGCTTCAGTTTGCGAAACCTGGCCCGCTCGCCGTCACAAGCGGCCGGCCAGAAGAAGAACGATGACAACGATGACGATCAGACCCAATCCTCCGCTCGGGTAATATCCCCACGAACGGCTGTAAGGCCAAGTGGGCAATGCACCGAGCAGCAATAAAATCAGGACCACAAGAAGAATCGTGAACATGTCACCTCCAGATTTCAACGTCCGTGCAACTTACTAATCTTGTATTGGGCTCAAAGTCGATCGCTGAGCCCGTTGCGCCTTTTACTTGAGCACACCGTTCACTTCGCAGCCGTCTTCGTTGCGCCTCCGCTTTCAGTACTGCCAGATTCGCGGCTCTCCTCTGAGTACCTTTTCACCGCCGTGAGGAATGGTCGTGCAACAGCTGGGGCCTGTACTTTTCCACTGAGAATGTCGGAAAAGGGAACGAACTTGCCGTACAGTAGATGAGTCTCGTCTTTATCCTGAGTAACCGCAGCGCCGTTGAGATCGATTCCCGCGAACAGACCGCGTGTGCGCGAATAGGTCAGCACCTCGGCTCTCATCTTGATGTCAGTGTCGGCTCCGGCGTCACGGCCGACAGGGCCCGCGGCGGCGGATGCATCAGCACCTAGCTTGAATTTGCTGGAGAGCAGATGTTCCATTCCCTGCTCGTTCGTAACCACCATAACCAGATCAACGGCCTGTCCTCCCAGCTGCAAACCCCAACTGCCGCCAGTGATCGTCAACGGCGCCGGGGCGCTCCATCCATTTTCCGTACGACAGGTGGCTACACCTTTGCCGTGACTCCCACCAAAACCGACAGCGATTTTGACCATGGAGGGAATCACCGCGATGCACTTTGCATTTTTCATCACTTTGTCGGGAATGGCCTTGTCTTTGACGGCCATAATCTCGTCCAGAACCTTACCCGAGGAGTCGATTCGCTTCGCAATGTCGGATTGTTCTTTGTCGTCGGCGGACCAACTCACCCCGACCAAAAGCGAACAGATGCCCAGCACCAGCAGACATTTCGGCACTGTGGAAGAAACTCGTTTCATTGTTGTCCTCTTCTGTGCTCCCCACGAGCACCTGCTATTAGACTGCGAGGCTAAGCTATCCCGTGGCGGGACAACGTTCTATCCGGAGGAGGCAGTAAAGACAGCTAGGACTTTCCCGAAGAGGAACATGCCAAGGACGGGACTTTCTATATGGCGGGAGCAAAAGTACAGTTTTCACCCTATTGTGGGGATTGGACCAGCGAAATAATCTGCAATCTCTACTCGACACAACGCCCCCCAAGCGGGTGCCGGTCCTCTGGGACGGGCTGGCACCTGCTCCTTCCAGAAGGCTTGACCTAACCGTACAGCTCTTGAGTCACTCGAATACGGCGTTACGCGGATGGAGCCACAATTGCCGAATCTTTATGCTCCACTAGCAAGTCCGCAGGGAGGCAAAGAGATGCTTTATTGGGCTCTGGTATTTCTTGTTGTCGCGCTGATCGCAGGAGTGTTCGGTTTCACTGGAGTGGCACTCGCATCAGCGGGTATCGCGAAGGTGCTTTTTATCATCTTCCTTGTGCTGTTCCTGGTGTCGCTGGTCTCGCATTTGGCCAGAGGACGCGTTTAGAATCTTGGTAGACCACGACAGGGCGGCGTCAGAGCCGCCCTGTATCTTTCAGTGGGGTAATGGCTCTTCAAGTCATCGCGTACCAGCGGCAGCATTTTCCCGCCAGCTGTTGCTCGCCACGTCGGGGAACAGATGAGGCGGTGTATTCATCGTTAGCCTATTGAATTATGGGGCAGATCCAGGTGTAGCCGGGTCCTGTTGTGAAGACTTCATTGTGCCTTAGGACTACACGCAAGTTGTGGCTTTGGGACTTCAAGTCGCTTGGCTTCTGATATTGGGCGTTCCCATTGCCTGCGTGGCGTGGACCGTGACCCATGAGGAAGTATTTCGTGAACCGCGCCAGTATTGTCAGCGGGAATGTGACCGCGCCCAGAGCCTTCTTATTCGCAAGTTCTTCTACCTTTTCACTTGTGAGTACTGCTTCAGCCACTACGTAACCGCCGGATTCTTGCTGCTCACCCGCTTCAGGCTGCTATTCCAGGATTGGCGTGGTTACATCCTTTCGTTTTTTGCATTGGTATGGGTGGCCAACCAGTACATGAGCATATATAACCGCTTGCGCCTCGACATCAAGCACGAGCAGGTGGAGATCAAGGCACAAGAGGGAACGACGGAGCGACGAAAAGCGGCTTAGCTAGTGCACGCTAGGCAGGGACGGCAACGCCAAGGGAATCCTGGCGAACGGCCGGAATGATCACTTCCACTATGGTGCCAGGATTGGCGTTCGCGAGCCGTAGACTGCCTCCGAGTTCGGTCACGCGCTGGCGCATGCCTCCGATACCGACGCCGACACTCTCTGGACGCAACTGGATTACCTGCTCCTCTAACCCTTTCCCATCATCACGAACCGTAACCACAATATTTCCGTCTTTTTGGATGATAGTCACGCCGCTGTTGCGAGCTCCGGAGTGACGGAACATGTTCGTGAGCGCTTCCTGGACGATTCGGAAGATCGCAGTCTCCAGTTCCGACCGGAGACGGCCGAGATCCGGGGGATCGACTTCTAACGCCATGTGGATGCCGCTGCGTTCCGTAAGACCTTCCAGAAACCAACGCAGCGCAGAGACTAACCCAACTTCATCGAGCAATGGCGGATGCAATAAGTGAGAGATAGTGCGAACCTGCTGTATCGCTCGGTCGATTAACTGGCTTGCTTCCACGGAAGCTTGCCGCATTGTCGGCGAGGAATCCCTGGCCAGAATGCCGTCCAGAATCATCTTTGCAGCAGCGAGTTCCTGACCGAGGCCATCGTGGATTTCACGCGCGATCCGGCGTCGCTCTTCGTCTTGCATGGTCATCATGCGATTCGAGAGACGCCTGAGCGCGGCAGTCCTGCTCTCGACCATTCTCTCAAGTTCGATCGCGCTTTCACGAATCGATTGTTCCAGCAGTTTGCTATCGTGAATGTCAGAACAGGTCCCATACCATTTCACGATGGTTGATTGGCTATCACGCAGAGGCACCGCCTGGGCACGAAACCAGCGATACTGTGAGTCCGCCCCGCGCAACCGGTAGTCACAGTCATAGGCCTCGCCCGACTGCACGCAATGCAACCACTTTTGGCGACTCTGTTCCCTATCGTCGGGATGCACGTAATCCAGCCAGCCGAAGCCTATCGCCGTTTCGGGTAGGGCCCCGGTGTACTCGTAAAAGCGGCTACTGATGTAATCTCGGCTGCCGTCTCGATTACGGCTGAAGATGATATCTGGGGCAGTCTGCACGATGGCGTCCAGCTCCTGATTCCGCTGGGCCAACTCTCTGTTTAATTTGTGCAAGTCGACGGCTTTTTGCTGCAACTCAGCCGTGCGTTCAGTAACCCGTTGTTCGAGCTCGCTGTTGAGCCGCTCGAGTTGCCGGTTTTTGCGGTGCAGCTCGGTGAAGACTTTTACCTTCGCGCGAAGGACTTCCGGAACAATGGGAACGGAAAGATAATCCACTGCTCCGTGCTGGTAACCTTTGAGGCGATCGAGGTCAGTGAGATGTACAGCTGAGATGAAAATGATGGCCGTCTTTTGGAAGCGCGGATGCTGACGGATAATCTCGGCGAGCTCAAAGCCGTCAATCTCAGGCATGCTCACGTCCATCAGCACAACGGCTACGTCGGTCTTGAGTAGTTTCTCGAGGGCCTCCTTGGCAGACGTAGCCTTGATCAGGCTTTCGCCCAAATCGGACAGGATCGCCTCATAGGTCAACAACTTACCCGGCTGATCGTCAACCATGAGGATATTCACACGACCGTCAGCAGTGGCGTTCTGGGACGGATCACCAACCGGATTCGGTGTAATTTCTGTGCTCGAACCTATGCTCATCGGTGCAGCCACATGCGCAATGCAGAGAGTAATTGTTCGGTGTTGACCGGCTTGGCTAAATACTCTGAAGCGCCCGCTTCCAGACATTTCTCACGGTCACCCTTCATGGCCTTGGCGGTCAAGGCGATGATTGGCAGCCGGCGGAACGACGGATTCTGCCGTATCACCTGCATGGTCGCGTATCCATCCATTTCAGGCATCATGATGTCCATAAGAACGATCGCGACATCTGGAGTGGACTCCAGGATCGAAATCGCTTCTCTGCCCGTTCCTGCGGTCAGCACCGCCATGCCGCGACGCTCGAGGACGCTGCTGAGGGCAAAGATGTTGCGCATGTCGTCGTCGACAACAAGAACCTTTTTGCCGACCAGCGCCTCATCCGATCGATGCAGGCGATCGAGCATCCTCTGTTTTTCCTGGGGAAGATCAGCAACCACACGATGAAGGAACAGTGCGGTTTCATCGAGCAATCTCTCCGGAGACTCCACTCCTTTCACCACAACGCTGCGGGCAAGGGTGTGCAGCCGGGCGTCTTCATCTGGTGACAACTCTTTACCCGTAAAAACAACTACGGGCAGTTCTCGGCCGCTGGGCATATCCCTCATGCGCTCCAGGATGTCGAAGCCGGTCATATCAGGCAGCCGCAAGTCGAGTACTGCGCAATCGAAAGACTCTTCCGTCACCAGTTTCAACGCCTCAGCTCCGGTGGCAGCGACAACCACGTCAATGTCTTCGTAGCCTAGAAGTTCCCGGATACTGAGCTGTTCAGCCGGATTGTCTTCGACAATCAACAAACGCTTGCGTCGAGGAGCGGCATATTCTTTGATCCGCGCTAATGCCGATTCAAGTTCGTTCGCGTTGGTCGGCTTGGTTACAAACGCGAACGCCCCGCGGGCGAGGCCATGCTGCCGATCTTCATCCAACGTGAGCATCTGCACTGGTATATGCCGCGTTGCCGGATCCTGCTTGAGATGGTTCAGCACGGTCCAGCCCAGCATGTCGGGCAGAAAAACATCCAACGAGACGGCACTGGGGTGAAATTCGCGAGCCAGCGCAAGGGCCTCTGCACCGCGCAAAGCTGCTAGAACTTTGAAACCTTTGTCTCGGGCGAGGTCGCAGAGCACGCGAGCGTAGTGTGGATCATCCTCAACGATGAGAAGCACAGCGTCATCGGGCTGCAAATCGTCGCGGTCGTCATCAACTTCCTCCACTGGATGCTCTGTCACGACCATATTCGACAGTTTGAGAGGAACGGCTGGCGCCTTCCAGTCGGCGGGCGTCAGCTTCGAGGCCGACGGCCCGACGTAGGTGAGGGGTAGATAGAGCGTGAAAGTGCTTCCCTCACCAGGAGTACTGCGAAGCTGGATTTCACCACCCAGAAGGCTAGCCAACTCACGGCTGATGGCCAGGCCCAGCCCGGTTCCGCCGTACTTGCGGCTGGTGCTGGCGTCGGCTTGCTGAAACGCTTCGAAGATGATGCGCTGCTTATCCGGAGCGATTCCTATGCCGGAGTCAGCAACCTCAAACGCCACCACGGATGCTGCACCGCTAAGAATCGGATGATCTTCGCTCCAGCGCCTGTCAGCGATAGAGACGGACAGCCGCACCGAACCGTGCTCCGTAAACTTGAACGCATTGGACAACAGGTTCTTAAGCACTTGTTGCAGGCGCTTGGAGTCCGTCACCAGACTGCGCGGAAGATGTGAATCGGCGGTCACTTCGAAGGCAAGCTTGCGGTTTTCGGCCTCGTGCCGGAACGGGCGGGCCACCATTTCCAGCAAGTTAGTGAAGAAGACTTCCTCGGCCTCAACAGACACCGTTCCCGACTCGATCTTGGATAGATCGAGAATATCGCTGATGAGATTGAGCAAGTCCGTTCCAGCCGCGTGGATCGTGCGGGCAAACTCTACTTGTTTCGGGGTCAGGTTGTGATCAGGGTTTTCACTGAGTTGTTGCCCGAGCACCAGGATTGAGTTCAGAGGTGTCCGCAACTCGTGTGACATGTTGGCAAGGAACTCGGACTTGTATTTGGACGTCAGAGCGAGTTCTTTGGCCTTCTCTTCCAAAGCTCGACGAGCCTGCTCGATTTCCTGATTCTTGCGTTCGACTTCCACGTTCTGTTCGGCAAGCTGTTGTGCCTTCTGAGCGAGCTGCTCGTTCGTCTGCTGCAATTCCTTTTGCTGAGTTTGCAGCTCAGCCGCCAACTGCTGCGACTGCTTGAGCAGGCCCTCGGTTTGCATCGTGGCTTCGATACTGTTCAACACGATGCCGATGCTGGCCGTCAATTGCTCAAGGAATGCCAGGTGTGAGGCGGTGAAAGAGCTAAGAGACGCCAGCTCAATGACTGCCTTGACGCGATCTTCGAATAACACCGGCAGTACGATGACATTTTTTGGAACCGATGCGAAGAGGCCGGAACGAATCGGGACTGTCTTGTCGGGCAGGTCTGTAATCAACATACGCCGTTTTTCAGATGCAACTTGTCCGATCAGCCCCTCGCCGATCTTAAGTTGGCGAAGATGGCCGTTTTCGCCGTCGTCAGCGAACGCTGACAACAACACCAAGCCGGCCGTCTCCTCGGTTTCCATTTGATAAATCACGCCTTGTTGCGCGTTTACCAGCGGCGCAAGCTCGGAGAGCAACATACGGCCGACCGTTGCCAGATCACGCCGACCCTGAAGCATGCCAGTGAAGCGAGCCAGGTTCGTCTTGAGCCAGTCTTGCTCAGTGTTGCGGTCTGTCGTGAGTCGCAGGTTGTCGATCATCGTGTTGATGTTGTCTTTCAACTCCGCGACTTCGCCGCTGGCCTCCACCTGAATGGAACGGGTCAAATCGCCCTTGGTGACCGCCGTTGCGACTTCGGCGATAGCTCGAACCTGGTTTGTCAGGTTGTCAGCGAGCAGGTTGACGTTGCCGGTGAGGTCCTTCCACGTTCCTGCCGCGCCGGGAACGTTGGCCTGGCCACCGAGTCTGCCTTCCACTCCGACTTCGCGGGCGACGGTGGTCACCTGATCGGCAAACGTGGCAAGCGTGCCGGTCATGTTGTTGATGGTTTCAGCCAGGGCTGCAATTTCGCCTTTGGCATTCACGGTCAACTTCTGCGTAAGGTCTCCGTTGGCAACGGCCGTCACGACTTTGGCAATACCGCGCACCTGTTCGGTGAGGTTTACAGCCATGACGTTGACGTTGTCGGTGAGATCCTTCCAAATGCCGGCGACTCCCGGCACCTGCGCCTGACCTCCGAGTTTGCCGTCGGTGCCAACCTCGCGACCGACGCGTGTCACCTCAGCGGCGAATGCGTTGAGCTGATCCACCATCGTGTTGATGGTGTTCTTCAGTTCGAGGATTTCGCCCTTCACGTCTACGGTGATCTTGCGGGATAAATCGCCACGGGCCACAGCGGTCGTCACTTCAGCAATGTTTCGGACTTGCGCGGTGAGGTTACCGGCCATGGCATTGACCGAATCGGTGAGATCCTTCCATGTTCCGGCAACACCCGGGACGTTAGCTTGTCCACCGAGCCGGCCTTCGGATCCCACTTCGCGAGCCACGCGCGTCACTTCGGCAGCGAACGAGCGTAACTGCTCGACCATCGTGTTCAGCGTTTCTTTGAGCTGCAGGATTTCCCCGCGTACGTCGACCGTGATCTTGCGCGACAAGTCGCCGCTGGCAATGGCCGTCGCGACCTCCGCGATATTGCGCACCTGGCCGGTCAGGTTGCTGGCCATGAAATTCACGTTATCCGTGAGGTCCTTCCAGGTGCCGGCGACACCGGGCACGTTCGCCTGTCCTCCGAGGCGGCCCTCGGTTCCTACTTCGCGAGCCACGCGGGTTACTTCGCCGGCAAACGCATTGAGTTGGTCCACCATCGTGTTGATGGTGTTCTTCAATTCGAGAATTTCGCCCTTCACGTCGACCGTGATCTTCCGGGATAGATCACCCCGAGCGACAGCCGTCGTCACCTCGGCAATATTTCGCACTTGCGCCGTCAGGTTCCCGGCCATCGAGTTCACCGAGTCAGTGAGATCTTTCCAGGTTCCCGCGACACCGGGCACTTGCGCCTGCCCGCCAAGCTTTCCTTCCGTGCCGACTTCGCGAGCCACGCGCGTTACTTCGGCGGCGAACGCGTTCAACTGGTCCACCATCGTGTTGATGGTTTCTTTCAGTAGCAGAATTTCGCCGCTCACGTTCACCGTAATCTTCTTCGACAGGTCGCCGCTAGCGATGGCCGTCGAAACCTCGGCGATGTTTCGCACTTGACCAGTCAGGTTGCTGGCCATGGAGTTGACTGAATCGGTGAGATCTTTCCACGTTCCGCCTACACCCGGCACCAGTGCCTGTCCGCCAAGTTTCCCGTCGGTCCCGACTTCGCGGGCCACACGCGTCACTTCGGATGCAAATGAACGGAGCTGGTCCACCATCGTGTTGATGGTGTCTTTGAGTTCGAGAATTTCGCCCTTGACGTCGACTGTAATTTTGCGTGACAAGTCGCCGCGAGCCACAGCCGTTGCTACCTCGGCGATGTTTCGCACCTGGCCAGTCAGGTTGCTGGCCATGAAATTGACGTTGTCAGTGAGATCCTTCCACGTGCCTGCAACTCCGGGCACCTGCGCCTGGCCTCCGAGTTTTCCTTCCGTACCAACTTCGCGGGCCACACGCGTCACTTCGCCAGCAAACGCGTTGAGCTGGTCCACCATCGTGTTGATGGTGTTCTTGAGTTCGAGAATTTCGCCCTTCACGTCAACCGTAATTTTCCGCGACAGATCGCCACGAGCCACGGCGGTAGTCACTTCAGCGATGTTTCGCACCTGGCCGGTGAGATTGCCGGCCATCGAGTTCACCGAGTCAGTCAGATCTTTCCATGTACCAGCAACCCCCGGGACGTTTGCCTGCCCGCCTAAGCGCCCTTCCGTGCCGACCTCGCGTGCCACGCGCGTTACTTCGCCGGCGAACCGGTTCAGCTGGTCCACCATCGTGTTGAGCGTTTCTTTGAGCTGGAGAATTTCGCCGCGCACGTCGACGGTGATCTTGCGGGACAAATCGCCGCTGGCAATGGCCGTCGCCACTTCGGCGATGTTTCGCACCTGGCCTGTAAGGTTGCTGGCCATGAAGTTCACGTTATCTGTAAGGTCCTTCCACGTGCCGCCAACGCCGAACACCTGAGCCTGACCACCGAGTTTGCCTTCCGTTCCAACCTCGCGGGCGACGCGCGTCACTTCACCGGCGAACGCGTTGAGCTGATCCACCATCGTGTTGATGGTGTCCTTCAGTTCTAGAATTTCTCCTTTCACATCGACCGTGATCTTTCGCGACAAGTCGCCGCGGGCTACGGCTGTCGTTACCTCGGCAATGTTCCGGACTTGAGCCGTGAGGTTGCCAGCCATCGCGTTCACCGAGTCCGTCAAATCCTTCCACGTACCGGCCACTCCGGGCACCACTGCCTGTCCGCCCAGTTTTCCATCGGTTCCCACTTCGCGGGCCACGCGCGTAACTTCCGAGGCGAACGAGCGCAGCTGATCCACCATCGTGTTGATGGCTTCTTTGAGCTGCAGAATCTCACCGCGAACGTCGACCGTAATCTTGCGGGACAAATCGCCGCTCGCCACGGCCGTGGCCACTTCTGCGATATTTCGGACCTGGCCAGTAAGATTGCTGGCCATCAGATTCACGTTGTCAGTGAGATCCTTCCACGTGCCGGCAACGTCGGGAACCTGCGCCTGTCCGCCGAGTTTGCCTTCAGTTCCAACTTCGCGGGCGACGCGCGTCACTTCGGCAGTGAATACGCCGAGCTGCTGAATCATCGTGTTGACGAGATTGGCAGAACGCAGAAACTCGCCTTCCAGGGGACGGCCATCCACATCGAGACGAACGGTCTGAGTCAAGTCCCCCTGGGCTACAGCCGCGATGGCGCGCGTGACTTCTGCTGTTGGGCGCAGCAAATCTTCGACCAGCGTGTTGACCGAGACCTCCATCTCACCCCAAGCGCCCCTGGACTCATGAAACCGGGTTCTCTCGCGAGTCTTGCCCTGCTTTCCGACCACATGGCCCACGCGCTTGAGATCCTGTGCCATGTGCTGGTTCGCTGCAACGATATCGTTGAATGTGTCGGCGATCTTGCCCGGCAGTCCGATCCATGTGCCCGGAAGGCGCACCGTGAAGTCTCCATTTCTCATACTCAGCAGAGCAGCGAGAATCACATTAAGATCTGGGGACTCGTCGTGGGACTTGGATTTTCCGTTGTTTTTCGCGAGCGATTCGATTGCCTCGCTGGGGACAGGTGCAGTTCCGTTGAGGGTCGACCTCTTCATCTTCGATTCTCCCCAAGGCTTAAGAAGACTCGCTGCGACTTCATTCCCACTCGATCGGAACATGCCCGGACATCAACGCTAAGAACGGAAGAATTCGACGGGTATGGGAATGGCTCTGTGCGCAGCCAAGCACGATGCTTTCACGCGCTCAAGGGGATTGGACCATGATCAGGAATCAGAATCCCTAAGGTAATTCCTGTATATGAAGGGGCGCGCACGAAATCGGCCACCCCTTCATCGGCAACAGGGTATGCGGCCGCTCAAACGGCCCGTCTGCCCATAACGAAATGCAAAATAAGGGAGATGATCGCAAACACCAGAAGCAAGTGAATCAGCCCCGAAGCGACGTGGAACACGGTAAATCCGCCAAGCCATGCGATCAGCAAAATGATGAATAACACTGTCCAGATGCTCATGATCTCTCCTTCAACCTCATGACCTTAAATATCCACCGGCGCGCGGGCCGTCTGCGGCGATCCGATACCGAACCCACCGAACTTCATCGTTTACGCTAGACCCACGCTCGGTGCCTGTCAGTAACGAGAAGTTGGTATCTGTGGGGAATTCTGTCTGTATCGGAGCACAGGACCAAACTTGACCAGAGTTGCCGAAGATTCCGCATTTCCAATAACTTGGCCAACCTTGGCTTTCTATTTGCAACTAAGAGAGACCCCCATTGGCCCTTTTAATTGGGAGACAGGAGATCATATTTTGTGATTGTGATTTTGGCTGCCGGGGCCCAGTTTTCAATTCCGAGGCGTTGATTCAATTTCTATGGCAAATTTGTCGCAGCGTGTGTTGAGGACAGCCATTGCTCTTGCACTGCTGGTTGGACTCCCGGCCGGTTGCGGCGCTTACTCGGTCCTGACCCATGAACAAGTTGTCGACCTGCTTTGGAAGGACGATATTGAACCGCTGTTGAAGCAGCGCTTCCCCACCACGAATCCCGATGATCTTCGGAAAGCACATGCGTTTGCCTACGGGGGATCGTTAGTGCAAGACATGGGCTACTATCCATTCGGCAACAGGTTCTTCAGTGATCTCACGCACTACGTCCGCAGCGGCGATTTCATCGTCAACCTCATCAACGAATCTAGCGATCTGAATGAGTACGCGTTTGCCCTGGGCGCTCTTGCGCACTACTCTTCTGACAACATGGGCCATCCCGCAGTCAACGAATCGGTTGCCATGCTGTTCCCAAAGTTGCGCGCAAAATATGGCAATACGGTTACATATGCAGATGATCCTAAAGCGCATATCCGTACCGAGTTCGGCTTCGACATGACCGAGGTCGCCAAGAATCGTTACACATCAGACCGATACCACGACTTCATTGGTTTTGAGGTTTCAAAACCGGCCATGGAGCGTGCGTTTTTGGATACGTACGGAGTTCCGCTTAACATGGTGGTCTCAAATGAGGACCTGGCGATTGGAACTTTCCGGCACGCGATCAGCAAGATAATCCCGGAGATGACCAGAGTGGCCTTGGTCGCGAGAAAAAAGGAGTTGGTCTCGGAAACCCCCAATTTTAATTCGCGGAAGTTTCGCTATTACCTCTCGCGTGCAAGCTACCAGCGAGAGTGGGGAAAAGGATACCGGCGGCCGGGATTCGGCACGCGCGTACTGGCGTTCTTTTTGAAATTCGCCCCGAAGGTAGGTCCATTTAAAGCGCTCGATTTCAAAATCCCGACCCGTAAAACTGAGGACTTGTACGTTGCGAGCGTGAATCGAACTCTCGACAACTATCGGGCCCTGCTAGTCGAGGTGGGAAAGAAGGATCTTCACCTGCCTAACACGGACTTTGACACGGGACACATGACCCATGCCGGTGAATACTCGCTCTCCGATGAAGCATACGCGCGTTTGCTCGACTATCTGACTCGCGATGACTTTCGCAGGCTCACTCCCGAACTGCAGGACAACATCCTTACGTATTACCGCGACGAGAATGCCCCCGTCGCTACCAAGAAGAAGGCAGCAGCATGGGAGAAGACGCGGCAAGAACTGGAGCGGCTTAAGGCAGTCACTCCTCCCGAAGCGCCCGCGGTTCAAATCACGGAAATTCCTTGAATGCACAATTTCCCAACCCCCGGCCACCGGTTAGCAACTAAGAGGCAGTGTATTCAAATCATTGAGTTGCGCCACGACGCGCATCCATAGGAGGGGTACAAATGGCGGAGGATATGGAGAAAAACCGTCAGCAAGGTTCACAGACAGGTCAAAGCGGACAACCTGGTCAACACGGCGGCCAGTCCGGGCAGCAGGGACAAAATCAACCGGGCGGGCAGCATAGCGGACAGACCGGACAGAAGAAGGGCGGCGGGCAAAGCACGGAAGAAGACGATAACGAGAGCTTGAACCGCCAGCGCCGTGCATCATAGCTGCAGATAGACTTAAAGAACAAGAAGTCCCCGCGCGAAGCCGGGACTTCTTTTTTACGGTAGGACGCTCAAGAGTACGATTTGTTTTTAGGCACCGTCCCCGGAATGCAACACGCGGAACGAGTTTCCGCCGTTGGACCATACCAGAACGAGAGCATCTTGCCCTTTGTCGACACTTGAAAGTGCCTGCTGGACGTCACTCGCCGACTGAACCTTATGGCGGTTCACCTCGAGGATGACGTCGCCCTGCTGCAATCCGGCGTTATCGGCGGGGCTTCCTGGCTGGACTTGCTCGATCACTGCGCCGTGAATGTCACTAGGCGCTTGAAGCTGATCGCGCAACTCCGGCGTCAGGTTGCCTAGTCCCAGCCCCCAACGCATCTTCCCGTTGCTCTCGCCGGGAGCCGACGTGCCTTCGCCATTGTGGCTGCCCAGTTCTTCCAGGGTGACTGGAACCGCCTGTGTCTTGCCGTCACGCAAGACCTTCAGGTCGATCTTCGTTCCGGGCTGTTTCTGTCCTACGATGACTTGGAGCTCTCCCGCATCGTTGACCTTGTGACCGTCGATCTCGGTGATCACGTCACCAATCTGCAAGCCTGCTTTGGCAGCCGGGGAGTCCGCTTCCACTTGGGTCACGACGCCTCCCATCGCAGCTTTATCGCCGAAGAATTTGGCATTTTCAGGCGTGACATCGGCGATACCGATGCCCATGTGTCCGTGGCGGACTTTGCCATCGCGGATCAGTGTTTCCACCGTGGGTCTGACAATTTGGCTGGGAATCGCAAATCCCATTCCTGAGAATGTGCCCGAAGGCGAAATCAGGAACGTGTTGATGCCCACAACTTCACCACGTGCATTGACTAGTGGCCCACCGGAGTTGCCCGGATTGATCGCCGCATCGGTCTGGATGAACTCTCCGGGCTTGCTCGGGTTCGATGGATCAGGATTCGCTCGGTTCACTGCGCTCACGATTCCCCGCGTGACGGTGAAGCGGAAACCATACGGATTCCCAAACGCAAGCACCGTTTGACCGGGCCGCACTGCCTTCGAGTCTCCCCAGGGTGCGCTTGCCAGGTCCGATGCATCGACTTTCACCACAGCGAGGTCGGTCAGCGGATCCCTTCCGATGAGCTTGGCCTTGAGGACTCGCCGGTTGCTCGTGGTAACGCGAATATCAACGGCTCCATCGACCACGTGATTGTTTGTGACGATGTATCCGTCAGGAGAAATCACCACTCCGCTGCCCATTCCATGTTCTATCTGCGGCTGGCGACGCCCGCGGGGTCCGAAGAACTGCCCGAACGGGTTGGACTGTCCGAAGAATTGTTGCATGTCTTCTGGCATTTCCCTGACGGCATTTTCTTGTTTGACCTTCGAGGTGACCGTCACATTAACGACCGCGGGCGTGACGCGTGCCGCCACTGTCTCCATGGCTTTGTCCAGAGCCAGAAGCGCGCTGACGCTGTCGACATCAAGCGGTGCTGCCGCCGGAGCGGCGTTGGCGGCACTTGCCCCTGCAGGCTTGACGAATTCATAAGTTACGAACGACGCGACGAGGGCGAGCGCCAGCACAGGCGCCACCAATTGCCGCGTCCAGTTTCTTGAGTTTTCTCTCCACTTTCCGACATCCATGACTTTCATCCTCCAATCGGTTTTAGTACAACTAATTCATTAGTTACACAGAGCGACCAAACCCCCATGAAAGCCACCTGCATGATTTACGTTGCCTTCCGGGGAATTGGGTTGGTGGGTGGGTTAGTCACGTTCCTAAGAACGGTCATGCGCCACATCTGAATTTGATGAACCTGCTGTTGCTCAAGATTTAAGCCGCTGCTCTCGACTACGATCCAGAACGTCTCCGTGTAAATTGCCGGAGTGGAGTCGGATCCTGTCAGGTGAACCAGCGACTCCTCCGTCGCTTTGGAAGACTTGGGATGCAAGGCAGCGATTCTTGCTGCATGCACAGTCTTAGTACGGACCGATCTCTGTGTCAGCTTCACAGGAGTTACAGGCAACCCGCGTGTCAGCTCCACGTGTTGCACGGAAGGAGTCACGGCAAGACTTGCACTCTCATAGACCTGAGCCTCTGCTTGAGCCCGCGGAGATTTCTCAAAAGTGATCAACTTGGGGCTTCTTGAGTAAATGACGGCGCATGCGATTGCGAGGACGGCGACCAGCGACACTGCAATCCGCGACGCATACCGAGCGGGCGCTGGCCTGTTTACGTCCAGGATTCGAGCGACTCGAGCTGATGTCTGACGAACCTTCCCCAATACCGACTGTGCGAGCGCGACACTGCGGCTCACGAGAGTCTTTTCTGCCAGGCGCGCAAGGCATTCGGCGTATTCACGCGGACTACCGGTCTCCGCTAGAACCGCATCATCGCACGCCATCTCCCTCTCTAAGCCCAATCTTCGCTCGATCCACCAGATGGCTGGATGAAAGAACAAGAGCGCTGTCACAATTTGCTGAATTAGGTTTGTCCAGTCGTCCCATCGGCGAAAGTGTGCGAGTTCGTGGAGAACCACCTGATTCAGTTCGGCAGGGGAAAGCTCGCGCATTAGACGGCGGGGCATGAGAATCATTGGCCTCACCAGGCCTGCAGCTGTTGGAACTCGCACTTGCTGCGAAGTGCAGAGCCTGATTCGTCGCCTGCCACCGTAACGTTGAAGAGTTTCCCGCACAACAGGGTCGAGTTCAGAAGGGTCGACGGCGATGCAGTTGTTGCGCAATGTATTCAATTGCCAGATCGCTGAACCCAGCCTCAGACAGAAACAAAGCGCGAGGAGCCCCCAACCAACCAGGAAGTAGATTGCCCATGATTCCGGCAAGGCAATAGCCGCATGTCTCGCGGCAGCATGCGCAACACCTGCATGCAGCCATGCTCCGCTGATCCAAGGCAAAACTGCAACCGCCATCAAGGCCGAGAACCAGACAGCGAATCGAGTCGCCGCATTCTGGCGAGGAATAACACGAAGCATCAGCGCAGCGCACACACAGATAGCCCCTCCCTCAATCAGGGAATCGAGCAATCGAAGTACAAAGATTTCTGCCATCGTGTTGATGCTCAGGCTCATGGAGGTCGTTACTTGCTCCTCTCCAGCAATTCACGCACGCGCGCCAGTTCCTCGGCGTCAATGCTGCTCTCTTCCAAAATGTTCAGTAACAGGCGTTCGTGGGAGTTTCCGAAAAATCTGCTGACCAGATGCCGGACTTCAAAGCGAGTGGCGTCCTCCCGGTCGATTCTGGGCATGTAAATGTGAGCACGCTTGTCTTTGACGTGCTTTACGTAACCCTTCGTCTCCAGAATCCGAATGATCGTAAGCACCGAGTTGTAAGCCAGATTCGGCTTTGGTGGAAGAGACTGCAGCACCTCATGAACGGTCGCCGGCCCCTTGTCCCACAGCACGTTCATAATGCGCAACTCGGCCTCGGTCAGGGTTGCGGATTTGCTGCGCGCCAAAATGTTCCTCCTTGTGCGCTATTGATTCGACGTGTCAGACTGCCAAACGTCAACTAATTTATTAGTTGCATGGGTTACTTCTGGCGTTGCCCGGGACGCTCGTTTCTAGTCCTGTTTGCGCAAGAGCCTACAGACTCTTAACACGCGTCCGAACCCTTTCGAATTCGTAGCTTCCTAACCCCCGTTTGGCCGCAAGTTTAAGATAAGGAAGGGCGTCGACGTCCAGGTTCCAATAAGCTTTTGCGACGTAGGCATCAACCGCGACTGGATCTGTGGAAGCAATCAGCGTCTTCTTGAGCAGGACGTCGTCGAGATTCCCGCCGGTCGGACCGTTGCGCACCAATATCCTGTAACAATCAATCACGGTCAGTGTGGGACGAACGAAGTCCGCAAGATCCACCAGGCTTTCGTGAATCTTCTGATGGAGCTGGTTGCGTTGGCCACCTAGCATTCCGTACCAATTCTTCATTCCGAGTGTAGCGCCCGTGAGTGCGTGGTGTTTGGCGATCGGCACGTTGATGACCTTGTCCACGTTCAGGAAGGGATCGAATATCTGCCACTCGCGCAGGACTTCCCCCTGGAGATCGACATCTTTGAAGCGCGAGGGCTCGGGCAAGATAATCTCTGCACCCGCACGCTGCGCGGCTTCGGCGATACCGGAACGCTGAAAGCACCTGCGCGCCTCGTTGCAGCTCACGTCGGCGACGATGACTCGTTTTGCTCCCGAACCCAGACATTGCCGGACGATCTCGGCTACGACATCCGGATTCGTGTTCGCCGCCTGTTCCGGAGTTCGATCCCACCCAATGTTCGGTTTCACCAGGACAATGTCACCGCGGCTCACGAACCGGCGCATGCCTCCCAGTTCTTCGACAGCCTGCCGGGCCAGCAACGCGGGATCGTCGCCTTGAATGATCGCCATTTCGGGCAACGCTGGATCGGCCGGCACTCCATGACCATGTCTGGCGGTCGTCGCCAGCGCGACCTCGGGTCGCAAACTGTGCTGGCTGAGCCATACGCCAAGCCCGGCAGCTCCGGCACCTGCTCCGGCAACCCGCAGCAGTTTGATCAATGCGTCTCGACGGTTCAACGTATTTTTGTCGTCTTGCATGAAGCGCCTACGCTTTCCTTCGATTCAGCAAAATCTGATTGCTGCGCGAACGGCTTTCTCCGACGCTCGTGACATAAACTGCTGGACGGTCCTGCACTGGGCAAGCATGTTCACACGCACCACAGCCCACACACCGGGATGGATCGAGATAAGGTTGCTTCACCTGCTTCACGTTCCCCGCGGCATCGAGCACCTCTGCGGGACGCAAGTACACAGCCTTCGGGGAAGTCGGACACCACTCCTCACACACGATGCAGTCTGTGGCCATTGCCCAAGGCAGGCAACGGCCGCGATCATAGAAAGCCGTTCCCAACCGCACGGGCTTTGCAGCGCTTGAGATGTCCACTGACCAGCCTTTTTCTTTGGCGGTGATCTCCCAGATTGCGCCCGTTGGACAAACCTGCGAACACAGGACACAACTGGTCTCGCAATAGCCCAGCCGCGGAACCATAACCGGGGTCCACAGTCCTTCAACGCCAGCTTCGGTGAGCGCCGGCTGAAGCGCGTTGTTCGGACAGACTTTCATGCACTCGCCACAACGGATGCAGCGTGCGAGAAACAACTCTTCATCGACAGCGCCCGGAGGCCGCAGCAAACGCTCATGCTTCTCCGCCGCGAAGCCTGGAGTACTGCGCATCAGAGGAACCAATGCCGCGCCTGCGGCCAGCCCTGTGAGGACCCTGCGCCTTTGCAGATTCGCACCAGCGGTCGTCTGAGCGGGAAACAGTTTGAACTGTAAGCCGTGTACGGGACACTCGTCCACGCAGTTCAGGCACAGATGGCATTCCGGTTGTCGCCACGGAACTCCGCCAATAGGATCATCGCCTCCCTGGCACCGCAGCAAGCAACGATTGCAGTCGTTGCAATGTTCAGGATTCTTAACGAGCCCCAGTACCGACCAGCGAGACACAATCCCGAGCAAAGCCCCCAGCGGACAGAGCGCCCGGCACCAGAACCGGGTAACGCGAAAATTCAGCGCCAAAATAAAGAAGAAGAGGAACCCGAACCAAATCCCCTGTCGGAAGTACGGTTGCTTGAAACTGAGCAGCACTGAGCCCAGGATGAAGTGCAACACCCCACCAATCGTTTGAACAGGCCCAAACCGATTGTGCTCAAGTACTGCCAATGCTGCCTGCAGTGCGTAGTTTGTAGCCGGCAAAATCGAGAGGCCGATGGAACGCACGAGAAAGGAAAATGGATCGAGCCAACCGACCACGCCCGTGCCGAGAAGGGCCGCCATCAGGGTAGCGCCGAGGATGTAGTATTTCGTGGTCTGCCAGCGCTTGTAGCGATTCGATTCCAGCAGATGCTTTCCTCTTTTGCGCTCAGATTTCAGACTGCTGAAAAAGTGGTGAATCGATCCCAGCGGGCATATCCACCCACAGAAAAAACGCCCAATAAACATTGTGGGGATCAGGATCAGCAAGCACCAGAGCAGCCCGCGATACAGTGCGTGGGCCGCTAGCGCGTTCGATAGCCCGATGAGAGGATCAAGTTGGAAGAAGAGACCGACGGGATAAGGAATCTTGATTTCGCTCGCCGAATTCCGGAACGATCCATGGAATTCGGTGCGAAGTAGCAGAAAAAGAAATAACGCGAAGAAGAATATCTGAGAATAAAGACGCAGCCGTGTCGGTTTAGGAAGACGCACAAGCGTGCCTCAACTGCGGAATCGGAGCCACAGAATCTTCCCTGCGCCGCCCGAATCGAGCGACTAGGCACCGAGAACTCTTATGTTGGGTCCCAGCGGCTTTGTTTATCTGTGATTGAGATCACGGTGTTCTGTGTTCTACAGAGCAGGCTTTGGGAGCCCTTAAAGAGAGGATGCAGAGGCACCTAATTCACTACTCGCTTGTGTAGTTGATCTCCATCCGTCGAACCTGGACACTCGACACGAATAGCGCCAGTAGCGCGACGACGAGGATCCCGACAATTGCCAACGGCGGTGACACGGGATCGGCATTGGAGATGAATAGCGCGAACAGACCGGGCGTACCGGGCGAAACCGGAATCTCCACGGGGCAGAGCGACTTCAGGTAGTAGATCACGCTGAACTGTTTCAACAGCGCGGGCAGGAACGGATTGATTCCTTCCCAGATCAACACAGCCGCCGCCGGTATGATCGGGTTCCGGAACAGCATTCCAGCAACTAGGAAGAATGCGCCGTACCCGATACATGCCAGAAACGTGACCCCGACATATACTGCCGCGTGCTCGAGCCCGTGATTGTGGTAGAGGTACAGGTCGCGCGTTTGCGGATTGAAGTGCCACAGGAAAGCGATGGTTTGAAGCAATTCGCTGGTCACAAAGATGGTGCAGGTCGCTAATAGTCCAGCCAGAAATTTTCCCGCCATAAGCACTTCGCGGCGGATGGGCGCGAGGAAATAGAAATGCAGACTTCGATCCAGCACCTCGCCCCGGAACAAGTTCATGAAGATTCCGAGACAGCCAAAGAATATGGCCAGGCGCAAAAAGAAGAATTGGAAGACGCCGGCAAACATGATTGCGTCCTCACCGAGATTGTAGCCCTCGTGAATATTGATGCTTTGGACTTTGCCGTTTGCCAAGCCCAGGTATAAATCGTTCTGCCCGTCGGAGTAGTGAAGATCCTCGTGAAGGATTTCCTCGGTGGAGTTCGGGCCCGTGGGGCGCCGTTCGGTCCAATGAAAAACCAGAGGCGGCTTTCCGAGAATCGCAGCGACTTCCTGCTTGGTCATCCCTGGCTTGATCGCGAGCAGATCTTGATAAGCCAGCCGTCTTTCACCGTCGCGTGCGATCTCTGTTGTTCGATGCTGCTCATGGGACATCGCCACCGCGTAGGCAATAAAGAGCAGAACAGGCAAAGCGGCAACCGCATAAATCCACAGACCGCGTTTAGCGAAGAATGTCTTTTTGAGTTCCAGACGAATCACCGCTTTGACCTGCGTCCACCAAAGTCGCGTCATCGGACTACCTCTTCATTGCCGATCAGGTATTCGTAAACGGAGAGGACGTCGTCGTCGGCGGGAGCGATGGATTCGATCTGAAGGCCGTTCAGAGCCAGTTGATTCATCGCCAGATAGAAGCGGTCGGCGTCTCGTGTCTTCAAAAGCAATCCGCGCCCGTCGTTGTGGATGGAAGCCTCGATTGTGTATTCCGATTCAAACAACTTGGCGGCAAGCTCTCTTGGGCGATCACATCGAATCAGGATTTGTGTTGGATGCTCCTGAATCTCGCTGCGGACGGTCTGGATCTGACCTTCTGCCACTACGTATCCATTGCTCAAAAGGATGACCTGATCCGAGATCACATCGACCTCGTGCAGGATGTGGCTGGAAATAATGACGTAGCACCCCTCCGTGGCCGACGCGCGAAAGAGCGCAATCATCTCCGATCGCGCCAACGGGTCAAGACCGTTCAGCGGCTCATCAAGAACCAGCACTTTGGGATTGTGAGCCAGGGCTTGTGCGAGCCGGATTCTCTGGCGCATCCCTTTGCTGTAAGCCGCGACTTTTCGCGAGGCGGCATCGACCATGTTGACGCGCTCGATCGCTTGCCAGGCGGTGCGTTCGGCGTCTTGCAGGGGCATGCCAGAAAGGCAGAGATAAGAGTAAATGAACTGAAATCCGGTCAGGCCTTTGGGGAAAGCGTCGAATTGCGTGGAGTAGCCGACGAACTTGAACAGGTTCTCGGGGTCGTCGGTCGGGTAGCCGAGCACTTCAATGCGGCCGCGGGACGGCTTCACCAAGCCGGTCATCAGGTTCATGAGCGTGGTCTTGCCTGAACCGTTAGGGCCGACGAGACTGGTGATGCCTGGCGGAATGGAGAGGTTGACGCGGTTCACGCCCAGGATCTCGCCGTAGAACTTCGAGACATCCTCAAAGATGATGCGGTCGCTCACCGGATCACCTCATAGGCGCGGACCTTTCGCATGAGGAGCCAAAGACAGAAAGAGCAATAAACAAGGAGGGCAATCAAGGCTGGGAATGCGGTAATGGAGTTCTCCGCATCAACCTTGAAGAGGCCTATCCAAACCGCCGCCATGAGGTATGCCACGTCGACAAAGTGACCAGAATCGGTGTGCATAACCGCATTGATCGCCTGCGCGAAGCCTGCGCCAAAGAACATCACCGCGAGCAGTAGAGCGCCAGCAACGATTCTCCACTTGACCCATGCGGAAAGGGCCATGGCCAACAACGAGAGAATTGCGATCCAGATGAGGGAGGCAACCACGAGACTGCCTGCAATCCACAAGTTGTTCCAGGTCCAACTCGCCCCTGCAAAGCTACCTTGAATCGTGAACAGAACCAATCCGGGTATCCAGGTGATTTGCGAAAGCAAGATGCCGAGCACGGACGATTTTCCCAGGACATACTCGGCTCTTGAAAAGGGGCGGCAAAAATATAACGGCAAGGCGCCGTTCGCGAGATCGGGAGAAATCAGGCCCGGCCCAGCAAATGCCGTCATCAGAAACGCCAACACGCCCTGCACGCTCATATATCGGAAGAAGAACATGTTGTCGATAGAAATGAGCTGGCTGGGCACGCCCAACTTCGCAAGGAAACTGGCGCTATGTGCAAGGTAGATCATCACCAGGCAGGCGATCGGATAAAAAAAGCAGAGTACGAAGAAACCAGTCTGAATTTTCGAGCGAAAGAGATTCCGCCGGGAGTAGCGAAAAAGGACAAGAAACCGTGACCACTCCGCAGTCTGCGCGCCGGAATACGGTCGATAGTTGCGCCTGTAAACTGCCATCCCTGCTCCTCGCTAGCTGCAGTTCAACTTTCCATCGCCTTCAGGAAAATGTCTTCCAGTGTGTCGCGGCGGAAATTCAGACGGCGGATCCGCACCTGCTGCTCGGCGGCGATCCGGAAGATATCGCGGGTCTCAATCCCATCCGCCAGAACCATTTTCATGCGGTTTGCCGCAACTGCGCACTCACAACCCAGCTTCTCGATGGCCGCCGTGAAGTCACCGTTCGCCCCGTAAATCTCTAATTCGACGAAGCGTTTGTTAGAGCGGCGCTCCTCATCGAGATCGGAGTAATGCGCAATCTGCCCCTGCTTGAGAATCAGCACTTCATCACAAGTGTCTTCGACATCGCGCAAAAGATGGGAGCACAGAACAATCCGCATTTCCCGACTATCTCGAATCTCGCGGACCATGCGGACCATGCGCTGTCGCGCTGAAGGATCGAGCCCGTTCGTCGGCTCGTCGAGAATCAGCAGCTTAGGCCCATGGACGATCGCCTGCGCCAGCTTCGCCAGTTGCTTCATGCCCAGCGAGTAGGTTCCCAGTTGCCGGTAGCGCGCTTCGGCCAGGCCCACATAGAAGAGCGCTTCGTGAGCCCGTTCCAACGCCACTCTCGACGGCAGGCCGGAAAGTTCGCCCATCATCCGCACGAACGACACCGCATTCATCTTGGAGATGAATGCGTCATTTTCCGGCATGTAGCCCACCAGGCTGCGAATGTTCCTGAGGTTGGTGCCGATGTCTTGTCCGAAGACTTTGGCCGAGCCGCCAACAGGCTTATAGAAGCCGAGGAGAGTATTGATGAGTGTAGATTTGCCGGCACCGTTCGGACCCAGCAATCCAATGGCACGCCCGCGAAGCGATGCGGTTAAGCCGCGGAGGATGTCGCGATCTCCAAACCTGACCGTTAGGCCGTTGAGCTCAATCAGAGGCACGGACGGAGCACCGGTCAGCGAGTTTCTACTCTCGCTGACTGGTGCTCCGGGTTGTGTCATCGTGCTCACTGCACAGGTGGCGTGGAATGCGTGTTCGTTACGGTATCCCCAAGAAACATTTGCGGAAAGAAGGGCCCATTATGCCCCATTGTTAGCAGCGTTCCCAGATCAAATCCCATAAATCCGGTGTTGCTCGCAACCACGATCCGGTTGGGTTCGCCATAGGCATAAATCATGCCAGGAGCGGAGTTGGCGGTAAGCGCATCGACGGACTGCCGTTGTTGAGCGTTCAGCGCCCCGCTGGCCTTCAGCTGGGCGGCAAGCGGGCCGATGACGGGTCCGACATTGTGATAGAAGATCGCCGAGAAATTGGTGTAGCCGTCGCTCGGCAGCAGTGCCCGGAAGGTCGAGGAGTGAGTCAGCGTGTATCCCGCTTCCCGAGATTGGATGGCTCGCGAAATGGTACCCATGTCGGGCGCAGCAATCAGATAGCTGTCGACGAAGGTGTAGTCAACCTCGTAATTCGGCTGGTTCGGGCTGCTCAGGGTGAAGTACACGCGCGAACCGATTTGCTTCCTCGTAACCTGGAGCGCATGTCCCTTGTTGTTCTCACGATTGAAACTATCGATGAGCTTCTCAATCGTCGACTGCAGCGTCGTTGGATCATAGACCTCAAAGATCAGCTTCCAGCGCGGGGTCGGAACCATCGGCCCATCGAACGCCATTGTGACTTCGCCGCCGAGTGGCGCGGCGATGTCATTGAGAACATTCACTCCGGACTTGGCCTCGAATTCAGCGAGATGCTGGGCAAATTCGGGGTCGCCGCTGCCAGCCATCTTGAAGATCTCTTCCATGATGCTTCTCGGATTCTTAATCACCGCCGACGTCACCATGCTGGCTTCCGGAGAAACAAATTCCAGCGACCCCATCGAAGCCGGCGCCGCCAGCCATGAAGCGACACCTTGGCGCTCGGACGCGAAAGTCAAATCAGCGTGACTCTCGCTCTTGCCGGCAACGTCACGGTGTTCCATGGTCAGATATCTGACATCCCCGATTCCCGGTGGAAGATCGTGACGGTTGCTATCAGTTTGTACGTTCTGGGAAACGATTTGTTCCATGTCCACAGAGAAAAGCCACTCCACGCCCTGCTGATAAGAATTGGCGATCTGCTGCCCGAACTGGGTTCCGAGAAATTGGTTGTTGGCATTTTGTTTTGAGCGGCTTGCGGCCAGCTGCAGTTGGGGCAAATCCGGACTGGCAATCAACAGATCGTCGCTCAAATAGACCAGTAAAGGATGGTTGGCTGCTGGCGTCACAGACCACGGGTCGCGGACAATCTGCAACTCCGTCTGAGACTGATTCGTATTGAGCCGCTTGCCTTCAGACTGCAAGAAGGCGTCGAGCCCGGGCTGGCGGACTCTGGCGAGAACGACGGGAGCGGTATAAGTCGTTCCTTCCTTTCCAGCGGCGAACACGACCTCATCTCCAAGATAGCTGCTGAAATTCTTGACTTGGTCGAGAACATCTTCCAGCTTCGGGCCGCGTCCCTTTTGCTGTTGCTTCCACCAATCGCGCAGGGCGGGGCTCTGCTGCAGCCGGTCATGGAAAAGGCGGTTCGCCTCTCCGATCGTGTTCGTCAGATTCGGGATGGCTGCATACACCACCGTGTGGTCGGGAACGAGTGGAAGAAGGTCCGAGCTGTAGCGCAATCCGGGCCCCGGAATGGCCGCGATCTGCTTCTGAAGAACGGCAAAGTCACCGAGCAGAGCCAGATATTTGGCAGAGTTTCGGCTCCAGGCGATCTCATTTTGCACTGGAACTTTAGACACCGTGGCGCTCGATGTGGCCTGCTCGCCAGCAGTGAGGTCGGTAGTGTTATTTCCGAAGTCGACCCGGACCACGCCTTCGACTACGGCGACACGCGAACCTTTGATTCCACGATTCACGGAGAAGATGGTTCCCTTTACTGAAACCAATCCGTCATCAGTGGCGACGTAGAGCCGGCGTCCAGCATGCTGCTTTGCGGCCTGCACGATGACTTGTCCGCCCTGAAGATGAACAGTGGTGCCTCTCCACTGCCGCGATACTGCCAGATCGGCCCTTGGTCCCATCTCAACCAGAGAGCCGTCGAGAAGGCGAACCACTGCGGTGGATCCTTTTGCCGTGCGGATCTCATCGCCATTCCGGATCTGATATCCGGCAGGAATCAGTTGCATATCCGCTCCGTTCACGGCATACAACGAGCCCTCAACAGCCTGAACCTCAGCGCGTACGGGACGCTGCCCAGGAAGAAGCCCGTTCGAGAATGCGAATGCCACGACAAGAACTGCCGCGACTGTCGCCGCTCCCATCGCCCAGCGCCAGGGCAGCGCGCTCGGCCGATTGGTCTTTAGTTTCCAGACCTGCTGCCGCTCTCCATCTCTCGCACGCTCCAAAGCATGCCGGCAAGCGACACAGGAGTGAAAGTGATCTTCAAACAGCAGGGCGCGCGCGGGTGCCAGTTCCTTTGCAAGATAAGCAGGAATGAGCGCCTGGAAATCTTCGCAACTTCGCAGAGTGTGCCGATCTGGTTCAGCAACCGGCGCGGACTCGGCCATCGACTTCCAGACCCGGCCGCTAGCCTGGGCGACAACCTTCTCATCCACGTTTTCGTTCCGGATGGTCGACAACAATCGATCGAACTTCTCGTTTTTCATGACCTGTCTCCTAGATACTCTCCGAGCTCCTTGCGGAGCTGTTGCCGGGTGCGATATACCGTGACCGCCACCAGCACTTGTGAAATGCCAAGCATGCGGGCAATCTCGGGATTGCTGAGTCCTTCGATAAAACGAAGGGTAAAGATTTCTGCCGAACGGGGCTGGAGTTTGCTGAGAGCTCGTCCCAGCGCTTGCCGCAACTCGGTGACTTCACCCTCCGAACCACGCGTGGGAACCTCGACCAGCTCAACCGTCCGGTCGGACTGGCGTGAGCGAATCACGTCGAGGGCGGCATTGATGGCAGCGCGGCGGAGATAGCTCTCTTCGTTCTCCATCGCGTCGGACTGGGGGGCCCGGCGGAGGAGACGCAAAAAAACAGATTGCAGCACGTCTTCGGCATCTGCCGCATTGCCGGTGACTCGGTAGGCTGTGCGGAAGACCAAGCCGTGATGCGCTCGAAAAGCCCGCTCGAGTTCGTGCGGAATGGCGATTGCCGGTTCCTCTATCAATACGCTTCGCAGGGTACTCCTCCGTCTGGCTGCTTACACACCCTTAAAGACGGAGAGAAAGTGGGATTATTACAGGAGGTGCGACTTTTTTGTTTGTCACACAAAATACAAGGCTTACGAGGTGAAAGCGATCTGACTTCGCTGGCTCACCCCTGTGATTTGGGACTTAAGCATTCACACCTGCAGGTTATGCAAATAGGGGACACTATCCTTCATCATGTCGAGCTTCATCTCGACGAAGTAGTTCTTAATGCCCCCGGTTTTGGCAGCGGTGAAGATCTTTTTCCAGTCCAGCGTATCTTTTCCGACGGGCACGATCTTCTTCTCCGATGCCGACCATCCCTGCACGTGCATAGAGACGAAGCGGCCCGGATACTTGTTGAAGTATTCCACGGCGTCGAAGCCCTGGCTAATGGTGGAAACCTGGAACTGAAACTTGACTAGTCTGGGATCCAGAAGTTCAAAGAGAATGTCATACGTGCGTTTGCCGTCAACCGTGGATGTCTCAAACTCTTCGTTATGCAGACCCTGCTGGATGCCGGCCTTAGCTGCCTTCTCACCCATCTTGTTGTATTCGTCGGCGGCGCGTTTCACGTCGTCCATGGTCGGCTTCTTTGGCCCGTCGAGGCTGGCGACGAGCATCTGGGTCAGGCCGAGATCTGTTGCCCATGCGATGCGGTCGTCCTGATTTTTGCGAAGTTCGTCCAACCCGAAGTGTGAACTGACGCAGGTGAGACCGGCATCATTGATGATCTTCTTGAGTTCCGCTCCTTTGTACTTGGTCAGTCCGCCAAAACCGTACTCCGTGTAGCCCGCAGGAGAGCAGAGTTCAATGCTCTTAAATCCCGCTGCAGCAAGCTGCTTCAGAGTTCCCGGAAAATCCTTGGCGATCATCTCCCGCACGGGCCAGGTCTGACAGCCGATGGGCAGCCCCAGCGGGTCTGCCCGCAGCTTCAGCACTCCAGCGGAAACCAAGCCAACCGCGGCGGCTGAGGTTGTAGCGGTCTTGCAGAATTCTCTTCTCGAGATTGCAGGCATGGAAGCCTCCTATTATTCGACAGGCTGACCTTGTTACAGTTCCCATCCGTTGCGGCGTTCCGGGCGAATGTATTTCTGCCCAAGGTCGGAGTTGTTTGCCTTCAAATTTGCGTGATCCCAGGTAAGTTTCTGTCCGGTAAGGACGGCTACATTCCCAAGCAGCAGGGTCTCCGTGACCAGATCTTCAAATTCGAAGTTCCCACCCGGCTTTGTCTTGCCGCCCTTGCAGGCGTCAAGCCACTCACGCTCGTTGCCCGGAGATCGCGGAAGCGTTTTCGGGGGTTGTTTGTAAGCATCCATCTTGCTCTGAGGAATGATCTTCGGATCCTTCCCATTGAATCCGCAGAGAATCTTTCCGCGATCTCCTACGAAGAGCAGGCCTTCGTCTTCGTCAGGCTCTCCGCGGAACGGGCGGTTTTCTTCCAGCTCTGGCGGGCGCGCCGGCTTGAGACCGCCATCGTACCAGGTGAAGCGCAAGGGCGGCATGTCGCCGCGGGCGTCAAAGTCATAGCGAATGATTTCGGCCTGCGGATAAGTTTCATCGTAGCGATCGGTCGAACTTGCTTCGACGCTGACGGGAGTTTCGAGTCTCATCACGCGGAAGATGGTGTCATAGCTGTAGCAGCCCATGTCGCCAAGCGAGCCGCAACCGAAGTCGGTCCACCCGCGCCAGACGAAGGGCAGGTACGCATGATTGAAGGGACGCTCCGGAGCGGGGCCGAGCCAAAGATCCCAATCGAGACCTTCCGGGACAGGCTCCGACTCTTTGGGACGCTCAACTGCCTGCGGCCAGAATGGCCGGCTGGACCAATTGATGACCTCGCGCACGGGTCCGATGGCGCCGTCCCAGATCCACTCGCAAAGCAGCCGGGTATCTTCCGAAGCTTGATTCGCAACAGCGATCTGCGTCGCCACTCTAGTCTCGCGAGCAATCTCGCCGATGCGCCGTGATTCGTAGATCGTGTGTGTTAACGGCTTCTGACAGAAAACGTGTTTCCGTTTCTTCATCGCCGCAGCCGAAATCGCTGCATGCAGATGATCCGTCGTGCACACGACGACAGCATCTACATCTTTCTCCTTCTCGAGCAATTCGCGGAAGTCGTTGTAAGCCGAACATCCTTTGTATTGGCCTGAACGCTTTTGCGCTCCGTAGTAGCCTTCGACGATCTTTTGGGCGGGCTCGCGTCCGGCCACGCCGCTGGTGACCTGGAGCGAATGGGTGAGTTTAATAGGCTGGTCGGGGCTAAGCCAGTCCCAACCGCTATCGACTCCAATCAACTTGCGCACGGAATTGCAGAACTCGTGGTCGCTCCATTGCGGGTATCCGGCGCTGCCTTTGTTGACATCGCACACGGCCACGCCTTGCACGTCAGTCTCGCGCAGAAAATGAAGCATGACGCGTAGGCCTTGAGCGCCCACTCCAATGAAGGCAATGTTGACCTTGTCGCTGGGCGGGACATATCCAAAGCCGCCTAACACATGTCGCGGAACGATGGAGAAACCTGCGGCAGCAGTTGCGCTTTGGGCTAAGAACTCTCGTCGGGAGAGCAGATGCGATGAATGAGACCGTTTGGTGGGATTCACTGTTCCTCCTCACGCCCTTGGTCCCCGGCTGCTTGAGAATCCGAGGGCGCTGCGGTGCGAACAACCCCGATACTCTAAACCAGAGGATCGTTGGTAACAATGGCGGAAATCACTTCTGTCGTAGACTAGTTCCAACTGGGGAGCTTCGTGAGCAAAACAACACCTGCATCCGAGAGCCGCTCTGTGAAGGAAGCGGCCGAGCGCACGAATCCTCGAGCGTCCCAGCCTCCAGTCGATTCGGAAACGATTCAAGTGTCTCCGCCAGCGCGCATCGCAGCCGGGCTCAAATCTGTCCTTAAAGCTGCGGAGTTCACAATCAAAGAACCTGGGCTGGTCCGCGGCATCGCTGCACTCACTCACCTCAATCAATTCGATGGAATCGATTGTCCGGGCTGCGCCTGGCCCGATCCGGATCATGAGCGCTCACTCAACGAATACTGCGAAAACGGTGTAAAAGCCATCGCCGAGGAGGCAACCACAAAGCGTTGCGCTCCAGAATTCTTCCACACTTGGAGTGTTCCGGACCTCGCGAAGCAATCCGATTATTGGCTTGGGCATCAGGGCCGATTGACGCATCCCATGGTCTTGCGATCGGGAAGCGATCATTACCAGCCGATTTCCTGGAATGAGGCTTTCGCGATGATCGCGGATGAGCTGAATGGGCTTAGCAGTCCCGATCAGGCAATTTTTTATACATCCGGCCGCACCAGCAACGAGGCAGCGTTCCTTTATCAACTATTTGTCCGACAGTTCGGCACGAATAACCTGCCCGACTGCTCCAACCTCTGCCACGAATCGTCGGGCCTTGCTTTGCGAGAAGTAATCGGTGTCGGAAAGGGTACGGTTAAACTCGAAGATTTCGACCGGGCTGACACTATCCTTATCATTGGACAGAATCCCGGGACCAACCATCCCCGCATGCTGGCGACCCTGCAGCGTGCCGCCCGCCGGGGAGCAACCATTGTCAGCGTGAACCCGCTGGCTGAGGTTGGGCTGACCCGGTTCAAGCATCCGAAAGACGTTCTTCATTTGCTGGGTCCTGGAACCCAGATCGCTAAACACTTCGTGCGGGTTCGCCTCAGCGGCGATTTGGCGTTTCTCAAGGGCGTTTGCAAAGAGATTCTCGAAGAAGAAGCAAAACGGCCAGGAAGCATAGTCAATCGAATCTTCATTGAGCAGAAAACGGCGGGATTCGAACAGTTCCGAGACGCAATCTCAGCGGCTTCGTGGAAAGAAATCGTCGAGCAAAGCGACGTGCCTCGGCCTCAGATTCGAGAGATTGCTGAAGTTGTGATGAGGTCGAAGGCAATGATCGCCTGCTGGGCTATGGGGTTGACCCAACAGAGGCAGGCAGTCGCGACGATTCAGGAAATCGTGAATCTTATGCTTCTTGTTGGGCATATGGGCCGGCCGGGCGCCGGGGTCTGTCCCGTGCGTGGGCATTCAAACGTTCAAGGCGACCGAACGATGGGCATTTGGGAACGAATGCCTGACAGCTTCCTCGACAAACTCCGCGACAATTTTGGATTTGAGCCTCCCCGCAAGCATGGCTGGGACGTTGTGGATTCGATCAAGGCCATGCACCGGGGTGATGCGAGAGTGTTCTTTGCAATGGGCGGAAATTTCCTCTCTGCTACGCCAGACACGGACTTTACGGCAGAAGCTTTGTCACGCTGCGATCTGACGGTGTATGTTTCGACGAAGCTGAACCGAGCTCATTTGATTACCGGGAAGCAGGCTCTGATCTTGCCTTGTCTCGGCCGCACCGATCGCGACGTGCAAACTGCGGGTCTGCAGTTCGTGAGCGTGGAAAACTCCATGGGGATCGTCCATTCGTCGAGGGGGAATCTGGAACCACCTTCCAATGAATTGCTCAGCGAACCAGTGATAGTCGCAAGATTGGCGGTCGCCACGCTGGGGAAGAAGTCCAGCGCGAACTGGATGCATCTGGTCGAAGACTATGACCGGATTCGCGAACTGATCGCACAAATCGTACCCGGTTGCGAGGATATGAATCGGCGGGTGCGTCAAAGAGGCGGCTTTTATCTGCCGAATGCCGCGCGGGACAATGAATACAAGACGAAGACGGGAAAGGCGACCTTTACCGTTTCTCAGATAGAGCCCTTGAACGTGGAACCAGGTCAATTCCTGATGACCACCCTGCGCAGCCACGATCAGTACAACACAACCATTTACGGGCTCGACGACCGTTATCGTGGGATTTTCAAAGGACGCCGAGTGGTATTGATCAACCCGGAGGATATGAAGCAGCAAGGCTGGCAGGCCGAGGATCGACTCGACATTACGAGTCATTTCAAAAACAACGGCAGAGAAGAAACCCGGGAGGCAGCCTGTTTCCTCGCAGTGCCGTATGACATTCCCAGAGGATGCGTGGCAACTTATTTCCCTGAAGCGAACGTGCTAGTGCCAATCGGCAGCGTTGCGCTCAGAAGTAATACTCCGACTTCGAAAGCGGTTGTTGTAAGCCTCGCCCGATCGACTGTCGATCGAATCGAGAAGTCCAACTCTAGCGATGTGGTTCCTGTTGCTTCCGCTCTTTCATCTTGACCCATGCGCGTTGACGCTCACCAGCACTTCTGGAAATACAACCCGGCCGAATACGAGTGGATCGACGATTCGATGGCCGCGGTACGTCGAGACTTCCTGACCGAGGACTTGGAACCCGAGCTTGAACACAACAAGTTCCAGGGATCGGTCGCAGTTCAGGCACGGCAGACGCTGGAAGAGACTCGCTGGCTGCTGGAGTTGGCGGACCGGTCATCCAAAATTCTTGGAGTGGTTGGATGGGTAGATTTGCGTTCTCCCGACCTACGCACTCTGCTTAGCGAGTTCACCAGAAATCCTAAGCTGGTAGGCATCCGTCACATTGTGCAGTCCGAACCGGACGACCGCTTCCTCTTGCGCCAGGATTTTCTTCGGGGCATCGCGTCGCTGGAAGAATTCGACCTGGCCTATGACATCCTCATCTACGCGAAACATCTTCCAGTGGCGGCGGAATTTGTCGAGAGATTTCCGAGGCAGCGTTTTGTGCTCGATCACCTCGCCAAGCCTGCGATCAAGAGTCGAGAGATTGAAACGTGGGCTGCTGGAATTCGGCGTCTGGCGGCTTTTCCGAATGTGTTCTGCAAGCTCTCGGGCTTGGTCACCGAAGCCGACTGGCAGCGCTGGAAGCCGGAGGACATCACTCCCTACTTGGACATTGCATTTGAAACATTCGGGACATCCCGGCTCATGATTGGCTCCGACTGGCCTGTATGCCTGGTGGCTGGTTCGTATAGTCGAACTATGGATGTTGTGAAGGACTATCTTAAGCGTCACCCTGCTGAGATCCGCGAAGCGGTGCTGGGTGAGAATGCGTGCCGCTTCTGGAAACTCAAGGCATAAAACCGGCTTGCAATTGCACTGAGCCCGAATTGCGACTCATTCCGCAAACGTTTACACTGCCCAGCATCCAGTATTTTCGGATCGTGCATTCCATGAGATCCCGCGTGCTGCAACTCGATTCCCGCGACAACGTCCTGGTTGCGCTCGTGGACCTGCAGCAGGAGGAGAGCGTCGAATGGGCTGGGCGGCAGCACGCTGTGAAGTCTGCTGTCCCAGCGAAGCATAAGTTTGCCACGACTGACCTTGCGCAGGGCGATCGCGTTGTGATGTATGGGGTCCTGGTGGGACAAGCCGTCAAGCCGATTGCTGCCGGAGAGCTTCTGACCGTCGGCAACATTCGTCATCAGGCCGCAAGCTTTCATCAGCAATCGGAACCGTTCCCCTGGTCGCCGCCAGAAATCTCGCGCTGGAGCAGTTCCACATTTCAGGGTTATCGACGATCCGACGGGCAGGTGGGCACGCGGAATTACTGGCTAGTTGTGCCCCTGGTCTTTTGCGAAAACAAGAACATTCAGGTGTTGAAGCAGGCCTTCGAAGAGGAACTGGGATTTGCGGCCCCGCAACTGTACCGGCGGCAGGTCGCGGAACTGGCCACACTCTATCGCGAAGGCAAGCTCAAAGAGTCGGGCCAGCAACTGACCGCGGATCAGCCGAGGATTCCTTCCCACCAGCGCCTGTTCGAAAATGTCGACGGCATCCGCTTCCTGCTGCATGAAGGCGGCTGCGGTGGGACGCGGGAAGACTCCAACAATCTCTGCGGGCTGCTGGCTGGATATATTCATCATCCGAATGTGGCCGGAGCGACAGTGCTCAGTCTGGGTTGCCAGCATGCGCAGATCGAAATACTCCAATCGGAGATTCGCAAACGCAATCCGCGATTTGACAAACCCCTGTTCATCTTCGAGCAACAGAAGAGCGGCTCCGAGTCAGCGATGATGACGGACGCAATCCGCCAGACGTTTCTGGGGTTGGCGGATGCTAATAAGGCGCAGCGCGCCACCGCTCCTCTTTCGAAATTGTGCGTAGGCTTGAAGTGCGGTGGGTCTGACGGATTCTCCGGAATATCTGCGAACCCTGCCATCGGGCACACTTCAGATGTGCTCTCAGCTTTGGGAGCGCGAACCATCCTGTCTGAATTCCCTGAGTTGTGTGGTGTTGAACAGGAGTTGATCAATCGCGGACGGAACAAAGAAGTCGGCGATCGATTCATGAAGCTGATGACGGATTACGCGGCGCGAGCCGCCGCGGTGCGCTCGGCTTTCGAAATGAACCCTTCACCGGGCAACATGCGAGACGGACTGCTGACCGATGCGATGAAATCGGCGGGAGCAGCGAAGAAAGGCGGCAAGTCGCCGGTCACCGCGGTGCTCGACTATCCCGAGTATTCGACCGAACCAGGCCTCAACCTGCAATGCACTCCGGGAAATGATGTGGAGTGTGTCACGGCGCAGGTTGGAGCCGGCGCGAGCGTTGTTTTGTTCACGACGGGTCTCGGCACGCCTACGGGCAATCCCATCACGCCGGTGGTGAAACTTTCGACGAACTCCAATTTGGCCGAACGCATGCACGACATTATTGATGTCGATACCGGCTCTATCATCGGAGGCGCGCAGACGATCGAGCAGATGGGGGAGGCCATCCTCGATTTCGTGGTCAAGGTTGCGAGCGGGGAGATCCGGACGAAGGCTGAGATGAAAGCGCAGGAAGATTTCATTCCCTGGAAGCGAGGCGTTTCACTCTGAGCGACCGCAAGGATCTCGGACGCGAATTTCGGCTCGACAGCAGAGTCGCCGTGATCACGGGCGCGGGTAGTGGAATTGGCCAAGCCATCGCGTCGAAATTTGCCGCCCATGGCGCGAGTATTCGCATTCTGGACGTAAACCAGGAAGGTGCCTCAATCACTAGCGAGCAGATTCGAAAGAATGGTGGTGACGCCTCGATCCACATTTGCGATGTAACCGACCAGTCACAGGTGAACGCTGCCTTCGCTGATTTAGTCGGCAGGGAACGGATTCACATTCTCGTGAATAATGCCGGCGTCTCGCACATCGGAACCGTCGAGAGCACGACAGAGGCAGATTTTGATCGTCTCGTCCGGGTCAACATCAAGGGGTTCTACAACTGCATGCACGCCATCATGCCGCACATGCGCGACAACGGAGGAGGAGTCATCCTTAACATGGCGTCGATTGCCGGCTCCGCGGGGCTGGCTGATCGCTTTGCCTACTCGATGACCAAGGGTGCGGTGATCGCAATGACGTACTCCGTCGCGCGCGACTATCTTGCACACAACATCCGCTGCAATTGCATCTCTCCCGCGCGAGTGCACACACCGTTTGTCGACGATTACCTGAAGAAAACCTATCCGGGACGCGAGCAGGAGATGTTTGGGAAGCTGGCGAAGTCGCAGCCGATTGGAAGGATGGCCGAACCGGGCGAAGTCGCGTCGCTTGCGCTGTTTTTGTGTTCTGACGAAGCATCCTTTATTACTGGCGCAGACTATCCTCTCGATGGCGGGTTTTTCAATCTACGGGGCTAAGCATGGATCTCCAACTGAAAGACAAGGTTGTGATCGTGACCGGCGGCGCGAAGGGGATTGGAGCGGCCATAGTTCATGCATGTGCTGCCGAGGGCGCGGTGCCGGTGATCGTGGGCCGTGACGCCGAAGCCGGCAAGAAGGTGCAGTCTGAAATCACGAGCGGTGGCTCCCGGTGTGGTCTGATCAGCGTTGATCTCAGCACGGCCGAAGCTTGTGCGCAATCGATCTCCCAGACGGTAAAAGAGTTTGGACGGCTCGATGCCCTGGTGAACAACGCCGGACGCAACGATAAAGTGGGCCTCGAAGAGGGGAGCCCGGAAGAGTACGTGGCTTCGCTGAATCGCAACCTCGTTCATTACTACAGCATGGCGCATTACAGCCTGCCGCATCTGAAACGAGCGCGCGGATCGATAGTAAACGTCGGCTCGAAGACCGCCGTTACCGGCCAGGGCAGCACTTCAGGTTATGCATCATCGAAGGGAGCGATCATGGCGCTCACTCGCGAGTGGGCTGCGGAACTGTTGCCCTACGGAATCCGGGTCAATACGGTGATTCCCGCCGAGGTGATGACGCCGCTTTATCGAAGTTGGCTGGACACATTTCCGAATCCGGAGGAGAAGCTGAACATAATCCTGTCGAAGATTCCCCTGGAGAAGCGAATGACCACCGCGGAAGAAATCGCCTCGATGGTTGTCTTTCTCCTCTCGGCAAAGTCCAGCCATACAACAGGCCAGCACTTGTTCGTCGATGGCGGCTACGTGCACTTGGATCGTGCGCTGACATAGCAACTCCGCTGAGAATAGAAAATGACGAAATCCACGCCAATCACAGAACGTCGCTACCTCGTCCCACTCGCTATGGTGACGAGTTTGTTCTTCGTCTGGGCGATCGGGGTCAACCTGAACGACGTGCTGATTCAGCATTTGAAAAAGGCCTTCGGGCTGAGCGATTTCCAGTCTTCCCTGATACAACTGGCATTCTTCGGCGGGTATTTCCTGGCCGCGTTGCCCGCAGGCTGGATCATGCAGCGGATCGGCTACAAACGCGGAATCCTGATGGGGCTCGCAGTTTGCGCGACGGGAACGATTCTGTTCATTCCCGCCGCCTCGGTACGCGTTTACGCATTCTTCCTGTTTGCGCTCTTTGTGATGGCGTGCGGTCAGTCAGTGCTTGAGGTAGCAGCCAATCCGTACGTGACCACACTCGGTCCGGTGGAAAGCTCCGAGCAGAGATTGAATCTGGCGCAGTCGTTCAACGCCACGGGCGCTTTTCTGGTCGCACTGCTGGGTTCAAAATTCATTCTTTCCGGCATCGAGTACACACCGGCGCAGCAGGCGGCGATGTCGCCGACGCAACTGCTGAACTACCGTATTTCTGAAGCGAACATGGTGAAGACACCTTACCTGGTCATCACCGCAATTTTCCTCTTTATCGGTGGCTTAATCTTCCTGACGAAACTGCCGGAAATTAAGGAGTCGGCAGGCGCAGACTCAGGGAGTGGCAACTCTAAGCTCAGTGGAACTTTGGCATTCCCGCATCTCATCAAGGGTGTGGTGGCGCAGTTTTGCTACGTCGGCGCACAAGTAGGAGTTGCCAGCTTCATCATCCGGTTCAGTGAGTTCACCTTGACGGGAACGCATGAAAAGGTTGCGGCTCGCTTTCTGCAGGCACATTTGTTTGGTTTCATGCTTGGACGGTTCTCCGGTTCGGCAATAATGCACAAGATCGCTCCTAGCCGGTTGCTCAGCATCTTTGCCGCTTGCTCGTTGCTCTCGCTGACGATCATTTTGCTCGGCTCGGGCGTGCCAACCGTTGCAGCCATCGTGTTGCTCGGCTTCTTCCACTCCATCATGTTCCCGACCATCTTCGCGCTGAGTATCAAAAACCTCGGCCCTTACACCAAACTCGGCTCGTCCCTTCTCGTCATGTCCATCATTGGGGGGGCTGTCTGTCCCGTAATCATGGGACGGATCTCCGATGCGTGGAACATCCAGCGTGCTTTCTTGGTTCCACTGGTGTGCCATGCTTACGTCCTCTATTTTGCAATCCGGGGATACCGGCCTTCTCCTTCCGTCGCCATGGAAACGGCTGCGGCGGTACCGGCCGGAGAGGTTTAAATGCATCGTCGCTTCTGCCTCACTCTCGATCTCAAGGATGATCCGAAGCTCATCGCCGAATACAAGCGCTATCACGAGCAGGTCTGGCCTGAGATCGTTCAAAGCATCAAAGATTCCGGCATCTTGGACATGGAAATCTATCTGCTTGGCACACGCATGTTCATGATCATGGAGGTCACCGAAGAATTCTCTTTCGAAGCCAAGACTGAAGCCGACCGCCGCAATCCAAAAGTGCAGGAGTGGGAAAACCTTATGTGGAAATTCCAGAAAGCTCTCCCGCAAGCAAAGCTGGGAGAGAAATGGATGCGGATGGAGAGAATCTTCAAGCTGCAGGTGTGACTGGCGGCATCGAAAGCTCGAATTCGGAGAACCCCTTCCCTACGAAACTGAAGTGTCAAATCTTGAGTAGGCCCCTCCTCGACGGAATCGATGGAGTAAACACTTCCGTGTGCGCGCTGCCCTGTGCCTGGACGCGAATCGTGGCTGAATAGCGCTTGGCTAGCGAGATCCGGGCATTTTGTTCGGGATTCGTAACGGAAAACGATCTTTAGCAGAAATCCCTTGCCTCTGGGCGACAATCTCCGGTAACACGAGGGGGAGAAGGAGTGGCTCCGGAAGACTGCCCGACCTGCGGCGGTTCTGGATATGTCGCGAAACCCGTGGACTTGAACGGGAAGTCCGAGGGTGTAGCTTTTATCCGGATGAAATGTCCCGCATGCGGGGGCACCGGCCGGAAGCGCCCGATCTCACCTACGACCGCCGGCTGACCGCACGGCCTGCGGTGCTTGCGAAACGTACGGAACCGGACCGTCACACTTCCCGTCCAACGGTCGACGGTCCGGCCCGCACGTGACTTCTCCAACCTGTTCGGAGTTCCTAAGCAATCCCTGCCGCTCTGCTGCGTATGCGCCGCTGCGAAGACGTGGCTGCTTCGACCCGATTTCGTCCGTTTGCCTTCGCCCGGTAGAGAGCCTTATCTGCAGATTCCAGCACCGTCTCTGGGCTGGATCTTTCGGTGGCGGCGGTCGCCACCCCGATGCTTATGGTCACCGACAGCACAGAGGATGGCTTGCCTTCGGCGAGCCGTCGAATGGCGTCTCCCTTTCGAATGCGAGCACGATTACGTTGGTTGCGGCGATCGGGTCCACGCGGAACCTGTCGCCGGTCGTCCTTGCCGCGCATACGAAACTCAGACCTCGCCACCGTTTCACGCAGCTTCTCCAGATGTGGCAGGACTTCAGCAGTCGTTTTACCCGGGAAAACAATATTGAATTCCTCGCCACCGCAACGGTAAGCCTGCCCTCCTCCCGTGACACGTCCCAGGTTGGCCGCGACCAATCGTAAGACTTGATCGCCGGTGTCGTGCCCGTACGTGTCATTGAACCGCTTGAAATGATCGATATCGACCACCGCGATGGAGTAGGGGGACTTCAATCGCAGTAGCGCATCATTAAATGCGCGCCGCGAGGGTAGCGTCGTCAGTTCATCGTGATACGCCAGCAGGTAAGAATTCTCGATGACGGCGGTTGCCAGGATACACGCCGAAGTAGCCCAATACGCCATCGACATCCGCGTCAAAGCCGCAGAGCGCAGGGCGAGAAAGAAGGCGCTCAAAGACCACAGCAACGCACTATCAATTGGCTTCCGATTGAGCAGGAATCGCACACTCAAGAAGATGGCAGCCGAGGCCATGACCACAATGGCGTAGCGCGGTAGGACGACCGGAATCGAAAGGCTACGCGTGCGGACGGCAGCACCGCAGAACACAGTGAGGGTTAAGGATTGTACGAACAGGAATAAAACCACGGGCGCCACCGATTCAACGGTAAAGCCGCGCTCGTGCATGATCGCGATCAAAACCAAATTCACCGGCACAAGAACGGCGAGCGCTACTAGGGTGGCCGGAATGAAAGGCGGCTGTCCCGCAGAAACAGCTTCCGCCTGTTGCGCCAGAAAGATTACTAATAACGATAAGAAGATACGGCTGGAATGAAATCTCCACGCAAGCAGCATCCCTCCCGCAATCGCGCAGTAGCAGACAAAGCTCAGCACAGGCAAGGCCAGGGTCAGCCAGCCAGAGTAGACCAGCAGCACTACCCCCAACAGCCAAACTCCGCCCGGGATAAACAGGGATTTCAGGGTCCCCAAACTCAAAACGCGCAAGAACTCACTCCAATCGGCACAAGCCCATCATGAATTATCCATGTTGGGCGAAGGATGGAGCTATTGGCCGTTCAGGTTCGGACAACACTCCGGGCCTAGTACCCCTCGCGGTTCCCCATTTGAAACTGAGGCCCAATTCCGCAACCCCATACCTTGGTGTGACGCAGTATCCGGCTGAACTTGAGTGTTTTCTAACTAGACTGGGCTGTTCGATTAAGGACGGTTCACTTTTTATGAACTCCATCGCCGAACTCTTTAAGAACCGCGCCCTCGCTGTCATTATGACTGGAATGGGATCGGATGGAGCTGCCGGCATGAGCGCCATCTTCCGCCAAGGTGGACTCACGTTCGGGCAAGATGAAGCCAGTTGCGCCGTGTATGGCATGCCCCGCGTCTGCGCTCAACTCGGCGTACTGACGCACGTGCTATCACTGTCAGATATCCCCGCACATATTATTCACGCTACCCGGCGCCGCCGACGGGCTTAGAGCCGGCGATGCGCAAGCCTCATCACCATGAATCGATATGCACTGTCGCCACTATTTCGGACGGGTCAATACTGTCTCGTAAGGATCCAACACGATCTTGTGCGTGCCCGCCGGAGCCGATAGCCGGAACGAAGACTCCTCACCGTCGGCAAGAACGCGTCCCAGCAGAACCAATTGTTTCCCCCCAAGCACGGCATATACAGGCACTGAAGTTATCAGATCCAGCGGCGCGTCTTTCTGCAAGATCGTCCCGCTCACAATCGAAGAGGATCCCTTTGCAGTAAACTTTACTCCCTTCAACTCCAAGCTCGGAAGGGACGTACCGTTGATCCAGCCATCCAGAAACCAGTCCAGCGATTTCTTGCCTTCGTACCTCAACGCCGGCGGAAGGTCCTCTGCAAAAACGTCCAACAGTTCCCGCGTACTGATCATTCGTCCTTCGTAGCGTTGGCGAACTTTGCGCAATGCTCCCACGAAGGCCTCGTCGGCGCCCATGCCGCCCGACTTGCCTTCCTGCCTTGCCGCATCGTTCAACATGGTGCGCAACATATGGAAGAGCCACGCTCCGCGCCCATAGCTGATCGTTTCGTATCCGCCGGGAAATCGCGACGAGAGCAGCCGGGTTCCAAGGGTCACCGGTCCGGCATCCATGGGCGCAACGCCGTCAGAATTCTTCTCCAGCAATTGACGCCGGTACATATCCATGACCTGACGAAAGCCTTCAGGATTTTTCTCCTGAACCATCATCAGCGCGCAGTAATTCGCCAGCGCCTCGGAATACCATTGATCGCGGTAACTAGCCCAGGGGATCAGATCTCCCCACCATTGATGGGCGGTTTCGTGCGCTGGGACGGACTCCATCAGGAGCATCCGTGGCGGAGGGTAATGCAACAGTTCACGGCCCTGCCGATCCAGGAATGCGTAAGAAGAAAGGAAGATGAGCCCGGGCCATCCCTGGCTTTCTCTGCCGGGCATCTGCGTCAATGCCAGATGACTGTAGGGAAATGGGCCAAAGCGGTCGCTAAAGTATTGCACCGCGTGAGCAGCCGCCTCGCCCACAGTAACTTCGTTCAGCGCCGGAGTCGGTTGAGTGGGAACCAACAGCTTCGGAGCATGCTGAGTCGGATTCGGACGCATCGGCTCGATGACTTGGATCGGCGGCCTTGGAAAGTCTCGTTCCACACTCTGGGTTGCGTAGGTCTCAACCTCGACCTCTCCCGCCTTCGTAATGGCTTCGCGGTACTTGCCGAGATTGAACCCAGCCACCGGAATCAGGCGATCCGATATCCAACGCGATGTCTGCTGCCCACTCGTAGTTGCGATGCTCCGGGTGGCAAATGGCGCCTCTTTCCCGGTTGCAATCAGCGTCCAGCCTTGCGGATAACTGAATTGCAGATCGAAGGCAGCCATCTCCAGTCCACGGTTCGGATACCAGGTTCCTCTGGCGCCGACATAAAGTAGCCCACTCCCGGCCTCAGCCAGAACCTCTCCCGCGTAAACAAATATCAGATCGAATTTCTGTCCCGTCTTCAAGAATTCGGGCATGATAACGGCCACAACATCGTTGCCGCGGCGCGCCAGTTGCGAGCCTTCCAGCGCCGGATTATGGATAAACTCAACCGGCTTATCATCAAGCGCCACACTTTCGATCTGCAGGAATCGAGACAGTTCAAAAAGAAGTGCTCTCGCGCCACCCTCTCGAACTTCACAGTGCACAACCGCCCGCGCACGAATCTCCTTGGGCGGCAGAACTTCCGTCGTGATCGCAAATTGCTTCAGCGCAACTCGATCGTCATGGGCGCTCGCCCCCTCTTCTTGTGCGGCATGCTCGCGTTGCGACTGCCTCGCCGTGGTTTGAGTCGGCGAGAATGAAGTCCATATGTCGTAGTAAGCTTCGCCGGTTTCCGCGGTTCTTGCTTGGCCTGCCAGTACTTGCTCTCCGGAGGTGGAATCGAAGTACACATCGAAGACGCCGAGCTTGGTTCCCTGCAATCGAGCGTGAAGGAACCGATCCGGCTTGGCCCCACTCGTGATGCCTACCCCCGCTTCCCAGGAACCGCCGTTCGTTGGAAGCATCCGGCTGAATGTGAGCAGGAGCCGCATAGCGTCGCCGCCCGCTAGGTTCTTTGCCGTCTCACCCCAACGATCCACAAATTCTTGCCCGTTCTCGGTTTCGCGCAGATCCGATTTCAATTCCGCTGCAGTTTCATCATTAAACCTGAAGTATGCCGTCGCGAACCGCTCCTCCAGAATCGCCATGCCCGTGAACAGACTCATCGATCTGCGTTCGACCTGGTTGGGAGGCGCCAAAAGAATCTCTCCCTCACCCTCAAAAAACGCGCCAGTGATCCGGCCCATCACGTCTTGAGTGAAGCCAATCGTCCCGTCTTCCAGGCTGATCTGTATCGCTCCCCGGCTCAGGGACGCCCCCCGCACCTGATATATGCGCGAAAGATCGAGCCCAACCTTTCCCAGTTGCAGATAGAGATTCTCGGCTGGCTTTTCCGGCGTCACTGGAGTCGTCGCGGCAGCGCCTGGTGGGCAAAGAGCTATCCAAATCACCGCCGCCAACAGGGATCGAATCGTGAGTAGTACCTTCGTCACGTAGGTTGCCTGATTCTCCGTTGTTAGAATGCGCCTTAATGCGGTTACGTGTCACCTTCTTCGCGCTATTGCTCACTCCAGCCCTGACGGGCGCATGGGCAGACACCATCCATCTCAAGAACGGCCGCACCATTGTCGCCGACAGTGTGCGCGAAAACGGCAACCGATACGAGTATGAGATTGGCGAGGACACCTACGCAATCCCGAAGTCTTCTGTCGACCACGTCGAGGCGGGTGGATTGCCGGCGCACTCATCGGGCGCAGGGAAGACAGCTGATCTGTCGGCTTTCGCACCACCCGACACCCTCGCGAACGAGGGCGATCTTGTCGGCAAGATAGTCAAAGAAGGCAAGATCGACACGACTGCTCTCTCCCAGCTGGAGAGCAAGGGAAATTCCGAGCTGAGCGCGACCGCCGACTTCATTGCCGGAAAGTTTGAATTCGATCACGGCAACATCGCCCAGGCCCGGCAATACTTTGAAAACGCCCTCCGGTATCAAGCGGACAATTCCACCATCCTTATTTATTACGCTGCCGTGCTCGTTCGCACCGGAAACGCCAGTCAAGCCGTAAGCTACGCGCAGCGCGCCGTGCGCTCCGCCCCCGAATCGCCCGACGCCTATACGATGCTGGGTTACGCCCAATTCGCCTCCGATCACACCAAGGAGGCAATCGTTTCCTGGAAGCGGTCTCTCGAACTCCGCCCCGATTCCAAGGTGCAGCAGTTCTTGTCGAAGGCCCAGCGCGAGCAAAATGCCGAGTCCGAGTTTTCCCAGGGCGAGAGCGTCCATTTCACCCTGCACTACGAAGGCCGCCAGACCTCGGAAACACTGCGTGCGCAGATTCTTCAGGTACTCGAAGCCGACTACGACGACCTGGTTCGTGATCTCGGCAATCCGCCACGCGACAATATTCTGGTGACGCTCTATACCGAACAAGCATTTTTCGATGTCACCCATGCACCAACATGGTCTGGCGCGATGAATGACGGCAAACTGCGCATCCCGATCAGCGGCCTCAGTTCACTCACACCGGAACTCGCCCACGTGCTTAAACACGAACTTGCGCACTCCTTCATCGCGCAACTCTCTGGCGGACGCTGCCCGCCCTGGTTACACGAAGGCATTGCGCAGCTTCTCGAACCGAGAAGCCTCGGCGGCGCAGGGCGTCAACTCGCGCAGCTTTTCAAGGCACAGCACAACATTCCTTTGAATGTTCTGGAAGGCAGTTTCCTGCAGTTTTCCGGCGCACAAGCCTATGTCGCTTATGCCGAATCGCTGGCTGCTGTCTCCTACATCAACGACTCATACGGCATGAGCGACATCCAACGCATCCTCCAGCGCATCAGCCAAGGCAGTTCCACCGAAGCTTCCCTTCGCGCGACCATTCATTCCGACTACGGCCAGCTCGAGTCTGACCTCACCAGATATCTGACAGACAAATACGGAGAATAAACTTAAGGAATCGGCAGCGCCGCCGATGAATCCAATAGTGGCAATGGGGCCGATGGTTGCCGCCCCGTCATTCCTATGCTAGTTTCGCCTCTGAGCCTTTCTGCCATGCTTTCTCGCTTTCACTCAGATGCCGCGGCCCCCAGCGTAATGGAGCCAGTCCCAACCGTCTTTCCGAAAATCGGCGGTGCCGACATCGCTGCCGTATTCGTCGGAAAGCGTGTCGCCGGAGATTTTTACGACTCGATTCGCGTCAGTTCCGATCGCGTTCTGATTGGGTTGCTCGATGTTGCCGGACGCCGTGAGGACAACCGAAACCTCCTGGTCGCCGCGCAAGAGGTCTTCCGCACCGTCGGAGCGCAGCTGTTTTCGCCGCGTGACATCAACGAATCTGATGCCATGACCGAACTGTGCCTCCGGATCAATCGGCGGCTGATTGATGTGTGCTGCGGCGTCCACTCCTGTCCCGCTTTTATTGCCTGCTATCACGAACAGTTCGGAACGCTCTGCTACACCAATGCCGGACATACCCCCGCCCTTCTCCGCGACGCAACGGGAATCGCTGAACTGGCCCCCACAGGCCTCCCCCTCGGACTCTTCTCTCATGCAACCTGCGAAGCGCCAACTGTAGGCATGGCCAAACAAGCCTCTCTGCTCGTGGTTTCTCGCGGAGTAGTCGATTGTGAAGGTTACGGCAACCGCCACTCAGGCGGTTTCGGCCTCGAGCGGGTCAAGGATGTCTGCCAGTCCGCCGCTGCAAATGCTGCCCGACCCCTGTGCGACTCTGTCCTGGAAGCTGTCGCCGAGTTTTCAGGTAAAGGTCCCATGTGCGACGACCGTACAGCGCTGGCTTTAGTTCGCAACGCGTGATCGATCCCGGCCAACTTACTTGACTGTGTTCGCGTCATAGTTAGGGGTTGGCCCGCGCTGTGCGAAGGATCTATCCGGCACCGTGACTTGGCTACGGTGGAATGGTCCGGCCAAAAGCTGCACAAAGGATGTAAAATACCGACATCGGCCCAGGCCAACCTCCTTACCGCAAGCTCAGCAAGCGTGGCGGCCCAGAGACTCTATGAGAAGACTTCTATTGACCCTAATTCCTTTGGCTTGCATGCCCGCTCTCGCGGCTGGCCAAGTCGTCGAAGAAATCATTGCTCGCGTTAACAATCAGATCATCACCAAGTCAGAGTTCGCGCGCAGCAAAGACCAGCTCCGCGATGAAGTCAAGCAGCAGGACCCCAATAACGCGGACAAGACCTACACCGAGCGCGAGAAGGACGTGCTTCGGGATCTCATCGACCAACAGCTCCTGCTGGAAAAAGGCAAGGACCTGGGCATCAGCGCCGATACTGACCTGATCAAGCAACTCGACCAGATGCGCAAGGACATGAAGCTTGATTCCATGGAAGCCTTGGAGAAGGAAGCTGAAAAACAGGGAATCTCCTGGGAAGATTTCAAGCAGACGCAGAAAAATCAGATCATCACGCGAAAAGTAATCGGCGAAGAAGTCGGAGGTCATCTCTCCATCAGCAAGGAAGAAGAGCAGAAATTCTACGATGACCACAAAGACGAGATGCAACACGCGGAGTTCATCCGTCTGAGCGAAATTTTGATCACCCCGAAGGCGGCCCCTCCAGCGCCCGATCCCAATGCTGCGAGCTCAGGGTCCGCCCCCCAAACTCCGCTGGATAGTGCGGCTAAACAAGCGGCCGATACTGACGCTCTCAGCGCCGCCGAGGCCAAAGCCAAGGACATCCTGAAGCAACTCCGGGACGGCGGCAGTTTCGAAGACATTGCGAAAAAGTATTCCGACGGGCCCTCTGCTGCCGATGGCGGCGCGCTTGGGACTTTCGAGCGCGGCAAACTAGCGAAAGAACTTGAAGACCGGACCTTCGCCATGAAAACGGGCGAGATTACTGATGTCATCCGAGTAAAACAGGGCTATGCCATTCTCAAAGTCGACGACCACCAGATGGCGGGCGTCCCTCCGATGAAAGATGTGCTCCCTCGCATTCAAGACGCGCTGTACTACCAGAAATTGCAGCCTGCGCTTCGCGCCTACCTCACCAAGCTCAGAGAAGAGGCGTACATCAAGATCGCACAAGGTTACGTTGACAGCGGTAAAAGCGCGAATCAAACCGAACCCGTCGAAACCGCGACCGCCAAAGAAGCCGACGCCAAGAAGCTAAACAAGAAAAAGAAGAAACTCGGCATCCTCTAGCCCTATAGCATCAGCTGCCACTGCCCGTCCCCACGCTCTTCCGGCGGCATGGGTCTGGTCTATATCACTTGGATTTTGCGTTGGTGGCTCGTCTCTGCCGCTCAACGATTCGCGTCCGGATGTCATATACTCAGTCATCTCATGAAGGACTTCTACATTTGCGACTGCGCGCGTCACGAAAATAAGATCGTCACCTCAACTTTTGTCGTTGTCGCCAAGCAGATCAAGCCGAAGAAAACTGGGGAGCCTTACCTCGCGCTCACGCTCGGCGATCGCACCGGTCAGGTTGAAGCCAAAATGTGGGACAACGTAGAAGAAGTCCTTGAGGCGTTCGAACAGGATGACTTCCTGAAGGTCAAAGGCCTTATCAATAAATACAAGCAGCGCTTCCAGCTGACGATTCACAAATTGCGCAAGCTGGGAGAATCGGAAATCGAGTTCGCTGATTATCTTCCCAAAACAACGAAAGACATCGACGAGTTGTGGCAGACTCTTTCCGACTTCATCGCGAGATTTCAGAACCATCATTTGAAAGCTCTGGTTCAAGCTTTCATGGCCGATCCCGAAATCGCGGCTGCATACCGCAATGCCCCTGCCGCGAAAACCCTGCATCACGCCTACATCGGCGGCTTGCTCGATCACGTGGTCTCGCTCTTCCGCTCCTGTGATCTCATCTCCAGGAACTACCCTCAGATCAACCGAGACCTGCTTCTTACCGGCGCATTTCTGCACGACATCGGCAAGATTCACGAACTCACTTATAACCGGTCGTTTTCCTATACAACCAAGGGCCAGCTTCTGGGCCACATGATCATTGAGCTTGAGATGCTGCAAGCTAAGCTTTCCCACCTCCCCGGTTTTCCCGAAGAACTGAAGACGCTCGTTGAGCACCTCATCATCAGCCACCACGGACAGTACGATTTCGGCTCGCCCAAGCTTCCAATGTTCCCCGAAGCGCTCATGCTGCACTATCTCGATGATCTCGATTCCAAAATGGAGGCCATGCGCGCCCACTTCGAACGCGAGTCCACTCTTGACGGACCCTGGACCAGCTACAACGCCTCACTCGGCCGCCCGCTCCTCAATACCGAAAAGTTCCTCGCCCCGAAAAAACCGTCTCTCGCCGAGGAAACGGCCTCTGAACCGGTAAGCGATCACCATGAATCTCAGGCCGAATCCGCTGTACAGACTCCTACCTTGCCCGGCCTGGCATCCAAGCGCTAAAGTACTCAACCGCACGACCCAACAGCCGGGGACATGAATCCTGTCCGCCGTCCCGGCTCATGTAGGGACAGCCGCCTCGGCTGTCCCGTGAAGGAGAAGCCGAGCGGCGAGGGGCAAGGTCGCTGCGCACTCCATTTCTCGCGTGCCTTCAGGCGTCGGAAATGGAGACTTTGAACTTGATCCGAGGTAAGCCATGCCGAAGACCAAAGCCCAGAAGAATCCTACAGCACAACAACCCCCGGACTGTATCGTGGGCCTTCCCCATGTCCCCCCGCTTTATGGATTGAAATCTCCACACAAATTCCTGCCCTTCACTCATGCCGAAAAGCGCCTCGCGAAATCGCGCAACTACTGGATCTGCACGACCCGCCCAGATGGCCGTCCGCACTCCATTCCGGTGTGGGGATTCTGGATCGACGGCGGCCTTTACTTCGGAACCGCCCGCTCCACCCGCAAGGCCCGCAACCTCGCACAAAACCCAGCAATCTCCATTCATCTGGAATCCGGCGACGACGTTGTAATCCTCGAAGGATCCGCTCAGGAAGTTGATCTCACTGACAAGCCAACTCTGAAGAAACTCGATGCTGCCTCCCGTGCCAAATACAAGATGCCGCTGATGATCATTCCCGAGAGTGTCCTCTATTGCGTTCGTCCCCGCGTCGTGCTCGCGTGGACCGAGAGTGATTTCCCGAACAATGCCACCCGTTGGCAATTTGCCTAGCTCGAGTGGAAACGTCTGGTTCGCGTTCCGCCAGCTTTGCTCATGTGGCGACAGCCGCCTCGGCTGTTCCGCGAAGGCGAAGCCGACCGGCCTGGAGCAATGTCGCCGAAGCCATTCACTCTCTGCTCGAATATCGCACCTTAGCCTCATGAACCTTCGATTGCCGCACCAAACCCCTCCCGGTTGTTACCAGCTCCCGATTTCCATTACGATTGCCTGAAAGTCTTGGAGGCGTCTTATGCGTTCACGCGTTCTATTACTCTCACTGTGTCTATTCGTTGCATTCAGTCTGACTGGCTGCAATAAGCCTGCAAGTGACAATTCTAGCGACACCGCTACCAACGATACGCAAACATCCGGCTCAAACGAAAAGGGATCCACCAAGGAAGCTCGCGAGCGCAAAGAGAAAGAGCATGAGCGCAAGGAAGCAAAGAAGCAGCCACTCGTGGTGCCGTCCGGAACCGCGATCATCATCAGTCTCGGCTCTTCAATCGGCTCCAAGCTCAGCAAGCCGGGTGACACCTTCACCGGCAACGTCGCGAAAGATGTTATGGTTGGCAATGCCGTCGCGATCCCGCAGGGTGCAGACGTCAGCGGCACCGTGGCGGATGCTAAGCCGCTGGGCAAGTTCAAAGGTGGGGCAGTTCTGCAGGTCCGCCTTGATTCCATTCGCGTCAAAGGCGCCGACGTCCCGGTGCAGGCCGCCGCTCGCAGCTTCGCTGAAAAAGGCAAAGGAAAGCGCACCGCCGTTCTGACTGGTGGAGGCGCCGCTCTCGGCGGGATTATCGGTGCCCTCGCCGGAGGTGGCAAGGGCGCAGCGATCGGCGCCGCAGCCGGCGCTGGCGCAGGCGCTGGCGGCTCAGCCTTCACTGGAAACAAAGAAATCGTGCTTCCGGCCGAGTCCGATCTGACCTTCGAACTCTCGAAACCACTCGAAGTGCGGCAATAGTTAAGAAAACAAAATATCCCTACCTCGCTTCCTTGAGAGCATGGTGGGGATTTTTTCTTTGTCTCGACCTTGTGAGTTCTTTGTACCTTATTTTCCAGCCGTCTTGTCGACCGAGACCGTTATTGAGCCTTTCACATCTCGGTCTGAAATAATAACCTCCATGCTCGACTTCGACCGCTTCGAGATCCTTACCTTCGATTGCTATGGAACCCTTATCAACTGGGAGGCCGGAATTCTGCCGGCGCTCCATCGCATCCTGTCAGCGCATTCCAAACACATTAACGACGCTGCCCTACTTAAGCTTTACGGAGATTTCGAACTACGCGCCGAGCAGCCGCCTTTCAAGCCTTATCGTGAAGTCCTTGGCTCCGTGGTGCGCCAGTTCGCCGCCGAAATGGGATTCACTCCCACTACCGAAGAAGTCCGATCACTCGCCGACTCTCTTCCGACCTGGAAACCATGGCCGGATACCGTGGCCGCCTTGCGTCAACTGAAAACACGGTTCCGCCTTGCCATCCTCTCCAATGTCGACGACGATTTGTTTGAGAGCACTCGTCCTCAGCTCGAAGTCGCCTTCGATGAAGTCATCACCGCACAACAGGCGCGCGCATACAAACCTTCTCTCACGCTTTTTGAGTTGGCCCTCAGCCGTATCAAGGCGCCCGCCCACCGCGTGCTGCATGTCGGTCAGAGCGTCTATCACGACGTCGTTCCGGCACAGGCTCTCGGCCTGGCGACCGTATGGGTAAACCGTCCGTCCGCGCGCCCAGGCGTCGGCGCAGTCAAGGCTGCCGATGCCAGACCTGACATGACAGTCACCAGCCTCGCAGAACTCGCCTCCGCAGTCGGTCTGTAGAAAGTTCCCAAAGCTGCACGTCTCGACGATCCCCATAGTAACGAAGCTAGGAGCTCCGTTTGGCCAAGAATCTGCAGTTTTGAATGCCGTTGGAGTGATCCAAAGTTAAATCGATCCTTATCCGACGGAGGATTCGCAATTGCGCCGAGGCTGGCGTTCTCCGTGCCTTTGGGACTGGAGTCGACATAGATAGACATAAAGTGCCATGCAGGCATGGCCGATGGACCAAACACGTCGGTGTTATTGAAAGACCCTGCCCTTGAAAGAGGAATGACGACGAAGAATTGGGCAGCGGATTGTTATCCAACTCCAGCGACAGCGTTCTCAGGATGTGTACGAGGCAATGCGCGGAGCATTGAGAATTTTGAATGAGCGATGATGCGGCAATTGTTAAAGAATTCCTAATCGAGAGTTACGAAAACCTTGATCGCCTGGACCAGGATCTCGTTGTGCTCGAGAAGAACCCAACCGATCGCAATACTCTGGCCAGCATTTTCCGGACGATCCACACCATCAAAGGTACTTCCGGCTTTCTCGCTTTTAATCAACTTGAGGCACTCACTCACGCCGGCGAGAGTCTGCTGTCGCGCCTGCGGGATGGCCTGCTGCCCCTCACCCCCGAAATCACCACCGCATTGCTCGCCATGGTCGACGCGGTGCGCGAGATGCTGAAGAGCATCGAGGCTTCGGGCAAGGAGGGGGAGCGTAATGATCGGGATCTGATCTCGACGCTGGCTCGCCTGCTCGAACCGCCGGCCGTCAGCCCTCGGTCGGAAGTGACGGCGGCGAAGGTTGAACCTGCGGCGAACCGGCCAGAACTACCGGTACCGAATCTCGGTGAAATTCTGATCAAGCGCGGCACCGCCAACATCAGCGAGGTGAATGCTGCCGTCGAGCAGCAGAACGCCGGTGACCCTCGACATGTCGGCGAGATCCTGGTCGAAAAAGGAGCCGTCAAATCGCAGGAGATTGTCGAGGCTTTGAACACCCAGCAGCACGCCCGCGGGCAAAGCGCCAGCGACAGCACAATCCGGGTCGATGTCGGCCAGCTGGATCGGCTCATGAACCGCGTGGGCGAGCTGGTTCTGCTGCGCAACCAGATCGTGCAATACACCAATTCCACCGAAGACAGCGAGCTGTTGGCGACCAGTCAGCGGCTAAACCTGCTCACCACCGAACTACAGGAAGGCGTGATGAAGACGCGCATGCAGCCCATCGGCAATATCTGGAGCAAGTTCCCGCGCACGGTACGCGACGTCGCCCTCGGTTGCGGCAAGCAGGTGCGCATTGAGATGGAGGGAAAGGAAACCGAACTCGACAAGACCATCATCGAGGCGATTAAAGATCCCCTTACGCACCTGGTGCGCAACGCGGTCGATCATGGCATTGAGCCGCCAGAAGCGCGAACCCAGGCTGGAAAGAATCCGCAAGGGCTGCTTTTCCTGCGGGCGTTTCACGAGGGCGGGCAGGTCAACATCGAGGTCACCGACGATGGTGCCGGGCTCGACTATGAAAAGCTTCGCAACAAGGCCATTCAGAAAGCTTTGATCACCGCCGACCAGGCGGCCCGGATGACGGAGCGCGAGATCACCAATCTTATCTTCCTCCCGGGCTTCTCTACCGCGGAAAAAGTCACCAACGTTTCCGGGCGTGGCGTCGGCATGGATGTGGTAAAGACAAATATCGAGAAGATTGGCGGCACCGTCGATCTGCAGTCCAAGCCCGGACAGGGTTCGACGGTGCGCATGAAGATCCCTCTTACCCTGGCCATTATCCCTGCACTCATCGTGACCAGTGCCGGCGACCGCTACGCCATCCCGCAGGTCAGCTTGCTGGAGCTGGTTCGCCTGGAAGGCGAACAGGCCCGCAAGGGCATCGAGATGGTCAGCGGGGCACCGGTCCACCGTCTGCGGGGCAAGTTGCTTCCTCTTGTGTATCTGAAAACAGAGCTCAGAGATGAATCTCATGGGCCTGGTTCCGACAATGATGACTCACAAAGCGTCAACATCGTCGTGCTGCGGGCCGATGACCGGCAATTCGGCCTGGTGGTGGATGAGATCAATGACACCGAGGAGATCGTCGTCAAGCCGCTAGGCAAGCAATTGAAGAGCATCAACATGTATGCCGGTGCCACCATCATGGGTGACGGGAAAGTGGCGCTCATTCTTGACGTGCTCGGCCTGGCGCAGCGCGCCAGCGTCGTGAATGAGGTCCGCGACCACGCGGTGGTGGAGACCGACGACCAGCAGTCGCACGGGGTGTCCGGCACCGCTCGGCGGAATACCGTTCTGCTCTTCCAGCAAGGGGAGAATGGGAGAATCGCGATCGACCTCTCGTTGGTGGCCCGTCTCGAGGAGTTCCCTCGCGACGCCGTCGAGATCGCCGCGGATCAGGAAGTAGTCCAATACCGCGGCCAGATCATGCCCCTGATCCATGTTTCCGACGTCTTGGAAAGCACCCGCCGGAAAAGGGACGTCGACGCAGGCGAATCGCTGCAGGTCGTCGTCTACACCCAAAACGGGCGCAGTGTAGGACTCGTTGTCGACCGCATTCTCGACATTGTCGAAGAGTCGTTCACTCAGCAACCCCAAAGCGGCCGCGAGGGAGTATTGGGAACCGCGGTTATCCAAAGGCGGGTGACCGAGGTTCTCGATGTGCCTGGCCTAATTGCGGCAGCCAGCAAGAGCCGCTCGCTGGCGATGGCTTCGTCCTGAGAGAAAGTAAAGAGATGGCAATGGCAAACACTCAACAATTCTGCACGTTCTTCCTGAAGGATCGTCTGTTTGGCATTCCCGTCGAGCAGGTGCAGGAGGTCATCCAGTCGCAGGACATAACTCGGGTACCGCTGGCGCCCCCGGTGATTTGCGGGCTCATCAACCTGCGCGGGCAGATCGTGATCGCTATCGATTTGCGCCGTCAACTGGCCATGGAGGAACTTCCGGCCGAAATGTCGCCCATTAATGTCGTTGTGCGCACCCAGGAAGGTCCCGTCAGTCTGTTGGTCGACGTCATTGGCGATGTCGTCGAAGTGGAGGAACAGACGTTCGAAAGGCCGCCGGACACGCTTAACCGAAAAATGTGGCCTCTCATTTTCGGCGTTCACAAACTGGAATCCCGATTGATGCATGTCCTCGATACCGAGAAGGCCTGCAGCTCGTGCATTGGAACGGGAGAAGTTTGAATTTCATGCGGGCGGCGTACACCCGCTGACCGCACTGCGAGGAGAAACCATGTCTAAGTTGAGCTTGAGAGCGAAGTTGGGAGCGGGCTTCCTGACGCTCATTGCGATTATGGCAGTAACGGGTCTCGTCACCCACCGCTCAGTTCAGCAGATCAGTGAGCTGACCACTTATAGAAGCAAAGTGGAAGATTGCCGATACCTGGCCACGAAGATTGGCTCTATCATCAACGACCAAAAAGCCGAGTACCGAGCCTATCTGCTTGTCGGACAACAGGCGGAGCTAGACCGCTATCACGAGAATGACCGCGCGCTCGAGGACCAGTTTTCAAAGCTCGAGGCGAACCTTACAACCGAAAAAGGCCGGGAACTGCTTACTCAATTGCGTCAGGCGTCCACCTCGTACCACGACTTCATGCGAGAGGAGATGGAGTTACGTCGTGCCAGCAAGCAGAAACAGGCAATCGATCTCATGTACTCACCCAAAGCAGATGCCGTTCGCAACGAACTGAAGCTGTTCACATCGAATCTCGCAGCCTTGCAGGAACAGATGGTCGGGGAGAACCGCGCTCAACAGTCCAAAATTGAGTCTCAGGCAAGTGCGGTGGCGATATGGCTCGCCGTGGCAGGACTCATCGTTGGATTCTCTGTGGCAGTGCTGGTAATCCGTTCCATTACCCGTTCGCTCGCTGGCATGGTGACCATGATCCAGGAGATTGCCGCCAACAACCTCGGGATCGACGACATGCATGTCGCGTCGCAAGACGAAATCGGGAAGGCGGCCGCCGCTCTCAACGGCATGAAGAACAACCTGCGCGAGATGATTCGCTCGATCGCCGGCACGGCCGAGCAAGTGGCCAGCGCCAGCGAAGAGTTGTCCAGCACCAGCCAGGAGATCACCGCGAATTCGGAAGAGACCTCCACACAAGCCCAAGTGGTGTCGAGCTCCAGCGAACAGGTGAACAAGAATCTGCAGACCGTGGCCACGGGCTCCGAGGAGATGAGCGCCAGCATTAAAGAAATTGCCAAGAACGCGCACGAATCAGCGAAGGTAGCAACCAGCGCCGTCCGGGTTGCGGATGAAACTAATCAGATTGTGGCCAAGCTAGGGGATTCATCCACTGAGATTGGCCAGGTCATCAAAGTGATTACCTCGATTGCGCAACAGACCAACTTGCTGGCCTTGAATGCAACGATTGAGGCAGCTCGCGCTGGCGAGGCTGGCAAGGGATTTGCAGTCGTGGCCAACGAAGTCAAGGAACTGGCCAAACAGACCGCCAAGGCGACCGAGGACATCAGCCGCAAGATCGAAGCAATCCAGGGAGACACCAAGAGCGCCGTGGCCGCTATCGGCCAGATTGGGGAAGTCATCAAGCAGGTAAATGATATCTCCAACACCATTGCGACCGCGGTCGAAGAGCAGAACGCCACCACCAACGAGATGGCGCGCAACGTTAGCGAGGCGGCTCGCGGCTCGTCGGAAATCACCAAGAACATCTCGGGCGTCGCACAGGCGGCCCAGAGCACTGCCCATGGCGCCGGTGACTCGTCCAAAGCCGCCGGCTCTCTGGCGGAGATGTCGACCAGGTTGCGCGAGCTGGTAGCCCAATTCCGGCTGGAGAAGGACGCTTATGCCGAAATGCAGGCCAGGCCGCAGACGCCCAAGACGATGAGTGCGAGGGCCGGGGCGTAGCCGGCGTTTGAAAGGTTCAGATAACCCGTGCGGATGCTGTCTGCCAGGAAATGCAAGCATCCGCTGCCGATGAGTACAGATCGTATGCCGCCAATACAGGTCTTGATCGTGGACGATTCCGTAGTGGTTCGCAGGCTGCTGTGTGATGCTCTGGCTTCCGCTCCGGACATCAAAGTCGCAGGTACGGCTTCCAACGGCGCAATCGCCCTGGCCAGGATTCCGCAGCTGAATCCCGACATCATCACGCTCGACATCGAGATGCCCGGGCTGGATGGGATCCAGACCCTGTTGGAGATCCGCAAGCTGTATCCCAAGCTGCCGGTCATCATGTGCAGTACCCTCACCGAGCGCGGCGCAGCCATAACGCTGGAAGCGCTGTCCGCAGGAGCCTCGGATTACGTAACCAAGCCGAGTAACACCTCGAGCCTGGCGAATGCGATGGACCAGTTGCGCCAGGAACTGGTCGCCAAGATCACATCACTCGCCGGCCGTCGTCGCAGCAGTCCGGCGCCCATGCCGGCGATCTCCGCAGTTAAGAGAACTGCATCGGTCGACCATGCCATCGACATTCTTGCCATCGGAACTTCCACCGGCGGACCGAATGCATTGGGGGAAGTCATCCCTCAGCTGCCTCAAGATCTTCCGGTACCAGTCGTGGTGGTGCAGCACATGCCGCCTTTATTCACGCGCATGCTCGCCGACCGGCTGAATTCAAGATCTCGCCTCTCCGTGCGCGAAGCTGAGGCAGGAAAACCACTGGAGCCAGGACAGGTTTGGATCGCGCCCGGTGACTATCACATGACGGTGGTGCGCAATGGACTGCAAACCGTCCTGGAGCTCAATCAGGACTCGCCCGAGAACTCCTGTCGTCCCGCCGTGGATGTCCTGTTTCGCTCCGTGGCCCGAACCTACGGGCCCAACGTGCTTGCCGTTGTCATGACCGGCATGGGCTCCGACGGCGCGCGCGGGGCCGCGTTCATCCGTGAGGCTGGTGGAGAGGTCTTTGTGCAAGACGAGGCTTCTTCCGTGGTATGGGGCATGCCTGGAGCGGTGGTCCATTCGCAATGCGCCAACAAGATCTGTCCGCTGCCAGAGATCAGCCAGGTGATTGTGCGGCGCGTCTCGGCAGGCAGAACGCAAGCCTCGTTGGGTGCAAGGACCGCTCGAGTCTGAAGGTATCTGACCAGATGTGGAGAGAGTGAGCCGAAAGTCTTGGGAACCGCTGCCACAAAACCCGTCGCAAAGCCTGAAACCGAGGATCTTAAAGATCCTGCCTACCTGAAGATCCGCGACTTGATCTACGAGATTTCAGGTATTTATCAGCCGGAAGAAAAACTGTACCTGCTGGCCTCCCGTTGTTCGCGTCGCATGGTTGCTGTGAATGCCAAGACGCCGGCAGAGTACTTGTCTCATCTCACTACGCGCGCCAATCGAGAGGCTGAGCTGAGGTCGCTGTTGAACGAAATCACGATCGGCGAGACTTATATGTTTCGCAGTCCTCCCCAACTGGAGGCCTTGCGGACCGTAATCCTTCCCCAGTTGATCAAGAGCAAGAATGCCATGGGGTTCAAGCGGCTTCGCCTGTGGAGCGCAGGCTGCTCCACTGGAGAGGAACCTTATACCTTGGCCATGTTCCTGATGGAGGAAAGTGCAAAATTGTTGTCGGGATGGACCTTCGACATTCTTGCTACCGACTTGAATGACAACTCCCTGGTCACGGCCAAAGCTGGGATCTACGGTGAATACGCTCTCCGCAGCACCAGCGAGTTGTTGAGGGAGAAGTACTTCAAGCCTTATGACGAGAAACGCCTGCAGGTATCCGACAAGCTGAAATCGCTGATCCGTTTTGACCGCGTCAATCTCAGTGACGACAGCAAGATGATTTTTCTCAAGGGGCTGGATCTGATTTTCTGCTGCAATGTGCTCATCTACTTCGACCTGATCTCTAAACGCAAGGTCATGCAGCATTTCCATTCCAACCTGCTGTCCGGCGGCTATTTGTTTCTGGGACACGCCGAGTCTCTCTATCAGGTCGACGATCGTTTTCGATTAGTGCATTTCCCAGGAGCGATCAGCTATTGGAAAGCGCCGCCAAATTACACTGGGTCAGAGAAATCATGAAAACTCTCGATCAAATCCGTCCCGCAATCACGTCTCTGGATGCGATCCCGGCTATCCCGGCTATCGTCCAGCCGCTGGCTTCGATGCTCCAATTGCCGGTCGAGCAGGTCAATGTGGAACAAGTCGTACAACTGGTTTCCTATGATTCCTCCATCGCCGCTCAATGTCTGCGGATGGCGAACTCTCCCCTGTTCGGACGCCGTAAAACAGAGACCGTGCGGAGCGCAATCCTGGCGCTCGGCTTGAAGCGTGTGCAGGCCATACTGCTGGGGTGTTGTCTGAACCGGATCGTGCCCGCTGATAAATGGGCCTTTGATGCCACCACATTCTGGCGTCACTCTTTAGGCTGTGCCTTGATCAGCCGCAAGCTGGCGACTCTCATTGGATATACCGAGCCGGAGAAGGCTTACCTCTCGGGCCTGCTGCATGATCTGGGCATGTTGGTCAACACCCTTGCCTGTACTGACGAATATCGCAAGTGCTTCGTCGCCGCCCGGGAGGAACGTGTTTCCGTGGAATCGGCGGAACTTAAGGAGCTGGGATTCACCCACTGCCAGAGCGGAAAAATCCTGGCCGAGCATTGGAAGTTCTCGGCCGATGTGGTAGCCGTCATCGAATTTCACCACCACGTTGCGGAGACCCATTCCGATCCTGCCCTGGTGGCCCTCATCCATCTCAGCGACCTGCTCTGCCGCTTGCGGGACTTGGGATACGGCTACTACGAAACGATGTCTGTCGATCTTGCCCGAGACGAGGCCTGGCTCAGCTTGTTGCAGTATTGCCCCCAGCTCGCAACCGTGGATTTGGCACGTCTTACGCTCGATATCGATGGGGCGATGGACGAGATCATCGCGCTAGTCGACGCTGTGTTTCAGCCGGCTCCTTCCCCATCGCGTTGAGCCTGCTCCATCCCTCAAAACAGAAAGCGGCGATCGTGTCTCAAGCGCACGATTTCCTGGATCTTGCGGAGGAAGGCAGTTCGCTACCGCATTAGTAAGTCAGTTATGAGTTGGCTCTAGGAAAGGCGCCTTAGGTCAGATATGCGACCGGTCCGACCTTCAGGCGGAGATCTGGAGCGGCGGCGATTCGGAATTCTGCGATCAGTTCAGTTGCAGCGAAATGACTATGTGACTCCCGTGGAACAGGAGATTGATCGACATTGTGTAATCGTTGGCCAGTGCGCACAGGCTATAGTTGCTGCCGGTGATCACGGTCGGCACTGAGAGCTTGCAGCCCTCCCCGATGCCCGAAATCTTGTTCTTGAAGTTGCCGGCCACCATGTTGCAGACCTCGCCCACTGCATCTTCCATCTGTGACTTGGCCCCCGCACCATCCGCTCCCAGCATTTTCGTAGCCATGAGCGCAGCGGAGTTGCTGCTGCAGCGTAGCGTTAACAGCCCGCAGAGGGACCCGGCAAGTTCAACCATCGAGGTCACGTCGAGGGTATTTTCGGGAGCAGGCTCTGCCGCGGCTTCCAGGTGCTCTCCCAGCATCAGACCAAAAACTTCTTGCGCCGAGAGCTCCAGTAACGGTGCCCAATATTCGCGGCGGCTCGCTGCGTCGGTTTCACTCCTGGAGATATTCATAGGTTCCCCGCCAGTACTGGAAGGATATGTTCCTTGACTTGATCCGCCGTGAAAGGCTTACGAATGTAGCCGCGCGCGCCGGCCGATAGAGCCTGCACCACGTGACTCTCACTGCCTTCGGTCGTGATCATGACAACCGGAACGCCCTTCGCGTTTTCCACGCTGGGCAGTTGCTTTACAAATTCCAAACCATCCATGGCAGGCATATTGATATCGCAGAGAACAAGGTTTACTTTCTGCTGGTTCAGGACCGCCAAAGCCTCTAGCCCGTTGCTGGCTTCGAGGACCCGTCCGATTTCGAGGCCTGCCTGTCGCAAGGAACGCTCCACGATTTTCCGCATGACGGATGAATCGTCCACAATGAGCACAGTAATGTTTTCCATGAGTTGCTCGAACCACCCTTCTTGCAGCTCTGTCGGCGCTAAAGCGCTCGCCCGATCTTCTTCTTAGAGCCTATCGGTTGCGGGACGGAACAACTTTAGCTCGTGCCCAACAGCGAGCCTCGCCTCGCCTCGCCTCGCCTTAGTCGTGGATGGGAAGGTGCCATAGCATTTCCGGTGAAGGATCCCTGAACGTGCCTCGCGATCTGCGATACAATCTCGACGCCCATTGCGCTGCCAGACAGCGGAGAGCGGCTCCGGATTTGTAGGCTTTGTGATGGGGACTCATTCTGAGGAGCCCTAATGGCTTCAATTACAGCAAGCCTCGGAATTTACAGTCTAATTCCAAAGTGAGCTTGATGATCGATGCGCGGGAACCTGCGGCGTCGCATGGGATCACGATTGCAGGTACGGCGGAGATCCTGACCGGGGAGTCGTCGCGGGAGAGAAACGCGAAGATCCACAGCAAATATCTGAGCGAAGCTGCGCTCGCAGATGCGCGGATCGGGCCGGTATTCGCTGCATGGGATGACATCACGATTCAGATCACGCCGCTCTCGGTGATCGCATGGGATATGCGGCAAGCGGACCTTCATATTTTTGGCGGGGCGTTTGCGAGTAATCCTACATACTTGCTGCCGCTGGAGCGTTGAGCTTCAGGCGCTACGCTCTTTCGGTGCTTTATGGCTGTGGCGGCCCTCGCCCCCTGATGTGTTCACGCCTGAATTGACAAGTGCCAAATCCTTCTTTGCGCGCAGGGCCAGGAGATCGAGGCAGGCCAGACTCTCGAGCTGCAGACCGATGATTAACGTCCCGAGGCCTTCGAGTTTCAGCGAATCTCTGCCGAAGTAAGCCACGAGTTGCATCAGGTTGAAGGCGGCGAGGGGAACCTGCAGCAGGAGAAAGGCGCGCAGGCGCCAGGTTTCCCGCCTCTTCCAGAGCAAAGGCACGAGCACGACCGCACCGAAGAGGGGACCCGCGAGCCACAAAACGGTGGCAAGCACGGCGGCCCACCGGGTGTCGCTGAGTTCGTAGTGCCATCCCCAAAAAATGTCGGTGGTGACCCAGAGGGCGGCAAGGCAGATGATCACGGCGGGGAGCGTGAGGAGGGAGGAATCGCGAGAGCGGTCGATGGACATGCGTCCGGCGAACAGCCAGAGGAGAATCGCGACGGTTGCCAGCATGGCTAGCACGTAAGTGATGTAGCCTCCGGGGGCGTAGATCGGCTGCAGCCATTCAATCTTTTCACCAAATATGGGAGGAGCTCCGACATTGATGTACGCCGTAATCCAATTCACTTTCCGCAAGAGGATATTCCAGCCGGTGTACTTGTCGTTGATCGCCAGAAACAAGCTGGAGAAGGCTAAGGAGGCGCCGCCTACGAGAGCGGCTGGCACGAGAATCCGCCTAAGCCGGTAGCGCGCTTCTTTCAAGCGAAAGTCACGAAGCATAAAAACCGCGAGAACGAGGTAGGCGAGAACCCCGGTCGTGACCATAAAGAACGGACGCAATTCTTCTAGCCCCGCTCGATCTTGCGAGAAAGCCTCGAGCAGCGGGGTAGCCAGGAGCAAGAGAGAGAGAAACGCGATTGCCAGCCATACAGGCGTGGGGGCGCGCTCACGATCTCGCGAGGCAGCGTAGCCCACGGCCAGGATGAAATAGAAAAAGGCGGTCACTGCCGTGTCAGGCCAGAAACTGTGGCTGTACTGGGTAAAATAGCCGGCGGCGACGGCGGCCATCGCGACGGCGTAAGCGAACAGGAAGACGCGAGATGCAAGGTTCATAAGAACCCTCCCAGCGAAGATTCATGACGGTTCACAGGCAGTAGAGCTCCAGAGCGAGGATCTTCGAGAAACGGGAGAGCCTCGAAAAAGACACAGGGGCACCTCCGCGGGAGGCCTTATCGAGGTCGTACTGATTCTTCAGTTACGCCGGGGAAGGCCTTTTGTCAGTGATGGCGGTCACCGGTCGCTCCCAGAGGCGGTTCGCGGAACTGCTGAAAATTACGCGTGGGAAAATCCTGCTGGGCGTATGCTCGAATCGCGCACAACGCCTAGTGTGGATCCGTTCAGGCAGGATGGCGCGCGTGAGGAAGCGGGCAACGAGTGTGGGGGCCGGCGGCGAAAACCGCAGGTCTCACGATGACAAGAGCCTGTCAGTGGGAGGATTTGAGTGAACTGCAAAATCAGAGTCGTTGTCTTGCTTTGCTTCTTCTCATGCCTCAGCTTCGCTTCCGCACAGGAGAAGGAACAACCGATCCGGTTGCATCCGGAGAATCCGCATTACTTTTTGTATCGCGGGAAGGCTGTTGCCTTGGTTTCGAGCGCGGGGCATTACGGCGCTGTCATCAACGGGGAATTTGATTATCACAAGTATCTTGCGGCTTTGGACGCTGCGGGGATGAATTACACGCGAATGTTTGGCGGCTCGTACGTAGAGGAGCCGGGGAAGTCGTTCGGGATTCGTCGGAATAATCTCGCGCCGGAGCCGGGGAAGTTTGTGGCCCCTTGGGCGCGGAGCGATGTGGCGGGATATGCGGGCGGGGGGAACAAGCTGGATCTGGGTAAGTGGAATCCAGAATATTTTTCGCGGCTGCATGATTTCTTGGGTGAAGCGGCGCGGCGTGGGATCGTGGTGGAGATTGGGCTGTTCTCTTCGCAGTATGGGGAGATGCAGTGGAATCTGTCCCCGTTCAAGAGGCAGAACAACGTGAACGGGACAGATGCGATCGATTGGAAAAAGGTGAATACGCTGGAGAATGGGAACATTCTCGGGTTTCAGGAGAAGTATGTGCGGAAAGTTGTGCGGGAGGCGAATGGGTATCCGAATGTGATGTTTGAGATTGCGAATGAGCCGTGGTCGGATCGGCCGGTGCTGACGGACGTGGTGAATCCTTATTTGTTTACCGGGCGGGATCAGTATCCGAATTCGGTGGATTTGCCGGATGAGGCGACGATGGCATGGCAGGCGCGCGTGGTGGAGTGGATTACTAGCGAAGAGGCAGGGCTGCCGAATAAACACATGATCGCGCAGGATTGCTGCAACTTTCTGTATGCGATGCGCGCCGTGCTGCCGGGAGTGAGTGTAGTGAATTTTCATTATGCCTACCCGGAGGCGGCAACGTTGAATTATGGATTGGGGAGGGCCATCTCGTACGACGAGACGGGATTCCTGGGACAGAGCGATGACGTCTACACGAGGCAGGCGTGGAATTTTATGTTGGCGGGCGGAAGCGTGTTCGACGGGTTGGATTATTCGTTCACCGTCGGGCATGAGGATGGGAGCTTTTTGGAGGCGAACGGGCCGGGCGGAGGGAGTCCGGAACTGCGGCGGCGGTTGAAAATCTTGAGTGAGTTTTTGCATGGGCTACCGCTGGTAGATCTCAAGCCCGATTTCGATTTGGTGAAGCACGCTGGCGGAGTGGTGACGCATGCGCTTTCTTCAGGCCGCGGTGACTATGCGATGTATTTGGATGGGAATGGGCCGATGGAATTGAGTTTGAGTTTGCCGGCGGGGGAGTATGCAGTTTGCTGGGTCGATGTGGTGTCGGGGGAGAAGAAGGATGGCGGGACGTTCAAGCATGCGGGCGGGGAATTGAGGGTGAAGAGTCCGGTGTTTCGGAACGGGGTTGCGGTGCGGATTTCCCGGAAGGAATCTAGATAGTAATTGGTGGGACGAGGCAGCGGAAAATCGGGTTGGGAATTGAGTTGAGGCTCGGTTTCAGGGTGTATTGTGGGGTGCGGTCGAGCAAAACCTTGAAGAAATGAGGGCACGAAGGTACACGAAGGAAAATGGGGTTGGATTCCTGCAATAAGAGTCAAAAACCGCACCCTCTCGCACAGGCCGCGACATGGGTGGGGCGGGTGGGCCAGCCTCAGTGACTTTGGAGAGGTTACTGCCGTGCCAGCCACGGCGGGGCCATTTTCAAAGCTGAGTTCGTAGTAGAGACTGTGGGTGTATGGCGCAGGAATCTACCAAGGGAAAAGATAGTCTCCGGGTTGAGAAGTTATCGTTTCTGCTGTTGACCCTCTGCATTGTGGTGCTGGTCTACGTGCTGGTGGCACGGCCTTTCTAGGATAGCTCCCTGAAATAGTCTGTACGACTGTGTCGTCTGCCTGAAGCGGACTCGGTCTGTTCTACTCGCATCTTCCCGGCCCTGCCGCGCCGGGCTTTCACATTTCGCCTACAGCCGACAGAAACTCCGGCGCTACCTAGCGATCAGTTTCGTTCCAGGATGGCGGCGAAGAAGCCGTCGCAGGGGTGGAGGCCGGGGATGGTGCGGAGGTACGGGCCCTGCACCAGCGACGCGGGATCGGGCCAGGTCAGGACTCCTGTCGATTGCAGGCGATCGAGTTCGTCGTGACAATTGAGCAGGCGGAGGCTCGAATCCTCTTTCTGAGCTTGCTCGATTACATCTTCGTTTTCTTCTTTCTCCAGGGAACAAGTCGAATAGATCACTCGACCGCCGGGGGCGAGGTGGGCGGCTGCCGAGCGGAGAATCGCGAACTGGCGGTCGTGCAGTTCGCGGAGATCTTGAGGCTTGAGGCGCCATTTGATTTCGGGATTGCGGGCCAGAGTGCCGGTGCCGGAACAAGGAACGTCGGCCAGGACGAGATCAAAGGGGTGTGAGATGGGGAGAGTACGGGCATCGGCGACCAGCGTTTGAACTTTCGCATGTGCGGGGAATCGTTTTTGCATCAGACGGGCGCGATGCGGGTGGATTTCGACGGCGGTGATGGTGGCATCGGGATGCTCGTCGGCGATGGCTAGCGTCTTGCCGCCGGGGGCAGCACAGCAATCGAGGATGCGGTTATGGCCGGGACCGACAAGGGCGGCGATCAGTTGCGAGGCTTCGTCTTGAATGACTACGTGGGCGCTACGAAAGGATTGGGTTTTCGTGGCGTCGCCTGAGTTGACGCGGCGGGCTGAGGAGAGGAGCTTCCCTGGTTCGAGGGAGATTCCTTCGGCGGCTAGTTTTTCTTGTGCATTGGGGGAGCGTAGGCGGAGAGTGGTTGGTGGGATCGTTTGGTCGTGTCGGCAGATTTGTTGGGCCAGCGCGATCCCGTATGTTTGCGTCCACCGTTCTACTAGCCATACGGGATGGGCGTATGCAGCGGCTATGGCTTGCGGCGAAAAATCATTCACCACAGAGGACACAGAGGAACACAGAGGATCTGTGGAGAGTTTGCGGAGGACGGCGTTGACGAAGGGGGCGGCGGAGCTTTTGCGGGCGCGTTTTACCAGTTCGACGCTTTCATGGAGGGCGGCGCGGTGCGGGATACGGTCTAGATAGCGGAATTGGTAGAGGGCCAGGCGAAGGGCGATGAGGACTTCCAGATCGAGTTTCTTTATCGAAGACGCGAGCAAGATCGCTTCATCCAGAAGAGAACGCCAGCGGAGGACTCCCATGACTAGTTCGGTGGCCAAGGCGTGGTCGGGGGTGGATAGAGTCGCGTACGTGTTGGAGTGTAGGAGTTCGGAGGCGTAGGAGGACTCGTGCTCGACGCGGAGGAGGATGTCGAACGCGGCGGTGCGGGCGGGAGAAGCGGGCATCCTTCGATTGTACGGAAGAATGGGCTCACCACAGAGGCCACAGAGGAACACTGAGGGTGGAAGGGGAATGAATACAAGCAGTGCCTCGGGTGCGCGCTTCCGGACACGTCCGTCCCTACACGTGCCGCTCGGCTTCGCCTTTGCGGGACAGTCGAGGCGGCTGTCCCTACGTGGGCTGATCAGGTGCCTAGCGTCTCTCCTGGTTTTGGGTGGTAGCCGTTAATGAAGGCTTGGGCGAAGGAGCGCTTCTTTCCCTCTAGCTGGAGCTCCAGCACTTCTAGCGAGGTGTTTTTCGCGCAGCCTACGATTAAGCGATCGCCGATTGCCTTCAGTTCGGATGGCAGCAACAATTCGTTCGCTGGCTGGGCTTTTAGGATTTGCAGATTTTTACCGCGGAATTTCGTGTGCGCGCCGGGCCAGGGTTGGAAGCCTCGGAGGCGATTCAGGATTTGTTGGGCTGAGCGGGAGAAATCGATGAGGCCATCTTCTTTCTTCAGGATTGGGGCAAGAGTCGCTTGAGAATTGTCTTGCTTTCGGGCGTGGATCGCGCCGGCTCCTAGTCCGCGAAGCGTTTCAACCAGAAGCATTGCGCCCATGTCGGCCAGGCGTGGGGCCAGGGTTTCGGCGGTGTCGTCGGGGTTTATTGGGAGTTGCTGCTGCAGCAGGATGTCGCCGGTGTCCAGGCCGGCGTCGATGCGCATCGTGGTGGTTCCCGTAACGGTTTCGCCGTTGGCGATGGCCCATTGGATGGGGGCGGCTCCGCGATATTTCGGGAGGAGCGAGGCGTGGAGATTGATGTTGCCAAGAGGCGGCAGATCGAGCATCCATTGCGGGATGATGCGGCCGTAGCCGACTATGATGATGGCGTCGGGCTTAATGGCTGTCAGTTGAGAGCGGAATTCGTCATTGGTCTTGATGCGGTCGGGTTGGGTTATGGGGAGGTTCAGTTTCTGGGCGGATTGTTTGACGGGCGATTGGACGAGTTCGAGGCCGCGGCCTTTGGGGCGGTCGGGTTGGGTTACGACCAGGTGAATACGGTGGCCGGCGGCGGCGAGTTTCTCAAGCGAGGGAACGGCGAAGCGCGGGGTGCCACAGAAGATGAGAGAGAGAGACATTGGGTAATTGAGAAGTTTGGTAATTGAGTAATTGAAAATCTCACGGACGACCACCCGCAGTTGTAACGCGACGTAGTCCTGTTGGGCCGATAAGGCTCTTTCAATTCCACAATTACCAAATTACTCAATTACCAAATCTTTACCATTCTCCAGCTTTTTGGAGTTTGCGGATTTTGCGTTTCATCAGGTCGCGCTTCAGAGCGCTTATGTGGCTGATGTAGAGCTTGCCGTTCAAGTGATCGGTTTCGTGGAGGAAGGCCCGCGCAAGCAACTCCTCGCCGGTTTTCTCGTAGACCTTGCCGTGAATATCCTGTGCGCGGACTGTGACTTTGTTGGGCCGCGTCACGTTTTCGCGGAAGTCGGGGATGCTTAGGCATCCTTCACTCTGGGTGTGCTTCCCTTCTGTGTGGATGATTTCGGGATTGATGAGGACAAGCTTCGCGTCGGGGTCTTCTTTGAAAGTGACGTCGATAACGGCAATGCGGCGTCCGATGCCGATTTGCGGTGCGGCAAGGCCAACGCCGTGGGCTTCATACATCGATTCGAACATGTCTTCGATCAGCTTTTCGAGTTCTTTGTCGAATACGGTGACTTTCTCTGCGGGCTTTTCGAGGACCGGGTTACCGAATTTTACGATGGGGTAGATCATCAGAAGGTTTTGAGTTGCTGGCAGTAGCCTTGGAAGTTGCGGAGCGTCTCGGTCATCGAGTCGCCGCCGAATTTTTCGAGTGCGCAGCGAGCCAGGGTAAGCGCAACCATGGCTTCAGCAGCGACTCCGGCGGCGGGGACTACACAGACGTCGGAGCGTTCGTAGGCAGCTTTTACCGGCTCTCGACTGGCGAAATCGACGGACTGCAGCGGCCGGCGCAGAGTGGAGATGGGCTTGAGATAACCGCGCACGCGGATCTCTTCTCCGTTGGAGATGCCGCCTTCGATGCCGCCGGCGTTGTTGTGGGTTCGCGAGAAAGCGGTGAAGCTGTCTTTCGCGGTGTAGCCAATTTCGTCGTGCACTTGCGAGCCGGGGCTGAATGCAGCGGCAACACCGGAGCCGATTTCGACGGCTTTAACAGCCTGCAGCGACATAACGGCGGCGGCGAGTTGGGCGTCGAGGCGCTCGTCCCACTGAGCATAAGTGCCGAGGCCGGGAGGCACACCATGGGCGACGACTTCGAAGACGCCACCTAGCGAATCTCCGGTGCGTAGGACCTTGTCTACCTCTTCTTTCATGCGCTGCTCAGTTTCAGGATCGGCGCAGTTCAGGAGAACTTCCTGCTGATTTTGAAGAGCGCGGATTTTCTCCCAGGAGACTTGATCGGTCACGGTGGCGCTGCCGGTGGTTACGACGTGGCTCAGGACTTCGATGCCGAGTTCGCGAAGGAAAAGCTTGGCGATGGCGCCGATGGCGACGCGGGCGGCGGATTCGCGGGCGGAGGCACGCTCGAGAATGTAGCGGGCTTCTGGGAAGTTGTACTTCAGAGCGCCGGCGAGATCAGCGTGTCCGGGACGAGGGGATGCGACGCGCTTGTGCTTGGCGGGATCGCCATCGGCGACGGGGAGCGACTCCTGCCAGTTTTTCCAGTCGCGGTTGGCGATCTGCAACGAGATTGGCGATCCGATAGTGATGCCGTGACGGACACCGGAAAGGATGTGGGCGGTGTCGGTTTCGATCTTCATGCGGCCGCCGCGACCGTATCCTTGCTGGCGGCGCCAGAGCTCGCGGTCAAGGAATGGCTGATCGATTTTCAGACCCGCGGGGACGCCGGAGAGGAAGGCGATCAGAGCCTCTCCGTGGGATTCTCCGGCGGTGAAGTAGCGCAACATTTCAAATTTTTGATTGTACAGGATTAGGGCGGGAATCCGATGGATCGCGGTTTTCATGAGTTTGCAGGATCCTTGCTTACCCGCGGAGAGCGAGCAGAAAAGCCGCGGAGAACGCTGAGAAGACCCTCGAGGAGGCTGAGAAAACCGCCAGAGAACGGCGCGAGAGGGATACAATACTGGAAATGATGTCGGTATTCAGCGCGGTCATCAACTCGACTGTGCTACTCCAAGGTTTGCCGACCGGTAGGAGGAACTGTGTGCCCCCACGCACAGATCCGAAACGATAAGACGATTCGGTGTGTTCTGGCGCACGAGATAGCCTTGGTGCGGCACGGATTGCGGCGGCTGCTCGAAGACGAGCCGGACCTGGAAGTCGTCGCCGAGGCGGAGAATGCGGCCGAAGCGTTGCGGCAGATTCTGGAGTATCGGCCCGACGTGGTGATCGCAGACGTGACGCTCTTTGGATGCGCTCCGGCTCAAGCGGAGCAGATGATTCTCGCGGAATCCTCAACCAGCAGGATTGTTTTTTTACCCAGCCCTAATCAGGATGAACTCCGGCCGGCCGCGTCGGGCAGCGCTAAATGTGCAGTGCGCCAGACTTCAGCGGACGAACTGCGGACGATGGTCAGGGGCTCTGCAGGTACGCCTTTCGTGGCCCGAGACGTAGAGGTGAGCGAGTTGCCGATCGAGGAACTGGCATCCGGAAAGCGGATGCTGACGGCACGGGAGCGCGAGGTGTTGAAGTTGCTCGCGGAGGGCCGCACGGTGCGGTCGGTGGCCGGCATCCTGGGATTGAGCGTCAAGACGGTGGACGCGCACAAATTCAATTTGATGCGCAAGCTGGGAATTCACAATAAGGCAGAGCTGGTGATGTGGGCGATCCAGAAGAGAGTGGTGAAGCTGCCGGTGAATTTCTAGAAATCGGTGTCACCGCGTCGCTCTGTGCTAGCTCATGTGCGGCGTGGCGCGGCCTGGTTTGGCGTTGCGAAATTTCGCAAACGGCAGTTCGACAATTGCTTGGGAGTAGCTTACCCTGCTGCTCAGTACCATTCCCACGCGATACGAGATGACGGCTCAAGCGCGATCTCTAAGCTCGTCGAAGGTAGTGAACATCGAAGACCTTCGCCGGATGGCCCAACGGCGAGTCCCCAAATCGGTTTTCGATTATCTCGATGGCGGCGCCGAATCTGAACTAACCCTCAACGAAAACTGCCGGGCATATCGTGACGTGACGTTCCGTCCGCGGGGAGCGGTGTCGGTTTCTGAGTGCAAGCTGTCGACAACCGTGGTGGGGCATGATTTGTCGCTTCCGTTCATGCTGGCGCCCGTAGGCTACAGCCGGCTGATGCATCCGGAGGGTGAAGTTGCGGCGGCTAGTGTCGCCGGGGAGTTTGGCACGGGATATATTTTGTCCACTATCTCCGGGCACAGACTAGAAGATGTGAAGGCTGCGACCAAGGGGCCAGCGTGGTATCAACTGTATCTGTTGGGCGGACGCGGGGCCGCCGAGGCGGCGCTGGAACGGGCGCGCAACGCAGGGTTCTCGGCGCTGGTAATGACAGTCGATACGCCGGTGGCGGGAATGCGGGAACGCGATCCGCGCAATGGGATGAAAGAGCTGCTGGGCGGTTCTCCGTTCGCGAAGATTCCCTTTTTGCCAGACATTCTGGCGCATCCAGGTTGGGTTATTTTATTTCTGCGGGATGGCGGAGTCCCTAAGCTGCAGAACATCGTGATCCCGGGCAAGGGTCCGATGGAATTGCTGGATGTGGGAGCGGCGTTGTCGGAATCCACGGTTACTTGGGCCGACTTGAAGTGGATTCGGGAGCACTGGTCGGGGCCGATCATCGTGAAGGGAATTCTGATCGGCGATGATGCGCGACGCGCGATCGACGAAGGCGCGGCGGCGGTAGTTGTGTCGAACCACGGCGGACGCCAGCTGGATTCAGTGTCTTCGACGCTGCGGGCGCTTCCCGAAGTCGTTGCGGCGGCGAACGGGCAGATCGAAGTGCTGATGGATGGCGGCATCCGGCGGGGCAGCGACATCGTGAAAGCGATCTGCCTGGGCGCGCGCGCCGTTCTTATCGGGCGCGGATACGCTTACGGACTAGCGGCAGCAGGGAAGCCTGGAGTCCGGAGGGCGCTGGAGATTCTGAAGGGGGATGTGGAGCGGACTTTGCGGCTGCTTGGCTGCTCTGCCATTACCGCGCTCGATCGGTCTTTTGTGGAAGTGCCACAGGCGTGGGAAAGCCGCGCCAACCACTAGGCCTGGACTTACGAACAGTTTTTTGGCCGACGCGTGTGACCTCAGGGGCTGAAGTGTGTGCGTGAGAACCGCATTTCAATCCGCGCTGGGGGACAAGCGGGCAGGATTTGCACCCCGGAGGGGCGTCTGAGAATAGCCCGGCGCTTTCCAGCGCCGGGTAAAGTGGAACTCTGAGCGCGCCCCGGAGGGACGCCTGAAAGTTCTCACGCACACACCGAAGCTCAAGCTACTGTGTCGGGCCTCGACCGCGAGGCTCGAAGCCGCGCCTTTCAAAACTCCGTTCGAACGGTTGCGTGTTTATGACGAAGCAACGGATAGCTGGAAGCTGGCTCCTGCTTCCTACGCCGTGATGGTGGGGGCTCGTCGCAGGATCCGCCGATGCGGAAGGAAATAGCACTGCACAAAAGTCGAAAAATCTCCACCTAGCGCGATCATCTAAGAAAGAAACTGCTCCCAATTGAAAGACTACGCCGCATGTGTGATTCTTCAGGGCGATGGTGCGGGGGGAGAGGTGTGTGTGTCCCTGCTGGTGCCGCAGCAACTGGCGGCCGAAATCAAGAGGCCAAGGCAAAAAATGCTGGGCAGTCGGAACCTTGTCGCACTTGTATCAGAGTGCCCCTTGCATACACGCGTCATTCGGTCACACCTCTCGTGTGGTGAGTAAGGTCAGATCGGACTACTGCGAGCGGAGGTAACCGGTAGCTTGCACCGACGTGGGTCGCTACTGTTGCTTCATTTAGCCAGATCGTGGAAATGGGAAAATACGGCACTCACGGTAAAAAGGCGGCTGCAAACCCTGATTTCGGTGCGATGGACGAAAGAACGCGTACTCGTGATGTCCTGAAAGCTGAACTGGTTGGAAGCCGGAAGTGATAAACTAACAGTGCTTCCAAAGGCCCATTCCCGCACACCGGAGAGGTGGCAGAGTGGCCGAATGCGGCGGTTTGCTAAACCGTTGTACGGGCTAACACCTGTACCGAGGGTTCGAATCCCTCCCTCTCCGCCAGATTTTTTCTAAATCCATCCATCAAAGAGAGTTGCAAAGCATCGGGCGGGGCATTACATGACTCCCTTTGTGGCTAAATCGGTCTGCCTGGGTGTCACGTAGGTGTCATTTAAGGCGGTCTCGAGTTTCTGCATCGCGGCTTTTGCGTCTTCAGTTGCCGTCTTGATGTAGCAGGCTTGGGTAACTGCAACGTTGCTGTGCCGCAGGATCCGCTGAATCACCGAATCATCCACGCCTAGGCGATTGAGGTTCGTCGCTAGGCCGCGACGAAAGGCATGCCAGCCACGCCACTCAGGCAATACCTTGTTCCGTTCGTATTTGTGAAGAAGCTTTCCATGCTCCAATTCTGGCTTGCTGCAGATCTCGCAAACCTCTAGCGCCGGCAGGATCAACCTGTGCAGGAGACTGTCGGGGTCTACAGCGTTGCCTGCCCTGTTTGGAAAGACAGGCCCAGTTTTGGGTTTCCCGAGACTCGATCGATGAGCTTCGAGTTTGGCGGCCAGTTTCGGGATGATCGGAATCGGTGCTTTGCTCTTCCGACTCTTCGGGTCAGTTGTAATCCCATTCCAGATCGAGCGCGCGATGAGCAACTCGCCCTCCTGATAGTTCTCCCAGAACATGCCGCGGAGTTCGCCTCGGCGTGCGCCCGTGAATGCCGCTGCCGCTATTAGCGTCGAGGCAGGCTCAGGCACTGCGTCGATTAACGTAAGAACCTCTTCTAAGGAGTAGGCGTATGTCTCGTCTGCTTGTCGAACTCGGGGAAGAGAGGTTTCGCGAACGGGATTCGCGCCCTCGTAATAGCCCTGCTGGTCGGCAAGCCGGAAGATCCCAGAAAGGAAGCTCTTGATGTGCTTCAAAGAATTGACATTGAAGCGATCCGTTTTTGCCATGGCTTCTAAAATCGCCTGTACGTGGCGGGTCCGAACGTCGCGCGTCCAGAGCCCTTCACAAAATGGCTTGATCTCACGCCACAGCACTTTGTAGCCGCGATACGTCGATGGCCGTATCCGTCGCTCTGAATGAGGAAGATAAACAGATTCGACGAATGCGGTGAACGTGACCGCCGTTTCAGGTGTAAGGGCGGGTTGATTGATTTTGGCCAGAAACACCTTTGCTTCTGATCGGGCTTCTTTCTTGGTGATGTCGCTGACGCAACCGAGTTGTTTCGCCAACCGCTTGCGTTCCAGTTGGCCATTGGTGACACGGAAGTCCGAATAGCGGACGTACCACATCCCGCTTTTCGCATAAACGGTGCCGAGTTGTTCTCTCCTCCGTTTCATTCGGGTTTTCTCTCCTTTTCCCATCTGGCTTTTGCTGCATTCCGCGCAATTTTGCTGCGCTCGACAGCCGTAAGCTTCTGCTCCCGAGCGTTCGCGCCCTTGCGCCCTATAGCGGAGAGTGCAGAGGCTGATTGAGTCTTAGCCCTGGCCTTTCCGCCTTTCCTACCAAGCGCCACTGCGTGCGGATCTTTCATCAATTGCTAAACTACCGCTAGGATAGCATCGGGTCAAGGACGAAGAAGATAAGAACGAGGTGTTCAGCGTCTGCGCTTTTCCCACCATTCCGAGAGTGACGCAGAACCCCATTCAAATCGCACGTAGCGCCCGAGTTTTACATGGGGGATGGGGTCGTTGGCATAGCCTTCTCGCGTCCAGTTCCGAATCCAAGTCTGAGGAACCTGCCAGCGCTTAGCCAGCTCACGCGCATCGATAATCTCATCCAGACGCTCAACGATCTGCGCATTGATGCGGCTGTAAGCGTCTTTTCTTTCGGTGCTGTTGTGCATCGTATTCTCCTTCAAAAACAATTTTTTTCTTCGCGAAACCCGCGACGGTTCGAGGGCGTTCAGCGGCGCGGACCTGTCAAGGGCGCGGTTTCTCACGCGTTCATCGAAGACCCTTGACAGGGAGCACCGCTGGAATAACGCCGGTTTTTAAGGCGCGGGTTGAGTGGGGAAAAAAATGGAAAGAAAAACGTCTTCGGCTAAGAACACCGAATTGGAGGAGAAGTCCAGGCGGTAACGGTTGCTCCGGTCGGCCTCAGTTCGAACGAAGATCAGGCAGCATGGGGCGGAACGGGGGGATCGTCTTCTAACGCCAGGTCGTAGTTCGCTTCAACGCATGATTACAGCTACACAACGCGATCGTCCTCGCAGCTAACTGGGTTTGATGATTCCCTTGGCCACCGTTTGGATTGTGTCGGTGATTGTTTGAACAATCTGCTGGCCCTCTTTTGACGCCAACACGTCCAGCGTCGTCGCTGGGCTCTTGTCGCTGACCACTGCTGGCACTTCCTCTTGAGCAAACGATCGTCTGCCAATTTCCAGCTTGAATTTGTGCTGCTCCTCCAACGGCAACAACGCTATGAACGGATCAATGGCAGCAAGTTCCAAAGCCAACTTCCGGTGATACTTTTCCATCTTGAAAAATCGATCTGCCTGGGCTGCTGCATACGCCGCCAATACACCAACCGTGATTGTCAGGAATACGCGACCCGCAAACGCCCCCCATTTGAAGTCGCCTTGCATGGTTGGGAGGAATGCGTGGTATGCAAAGAAGATCAGACCACCCATCGCCAAAACTGCAACTGCGTTCCAGAACCACATTGAGTTTCGCGCAGTATTGGCGGTCTTTTGATAACCACTTGTGACACCTAAATTGCCGATCACGCCAACCAATTTCTCCACGTCCTTTCGGTGGTTATCAATCTGTTCAAGAATTGTTTTAGCGCCTTTTTCGTAACTTTCATTCAACGCTGTCAATTGGGCTTGGGCAGTGGTAGCGAATGAATCGCGCTGCCGCGTAAATTCAGCATCTTGGTCAGCGAGGCGCTTCGTGTAATCTGCCATTAGCTCGCCAAATCGCTTCTGAGCGTCCGTTTGTGCGTTCGTGAACTCCCGGCTACGGTTTTCCTGGGCAGCTGAGAATTGTCCCTGCTGATCCGTAATCGTCTTTGTGAGACTCTCCTGGACTTTCAGCAGTGTGTCGTTAAATGTGGTGCTGCGGGTCGTTTGGGAGTCGACAAACTGCTTTTGCTGTTCGGTTGCTTGACCAGCAATTTTTTGCCTTTCCGTCTCGAGCAGTGCCTTAAGTTCGGCCACCGAGGATTGGGTTTGGTTTCTTAGAGTATCAAGTGCGGTTGTCAGTTCCTCGATTTGCCGCCGGGTTTCAGTCCGCGCCGTCAAGCTCCGGCGCTCTTGCTCCTCCAGAGCGGTACGATGAGAATTGATCGTCTGAATTATGGCAATCAATTCCTCCGAGGAGGCTGTGCCCGGAATCTGCGCTAGATAGTTGGCCAGCGCGGTATCGGCATTCGCATTTGCATTGGCAAGGTGGGTTGCGTTGTGATCGCCGATAAATGCTTCGATTTCGGCCTTTTGAGATTCAAACGTAGCCGCAAGACCGTCCAGAGGCGCGGGGAAAATCGCTAAAGGGTCAGTTGCTCCTAGCCGCTTGCCCACCAGGGCCAAGACTGCGCGCAAGCGCTCCAATGCTTCGGAATCGTCGGGCGTTATAACGTCAAGCTTAACTGCCTGATCTATGACTGTCCCCAGCGTGTTCATCACCGTCCAGACTCGGTGATCCTGCACACGCGCTGTCCATTGGCTCATGGGCATCCTCTCCTGCACTCACAGAACCATTTACCTTGGGGACGCATCTTGTGCGTCTATTCAAAAACGCAAAGACGGTTCCCCCCAGTCCCCAGATCTTCGCGCCGGTTCTATCCGCCGCCTAGAAATCTTCGCAGCCGCACCAACAGCCTAGCGAGTTGCGAGAGGTAAAAAAACAGGTGGGATGTGCATTCTGCCGCACATGCCAGTGACGAACTCTCGGAAGTATGGCCATAGCATGAGGCGCACTTCGACGTTGCAGAACCTCGCGCCGTACTCGTTTGGAAAGTCTTTCATGCAGTGGACATGTAGGGCGTAGGTGGCCTTCAGTTCGAGAAAGGCCGTCTGCGACTTCGGCTTTGCCACCTTTACAGTCAATTCTGCAATCACATCGAAGTAGTCTCGCCCTGCCGGCGCGACAGGCTTTGCTTTCCAGCCTATTGAGATCGCATGGTTCTCTTCGTTGAGGTACGCGTCTCTATCTACCTTCACGTTACTTTCAGTCAGGGCGATCACCGAAAGGTTCAAAGACTTGATAAAGTCGGTGTACCCCGCAATGCTCTCAACAGCTTGTTTCTTTCTCTGTGTTCGCGTCATACGTTTGCGTAAGCTCGGAGTTTTCGTTGCTTCACGACTACGTGGTAGTCCTTCGGGGGTTGCGGAATATACGGCACCATGTCTAGCAGTTCGGTCTCGACGGGTTGGTGTGCGTGGCAGACCCCAGCGTTCGTGAACTGCACGTGATAGATGTCGTTCGAACTGAGCTGGCGCCACTGACGAGCGCCATGGCGCTTTTGCTCCAGGAACGTAACCGTCGGCGCGGCCGCGCACGCCACGGCCCATTGCTCTGCAACCGCTTCGAGCGCTGTCAGTTTGTGGCGCTCCGAAAGCAAGTGCCCTATGTACGCATTTAGACTGACGCCTTGCGCACGCGCTTCGCGGTCCAAGGACTGATGAAGCGATCGCGGGATGCGTAGCACGAATTTCCCGCTGAAGTCTTCGATGGTCGAAGGCTCAACAATAGTCTCGCCGCTCGCCAGCGCGCCTTCGAGCCAGAGTTGCTTCGTGGCCCTCAAATTGGCGAGCGCCTCTTCGGCAGTGTCGCCGAAACTGACGCATCCAGGTAAATCTGGGATCGATGCAACAAGTCTTCCGTCGTCCTCAACCAGTTCCATCGGGTAATTTAGGCCCAGGTAGTACGCTAGGTCCTTCGTCTGTGGCAACTGCTTCTCCCTTTTCAATTCCGTCATGGCTTGCTCCTGTCTCCTGCGTGGGTGATTCTCCGTCGCATTCACCCGTCGATTCTTGCGCTGCCGGCGATTGCTCGATATACGCCAACAGCACCTCAATTCCCGCCAATACACCTTTTGCGTAGCGGGGAGGAAGATATTCGCGTGAGCCGTGCTCCTTCTCTAGGCTGATTGGTCCAACTCCTTCGGCCCCGAAGTGGTAGACCACTCTGCTCCCGGCCTTGTTCACCCTGCGGTTGGGGAAGAGGTGCCCATAATGCGTGAGACATCGGCGAATCGTTGGATCAAGATCATCAAAAACGTAATGTTTCTTTCCACGGAGTTCCTCGAATTGACGTCTGATTTTCTTGATCATGCGAGCAGCCAGAACCCAAGTCCTTTGCTGCTACGCATTATACAGTTAGTACTATATACAGTACTATAGACGCTTCTGGCCACCAGAAGTTTCTACAGTTGAAACCTGAGTAACCGGAGGGAGAAGGCCGGATTCCCGCTAACCCTATTAAATCCAACGGGTTGTGCGTTCCGTTTTGGTGTCGCCGTCCAAGGTAAGCGGGCCCTTCTGCTGGCCATTGTTTCCCGTCAGTCCCGGTTTCTGCCACAGTCTGCGCGCTATTGAAATCAACACCCGCCCCGAACTGTTTCATTTCAGCCCTCGTGGCCACCTCGCGAGAAACAGCGCTCCGGTTCCTGATGCCATCGCGGCCGCCTCTTACATGAAGCACGGGCTTTCGGAAAGGGGAACGATCGTGCGCAGCCATAAGAAGTGCACTTGCAAAACCGACTGACCAAAGCAAATTACATTCGGTGTTCTCAGCCGAAGTCTTTTCTCTTTCATTTTTTCTCCACTCAAACCCGCGCCTTTCAAAACCGGCGTTATTCCAGCGGTGCTCCCTGTCAAGGGTCTTCGATGAACGCGAAGAGACCGCGCCCTTGACAGGTCCGCGCCACTGAACGCCTTCAAAACCGTCGCGGGTTTTCGCGAAGAAAAAATTTGTTTTGAAGGAGAACAAGACAATGCAAAACACTACCGAAAGAAAGGACGTTTACACTCGCATCACCGCACAGATTGTGGAGCATCTGGAGAAAGGCGTCCGCCCCTGGATTCGCCCATGGAATGCTGAACACGCCGCCGGACGAATCACGCGCCCATTGCGTCACAACGGCCAGGCGTATTCCGGAATCAATGTGCTCTCTCTCTGGATGTCAGCCCTAAGCCAGAATTTTGCTGCACCGATCTGGATGACATACCGCCAGGCCACGGAAATGAACGCTCACGTCCGCAAAGGCGAAAGGGGCTCGCTTGTCGTTTACGCCAATGCCATCACGCGCACCGAGCACGACGAAAAGACCGGCGAAGACACTGAGCACGAAGTCCCATACATGAAGGGCTACACGGTTTTCAATGTCGAACAGGTTGAGGGTTTGCCTGAAATCTACTATGCAAAAGCTGTTCCCACGCACGATCCCATCGCGCGCATAGATCATGCAGAGGAGTTTTTCGGCAGCCTAGGCGCAGCGATTCGACATGGCGGAAACCGCGCGTACTACTCTCAGGAACTGGATTACGTCCAGATGCCGCCGTTCGAGGCATTTCGAGATGCCGAGAGTTACTATGGGACACTCGCGCATGAATTGACGCATTGGACGAAACACGAGCAGCGCCTCAACCGTGACTTTGGCCGTAAGCGCGTTGGCGATGAAGGCTACGCGAGCGAAGAACTTGTTGCGGAACTGGGATCTGCCTTTGTGTGTGCTGATCTTGAACTGCACCAGGAACCGCGCGAGGAAAACGCGGCCTATATCGCGACCTGGTTAGAGGTCCTCAAGAATGACAACCGCGCAATTTTCGCAGCCGCCGCACACGCGCAACGTGCCGCCGATTACTTGAACCAAAAAGCCACCGCCGCGCAGGTCCCAGGGACCTGCGCGGCTTGATGTTCCCGGTCACATCCCGCTCATAGCAGAAGGGTCTCTCCCGCATCTCGACATATCTCAATCACGACGAGCCGGTACTGCTCGGAACTTTGTCTATACCGCGTCGATGTTGCGGCGAAGGTTGCGCATGGTCAGCCAGACTGCAACTGTCCCGAGGAGAACGAAGATCGCGGCTGACACCCACCATTCGGGATATAGCTCTCGCGGATCGGTCAGGGACAAGGTCAAAAAGAAAAACGGATTTGCCAGCAACGGCGCGCGGGCGCGCAAAGGTAAGTTTGCCCACGCAGCTCCCCTGTGCGTGGCTTCCTGCGCCACGTAAAGAAGTGCCGAGACGACGCACAGGACGATCACCGAGGCGTAGCTCACGGCGGTCGCCGCCACGCTACGCCGAAACACCGACGACCAATACAGGCTCACTGCGCTCATGCTGCCGAGGATGACGACGGTGGTAGTCGTCACGATGAACAATTCCCAAAGACCAACCCCGCCAAAAGCGAAAGCCAGGCTGAGAACTGGGAGTCCGGCCACAAGGAGCAGCAGCACAAACAGCAGAGAGGACAAGAACTTACCCCACCATATTTGGGTATCTGTGAGTAAGGAGGTCAACAGCCCGGCCATCGTGCGTTGTTCTTTCTCGATCGTCAGGGCACCGGCGCTGAAGATCGGAACGAGCAGAAGCAGCACGGTCAGTTGGGTATAGAGGATAGCCAGAAACAGCGGAATCCCTATGTCCGGTCCCTCCAGAAAGCGCACGGCATTGACGTGCATCTGAAGAGTTTGGAAGTAGACGAAAATCGCCACGCCTCCCAGAGCCAGCAGATACAAAGACGGCAATACCCAACCCCGGCGTTCGCGCATCAATTGGCGGAGTTCTTTCCGGATCATGGGGTTCATGAGTTTCCTCCGAAGACCGCACGATATCGCTGCTCCAGGCCGGAGCCGCGCCGTGCGAAGCTGGTGACCGTAATGCCGGCGGAGACCAGAGTTCGCAACGTATCCGCAATGTGATCGTCTGGTCCGTCGATACTCAAACGTAGCCGCGTTGCAGCGGCTTCGAGCACCTGAACGCCCGGCATAGTCGCGAGCGCGGCAGCGGCTTTCTCCGCGCCGCCAAGTAATTCCACCTCGAACAGGCGGGGTTTGCGGCCCGCTTGCCGTAATGCGATTCCCGCGTTTCCCTCTTCGTCGACTACATTCTTGCCGTCCGAAATGAGCACCGCGTGCGTACAGATGTCTTCCAAGTCGGCCAAGATGTGAGACGAAATGAGGATCGTGAGACCCTGCGAGTTAAGCTCCTTCAGAAAACTCCGGAGGTGAACGCGGGCAATTGGATCGAGCCCATTGGCCGGTTCGTCCAGCAATAACACGCTCGGGCTGTGGAGCAGTGTCTTTGCCAGCATCAGGCGCTGCTTCATGCCGAACGAGAGTCCTTCGACAAAGTCCTCCGCACGCGACTCCAGGCCCGCGCGAACGAGAGCATTCTCAATCGCGTCGTTGCGTCCAGTTCCCTGGAGATGGAACGCATCGGCAAAGAATTCCAAGAGTTCACGGATCCGCATGTCCTGATAGAGGCCTGATTGATCGGCGAGATAGCCGACCACTCGTCGGATGGAAGCCGGATTTCGAACCACGTCTGTGCCGTCGATGCTCACGGTGCCCCGATCCGGAAGCAGCAATGTGGAGAGAATCCTGATGAGGGTTGTCTTGCCGGCTCCATTGGGCCCCACCAGTCCTACCAGTTCTCCTTTCTTGACTCGCAAGGAGAAATCGTCGAGGGCCTGGGTCCCGTTGAAAGATTTGCGAACGTGTTCGACTTCGATCATGGGAATATCACCACCAGCAACGAATATTCTCGTTGTAATTCGTGAGAAGCCAGAGGCTGCACCGGTTGTGCCGGCCCCGCACTCAGGCCGTAAAATCTGCGCTCGAGTGACTCTCTTGGCCAGGGTGCGTGCATTCGTTCCAAAATCAGCCGTGCCAAAAGAGAGCTGTTGTCCGTTATTTCCCGTGGCAGCACGTCCGGATGTTTCTCGTCCCGCTGCGGGCGTGGGATGTAGCGTGCATGGGCCAAGTCGATTTCCGCGCCGGGAGCAACTTGCCCCAGAAGCCAGAGCCCTTTTTGCGCGCTGTCCATGAAGACCGCATCGGAGAACTGTTGACCGGTATCGTTACGCAGATGGCCCGGAGAGATTTCACGCAGTGTTCCGGGGAAGGAGTGAGTTCCCCGAAAGTAGAGATCCTGGCTGGTCCAACGCGGCATGGTCAGCACAATCTCACCCTGCGGAAGTGGGTCGTGACCAAGAGGCGAACTTTCGTAGTAACCCTGCGTGAATTCCCGTCCCAGCCAGATGCTGGGAAGGGAATGAGTGAAACCATCGTTGAAGCGGGATTTCTCGACGAGCAGTGCATCCGGGGCAGCATGCAAGACTACGTTTTGTCTCTCGGGTACGGAGACCCGCAGGCCGTAATCCGTGAAGGCTTGACCACTGTGCGTATCCAGAAAATGGACGGCCACGTTGTCGACGATCACTTGGTGCGGTCGATGAAACGAGCCAAACGCGTAGAGGATGAAGACGAAAAGCAACGCGATGGCCGTCACGGTTAACCAGCCCCATTCCAACCGACGCCAACGGCGTAATATCACGAAGTTTGCCAGTCCCACCACGAGAAGGTAGATCGACAACCAGATCAATACCGTCCCCAGGCGGGGAAAGGTAAAGGTCGTTGCGTACTCCATTTGCAAGCGGCCGGGACCGGGAGTAGTCCAATCTGTTTGCACGCCGGAAAGAAGTGCGTACAACATCTGGCCGCCAAAAATAGTTTCGAGAGATTCTGCCTCGCGCGCGACGTAGAGGCGCCCGGCGCCGATCGGCACGTCCCCACGGTGGAGAACTGCATCCCGACGGTAATCTGCCAGGAAGTTCGAGTCGACAAGGTAGCCTTCCAGCAGCACCAGACTTCCACCGCTCCGTGCGTACGATTCAAGCGCCGCACGCTGTACACCGCTGAGGTGGCTGATCGGAGCAGCAACAACAATCATCGAGAACTTATCATAGGACCACCACTTGGAACGTGGCCGTAGCGGTACTGCCAGTTGCAGATTTCCGTTCTTCCAACTACGGTCTTCTGGAGAACCGCTCAACTGAATCTGAGACTGGACCTTTTTACAGACAGATTCGTCATCACACACAACGCCGACGCCGGGACCCGAGGCCATCCATTCCGGTTTGTAGCTTTGCCAATCGTGCCCAGTCAGAACTCCCTGGTGGATTCGAGCCGTTACTTCCAGGACTGGATCGCCGTAAGAGGACGAAGGAAGAATCGCCTCGATTTGACGTTCCTCGAGAGCATCGAGAGTCAGGCGATGTATGTAAGTATGCTCGGGATCAGCTTCTCCGGGCCCTTCTTTGGGGCGCACGCTGATCTGCAGTTCGAAATCCTGAGGTTTTGGAAACGGATTCGACAGTGTCACAACAACCGGGCAGGGTTCCTGATAAGTCAGGCACAGGTGATTCAGACCGACATCCACGATGCGGACGTTGCCCTCCGCGTGGGCGGCAGAGGCCAGTGTCAGTAACAACAGACAGATCAGTAGAAATCGCTTCATAGTGTCTGCGACCATGCCGGCGCTGTATTCCCACTCAACTCTGTGCCTATTATCAAAAGCACACGGTGGAGCTGTCCCTCACGGAAACATGCACGATAACGGTTTGCATGCCGTCGATTTCTCATCGAAACACAACCTCAGTTACCGCAAATTGCCGCTGCTGATAACGGACACCCAATGGTTGCGCGGACTCGGCTGGGCCGGGGCTCAGTCCATAGAAGCGTCGTGTCGGCACGATGTTTGAGGGGCGCGAGTCCAACCACGGGCAGGCGAACTCGGACAGAAAAAAGTCGTCGCTCTTCGACTCGAAACCGCGGGTGTTCCGAGTGAACGCCACGGTCTCACAGAGAGCCGGCGGTTCGTAGCGGATTTTCGATAAATCAATTTCCGCGCCCGGCTCGACCTCGCCCAAAAGCCAAATGCGCCTCTGCTCGCTATCCACAAAGATTGCGTCGAAGAATCGTTGTCCGGTGTCATTGCGGAGGTGGTTGGGAACGGTTTCGTGGATCGTGCCGGGAAAGGCGGTCATTCCTGCAAACCGGAGATTCCGGCTGGTTCGCCGCTGCATGTGAAGGGTGATTTCAGAACCAGGCAGGGGATCCCAACTTTCGTACCTCACACGGTCAGATCCGTGGATAAATTGCCGACCTAATTGGACTGTCGGAAAACCACCGCTATAACCGTCCTCATATTGCCAGCGGTCCTCCAGTTGCGATCGTGTATTCAGCAATGCGTTCACGGGAGTCTTCAGGGTGATCTGCTGTTTCTGCGGAGCGGATACTCGCACTCCGAATGCTGTGAAGGCGTCGCTGCTGTGCGAGTCGAGATGATGCATAGCCATGTAGTCGACCGTGACCTGTCGCGGTCCCCGGCGCGAGGCCAGCCAGTAAAGGGCAAAGACGAACAACAAGGAGATAGCCGCAACGGTAAGCCATCCCCACTCTCGCCGGCGGAATCGGCGTAGGATCAAGAAGTTCACGACTCCGACCAGCAGAATGTAGGCGGCGAGCCAAAGCAACAGAGTCCACCAACTGGGGAAGCCGAAGGTTGTCGCATACTGACCCCGTAAGCTGTTCAGCTCGTAACCGGACCAACTTGCCCGGCTGCCCTGCACTAGTAACTCTTGTTGGGCGCCGCTAAAGAGGCTTCCTAGTGCGGTGCCGGATCGTTGTGGGATACGGTAGAGATGTCCGCTGCCAATCGCAATTCCGTTGTGTTCGCCGGCAACCTGACGGTAGCCAGCTAGAAAAGTAGCATCAGCGAACACATCCTCCAGGAGCACCAGATTCCCGCCACCGCGAGCGAACCACTCCAGCGCGGAACGTTCGTCGGGGCTGAGGCTGCTGGCAGGGATCGCCATAACTATGATGGATGCCGCCGCGTAAGACCACCATTGCGAGCGTTGGCGTAACGGCATCGCCAATTCGAGGTTGCGGTTCTTCCAATCCCGGTCTCGCGACGAACCGCTCAGCTGGATCTGCTCCTGAATATCCTTGCAGACCGATTCTTCGCGGCAGAGAACACCGACAAGATATTGGCCACGGGTCCACATTCGTTCTTTTGCATCCAGGGCGTCGTGACCGACAACGTTCCCGTCAGGCAACCGGACAGTGACATCCACAATCGAGCCGCTGCGAGAGGGTTCAATGGGGACATCGATCTCGCGGGCCTCCCTTGGCCCCAGCGTCAAGTGATGAATGTACGTTTGCGGTGCGTTGGGCCGTTCCGTTCCCGGAGCGAAGCGCAGGTTCACCTGCAGTTCAAAATCCTGAAACGTGGGATAAGAGTTTGATACGGAGAGGAGTACGGAACACGGCCGATAAGTTGCACAGCGGCCATTCAAGCCAACCTCAAGAATGTGAACGTTGGCGTCGGCTCGCACCGTACACGCCAATGCCACCACCATATGACAGATCAGCAGAAGTCGCTTCATAAAGGAGCGAGCGCTAGAAGCGCTTGCCGAACCGCAGTAGGACACCAACGCCCTTTAAGCTACGACAGCGTCATATAGGTATTTGACACCGGGAGTGCTTCGATCCGCACATTACTTGAGTTTGGAAGAACGTCATCAGGCATTGTCGCCTTTGTTCAGATCCGGCAAGGCCGTGAGCCTGCGGCACCATCTGTTCAACGGGTCCTGCGAAAGACTTCGAATTGCTTCAGTAACATCGTTCCCTGCCATCGACTCCGTAGCCACAGCGCTGATTTTCGGCGGTGTAACCAAGCCCAGCCTTCGGGTCGTAGCAAAATCCCATGCAGACATCCCTTACGACGTACTGCCGGGACGAACCCTCTGAAGGAGAAATTTCGAGCATCCGAAACAACTCAACCAACTCCTTTGGAGGTGAAACTCCGTTCTCCGTCGTGAAAGCAGTGATAGCGTATGTGCCCGTCTCTGTATACCAACCCTCCGCTGCCCTCGACATCAGCGCTCGCGGTGACTTGTCCTGAGTCCGCTTCAGTTCGGGCAGCCCCATTACGGTTTTTAGCTGCTCACGGAGACGGTCGTCCAGAAGCCCCTCACATGCTCTCTCCGTGAAACTGTATCGAAACAATTTGCGGTTGTTTCTAACGACGAAGAACCTGGAATCGTGATAGATCGTGACACGAGTTTCATGAAACGTAAGGCCGTCTTTCTGAACATGCAATATCCCGAGGTCCGGAACTGCGGCATCGACGATTATTGGCTGTCGATAAGGAGAGACGAACAGAATGAACCAGGCCAAAATAGACGTGAGACTGATCGCAATCGCCGGCCATATTCGCTGGTTTGCTGGCCGTCCGCCAATTTGCCAAGACGATGGAAGGAGCCGCGTTCCAGCCCAGATCAGCGTGGTTAATGAAACGGCGCTGGAGACAATCCTCAAAAGCGAATACCCTATGTAGCCAGGTACATCGGGATCATTCCAAGACGCATTCAAGGCAATCCATGAATTCCTATAATCCCGCGTTTCGGTCCCGAAGACCCAGAAGATCGCTAAGGCCGATCCAATAGCCGCGAGCACAAGGCCGATACGCGGCTTTCGTGCCAGAAACAAAACGCTGCCTATCAGAACCAGGGGACTCAGAAGGAACGCAATCCCATCGAAGCTCCAAACTGCGAGGCCACCTTGCGCGAGGTGGACATAACTAATGAGCATGCTGCCAACGAAGACTGCCGACGAGATAGGTAGGAGAGCTAGTTTCCAGCGCGGCTTAAGATCCATTGACGTGCCCAATCGACACCTACTTCGACCCCAGTTGACTGATCAGCTTGTCGCATTCTTCTGCCATTTGGTTTAGACCGCTTGAGTCGTTCAACTGAGGGAGAGAACGCCAGAGATCACGGAGTTCAATGGCTGTTTTTCGGGCGGGCGAATAGTGCGTACTTTCAAGCGCAAGAATGAGTTCATAAGTCTGGGAGTAGCGTCCGCGAAGCGGCGTACCGCTATTTAGATCTTGGTTCCACAATCCCGGCGTCAGATTTGGGCCCGCTGTCTTCCAGAACGCCAACTCTCGCCGCAAGCGACCGGTCACTTCCTCTCCGACAGTCTCGCCGCCGGCCTTGACCAACGCTTTGATCAAACCATCTGCCTCCGCGTCAAAACTCGGATCGTCTAGCATCGCAATGATCGTCGGAACCGCCTCGGGACCAGACTTGCCAAGTTCCTCAAGAGCAAACAAGCGTGCCGGAAATATGTCTGAGTGCACGTATTGTTTGAGACGCTCGGCTCTAACTGCGCCATCGCTCTCAGCGACTGACACCGTTAGTTCTTTTTGAGCTTCGTCAATTTCGGTTACACGATCACGGACTTTTTGCTCGGACTCATGAAATTCAAAAAATACACTCGGACCCGGATTCATGAGTTGAACGAACTGATAGACATGGTCGCCCCGTCTATCCAGAGGACAGAGGTTTTCATTTCGCCGAATATGTCCGCTGGCTTCCACGAGTGTTCAGTCTTGCCTGTTTTGTTTGTCAGTGTCTGGCGCTCTTCGCTTTCTAGGAAGAGAATCATTCGGGAGCCGGCCAGCAGCTGTGGAATCATTTCTGTAACGCCGCCCGCAACGGCGTCCGACCACGATTTGGGGTAGAGCGAGATCGGTACTGCTTTGGACGAGGGACGAAGCTCCGGAACCACAACGCGCTGGCCGATCTTCAGATCGCCTTTCCATGACTCAAGAACTTCGAAGGTCCCATCAGTGCTCGTTGTTGCTACGAGAACGATATGTGTGGCGTGCCAAGAGGAGTAGTCGAGGCGAAACGATGGTCGAATCCCCGAAAACGCAGGGCACGCCAGCACGAAAATCACAAGCAAAGTTGAACACCAACGAACTATTCTGGTCGGATTCATAGCCGTCTGGATGTCTCCACTCTGGAAACATGCTAACTACTTCGACGCTACCGTGGTACTGCCTTCAGTAACCACGGAATCGCCAAGCAATACCTTTGCTCCGTCATTGAAATAGACACCGCCAGTGCTCACAGTTCGGCCAGAAACCTCATGAGAGCCGGATTGTCCCGCCAGTGCCTTTTGCCACGGCGCGGGCTGAGTTTGTCGAGTTGCTCGCGAAAACGCTCCGGCGTCAGATTCAGGTACCGATAGGTCGAGCCCAGGCCAACCTGCCCGATGTAGGCCGACAGTGCGGGAATCATCCGGTTTAGGTCCGCTCCGTGTTTGATCCACGCACTCAGCCGATGCACTGCAAATGTGTGTCTGAAATCGTGCATGCGAGGCTGGTAGATCGCCCCATCGTGGCGAGCAACGCCGGCAAGTTGACGAAGTCTTCGAAACGCCCCTATCAAAGTGCGCTGGTTTAGCGCGTTTCCTTCCTTATTCAGAAAGAACTGCGGACCATTCATCTCGCCCTTTCGGTGGTTGGTGATGTGATATCGGCGCAACACTTTGAACAAGTCGGGTCCGATTGGAATTTCTCTGGAACGGTCGAAACGATTGCCGCGGATCGTCATTACTCGCTTCTTGAAATTCACGTCCTCACGTCGCAGACTGCAGGCCTCGCCTACGAGGGCACCCGTCCCATAGAGAAACAGAAGAAACGCACGAAGAGTCCGTGCATCAAACTGGCACGCGTCTGGCTTCTGACAGGCTCGAACACTGGCCAACAAGAGACGAATCTGAGTCCGCGAGTAAATGTATGGAACAAACGCCGACGTAACTGGCGGACGCGGTGCAGGCATGGGCGCCGCGGGCAACGCGTCCCGCGCCACCCAGAACAAAAAGAAGTTACGCAGAAGATTGTATTTGTGCTGCCACGTGACCGCTGACGTGCGCGGTCCATCGAGAAATGAAGCGACTCTGCGCTCAGAGATTTTGCTCAGCTCCACATTGCCGGCGTGTCTGCAGAATGCGGAAAGGGTCTGCATCCCCTTCGCATAAACTGTTCCGCCGACGCGTTTTCCATCCACAAAGACCCGAACTCCATCGCGTAGCTTCATCGCACACCTGCCAGGCTGAAAGCTGCGACTTTACGCAGCGATCGGATGTCATATCGGGCGTAGATACCAATTGACTTGATATCGCGGTGACCGAGGAAGTCGGCGATCTCTTGGAGAGATGCTCCTTTCTGAAGCAGGCGAGTTGCACACCCATGCCGAAGTGAGTGAGGTCCGACGTGTTCCAGTTGGATTCCCAACTTGCGCATTCGTAGGCCGACGATCTGCCACATCGGTCCAGGGCGAATAGGCCCGTAAGGCGGATTCTTGGATACAAAAACGTGCCGGCTTGCACAGCGTTTCCTGCATTTCTGGAGATACTGAATGATCGCTTCTCCCACTTCGTACTGAATCGGATATTGCTGAACTCCGCCGCGCTTGGCCCGCTTCACACTGAAGATCTCGCTGCGCCAATCGAAATCGCTCAGTTGAAGGCCTGACACTTCGCTGCTACGGAGCCCGTAGATCGCAAGTAGCAAGAGAACCGCTTTGGCGCGAAGATCGCTCGGTGAGGAGCCATTGGCCGATTCGATCAATCTGCGAACCTCGGCCCACGTTGGGGCTTTTGGCCTGCCATCGTATTTCGGAATTCTCGGGCTGCGAATCCCTAGCGCGAGGCCTGGAGCGCACCAACCCCGAATTTCTGCATATCTAAAGAAGGTCCTTAGGGCCTGGCATTGCGAGGCGATAGTTCGAATTGACCAACCCGCGGCACGTTTGCTCGCCAGAAAATCGTCAACGTGGCGCAAAGAAACGTGTTCAAGGCTTTCGTACCGTGCGCCGAACCATTTAAGAAATCCAAACGCCCGAGAGCTATAGCCGTGCACGGTGTCCGGAGCCAGGCCACGAACGGAGCGCATCGCATCGATAAATTCTGCGATCACCCGATGAAAGGGATTGGGCGGCGTGGTCTCCAACTGCCCATGAAAGCGCAGCCACTTTTGCGCTACCTGAACGAAAACCCTTGGTGACCCTCTGGGGCTCACCTTTTTTCGAAGCGGCCCTTCATACGCCGCCCATGATTGCCCAGCCGCTTCAATCTCCCGCGGTGGAACAAGGCGCATCGAGTTCATGTTCATCACGCGCACTACATGGACTAGGTAGGCCGCAGTGTTCCTTACGGACAGGCGACTGTATCCTTGCTGCAAAAGATGTATGAGATATTGCTCCCGCTCTTTCAGCAAGGGAGCCGATTCATGGCGAAGTCGAACACTTGGCCAGGGCGATATGGTTTCGATCATGTGATGCGTCCACCTTTCTTGGAAGTTGCGATCCGATAGCGGCGATTGCGCCAACAAAGTGTGCGTCCAAGGTAGAATAGTGCCGCATCGACGCGACTCGACAGCCACGGCAATATATACGGCTGCCAGCGCTGATGGTCTCCCCAATATCCTTTTTGAGGTATTAGCAGATGCGCTTTCGTATCCCGCTCATGGTCCTGTTGCTCTCGCAATTGGCCGGCGCTGCAGCAAACAGAGTTCCCGTTAGCAAACTGCTTGATCAGATGATCCACCGTTCGACTTTGGCCGAACCAGGGGGAACGCCTTTTTACCTGAAGGCCACGATCACTGATAAGGACGATCCGAAGTCAGAGTTCAACGGAACGGTTGAGGAATATTGGCTCTCGCCAACGAAATGGCGGCGCGTCGTAAAACTTCGCGACTATTCGCAGACCCGAATCGTCAATGGTGATCAAGTTTACGAAGAGAATATCGGAGACTATTTTCCGGTGCATGACGAAATGCTGGCCAACGAAATAGTTGACCCACTGCCAAAACCGGCTGTTGATCTGATGAATCAGCTCGGACTGATGGGAGCGGAGCCCGGCTCGGGGCAAGGCCAGTGCATGGCTGAGAAGTATTTCAATAATTCGGAGGGCCGTGAAACCAGAGTACTCCTGGCGTACGACTGCAACACCGGCTTATTGATCTACCTGTGGTCCCCGACTTGCTGTTACGGGGTGATGACGGATTATCGGAAGTTCCACAAGAAGATGATCGCGTATGCGACCAAAGACGATCCGATCAACATTCGAGTCGATACGTTGAAGGATCTCGATTCTCCGGATGAGTCGCTGTTTGCGATTTCTCAGCCCACGCCTCCAAGTAAGAAAGTCGTCACAGAAAATCTGACCGAGACGGAGGCCAGGACATTTCTCGTTGACAAGGCCGAAGTCCAATGGCCCAAGGTGAGCAAGAATCCGTCCGAGAAGAGCATGACTGTCAACATCGTGATCGGGCGCGATGGACGCGTAAAGGAAGCGCAGACGTATAGTCCGGTGGAGAACGCGATAGAGGACGCGGCACTCACAGCGGTCAGGAAGTGGACATTCCAACCGCAGAACGTCGACGGTGTACCCGCACAGATCTCAACTAGTCTGACGTTTACTTTCCCGGTGGACTATCAAAAAGTGGATGCGAACCAGCCGCAGGCCCGGCCCATGTTCGACCGAATGCGCACGATTGGAGACTTGCGACTCGATGGTGCTTCCGCTTTCCACATGAAGGCTAGCTTCCATTCGGAAGATGGTTCCGCGAAAGGCACGTACGAAGAGACTTGGCTTTCTCCGAAGAAGTGGCGTAGAGAAGTCAGATTGAATGATGCGAACGTTATCGAAGTGCAAACGGAAACTGCGTTCTATCGAACTTTCCCGGGAAAGTTCGCGCCAAGGGTTGCTGACGATGTAATGGACGCAATTTCTTTCAGCTTGCCTGGTGACAACGGCAGCGATCTCCACGATGCCGATTGGAACGTTACAGACGCGAAGCTTGCGAATCTGCCCGTGCTCAGGTTATCGGCTGGTTACATCAACCCGCAGGGAAAGCCGGACACGCTCGCAAGGCTGTATTTCGTTGAGGACAAGACTGCATTTCTGCGAGGCCGTTATCACTATTCGGCTATTACGGTTTTCAATGATTTGCAACCGTTTGGAGGAAAGACTGTCGCCCGCAAACTGACGATCGTCGGGAGTAGCGCTGGAAAAATAGAAATTGCGATTGACGCCTTGGAGCCGGCGACAAATGTCGGCGAAGAGCTTTTCACGCTTCCAGGAGCAAAGCCGGTTTACACGTCAGACGCTGAAGATCAGCGCTTTGCTCAGCCGGTCGCTGTTTATACCGTCAAACCTTCGATTCCCGGCTGGCATGGACAAGTGACATGCGCTGTGAAGATCGACGAGCACGGTCATGTTCGCGATGTAGACGTAAAGGGAACTGCAGACGAGGCCGTCATTAAGCCAATCCGCACGGCTCTCATGAGCTGGGAGTACGAACCAGCCACCATCAACGGGCATCCGTCACTCGGCTTCGTTCAGGTGAATGTTCAGTAACTAACGGAAACAAAACGATGCCAGTAAGAGCACCCAGGACCGGTCTCTCGATCTCGAAGTCTGTCTCAAAGGGCATGAGCGCCTGGAAGAACTACCTCGTCGTACTTACTGTCGCCGTTTTGAGCATCTCTTTTCCGATCTTTCTCGTGACTGGCTACACCGCACTTTATTGGGCATGGCTGCGCGGCAACTTGGGAGCGGCTTTGCCGTATCTACCGTGGGCTAGAAATTTTGGAATGCTGGCAATGGCCGGCGCGGCTGCGGCCCTCGTAATTTTGTTTTCATCAAATACCTTCCCAATTCCGCCGAAGCGGCGCCTTTCGCTCTCATTGCTGGCCACTGCAACGATCGGCTTCTTTTCTGAGTTCAGAAACGAAGGCAAGTTCCATTTCAAAAAACTGGTCCACTTTTTCGGACCCGAAACATGGATTCACGATGGACTGAATCACATCGTCTCTTCGCTCGGTGGTTTTCTATACCGAGTCGAATACTCTCATTGGAACGACTTTCTCATGGGCCCGGCGATTGTCAGTATTCTGTTTGCCCTTGTTTCCGTCAAAATCTACGGAGCGTTTCGGGACCAGGGTTCGCTCAGCCTGAATACTTTGCCTTCAGATGCGTCTACGAATTTGGACGACACTCTGCGGTTCGCGCGGATTCTCATGAATGTGGGACTGTTCTGGTTTTTCATCCAAGCGTGGGCAGAGAAGGCGGGGTATTTGAGCAATCCTCATTCGAACGATGAAATCGACCTGCCGTTTGAGTTTGCGGGGACGATGCTGGGTTTCTGGATGGCACGGGTTCTTACTATGCCGTTCGACGAACGACGCGAGAGATTCCGTTCCACTTTCGTCATAGATTTTCTGTCCTCAGGATTGGTCGGCCTCTTGTACACAGTGGTGGTAGGCACGCTGACGGAAGACGTTGCCAGCACCGTCGCCCATGCTTTACATCCAGTAGTTCCTGAATCCTTGAATGTCCACGAGTACACACCGCTTCAACAGCACATGCGTCCGTTCGAGCTTCTATTACTTGCCGGAGCGATGTGGTGGGGCCTGAATCGGTCTTCCAAACACGAACAGATGACACAACTCAGCAGTACGTGCGAGGAACCGGAAGCTGACTCCAAGTGGGACGTGTTGATCACAATGGCTTGGGCCCTGGGAGTGCCAGCCGTGTATCTGTTCATCCTAGGGACGATGCTCTCTATCGTAGATCCGGAAGGGCTGGCTTGGACGCTAGCGACCGCAGGGGCGGCAATCGGAGTGGGAACTGCGGCGCTTCTACTGGTGAAGCGTGCCGAACGGCGAGGCTTCACGACAGTTCTCGGTCGGAACGACGATACATCCAGCAACTGAACTCCAGTTTTCGGCACGACATCTCTGAATGAACGACCGGCGATTGACCTTAGCCCGCAGATTTATCTGTCGCCGTCATCGCAGCCTACACGCTGCGCTCCATTTTCCGTCACTAGCTTGATGAGAGAAATCGGCTGTGTCTGTTGAAGAGTCCCTCTTCTCAGAGGCAAGGGCCATGCCACGTCTGTTCATCGGCATCACGCCACAGGTAGGTTCCCTCATGATCGATTACCGCGTGCTTGCCTTTGACCCACCCGGCTCTACACCCACTTAGTTCGGGAGGAGGCTCGGTGGCGTGGTAGGTTTCCACGGAAGCCACGCCTCCGCAGAAGGGCATCGCTGAATTGAAAGTTGCTGGGAATGCCGGGCTGCCGTCAGGTTTAATGTAGTACGCCTTGCCGTCAAGATAGACGGAGGCGACTCCCTCTGAAAACACGTGCGCGAATTGGTACTGAATCGGGATTGCCAAATTGCCAGCCTTGTCTACATAGCCCCACTTGCCCTCAAGTTCCACGGGTGCGAGTCCGCCTGAAAAAGGAAAAACGTCGTCGTATTTCGGCTGGATCACAATCTTCCCTGTCCTGTCCATGAATCCGACTTTTCCCTTTACACGATCGGCAACCAAACCTTCAGCAAAATCAATACCGCTTGCGCTGTGATGGATGGGCGGTATCGCGTAACTGCCGTCCCTCTGGATGTAGCCTACTTTATCCCTGACTTGGACCGCCGCGAGCCCCTCATGGAAATCGTAAGCCCAATCGAAAGACGGCGTCATGCGCTTCGCTTGCTTGTTTATGAAGAAGGCTTTTTTGTCCACAAATACTCTTGCCATGCCACTTTCGAATGGGTAGGCGTGGTCAAACTGAAAGGGGATGACGATCTTTCTTTTGTGATCCACATAGCCCCACTTGCCATCTTCGATTGCTGGCGATAATCCCTCCGAGAAGTGCTGAGGAAAGAGCCGTCGATGCGGAAGCCAAGTCGGAGGAATGAATTTTCCGTTCCGGTCGATGAGGCCACATTGGGTTGAGTCGCAAACGACAGCGCCGTCGGCTGTGAACGGACCCGCAAAATCGAATCGGGCTGCAATGGCGATTCCCGCACCTGACAAATATCCCCACTTACCGTGATCCTGAAAAGGGATAGGTCCCGGAGTCCCGCACGGGGACTGACTAAACACAGGCAAAACCAAACACGCTTGTACAAGTGCCAGAACAACATGCCGAGGAAACACCTTCATGAGGACATTAGACACCGATTGGCACGGTGCCCGGCAGTTACAGTGGTCACAGGCTTTGATTGACGGAAAATCTGTTCACAACAGTAATCTTGAAAACCCAGGGACAGTAGCCTCAAATCAGTGATATGAGGCGCCTCTTAATCTTGTTCGGCATAACAGTCGCGGCCGGGACATCTGCGTTTGTAGTATCAGCCTACCGTTCTTCAGCCCACGCGCCGATCTCTGAACCACAGGTGTCTCATCCGCAGGTCTCTCAACCACCGAAGTCTCAACCGAAAGTCGGGCCCCCGACTGCTGATTGGAGCGACGCGCCGAACTTTGCAGTTGCTGCCAATCGAGCTATCTCGGAGCTCCACGAGGGAATCACCGTAAACGACTGGATGGCGCATCATCCCCGCGCAACAAGAGTCGACCCGGCATCGATTGGCATTGGCGGTGAGTGCGTGATCCTGGGCGAAACGGCGACGCTCGCGGATGGCGCTCAGATCGCTCGACTGGTTTCGTTTAGCCCGCCACGAGCGCCTTCTCCGGCCGTTCTGCCAACGCTGCAGGGGGAAAGCCTGATCAACGAAACCTGCACGATGAGTATGGTCCAGGTTGAAGTCAGTGTGCCGGACGAAGCAGTTGGACGCGCCGCCCAGAGAACCGTCAATCAACAGTTCAATGGAACCTACGGTCCCAGCGAGCAGGATGATGTCGGCGTCTGGCGCCCTGGCTCGATCGAGATCATCAATTCCTACGATTCGGGACACCGTCTCGCATTCGATGCCGGCAAACCAAAGTTTGGGCCAGCAGCGTATGTATGGGCTCACTTGCCATTCTGGAGCGAACCGATGTTCCCCGACTCACAGAACAGCGACGATCCTCAGGCGGATTCCGTTCAATTTCGCCGTGCTGTCGCAATCGCGGGGGTAGACCCCGCGGTTTCCGATCGCATAGAAAAGCTGTACGACCTGGATACCACGGTTTCTCAACTTCAATCCAAGCGCTTCTCGGCTGCCTGCGCGCACGATTGCACTGAAGAGGAAATAAAGAAAATTCCATCCCCTGCGGGTGATGACTGGCGCAATCCTCTTGTACCCACACTCCGCGATTGGTTGAACGCTGTAAAGCCGCTCGAGCCCAACAGGCAGGCAGCGGGCCTGATCGCCGCCGACCGCCTGCTCACGGCCTTTGGCAGCATTGCGGAGGGTGGACTTCAAATGAGCGAGGGCCAATTCGGTATACCAGATTCCAGCAGCCCCGAGAAAGCCGAATTGCGATCAGAGCTGGAAGGTCTGGGTGCGGTGATTGCGCCAAACGAAGACGGTCGCCTTTCCTACAACGGTAGCTGGCTTGAGCGGGCGAGACATCTATCTCCAGATACCGAGTCTGGGAAATTAGCTTCGTTCGTCTGGATGACCGCCGCTAAGTGCCAGGAGCCCGACGCTGTCATCTCTGTTGGCGAAGACCTCATCAAAAGGGGCCTCGATGCGCCGACCGCAGCACTCACACATTTCATGGTTGGCGATGCCTATTCAGACCTGCTCCTGCGGGCTGGTGGAGCACAAGGCCGCGGCAAGGTGGAATCCGCTCGTTCAAAAGCCCTAAAACACTATGCTGCCGGATTGGCGGCCGATGGCACGTCCAGACAAGCGAAAGATGCATGGCTTCAGGCCTGGCACATCTCGGCTGGCCTTCGCCCGCATGCTCGATACGGCAGCTGTCAGGAGGGCGATTAACACGCGAACCGCAATGAATCAGGCTTCCCCTTCATAAGCATAAGCTGACATAACATCCGGGTTTCACTCGTTTGACCTGTCACACCGTTTTCCCAATATCTCTGACTTAAGGGTAGAATAGGCCAACCACTTCTCTGCAGGGTTCTCCCCATGCTGTCGCAGTTTTCTGTATTCCCGCCTTTGAGCGAATCCCCACAGGAGGTTCTGTCCGATGTCTGCCCAGCCAGCCAGTTTCTCAAGATCGCTATCGGTTGCCGCATGGTCGTTTGCTAAGAATATCAATTCGATTTTGCCGCACGGCAAATTACCGCAGCCCTCGTGGGCGCCAGCTCCGCTTCGCAGAAGTCAAGAGAGAGTTCCAATGGTGACCGTTGTCCCAAGGCGAACCCTGTCGCTCTGTCCCGAGTGCAATCGAGAAGCCGTGGAAAGTGTGATTAGGGGTGAGAGCAGCGTCGCAAAGTTCGGAGACAGGCCTGGAATTATCGAGGCGGAGATCGTGGAGGAAGCGGGGCGCATCCTGATGCGTAAAGCATGCGACAAGCACGGACCCTTCGAAGACGTGCTTTCAAGTCATCCGGAATTCTTTAAACGGATGGAGAGCCTCGGCTTTGGAAAGGACTTCACTTGTGCCGGCGACGAAATGGTTCACAACCATGGCGCAAACAGTATCCGGACCGGGCGCGGTTCGTATTTAATCGTGGACCTTACGAATCGCTGCAACATGTTCTGTTCGCCCTGCTACATGGACGCGAATGCCGCTGGCTACATCCACGAATTGAACATGCCGGATGTGGTCGGGCTCTTCGAAAGAGCCAAGTCCTTCAAACCTCAGCGAGAGATTAACGTTCTGTTCTCGGGCGGAGAAGCGACGCTCTCACCGATATTCTTGGAGGCGATCCAGCACGCTAAGAGCGTTGGTTTCCATCGACTCCATGTTGCGACCAACGGAATTCGTTTTGCCGAAGAACAAGATTTCGCAATTCGGGCGAAGGCTGCAGGGCTCCACGGTGTCTATCTCCAGTTCGACGGTGTCACGGAAGAAAAGAACGCTCATCGCGGGATAGGCAACTGCATGGACGTGAAGCGCCATGCTCTCGACAATATCGCAGCGGCGGGAATGAAGACCACACTGCAGGTGACCGTGGTGAACGGGTGGAACCATGACGGTGTGGGCGACATCATTCGGTTCGTTGCGGATCACATCGAGAAGATTCACGGCGTTATCTTTCAACCGGTAATGTTCTCCGGACGTGACGAAAATATTTCGCCTGACGAGCGTTACGCGAGGCGGTATCCCGTTTCACAGATTGCGTACGATTTGCAGGCGCAAACTTCATTCGGATGGGAGCCGATGCGGGATTGGTTCCCGGTATCGGCGTACGCCGCCTTCGCAAACCTGTGCGATGTGCTTCATCCCGAGGCGGCCTTAGGAAGTTTGTTTTGCGATATCCATCCCAATCAAGGAATGTTCTCGCCGATCCTCATTAACTCAACCACGAGAGAAATTGTCCCAGTAGCAAAGTTCTTCGATGTGGAGCAGTTCCTGCGTGATGTTTCGGTTATAACGGATCTCGGCAGAGGACCCGCGATCACCAAAGCAATGGTTGCGATGTCAGCCGTACGGAATTTTGACCGTACCAAGGCTCCCGCCGATTTTGGAGTGAGCCAGCTTCGCAGATTGCTTGAGGATTGCTTTTATCGCGTCGCCGGCAGTGGCCCAAGTTGGTCGGAGCGGGCTTACTCGTACGCAGGTTCTTGGAAACTAGTGATGGTTACCCCGATGAGCTTCCAGGATCTCGCTAACTACGACTTTGCAACAATGTCCGATTCAAAGACTCCCGTGGCAACCCAAGAGGGCGAAATTACGTTCTGTGCATACAACGGAGGTCGTTGGAGGAAGATCGTGGAGCACCTGCACCAGACCGCGAGTGTAGCCGAATGGAACCGGACGCATGGCCGCCAGCGAATCTACGCCAAAGGCAAAGAGATCGATTTTGGCGCAGCAAGAGCTCCGAAGACTAAATTCGTCCAGATCGAGAAGCAGCGAACACCTGCTTGATTTGCGAGGGTATGTGACGACCACGACAAACGCCGAAAACCAATTTCTCGAGAATATGCCCGGCGAGATCAAGGAAGTCCTCCATTGGTATGCAGATGGACAATCCGGAATTCCGGCCAGCAAAAGTATTGCCGAGTTCGCCGGGCGATTCTTGGGAGGAATATACGAAGACGGAGCCGTCATTCCTACTGACCTCTCCGCGTCTGCTCCTGAGGTACTAGCCCTTACCCTCCTGCAACACCGGACGAGTCCTCTGAGTGCCGGAGCGTGGCTCAACCTCGGTTTCGCACTTCGGCGCTCAGCCCTTTACCGAACTAATGACCCAGAGGAAACAAATAGAGCGCGTCTGAAATCTGCACTGCAGGCTTTCGATCGTGCGCTACAACTCGACCCGGACAACGACGGCAAGAACATCAGAGCATGGATGGGAATGTCGTTCGTCTACCACCTGCTTGCCATGTACCAGAAAGCACTAGACTGCTGCGCCCAGGCTCTCGAATCCGACAGATCCGATCCGAAACTTTGGCTCTTATACGGCTTCGCGCTGAAATCAGCAGGCAGGCAGGATGAAGCCGTGGCCATCATGAATGACGCCTACGACGCATACATACGGGCAGGGAAACCCGAGGAGCTCAGAGAAGTCTTTGCCGATGTGCAGTCGGCAACTCAACGCCCCTGCCGGCAGAGGATGGAGCAATGAGATCTGTGGGGGGAATACATCGGACCCGGCTGGCGGCGTCGAACGTCCATCGACTTTTTGTAAAGGAGGCGAAGCGTACCGTCCAAAAACTGGGTTGGCAGGTTCCTGAGAACGACATCTCGCCAACCTTTGTCGGCGCTATGCCACTCCCGTTTCGGGTACCCGACTCCTTCGAGGCTGCTTTCGGTTACAAGGGAAATCTACGGTTCGTACAGTTCGGGTACACGGTCGGGTCCCCTCAGTTTGGGTTCAGCGATGGCGGCGACGATTTGCCTTCCGACGGGAGCTTGTGGTCTTGGTTTCTTCACCACCCAGTGGTAGCCCAGTACCTGCCCGAGAGCCGATATCCCACCCTATATGGGAAGTTTCCCTCCGGAAGCCAACGGCCCACGCTTGAACAGATCATGAGAGGCGGAGTTGATCCGCCGACCTGCCACTGCCTGCTGCTAGATCGGCGAGATCGCCGGGCATACGTTTGTGAACGGGACCAGGCCATGATCTTGTTTGCGCTCATGGAGCCGGATGAGGGTGACGCCCATAACGTGTTCGTCGATGGAATGCTGATGAGCCCAGGTAGCGAGGACTATAAGGTGGCACCTCCGCCAGGGCTTCTAGATGAATTTCGCCGGTTTATGGATAGCCGAGATCAATCTTCCGACGGCGCTTGAGTCAGGCTACTGGGGTTCCCTACATATCGGGTTCCGGTAAAGTTCGAAAACGCTGCTTCGCAGCGGCTGAAGAATGACACGTCACCCCAGAATGGGAGCTGCAGGCTAACTTTTGGTTACCGTACGCGAACTATTTGAAAAGACAGAGATTGCGTCGTGGTGACGTTTAGGAAGGCGAGCTCATGGTCAAGCCGAATCTACGCACCAAGTCCATTGGGACAAAGGTCAGCGAAGACGAATTCGCCCGGTTGGAGCAAGCCGCCCAGAAGGCCTCCAAGACCTTGGGGGAATGGTGCCGCGAGGTGATGCTAGGCAGCGCGAATGGGCAGCCGACCAACGCCGCCGCGGTGAATGCCGGTGCTGAGGCGCTCATGGCCGAGGTGGTGGCGCTGCGGGCCATCCTGCTAAACGTTCTGTTCAAGCAAGCAAACGGGGAGCGTCTGACATCCGAGGAGATGCAACGGCTAATCGAAAGGGCAGACTCGGACAAGCTCAAGAAGGCGCGGGAGCGGCTGGAGCAGACAGCACATTCGAAACAAAGCTAGGGGAAGCGGGTTCGGTTTGGAGTGGGGTGAACCGTGACTAAAATGCATCACGCCGGGACCCAATGGCTGCTATTGAGCGTCGGGGTAGCGCTGATGGCTGGTGTGTTGGGAATTTCGATTTTTACCTACCAGGAGTATCAAGTCTGGACTCCCCTGCAGGACTGGTACTTCAATGAGTATTCCTTGGCGCATGATTTTCCGACCCAGCGCGGGAACTACTGGTTGCTTACGAAAACCGACCGGGCCGGGCACCGAAGCGTCGCCGGCAACAGTGACGTGGTTCCCGACACTCGCGGGCATCCAATCCCGTTCAATCTCTCCCAACGGGCACGGCAGCAAGGTGCCGTTCAGCTGAATCTTGAAACAGTTCATTACAGCAGTGCTCAAATGGAGCAGATTCTCCGTGAGCAGGTCTTCGATGGCCAATCTACCAATGATTTGCTGCGAACAACTTGGGTCAGTGCACTGGCGTTCTTCGTAGTTGGCCTCCTGTTCGTCTTCATCCGCGACCGAGTCCATCGGAGCCGCGACAAAGATGAAGAAACACGGTTGAAGGGGCCGGAGATGGTAACGGTCAAGGATTTCAATCGACGGACTGACGCGGACGGCCTCAGCTTCCTGACTACCGAGAAGAACAAGGCGCTACGCATTCCTCGCTCCCTGGAGAGCAGCCACATCATGATCATGGGTGATACGGGGGCTGGGAAGAGTGTCTTGCAGAGACGCATTCTTACCCAGGTTGCCGAGCGTGGAGAAACGGCAATCGTGTACGATCCGGCACTCGAGTACACACCTCAGTTTTTCAATGCGGACCGCGGCGATCTCATCCTCAATCCCCTGGATGCAAGGTGCCCTTACTGGTCGCCCTCGGACGAGGTGATTCACGAAGCGGAAGCTCTCACGCTGGCAACGTCACTTTTCCCAGAGAAGCCACACGAGAATACGTTCTTCGTCGAAGGACCCAGAAAGATTTTTGCCCACTTGCTTACATTGAAGCCCGCTCCTGAGGAGTTGGTCCGGTGGATGAGTCATGAAGACGAGTTGGACCGGCAGGTAAGGGGCACCGAGTTGGAAGCCTTTGTGTATCGCGGAGCCGGTCCACAGCGTGGAGGTGTTCTTGGTGCGCTCAACATGGTTGCAGGGAGTCTGAAGCTCCTACCGCGAGAGAACGACGCGAAGCAACGCTGGACTACCGAGGAATGGGCGCAAAAAAAGACTGGTTGGCTGTTCTTAACTTCCACTCCGAGATTTCGCGAGCGTTTATTGCCGCTCACCAGCCTTTGGCTCGACACGCTAGTGCTTCGCTTGATGAACCAAGGTGATCCTGCCGTGCGTCACGCATGGTTTGTGCTCGATGAGCTTGCCAGCCTGCAACGATTGCCGCAATTGCGTACCGCCCTGACCGAGAACCGCAAATCGGGGAATCCCGTTGTGATCGGTTTCCAAGGCCGCAGCCAACTCGAGGTGCGATACGGGCACGAAGCCGAGTCGATGCTGTCCCAGCCAGCCACCAAGATTTTTCTGCATACGAGCGAGCCCCGTGCTGCGAAGTGGATCTCAGACACGATTGGCGAAGTTGAGATGGAACGCCTGAAGGAGACGGTGAACACCCAGCCCCTGAAGCTCACAAACTCTAAGAGCTATCACCTTGAAAGACGAACGGAGCCACTCGTGCTGCCTTCCGAGATCAGTGGCCTCGAACGTCTTCATGCATTTCTTAAGATCGGCAATATGGTCGTGCCGTTCAGTTTTCCCTACACACCGCCACTGAAGTCTCAACAGGGATTCATACCCAGAGCAAGCTCTCCTCGAGTGATCGAAATGGAGAAGAGGTTACCTGAGCCAACGGTAGCTCCGGCGAGACAAGAGACTAGCCAGCGTGGATTAGAAGAAAGCCCGAAGGGGATCGCTGCCGGCCAGGAACCGTACTTCGAGTGAATGAACTATGCTCACGATCTCCAAACCGCTCAGCGCCGGCCAAGCCCAGACATATCACAAGGAAGAATTCGCCAACGCCCAGGAGAATTACTACTCCGAGGGCGACCGCATACACGGCGAATGGCATGGCAGATTGGCCCAGGAGTGGGGCCTCCGCGGCGAAGTGCAGGAGGAGCACTTCCAGCGCCTTGCCAACGGGCAGCATCCCCTAACGGCTGAACAATTAGTGCGGCACCAAACCGCACGTGAATACGTCACTGCTCGAGGCGAGACGGTCAGCACAATGGAGCACCGCGCCGGGTGGGATGCGACGTTCTCGGCTCCCAAGAGCGTATCGTTAACCGCTCTCGTGGGTGGAGACGAGGCCGTGCGCCAGGCTCATCGAGACAGTGTCAAAGTTGCATTGAACGAAATGGAAAGGTTCGTCCAGGCTCGCATGGGAGGCAATCGCGTCCCGGAGACGACTGGTAAATGGATCGCGACGAGCTTCGAACACGACAGCGCCCGCCCTGTGAATGGATACGCCGCACCGCAATTGCATACCCATGTTGTGTTCTTCAATCTCACTGAAACGAAGAATGCAGAAGCGAGAGCTTTGCAACCGCATGAACTCTACCGATCTCAATCGTACGGGACCGCGATTTACCGGTCGGAGTTGGCACTTCGCTTGGAAGGACAGGGCTACGAGATAGAAAGAGGTAAAAGTGGCCAGCCGGAAATCGTCGGCTACACACGCGCGTATCTTGATGCCTCCAGTCCCAGAAGTCAGCAAATCCAGGCCTACCTCGAACAACAAGGTGTAAAGGGCGCCGGTGCTGCGCAAATCGCAGCGCACCAGACCCGCGACGACAAGTTGCCGGCCATCACGCACTCGGAAATGCAGCGGATGCACAAGGAAATGGCCGAGCGATTCGGCAATCAGCCAGAACAGGTGATCCGTGCGGCCCACTCCCACAAAATAGAGAGGAATGTGCCGAATCGCCGGCACCTCGAGTCGGCGCTGACTTACGCCCAGGACAAGAATCTCGAAAGACATGCTGTCACCGATGAGCGCGACCTGATGCGAGATGCGCTGAAGCGCTCAATGGGAGAAGCCGCTTTCCGAGAAGTTCGAGAGAGCTTTGAAAAGCGCATCGATTCCGGTCGCCTGATAGAAGTCGAAAGCCGATCGCCGGCCCGCGCGTTCACCACCGAAAGAATGATCCACTATGAGCGCGACAACGTGACTGAAATGCGAAGAGGCCAAGGCCAGCAAGGTCCATTGGTGAGTCCCGAAGCATGGCACGCTGTCCAGCAGAACCATACGCATCTGAGCACAAGCCAACGAGTAGCCGTAGAGCAGATTCTGACGACTCAGGACAAAATCGTCGGCCTTGAGGGCGTAGCAGGCGCCGGCAAGACTACCTCGTTGACTGCTGTCCGCGAGGCGGCAGAACGCGAAGGATACCAGGTAGTCGGACTCGCTCCCACATCGCGCGCTGCTCACAAACTAGGTGAGTCAGGGATAGAGTCGCACACATTGCAACGCCAGCTCATTCGAAATGACGTACCCAATGATGGACAGAAGCGACTGTTCGTTATCGATGAATCGAGCCTTGCCAGCACGAAGCAAATGAACGAATTCTTTCACCGTTTGCGGCCGCCCGACCGCGTCCTCTTGGTTGGCGATACGCGGCAACATGAGGCGGTGGAATCTGGCCGGCCATACAAGCAGCTACAGGAAGCGGGGATGGAGACGGCCAAGTTGAATGAGATTTTGCGACAGAAGGACCCGACTCTGAAGGAGGCGGTAGAGCAGCTCGCGCGCGGAGATGTTCACGGAGGGATTGCCAATCTCGAAAAGCATGGCCGTGTGCATGAGATTGTTAATCCGCAAGAACGGCTTAATTCGATCGCCCGCGAGTATTCACGAAGCCCAGAGGGAACGCTAGTCATTTCGCCCGATAACGAATCTCGACGCGAATTGAATTCGCTGATTCATCGCGAGCTGCAGAATCGTGGAGACGTGAGCAAAGACGAGCACAAACTCCGAGTGCTAGAATCGCGTCAGGAGATGACGGGAGCAGACCGGCAGTGGGCCGGACAATACGAGCCTGGAGACGTGCTTCGATACTCGCGTGGCAGCAAAACTGAGGGCATCAAGCCGGGTGAATACGCACGGGTCACCGGCGTGGATGCGAAAGAGAACCGGATAACGATCGAACGCGAGACGGGTACTCTGCAAACCTACGATCCGCGACGCCTCTCAGGTGTCTCGGTACACCGCGAAGCCGAACGCGAATTCTCACATGGAGATCGCGTTCAGTTCAGCGCGCCATCACGCGAACTGCACGTTGCTAATCGTGATCTCGGCACTGTCGAACACGTCAACTCTAACGGCGACCTTAGAATTCGGATGGACTCTGGCCAGGAAGTCCGATTCAACGTCCGCGAGCACCCGCACCTTGACCACGGATACGCCGTCACCAGCCATAGCAGCCAGGGGCAAACCGCGGATCGAGTGCTAATCCACGTGGACACTGAGAAAAGCGAGCTGTTGGTCAACAACCGCTTCGCGTACGTATCCGTTTCGCGGGCTCAACATGATGCCCACATCTACACGAATGACGGAAGCAAGCTCTCCCGTAGTCTTAGTCGCGAAAGTGCGCAACGTACAGCTACCGAAGTGGAACAGGAGTTGGCTGCGCCGAAGGCCGAACCGGCTAGCCAGCGAGGGGGACGCCCCTCCGAAGAGGAGCAAGGTCATAGTCTCGGACTAGGACTCGCATGAGATGCGAAAACGGAGCATTGACCTACCGTGCGCCTGTCATAGCGAGTGCCACCTCCGCGTTCCATTAGAACCTGGCTATTCTGCGCGCTCACATGAAAGGCCATTCACACTCCTAGCTTGCTCATTATCCGGGAGCGATCTCTGGAAGTCCTCGGCGCGGGCGCAATACTATTCGAAGTTCGCCAAACGGCACGCAGGAGGTCCTGCATTTGATGGGTTTGCCAGAAACGTAACCACATCGCTCACCCGCTTGACGCTCGTTCTGCATATGGGCGAAATTGACCTATGTTGAAATTCGAGCAAACAAGCGACAGGCCGACTCGGTGTCCGGTATGCGGGGCCGTAGGTGCACCGCTGGAACGTGCGCACCTCGCTCCATTTTCAGCAGGTTCCAGGGGAACGGACGAAATTGTATGGCTATGCGCGAACTGCCACGCCCAGATGGATCGAGGGCAGGTCCGTGAGTTTGAGTTTCAATCGACGCTCGCACATCTGATGCGGCTAAGCAGCCAATTCGAAGAAAACTCTGTCGCAGAGCAGGCACCACTTCCCAGTTCGGATCGTTTTGAGCGTGTTGATATCCTTGCGGTTGAACGCAGCACGCACCAGAACATCATAGTAGAATGCAAGAACTCTTCCCTAAGTTACGCCCGCGGCGTCGCGGAGCTCATAAAGCAGCTGGAGCACTACAAAGAACGCCTGCCCGGTTCTAAGCTCGTACTTGCAGTTCCCAGCCGGACCCCGTCCAGTTTTCGCGACGCGCTTGCTCACAACGAGATCGAAGTATGGGATCTGGATAACATAGCCCAACGGTTTCGAGAGCATCTGAAAGATGTTTCGCAGCCCACGTTGAGGGCGATGTTGCTGGCTATCTCCGCGCTTCAGCAGGGACCGCAGACACAGACCCCAGAAGCTTTGCTGGCAAAATGAGCTTTCTTCTCTTCCCGCTGGTCGCGGAGCTTGGAGCGCCTACCAGAGATTAGTGACTCGTATCCTCGAGAGGCTATTCGTTCCACCACTCGCCCCGCCACTCTCGGAGGCCCCGGATGGGGAAGGACGGAACCGGCGCGACGTCATCTTGCCGAACTACGCAGAGTCAGGCTTCTGGGCGTACATGCGTGTCCGTTATGGAGCAGACTTCATCGTTGCAGACGCCAAGAATTATTGTGAGGAGCTTGGTAAGGATGAGGCTCTGCAGATGCTGCACTACCTCAAAGAAGACGGCGCTGGTTTGTTTGGGCTTTTGGTCACTCGGAAAGGTATGGCGGAGTCGTGTCAGCAGGCACTGACAAATCACTGGATCCGGCATGGGAAAATGGTCATTTGTCTATCAGACGCAGATGTGCTCCAGATGCTTCGGCTAAGAGAAGGCGGAGGCAATCCGGAAGCCGTAATTCGACAGGCCATCGAAGGCTTTAGGCTCAGCTTGTAACACTAACCCAGACTCATTGTGTACTCGGTCTTGTGCGGAAACACGGCGGTGGCTATGCTAAACTTTCCGTGCCTACAGTCAGATCTTTTGCTGCGTATCGTGGCACGTGACAACAATGTCAGATGGATTGCTTGCACGTCGCATTGCGCGACCGTATCTGACTCTATCGCACTATGTAGCTATCGCGTAAGAGTGACTGTAGGCATTTTAGAGTCATGTCGCAACTCCAAGCACTCAGAGCTGCATCCACACTCGAACACGTAGCGGACCTTCTCGATTACAAGCCGAAAACCCTTTCGTACATTTTGTATAAGATTCCGGCCGCAAATAAGTACACGACGTTTAGCATCCCGAAGAAGGATGGTAATCCGCGTGACATCAACGCGCCATGTTCAGAGCTCAAGGAGCTACAGAGCCATCTCTCCGATTTTTTGATCGGATGCGCAAACGAGATCAACGAGATCCGGAAGTTTAAGGATCAGCTTTCTCACGCTTTCAAGCCCGAACATACTATCGTTACAAATGCCGTCCGCCATAAAAAGAAGAGATACGTATTTAACATCGATCTCAAAGACTTCTTCGGCACAATCAACTTCGGCCGCGTCCGAGGTTATTTCCTAAAAGACGCCAACTTCATGCTTCATGCCAAAGTGGCGACGATACTGGCCCAGATTGCTTGCCACGACCATAAGCTTCCACAGGGCAGCCCATGCTCGCCCGTAATTTCGAATCTGGTCGGCCACATATTGGATATTCATCTCTGCGGGCTCGCTTTTAAGAATGGATGTACCTATTCCCGATATGCAGATGACATAACCTTTTCGACAAACAAGCCGATTTTTCCCGAAAACATTGCGAAGCTGTTGCCCGGACAAGCGCATGCATGGCAAGTGGGGAATGGGCTGGAGAAAATCGTTTCCAGATCAGGCTTTACTATCAACCACCAAAAGACACGAATGCAGTATCGAGGATCACGCCAGGTCGTCACAGGTCTCACCGTAAACAAGAAAGTGAATATCAAGAACGACTATAGGCGAACCGTGCGACAGTTCACGCAACGTGTATTCAATACAGGCAAATTTCAATATCTGGCCGTTGTCACGGATGCGGCTGGTGCGAAGACACCAACAAAAATAGATGGTTCGCTGGAGCAGCTACATGGCATGTTTGGACACATCGACTTCGTAGACAACGAGAATAAGGAAGCCGAGGAGAAGCGGGATTCGGGCAGTTCAAAAGCTAAAAATGCCGCCAAGGACGCTTTGTACTCTAAGCGCAAGCTGTACCGGCGCTTTCTTATTTTCAAGGATCTTTACTCTGCGCCGAGACCAGTCATAATCTGCGAGGGAAAAACCGACAACGTTTATCTCTTACACGCAATTAAGAGTCTTGCTGCGAACTACCCGATTCTTGCCAGCATCACCACCGCGGGAAAAGTGCAAATACACGTCCGACTGTTAAAGGCGTTGGATAGCAGCATTGGCACTATCTTGCATCTTGGGCACGGAGCGTCGGATTTGGACCGCTTGGCAAAGCAATACGCAGAGGAAATTCTGCGATTTAAGGCCGATGGCATGGAGCAGGCTGTGGTGCTGCTGATGGACAACGATGATGGTGCAGATGAAATGTATAAACTCGCGAAGGATCTCACCGGGAAGAACGTTTCGCGGGCAGAGCCCTATTTCCACTTGGTAGGCAATATGTACGTGGTCGTAACTCCCCTGATCGGAACGAACAAGCAATCTGAGATTGAGGACTCCTTCGCCGATACGCTGAAAAATGTTGTCCTTGACGGAAAGACGCTCAGCACGAAGAACAAATTTGATACGGCAAAATATTTCAGCAAACATGTTTTCGCCCAGCACGTGCGTGAAAATGCCAGCAAGATTGATTTCTCGGGTTTCTCTGGCATTCTTGACCGAGTTGCTGCCGCTATTCAGGCAAATCAGATAAGAATAGCTGCGAGTGCCGCTCCGCAAGCCGTTCCTGCGACTGTCTGATGGTTTGAATCTCCGAATACTCGGCAGGCCACTGCCAGCATTGCAATTCGTGTTTGTGGCTGGTAGGGTGCCGTGCATGGAGCAGCAGAAGACAGCAAATTTCGATACAGGAGCGGCTCCGCCAAGAGCTTGAGGATATTGGTGGCGATCCCTTGAAAGACTCTGGCTTCGAGGGCGAGAAACCTGCCGCTAAGCCCGGGACGATTTCGACTGAGAATGCGTTGGAAGGACTGAAGAGCGGCAACATGGCTGAGACTCTGCCGCGGGGACTGAGCGCGGCAAGCACAGCGCTAGCGGAGCGAAGTTTCCTGGAAAGTTGGGTGACGCTAATGTCCCACGCCGGTGTCATTTTGGGTGTCAAATAAGGTGATTGTGGCGATTTTTCTCTACGACTCAGAAACACTACGAGAATTCCAAGTCATTGAATACACGTGTGAAGAAAAAGGCCCGATGCTTTGCTAAACCGTTGTACGGGCTAACACCTGTACCGAGGGTTCGAATCCCTCCCTCTCCGCCATTACTTTTGTTATCTAGTACTTGCAAGCTGGTGATACCTATACTGATTCCACTTTGAATCGGAGGTTTCACCCGTGGCCCGCACACAGTCCAAAGAAGTAAACCTCACCAAACGCGTCCAGACCCCAAAAGGCATGCGGTATTGCCCTGTCGTCCTCTCGCCGAACGGGCGCGTCAAACCCGACTTGGTCCTCGTTGATGACAAGCCTGAGAAGCACCCAGAAGGGGCCTATTACCTCGAATGGCGCGAGAAAGGCAAGCGAGTCCGCCTGTCGGTCGGGAAAGATGCTCAGGACGCCGCTGCCCGCCGCCAGCGTAAGGAAGCCGAACTCAACGCTCTGAATAACGGCGTTTCCGTGCTGCCCGAGAAAGGCAACGGACACAAATCGGTTGCTGCGGCTGTAGCTCAGTTCTTGGAGGAGACGGAGATCACGAAGAAGCCGAAGACCCTTGCTGCGTACACCACCGCCTTGAACTATTTCACTGAGTCCTGCCGAAAACTTTTTCTGCACGAGATCGAACGCCACGACCTGCTCAAGTTCTCGGGCTTCCTTCGTGAAGAGAAGAAGCAAGCCCCACGGTCCGTCTACAACAAGTTCGAAACCGTCATGACGTTTCTCAAGGCAAACGGGATTCGTGGCCTGGTCGGCAAAAACGATTGGCCCCGCTACACCGAAGAAGAACCTGAGATGTACGAACAGGAGGAATTGGACAAGCTCTTCAAGGCCTGCAACAACGAAGAGCGACTTTGGTTTGAATTCTTCCTGATGACCGGGGAGCGCGAGCAGGAAGTAATGTACACGTACTGGTCCGACATCAACTTTGCGCACGCGACCGTTCGCGTTAGTCACAAACCCGATCGTGGATGGACCCCGAAGGCGTACAAAGAGAGGGAGATTCCGATTCCCGCGAAGCTGGGGAGAGCGCTAAAGGCGTGGAAGGCGAAGTCAGACAAGACTTGTACTCTCGTTTTTCCCACGTCCGGCTGCAACCCCAAGCTCGATTTTCTCGACTGCCTTAAGGCAAGCGCTGAACGGGCCGAACTGGACAATGAGAATTTCTGGCTGCACAAGTTTCGGTCCACTTTTGCGACTCGCTGTCTTTGGGCTGGGGTGGATCTGCGCACCGTGCAGCAGTGGCTGGGCCATTCCGACATGGAGTCCACGATGCGATACCTGAAGCCATCGCGGAGTGAAAAAGTGCGCGAGAAGGTAAACGAGATCTTCGGCTAAAGACGCCGTTCTGACTCCGCGGGCCAGTTAATGCAGGAGGGAGCGATTCGAACCCTCGGTACAGGTGTTAGCCCGTACAACGGTTTAGCAATACACAGGTGGGTTCTGAACCGTTATGAAAATCTTCTACTCCATTCTTCTTTGCAACGCCTTGCAAATCAGCCGATTTGATCCGTTCTGCTTGGAAATGATTCGTTCTGATCGTGCAACCATTACAATTTCATGACAGTTTGCATCACCGCGCATTTGTGGCGCCTCCCCAAACTTGATCCAAGATGAACCGTTCTGAACGTGGAACCACTACAGTTTTACTGCGGTCGGATGGCTGCGAAGCAAAAGCAGCCCCGCCAAGAGCAGAGATAGTATCGAAGCCATGCGCCCGACGGACAGAAGATTGCGACGGTAGCGATAGCCCTTCGCGCCGCTTAGATGGTCGACGTGCTCGGGAAAGACCTCCCAACGACGACAAGCAGAGTATTCGCGCAACTGTTCGGGATGCGCCCAGCCAAACTCCCAATGAACCTGTCAATGGACGTTTTGCACCAACGTGGCTGAGGTGCCGCCCTTGATGTTGGGGGTCCCGCTATAAATTGCGCTAATATTGTGAGAACCCGTACTCAGCGTCGCCGTGCTGTAGGCAGTTTTTCCTCCAGAAAGTGTGCCGGTTTCCAGAATTGTGCTGCCGTCCATGAACGTCACGGTTCCCGTCGGCGTAGTCGTTGGCAATGCCACGATAGCAGTGAAAGTGACCGTCTGTCCGCTCAACGAAGGATTCAGCGACGACTTCAGCGTGGTTGTGCTGGTTGTCTGAGTCACCGTTTGTGACAGCGCCGCCGATGTACTCTTCGCAGTTTCCGAATCGCCGTTGTACGTGACAGTGATCGACAACGATCCCGCCGGCAGTGTTCTCGTAGTTGCCGTCGCTACTCCCGTCGTACTCAGCGTCCCCGATGCCAGCCATGTGGTTCCATTCTTGAATACGACAGTTCCCGTCGGAGGGTAAGGCGCGGTAGAGGTTACGGTTGATCTCAACGTTACCGTCTGCCCGTAGACCGAAGGATTCAAGCTCGAAGTCGGCACGCTCGTACTGGAAGGATACAGATTCACAACCTGCGTTATCGTTCCGGAACTGGACTTGAATGTCCCGTCGCCAGCGTAGGTAGCCTTGATCGTGTGCGACCGTGCCGCGAGCGTGGAGGTCGAGAAAGTGCATGCGCCGTACGTGGTGAATCCCATGCCCATCACCGTCGTGCCATCGTAAAACGTAATGATTTCTCCGTTCGGGATCGGGCCATAGGTCGACGTAATCGTGGCCGTGAAAGTCACCGGCTGATTGATGTACGTCGGGCTTCCGGAAGTGGTGACCTTGGTCGTAGTCGCCGCCGGTAGCGCGTTCACCGCCTGGTGGAGCACCGTCGACGTGCTGCCAAGATCGCTACCGTCGCCGGAATAAATGGCGGTGATCGACCGTGTTCCGGTAGTCGTGTAGGTCGTGCTGTAAGCAGCCTGCCCGTTCGTCAGAACGACCGTGCCCAAAACGGTTGTTCCTTGCTTGAACGTAACACTCCCTGTCACCGATCCGCCGTACTGCGATTTAACCGTCGCTGTGAACGTGACGCTCTGATTCAGATACGAGGGACTCGCGCTCGAAGCGACTGCAGTGGTCGTCGTTCCTTTGTTCACGCTCTCCGTGAGCGCAGCAGACGTACTGGGCGGGAAATTCGAATCGCCACTGTACGTAGCCGTAATAACGTGAGAGCCGGCGCCCAGCGTGCTACTGCTCAAACTCGCGCTTCCCTCGACCAACGATGCCGTCCCCAGATTATTAGCGCCATCCTTGAAGCGCACCGTGCCAGTTAGCGTCCCCGAGCCGAGCGGCGTAACCGTCGCCGTGAATGTCACTTTCTGCCCATAAGCTGCCGGGTTCAGCGAAGAGGCCAGTGACGTTGAGTCGTTGACGCCGAACCCAGGACTGATGTTCAACAGAACAGCCACTCCGCCGACAGCCAAGTCCGGCCTGCCGTCTCCATTGAAATCGCCAGCCGCAATTCCGGTCCCCCCGAAACCGAGAGGCAGGACAGGCTGAAAGGTACCATCCCCGTTTCCGAGCAGCAGAAAGTCGCTGGCCCCGCAAGCAATGTCGAGTTTTCCGTCTGCATTGAAGTCGGCGATTGCAACCTGCGCGAAGTAGTCGATGGATAAGCGTGTTGTCGAAGTTACGATAGCTGTTCGAAAAGTGCCGTCACCATTCCCCAGCAGAACGCCAACCGTGCCGTTCGAGAGTCCAGTTGTCGCCCCTTGATTGACCGCTACCAGATCCAGCTTGCCGTCTGCGTCCAGATCCACGATGACGACGGAATTGTCGCCGACGCCGCCCGAGAGGTACGTAATTGCGGGCTGGAACGTGCCGTCCCCGTTTCCCAGAAGCACGCCGAGCCGCCCGGTGTAGTCGCTGCTCGTAGTTTGGTAATTGGAGACGACAATGTCCGGCCTGCCGTCGTTATTCAGATCTCCCACTGCTACAGAGGTCGGATACTGACCGCCAGTAGCATAGGTGATCACAGGCCGGAAGGTTCCATCTCCATTACCCAAGAGCACGCCCACCGTGCCGCTCGTGCAATAGAAATCTCCCGAGGCGCAGGAATTCGCGATAACGATGTCGGGTTTGCCGTCACCATTGACGTCGCCGATAGTGACGGAATGGGCAGCCTGGCCGTTTGTTGCATAGTTCACCGCTGGTTTGAAAGTTCCCTCGCCGTTGTTCAACAAGACGGCAGCACTGCTCACGCAGCTAATGTTGCTGATGCAACTGCTTGCCGCTACACTGTCGGGCTTGCCGTCTCCGTTAAGGTCTGCGACAGCCACGGAGTAGGTCGGATTTGCAGTGCCTGTTCCATATGCGACCGGCGATTGAAAAGTTCCATTCCCGGTTCCCAACATCACGCTGACGCCGCCCACACAACCCGTGCAGCTGATGCCCTGAGCCGCAATCACCAGATCGAGCTTGCCGTCTCCGTTCAAGTCCACGGCTGCGATCGTGTTATCGGCGTACGTTTCGGACGCGTAAATCACCGGAGCGCGAAAACTCCCGTCGCCATTCCCAAGCATCACTCCGACCGCCGCAGGCCCACCGGGATTGGGATATTGCTCTGTCATCAGCGCATCTGCTTTGCCATCCCCGTTCATATCCGCAACAACGACGGAAAAACCACCGATAGCCCCTGTCGCGTAACTTGTCGCATGCTGAAACGTCCCGTCGCCGTTCCCTATCAACACCCCCAAGACGTTGTCGTTACCGCCGCTTCCTTTTCCTGCGGAAGCATTCGCCACCAGGAGATCCGGCTTGCCATCTCCGTTCAGATCTGCAATGGCAACTCCATAGGTCTGACCACCTCCGGAGTAGTAATTGACTACTGGCTGAAAACTCCCATCTCCATTGCCGAGCAGTACGCCAACCGATCCATCCGCGTAGTCGTTGTTATAGGCATTTGCAGCATAAAAGGTCGTGACCACAATGTCAGGATGATGATCCCCATTCAGGTCCGCCACCGCCACCGAATAGGACTGCATCGCGCCCGCGTCGTAACTCACCGCCGCTTGAAAGGTCCCATCGCCATTTCCGAGTAAAACGCCGACGCCGCCGTCGGCTGAGAGCAGAGCCACATTCTGATTGGACACGACCAGATCAGGCTTCCCGTCTCGATTCACGTCTGCAATTACCACATAGTCGGCATAGCTTCCTCCGGAGTTGTACACGACTTGCGGCTGGAATGTGCCATCGCCGTTCCCCAGCGTGACTCCCAATGAGCCTCCGACCGAAACGATGTCCGCCTTCCCATCGCCACTTAAGTCGCCCACCGCGAGCACAACTGAGCCCGACGGACTCGGGTAGGAATTGCCTTGGCGCAATGTCCCGTCCCCATTGCCCAGCAGTACTGAAATCGTTGTTCCCGTCACGCAGCTCCCGCTACTGCACGTTCCTCCAACTAGGACGTCCAACTTACCGTCGCCATTGACGTCAGCGATCGTGACGGACCATACTTCCGTGCTGGACGTGTAGTAAATAACCGCCGGCTGATAAGTTCCATCTCCATTTCCCATCAGCACGCCAACGCTCCCGGCGCCTCCTGCTCCACACACACTGCCGCTCACGCAAGTGTTCGCCACGACTACATCGAGTTTGCCGTCCCCGTTTAGATCTGCCGCAGCAAGGTTCGAAACCCCGTTGCCACCTGAATTGAAGAGTCGTCCTTCCAGAAAAATTCCACTGGCATCCACCGCGGCTGGGGTGAGTGCGCTCGCTCCCGCCGATTGGATCCCAGCAAATACTTCGGACTGTGCTCCGGTCCGGCCTGCTGCTAACATCCACTGATGCATTGTCTGTTTCGAAGAGCCAGTTCGGGGATCCATCTGCCGCCGTTGGGCTCCGCTTGTAAGCACCGCAATTGTGACAGAAATCAAAGCAATCAGAGGGGCGTGCAGAACCCGTGTCCGTGGCATGAAAACCTCCCGACAACACTTGTGTAGTCAGTGAGCGCCGGAGGGAAAATGGAGGGAGCGGAGGAAGTTGAGAGGCTCCGTGCAGTCGGCGATCCGTGCGGCAGTATACCCTCTCTCGGCCTGTTCTGCCGTAGCTAACGCTGCCCTTGGGGGCGAGTCGATTCGATTAGGACGGGCGAATTTTACTCAAGGCAGTTTCTCAGTGCAGTGACTCCGCTCACAGGAGAATGGCCGTCGAATCCTCCAGAATAGGCAATTAAACAGCAATGGACGCCCTGATCTCTCGGATCAGGTGCGTCAATGTGATGAATCGGGACTCCTGAAAATGCTGGACTTCGGTGTTGGCTGCTCATTCTCTCTTGCAGTAGAGGGTGAGATGAGCTCATTAGAAACGTACCCATTTCTCTCAACAGACCCGTTATTGTTTCGTCGCAGCCAGCGTGCGTGACCGCTGGGTGCGAACCATACGCATGGGCCGATGCGGACAATGGGCTCCTGCCAGCCCTCGCGTCCCCGGAGATCTTGATGCTCAGAACGCTTAGGCAATTATCGTGACTGCGACTGCGGTAAGCGTTGGCTCCCGCTGTTGCGACGGTGGAGGCCGCGTAGGATAAGCAGCTGAGCTGAGTAGTAGGTGATCCAGATGAGCTGTTCATTCCCCAGAAAGGAACCACGAAACTTGCTGATCGCGATCATCGCATCGGAAGCAATGAACAACAGGGCTCCGAAGCCAGCCAACGGAGTCCCCAGGTCGGCTAGTATCGCACTGATCCCCATGCAGGCTAGGACGAGCGAATAAACCACCACCGGAATGAGCATGGAACCGAGCGACCGGTGCAAGACTCCCAGCACGGACCCGAGCACAACCAGGATTGTCAACACGCCGCACACCCGCGCCCAGTTAGGTTTCCACCAGATCGGCCCGCGGTACTTGCGGAACAATGCGATATAAACCAGATGTGCAATCAGAAACGAAGCTAGTCCGAGGAGAAAGAGTGATTCCCCGTTGAGATTTCCGATCCGACGCATACCCAAAAGAAAGTCTCCGACCGAGGAAAGAGCCAAAGCAGTTCCCAGCAGCCCGTCCACTCGAAGCCCAAGTACAGCCAGCAGGAAAATGCTCAGAACCTTGAAGATCACCGGCCAGTCGCCTGGAGTGAGCGGGCGTGTCAGGAGAAACGTCAAAGAGGCAGCAGCGGAGATGGCGAACAGCAGCCCAGATGTTTTCATTTTCAACTGAGTGTAATCCCGGCTAGGCCTACGTTGTCTGCAGATGAAGCGACGACGGCCGCGCCTTCGTGAACACTCATCCGATCTGGCATAATCACCCGATGTGCGGCCGCTACAGACTCTCGCGCCGGAAGCAACTTGTCACTGAATACTTCGACGCTGTTCCGCACGATGCTGATTGGAATCCCCGCTACAACATTGCGCCCAGGCAGCCGGTCCCCATCATTCGTCAACATCCCAAAGAACCACGCCGCGAGCTATCGCTGGTTCGCTGGGGTCTCATTCCATCGTGGGCCAAAGACGCGTCGGGGGCTGCCGGAATGATTAACGCGCGGTCGGAGTCAGCGGCCATCAAGCCCGCATTCCGTGACGCGTTGAAGTCGCGCAGGTGCCTGATTCCTGCGGACGGATTTTACGAGTGGTTGCGCACCGGGAAAACCAAACAGCCATATTGCTTCGAAGTCAACGAGGGCGCACTGTTTGCTTTCGCCGGACTGTGGGAGCGGTGGAAGGACCCGAGCGGCAACTGGATCAAGAGCTGCTCGATTCTTACCACGACGCCGAATGCCGTGACGGCAGCAGTCCACGACCGGATGCCCGTCATCCTTCACCCAGACAACTACGATCTTTGGCTCGATCCGGGGTTCACGAACGTGACTGCGGTGTCCGAGATGTTGAAACCCTACGATGCGCGGCTGATGAGATCTTACCCGGTTAGCACGCGGATCAATCAGGCTGCAAACGATGATGCCGAGTGCGCGAAGCCGGTTGGGATTGAAGCACCCACCCAAGGCCGGTTGTTTGCTTGAAGGTCACTCCTGGGAATCTCGCAATCTGTTGCGCTACACTTCGCGGCATGGGTATTCCTGAAGATGTGACTGCATTCCTCCGCAACCACCCTGGTATTCCCTACTGCGATGATTGCATCCAGCACAATCTGCAGCTGAAGAGACGACAGCAGGCTCAGCGTGTCACTGGGGCGATTAGCTTGACGAGTGATTTTGTGCGTGAGAAGGCTAGTTGTTCTGAATGCAAAGAGGACAAACTGGTTACTAAAGCCGTTTCGCGGTAGGTCGGTGAAACGGTGTCGCGCCAGGCCCGCCCTTGCCGTCCTTCTTCCACGCCTCGAACAGCTTCTGCACTCCTGAACGAACTCGTGCCCCGAAGGTGTGCATCTCTTACGGCAGAGTATTGTCACGCGGCAACCCCTCTTCGCAACTCGGCTCAGTTTCCTTGACCTGGGATCTCTCATACATCCTCACGACGGCTGCTTCCAAGTCACCCGGTCCAACTGATAGGTCCAACCGCTCAATCCGCTCTTCCACCAGAGTTCTTAGTCGAATCCTTGTCTGCGCATCGATGTTCTTGTAGTTCTTGTACGCTTCTCTGATCTCTGTCAGTCGCCGTTCTGCAGTGGCCAGTCGCCGTTCTGCGATGAGCAGGTCTGCTTCACATTGCTTTCTGGCATCTTGTGAATTGACCAGATAGGCTATGAGCCGATAGATACCATAAAGGACGAAGAGTACTAAAACGAGATTCCAGCTCATAAATGGGAACAATATACGGGCCTACTGCCTGGCGGCTGTGATTCGTCGCACAGACGATTCGGTTGGCAGATGGGAAGATTCGCAGTTCTAAGGTTGCGTTCGGCCCAACCCTTCCCCCACGGACCAACGCTGTGCGGAGTATTCCCAGTGAAACCAACGATGATGTGGGTCGCCGTTGCAATTCTGCTTGCGTGGTCCTGTTCGACAGTAGTCGTCATGGCAGAACAGCCAGTACTGAAACCCGTCGTGGTGTTTGTGGAGGGTGATTCCTCCGTTATTCCGAAGTTCATCAACATGTGCCGGGAGATGGGACCTGAGCGCGGAATAGACTTCCATTTTGTTGACAAGCTGTCTGACAAGTACGACTACCGCGTTGTGCTTAGTGCCGAAGGCTCGGGAATGTGGAACTACGCTCAAGGCAACATCGTGATCCTGAATCCCGAGGCCAAGGTTCTCTTTACCGTGACGCGGAGCAACCGCTGGACAGCGAAGGGTGCGACCAGCGCCCTTACCAAGGAGTTTGTAAAGGTTCTCGCGCGTTATCTCGGAACCCACCAATAGCACTGAAGGGAGGCAATTATGGAACGGACGACAGCGCAAAGAATTGTTCTCACTCTCTACTGCCTTCTTATTGCCTACTGCTGCCTCTGGGTTCCGTGGTACATCCAGACTCCCTCAGAGAGTTATGGCGGAGGTTATCAGCGCATCGGCTATGCAAGGAACTAATGTCACGACTACAGAAGCGAACGAAGATTTAGGCGCCATAGAAAACGAAGCCGCCCAATAACGATCTCGTCGTCGAGAATCGAATCTCCTGAAAGATGGTTACGCAGGTAACTTGGCCTGGCGGTGCTGCCCGTATTCAAATTACATCAGGGGGCTACAGCCATTCAATGAAACAGCTTTCAGTTGCACTCGCACTCTTCGTCTCATCTATCGCGGTCGCTCAGTCCAAGCCAACGATTTATATAGAGCCGCAGCAAGGGTTCGAGACTTACATTGCCGCTGCCATCGCGAAGAAGGGTGTGCCGGTTGACGTGGTCACCGATAAGGCCAGAGCAGTGTACGTTCTGCGGTCTGCGCCAGTTGAAGTGAAATCCGAATCCACAGGCGGGAAGGTTGCGCGCTGCCTGTTCGCCTATTGCGCAGGAATCGAGGACAAAGGCAACGTCTCCGTTCAACTGATCGAGGTCGGGTCAACCAAAATGGTTTGGGCCTACTCAGTTAACAAACAAAGAAGCGGCAGCAAGAACGAGCAATCGATGGCCGAGGCAATTGCTAAGCACTTTAAAGAATTTCTCCCGAATGCTCCGGCGCTTTCTCCCGCTCCTGCAGTTGCCCAAACCCCTGCCCTAGCACCCGCACCCGCTGAGCAGGTCGCGGCTCCTCGTCCAACTCCAGCACCTACGCCTGCTGTGTATCAGCAGCCAGCCGATCCTGCGCCAGCGACACAGGTCCTGTCGCAAGATAACGGGTTGGGAGATGCTGCGCGAAAGTCGAGGCAACACAAAGCATGCCTGGAGTTGGCTAAGGACAATCCCAGCATCACCTGTAATTGAAAACAGACGGGGAAAGCCTTATAAACCTCCACTTCTTATCTACAGATGCAAACAATAAGGGCACGCTGATGGCGTGCCCTCACTACCTTTCGCTTCTTCTAGCCCTTCTTTGCTTTAAACTTCGTCCATCGCGCTTTCTGCGCCTAGCTGATTCTCCGGCGACCGGCTGCGGACATAGTGCCTGACGCGCCATTCGAGCTGACACTTCCCAAAGCCGCAAGGGCTGCATCTATTTGTCGGACTTGGTTCTGCGCGAGTTCCCGTTCTCTCTTCAACTGCTGGACTACTCCTGTCATGTGCTTCATTTTGGCTCCCGGCTGATCTTACAGGGGTGAGAAAGGAAGGGTCAAACAGAGTGGGGGGTATTACGCATTGAGGGGAAAATGCTACACCCCCATATTGGAAAATTGGCGCCGCGAGGTGGGGCAGTCAATCAGCCGGAGGAAACACTGGAATGTGGATTAACCGGCTGCTTGCAGGCCTGCGCAGCGCTAGAATCCTCCAGATACCGGTCGGGAGTCGTATATGGATTTGTGGGAGAAGCTGGAAGAGATAATCCCCGTCGGGGAAAACTCGGAACTCGCGGACGGCGTGCGCAAGAAGGCAGCGGAGACCAGCGGCGATGAGCATTCGATGCAGCATATGGCGCTTTGCCGGTTCTACCAGGACGAAGCGGACAAACGATTGCTCCTGTCGCCGCTTTTGCGTCACATTGCCAAACGCCACCTGAGGGAGGCGATTCGGACCGCTCGATACAATCCCGATCCTTTGTCTGAGCGCGCTGTGATGCTGCAGAAGAGGGGCGACCTGTTTGAGGCGGTGAAACAATTCGAGAAGGTTATACCCGCCCATCGCGTGTGGATCGAAACGTTCAAGGACCCCGATGGTTCCAGGAAGCAGCAGCTATGTATCGATCTTGCCCGCGCAGGCGTGCTTTGCAATGTGCTGGGGAAGTTCAGCGACGGTCTTTACTACAACATGGAGGCGATCAAGGAATTCAGGCAGCTGCCTGCAGAGACCCGCAGCCGTCAGACGGTTCTTGAAGATGGAATCCTGTCGGGAACCATGAGGGCATTGCTCGCTCAGTTCAGATATGAGGACGCCCTTTTCTTCGTCGAGCTCGCGCTCAAGGACGAGATGTTCTGGGCCTATCAGTCGGCTGTACGCATTGAACTGCGTGCGCAGCAGAAGGTGCTGCCGGAGCTGGTGGCCCGTACCAAGGGATACGAATTTCCCAAGGAGGGATTGAAGCTCTGGGCTGTCCTGATGGAGGAGGTCCAGCGCTGCACGTCGTCGGACGAGGCCAGGGAAGTCAAGCGCAAGATCATGGATAGGATCGAGCGGCACGAAGCGGCGCAACAGGTCCAGGACCTGGAAAATGCCATCGTGGCCTTGTTGCGCAAGAACTATGGGGGCCCCGTTTTAGGGCAGGCCAGACAGGCCGTTGCCCCCGCGCCACCTCCGCCTGCGGATTTGTCCGCAATAACGGACCCGAAGCAGCGGGAAGACTTTGAAAAGATCAACCACGCCATCGAAAAACTCCGCGAGAATTCAGAAACAAGAGCGGCAAACATCATGGAGGGCATCGAGAGGATGAATGAAGTCATGCGGGCACTAAATGAGGCTGCCGTCGAGCACATTCATCAGAAGGCCTCCGCGCTGTATTGGGTGCCTGTGACCGGCGTCAAGCATTCTTTCCGGTCAGCGACAATTAGATTTCCCGATGTTGTTTGAGATACCAGCAGCAGTCGGGGCTGTGGGAAAAGTGGGAATCCCGCGGGGTTTGCGGGATTTCCAAGGGCGGTGGGAAGGGAGGAAAACCTGTTTTTGGTTTTCCTCGCTTTCCACGGCCCGGCTTTTTCCACAGCCCTTCGGCCGCCGGCGTTGTTGTTGTTGAAGACATAGATAGTCACTTTGCTTCTGCGGACTCCAAGCCCGCGTCCCGATTCTTCTTGGCTTGCTCCATGCGGTAACTCGGGATGTTCAGCTCCAAAATCACGCAGTGATGGACCAGGCGATCGATCGCGGCCGCGGTGGTCATCGCGTCTTTGAAAATGCCTTCCCATTTTGAGAATGGCAGATTGCTCGTCAGCAGCACGCTGCCGCGTTCATAACGCTCCGCCAACAGTGTGAACACGATCTCCATCTCCTCGCGACTTTGCTGTACGTATCCCATCTCGTCGATGATGAGTCCGTCGTACTTCGCCAGTTTCTTGATTTCCTTGCCTAACCGCAGATCCCGCTTCGCAGCCAGCAGATCTTGCACCAGCAGCGGACAGGTGGCGTACTTGATCTTTCTTCCGCGCACCGCGATCAGCTCTTGCGCAATCGCACAGAGCAGATGGCTCTTTCCCGCGCCAGGATTCCCGAAGATCAGTAGATTTTCTTTGCGGTCCAGGAATCCTCCCTCCAACAACACCTTCATCTGTCGACTCACCTTCACCGGCAATCGCTTGCCGTCGAAGTTCGCCAGGGACTTCTCCAGCGGCAGTCCGGATTCCTTGAGTAGCTTTCCGATCCGTTTTCGCCGCCGCTCCTCGCACTCTCGCTGCGCCAGTTCCAGCAGGTACCGCTCATAACTCAACGTTTCTTTTTCCGCGCGCCGCGCTGTTTCCTCGAAGCACCCCCGTATCGCCGGCAGATGCAGCTCTTTCAGATTTTCCACTAGCGCGGTTCTCACCTGCCCCGACTCCCCATTCATTGCAGCACCTCTCCGCTCCCACAGAGTTCATCAAATAGTCGCAGATCCACGCTGGCCACTTCGACCTCGCGAATACTACCCTTTCGCTCCGCCGCCCTGAGTCGCTCGCGCACCGCCTCCGCCCTCACCCATCCTTCGCCTTTTTCCAACAGCCCGCGCAGCGCTTCATCTACTTTCGCCTCGCTCTCCTTCGCCGCCAGCTCCAGGATCGCCAGATACTCCTTGCTCCCACGCGGGCCCAACTTGTCCTTCAGTTCATCAAACGCCATGCGAAATCGGCTCGTCGGAAACAACTCGTCCCGGTAGCGATAGTTCTCCAAGGCCCCCGGCTTTCTCACCAACCAGTCGATGATGTGGCGATAGTCCACCCGGTGTCTCCTTCGCCCACGCAACCGCGGCATTTCTTCCACCTTCTTCTGTCCGTACCAGATTTCCACCCGCTCCATGTACAACCGCACTTCGACCTGCTCGCCAATCAGCCGGCTGGGCACCGAGTACACATTTCGGTCCGCATAGATCAGACTCCCAGAGTCCACTTTCACTCGCTCCCGCTTGCACGATTCCATGCGTCGCTCCGGTAACTCTTTCATCACCGCGATCTCTTCCGCCAAGCGCGCTTTTCGTCCGGCATTCAAGCGCGCCAACAATCCCGCCACGAACTCCTGGTAGTCCGCGACACTGACAAAATCCTTGCTCCCGCGCAGCATCAACTCCTGTGCCAGAGCCCGTTTCAAACGATGATGTCGTTGTTCCACATCTCCGTTCTCATGTCCTTGCCCCGCCTGGATCTTCTCTCCCTCCACTCCGTAATAACGCAGCAGCCCAGCGTACCGTTCGGTGAACTCCGCTGGCGTGCTCATGTTGTTGACCGCCGTCGACAGTCGATCGGTTCGGTGCCGCTGCGGCACCTTCCCCAGTTCCCACACTGCGTTTTGAAACCCCTCACACAAACTTTCAAAGCTCTCCGAAAAACACACGGTGGCCGACTCCCAGTTCGAGTACGTCAGTACCAGGTGATAGATCAGGTGCGGAAAACTCTGTCCCTGGATCGTGATCCCCAACTCACTCATGTGCGTGAAGTCACTGGCACTCAGCCTCCCGGGCTCATGTCGCTGCGCGAAGAACACTTCCTTCACCGGGCCTTCCGTCGCGCGCCATACTTTCACTCGTCGCTGCAGCGTCCGCAGTTGCCCCTCGGCAAATCGCCCGCTATAACGCCGCTGCAGATATTCAAAAATCGTCTTTCCTTCCAGCCCAGGGTTCACCTCCAGCAGGCTGCGTACCTCTTCCCACACCTCCTGGAACGGGTCCTCTCGTGTCCGCCACCGCTTCTCGGGCGTCAACTCGCTCGGCACTCGCCCCAGCCGCCGGTACTTCCGCGCCGTCTTCGCATCCATACCCGCTTTCGCCGCTGCAGTTTCCAGATTCGTTTCCACTTTTCCCAAGGCAAACAACCTCCTCACCTGCTTGTCTGTCACCAAATTGTGAGTGTCGCCAAAGAACCAAAAATCAGAGCCCGGCTATTGTCGCTGATCGGGAATTCTAATTGTCGTTGCTCGGGAGGTATGATTGTCGCCCATCAACCAGGCGATGAACTGGTCGATGGCGTACTCGTACACGCGGCGCGAGGCTGGCGAGCCGAGGCTGTTGAGGACTGCTAATTTGCAGTGATCCAGATCGGGCAGACGAAGCACTCGGCGACGATAATTCGACTTGATTCTGTGTTTGCCCATGACGACGGCCTCCCATGCCGCAGGATTGGAACTACGGCACAGACCGTCGGGGCGATGCAAGCTATTGTCACTGGATAAGGGCGAGAAAGGGATTTTGAGCGCTATGGCCTTATAGTTGGTCAGGCTGCAAAAATTCCAACATAGGATTTTCACAGCAGCACAGTCTTTTCCGGTGTGTGCAAATCTGCGTTTTCGGGGATGGGGTGCAGGGGAAGGGCACCCCTTCCCCTGCATCAGCAACGGAGAATAGGGCAGTACTTGGATTTCGCGTCCTCTCCCAGGTATAGAAAAGTCGCACCGACCGTGCGAAAGGTTGCGGATGAAGTTTTCTGCCGGCTTCCTACAATGGAAGTCGTCAGAGGCGTCCCGTGGTTACGAGTTTTATGGCCAAACACGCGATGTTCTAAATCAGAATCTCGAACTGCGGGACGCGCTTTGCTTCCCAAACGAATACTCAGATGAAGTCTGGAACAGGGCAGTCAAGAGGGCTCAACTATAAGGGCTTCGCGGAAGCAAAGCCAGCCTCTGGCCGAGGTGAAGTCAACGAGAACGAGGAAACCGCTATGTCTGGAAGGGGAACTGTGGAGCAGGAGCCGGAGTTTGTCGCGTTCGTGGGCATCGACTGGGCCGATCAGAAGCATGTGTGGTGTTTACAGGCGGCGAACTCGGCGCGACGGGAAAATGGAGAACTGGAGCACCAGCCGGAAGTGGTGGAGGCCTGGGTCAGTGAACTGTGCCAACGCTTCGGGCAGGGTCCGATCGCAGTGGCCGTGGAGCAGGTGAAGGGCGCGCTGGTCTACATGCTGCGCAAGTATGAGTGCCTGCATCTGTATCCGGTGCCTTCGACAATGACAGCGAAAATGCGAGAAGCGTTGTACCCGTCGGGAGCTAAGGACGATCCGCGAGACGCAGATCTACTACTGGATCTGTTATTGCAGCACCGCGATAAGTTGCGGCGTTTGACGCCGGATAACGAAGCGACACGGCGAGTACAGAACCTGGTGGAAGAGCGACGCAAGTTGGTGGAGGAAAAGACGGCGCAGCTGAATCGTCTCATCGGATACTTAAAGGTGTATTTTCCGCAGATGCTGGGGTGGTTTGCGAAGTTGGACACCAAGCTGGTATGCGACTTGTTGGAACGTTGGCCGTCGTTGGAGGAGTTGCAGGCCGTTCCCCCTGGCGAGGTAAAGGAATTCTTCCGCCACCGGCGCGGCCGGCATGGAGAGCTGACCGAATGGCGGATGCAGGGGATCGGCCAAGCGATGCCGGCGATACGGGACCGGGCGGTGATCGAGGCGAAGCGGACGGTGGTGCAAGTGATCGCACAACTGCTACGCACCTTGCTGGAGGGGATCGCGACGCTGGACCGCAAGATCGCCGAGGCGGCGGAAGTCCATCCCGATTACTTCATTTTCCAATCGCTGCCGGGAGCTGGGGCAGCGTTGGCGCCGCGCTTGCTGGCCGCATTGGGTTCGCAACGCGATCGTTATACCAGTGCCGAAGAGGTGCAGAAGTACAGCGGGATTGCGCCCGTGACGGAGCGCAGTGGAAAAAAGAAATGGGTGCACTTTCGCTGGGCGTGTCCCAAGTTTCTGCGGCAAAGTTTTCACGAATGGGCAGGACACTCCATTGCGCAGTCGGTTTGGGCGCGTGCCTATTACCAGCAGCAGCGCCAACGTGGTAAGGACCACCATGCCGTAGTGCGAGCCCTGGCCTTCAAATGGATTCGCATTGTGTTTCGTTGCTGGCAAGACCGCGTGGCTTATGACGAGACCAGATATCTGCGGACCTTGGCCACACGAGGTTCGCATCTGACCTCTGCCTTCGCCGCTACGGCAGCGAGCATGTGAAATTACTGTGGATTCTAAGTGAACGTCCAAAGTGAGCTAGTCGAAAAATGATTGACAAACATACTCAGACATCTGGTTTCGCCAGTCATCGCTTAGAGTGACAGATTTTGGCAGGGGGTCGCCGTGTCCCAACGCGAAGTGCTATTTGAGGGCCTTTCCGAACAAGAGATTCTCAGTCTTCCTCATGAGCACGTCGAGAGATTGATTTTGCTCGGTGAGCCGCTAGTTTTTCGAGCCGGATCAGCCGAGATTCTCGGGTCGTTCAAAATCGCGTCCGATCATCTGGTGGTCGAACTTGCACAGATCGAGGGAGGCGGTGAGGGCGTTCTCATTTCACTTGCTTCATTGGCGAAGCGATACGCCACGCTGCGGAAGCTCTCCGGGGTCGAGTGGATAATCCATGCAGTGACGTGTGCCAAGCCCAATCTGAAGCTCCGCCGCGTGCTCGAACGCAGAGGTTTCGTCGTGAAGAATGTGGACGGAGTCGGTGAAGCCTATTACCTGTTTGAAGCGGTCCTCAATCGCGCTTCTTGTTAGCGGGATTTTGAGTGAAATCGTGATAACAACACTGAACTCCGGTTTGCTCGTGATGCCGCTTATGCCATACTCAAGCGGTGGGCCTCCAAGGAAGTGCACCGGTGCGCTCCCAAAAATTGAACTGATGGTGAGAAGCGGAGGAATCATTCCATCAATAGTAGTGACTGAACGAAATCACGTGAATTGCGCACGCGGTATCCACAAGCAACTTCGCAGTGCGCTTGGAGGACTTAGGCTAGGCAAGAATATTAAGGAAGATCCGAACCTGTGCATTCGCGTTCTCAGGCTGTCTTCTTGCCCGCCTTCACTTTCGCCCATCGCGCCCTCTGCGCAGCGGCGATCTTCCTTCTTCGCGCAGCCGCCGAGAGTGTCCGCTTGCCACGGATGGCAGCGTTGGACTAACTGGGCACGCCGTACCGTATCACTCCATTTCCATGAGCGCGGCCGCTCAGAAGCTGTGAATCGGCACCCCGTTTTTGTCCCATCGATTTGAGGAGGTCGGCATTGTGGCCGATGGTCTCGCGATCGCTAGCGACGTTTGGTATTGAGAATAGAGTTGTGAACTGCTGAAGAATCTCCGTCTCATGATCGGTGCGCCACTGGCGAACTGCCAAGGCTGCTCGCTGTGAGGACTGCGTCTGGACGGTAACATTGACTGCAATACAGGCGAAGATCATCAGTGCGCGGGAATTCATCGCGGCAGTCTAATGGCGGCAGCAGGAGGGTCAAACTGCTGGCGGGGAGAGATATAGAGAGCCGGCTCTCTCTGCGACAAGTCCATGGCGCACGATTTTCTTCTTGCCTCTTGTCGCCGAGCTTCTGATTCAGGGCAATAGCTCGCTATTGAATCGTCCCATGCAGGTTGGTTATAGATCATGTCCCTGGGTTGAGACCTTCGTTGCTAGAACTCGTACCGCAACGACCCCTGCATGCGTCGCGGGAAACCCAGCATCTGAGTGTAGTCTCCGAAATTAGCGGGCTGCTGGATGTCAAAATTCCCGTTATTGGAGACGTCGAAGCTGGCTTGGTTGAACAGGTTGAGAATGTCCCACCGGAACAAAAGCTTATGCTTCTCTGAATATGGCATCGTGAAGCTCTTGGCGATGCCTAGATCCACCTCGCCATAACCATCACCGCGGAGAACGTTCCTCTGTCCTCGGCCTCCCGGTTCGGTGAAGCGGAAATGTTGGATCGCCTCATCCGGGTTGGCGAACAGGTTCGGCGTCCCTGCCCCGGAACTGCCATGGTGGGCAGAATGCGCGTTCTGGGTCGCAGGACAGGGACCAACGTCCAAACCCAACAGGTTCGAGCCTTTGGGGGCGCAGGTAGCGTTGCCCTGCAGGTTCCAGTTGGTGGGCCAAGTGCGGCCGTTGACGACGTTGGCCGGCACACCGCTGTTAAATCGCAGAATGCTCGAGAGTTGCCAGCCACCCACGATAGCATTGGCAAAACTGTGCATATTGGACCCGAAATGCCGCCCGCGGCCGACAGGCAAGTCCCAAGTCATGTAGCCGTTAAATTGATGCCGCATGTCGAAATCGGAGTATGAGTACTCCAGGTTCGGCTGCCACGCATTGATGGTGAATCCGGTGTATCCACCGGTAAAGAACCCATCGGTCTCCTGACGTTCAGGAGCGGAAGAGTGATCCAGCGACTTGGAAAGAGTGTAATTCAGAGCATACGAAACGCCATGGCTGGCGCGCTTCCTCATCGAGAGTTGAAGCGAGTGGTATTCTGAGCGCCCGATCGTGGTCCAGGTGGGAAGGTTTACGTATTGCGATGGGAAGAACGTGAACGCTCCCAATTTCGAAGCAGCCGGAAATGTAAAAAAGTCGAAGTCCTGCCAGGCAGTAGAAGCCCCGAACCCCGGTGCGCCGTCAAGGCCGTGGTAGCCGATGATGTAGTCATAAGCGACTTGCGTTGCCGAGTAGCCGCAGCCGCTGCCTAAAACCCCAAAGCCCAAACAACCACCATTGGTACCGCTAGGACCGAAATCGGGGAACATATTCTCCCAGAACGGTATGGACCCAATGTCTGCGAGGGCAACGCCGTTGGCAGCCGCTCCCACCAGCTGCCGAGCCGCATCAAGAGCGCACGTGTGGGATTGAGGATCGCAAAGATCAGCCGGCATGGCATAGTCGCGCAGGATTGGCAGCTTCCGGCCACGCCTTCCGACATAGCTCGCCTCAAATGTGATTCCACCCGGCAGCTCGCGCTCGATCGAAAAGTCGATCATATGAGCATGCGCGTTGCGAATCGTGCTGTCGAGGCTGCTGGTCACGGTGAAACCGTCGGGCGGAGTCGAAGGAAACGACGCGCCCGGCGATAGTGCTAATTGCGGAGTGGTCCCGCTGCCTAGCGCGACCCGAAAGTTGTCAAACTGACTCGTATCGAATATGCCGGTGTAGCGAAGACACGGCGGCCTGTGGTCGGTCGTCGGATCGGCTGGTGGCCCGATGTTGCAGCCTCCATTGGGACTACTGATGGAACTGGCGAGACCAAATGCGCCCTCATCATCAAACGTGTTCACCAGTCCCATTCCCATGCGGTCGTAAACCAGCGAATAGCCCCCGCGGATCACCGTCTTACCTTCTCCGAAGATGCGCCCTAGCGCGCCGTCTTTGAAGCGCGGCGACCACGCGGCAGCAATCCGGGGAGACCAGTTGTTGTTGTCCCGGTTGTAATAAGGCCTGCCATGATTTGCTTCTCCTCCCAGAATCGTCTGCAGGTGGCCACACGCGCTGCTGGGCAGGCCGGCTTTCATGTTCTGTTCGCGACAGTTGAACCATGCGTTCACATCGTGAAGCGATGGATCCTCAGGAACCGGAATTACTTCATTGCCGTTCGTCTCCCAAGGCGGAGTTGCATTCATGTACCGCAATCCGAAGGTCAGCGTGAGCGTCGGTGTCGCACGCCACTGGTCCTGGAAGTAAGTTTCGTATTCGTTGGCCGCAAACCTGCGCGCTACATCTGAGCCAATAGGAAGTGTCTCACCCTTGGAATTAAAGTTGTAATTTGCGGTTACCTCAGTGACCGGGCCTAGTAGTAATGTGAACCAGTCTTTGAAATTGTTACTGTCATTGTTGGCAGGCACGGCTGTGCACCCGGCTCTGTTGCACTTTGATAAGCCGGGTACAATGCTGTCCCCTCCATCCGGCAACCAGGAAGGATTAATGGTGTATTCGGGATAGGAGAGGAGATTGCCCAGCTTCTCGTTACGTATAAACCGAACCTCTCCACCGAAACCAAAAGTGTGTTTTCCATGCGTCCAGGTTATGTCATCCCGGAAATCATGCGTCGGCGTACGCCGGTTGGCGGTGTCACGGGATAGATTGTCAAAACCATTGAGTTCGTCTACAAAGCGAACATTCACAAAAGTTGAATTGCGAATGCCCGCATTGTCGATGCCGATACGCGTAAGGCCATAACGGAAGTTGTTGATCAGCTTGGGAGTCAAAAGCGCGGTATACCCAATGGCCATACCACGGCTGTTGGTCAGCGTCTTGCGCACGGGGTCACCGCCAAGGAATTCGGGCGCTGTAGCATTGGAGTCGCCCTGGAGCGAGCCTCGCCAGAACAATGTGTGCTTGCCCGCTGTGTCCACATTGAAATCGGCTCTCGCGATGTAAGTCATGAAAGTGTTGTTGATCGGAGAAGCGAAGCGGTGCCCGGCAAAGTTCACTCCGTCGCCGGCGCTAAGATCATTGATTTCGGTGGGGTAGGTTGCCCAGTAGCTCAGCAACGCGGGATTGGCGCCAATTCCCAGCGGGTCGATTGCCTTCACCTGGTCAGGGCTGAGGCCGTAGCTCCCCGCAGGAACGGCGTAGCTCGTTCCACTTATGCCCTGGACTGACGTATCCGAGGTCGGACACCCGGGGGAACCTTCACAGTTATAAAAGAACACACCATCCCGCACATGGGGGGTGGGTATGGTACGCAAAGCCGACTCGACCAGCGACTCCTGCAATCGCTCGAATGTTCCGAAGAGAAAGAGCCGGTTCTTAATGATGGGCCCACCCAGGGAAGCGCCATAAATGTGGCGTCGGAACTTTCCTCTCGGCTGCCCAGCCTTGTTGAGAAAGTAATCGTTGGCGTCAAACGCCTCGTTACGGTTGGTGTAGTAAGCGCTGCCGTGAATGGAATTCGTTCCGCCATTGGTAATCAGTTGCACTTGGGCGGCCGAAGAGCGTCCCCCGGAGTCGGCTCCATAGTTGGTCGTCGTCGTACGGAACTCGGCGAGAGATGATTGCGTGACCCGCACGGCACAAGTGAAGGCGTAACCTTTAATTGGATCATTGCAATCCACACCGTCGAGAGTAATGTTTGTCTGATCGCTGCGAGCACCATTCACCGCTCCGCTGCGGCCATCAAACTCTGATACTCCACCATATCCCCCAGGTTGATCGGAGTGGGTGGGGATAAAGGCGACACCGCCCTGTAGGCTGAGCAGACCCGCGGGATTGAGATCGAGCGAGGGAAGGCTGCGAAGTTCGTTTCCAGTAATAGGAGTTCCCATACTGGCATCGGTCGAATTCACGGTGCTAGCTTCCGCCGCTACCTCCACCGTCTCAGTAGCGCCGCCCACCTCCAGTTGTATGTCCAAGGTCGTTGTGACACCGATGGGAAGCTCGACTCTCGAGCGCAGAACGTTCTTAAAGCCATGCGCCTTCACCTCGACGCGGAACGTTCCAGGCGGAAGCTGCGTGAGCACGTATTTGCCGGCCGAGTCAGACTTCACCGCACGCTCGACGCCGGTGTCAAGGTTCCTGGCGACTAGTTCGGCGCCGTTGACAACCGCACCCGAGGAATCCGTGATTGCTCCCGACAATGCCGCTGTGCCAGCGACCTGTCCCCAACCTAGGGAAGCAACCGCGACGACAACGCCAACCAACAGTGTAATTACAAGTGAGCCAGAACGCATGGAAACCCCCTTTGCCCCTAAAAGCGGCTTATTCCAACTACGTTTTTGCCCAGGAATGTGAGACCGCTGAGACCCTGGACGCCCCGATGGGGCGCTATTGTGCTCCTGCGGCACACAAATGTGCAAGTCGAATCTGTGATTTGAATTGTTTTCGATGACTTTTTACATGATGTGGCTTGACTTAGATGAAATCGAGAATTGTGAGTGAACGTTGGACTGTGGAGTGTGGCCCACAGTTCGATGAGTGTTTTTGTTTCCCATCTCTCATCGTTTCGTCCGAAAACATACCCGAGGTGCAGGTTTCACAAGTGACAGCAGGACTCGTCCGTCCAGGCCGACGCGGATGTTTCTTGAGTATCCAAAACCGAAAGCACTCATTCGCGGATCTTCTGCCTTAATGCCTGCCTCTCGCGATCCAGCACCATTTGGTCAAAAGCGTGGGGCAGCGACTCACATCGGGTATAAGGACCTGGTTTATAAGCGCGTGACTGAATTCCGGCCTGCGAAAGCTCCGAGATCGCCCAGTCTTCGCGGTTTGTGGTGTCCCAGAACTCAACTGCATCGTCGGCCTGGAAGTCAGGCTTGCTCATTTCGTCGGGATGAAAATGCCATTCGCAGATTACATCAGTGCGATCGACAGCCCGCGGCCATAGCGTATGAGTCATCATGTAATCCGGATGAAGGCTTAACAGCAGATTAGGAAAAATAGCGTAGTAATAAACTTTGCTCCGCTCATTCGCGCTCAGTCCGGGAAGGTAGTCGCGGCGCAGCTTACCATCTCTACTCATCGTCTTGGCACCGCCTTGAAACTCCATGGAGCCACCGATGTAGCCGCGTCGAGGATGATCGTTCTCGCCAGAAAGATAATCGGTAATGGCATTGAGTGCGGGATGCAAAATCGGGCAGTGCAGGCACTCGTTGTAGTTCAGCATGATCAGCTTCCAATTGGCCTTCACCACGTATTCAATCTGTCGATAAGGTCGCAGCTCGGCCATCCGCCAATTCTGAAACTTTTGCGGCAGATCCTCTAATTGAGCCGCAAGCGGCGCAGGATCTCGCCTGAGGTTGATGAAGATGTGTCCGTCCCACACCTCGACATCAATCGAATTCAGGGGGTAGTCTTCCCGGCAGAAACCGTCATGTGCGTGCGGCGCGCCGATCAGGCCGCCATCGAGACCGTAGGTCCACCCGTGATAGCCGCACTGGATTCGCCCTGGAAAATGCCCTTCGACCTGCGCACAGATGCGAGTCCCACGGTGCCTACAGACATTGAAAAAGGCGCGCAATGAGTTGCTCTCATCACACGTGATGATGATGCTTTCACCCAGGATCTCGCGAAGAAAAAAATCGCCTGGTGTCGGGATTCGATTGGCACGTCCGACGCAGATCCAGTCATTGCCAAAGAACCGTTCTAATTCTTCGCGGTAGAGATCAGAATCGGTGTAGTAGCGAGCGGGCAGGGTCGTGGCGATTGGCTTTTTTGAGGTGGTCACCTAGCACCCGGTAGTGAAACGGTTAGTCATCTGTTTTGGAAACGTTCGCTGCCATCCAGATTAGGGATTTTATAGCAAGCGCCGTTTGACGGCATCGCGACGAGACACAAGAACCTCGCGACTTCGAAGCAGACCACTCCGGTCTGGAGCAACAGCATTCGTAGAACTCGCACGACTTGCTGCTACTCTTGTGCCCTGTTAATCTCACGCACCATGAAGCTCTGGGCTTCGATTCTGATCTTCGCAACCTCCGTTCTTATATTTGCGCAGGACTCCACGAACGGCCAGGCCAAAATAGTTCTGGATAAAAACGTCGCCGTACCAATGCGCGATGGTGTGATTCTGCGCGCTAACGTGCTGCGCCCTAGCGGTGGGGGTAAATTCCCGGTATTGGTGTATCGGACGCCATACGGGAAGGACGCAGCGGAGCGAGAGTACACAACGTTCGAGCATGCCGTGGCCCGGGGCTACGCTGTTGTTGTGCAGGATGTTCGCGGCCGGTATCACTCGGACGGCGATTTCCGTCCATATGAAAACGAAGGCCGCGATGGCTATGACACCATCGAATGGTCTGCCGCCCAGCCCTGGTCAAACGGCAGAGTGGGCACGTTTGGTCTTTCCTATCCTGGCGCCGTTCAATGGCTAGCCGCCGTTCAGAGTCCTCCTCACTTGAGGGCGATGGTCCCCGCCATGACATTCTCCACGCCGCAGAATTTTTTCTACGCGGGTGGGACGTGGGATATGTCATGGATCGACTGGATCTGGAACAACATTGCCTGGGATATACGCGTAAGAAAGAATTTGCCGGGGCCTCGAACCTACAAAGAGGCGCGCGTCGCATGGAAAGAGCAAGAACAGACGATGTTGAATACCTTGCCCTTGCTTGATCTAAAGCCACTACAGCCGGTTGCACCGTATTATTTCGATTGGTTGCGGCATCCTCCTGAAGACAGTTGGTGGAATTGGAGCGAACTGAGGGACAAGTATTCACGCACAACTGCCGCCGTCCTCAATCTGTCGGCTTGGTACGACGACAATTATGGGCCCGAGGGCGCAACGACAAACTACGCCGGTTTGCTGCAAACCCGACGGAGAGATAAAGACGCCCAGACTCACCTTCTACTGGGACCGTGGGTTCACGGGGGCACAGCACAAAGCCGATCGGGAGAACGTGAGTTCGGCCCGACTGCGGCAATCGACTACGACGATGTCATTCTGCGCTGGATGGATCACTACGTGAAAGGCGTTGACAACAGGGTGGATCGCGAAAAGCCGGTACGCTACTTTGTCATGGGACGAAATGAATGGCGGGAAGCAGATCAGTGGCCGCCGACCGCCAGGATGACGCCGATGTTTCTGGCCCCGACGAACGGCGCCGCACGTTCCGGTCGACTGCAAGCTGCATCGTTCGAGAACAAGGACAGCTTCAGCCAATTCATATCCGATCCGGCCAATCCCGTCAGGAACCCGTACGATTCTTCGGGAGCCCACGATTATGCAAAGCTGTCAGATCGCGCTGATGTCCTGACTTTTGATTCTGCCGTGCTGCAGGAAGACACAGAAGTGACAGGCCCAATCACGGTACGCGTTTTTGCTTCTTGTGACTGCCGCGACTTCGATCTATGGGCGCGGCTGCTGGATGTATCTCCGGATGGAACGGCGATCAACCTTATGAGTCCAGGCCTTGACGTCCAACGTGCGAGCTATCGGGATCTAACGCACGGCCGCCAGTTATTGTCACCCGGAGAGCTTTATGAACTGAAGCTGGACAGACTGATAACCAGCAACGTGTTTCTACGGGGACATCGGATCCGCTTGCAAGTCTCGGCAAGTTTCAGTCCAAACTTTTCCCGCAATCTCCAGAGTGGAGACTCGGAAGCGAACAGCGTGGAGATGAAAAAGGCAAATATTCGAGTTTTTCACGACGCTTCCCACCCCTCGCAGGTATTGCTGCCCATTGTGTCGAACACCCGTTAGATTCCTGCCTGGCTGAGCATATACTGCCGCATGACTGAGTTAGGAGGAGCCTTGTTCTCATCCCGGAGAGTCTTTTCGTGGATTTGTTTTTTCTTCTTCTTGGGTGCGAGTTGCGTGGCACAGCGTGAGCCGGTTCTCAAACAAATTTATCTGCCCCATTCTTACTACTATCGCGAGATGTACCTGCCTCAGTTGACGACCGGACCAAGCGCGGTGGCGTGGTCTCCGAACTCCCAAACGGTGATTTATTCCATGGCCGGATCGCTTTGGCGGCAAAATGTCGCGAGCACAACGGCCGAGCAAGTAACCGCCGGTCCCGGCTACGACTATCAGCCAGATTGTTCGCCGGATGGACGTTGGGTGGTTTTTGCGCGCTACTATCAGGATGCGGTGGAGTTATGGTCACTCGATCTGCAGGACGGTCGCACAAACCGGCTCACATCCGGGGGAGCAGTGAACGTGGAGCCGCGCTTCTCTCCCGACGGAACCCGGATCGCCTTTGTTTCGACCACCTATAAAGGTCACTTCCACATCTTTGCAGGACGGTTCGAAAATGGTGAGTTGAGAAATGTTCAACAACTCACTTCCGAGAACGTCAGCTCACTTCCTCGCTACTACTACAGCCAGGTAGACCACGAAATCAGCCCCGTGTGGTCCCGAGACGGCTCGGAGATCCTATTCATTTCGAATCGGGGCCACATCCATGGAACGGGAGGTTTCTGGCTAATGAAAGCGGAGCCAGGCGCCGAACCACACGAGATCTACTATGAAGAGACAACGTGGAAGGCTCGTCCTGATTTTTCGCCCGATGGTAAACGCATGGTATACGCCTCGTATTTAGGACGATCGTGGCACCAGCTTTGGGTGATGCCGGCTGCAGGTGGCGACGTCTTTCCCATTTCGTACGGAGACTACGACAATACCAATCCGCGATGGTCGCCCGACGGTGCAAAGATCGCATTCATTTCGAACTGTACCGGCAACACAACGTTGTGGATTCAGACGATCCCTGGCGGTACCCAGAGCGAAATAGTCACTCGCGAGAGAAAGTACCTAAGGCCGATAGGAAAGGTGCGTTTGCAAGTCATAGACCCTAATGGAACGCCCGTAGAAGCGCGAGTTTTCATTGCAGCACAAGACGGTCGAGCTTACGCGCCCGATGACGCGTGGATGCATGCCGATGATAGTTTCAACCGCGCCGAGCGTCCGTTCGAAGCACATTATTTCGATACCAAGGGAACATCCGAGATTACAGTTCCAGCTGGAAATATACATGTGGGAGTCATGCGCGGTTTCGAATACGAGTTCGAGGAACGCAATGTGGAGGTTGTCGCGGATAACGAGTCGGAAGTCACAGTTCAATTGCGGCCCATCGAGATGCGTGGCTTCGACGCCTCGTGGATCAGCGGAGATGTGCATGTCCACATGAATTACGCAGGCACATATCGGAATACACCAGCGCATCTGGCTGACCAGGCCGCGGCTGAGAATTTGTCGATCGTCGAAAATCTGGTTGTGAATAAAGAGCAGCGCTTCCCAGATATCGGATATTTCTCGCCTAAGCTCGATCCGGCTTCGAACGAACATTTCGTCCTGCAGCACGCGCAGGAATTTCACACGAGCTACTGGGGACACTTAGGCCTTTTGAACTTGACGCGAAATTTGATCTTGCCTGGATATGTTGCATATCCGAACACGGCCGCAGCCAGCCCGTTTCCCACGAATGCCCAGGTGGCTGAACTTGCTCATGAACAGGGTGCGCTCGTGGGCTATGTGCATCCGCTCGAAAACGTGCCGCACCCAGAGAAGGACCCACTCACCTATGAATTGCCCGCCGATGAGTCGAAAAATGATTGACAAACTTACTCAGACATCTGGTTACGCCAATTATCTTGAGTAGAGTTTGCGAACGTAGTCCTCCAGCGGCGATGCTGAAGAAAACCCTTCCTGAACGTACCTAACCTTGCCATCTGGACTGACGATCACGTTCACTGGGAGGCCGCGCACGTTGTACGATTTCCCCACTTCATCGTCCGTTTTCCCCGCAATCAGCACTCTGTACGACACCGTATTGGTTGCGATGAACCGCTCCAGGTTTTCGCGTTTGTCATCCACATCCAACGCCAAGACGGCAAGTCGTGCCGAATAATCTTGGCTCAGTTTGTTTAGAACAGGCGCTTCCTTTTGGCACGGGAGACACCAAGTTGCCAAAAATGTCAGCAGTACCCATTTACCCCGAAAGTCGTCAAGTGAGACCCAGTTGTTTTTCATGTCTTGAAGCTTAAACGCCGGGGCATCCAGTCCCGTCTGCATTGGGAAGGCAACCTTCGCTGGTGGCATTTGTTTATACAATTGGCTGGTGGGCATCCTGTTCACTTCACGAATCAAGGTCTGAGTGCCACGGCGAATGCGCAATTCAACTGGAACAGGACGAGTCGAACTCACCATTTCGGCAACGTCGCGGAGGTTAACGCCTGCGACTTGGTGACCGTCAATTGCGAGGAGTTCATCTCCTTCCTTGAGTCCAGCGCGGTCTGCGGGGCTGCCGGGGACCACGTCCCCGATCTTCACTGCTGCTGGTTGTTTCTGAGCCATGAGGCTCGCACCAATCCCAAATCGCTGGTAAAACTGCGTCATGTACTCATCAGGCAGGGACTGCCCCACGCGAACATTAACTTCAACTTCTTCTGTTCGTCCCTGTCTCTGTACAGTCACAGTCACGTCGCGGAGGTAGGCATCCTCCAACAGCGACGCAATGGACAAAGGATTCAGGTGCGACACGTCTACGCCATCAATCTTGAGTACGAGATCACCGGGACGTAGTGGTGAGTTCCACTGACCGACTTCATGAGTACTGGTGATCTGCCAGCCGTCGTTGCGGTGCGTCAGTTCGGCCCAGTTGACGCTTACGTATGGCCCCTGCTCCACGTCATGCCCTGTAGGCGTTTCCTGAGAAGCACCTGGCCGGGCGATGCAAAAAGTGCAAACCAGAACCGCCAGGGCAGCTTGGACGTTCTGCTTCATTGATCTAGTTTAAGCCTCTCCGCAATCAAACGAACATAGCGACACGGTGGCTGGTGACGGATGTCGTCCTCAACTGTTGAAATACCCATTACACTCCGTCGGAAGTCGCGCATAACCCATTTGGAATCAATCGGCGGTAGAAATGGACTTTCATCCCTATGGGTGGGCCGCAGGCCCATGGGAAACTCAAATGGCGCACTCGCCAGAAATGCCCTTTACACGCGCTCACGATAAGGAAGCCTAATACCCGCCTGAAGCGCTGCCGCGTTCTCGCGCGTCTGCACTCATGGTTCTCGCGTTCAACTGATCGAGTCGCACCGCAACCATATCGTACTTTAACGCTTGTCCCTTGCGCGTCACTGTAACTCGCACTGATTCCCCCGGATTCATCTTAACGATCCGGCTGTAGGGAATGGACGCGGCACGGGCTTCATTTATCGAGTTTAGTCGGTCGCCCGGGCGGAGACCCGCCAAATAGGCGGGTGAGCCGCGCAAGACCCTGTCTATCAAGACATCGTCCGTTGAAAGGACTCGTACATCGACTCCTATAGTGCCTGGCAGTTCGGCGCCAGCTAGAGGTCGAATCGGGGCATAAATCGCTGCCGGTGTCGCGCAGCTGACTTGCACTGCACCAGAAGACGTCTTCTGTGGGACCGTAATGAAGCAGTTTTCATTGATGCAGCCGGTCATGCACACCGAGCAGCTAGACCATCCAGAATTCCAACCGATGTTCACGCATTCCTCAGGAAGACAACGAGGGAAACATGCAAAACAGGCATGAGCCGGATTTACAGCACACAACACGAGGAACACAAGAGACAGCGCATATTTCATAACAGCCTCCTAATTGAACTAACTTTTGTTCTGATCTGTGATAGGGCGGAAGTTGAGCAGAGCTCGTGCAACGCTCAACAAAACATATGCCTTTGCTTCGGGTGAATCAAGGCTCTGCGCTAGTTCGACACTAGCCTGCGGATCGACTCGCGCTAACAGTCCAGCAAGTGTGCCAAATTCATCAACCCCGGGGCGCAGTAGAAAAATATCCACCTTTTGGTCTTTGCTTTCGCCATACATCTTTTGCGCAAGCGAAAGACCATCGGAAACGACGGAGCGGACATGCCCTGGGCCGTTCAGCGTCGACCAAGCGTCCGCGATTATCTCCAATGCCAGAACGTGCTCTTTGGTATCTATAATTTTCCCGCTGTCACCCCAAGCGCTCTCCAGTACCGCAGCGGCCCGAGCCGGATCCGAGTGAATCAAATTTCGGGCAATAGCTGCTTGGGTTCGAACTTTGATCGCAGCATCCTGAATCCCAGACAGGCTCGCGATTGCCTTCTCTGGTTCGCGCTGCGAGAGTTCCACGAGGTTCTGAGACTCAGCTTGGTCACGTATCACGCCTGCGAATTGGGCGCTGGCTACCCCTCCTCCGCCCACGACAATACTGGCTCGGCTACTCGCTAGATTTGCCAGCTCGTCGCTGCTTGCACCGGCAGTTGCAACCTGAAGATCTGAATCATGGTGTTTCAACTCCTCAGCCACACGATTGTCCAAGCGAGATGCGAGTGGCAGGAGACGTAACGCGATGTATGTCGCTTGCTTGCTAATTGCGACCTGCGATTTGCCGGTATCCAACACCATCGTCCTTGGCTCAGTACCCGCATGTTCCTTCTGTTTCGCATCGAAGCGCCGCGCCGCCTCAACCGCCGCCTTGACGCCTGCGACACAGAGTGACGGCGGAAGCGAATTCGAATGAGACAACAGCAAATCTGTGAAGTCTCCGGGGGCGGATGTGAACGTCTCGTCTTCTTGTATGTGGCGCAACGCATCGGAGAAGACTTTCGAGATCAGGTCCTTTTGGTGGCGTTCTTCTAATGCTGACAGCAGAGTCGATGCAGAATTGTATGGGTACTCCCCGGTGTCACCAGCGTACGCGAGCAATGCTGCAAGTTCGTCGGCCTTGGATGTTCCGGTGTTAGCGACGAAAGACCGCACAATCGCCGAAGCAGCCACGTCGCGCATATCACTCTCGGGAAATGCTGTCCAGTCGGGCTTGTCGATGCGTCGGAAGAGTTGCATAGCGAACATAGGGTCTCTTTTCGCAATGCCAGCAACCGAAGAGTTCTGAATGCTCACGCGCAGGTCATTCGGTGAGGTCAAAGGCATGTTGTCTGCCATGTCCATAGCCTGCAAATAATAGGTTCTTGCCAAGGTGGGATCGCTGGCAGGCACTGCGGCGCCAGCAAATGCTAACAGTTGAGCAGCGGAGGAAACATCTGCCTCACGAGCCATAGCAACAGCCCTGCGCAGGGATTCCATCCCGAGCTGTTTTTGTTTCGTGGAGGCAGATCTAGATCGAGGCTGATCCGCTGCCGCAAACAAGCTGGTTAAGAACAGGAGATATGCTGCGAAGCTGGTTACTGTCGAGCGACTGACGAAATGGCCCCGGGGTTTGCGAGGATGCACGCGACCTCCTTCTTCTCTGCCCTGAAGGCGACTAGAAAGCCCCCGAGTTGGTGGGTCAGAGATCAAAAAGACTTCATTTTGAATTCACCTGTTTGAATCGGCTGCGATAACCAAGCATGTCGGTCGTCACGCTACAAGAGCAAACACTCGAACACTCGCACGGCATGGTGTACTCTTGTTGATTGTGAAACGCACAAAATTGCCTTTTTTGTTCCATTTTTGAAACAGCCGCACTGATTCAAAGGCTTGGCCGGACACATTTGAAACTCAACGACCTAGGGCCTGTTCACACTATCGCAGGGCCTCGATGATGAATGCGAAGTAGATAAAGGCCAGAAACACAACGTCGAGTTTCTCGAAGCGCGAAAAGATTCGACGGAAACCTTTCAGCCGTCGAAATAGGCGCTCCACTTGGTTCCGTTTCTTGTAGAGCTCGTGATCGTAGTCCCAGGGTTCGCGCCGGTTCGATTTGGGTGGAACCACCGGAATCATGTTCAAC
>JAIQFH010000035.1 GCA_020073385.1 Terriglobia bacterium | reverse complement strand
GCACGTAGCCCCACACGCCGCGAACCCCGTCGCACTCGCCCATGACATGGTGGAACAGCACGTATGCAGTCCCGGGCATCGAGGGAGTGGCGAACGCCCCGATAATCGCGTCGGTGGCGATGGTGGCCTTCACTTCCTCTGATTCGAACCAGCGGTCCAGTATCGGATTTGCAGCCCCTGTCAGGATCTCCACGGCCTTCTGCCCGTCGGTACCGAGCCTGCGGAACGCCAAGCCGAGCTTGAGCAGCTGGAGCAGATTGCCGGGCGACATCGACCAGGGATTGGGAGGAGTCTGCACCAGGGTCGGCTCCAGGAAATCGGCGACCCGTTCGAGCATTGCCTCGTACTTGGGGAGATTCGCGGCATCGCGGCTCGAGAACTTCGCCACCTCGCGATGGGTCATCTCCTTGTCCGGACCCATGAGGAGGTACCGGCCATCCGGGAAGGGGGTAAAGCTCGAAGGGCTTCGGGGCAGCATGGCGAAGCCGTGCCGCTTGAGCTCCAGGTCGCGGATGATCTCGGGCCGGAACAGGCTGTTGACGTAGCTGGCGGTGGAGACTTTGAAGCCGGGCCAGAGCTCTTCGGTGACCGCGCAACCGCCCAGCAGGGCGCGTCGCTCGAGAACCAGGACCCTGCGGCCGGCACGGGCGAGATAGGCGGCAGTGACGAGGCCGTTATGGCCGCCGCCGATGATGATGGCGTCGTAGATGGTAGACATCGGAATCCTCGATGTGGCAGTGACGAATGGCCTGGGGAGCTATCGGCTATCAGCTGTCGGGTCTCGTGACTGATACCCGGTTGATAGCTGACTCACCATTCGTCCTTGTCGAGGCGCAGGCCCACTCCGCCGGCGGCATCCGAGGAGACGCACGGAGATACTCCGGAGGCCGGAGGTTCGGTCGCACGCTGGCAGTGGGGATGGGGAATCATCGCCGGGGGGAAGCTAAGGACCGGACGGGGGCGCGCAAGCACTTGCGGAGCGCCCGTTGTCTGTGCCTGTTCAATCTTCCCGCACCCTGTTCCCGCTCACCGCTCACTGCTCACTGCTCACCTCTCACTTCTCCCCTCAACCGCCTCCTCCCCTACGCATCTTCCCGCAGCAGTCGCGCCCAGATCACGATTACCAGCACCGACACCGCAAAGATGACCGTCGCGGCCGCGTTCACTTCTGGCGTGAGGCCGCGGCGCAGCAGGCCCCAGATCTGGAGCGGGATGGTATTCTGGCGGCCGATCAGGAAGAAGGTCACCGCGATTTCGTCCAGGCTCAGCGTAAAAACCAGAAGAGCGCTTCCGAGAACCGCCGGACGGATCACCGGCAGCGTAACCTTCCAGAAGGTATGCCACTCGTTGGCATACAGGTCCTGGCTTGCCTCCTCCAGCACCCGGTCGAAGCGTCGGAGCCGAGCGTACACCTGGGTGACCACCACCGAGGTGAGCGCAGCGCCATGCCCCAGCACCACCGGCCATCCCGGCACCAGCGGAAAGCCGCTGGAGAGGGACAGCCCGACGAAGGCAAAGAAGGTCAGCAGGGCTACGCCGGTGATCACCCCTGGAAGGATGAGCGGGAGAAGGACCAGCCGTTCGAAGGCAGCCTTGCCGGGGAAGTCGAGTCGGTCGAGCACGAAGCCGAACTGGCTGACGGAGGAATGTTACGTTCAGAGAATTCAGCCATTGCTCAGAGGCAAGAAAGTTCGTGAGATCGCGGAAGCAATGCAGGTCTCCAACCCGTACGCTGCGTTCATCCGTTCAGGCAGGCGCCGCCCGAATCCGAGGCATTGGGAGAAGCTGGCTAAATTGGTGAGCGTTTCAAATTCCAGTGCCAGAACAGAAACTAAATCGCAACTGGGCCAGTAGACGGATCGCCAGGCTCATTTCTCAGGTATTCCCAAAATCGCGTAATCGCTGCCTGATGCTCCGGAGTCCACTTTACCTCCGTCTTCTCTGTCTCCCTGAGGCGTGTAACGACCTCGGCCACTGGGAAAAAAGAGTCAATAAACTTGATCGGACTACCCTCGTAAGCAACTTGCCCTGGCAATAGTGATTGAAGAAAGACTCCAAGATTTCTCGTGTCGCTATCGAAAGCAGATCGGAAGTAATCAATGATATAGGGCACGTCAGCAGGGACGTAGACTCTCCATCTACTGAACGCCATTATGTCCTCCGAACTCAGCTGAAGGGTATGAACCGGTTTCGGGTGACGCGATCTCATCCGGTCACCAAAGAAGCCTTTTATCTTCTCGCTATCCACTCCTGCCCAATCGCTAATCTCGTCCGCCGTGTTTCTGGCGGAGACACACGAGTACGTAATATCCGATGCGAAACGGTCGGAATCTGTCTTGAGTATTACCTCTTCTAATGCCTCTTGGAGCTTCGCGCTGCCTTGAAACCGGCTCAGAAGTGCAAAAACTAAGCTCTTCGTGACGATGAATGCAATGTGTTCACTCCGCATTTCAGAAGTGCGCTCCGCTAAGCAGATCGCAAGCCATTGCGATTGTGTACTTGGGATCTCGCTTACTCGCCTCGTCAGTTTCCTGAGAAAGTCGATCCTCCGAAGATCGTCCCGGCCTGGGCGTGGATACCTCTCATCGATCGCAGAACCAATTCCTTTTTGGTCAGCATCGCGAACCAAAGTAATGAATCTGTCCATTTCCCTTTCACCAAACATGGTCGCGGGAACGTTGTAGATGAAGTAGCGAGGAAAAAAGTCAGGGTCCGAAATCCGACGTTGCTGGGATTGATCTCTGATGAAAGGTGAGGCCAGCGAATTTTCTCGCAAGTAATTCCTGACTGCAGGGAAAATCAGTGTAAGAAGGGCCAACGCCAAGTCCTTGTCGGGCCCGGGGAGGGTTGCAAAGTACGCGTTAAATGCTACTGCGATAGCTTTCTTTCTGGCCTGCTCGTCGATTCCGGTCACATCGGTCGACCACCGCTCTATTACTTTAGGAGGATCATGAAAGTACTGCCCATTTTGATAGATGAATTCATAGGTTGCAGGCAATAACAGCCGAACGCATTCGATCACGAGCAAGTCGAATGGATTTACTTCTCGGCTGAGAACATGAAGTGAGCTGTCAAACGCACGAAGAAGCTGACCCAGGAGCCGAAAGTTAGTTACCCGGCGTTTAAGGGTATGATGCCAGAGGTCTTTACGAGCCTCGTCAAAGGCTTTTTGAGAATCAACTGTTTTCAGCGACTCTTCTCGTTGCACTATTGCCTCGATGCGATCTGAAAATAGGCACTCTCGGAGATCCTCGTCCACAGCGGGAAGCTGCAGCTGCACCGGGAAGAATTTTTCCAAGAATCGAAGCCCGTAGGATTTATCGTCGGGGTAAAGGATTCTTGCGACCGCGTCTCTGCTAAAGGCACATACGTAGCTGATGTTCGTGAGTTCCGGTGCTCCACGGAGAACTTTCAGCAGCACTGTTAGTTCTTCCGTATGCATTCGGTCAATTTCGTCCAGCAAGAGTACAACCCGAACAGGGAGCTTTGAGACTAGCTTCGTGAGTTCACCGATCTGGCTGGACTGAGATTCCTGTGGCAACAAGTCGGCAAGGAAACTCCATGACCGTGGCATGATACCGAGTACCACACGGCGGTATCTCCGTAAGGTCGATTGCCAGTTCGGAAGAAAAAATTGTGCCCTGATTGCCGCAGTTGCAGTTCCAAAAAGAGACTCTACCAAAACGTCCTCGCTACCCGGCAGCCACGTTCGAAAGGGTACTGCTATCGCTTTGTTTCCGCTTTCGATGGACTCGCGCAGCAAATGCAGAACCGATGATTTACCTTCGCCGAAATCCGCCGTTATGGCGATAGCTGGCTCGGAATCCACCAAAATGCGGGCCAGTATAGTCTCCACAAAGTCTTGGCGTCCAACCGCGTCTTGTTGCCAGTGTTCGATCGGCTTATCAAAGCCGACATCTGCAACGCTGCTGCGGTCGCGTCGTGGCACCCAGTCAGCAATCTCCTTAGCGCTATATTGCTGTGGTTTGCGACGGCGATTCGCAATCGCGTTCAGAATTTGAAATAGAACTGGAGCTATAACGAAAAAGAGCAAGTAGGAGCGCTGCAGCCAGTAGTCGAAAACTGAGAGAGCCCATACAAGACTGACGCCGCGAATCAATCCTCCTCGCCATGAGCGAAATAGGCATAACGACTTGCGAAAAAAACGCGGAATGATTAAAGCGAGAAGCACAATCATGGCCGTGGCGATGGGCGCCCGATAGGTTACCCGGCTGGAGAGGGTAGATTTCCCAAGCGCAACCCAGAGTCTTGCAAGCCAGATGAAAGCAAGTGGCGCCAACGCTCCAAAAATCGAGCCAAGAAGAATCCCAACAAGCGACTCACGTATTCGTAAGCGCATCCAAACGTCCTTCGCGGAATCTTGCATGATGTATCGTTTCGGTGTTTTGAGAAAAGAAAGATGATACTCCGTATTGACGTTGTCAAATGTACGAGCTAGCTCAGGCCCCTTCCCGATGAAGACGTACTTCTTATCCTCGATCGAGCACAGCGGACGCGATGATCAAGACGCGAACCAGAATTGAGCCGAGTTGAGCTGATCTGAAACTTGATGCAGATCTGGATTTGCCCCATTTCCAGTCCAACACGATTTCAGATGGGGGGGGCGCTCTGGGACCATCTCTTTCCCTTCTCCCCCCCCTTCTTGACACCGCATTCGGGACCGCTTTAGGATAGGCGAACAAAAGGCGAATCAACTATGGCTTCCCTGCCCTTGCTCCCCCTTCCGGAAAAACCGCGGCTGGTCGGAATCGCTCGTCTGGCCTCAGAGGGCGAGTCCATTCGTGAAGGACACAACGTGGAATACTTCACCCTGCCGGCGAAATCTCTGCTGAACCGCTGCGTGAGCAAGCGGCAAATGCCCTTTACCTGGACGATCAATCCCTACCGCGGCTGCGAGTTCGGATGCCGCTACTGCTACGCCCGCTACACGCACGAGTTCATGGAAATGCGCGACGGCATGGAGTTCGAGCAGAAAATCTATGTGAAGCAGCATGCCGCCGATTTGCTGCGCCATGAACTGCGCCGAGTGAAGCCGGATGAATCGATCGCTCTCGGCACCGCGACGGACCCGTATCAGCCAGCCGAGCGCCGCTACGAAGTCAGCCGCGGAATTCTGGAGGAATTTGCGCGGCATCGCGGTTTCGAACTCGGCATTGTGACGAAATCGGATCTGATCGTCCGCGATCTTGATTTGCTGAAGGAAGTGGCGCGCGCCAATCGCCTCTCGGTTCACATCACCGTCACCACGCTGGACGTGAATCTCGCGCGCATTCTTGAGCCTCGAGCCCCGCGTCCTGACCTTCGGCTCGATGCGGTTCGTGCGCTCGCGCAGGCCGGATTGCGCGTGGGTATCAGTTGTTCTCCGGTTGTGCCGGGGATTACTGACGCACCCGCCGATCTCGAGGCCTTGATCCGCGCAGCCGCGGAATCAGGCGCCGACTACGTTTTTGCCAACCCACTCTTCCTGAAGCCCTGCTCGGCCGCCATCTTCCTGCCTTTCCTTGAGCAGAACTTCCCGCATCTGGCGGATAACTACCGGCAGCGATATCAGGATCGCGCATTCCTACCACCTGCCTACGCCAAGCGACTCTCACAACTGATCGCGCGGCTTCGCGAGAAGTACAAACTCACGCGGGCACACCGACGCGAGCGCCCGGCGTTTGCGACGAAATGGCCGGTGTTGGATTTCGATCCGCAGATGAATTTGTTTTAGATCCGCATTCGGCTAAGGAGGTCAAAGGCTTTCACCACAGAGGGCACTGAGGATCACAGGGGAAAACCGGCGGCTCTCCCATTCTTCTATAATCTCCAGTTATCCCCAATGGCGACCGCCTCCCCACCTACGGGACAGCCTGCTGCGCGACCCGTTCCCTTTGGCGTGCACTTGAAGAATTTCTGGCGGCGCGTGACCGAAGGGCTCGAGGTCAGCCAACTCTGGTCCCAATTCGAATCCGAGGCTCGCGCCAGCTATCGGCTTTATTCCCGCGACGTCGCAGCCAAAACACCGGAAGGCCTAACCAGCCGTGGTCATCATCTGCATGTGGTCAAGGAATTCTTCTGGGCGGTATTTGAAAAACTGTCACCCGCGCGCCGGGTCTTGCTTCTTGTGGCGCTCGTTCTGCTGATCCTCCCTCACGCGGGCTTTCAGTACACCGGCGAGGGAGGCAAGGTCTACACGACAGAATTCGATCTTCACTTCTGGGGTGCTCTGATTCTTTTGCTGCTTCTGATCCTGGAGATTGGAGACCGGGTGGTGATGAAGCGCGACCTGCAGATCGCGCGCGAGATCCAGACCTGGCTGCTTCCCGGCGCGCCGCCGCAGATTCCCGGACTAGCCATCGCTTACGCGACCCGCCCCGCCAACACTGTGGCCGGAGACTACTACGACGTGTTCCCCCGCCCCGGCAAGACAGCTGAAGAAAATCGCGTCGTTCTCGCCGTGGCTGATGTCGCCGGAAAAAGTATCCCGGCCGCCATGCTGATGGCGACATTTCAGGCCAGTCTTAAGACCCTGTCGACGGCACAAGTGCCGCTGGCTGAACTTGCGTCAAACATGAACCGGTACGCGTGTTCCAACAGCCAAGGAGGCTTGCGCTTCACAACAGCATTTCTCGCCGAGTACGACGCGGTGCATCGAACTGTTCACTACATCAACGCGGGTCACAACAATCCCATCCTCAGGCGTGCCAGCGGACAGATCGAGCGCCTGGACGTTGGCGGCCTCCCGTTCGGCATCATGCCCGAGGTCACGTACCAGGCTGCGACTGTCACTCTCGCGCCCGGAGATTGGCTTATCATCTTTACCGATGGATTAGTCGAAGCCGTGAACGCACGGGATGAAGAATACGGCGAGGCCCGCTTGCTGACCACGCTCGAAGCCGGGAAGTCGCTGCAGCCTAACGATCTTCTGAAGCGCTTGATGAGCGAGTTGGATATCTTTGTTGGCAATACGCCGCAACACGACGATGTTACCTGCATGCTGCTGAAGGCAGAGTAAGGGAACCTGGCGGTCTTTAACTCGTCTGTCATGCTGAGCGCAGCAGTGGGGAGAGCGAAGCGAGCCTCACTGCGGAGTCGAAGCATCCCTACCTCGGCTCCCATCCACGGGTACCAATCGGCAGCGAAATCCATACAACGTGGATTCTTCCGCACCATCAGCGCGGTCTTCTTGACCCAACTCCATACAATTGTGACCGGCCATGACTGGAGTCACGGTTCAAGAAAATCATTCCGATCGCGGGAATGGAGCAGAGGGTAGGGATGCTTCGACTCCGCGGGAGGCTCGCTTCGCTCCCCTTCCCGCTCGGCTCAGCATGACAGGTCTGATAGATTGATCGAGGGATGAGAGACGATCAGGTCTCTTTCTCCGTCTCATCGGCAATACCGATCTTCGACAAACGATACCGCAGCGCGTTGCGCGATAATCCCAGCAGTCGCGCCGCCTGGCTCTTGTTTCCGTTCGCCCGCCGCAGAGCTTCCTGCACCATCTCGTCTTCCCACTGCTCCAGAGTCATGCCATCGGGAAGAAATCCGGGCGCCCCGTTTCCCGATTTCGAGGGACGCTCATCGATGTGAATGTCCGACGCTTCCAGTTGCGGCCCCTTGGAGAGCGCGCATGCCCGTTCGACGATGTTCTGCAACTCGCGCACATTTCCTGGCCAGTGATAATTCACCAGCATCTGCATCGCCTGCGGAGTGATGCCTTCGATGACTTTCCCCGACTCTCCGGCGAACCGCGAAACGAACAGATTCACCAGATCAGGAATGTCCTCCTTGCGCTCGCGGAGCGGTGCGATGTCGATCGGCACGACGTTTAAGCGGTAATACAGATCTTCCCGAAACGTCCCCTGCTCCAGTGCTTCGCGCAAATCGCGATTGGTAGCCGCAATCAGGCGGACGTCGACCTTCACGGTTTTCGTCCCTCCCAGCCGTTCGAACTCACGCTCCTGCAAGACGCGCAGCAGCTTCACTTGCGTTGCTGGTGGCACATCGCCAATCTCATCAAGGAACAGCGTTCCCTTGTCGGCCAATTCAAACTTGCCCGGCTTGCTGGCGACAGCACCGGTGAAGGCCCCCTTTTCGAAGCCGAACAATTCGCTTTCCAGCAGATTCTCGGGGATCGCCGTGCTGTTGATCTTCAGAAATGGGCCGTTGGCACGCCTGGATTTCTCGTGAATCGCGCGCGCGATCAAATCCTTGCCAACTCCGCTCTCGCCGCCGAGCAAGACAGTGGCGTTCGTCGGAGCAACGCGCTCGAGGGTAGCAAGCACCTCCTGCATCTTCGGACTGCGCGCCACTACGTTGGGATGCGCGTAGCGCTTGCCCAACGCCTCCCGCAAAGACCGGTTCTCTTCCCGCAGATTGCGGACGTCCAGTTCCTTGCGAATGACCATCCGCATTTCAGTCAGGGAAAATGGCTTGAGCACGTAGTCGCTTGCTCCCGCCTTCATGGCTTCCACTGCGGTCTCGACGCTCCCAAATGCAGTCATGACCACGACGGGAAGAGCCGAATTCTGCCGCTTGACGGTTTGCAGAAACTCCAACCCGTTCATCCCGGGAAGCTTCAGGTCGGTCACAACAAGATCGATCAGGTTTTGTCGCAGCAGCTTGAGGCCAGTCTCGGCGTCCTCGGCAGAAAAGGTCGTAAAGCCATCTTCACCGAGATTCAGTTCGAGCAAGCGGCGCATTTTGGCTTCGTCTTCAACAATCAGAATGGCGGGCATGAGTTCCGAATCCTCGATTCAGCTCCTTCTCAAGAAATCACCAAATGGGTCTTTTCTGCCACGGACGTTTGCCGGCTCGCTGCTGGGAAGAACATGACGAAAGATGCGCCTCGATTCTTGTTCCCATCCCCGGGCGAGTTGGGAGAGTCTTCAATCCGGATCGAGCCATGATGCCCGTCGATGATCTTGGACACGATGGACAAACCCAGCCCCACGCCGCTCTTCTTCGTTGTCACAAACGGATTGAAGATCTGCTCTCGCAAATCGGCTGGGATTCCCGGCCCGGAATCGGCGATGCGCACTTCCACTCCGTCGCTATTGTCTCGATCCCGGGTCCTGCTCCGCGCGGTGTTCACCTGAACGCGCAACACTCCGCCACCTTCGGCGCTCATCGCGTCATACGCGTTTTGAATAATGTTGACAAACGCCTGTTCGCAGAGGGCCTCATCGAGCACAACCTGCGGCAAGCTGGGCTGATATACCTTCTCCACCCGCACGGCTGCTCCCTTCCAAAGCAGCGCGACATCGTTCAGGGCGCGATCCAGAACCGCGGGCAGGTCGCCGGGAGCAAGATCAGCGTGCAGCGGCCGCGCGAAGTCGAGGAATCGCGTCACCAGCGCACTCAGGCGATTCGTCTCGGTTGAAATGTAGCCCGCCAGTTCGGTGGCCAGTGGATTCGAATTGGCTAGCTTCTGCGTCAGCATCTCCGCCGAGCCTTTGATCACGCCCAGAGGATTCCGAATTTCGTGCGCCAGACCTGCCGAGAGCTGGCCCAGTGCCGCCAAGCGTTCCGATCGCCGCGCCTCGGCCTGTGCCTGCTCCAAGCGCCGGTTTGTCTCTGCCAGCGTCTCCGCCAGTTCCTGGTACCGCTTTGTCTGCTGCCGGATCTCTACGCTGAACCGGTTAACAACCATCGCTGCCAGGAAAATAAACAGGATGCGGATGGCTAGCTGACTGTATCCCTCAACTCCGATCTCGAACTCCTGCAGCGCCTCGTAGAGATACGAGCAGTACGCCGCCGAAGTCAACGCCGTCCACGCCAAGGTGGCCCAAGGGCCAAAGTATTCAGCGGCCGTCACGACAGGAAGAATGAGGATCGGCCAGTAACTGCTGTTGATGCTGACCTCGCCGGTATGGCCAATCAGCGCCGTGGCCAGGGCCATCTTCAGCAGGACCACGTAGGCCGCCCCGCGCCGAGGAAGAAATCCCGTCAGCCATCCCTCGCCGAGCTGCACCACGCCGAACGCCAGCAGAATTCCTTGCTTGTGGATCTCCTGCACGGGTGGCACGACGGCCAGCCCGGCAAGAAACATCAGCATCAAGACGTCCAGCCAGTTGATCCTTGGTCGCTTCGTTTCGTTCATCGCGCTGCCCGAACTCTCCGCGCAAAAAAGCGCGCCGGGAAGGCTCCTGCCTCTCCCGGCGTGTTCGTGATCAGATTGCTGGTTCGCACTCGCACCTCATGCGAACCCTATCACAGGGCAAGCCCTGAGCGTCAAACTCACTTCTTCGGCGGCTTCTCCTGCCGTGGCTCGGGCCGCGACGGCTGCGGTCTCGGTTGCGGCGGAGGCGCAGCCTGGCGCTGTTCGTGCCACTGGTTGAACTTCTGCTCCTGCTGTTGTTCCTGTTGCTGCGAGCGCTGCTGTACCGGAGGCGCAGGACGCACTAAGGGATGAGTCTCCCGCGGAACGGGTTGCTGCGGACGGAACTCGCGATTGTCCGGCTGCGGCGGACGACTCGGCTGTGGCTGCGCCATCCGATTCTCCGGTTGCGGCACATTTCGGTTTTCTTCGGTGGGGGTCCCCTGCTGCTCATATACCCGCGGTTGCGGCTTGAGCATCGGCTTCACCCGATTATTTTCGTCGGCACTGTTCCCGGCGCTCGCTTGCCCAAACGGCCGAAAGCCTTCCTGGTTGGGCTGCGGTCGAGCCGTCTGATTTGCCGGAGTTGGCCGCGCGGGTGCGACCGGTCGTACCAGCGTCTGCTCATTCAAATGTCCGCCAGCCTGCGCCTGCCGTTGGTCAATGGGACGGACCGGCGGAGGTGGCGTTCGCACCGCCACCACCGGACGGCTGATCACAGCCGCAGGCGGTCTAATAGAAACCGGACGTCCCGCGCCAATCACACTCGTCCGCACTGGCTCGACAGCGACAGCGCGAGTCACAGGAGCAGCCACGATTTCTCGCGGCTCGACTCGCATAATGTTCTTCGCGACCGGACGCGCATTCACAAAGGCGTCATGCGACACCACCGTTACGCCGTTCGTGACATGCTGGTTCACATAGGTAATGTTGTTGATCGTCGTGCTGCGGTTGACGATCACGGTGTTATAGACGTTCGTGACTCTAGTGACATTTACCGTCGTGTTGGTGATGTTCACGTTGTTCACGTACGTGCGGCTCACGTGATACCCAGGCACGTACACCTCTCCCGGCGCCAGCGGGAACCATCCCACGCCAACTCCAACTGAGAAGCGGAAGCCCGGACCGCCGCCTACAAACGCTACCAGCGCTGGCGCCCACACCGGACGCGCCACAACCGGCCCCGGCACCCAGAACCACCCGCCACCCACAAACGCCCAGCGGCCGTAGTGGAAGGGCGCAAATCCCCAAGGCTCGTCTTCCACCCACGTCCAGCCCCAGGGCCCAACGTAGACCCAGTGTCCGAAGCGGTACGGAGCCCATCCAACAACTACCGCGCGCGGACGCCAGCACGGACCATATCCCGCGACATAGCTCCAATCGCCGTATTCATCCAAGTCCTCGTACCCGGTCATCTCGCGAGAGACATAGTTCGCTGAATCGGCGCGGTCTTCACGATCGTCTCGTTGAAACGCCCAATCATCCAAAGCATCGCGATCGGGAATCTGGTTCAAATCGTAGTCAACATGATCCTGATCCCCCGTGAAACTCGCCGACTGTCCAGCGATCACGTTGTAAGAGAAGCCTCCGCCGGTGACGTGTCCGCGCCCGTGCCATATCGTGACCTCAGTCCGGCTTCCGTCCTGGCTCACGTCAACGCGGTATTCACCCGGCTGCAACAGGGTGAATGCGATGTTGGGCGTGTCGACTTCAAAGGTGTCGTCATCATCCAGATGGCGTACTCGCACAATCAGTGATCCTTGCGCCAGTCGGATCTGGGTATTGTCGTCGTCGAGCGTGAGAAAAGTAATTCCCGTCTGCGAACCCAGCCGGATCGCCGAGGAACCCAAATGGACCTCCGCGCGAGAGTTTTCGTCCGCCCACAAGTCGTCGCCGGTCACGAGCGGACGATTCGGAACGCCCGTGACCCAATCATCTTCGCCCGCCGGCCGGAAGGAAATCGAACCCTGCGAGTAGTTGAGCCGAGCCACGCGGCCCGGAGGATCCTGTGCCTGATCCTGATCGTCGTCCTGTGCTCGAGCAACGGTGGAACATTGCAGAACAAAAGCAAAACTCGCCAGTAGAGCCATGCACGCCCACAACTTGCGCGTTTTCATATCTCCGCCTCGACGGAACCGAAATCCGTACACGTTGATCTTACCCACTTCCCTATAAACACCATAGGGGCGGTTTAGTTTCCGCATGTCGAAGTGCTTCATTTGTTTAAGGTTGGGATAACGGAAGAACGACGAGGAAAGACTCTGGTGTAAAGACAATGTCATCCTGAGCAAAGCGAAGGACCTATGCAACTTGCCTGCGGCATCGACGCTGCCAACGAGTTGCATAGGTCCTTCGCGGCTAAGAACGCCGCTCAGGATGACATCAATTATTCCTTCATCTTGGGCCGCTGACAAGCATCCACAATCTTAGTTGGATCGATCGCGTCCTTGTCCACCTGCTCTTCCATGATCTTTCCATCTTTCCCGATCAGGAAGTTCACGCGGCGGGGCGCCTGATATTCGTCTTTGTAGACTCCGTACTCGCGGGTGATTTTGCCGCCCCAATCGCTGAGCAGCGGGAAGGTAACTCCAATTTGATCGGCGAAGGCTTTATTCGAGAACCAGCTATCCATGCTCACACCCAGGACCTGGGTGTCGGCCGCTTCCAGCTTTTGCAGATTTTGCTGGAAGTTTTTCATTTGCTGCGTTCAACCACCGGTGAAAGCAAAAACGTAGAATGCCAGGACAACGTTTTTCTTACCCCGATAGTCGCTCAGTTTTACCTCTTTCAAATCTTTGCCGTCGGAATACTTCAGCGCGAAATCAGGAGCGGTGTCGCCGACTTTTGGCATGCTCGAACCCTCCTTTTTGGTTTGGGTGAATGCAGGGGTCGTCGTTGCGAACGTGCCCGCCAGCATTAGTCCTGCCAGCAGGCTTGAAAGCCTTCTTTTCATGTAGAACTCCCCCCACGGGAGTCCCATTTAGCTTAACCTGCTCGAACGGTTGGAGCAAACAGACGGCCAACCCGCCATCCAGAACTCCGTTGCGGGGCAAATTTGTCCACACGAAGTTACTACGAAGCAACTTGGGTAACGATGGCTTGCCTGTTTCACATTGCCGAAAGCATCCAAAAAACAGTACAGTTCCCACAGATCAGGCGCGCGATTTCCGCCGGGCCCCGAACGACGCGATGACCATCGCCACTCTCAACGACATCTTCTTCGCCGCCGTCGAGCGCAATCTCGACAGGGTCATGCTCTACCGCGAGGCCGGAAAATGGCTGCCCATTTCTTCCCGCGAGTTCGGACAGAGAGTTGCCCGCACCGCCTGCGCCCTTCACTCCTGGGGCCTTCAACCGGGTGATCGCGTAGCCATCCTTGGCGAAAATCGTCCCGAGTGGCCGATTGCCGATGTCTCCAGCCTGCTGCTCGGCGCAGTGACCGTTCCCCTTTACACAACGCTGACTGCCGACCAGACCGCCTTCGTGCTGAATGACGCCGGCTGCCGCGTGATCTTCGTTTCATCCGACCAGCAGTTGCACAAGGTCATTTCCATCCTTCCCAAGACTCCCATCGAAAAGATCGTGGTCATGGAGGACCTCGAATTCACCGGAGACCTGGCTCCCTTCGCGGACCGGTGTGTGACGATGCGCGACATCACACAACAAGGTCCTGAAAAACTCGACGCGGAGATCGAAGGGCAAGCCCGCGCGATTACTCCCGACGACCTGGCCACGATCGTTTACACCTCGGGTACGACGGGTACTTCAAAAGGCGCGATGCTGACTCACGGCAACATCGCGTCCAATATTCAGTGTTCCCTGCTGGGTTTCAATATGCGTCCGGGGCTGGTCAGCGTTTCGTTTCTCCCCCTCTGCCACATCACCGCTCGACACGTAGACTTCTCTTTGATTTATCACGGAGTGACGCTGGCGTATTGTCCCTTCATCGAGCGCCTTCCCGAAGCACTCCTCGAGGTCAAGCCGTCCCTGTTTGTCGCGGTGCCCCGTGTGTATGAAAAGATTTACGCTCAAGCCGAGCGCCAGGCGCAGGGTTTCCCCAAACGCACGATCTACGATTGGGCACTAGCCGTGGGGCGCGAGCACAAGCCAGAAATTCTTGCGGGAAAAATCCCAAGGTCACGCAGTTGGAGACTGGCTTACAAACTTGTGTTCTCGAAAATACGGGCGGGCATGGGCGGGAAAGTTGAGACCTTCATCTCCGGAGGCGCGCCGCTCGGCCGCGAACTCGCCGAGTGGTATGCCACAGTCGGTATTCGTATCCACGAAGGCTACGGGCTCACCGAAACTTCCCCAGTCATCGCGGTGAATACTCCAATGAACCATCGTATCGGAACAGTGGGCAAGACTCTTCCGAACCTCGAAGTCCGCATCGCAGAAGACGGCGAAATCCTGGTACAGGGCCCGTCGGTGTTCAAGGGATACTGGAACCGTCCCGAAGAAACGAAAGCAGCGCTCGAAGACGGCTGGTTCAAAACCGGAGATATCGGGAACATCGACGCCGACGGATATCTCTCAGTCACCGACCGCAAGAAGGACTTGATCAAGACATCCGGGGGAAAGTTCATCGCGCCTCAACCGATCGAGAACGCGCTCAAGCTCAATCCCTATGTAGGAATTCCTGCAATCCTCGGTGACCGCCGGAAATTTCCAGCAGTGATGATCTCACCCAACTTCGTGCGCCTCGAAGAGTGGGCGCGCGAGAATGGTATCTCTTACTCGTCCCGCGCTGAATTGATTGCAAATCCAAAAGTGCAGAGCTTGTATGAAGGAATAGTCGAGGAACAGAACCAGAATCTGGCCCGGTTCGAGAAGCTTAAACGAGTCGTGCTGGTACCGGATGAGTTCACCCTCGACAATGGCGCCCTGACCCCCACGCTAAAGCTCCGCCGCCGTGTAATTGAGGAGCGCTACAAGAAGCAGATCGACGAACTGTATGCGCAGGCGGAAGTCACGAGCGTATCCTAGTCGTTGCAGGACCTTGGAATTTGTCATGCTGAGCGGAGCAGTGAGGCGAATGAAGTGAGCCTCAGTGCGGAGTCGAAGCATCCCTACCCTCGGCACACATCCATGGGTACCATTCGGCAGCTAAGTCCAACCAATGCGGATTGCGCCCTACAATCAGCGCAATCTTCTTCGCCCGACTCCATCCTTTAAGCTGCGTCTCCCGCGTAAGGGCCTTGTGCACATCATCATAGGATTCCCAATACAACAAACGTGTCACATCGTACTCATGCGTGAATCCCTCGAAGTGATGAAACTTGTGCTGGAAAACACGCTTGTGCAAATTCCCGCTGAAACCTATATAGAGCGTGCCAGACTGCCCATGATATAGACGCAATAGTAACGGTGGTCGCGAGACATGCCGTAATTGTCATGTCATTCAATCGTAGCAGACAGTGAAAAGGTCACATTCATTAGAATTCATTCCCATCGCGGGAATTGAGCAGAGGGTAGGGATACTTCGACTCCGCAGGAGGATCGCTTCGCTCCCCTCCCGCTGCGCTCAGCATGACAGAATGACCGACTAAACCTTGTGACGCGGGTGCGATTACAATATCCCCATGTCGGATTCTTTGATCATTGCCGGACGTTCCTTCCGCTCCCGGCTTATTGTTGGCACGGGAAAATATAAATCCTTCCAGGAAACGGCGCGCGCGCTCGAGGCCAGCGGCGCAGAAATGGTTACAGTCGCGGTGCGCCGTGTGAATCTCGACCGCAGCAAAGAATCGCTGCTCGACTACATCGATCCCAAGAAATACTTCATGCTCCCCAACACCGCGGGATGCTACACGGCCGACGAAGCCATCCGCGCTGCACGCCTCGGGCGAGAAGTCGGACTCTCCGACTGGGTCAAGCTGGAAGTGATCGGAGATCAGGCCACACTCTATCCCGACGTGCAGGCCACGCTCGAAGCCACACGCGTGCTGGTGAAGGAAGGCTTCACCGTCCTTCCCTACACTTCCGACGACATCGTTTTCGCCAAGCGCCTGATCGATGCCGGCGCAGCCACGATCATGCCCCTCGGTGCGCCCATCGGCAGCGGGATGGGCATCCAGAATGTCGCACACATTCGAATCCTGCGCGAGATGATCAGCGGCGTGCCGCTGATTGTCGATGCGGGTGTAGGAACTGCTTCCGATGCGACTATCGCCATGGAACTCGGCGCAGACGCCGTCCTCATGAACACCGGCATCGCCAATGCGCAAGACCCAGTGCTGATGGCCGAAGCCATGAAGCATGCGGTCATCGCGGGAAGGCAAGCATATCTCTCTGGCCGCATGCCGAAGAAGCTCTATGCCACGGCAAGTTCGCCGCTGGAAGGCGTCGTAAAATAATCGGCGCAAATGGGACAACCTTCACCCTCCGCTGTCTACAGCAGCCTGAAAGGGAAGGTTGTTCTTGTCACTGGAGGCGCCAGCGGAATTGGCGAGGCCATCGTCGAGGCCTTTGTTCTTCAGGGATCCCGCGTACTGTTTCTCGACATTCAGGACGAGGCCGCCAATTCTCTGGTGCAGAGACTGCGGCAACCGGGCAGTATTACTCCCGAGTATTTCCACTGCGACCTCACGAACACTTCAGAACTCCAGTCAGTGATGGAGAAAATACTCAGCGCCTCCCCCGCAATCGATGTGCTCGTCAATAACGCCGGCAACGATAAGCGCCACAAGATCGAAGAGGTGACCTCGGAGTTCTGGGATTGGTGCATGCAGATCAACCTGAAACACCAGTTCTTCATGTCGCAAGCCGTGCTTCCCGGCATGCGGCGGGCGAAGCGCGGATCGATCATCAACATGAGCTCGATTGGGTGGGTCATTCCTTCCACCGGAATCCCGGTCTATGTAACGGCGAAGGCCGCGATCGTAGGCATGACGCGCGCGCTGGCTCACGAGGTGGGCACTGACGGCGTACGAGTGAACTGTGTGATGCCGGGAGCCATTTCTACCGAAAAGCAACGCCGGCTCTGGTTCACGGAGGAGTACAGGAAAGAAATTCTGAGCCGGCAAGCGATCAAAAGGGATATTCAACCGGAAGAAGTGGCGAAACTCGTTCTCTTCCTGGCCTCCGATGAGAGCACAGCGATCACCAATCAGAGCTTCGTGATTGACGCCGGCTGGGTCTAGAATCGGACGCCTTCGTCCGGGATTGCGCGCGGAGCGCGCAATGCAGCGACTGCAAGTATATCCGGCTGCTGGTGACGCTTACGACATCGCACGGACGAAGGCGTCCGCCCCTACACAAGAAATAAGGGCGGCTCGCAAGCCGCCCTCGAAGTCCGCAAATCAATTTAAAGCATCTTCACGCTGGACACCTTGATGGAGTCCTTCCCCATCGTTCCGGTAACCGCGACGTGATGCCCTTCGTGTCCCTTCAGCGCATCCGGGTTCTCGACCATCAGAACCTTCTGATCGCTATCGGTGACGACGACCATCTTTTCCCCGGCAGCGAGGCACTTCTTGGTGCAGGCCTCACCACCCGCGTTGGCGCCCTTGGCTCCGCACTTGGCGTCAGTCACCCATCCGTTCACAGTTGAGCTCTTCCCCATGTCATCCAGAGCCAGCGCCGACAAAGCAAGCACGAAACAAACGGCGAGACAAATCAGCAGCACTTTTCTCATGACCCTTTGTTCTCCTTTTTGCAGTTCAGATTGCGGCCCCACACCCGCAAGAGATTTGGACAGCAGGCGACCATGCCGTCGTCTTTGAACGGCAGATCCCTTTGTTGGTCGTTGAAGTGAAACTGAGGAAATATACCACAGGGAAACGCCGCATGTGTCAGCGGACGGCGGGAAAGCGATACTCCGAAGGTGCATGCCAGAAATGGCCGCGAGGACTACTTCTTGGCTGAGTGATTCGCGGGAGGGGCCGGCTTAGCGGCCGGGGGCACGTAGACGTATTCTCCAGGTTTGGCGTATCCCAACTGTTCGCGCGCCTCTTTCTCAATCGCGGTCTGATTGCTTTTCAACCCCTGGATCTGCTGCGTGTAGCGGTCGTTCTCCTGCTGCACCTCCACGATCCGCTTGTGCAGTTCCTGATACTCCGCGCGTTTCTGCCGGTATACGACCATGCCGTTCGCGCCAAACATAACGTGGACAAACAACCATGCGGCGAGCAGAGCCACCGCGCCGGTTGCGATCCGCCGGCGCAATGCATAGAGCTGCAGGGCATACGGACGTACCCGCACGATCCATGTCGCGGCCAGAGCCTCGGCCTGCGGCGCACGTTCGACCATGGCGCGCAAGCCATCTTCGGCACTGGGAAACTTCGCGATTTTAGGAAACGGCTTCACGATAGCGTTATTCGAAAATCCAGCTCTTGGCTGCGGTGCTCAGTTTCTCCAGACCCTGTTCGCTGCGAGCCTCGGTGTAAGCGCGGACCACGGGCTCGGTTCCTGACAAGCGGTAGCACACCCACGATCCGTCGTTGAAGACGAGTTTCAATCCGTCGGTGCGGACGACCTCGCTTACCGGATGGCCGCAGAATTCGCGCGGATCAGACCTCAACTTTTCAGTGAACTTTGCTTTGACCTCGGGCGTCAATCGGAAATTCTCCCGCTTCGGATAGAAGGAACCTACTTTGACACTGATCGCCTTCAGTTGTTCTCCCAGCGATTTCCCTCTTTGCGCCACGGCCTCGCAACAAAGCAGGCCGGCAAGAACGCCGTCTTTTTCCGGAACGTGGTGCCGGATCGACAGCCCCGCGCTCTCCTCGCCGCCGATGGCAATCTTGTCCTGCATGATCAACTCGCCGATGTACTTGAATCCTACGGGAGTCTCGTGTAGTTCCACGCCATGAGACTTCGCCAGCGCATTGATGAGATTCGTGGTCGCAACCGATTTCGCCACACCGTTTTTCCAGCCACGGCTCTCGACCAGATAGTCGAAGAGTATGGCGATCACATAGTTCGGTTGCAGGAAGGTGCCGTCCGCGTCCACGATGCCGAAGCGATCGGCGTCTCCATCGGTTGCGATCCCGATTTGCGCTCCGGTTTCGCGCATCTTCTTGCGTAGATCTTCGAGCAGATGATCGTCCGGCTCCGGCGCGTGTCCGCCGAAGAGTACATCGCGGTAGTCATGTACCGTCGCGACCTGAACTCCAGCGCCACGCAGCAATTCATCGGAGTAGCCACGCGCTGCTCCCCACATGGGATCGAAAGCAACCTTCAATCCAGCTTTCCTGATCACATCGAGATCAACGACCTCGCCCAGACGCTTCAGATATGCGGGCTTGGGATCCAGAGACTCCTTTGCGACGGGACGAGGAATCATGATATCCGAGGAGGTCGCGGATGTGTCTCCGGCCGTGATCAGCGCCTCGATCTGCCGAGTTACTTCGGGCAGCGCGGGACACCCATCAGGCGTCGAGAACTTGATGCCGTTGTATTCCGGAGGATTATGTGAAGCGGTGAAATTGATGACGCCATCGGCCTTGTTGGCGACCACAGCATGAGCAAAGGCCGGAGTCGGTGCGGCATCGGCTACGACAAGCGGCGTGATCCCCTGAAAAGCGAGAAGGTCCGCCGCCATCGCGCAGAAGCTCTCGCCCAGGAATCGCGGATCGCGCCCCACAATGATGCGCGCGCCTTTGCGCTTCTGCGAAGCCACATACCGCGCAATTCCACCCACCGCGCGCTGCACGTTGGCGAAGGTGAACTCCTCAGCCATCACTGCTCGCCATCCCGATGTGCCAAACTTGATTTGCGTTAGCATGTTAATCTCCGCCCCGAAGCTTCTAGCTTCAAGCTACTAGCTTCTCTTGTGATGGGCTTTGGCAAGGAGCCAGGAGCTAGAAGCCAGGAACTATGTTCCGACGGCTGATTTTATATGACTGACAAGCGAATCGTCCTCACCACCTGTGGCTCAGAAGAAGAAGCAGGCAGGATTGCCCAATACCTGGTCGAAAACCTGCTGGCAGCATGCGTGAACATAGTTCCAGAGATAAAGTCGATCTATCGTTGGCAGAATAAGGTGGAATCGGCTGGAGAATGGTTGCTTATCGTGAAGACGACGGTGAAGAACTTTGCCGAGGTACGCGATGCGATCCGCAGACTCCACTCCTATGAGGTTCCGGAGTGCATCTCGTTACCTGTCGACGATGGCAGCACTTCGTACCTGCAATGGATCGATGACTCGGTGAAGTGAAGATCTCAGGCGGAGCGCGCTAAATCCCGTCCAGGGCGTGATCCAAATCCTCGAGAATGTCATTCACATCTTCGATGCCCACAGAAATCCTGACCAACCCGTCGGTGATCCCGATCGCCTTGCGCCCCTTCTCTCCCAGCGCCGCATGGGTCATGGTCGCCGGATGCGAGATCAGCGTCTCGACTCCACCCAAGGACTCGGCAAGCGAGCACACTCGAACCTGCTTGAGCATTTTATTCGCGTTCTTGAGTGACCCGGTCTCAAACGTGATCATCGATCCGAAGCCGCTCATCTGGCGCTTGGCCAGTGTATGCTGCGGATGATCCACCAGTCCCGGATAGAAGACCCCTTTCACCTTCTTGTGCGTGGAGAGGAAATCGGCGACGATTCGCCCGCTGCGATCGTGTATCTCCATGCGCGCGGCTAGCGTTTTCACGCCACGCAAAATGAGCCAGCATTCAAATGGCGAGAGAATCGCCCCTGCTGCTTTCTGCAGGAAGGCCAGCTTGTCCGCGTGCTCCTGCTGTGCACAGACCACGACTCCGCCCAATCCATCGCTGTGCCCATTGAGGAATTTTGTGGTTGAATGCACGACGAGATCCGCGCCCAAAGCCAGCGGCTGCTGAAAGTACGGAGACATGAAGGTGTTGTCGACCACAAGCAGCAGCTTCTTGCGGCGGCAGATCGTGCTAATCGCGCTCAGGTCGCTCAACCGCATCAGCGGATTCGTCGGCGTCTCCACATACACCATGCGCGTGTTCTTGCGGATGGCGCGCTCCACATTCTCCGCATCCGACGTATCGACGTAAGAGAACTCCAGCCCGAAACCGGACAGGACCTGGTTAAACAGCCGCGGAGTTCCTCCGTAGAGGTCGTTGCCGCACACCACGTGATCGCCCGACTTCAGCATGCTGACAATCGCATTGATCGCCGCCATGCCGCTCGCAAAAACGCGGGATGCTACTCCGCCCTCCAGCGCCGCCAGGTTCTGCTCCAGCCGGGTTCGCGTCGGATTCGACACCCGCGAGTACTCGTATCCTTTGTGCTCGCCAATTCCTTGCTGCACGTAGGTGGAAGTTGGATAGATCGGGACCGTCACCGCGCCCGTCAATGGGTCCGGTTCCTGCCCCGAGTGAATTGCGCGCGTCGCAAAGCCCAGCTCTTTCGTCTTTTTCATGGGAATGAGAGCCGCGAGGTCCGCGGCCTAGATGCCGCCTTCAAATATCTTCTTCGACAAATACCGTTCCGCCGAATCCGGAATGATCGTCACCACCCGCTTCCCCGTCCCCAGCCTCTCTGCCAGTTTGAGCGATGCGAACACGGCCGCGCCCCCGCTCGATCCTGCCAGCACGCCTTCCCGGGCCGCCAGCGTCTTCACCATTCCGAACGCATCTTCATCCATCACCATCATCACTTCGTCGCAAACGGAGGGATCGAATGTCTTCGGGATGAAACTGGACCCGATGCCTTCTACTTTGTGCGGACCGGGCTTCCCGCCGCCCAGAATCGATCCTTGCGTTTCGACGGCGACCGTAAACACGCTCGGAGATTTCTCCTTGACGAAGCGGGCAACCCCCGAAAACGTGCCGCAGGTTCCGCAACCTATAACAACTCCGTCGACCTGCCCGTTCATCTGCTCGAAAATTTCTCTCGCCGTCGTCTCGTAGTGATAATCGGGATTGGCCAGATTCTCGAACTGCCCCGCCATGAACGCGGAGCGATCTCCAGCTACGAGCGCCTTTGCCGCGTTGATGGCTCCCTGCATGCCCTCGGCATCCGGAGTTCGGAAGACCTCCGCCCCGAGGGCGCGCATGATCATGACTTTCTCCTCTGAGAATTTCTCGGGCACAAACAGCTTCACCTTGTATCCGCGATTCACTCCAATCAGGGCCAGCCCAATGCCGGTGTTACCGGCCGTAGCCTCGACAATTGTGGCTCCCGGCGCGATTTTCCCCTCCTGCTCGGCGCGGCGAATGATCCCGATCGCCGCCCGATCTTTCACGCTGCCGCCCGGATTGAGGTACTCCAGCTTGGCGAAGACATCGGCCGATCCGGGTGGGACCAGTCGCTTCAATTGCAGCATGGGAGTTTCACCGACCAGTTGAGTGATGTCGTCGGCGACGCGCAGGCGGGACATTTCTGAGCTTTTCGAACTCACCTTACAGGGTACGGGGCAGAGGTCAGAATCGTCAATCAGGGTAACGCCGGGGACTCATGCCTGTCGTGCAAACGGAAAGATTGGCGGTCCGTCTATAATTAGCGCCCAATCCCTTGATGAAAGGAACTGCATGCGACGCTGCGCCGCCGTGCTGTTGGTGCTTGTACTTACCTCTCCTTCTTTCATGTTCGCTGCCGATGATTCAACCCTCGTCGGCTACTCTCCGCGCTCCAGCCAAACTGAGCGTGACTGGGAGACCAAGCTCCGCGCCATCCCCGACCCTGTCAACTTGCGTGAGGACATGCGGAGGCTGAGCGCGCACCCGCATCATGTGGGCTCGGCTTACGACAAAGACAACGCCGAATGGATCCTCGCCCGCTTCAAGGAGTGGGGGCTCGACGCGCACATTGAAACGTTCAACGTGCTCTTCCCTACTCCGAAGGTGCGTGTGCTTGAGATGGTTGAGCCGACAAAGTACACCGCCAAACTTGAAGAACCGGCCGTGGCGGCCGACCCGACCTCTAGTCAGAAGGCAGAGCAGCTTCCTACCTACAACGCGTACTCCATCGACGGCGACGTCACGGCGCCGCTCGTATTCGTTAACTACGGACTTCCCGAAGACTACGAGAAGCTCGACCGGTTGGGTGTCTCGGTCAAGGGCGCAATTGTCATCGCAAAGTATTACCACTCCTGGCGCGGTGTGAAGCCGAAAGTCGCGGCCGAGCATGGAGCCATCGGATGCCTGATCTACTCCGAGCCCCAGGATGATGGGTACACGCGCGATGTCGTCTTCCCGCAAGGGCCGATGCGCAACGCGGATGGCGTGCAGCGCGGCAGCGTCATGGATTTCGCCTCTGCCAGCCCGGGCGATCCGCTTACTCCGGGCGTTGGTGCGACTGCGGATGCCAAGCGCCTATCGTTAAAGGAAGCGAAAAGTCTGTCGAAGATACCTGTCCTCCCGATCTCCTACGGTGACGCGCAACCCTTGCTCGCCGCTCTGAAAGGGCCTATGGCGCCGGACGAGTGGCGCGGAACTCTCCCGATTCCTTATCACGTTGGGCCGGGTCCGGCGAAAGTCCACCTGAAATTGGAGTTCAACTGGGACATCAAACCGGTTAACGACATCATCGCAAAGATCCCCGGCAGCGTCGCTCCGGATGAGTGGATCATTCGCGGCAATCATCATGATGCGTGGGTGAACGGCGCCGAGGATCCGGTCTCCGGGACTAGCCCCCTTCTGGAAGAAGCTCGCGCCTTGAGCCTGCTGCTGAAGCAAGGATGGAAGCCACGGCGAACGATCATCTACGCCGCTTGGGATGGAGAAGAGCCGATGCTGCTGGGATCCACGGAATGGGTCGAGGCCCATGCTGAAGAGTTACGGCAGCACGCAGCCGTCTACATCAATACCGACGGCAACGATCGCGGACTCTTCGAAATGGCGGGTTCGCACAGTCTTGAACAGTTCATCAACGGCGTCGCGCGCGATATCGAAGATCCGGAAACCAAGATGACGGTGTGGCAGCGCCAGCATCTTTCGCAGATCGCGAACGCAAAAACAGATGATCGCAAGGAGCTTCGCCAGCGTGCCGATCTCCGGATCGATGCGCTTGGCTCGGGCACAGACTTCACGGGCTTCCTCGATCATCTCGGCATTGCCAGCCTCAACCTGGGCTACGGCGGCGAGGACGAGCAGGGCATCTACCACTCGATCTACGACGATTTTTACTGGTACACGCACTTCTCAGACACCGATTTTGTATACGGGCGAGCCCTTTCACAGACGATCGGAACTTCCGTGATGAGGCTGGCCGACGCAGAGGTCCTGCCGTACGACTTCGTTGATTTCGCCGACACAGTACAGAAGTACACAAAAGACCTGGAGAAGCTGCTGGCCGACAAGCAGGACGAGATTCGTGAGCGCAATCAGGAAGTTGAAGAAGGAGTGTTCAAAGCCACGTTTGATCCGCGTCGGCCCACAGTCGCGCCGCCTAAAGAGGAGGTCCCGCCGCATCTGAACTTTGCGCCAATGGAGAATGTGGTGGAAATTTTGACGCGTAGCGCCAAGCGCTATCAGAAGGCGCTGTCGCAAAGGCAAACGGGGTTGAGTGAGATCCAGGCGGACACTCTGCGCGCACTCAACGCGAAGTTGATCGAGAGTGAGCGCAGACTCACGAATGAAGACGGCCTTCCGCGGCGTCCCTGGTACAAGCATCTGCTGTACGCTCCCGGCGTCTACAGCGGATACGGCGTGAAGACGGTGCCCGGAGTGCGCGAAGGCATCGAAGAGAAACGATATTCCGAGGCAGAACAGGAGATCGTCCGAGTAGCGAGGGCACTGGAGCAGGAATCGGCACTCATCGATTCAGCGGCACAACTGTTGGAGCAGGCCGGACCCTAGCGGACTGTCGCGCACAAAGCGTTTAGTGGTGCAAACGCGGCAGTCGCAATTTCAACAAGCTCAAGCACAGTAAAAGCATTTTGTTTTTCTCAGCGCTCTCTGGGGACGTTCTCGGCGACCTCCGCGATCTAAGCCTCTGTTTTCCCGCCAGTCTGGCCAAAATCCAAAAACACAGAGGCCGCCGAGAACCCCCGCCGAGTTCGCGGAGAAAAAGCTATTTGACGACACGGTTCACCACTGCCTACAACCCAACGGCTGGAACCTACTAACGATCTGTGCGACAGGTCGCGAGTCGTTATTTTGAGGAACGGGAGGCGGCCTCGGCGCCCGCATAGTATCCGCTCTTGGTGCGAACCAAGAGTTTGCTGTGGCCTTTTGCCTTAGCTTCCACTCGGATCTGGCGAAACTCTCCGGCCTTTTTGGGACTGAGCGGCTTGTAACCGATCGCGTACTGGTTGCGGATATCGTTCGCAATAGTGCGGCTGATGGTATCGACTTCATCCAATGTCTTAGGGAAGAACGCGATCCCGCCGGTGCGCTCGGCAATGATCTGCAGCGCTTTCTTGGCGCGCTTAGGGTGGTCCTCGTCGCCGAGGATTCCAATGGCGTACACCGAAGGCCCGCCCTCCAGTTGTAACTGCTTGATCGCCTGCTCCAGAGTCTCGCTGCTGGCGTTGTCTTCTCCGTCGGTGACCAGAAAGATCACTTTCTTTTCCAGGCGGGCGTTCTGCTTGAGATGATCGGCCGAAGCCACAACCGCGTCGTATAGCGCGGTTCCTCCTCGCGCGTCGATCTTCTCCAGCGCCTCTTTCAATTTCAGCAGGTCGTGTGTGAAATCTTGGTCGAGGTACTGCTCATCGTTGAAATTCACGATGAAAACTTCATCCCGCGGATTGCTGGAGCGCACCAGGTTCAGGGCCGCCTGATTCACTTTGCTGCGCTTCTCGCGCATCGATCCGGAGTTGTCGATGACAATGCCCATCGCGACCGGAATGTCGACGTGGTGGAATGAAATGATGCTTTGCGGCTTGCCATCTTCAAAAACAGTGAAGGCGGTGCGGTCGAGATTGGTGATGATGTGCTGCTTGTCGTCCACGACCGTGGCATGCAGCATCACTTCGTCGACGTCTTTGCGGAAGACAAAGACACCCTGACTGTTATCGGGGCTGTTCTGATTTTCTTGGGATTCGGTCGCGGATTGTTCGTTGCCGGAAGGCTTGCTTTGATCCTGCTTCGCGGGTTCCTGTGCCCTGCCCGACACAGACATTACGCGTCCGACGCAGAGGACTAACGCGAGAAGTAGCAGAACCCTCGAAGTCCTATTCCACTGGCGCGTAATATCCCGTCCTGGCATACACCCGTAGAGGCGGCAGTCCTTTCGGTGGCAGCAACTTCACTTTTATCTTACGCCATTTGCCGTCGCGCACCACTTTCGCTGGACGGTACCCAAGTACATACTGATTTCGTAACTCGACGCCGATTTTGGTGGCCACATCCGCCAGGTCGTTGGGATTATCAATCGTGAAAGCCCGGCCGCCGGTGAGTTCGGTGATCTCGCTTAACAGCTGCGGACCGAGACGCTCTTCCGTGGCTGAAGCGTACCGGTCGTAAATGCCGATCGCATAAATCATCACGTCGGCTTCCTTGACCACCGACTTGATCTCATTTTCCGTATAGCGGCTATGATTGTCGCCGCCATCGGAAATAATCAGCAGGGCTTTCTTGGCGTACTTGGCCTGGCGCATCTTGCTGACGCCCATGTAGATGGCGTCCAGCAGCGCCGTGCGGTGCTTCGGAATGGCGAAGATCAGTTTGTTCTGGATCTCATCGACGGAATTGGTGAAGTCGCTCACCGTCTCCGGTTCGTCGGAGAAGGTAATCATGAAGAACTCATCCTGCGGATTCGCCGTCTTGAAAAACTCCACCACCGCTTCCTTGGCGCGGTCCATCTTGCTGCTCATGCTGCCGCTGGAATCGAAGATCACCCCAAGGGAAACAGGAGCGTCTTCACTGGAGAAAGTTCGAATCTCCTGCGCCGAACTGCCTTCGAAAAGCTGGAAGTTTTCTTTTTCCAGGCCGGTCACCAGTCGGTTCATGGGATCGGTAATGGTGACTGGCACGAGAACCAAGTCTACGTCCATTTTCAGCGGACGCACGCGCGTGGTTAAGCCGTCCTTGGTCGAGACGACATTCTCCTTCGGCGGCTCTTTTGGCTTTTCGACCTCCCGCGACTGTACGTGCACGTCATTGACGTCGGTCTGAGCAAGGGCTGCCAGAGTCAAGCACGCAAAACCCGCCAGCGCCAGCAGCAGGTAACGCATAAGATTTGGGGTGATTCGGTTTTTGCTCCGCAGCACTTCAGACGAACCCCAAGCGGGAGCCGTAACGCCGCGTCGAACTAGGGCCTCTGGGCGAGATGACCAACGCCGTTCATCCGGGCGGGCCATAAACTACCTCTATGCGGCGGATGTTAGCACAGCTTTGGGCGCGTAGCGCAGTGTTTTTGTCAAATTTCGGAGACATAACAACGGATCCATTTGGCGACTTGATCCGCCGCAAAACGCGCTTCTGACGGGCCTTCCCGGCCTTTACTCGTAACTTGTTACAATCAAAGGTTTCCTATGGCTGACATCCGTCCATTCCGTGCGCTTCGATACAACCAGCAGAAAGTAACCGCTGCACAGGTGGTTACTCAACCTTATGACAAGATCACCACCGCTATGCAGGAGTCGTACTACTCTGCTAGCCCGTTTAATCTTGTCAGGATCATTTTGGGCCGCCGCAAGCCCGATGACAATAAGACAGACAGCGTATATACCCGGGCAGCGGCTTTCGGCAGGCAGTGGCGCGAGCAGGGGATCCTGCAGCAGGATTCCGCTCCTTCCATCTACTCCTATTCGCAGACCTTTGCCGCCCCATCTGGCAAGAACTTCGAGCGCCGCGGATTCATAGCCTTGGGCCGGGTTGAGGATTACTCCGCCAAGGTAGTATTCCGTCACGAGCAGACACTCGCCAAGCCCAAAGCTGACCGCCTCGACTTGCTGCGTGCGACGCGCGCGCATTACGAACAGCTATTCCTTCTTTATGAAGATTCTGGAGAGATCGATTCCCTGCTGGTCACTTCTGATCGTCCTACGATCGATGCCACGGACGAGTACGGGGTGGCGCACCGCGTCTGGCAGATCTCCGACCCCGTTGTCATCACTTCGGTCCAGTCGAAAATGCGCGATCAGAAACTGGTCATTGCCGACGGGCATCACCGTTACGAGACGGCGCTAAACTACCGCGACGAATGCCGGGCCGCGGCCAGCACTCCCAACCGCGATGCTCCGTACGAGTTTGTAATGATGACCTTTGTCAACCTGCATGATCCGGGACTGCTGATCCTTCCCACGCATCGGGTCGTGCATTCGCTTCCTTCGTTCTCAGCCGACGAGTTCGAGAAAGTGAGCCGCGAGTATTTCGACGTGGAAGACGTCGATTCCGCCATCGATGCGGCGAAGGCGACCGGATTGTTGCAGGAGCGGGGACGCGATGGAACCGCACTCCTCGCCGTCACTGCCAACCGCGCTTTCGTGCTGCATTCCCTCAAACCAGCTGCAGCCAGGTTCTTTTCGGGGCTCTCTCCGCGCCAGCAGTCGCTCGACGTCGTACAGTTGCACAAGTGTTTATTGGAAGGCGTTCTGAGGCTATCGGAGGAATCGATCCGCAATCAGCAGAACCTGTCGTATGTGCGGGAAGCTGCCGAGGCGATTGCCGCAGTTCGTGGAAAAGCACCCGGCAAGGATGCGGCTAACGTGACCTTCCTGATGAATCCTTGCCCGGTGCACAAGATGCGGGAGGTTGCATTGGCCGGTGAGGTGATGCCGCAGAAGTCCACCGATTTCTACCCCAAGCTGCTCAGCGGACTCACCGCCTATGCGCTGGACTAGCGACGGCCAACGTAGAACCGGCGTCGCGCCGGCTGTCGCGCAGACGTCTCGCCTCCGCGTGCTGCTTCGAACCTCATCGTTAATACTCCTCTGCACACTGCTTCTCACGGGAGCACCTGAGAAGCACCTTTCGGTTTACTCCACCGCTGCTAACTACTCGGTCCCTCTGGTTCAAAGAGAAGGCCACGACTACGTGGGCCTCCTGGAACTATTAGAACCGCTGGGCCGAGTGAGCGCCAAAGCCGACAATTCGCGCTGGCGCCTGCGTTACAACAACGTTCAAGCGGAGTTTGAAGTAAACAAGGCTCGAGCGCGCGTGCAGGGTCGCGACGCTGAATTAGGCGGGAAATTCCTGATGGAGAACAAGCGCGGTCTTGTGCCGGTCGGCTCTCTGAGCGCATTGCTTCCGCGCATTCTCGGTGGACCCGTCTCCTTGCACGAGGTCTCCGACCGGCTTTTTGTAGGAAGCGTCGCCACCCACTTCACGGCGTCGCTCTCCGGGGACAATCCCCCGAGACTAGTCTTTCATTTCACCGCACCTGTGAACCCGACCTTCGCCACCGACGGTGGCGTGCTGCGGATGACGTTCTCGCGCGAGCCGCTCGTCGGCCCGGCATCACCCACGTTGACCTTTGGCAGCAAGGTGTTCTCTTCCGCCACTTACGGCGAAAGCAACGGCTCGGCTGTCGTCACTGTGAATACCTCGGTTCCCGTGATCGCCACGTTCGGCAACGAAGGACGTACGATCACCGTCTCACCCACTGCGACGCCCCCGCCAGGTTCGACGCCGGCCGCCGCAACCACTCCTCCGCCCGCGGCTCAGCCAGCACCCCCGGCTCCCGCTCCCGCCGTTCCTGCACCCCGCCGCTATTTCGCAGTCGTCGATGCCAGCCACGGTGGTGACGATCACGGTGAAACCCTCAGCACCACCCTGGCCGAAAAGGACGTAACGGTCGCCCTGGCCCGCAGCCTGAGGCAGGAACTGGAAAGCCGCGGCATCTCAACGCTGGTGCTGCGCGATTCGGATGCAAACCTCTCCGTCGACCAACGTGCCGTCTTCGCCAACGCCGACCACGCGGCCATTTACATCGCCGTGCACGCCACTTCCAGCGGCCACGGTGTGCGCGTTTACACCGCGTTGCTTCCCTACGGAGGAGAGGATGACCGCGGCCCCTTCCGCTCGTGGACCACGGCGCAACATCCCGCTCTGCCCCTGAGCCAGAGCACTGCGACGGCCGTAGCGAGTGAATTGCAGAAACGTCAACTTTCAGTTCGCAGCCTCTCTGCTGCGCTCAGGCCTTTGAACAACTTGACTGGGCCGGCCATCGCGATCGAAGTTGCCCCGCAAGGATCCGATCTCTCTCAACTGACTGCGCCCGATTACCAGCAACTGGTGGCCGGTGCGGTCGCCACGGCGATCGCCGCCGTACGCGACCAGCTAGGAAACGCTCCATGAGGTTGAAACTATGATCCCGCGCCATCTCATCATCGGCTTCGCCATCCTGCTGGCCGCGGCGCTCGGCCTCAGTCTTTACGCATTGCATATGCGGAAGAATGCCGCTGCTCCGCCCCCTGCGGCAATCGACGCGCGTCCCCTGGCCCCGCCCGTCTCCGGACCCAGCGAGAGAGTCGTTCTCTTTATCGCTCACGACGACGATGGCACCTTGCGCGGAGAATCAGCCCAGATTCCCATGCCCTCTGGCCGCCAGCAGCGGGCTGAAGAGTTGTTACGTGCCTTGCTGTCGATTTACCTCGACAAAAATGCGCCGCACCATCTGGGCGCGGGCGCTGAGATTCGCAGCGTCTATCTGGTCGATCCCGGGGTCGCCGTCATTGATGTAAACTCCGCCTTCGCCGACACTCACCGCTCCGGCGTGCTGGTCGAAGAATTGACAGTCGCATCTTTGATACAGACCGTTTCGGTGAATACTCCGAATCTCCTGAAGGTGAAGATTCTGGTGGATGGGAAAGAGCGCGACACCCTAGCCGGGCACGCGGACCTCTCCTCGTACTACGACGTGGCGGCAGTTAATCAGCTGGCAACGCAACTACAGACGGGACAGTAGAGTTTGTGTAGGGGCGGACGCCTCGTCCGCCCCGCGGAGCAAAGTGACGCGTGAATTGCTGTCGCTAATCCACCAGGCTTTGCATGAATTAGCAGCCGTCATTGCGCTTCGCGAAGCCCGGACGAGGCGTCCGGGGCTACACGAGCCGTGCTCGGTTCACGACTTTTCCAGAACTTCGATCTCTTTCTTCGTTCGCTCGAGAATTTCGCGGATCTTCGCAATCTTTCCCGAGTCGTGCGAGCCGCGCGTCGCGGCCTTGAGCGCCGTCTTCATCACGTCGGCGGCGGGACGCATCACTTCGGCGCCTTCTATCCCCATCCACGGTGCCCAATCCCCCGCTTGCTCAGCCCGCTGCCAGATGCGCTTCACCGTCTCGGCTTCTTTCTGTAACTCAGCCCGGCCCTCATTGGTCAGCGAATATGTGCGCTTTCCTGCCGCCGCATCTGAGATCACCATTCCTTCATCTTCCAGCTGCTGCAACGCTGGATAGATCGCTCCAGCGCTTGCTTTGTAAATCCCGCCCGACTTGGTCTCGAGTTCTTTCATCAGTTCGTATCCGTGCTTAGGGCCGCTCTCGAGCATCGACAAGAGGGCAAGCCGGATTTCGCCTGGCCCGAAGAATCTGCCCCATCGTCCTCCGCGTCCCCAGGGGAAAGCTCCTCCCATGAAAGGCGCCCCAATTCCACCGCGCCACCAACTTCCACATCTTCCGTACATGTCTACTTCCTCCTAAAGACTCACGAGCGGATCCGAGTACAGACGCCAGATTTCGGATTGAAAACGACGCGTTGGTTCTTTTCTGCAATCCGATTTTCTAACCTCCTGACTTCTGCGTTCTGGCCATCCGTTTTACATTACGTTAAGTATATCTATAGATATATCTTATGGCAATCGCGCGATCACCTTCCGCGTCAATGATTTACAATCGCCAGTCATGTTCTATCGCTCGGACAACCGTACTCCCGACCAACTTCGTCCCGTAAAGATCACTCCCGAATTCATCACCACGGCGGAAGGTTCGGCACTGATTGAAGTGGGCAACACGCGTGTCATTTGTACCGCGTCGATCGATGAAGCCGTCCCGCAATTCATGCGCAACTCCGGCAAAGGATGGATTTCGAGCGAATACAGCATGCTTCCCCGCTCCACGCTGACGCGTACCCCGCGAGAGGTCTCGAAAGGGCGCCAGAGCGGACGTACCCATGAAATTCAGCGCCTGATCGGGAGATCGCTGCGCGCAGTGGCCGATCTGGCGAAACTCGGCGAGCGCACCCTCTGGATCGACTGTGACGTGATTCAGGCCGATGGAGGTACGCGCACCGCCTCCGTCACAGGCGCGTTCGTCGCCTTAGGCTTGGCGCTGCAAAAATTGGTCGAGGCTGGAACTCTGCCCTCGGTTCCGCTCAAAGATTTCGTCGCGGCCGTCAGCGTCGGGATTGTCGACGGCGAGGTCCTGCTCGATCTTTGCTACGAAGAAGACTCCCGCGCCGACGTGGACATGAACTTCGTGATGACCGCCAGCGGTAAGATGGTCGAACTGCAGGCCACGGCCGAGCACCGGGTCTTCGACGACGCGCAGTTAGCGAAGATGCTCGGCTTGGCAAGAAAAGGTGTGCAGGAGTTGATCGCCAGCCAGCAGAAACTCCTGAGTGGACTTACCCTGCGGACGTAAGTGGGGCACTACACATTCTCTGAAATACCATTTCTGCACTTTCCCGAATTGGGAATGGGCACCGGACTTCAGACTGGCTTCGCTAGCTGCGTAACCTTTACCCTGCTCGCGCGCAGGCGATAGGGTAGAGAAGCTTATGGGCGTCCTGCGTACCTTTGACCGCCGTCGCGAGCCGCGCACACCACTCGATCTTCCACTGCTTGTCTGGGGTGTCGACACCCAGGGGGAGCGCTTCCTGCAGGAGGCTCACGCACGCGATATCAGCCTGAGCGGAGCGTTACTGTCTGGCCTCGATGCTGATCTCAAATCCGGCGACGTCATCGGAATTCTCTACGGAAAGAAAAAGGCTCGCTATCGGGTAGTTTGGGTTCGGTACGACGAGATGGGAGACAAAATGCAAGCGGCACTCCACCGACTGGAGTCTGACGCTTGTCCATGGCTGGATCTGTTGACGAAAGAAGCGGCAGAGAGTCCTCCGCCGACGGATCGTCCGACACCGTGACGGCACCCCGGTCTCGGCCGACGGCACGCAAACTTACGAGATCCAGACCGTCTTTGCATTCACAAATTCCCGGATGCCTACCAAGCCCAGTTCTCGTCCGTGACCCGAGGCTTTCACTCCGCCGAATGGAATGCGCGGGTCCGATGCCACCATCTTGTTGATGAACACCATCCCGGCTTCGATTTCGTTGATGAAGCGCTCGCGCTCTTTTTCGTCGTTGGTCCAGATGCTCGAACCAAGGCCGAAACGGACGTCGTTCGCCAGCCGGATCGCCTCGTCGACACTCTTGACGCGAAACACCGACGCCACCGGGCCAAAGAACTCCTCCCCGTAGGCGGGTGAGTCCTTTGGAATGTTCGTCAGCACCGTCGGTGCGTAGAAATTTCCCGGACGCTTCAGCGGATGTCCCCCAGTCAACAGCTTCGCCCCTGCCTTGACTGTCTTCTGGACATCGGCATCCAGGTCCTTTACCGCATCGGGAGTCGAGAGCGGGCCCAACTCAGTCTTGTCGTCAAACGGATCGCCCACTTGCAACCCCTCCATCTTGGCGACGAACCGGCGCTCGAACTCATCCGCAATCGGCTCGGCTACGATGAATCGCTTCGCCGCAATGCACGACTGCCCGTTGTTCTGAATGCGCGCCTGTACCGCCGTCGACACGGCCGCGTCAAGATCGGCGCTGGGCATCACGATGAACGGATCGCTCCCGCCCAACTCCAGCACCACTTTCTTGATCCGCTTGGCAGCGCCGACACCTACCTGAATGCCGGCCTGTTCGCTACCGGTCAGCGTCGCCGCTACCACCCTGGGATCATTGAGAAGCGCGTCCACTTGGGAGGAACCGATCAGCAGCGTCTGAAAAGAGCCCTCGGGAAAACCGGCCTCCAGGAAAATACTCTCGATGGCCAATGCGCACTGCGGCACGTTCGAGGCGTGTTTCAGTAGCCCAACATTTCCCGCCATCAGCGCCGGAGCGGCGAAGCGGAATACCTGCCAAAAAGGAAAATTCCACGGCATCACGGCGAGGACGGGTCCAATCGGCAGGTAGCGGACAAAACTTTTTTTCGCGCCCGTCTCAATCACCTCATCGGCCAGGAACCGCTCGGTGTTTTCGGCGTAGTAGCGGCAGGCGGTAGTGCATTTGAGGGCCTCGGCTAAGGCGGACTTGTACGTCTTTCCCATCTCCAGGGTCATCAGGTGCGCAAACTTCTCCTTATCGCGCTCGATGATTTGCGCCGCTTTCAGCATGCGCTGCGCACGAGTTGCGAATGGAGTCGTCCGTCCGGCTCGAAAGGTGCTCACCGCAAGTTGCAGTTTCTTTTCGATTTCGGCTTCAGAAAGCGCCGGGAAGGTCTTGATCACGTCCCCGGTAGCGGGATTGATGGTCGCAATCGGCATGGTAACGGTTCCCTCTCCTCGAACCTGAGGTAAGTCTTTGAGTTTGATACTGAATTTTCGCCCGGATTACAAATCGGCTGACCGGAAACGAGCGAGCGGTCATACCACTATACCACCGGCTCTGACCCGAGTGCCTGAGGTGAAAACAAGGTTAGGTGCCGCTCTCCGCGAACTCCGCGGCATTTCTCGGCGCCTCTCTGCGGTTCGTTCGGCTGCAACTCAAAGTGGCCGGAAGCATCTAGCCTTTTGGCTTGGGATGGTGCCACTGGTCGTCAACGTCCTTGTGATCAGGATGGGTCCAGATGTCGCGGAGTTGGTCGAACGCACCCAGCAAAAACAGCAGGGCTGCGACCACCGCGCAAACGATCATGAGCGAGAGCAGCATCGCCGTCACCCCGGGCGGTGACCCTTACGCTCAGTAGCCTAGTTGTAATCGCGACTACTTTCAGTGACCGCGGTCACCGGAATACACGGATGTTTCATCCGTCATGCCACCGCTGTGGATAACTTCTTCTGACGTGGCAAAGGATCGGCAGTCCTACTGGCCCTGCGGCTTCTTTCCCCTGTCCTCATCTATCATCCGGAATTACCTAAGCGACTAACTGGACAATCGTTCGATAACTTCCTGAACCCGGACTTTGGGCTCGAAACACCGAAAAACCGGAAGGGATTACCCACCTCGCTGGTTTACAATAACTAGTTTCCAGCATTCATCCCGTTCTTATCAGGAGGAGTCTCATGAAGCTTACCCCGGGCAAACTTGCCGGCCTCAAGAAAGTATCCAACGAACGCGGCGTCATCGCCGCCGCGGCCATGGACCAGCGCGGCTCGCTGCAGAAATCGCTGGCCAAGGAAAAAGGCGGCGAAGTCAACGACGCCATGATGGAAGAATTCAAGTCGCTGGTCTCGGAAGTTCTCACGCCGCATGCCACCGCCATCCTGCTCGATCCCGAGTGGGGTCTGCCGGCCGCGAAGCGCCGCGCCAAGAATGCCGGCCTGCTGCTTGCCTATGAGAAAACCGGATATGACAAGACTGGCCCGGGCCGCCTGCCCGACCTGCTCGATGTGTGGTCGGCCCGCCGCCTGAAAGAAGCGGGCGCGGATTGCGTCAAGATTCTGCTCTACTACACTCCCGACGATCCCAAGCACGTGAACGAGGTTAAGCACGCCTGGGTCGAGCGCATCGGCGACGAGTGCCGCGCCAACGATATCCCGTTCTTCCTGGAGTTTGTCGGATACGAAGAGGGTGCCGACGAGAAGGGTGTCGAATACGCAAAGAAGAAGCCGCATATCGTGACCGAGAGCATGCGTGAGTTCTCGAAAGACCGCTACGGTGTTGACGTGTTGAAGGTCGAAGTCCCCGTCAACATGAAGTTCGTGGAAGGCGTGAAGTGCTTCGGCGGCACCAAGGCTTATACCAAGAAGGAAGCCATCGATCACTTCCACAAGGCCGCCAACGTTGCCACCAAGCCGTTCATTTATCTGTCGGCGGGCGTGAGCAATGCCGAATTCAGCGAGACGCTCGAGCTCGCCGGAGAATCCGGGGTGAAGTTCAACGGAGTCCTCTGCGGCCGCGCGACCTGGAAGGATGGAATCCCGGTCTACGCCAAGCAGGGTGCGGCGGCCTTCCGCAAGTGGCTTGAGACCGAAGGCGTGAAGAACATCAACAACGTCAACGACAAGCTGAAAGCCGCCACCAGCTGGCACTCGATCTACGGAGTGGAACTGGTCCACGCATAATCAGCAATTGCTTGTGTGGTCTGATTGGTGGCGCGGGCACTCCTGCCCGCGCCTTCCTCATTTGGGACGAACGCTTCCTAAAGCTGTCCCCACCAAAAATGTCATCGTGAGGAGGGCGTCAGCCCTCCGAGCGACCTTACGATCGGCAAGGATCATCGATGCAGTCAGCGGGATCTAGCTCACTGCATGAGTCGTAGCGTCATTTTCTCGCGCGCACTTTGCGAGAGTAGGGAACGCGACTCCCGCTAGAATACTCTTATGTCTACAGTCCTGATCACCGGCGCCTCCGGCGGCATCGGATATGAACTCGCTAAACTCTTCGCCCGCGATCATCACAATCTCGTACTCGTAGCCCGCAGCGGGGACAAGCTAGCGCAGGTCGCGGCCGAACTGCAGGCGCAGAATGTCACGATCAAAACGATCACCCTCGATCTGGCCACTCCCCTCGCACCGAAGTTTCTTTTCGATCAACTGAAGACCGAAGCCGTCGCCATCGACATCCTGATCAACAACGCTGGCTTCGGCGCTTTCGGCGAGTTCGCGCAAATGTCGAACGAGGAAATCTTCGGCCAGATTCAATTGAACATCATCGCTCTGACCGAACTGACTCGCCTGTTGCTGCCCGGTATGCTCGCGCGTCGCACTGGCCGCATCATGAACGTCGCATCCACCGCAGGATTTCAACCCGGACCGCTCATGGCTGTCTACTACGCGACCAAGGCCTACGTGATTTCTTTCTCCGAGGCGCTGGCCAACGAAGTCCGCCATTCCGGCATAACCGTCACCTGCTTCTGCCCGGGAGCTACCCACACCGGCTTCGCGAAACGCGCGGGCAACGACAAGTCTCGCCTCTTCAAGCAACTTGGTGCCATGAATGTCGAGAAGGTCGCGCTTGACGGCTACCGCGCCGTGATGGAGGGCCGCGTTCTCGCCATCAGCGGCGCGCACAACTGGCTGGTCGCGCAGTCCACGCGATTCGCCCCGCGCAAGATGGTTACCGCGATCTCGCGCTGGATTTCAGAACCAACCCAATAACCACAAAGGGCACGAAGGAACACGAAGGAATATCTTGCTCTTCCCCCGCGTTCATCCGTGCCCTAAGTGGCCGATGTTTTCCTTCGTGAACCTTCGTGTCCTTAGTGGTTAATGGTTCACACCTGCGCCGATCCTCCATCCACGAACAACTCCACTCCCGCCACGAAGCTTGCATCCTCAGACGCTAGGAACACGGCGGCCTTGCCAATCTCCTCGGGCCGCCCCATCCTGCCGAGAGGTACGATCGAGGCCAGTTGGTCCTTGATGCCTTTTCGCCCTTCATCGGTCTCCGCCAGTCCATCAAGAATCGGCGTGTCAATCGGGCCCGGGCTGATGGCGTTGACCCGGATCTTGCGGTCTTTTAAATCCGTCGTCCAACTGCGGGCGAATGAACGCACCGCCGCCTTCGTTGCGGAGTACACGCTGAATGCCGCCATGCCCTTCTGCGAAACGATGGACGCATTCAGGATGATCGAGCCGCCGTCAGGAATCAGCGGCAGCGCCTTCTGCACCGTAAAAAGCACGCCCTTCACGTTGGTGTTGAAGGTCTGATCGTAGAGTTCCTCGCTGATCGAGCCCAGAGGAGCAAAGCTGCCTCCGCCTGCATTGGCGAAGACTATATCCAACCGGCCTTTCTCCTGTTTGATCTGAGCGAACAGACGGTCGAGATCAGCGAGGTTCGATGAGTCGGCACGCACGGCCTTCACCTGCGTACCGATCGCTTTCACGGCTTTGTCCAATTCGGCCTGGCGCCGGCCGGTAATGTAAACAAAAGCTCCTTCTTTGACGAAGTTCTGTGCCGTGGCCAGTCCAATTCCACTGCTGCCGCCGGTAACGAGTGCGATCTTGCCTTCCAGCTTGCCTGCCATGATTCCTCCGTTTTCGGTTACTTTTGAACCGTACGGTTCAGATGTGTGGCGACTCGGCCAGGATTCACCTTTTTTGGACTGGATGGTATAAAAGTGCATCAAAGAGTCTATGGCATCAGTTAAGGCCAACCCGGCGAAGATGGGCCGCCCCCGAAGTTTCCGGGAGGACGAAGCCCTGGACGCGGCCATGCGCGTTTTCTGGCAGAAAGGATACGAAGGCACATCCCTCGACGACCTGACCGGCGCGATGAAGATCAACCGCTCGAGTCTCTATTCCACCTTTGGAGACAAAGAGGCATTGTTCCGAAGGGTGATGAAGCAATACAGCGCCGGTCCGTTGTCATTCATGTCCGAAGCTCTCAATCTGAAGACTGCGCGGGCGGTAGTTGAAGCACTGTTGCGGATGAGCGTCAAGTTTCTCGGTGACCCTGGTCATCCCCCGGGCTGCCTTTCCATTCAAGGCGGCCTTGCTTGCGGTTCCGGAAACGAAGAAGTGAAACAGGCGATGGTTGACTGGCGAAAAGCCGGGCTTGCCCAATTACAGAAACGCCTGCAGCGCGCCCGAGCAGAAGGAGACCTCAGGAAGGGCGTTGATCCCAAAGACCTCGCCCGTTTGATCATGATCGTGATGAATGGTCTGGGCATTCAGGCGGTCAATGGCGCGACTCCAGCGGAGATGAATCGTGCCGTGGACCTGGCCTTGCAGTCGCTGCGGTTGTAGAGAGTTTGCCGCTTCGCGCTGTTCAGTTTTCTTGACCGCGCCGCCGCCAGCCCCAAGCTTTACACTTCGCTACGCACTCTTTGCAAACCTTTACCGCGGACCGCGATACCGTTGGAAAGGATCGGCGAGTCTAATGATCGCGAGACGGGTTGCAGTCAATGAGATCCGCCGCAAATCGAAGGCGAAACTTCACCGCTTTCGAGAGGAGGTGCTTCATGACGTACCGTCGCCCCTGCCTCCAAAAACTCTCAAACTTCATTTCCCAACCTTCCCTTCACAAGAAACTGATCGTCGTGATCGCGGCCATCCTGCTGCCCGCGCTTGCCTTCGCGCAAGACCAATCGCAACCCGCAGCGCCGCCGGATCCCGCTCAGGTTCAGGTCGAAGCTCAGAACAGCAACATCACGATCCCTGCCGGCACGCACCTCGCCCTTGTGCTTACCCAGCCGGTGCAAACCCGATACGTCCGGCGCGGAGATGATATTTACGCTCAAGTCACTTCGCCGGTGGATGCGGACAATCAAGTGGTGATCCCGCCGGGCACGTTCGTGCAGGGAATGGTCGACAAGATTGAGCGACGTGGTGGGCGCGGAGAACTGCGTCTGCAATCGATGTCCATTACTTTCCCCGACGGCTTCGTGACTCCGATCGCCGGTCCCATCGTTCTGGAGACCACCGACGGCTATGCCATCAAGGATCCCGGCTCCAAGCGCTCCAGTGGAGCGATTATTCTCCCCCTCGCCGGCGCGGGATTGGGAGCTTTAATCGGCCACTCTATCGGGAGGTCCGACTCAACTCTCACTTCGAACTTTCCGCCTGGATGCAGTCCACAGCAGTTCGGATGTACCACGACAAGCACGCCCGTTATGGGAACGAAGGGTAAAGATGCGGCCATTGGAGCGGGCATCGGAGGAGTGGCCGGCATGATCGCCTCGATCACGCTCCTCGTCGGCGGGCGTCACTTCTATCTCGATGCCGGAGCGCCTGTGCAGATGACCTTGCAGCAGTCGGTGACTCTGCCGCAAGGCGAAGTGGCGAAAGCCGTACGCCGGTCGCAGGAACACGCGGTGGTCGTCCAGCCAGTCGCGCCCCTGCCTTCGCCGCCTCCGGCAGACGTTGACCACGGAACCTGCTATACGCCCGGCACGCCGGGAACGCCGGACACAGTCATTCCGGGAGTACCGGGGCCCGACGGAATCCCCGGCCCGCCCACTGTGATTCCGGGCATACCGCCAACGCCCGGAACACCGTATCCGTGCCCATAGTAGAGGTGAAGGCATCAGGCGTTGGGCGTCAGGCGTTGGGCGTTGGGATGTTGCGGCACCAATTAGCCTTTTGCCGACCACTGCGTTCGACAACCTTTCAGAGGTCGACGCGCGTGGCCTGACGCCTGACGCCCGGCGCCTTCTGTTGTAAGCTTGATGGCACCTCGCGCCCATGCCCACTCTCATCCCGCAACCCACACGCATTCAAGCCGCCGGAAACAAACCCAAGATCATCGACGAATACGTCGGACGAGTGAATTCCAAGACATCCGCAACCAGTGTCGCCCACATGCGCAGCCCGCAAGGATGGCTCGAGCCCGGGCAGACTCCCGAGTTCGACGAGTTCACCATCGTCCTGAAGGGAACGCTGCGAGTCGAACACAAGGGCGGGACGCTCGACGTTCATGCCGGCCAAGCGGTCGTGGCTCATGCGGGCGAGTGGGTGCGCTATTCAACACCGGACGACGGTGGAGCGGAGTATATCGCAGTATGCTTGCCCGCATTCTCCATGGAAACCGTTCACCGCGACAAGTGACACCTGGACACATTCTTTACCGTGGTCAAACGCTGCAGGATATTCCTTCGTGTACCTTCGTGCCCTTCGTGGTTATTGATTTTGTATTACTCAGCCCCGGCGTAATATCCCGTACGCGCACTCACACGCAGAAACGAAGACCACTTCTTGGGCAGGAGCAGCTTCACCTTGATCTTGTGCCACTTTCCGTCGTGAGAGTGCATCTGCGGCCGATACGTCAGCATGTATTGATGACGCAGGCGGGTGCCGATCGCGCGCGTAACCTCAGGTAACTCCACCACGTTGCTTAAAGTGTAGGCCTGTCCGCCGGTTACCCCAGCGACGTTCTGCAGCAACTCCGGGCCAAGCAACTCTTCTTGTGTGTTGGCGTACCGGTCGTACGTACCCACCGCATAAATCACAATGTCGGCTTCCTTTACAGCACTCTTGACGTCGCGATCGCTGTACCGGCTGTGATTGTCTCCGCCATCGGAGATGATCAGCAGGGCGCGGCGGGAGTAACGGGCGTCCTTCATCTTGTGAATTCCCATGTAGATGGCGTCTAAAAGGGACGTGCGGCCTTTCGGCTGCGCCCCCAGTAACGCGTTCTCAATCTCCTCAGGCCGACTGGTGAAGTCTGTGAGCAGCCGGGGAGCATCGGAAAAGGTGACCATGAAGAGCTCATCTTGCGGATTGGAAGCCTCGCAGAACTGGTGCACCGCATCGCGGGCCCGCTCCATTTTGTTTGCCATGCTGCCGCTGACATCCATGATGATGCCGATCGAGACGGGCGAATCTTCGCTGGAGAAGTTCTTGATTTCCTGCGCCTGCTTGTTTTCAAAGAGCTGGAAATTGTCCCGATCCAGTCCGGTCACTGGACGGTTCCTGTCGTCGGTGATTGTCACGGGCACCATCACCAGGTCGGTGCTGGTTCGGATCAGCCCAGCGCCCGAAAGCCTGGGTCGCGTTGTGGCAGTTGCCAGTTCGATCCCCGCCGTCCGGGGAACTACGTGTACATCATCAATGGACGTTTGCGAATAGACCCCAGCAGCAGAAGTTAACAGGAAGAGAAATACTGCGCGGAAGGAGATCGATCGTACCGGGTGAAACATGTCTTGCTCCGTCCAAAATCAGTCCAACACAAGCAATCACACATTTGTCGCTTTGGTTGTGATTGCCGTTGTAGGACGAATCCGGTAGGCGAGCAAGGAAAGATCATGCAGAAAGTAAACGGAAGTAACCACAAACGAGTAAGTGGACGGTCCACACCATTCGCGATTCGAAGGGAATGGCTTAGCGAGAAAGGCCGAGGTCCGAGGTCCGACGCCCGCTTCCCTTACTCCCACTCGATCGTTCCCGGCGGTTTTGACGTCACGTCGTAGACCACGCGATTCACGCCCTTCACTTCATTCACAATGCGAGTGGAGATGGTCTTGAGCACTTCGTGCGGCAGCGGAACCCAATCCGCCGTCATTCCATCCTCGGAACTGACCGCGCGAATCGCGCAGGTGTAAGCGTAGGTACGCATGTCACCCATTACGCCCACCGACATCACCGGCAGAAGCACGGCAAACGACTGCCATATCTTCGTATAGAGCCCAGCTTCTTTGATCTCGCTGACCACGATGTCATCGCACTCGCGCAGCAGGTGGAGGCGCTCGGGCGTGACCTCGCCCAGGACGCGGACGGCGAGCCCCGGTCCCGGGAACGGCTGCCGCCGCAGGATTTCGTCTGGCATGCCCAGATCCCGGCCGATCCGGCGCACCTCATCTTTGAACAGATCCTTGAGAGGTTCGATCAGCTTGAGCTTCATCTTCTCGGGCAGTCCACCGACGTTATGGTGCGATTTGATCACCTGCGACGGTCCGCGCACCGAGCGCGATTCGATGACGTCGGGATACAGTGTTCCCTGCACCAGCCACTTCACCTTGCCCTCAGTTTTCTCGATGCGGCGGGCTTCTTTTTCGAAGACTTTTATGAACTCGTTGCCGATGATCTTGCGCTTCTTCTCCGGATCGCTCACCCCGTCAAGCTTGCCAAGGAAGCGGTCGGTAGCATCGACGGCATCGAGGTGCAATCCCAGCTTGTCGCGCAAAGTGGCTTGCACTTTTTCAAATTCGTTCTTCCGCAGTACACCGTTATTCACGAATACGCAGGTCAGGCGCGACTTGCCTTTCGCATCGCGCATAGCGCGATCAACCAACACCGCGGCAACCGAGGAATCCACCCCGCCGGAAAGCGCGCAGATGGCGCGTCCCGTGCCGACCTGCTGCTTGACTTGCTCGATGGTGGAGGTGATGAAGTGTTGCGCCGTCCAGGTGGGCTTTGCAGCGCAGATCTCGAAGATAAAATTCTTCAGGATCTGCGTGCCTTGTGGCGTGTGGTGCACCTCGGGATGAAACTGCACCGCATACCACCGCTTCGCGACATTTTGAATGCCGGCGACCGCGTAATGGGTTTTCGCCATCAACTCGAAGCCGGGAGGCAGTTCCAGCGCCTCGTCGCCGTGCGACATCCAAACGGCGAGTTTCTTGGCGAGACCTTGAAACAACACAGAATCGGAAACGATGTCGATTTCGGCGCGGCCGTACTCGCGCTTATCCGCCGGGCGCACCTTGCCGCCCAACGTATGCACCATGAACTGCAACCCATAGCAAATGCCCAGCACCGGCACGCCCATGTCGAACACGTGCACATCGGCGGGCGGAGCGTCCTTGTCATAAACGGACCACGGAGCGCCCGAGAGCACGATACCGACCGGGTTGTAGCTTCGGACTTCCTTCAGCGACGCCGTGCACGGCAGCACCACCGAGAAAACATTCTGTTCCCGGATGCGCCGCGCAATGAGTTGTGTGTACTGGGCCCCAAAATCGAGGATAACAATCGACTGGGTTACTGAAGTTAGGTTGAGCGGGGATTTGGTTTCCACGAATGAGTTTCTCAAATTCGGGGAGAGAGTGTAAAGCACTTCTCGTAGAGACGTTGCTCGCAACGTCTCCCGCGCCACGTCGATGGGGCTAACACATGCCAAGTCTCTCCAGGCGCTGTCTGATTCTGGACACTTCCGTCCGGCAGCGGACGGTTTTCTCGGCCCCGGGGAAACTGAGATGTTGCAGGATCAGGACTTGTACTTGCCCGATCCGGAACGTAGGTTGCTCCGAATGCTCAGAATCCCCAGGGAGAGGTGTCGAAATATGAAGAAGACCGAGAGAGTGCGGCAGTTGGTCTCAGGCCCGCCCACCGACGCGGATCTCAAACAGCAGACCGAGAAAGGCTGGAGGCTGGTGGCCATCGAGTGGGAGAGGGAGGTTGAAACCTCTGATAGCCAGTTGCCTGGTAATGTGCCGTTCGGTCTGCGGATCGAGCCCGAAACCCAGCGCTTAGAAGAGAATCCCGAAGAGAGAGAAATCCTGGTGCAATTGATGGAGCTCCTGGTTCAGGAGGGGTCCTATGCACGCATTGCCGAAGAAATCAATCGTCGCGGATACCGTACTCGCCAGGGTGCGCCGTGGAGTCCGATCTCGGTGTTCGAAATGCTGCCTCGGATAATCGAAGTCGGACCACATCTGTTTCGCAGCGCAGAGTGGAAAAAGCGCAGACAGCAGCCCGTGGCGCGTTGAGAGCTCGACGACCGCGGATATTGGATTTTGAATGTTGGTTGTTGGTCTTGGGTCTTATGGTCTTTGTAGTCGGCTTCGGTCTTGGGTTTGAGGCTTGTACCTTACACTGAATGCGCACGTTTAGGCTGCTGTATTGCATCCTATGGCAACCGCAGCCAGCCGCGGAGCGGCGCAAGAATAAAGCCCACGGCGCAAGCCGTGGGAACCGAATCCGAATTGAACTCGCCAGCCCCGAAGGGGCGTAAGAACTCTCAAGTCCACAGATATTCGCCGTCAATCGCGATATGGTTCTTCTGCAGGAACGCACTGAACTCTTCTCTGAACGATCTCTTGGCGTGATGTTGTTGTTGGTGCAGGATGTAATCGCGCACCGCATTCTGGCCGGACTCGCTCACGCTGAAAGCTCCGTAGCCGGTTTGCCATCTGAAGCTCCTTCTTTGCGGCCATCGCTCATGAACCCATCGCGAGGAATTGGTCTTGATCAAGCGCGCGAGATCGGCCACAGAATGGGTCGAAGACATGCGAACCAGCAGATGAACGTGATCAGGCATCCCATTGATGCAGAGTGCAACTCCACCGAGTTCGCGGATAATGCCGCCAATGTACCCGTGAAGGTCGCCCTCGATCTCAGGGGTGATTTGGGGCGCTCTGTGATGGGTGCTAAAGATGAAGTGGACGATTACGTTCGTAGCCGTATGGCCCATGCGCTTACGCCCCTTCGGGGCTGGTTAATTCGAATCAGATTCAGCTCCCACGGCTTCGCCGTGGGCTCTATTCTTGCGCCGCTTCGCGGCTCTCTTTTCATTCTCCAACGCCACAGCCTCCCTACGCCCAATACGTGCGGTCCAGGCTGCGGTATTGAATCGCCTCGGCAATATGCTTGGGCCCCAGGTCAGCAACGTCTTCCAAATCAGCAATGGTGCGGGCGACTTTCAGAATGCGATCGTGGGCGCGGGCGCTGAGGCCCTGTTGCGTCATCGCCCGCTCGATCAGGCGCTCGCAGTCGGCCGAGAGTTCGCAGAAGCTGCGGATGTGGCGCGAACTCATCTGGGCGTTGCAGTAGAGTTTTTGTCGAGACGTGGCGAAGCGCTCCAATTGCTTCTGGCGGGCGCGCACCACGCGCTCGCGAATCTTGGCCGATCCCTCGGGCTCCGTGCTCGAGCGCATCTCCTTGTAGTTCACTGCCGGCACGTCGATGTGGATGTCGATACGGTCCATGAGAGGGCCGGAGATTTTCGAGATGTAGCGATGGATCATCGGCGGCGTGCACTGGCAGTCGCGGCTGCGGTCGTTGTGAAATCCGCAGGGGCAGGGATTCATCGCCGCAGCTAGCATGAAGCGCGCCGGAAAGGTCAACGACATGGACGCGCGTGCGATCGAGACCGTGCCGTCCTCCAGCGGCTGACGTAACACTTCCAGCACGTTTCGTGGAAACTCAGGCAGTTCGTCGAGAAACAGCAGACCATTGTGAGCAAGCGAGACTTCCCCAGGGCGCGGAATGGCGCCTCCGCCGATCAGTCCGGCGTCGGAGATGGTGTGGTGCGGAGAGCGATAGGGACGCGTTCCGACCAGCCCGGTGCCAGAATCCAGCACCCCGGCAACGCTGTGAATCTTCGTCGTCTCCAGTGCCTCTTCAAACGTAAACGGCGGCAGGATCGTCGGCATGCGTTTGGCCAGCATCGTCTTACTCGAGCCGGGCGGCCCGATCATCAGGATGTTATGCCCTCCGGCACAGGCGATCTCGATGGCGCGCTTGGCGGTCTGCTGACCCCGGACATCTTTGAAATCGACGTAGAACTGTTGCGACTCGCGCGGCAGAGACTCGCTATCCGCCTTGATGGGAGCGATTCCATTCCCTGAGTTCACGAAGTGGATTACATCGAGCAGCGAACGGACGGGATAGACATCGACTCCACCGACCATCGCCGCCTCTTTGGCGTTGGCTTCTGGGACCACCATACGCGAGATCCTCTGTCCTCGGGCTTCGACCGCAATAGGCAAGGCGCCTCGTACACTGCGAACACCGCCATCTAGCGACAACTCGCCCACGAAAAGGCAGTCCGTTATCTCTTTCTTCGTCAAGCCTCCGTAGGCGCCGACAATTCCAAGTGCCATCGGCAAATCGAATCCAGAGCCTTCTTTCTTGATGTCTGCCGGGGCGAGATTGATGGTGATCTGGGTGGGGGGGATATCGTAGCCGCAATTCTTCAGAGCGGCACGCACCCGGTCGCGGCTTTCGCGCACTGCGGCGTCTGGCAATCCGACCGTATGAAAATGATCCTGATCGCACTTGATGCCCGAGCAGTCGACCTCTACCTGAATGATATTGGCGTCGATGCCATAAACTGCCGCGCTGAGGGTCTTATAGAGCATGGGACAGGTGCCGACTACTCAAATCCTCCCACTCCGCCAAGTCAGAGCAGGGGATCCTCGCATTGCACTCAGCAGAAACGTTATCTATCTGTAGGGAGCGCTGGCTGTGACGGATGTCACCAAGGGCTGTGGAAAACCGAGAAATGGCCTATTTTGCGCGGATAAATTCACGTCCCATTTTGGGCGAAGGTTCATTGGCCTCCGGTACCAAGAAGTAAAACAATCCGGTTGTTGGCGCTGATTCAGTGCATTAGGATGAGCGTTCAGGAAAAACCCTTATTCCCTATGAGTCCCGACCCAGCCCCTCCCCAGCGTCCAAATCCCCCAGGAAATCTTGATCGGGAGGAGTCTCAGCTTTGGCGATGGGTACTCCTGTTCATGATCTTTCTCTCGGTCGCCCTGGTGGCCTTGCTGTGGGAGCGACTGGAGGGCATACCCTTTCAATTGCGCGCCATTCCCATCGGCGTGCTGGTGCTCTCGGTCTTATTCGCCGCTTATGCATATGGTCGGCGGCGCGAAGTCAGCGAACTCAAGGGACTGCTCCGGGGATTGCAGGAGCACGTTGGGGCGGCACCTTCCGAAGAGCAACTTGATCAGCTCAGCCAGGTCATCATGCGCTCCCAGCGCAACTTCAAAGAGCTCATTGATTCGCTCGATGACCCGGCCTGTGCGGTATCACTCGACGGCACGCTTCGGACCGTCAACCGTCGCGTCGCAGAGCTGACAGGGCTTACGTACTCGCAACTGGTGGGCAGCAAGGTCTACGACCTGCTCGAGGAACCCGCGCGCGAGGAAGTGGAACGCGGACTGGGACGATTTCTCGAGAAGAAACGCTGGACGGGAACGGTCCGTATCCGCCTGAAAAACAGCTCGCGCCCACTCTATTTCGATTGCGTGCTGAACGGGATTGTCAAAGGAGACGAGGTAGTCGGAGCTAGTGTCCTCGGCCGGGATGTAACCGAACAGCGCGAGAAGGAACTGCGGTTCACGGAATTGTTCGAAACCCTGCAGGAGGGTGTTTATTTCAGTACTCCTGAAGGACAGTTGCTCGACGCGAACCCGGCGCTGGTCAGCATGCTTGGATACCCCGAGAAAGGGGAGTTGCTCTCGCTCGAGCCGGCGGCGCTGAGCTTCGACAGCGGACCGGCAGTGTTAGGACGCGCGGTGGACGACCGCGGCGGCGTGCGCACACGCGAAATCAAGTTGCGGCGCAAGGATGGCAAGCCCGCCATTTTTCTCGATTCCTCACGGGCCGTATGGGATGCCGCGGGAAATATCATCCGCTACCAGGGAACTCTGGTCGACATCACCGAAAAACGCAACATGGAGCGGCAACTGGCACAGCAGGAAGAGTTCCGTAGCCGCTTGCTGGAGAGTTTCCCTGATCTGATCCTGGTGGTGGATCTGGAGGAGCGGTATACCTTCGTGAGTTCGCGGGCGCAGGCTCTTCTCGGCTACGGGCCGGACGAAATGTTGGGGAGGAAGATCTCGGAAATGGCGGACCATGCGCCGGATCTGGTCTCGCTGTATCACACGTTAGTTTCGGGGGACCAGGCGTTTGGAGCGGCCGAGTACGGCACGCGGCATCGCGATGGCAACGGGCGGACGATGCGCGCCGCCGGCAGCCAACTGGCCGATGCCGAAGGAAAGATCAGCGGGGTGATTTTCTCGGTGCGCGATATCACCATCGAGCGCAAGCTGGAACAGCAGGTCGTCGAGAGCGAGCGCCTAGCCGCCATGGGCGCAATGATCGGCGGCGTGGCCCACGAACTCAACAATCCATTGACCAGCATTCTGGGCGTAAGCGAACTGCTTCAAGACACAGAGACCAACGAAACCTCGCGCAAGCAACTCGGCATGTTGCAGCAGCAGGCGCGGCGCGCCGCCGATATCGTGCAAAACCTGACCTACTTCTCGCGTCCGCCGGCGCCGGGAAAGAGCCGCATCAATCTGGTCGAGATCGTGGAGCGCACGCTGAACCTGCACGCCTATTCGCTGCGCAAGAACAACATCACGGTGGATTTCCTGAAAGAGACGGGGATGCCCTACGCGCTGGGAGATCCGCATCAACTGATGCAGGTATTTCTGAACCTTATCGTGAATGCCGAGCAGGCAATCCGCGAGGCCCGCGATCGGGGAACCTTGCGCATCCGCCTCGGTAAGGGAAACGGCACGGTATGGGTCAGCTTCCACGACGATGGCCCCGGCATTCCCAAGGAGAATCTGCCCAGCATCTTCGATCCGTTCTTTACGACGAAGCGTCCCGGACGCGGGACCGGCCTGGGTCTGAGTATCTGCAAGTCGGTGATGAAAGAACACAACGGGAGCGTGGAAGCGGCGAATGCTCCGGATGGTGGAGCGGTATTCACAGTGACGCTGCCGCTGGCGGGAGTAAGCTAGAAACTTCTCTGTGAGCCTCTGTGTCCTCTGTGGTGAGTCGTGCTCAGTTAGTCGCGCTCCACTGCCATCGCCACCGCATTCCCTCCCCCGAGGCAAAGCGCCGCAATCCCCCGCTTAACGTCGCGGCGGATCATCTCATAGATCAGTGTAACCAGAACACGCGCCCCGCTGGCGCCGATCGGATGTCCGATGGCAACGGCGCCGCCGTTTACGTTGACCTTGTCGGGATTGAGTCCTAACTCGCGCATGACCCCAAGCGCCTGAACAGAGAAAGCCTCATTCAATTCGTAGAGATCGACATCTTCATTCTTCCAACCAGTCTTTTCCCAAATCTGTCGCACTGCCCCAACGGGGGCCATCATGACCCATTTGGGTTCGACTCCGCTGGTAGCCTGCGCAACGATGCGCACCATCGGCTTGGCCCCGAGCTCCGCGGCGCGCTTGGCACTCGTGACCACCACTGCGGCAGCACCATCATTCACTCCGGGAGCGTTCCCCGCCGTCACAGTTCCATCTTTCTTGAAGGCCGGCTTCAGCGATCGTAAGACTTCAATGGTGGTTTCCTCGCGCGGGCTCTCATCCTTGTCAAAAATGGTCGGAGGTGCGCCTTTCTTCTTCGCCGCAATTTCGACGAGCATGATCTGCGACTTGAAGCGACATTCCTTGATCGCAGCGACGGCCTTCCGGTGGGAGTTCACTGCGAACTCATCCTGTTCCTCGCGAGTGATGCCGTACTTTTCCGCGACGTTCTCACCCGTGATGCCCATGTGGTAGTCGTTGTAGATATCCCAGAGTCCGTCATGCACCATCGAGTCGATCACCTGCGCGTTGCCCAGACGGTAACCCTTGCGCGCTTGCGGCAGAAGATATGGCGCGTTGGTCATCGATTCCATTCCGCCCGCAACAACGATCGAACTGTTTCCGGTTTGCACCGCTTGCGCTGCGAGGGCGACGGATTTCAATCCCGAGCCGCACACCTTGTTGATTGTCATGGCACCTGTCGCGGGAGTGAGTCCGCCGAAGATTGCTGCCTGTCGCGCGGGATTCTGCCCGAGTCCGGCGGAGATAACGTTGCCCATGATGCACTCGTCGATTTGCGCGGGATCGACGCCAGCGCGCTTCACCGCTTCACGTACCACCATGGCGCCGAGCTGCGGCGCGGTGAAATCGGCGAGGCTACCTTGGAACTTTCCAACCGGGGTGCGGCAACCGGAGATGATGACAACATCGTCAAAAGAGGCCATGAATCGGGCTCCTCGCGAAGATTTCGCGTCATCATTATAGATGAGCAAGCCCAAGAGTTGGCTTTGCGCGGGTCAGCGGAGTTGCCAGAGTCCCGATTTCTGCTTTCGACGTTTCTGACTTCTTGTGCGATTGGAAATTGCTCGCCATGGTTCGATGAGTGAGATCGCAACTCGGAGTTTTGCCAACGCTTCCTGAAAATAATGGTTGACATTCGTCGAAGAAATTCTTTCGTCATGACTTTGGTGCCACAACCTGCGCGAATCGATCATCATTTTTTTCTTGACTTCATTTTTCATTAACTCTATACATCAACTAGTTGCAGTAAAAGACCACTGCACATTTCCATGAAGAATGGAAGGGAGAATAGGAACAATGGCAACCAAGAAAAAGGCAAAGAAGAAAAAGAAACACTAGCAAGTTCAGTACGAAGTCAACAGGGGACGCTCAATGCGTCCCCTAAGTTTTTTATCCTGTCATGCTGAGCGGAGAACGAGATCGCGAAGCGAACTCGTTCGGAGTCGAAGCATCCCTACCCACGGAAGTGCTGCCAGTGATAGAGAATTCCTTGCTGCGTTCGGAATGACAGGCCCTCATTTTGCGGCACACGAACCCCTAAACCTTCGCGGCCGCCAGCCGTGGAATGCGCTTTTCCTTTTCAGGGCAGAGACTCCGATACGCGCAGAAGCTGCAATGCTGCCCCACTTTCGCCTCGAACACACCGTCGGCAATCCCCTGGGCCGCATCTTCCACGCAGGCGCGAGCTGACAGCAACTGTGACTCCGAGCGCGAGGTCATCACAGGAACGTTTTCTTCCAGGTTGTGAAAAATCAGAGCCCCGACGCTGTACTTCCACTTCTCCTTCGCGGCAATGGCGTACAGGGACAGCTGAAGACTCTCATCCGCCGATTCCTGATCGCGCGCCTTGCCCGTCTTGTAGTCGATGATGGCGACGGTTCCGTCCGGACGCTGATCGATCCGGTCGATGCGCCCGACAACCGTTGTCTCTCCGACCTTGATCTCGAACGATTCTTCCGTGTGCAGGACCGGCGCAGCAGGAATCGAACGCGTCTTCGAGAGAAAATCCTGCAATTGCAGGATGCCCTGCTTCTCGTATAGTTCATGCTGGTAGGCCTCCTGAATCCTGGCGCTGGCAAGATCCAGGCAAAAGAGTTCGATGATTTCCTGGTCGCTCTTGGGCCGACCCAGCCGAATCGACTCAAAATAGGTTCTGAGCACGCGATGAATTGCAGCCCCGTATTGCATGGCCGCAGCAGGCTTGGCAGCGATGCGCCAGTCCCGCTCCAGCTTGAACTGTAACCCGCACCTCTGGTAGGTCTCGACTGCCGACGCACTCAAGCGCTTGTGCAGCCCTTCCAAAACCGGCAATTCGAACCAGCGAGTGGTTCGCGACTCTTCGGGATACAGTGGAGACGCCGCGGCGGCAATGTCGAGAGTCGCTTGCGCGCCCCCTGCCGGAATCGCCCGGAACCATGGAGCCACAGCCTTGTTCTTGATCAACTCCCTCAGATACCCGGGAGGAGTCTTGTCATTCTTGCCTGTTCCCTCGCGCGCGTAGATGCGCAGCGAATCACGGGCGCGAGTCATCGCGACGTAAAACAGGCGCCGCTCCTCCTGTTCATGCAGTGTCTTGTCATCTGCCTCGGTCAACGAATCTGGATCGCGCAATTCGCGCGGAAAAGCAACCAGTGTCTCTTTGTACGAAGACGGAAACGAAGGAGAGATTGCGCGCAGAATGAAAACGTGCGGGAACTCAAGTCCCTTAGCCCCGTGGACTGTCATCAGGCGTACTGCGTTTTCGTTCTCGTCCGACCGCAGCGGAATCACCCCATTGGCCTCGCGAAAATAGCCGAGATAGTCGACAAGCTCTTCGAGGTCTGCAGTCTTGTTAATCTTCTTCTTCTCCCAGTCCTCAACAAAGTGCAGCGCAGCTTGCAGGATCGCGGAGGACGTCTCGAGGGCAAATTCCCGGACCACAATATCGAGCGCCGCCCGGCCTTTGGCGTCGCGAGCTTGAATCATCTCGCGCACTCGCCGCACCCGTGCTATGACCTCAGCGCCGCCGTCCACGCGATCGAGCGCGGTGACCAGAGGCACGACCTGCGATTCGCGATTGTCACGCGCGATGGCCCGCATGACCTGCCGCAACTGCTCCGGATTCACTCGGAAACACGGCAGGCCCGCCACCCGCATCAGACTTACGTCATCTCCGCTGGAGACAATCACGTACAAGCAGGCAAACAGGTCACGCGCCTCAGGAGTGTCCGAAATATCCATGCTCTCGATCACAAACGGGATGCCGGCTTGGGCGAGTTCCTGCACCAGATCATCGCGATGCAGGTGGGAGCGATACAAGACTCCGAAGTCAGACCACTTGCATCTCGACTTGCGCTGCACCTCGCGCAGATACGCCACCAAGTCGGGCCCTTCTGAGGCCCTGTCCTTCAGAAGGATTGCAGTCACCGGCAGATTGGTGGATCGTAAACCGGAAGCTGTAGCCTCTTCGTCACGGGCGGATTGCAGCGGCACACGGTGATACGCAAACGCGCTGCTATGCTTCTTGGAAAAAACTGGAGGATTTTCGTTAATGACTGTGAACGCCGTCTGCAGGATCGGTGTGGTCGAGCGTCGATTCTTTTCGAGCACCACGCGCTTCGCACCGGGAAAGTTTCGCTGAAAGAGTTCGAACGCCTCGCTGGATGCTCCGCGGAATCTATAAATCGACTGGTCGGGATCGCCAACGGCGAAAAGATTCCCCTCCGCCCCGGCCAGACGAGCCAGAATCTTGATCTGGGCAAAATTGGCGTCCTGAAATTCGTCCGCGAGGATGAAGCGGGCGCCGCCGCGGGCCTCGGCCAACGCAGACTCATCACTGTGCAGCAGGGTGTGCGCACGCGTGATCATATGACTGAAGGTGCCGAGGTTCTCTTCCATGAGCCAGCGCTCCACGGTGGAGAACACCCGGGCAATCTCCCGGCATCGACCCAGCACCTCTTCATCATCAAGCACCGTCTTGGATTTCACTACCCGCGGGATGGGAACTTCGCGCCGTTCGATGCGCGCAACGTAGTCTGCGTACTTCTCCGGCGTCACCAACTCGTCGTGACAGCGGTTGACGAACTCCAGCAGGTCATTGAGGAACTGCCCAATGTTGGCCGCGCGAATGTAATGCTCCAGACGGAGGTCGTGGATGCGCCGGCGCAGATAAATCCAGAGATCTTTTTCATCCAGGACACCGAAATCCTTTCCCACACGCCTCAGCAGCTTCAGGCAGTAATCGTGAAAGGTCAGCGCTTGTACGACTTTTCCACCCAGCAACCTGCGCACCCGCTCCTGCATTTCCTCGGCCGCGTTCACGGTGTAAGTCAGGGCGAGAATCTCATCGGTGCGGGCATGGCCTTCCCTCACCAGCTGCTCGATGCGATGGGTCAGAACCGACGTCTTGCCTGTACCGGCTCCAGCGACGACGAGCATGGGCCCGTCAACGTGCTCGATCGCTTCACGCTGGCGCTCGTCAGGAATGAAGGCAGCAGGGCGGGAATTAGACTTCGACGGCATTGCGGGCAGGATATCACCTGCCGGCATGAGGAAACCTGTGCGGAATTACACAGCACCAGAGGGTGCCCCACCCTTGTCGCGTTTTGTGCGACAGGGTGGGGATTTTGACTTTCTCAGGAAGACATCTCTACCGTGCCTTTGGATCCACCTGGAAGATGCCAAACGTATTTCCTTCCGGATCCACGAAATATCCCTGCCAGCACGTGTTCGGCACCGCAAACTTCGGCAAGGCCACGATTCCACCAAGTTGCTCAATCGTTTTTGCGGTAGCGTCGAAATTCTCGACTTCAAGCGAACACACGAACGCGTTGGTGCCACATTGCGGCGGCGGAGTCTTGGCCGGCCGCTTCAACAGTCCACCTCTTGATCCGCCAGTTTCAATACGCCAGTAAGGCACTGGCAATCCCGGGATCTCATCGAACTTCCATCCGAATACCAGGGAATAAAAACGAACTGCCCGCGCGGGATCGTCTGCCTGGATTTCGAAATAGATGTGACCTTTATTCATGGCGAGATTCTATCTCCTGAGTGCCGACATTGTAATCGCAGTGGCCGCGATGGCGGCGGTTTCGGCGCGAAGGATTGTAGAGCCCAGTGAAGCCGAGAGCCAATCGTGCTTTCGGAAAAGCTCCAACTCTTCCTCTGTCCATCCCCCCTCCGGCCCAACGGCAAGCAGGACTGCCCCTGACGGCGTGGCCACGTCGCGCAGTTGGGACTGTTCCTCGGCTTCGGACAGCACTATTTTCAACTCGGCAGGAAGGGTCACCGCCTCACGCAACTTAACGGGATTGGCGATCTCCGGCGGAGACGCGCGACGGGATTGCTCTGCGGCCTGCACGGTCAGTCTGCGCCAGCGCTCAACTCGCTTGGCGGATGCCGACGCCAGATGCGAGTCCGTGCGGCGGGCGATCACGGGGACAATCCGTGTTACCCCGAGCTCCGTGCATTTCTCAATCGCCCATTCCATGCGATCGAACTTGAAGATTGCCAGTAGCAAGGTCAGGTTGATTGCGGTGGGCTCAGCCGGGATTTCTTCGCCGAGCTCGAAATCGACGAGGCTATCCGCGATCGCGACGACTACACCTTGGCGGACCACTCCGTTGGCGACGATGTCGAATTCCTGCCCAACGCGCACGCGCAGCACGCGAACTAGGTGGTCAGCGTGCGCTCCTGTCAGCGCAGCTCGGTTGCCCGAGACTTGATCGGCGATCCATCGGCGACGGGTCATGCGAGTTCCAAGTATTGGTACGCCATCTCGTAGGCGGGTTTCGGGTAGCGCACGGCTCGAAGTCGTCCCCTTCCCGAAACCCATTTATCAGAGGGCATTCTCAATGCACGTGTCCGTTGCCGCCAGCCGTTTGGCGCGCCCGTGCCGCGCGCTTCAACTGCGGAAGAATCGTTTCCAGATACGTCCCGACTGCTTGAATTCGCTGTGCCTCAGAGCGCATCGCAAGTAATTTTTGTTTGAAGTCGAGGTCGAGCGGCAACGATCCGGCCAGGTAAAACGAAAGCTGGTTCTGATCGGCAGCTGAAAGATCCTGCACGGCCCCGGCCAACGACAGGATCTTCAGATGAAGCTGAACCGCTTTCACACGCTCTTCCCGGACTGCAGCCTCAGGATCATCCGGGACAATCAACACCTCTGCCTGCAGGAATGAACGGTCGCGATTCACTTCGATCACTTCGAAACGCTTGCGTCCTTCGCAAATCAAGTCCATGCGACCATCGTGATATTCCTTCGTTACCGTGATGATTTCCGCGGTGCAGCCGACTTCGGCGATGCCCTCGTCGAAGGCGCGCACCACACCGAAAGGCGCCTCCGCGGCAATACACTCGCCGATCATCTCCTTGTAACGCGGCTCGAATATGTGGAGCGGCAAGGGAGTGCCGGGAAGCAGAACCAATTCGAGCGGGAACAGGGGAAGAAGCGCCACGAAGTCTCCAGTGCGCGATCAGAGCGCGACATCCCGATTCTACGACATTGCGCCGTCGTCATCTTGACTTCATCGCTCACCCCGAATACAACGCCAGCATGGAACTTACCGGGAAAGTAGTGGTGGTCACGGGTGCCTCGATGGGTATCGGCGAAGCCATCGCCAGGCTGTTCGTACGGCAAGGCGCAAGCGTCGTCTTGTTATCGCGCGATTCCTCGCGCGCGGAAGCCGCTCGCAGTCGCGTCGGCTTTCTGGAGCGCACAGCCGCGTTCTCTTGCGATATTCGCTACTCGGAAGAGATCGACCGCGTTCTCGGACTCACGCTGCATCACTTTCAACGGATTGACGTGTGGATCAATAATGCCGGACACGGACTGCTCGACTCCATGTCGCAGATGGACATCGCAGCTTGCCACAAGATGTTTGAGACCAACTTCTTCGGAGCTGTGACCGCGATGCAGAAAGTGATTCCCATCATGGGCCAGCAGGGCGGTGGAACGATCATCAACATTTCCAGCGTCGCGGGACACATCCCGTTGCCGTTCCACGCGGCCTATAGCGCAACCAAGTTTGCTTTGAACGCGATCGGGAAGGCCGCGAGAGTGGAGCTGAAGAAAGACGGAATCCACGTATTGACCGTGTGTCCGGGCTACGTCCGCACTGCATTCGGCGAAAACGCGATTCGCGGTCACGAGCTCAAGAAAGTACGGCCCAATTCAGTGCGCGGCATTAGCCCTGAGCGTGTGGCTCGCGCCACTCTTCGTGGCTATATGAACAGGAAGAGAGAAATCATTGTCCCTTGGACTATGCACGTGCCGGTAAAGCTCTACCAGTTGTTTCCCGGACTTGTCGAATGGGCGATGGGAGGAATGGCGAAATGAGCGAATCCATTGCAGATTTCAGATTTTAGATTTCAGATTGTGCAGCGGACGGAGTGACGGAATCAGGCGGTAATGGGTGCCGGGACAATCTGAAATCCGAAGCTGGTTGCAGCTTCAGGCAGAGGTCAACTCGCCCAGCATTGCTTCCATCTCAGACTGGGCGTGCAGATTACCCGTGCGCCGGGCGGAGGCGATGCCGTCACGCAGCATCTTCTTTGCGTCCTCGACTCTTTCGGCTCTCACCAAGGTCTGCGCGGCCATAAAATAACCGGCCGTGTAATTTGGATCGTTTTCGAGCAGAAGCGAGAATTCTGCGAGAGCGCGGTCGAAGTCTCCCTGCTTCGAGTACTCCATGGCCAGCCCGTAGCGCGCAAATGTATCCTTCGGATTCTCAGTCAGTATGTCGTTCAGGGCGGCAATACGGTCCATGTTCGAGCGTCCTCTGAAAACGAGATTACTACAAAGCAGAGCCAGCTACGTGCGGAGTTCATGTGAGCTAGCCAGTCCGGCTCAGTGTGATTACAATGGCGAGTCCCAATAATTCATCCGCAGAGGAAGATCCCCGAGTTGGCCTGTCCTTTTTTTATGCCGGTTGCAAAACTGGAGAATGGCAGCTGGCCGCATCCGGCACGGCTTCCTCTCGGCTGCGGATGGACCGGCCATTGCACAGCGCCGGGACATGAAGAGGCGGTTCCCTCGCAGGACGTGGTACAGGCTTTTTGTAACCTGGGCTACGCCAACACTTGCGGCTGGGCGCCCGCGGAGCGTCGCTGGGATGCAGTACGATTTGCCGTCGCCTCGCCAGCCAAGAGTTCCCGGGAGTTCGATCCAATTTCCGCAGAGCGCGCGCCGTCGAGAATTCTCCGCCTCACGTTCGTTTACGAACAGAACAACCGTCCTGCAGGTCGAGGCGAACTGGAATTCGATAGTTCGACAATGACCTGGCTGCGCCTCCACGAAGACGCCCGTATCCAAAAGATGGCGGAGTGTTTTCTGGAAGCTTATTTAAGCAAGAGAAGCTGACCGCCATCACGCGCTCTCAGTAGAACGAAGGAAGACCATGGCAGAAGATCACCGGATTCCGCGCCCCGTCCGAGATTCACAATCAGAAATGGCTGAGATCGTGCTGCCCAACGACGCTAACCCGCTCGGCGCGCTGCTAGGCGGACGCCTGATGCACTGGATCGATCTGGCAGGAGCCATGGCGGCGCACCGCCACTCGCGCAACCACGTGGTCACTGCTTCGGTCGATCACATCGATTTCCTGGTGCCGGTACGCGTCGGCGACCTCGTCATTCTTCGCTCGTCGGTCAACCGCGTTTTCCATACTTCGATGGAGGTCGGCGTGAAAGTCTATGTCGAAAACTACATTGCCGACACGGCTCAGCACGTCGCCTCCGCGCATCTCACGTTCGTTGCAATTGACTCAGCCGGCAAGCGCGTGCCGGTGGCGCCTGTGATTCCCGAGACGGACGAGCAACACCAACGCTACGACGACGCCGGACGACGCCGCGAAATCCGCCGCGCTGAACTCGAACGGCGTCACAAACGGTGAATTGCCTTGCCGCAGCAGGCATCCAACCCTGTCTCTGCATATGCTGTGAAACACAAACGGCTGGTTTATGGATAGCGCACTCTTAGTTCACCGCCTTCACTTCGCATTCACTATCACCTTCCACTATCTTTTTCCTCAGCTAACCATGGGCCTGGCGCCGCTTATTGTAGTAATGAAGACGCTCGCTCTGCGGCGCAATGACGAGTCCTACAACCAGGCCGCTCGTTTCTGGGCACGAATTTTTGGCATCAATTTTGTTCTCGGAGTGGTGACTGGGATTCCGATGGAATTTCAGTTCGGCACGAACTGGTCGCACTTCTCGCGCTTTGCCGGAGGCGTTATCGGCCAGACACTCGCGATGGAAGGTGTCTTTGCATTCTTCCTCGAATCCGCATTTCTTGGGCTGTTTTTGTACGGTGAGAAACGGCTCGGCCCTCGCGGCCACTGGTGGTCGGCGGTCGCGGTCTTTCTCGGCTCATGGCTCAGCGGATTCTTCATCATCGCCACCGATGCATGGATGCAGCATCCAGTTGGATACACGAGAGCAGCCGACGGTTCGGCGCAGCTCTCCAGTTTCTGGGCATTGATGCTGAATCCATGGGCATGGTGGCAGTACGCGCACAACATGAGCGGCGCTGTCATCACCGGGGCATTCGTCATGGCGTCGGTAGGCGCGTTCTATCTGCTATGGGGCAAGTTCGAGGAGTATGGACGCAAGTTTGTGAGAGTCGGCGTGGTGGCCGCGTTAGTGGCGAGCGTCCTGCAGGTATTCCCTACGGGTGACGGACAAGGACGAATGGTGGCTTTCAATCAGCCGGTGACCCTCGCCGCCATGGAAGCTTTGTTCCAGAGCCAGCCCGGTGCGCCCATCGTTCTGATCGGACAGCCGAATGTCGACGAGCATAAGATCGACAATCCGATCGAGGTACCCAACGCGCTCAGCTTTCTGACCTACCGGCGCTGGAAGGCAGAAGTGAAGGGACTCGATGCCTTCCCCCAGGATCAGTGGCCCACGAATATCGAACTCTTGTACTTCAGCTATCACATCATGGTGGGGCTCGGCACTCTGTTCATCGCCATCGCTGTTGTCGCGGCGTTTCTTCTGTGGCGGGGCAGATTGTTTTCAAGCCGCTGGATGCTTTGGATTCTGCTTCTGGCGCTGCCATTCCCGTACATCGCCAACACAGCCGGATGGATGACCGCCGAACTCGGGCGCCAGCCGTGGCTGGTGTACTCGCTAATGCGCACCGTAGATGGCTATTCGAAAACAGTTTCGGCGGGCAACGGAATTTTCACGCTGCTGGGATTCATGGGCATGTACACGGTGCTCGGCATTCTGTTTCTTTTTCTGGTGCGTCGGGAAATAGAACAAGGCCCGGAGGCGCAGGTGGAGGCAGGACACTGAGTTGCCTTTTATGGCGGGAACCTTGTCATTCCGAGGAACGTCAGTGACGAGGAATCTGCTGCTTGCCTCCGCCTGCAGACAGCAGATTCCTCGCTTCGCTCGGAATGACAAAGGTTGAGTGGGGATGACAAGGATTGTGGTGGGATGACGAGACTTTTGGCAATGGCCACAATTGGGATGGATTGAAATGGAATCACTTTGGTTCATTCTCGTCGCGTTCATGATCGCCACCTATGTCGTGCTCGATGGGTTTGACCTCGGAGCAGGCGTGATCTATCTGACTGCAGCCCGCACTGCTGCTGACCGCCAAACCATCATGCGCGCGATCGGGCCCGTCTGGGACGGCAACGAAGTGTGGTTGCTCGCCGCCGGAGGCACGCTCTATTTCGCGTTCCCCTTGCTCTACGCGTCCAGCTTCAGTGGTTTCTATCTGCCCTTGATGATTGTGTTGTGGCTGCTCATGCTGCGCGGCATAGGCATCGAACTGCGCGCTCACATGGACAATCCCGTCTGGCGTGGATTCTTCGACTTCGTCTTTTGCGGATCGAGCGCGCTGCTGACAATTTTCTTCGGAGCTGCCCTCGGCAACGTAGTGCGAGGCGTCCCTCTCGGTCCGGACCAATATTTTTTCGAACCACTCTGGACTAACTTCCGCGTCGGAGTGAACAACGGCATTCTCGACTGGTATACGGTTCTCACCGGCGTGATCGCGCTGGTGACGCTGACCGCCCACGGTGCGCTCTACATTGCCGCGAAAACAGAAGGCGGCTTGAACCTTCGCGCCCGTACGACGGCGAAGTACGCGTGGCCGCTTCAGCTTGCTCTGACTGTCGCGGCACTAGTAGCAACGGTTTCGATCCGTCCCGGAGTTCTGGACAACTACAACCATCACGCTGTGGGATTCGTGATTCCAGTGCTCGTCTTTGGATCGCTGGCCGTGATGATGCACGGCATCCTCAAGCGCGCGGACCACCTTGCCTTTCTAGCCTCCTGCACCTACATCATCGGCATGCTCGTGGGGGCGGCGTTCGCTCTCTATCCAGTGTTGCTTCCGGCCAGCAGCGATTCGGCGCGCAGCATTACGATCTACAACGCCGCCGCCGGACACCACGGCCTGAGCGTCGGATTCATTTGGTGGATCTTGGGCATGATTCTTGCTCTCGGCTACTTCTTCTTCGTCTACCGGATGTTCCGCGGCAAGGTGCGGATCGAGGGCGAAGGCTACTGAAGCTGGCGGACTCCGTGCTGTAAGTCCCTTGCAATGTCTCGGCACAGTGATAGCATCCGCGTCATGCGAGCCATTATCTATCGCCGCTACGGTCCGCCAGACGTTCTCCAATTGGAGGAGACCGAAAGGCCGACACCTGCTGATGACGAGGTCCTGATCAAAGTTCGCGCGGCTTCGGTTAATCCATACGACTGGCACTTTATGAGGGGTGAGCCGTATCCTCTTCGGCTGATGGCTGGAGTGCGCCAACCAAAGAACCCGCGGCTGGGCGCAGATGTCGCTGGCGAGGTGGAGGGCGTTGGCAAGAACATTACGCGATTGAAACCAGGTGACGCGGTGTTCGGGACGTGTCAAGGATCACTTGCGGAGTATGCGTGTGGTTCAGAGTTGAGGTTGGCGATCAAGCCAGGCAACGTGACGTTCGAGCAGGCGGCCTCGGTCGGAATTGCCGCGCTGACCGCGTTGCAGGCCCTTCGCGACAAGGGGCATGTCCTGCCGGGGTACAAAGTCCTGGTCAACGGGGCGGCGGGAGGAGTGGGGACGTTCGCCGTACAGATCGCGAAGTCTTTTGGCGCCGAGGTGACTGGCGTATGTAGTACGAGGAACGTGGAGATGGTGTGTTCCATCGGCGCGGATCACGTTGTCGATTACACTCGCGAGGATTTCACCCAGGGTAGGGAACATTACGACATCATTCTCGACTGTGTGGGGAACCATTCGTTGTCAGCATGCGGACGAGTGTTGAGTCCGAAGGGGATTTACGTCGCGGCCGGAGGAAAAGCAGGCCGGTGGATGGTTGGTGTGCTGCTTAGCATGATCACAGCGAGGATATTGTCGTGGTTCGGGAGCCGGAAGTTTCTCTCGCTCCTCGCGAATATCAACAACCACGACTTGGCGCTCGTCGGCGATCTCATCGCTACGGGGAAGGTGACACCGGTGATCGACCGGTGCTGTGGGTTGAGTGAGGTGCCTGAGGCGATCCGGCATTTAGAGAATGGGCACGCGCGGGGGAAAGTGGTAATCAGTCTTGGATAGCGCGCTCAAGGCAGGTTGGCGTGAATCCCGAACCCTTCAGAGACCTTGCGGAGATGCCTGTCTCTTGTCCACAGCAGCGTGGGCGGATCGAGGAACACAGAGGCAATCAGGTGTGCATCGGTGAGACCGATGCCGAGGTTGTACAGGTGACGGGCCTCGATCATCAGACGCAGTTCGTTTGTGCGTGCCACGCGCGCATGCGGTAGCAGGTCCAGCATCGCGAGCGTTTTGGCGCGGTCTCGGAGTGATCCCAAAGCAAGTTCCGCAACGATCCAGGGATGAATCACAACCTGGCCCGAGTTCAGGGCATTCTGCAGTTCTTTGTTGCCGGAGCGGAAGTGGTCGATCCAGACGGAAGTGTCGGCAAGGATCAATGTTTTCCTGGCCGTCGGCGAGGAATGTTTTTCAATCTCGGCATGGAGCCACCCAGGGCTGCCAGGCGGCGAGCGCTTTCGCGCTCGATGAGGGCTTTAAGGGCCTCACGGACCAATGCCGTTTTTTCCTCAACGCCGGTAAACTCCTGGGCGGTGCGGATGAGATCGTCGTCGAGGGCAATAGTCGTTCGCATAGCCGCCGCTCCTAAAGCATCAATTATAGCATCATACGATGTCTCTTTTCGTGCCTAACACTTAAGGTTATGAGCATTACTACCGTCAAAACGATTAGGGCTCGCGGCCTTCTCGAAGCCGGTCAACTGGAGAGACGGTTCGCCCGTCTTCCCGCCTGTATAATCAATCCTTGGGGTTCTACTTCATCTCTCAACGCAATGCTTAATCCGTATCAGGAGCTAATCCTTTGAGCGCACATACACCGCATCAGCATGGACCGGGACCCGCCCAGCCGGGGCCGCAACCGCTACCTGGAGTCGACGCCATCATTGCCGTCGGCTCGGGCAAGGGAGGCGTTGGCAAGACGACACTAGCGGTGAACCTTGCCGTCGCGCTCGCCAAGATGGGACACAAGGTCGGTTTGCTTGATGCCGACGTATATGGTCCCAACGTGCCCCTGATGCTGGGAACGAACTCCCAGCCGCGCATGGTGGGCGATAACCGCATCGAGCCGATCGAGGCGTTCGGACTGAAAGTCATTTCCGTGGGATTCCTCAATCCTGGCGACAAGCCGGTCATCTGGCGCGGGCCGATGCTGCACCAGATTATTCGACAGTTCCTGGGCCTCGTTGAGTGGGGACACCTCGACTATATGGTCGTCGACTTACCCCCCGGCACGGGCGATGTCGCGCTGTCGCTGGTTCAGACGGTGCCGCTGACCGGCGCGGTGGTGGTTTCGACTCCGTCAGACGTCTCGCTGCAGGACGCGCGCAAGGCGATCGAAATGTTTCGCCAGATGAAGGTGGATATCGCCGGCGTGGTCGAGAACATGAGTTATTTCGTGTGCCCGCATTGCTCGCACGAAGTCGACATTTTCTCTCGCGGCGGCGCTGAGTTGATGGCGAAGCGCTTTGAAGTTCCGTTCCTGGGCAGCATCGCGCTCGATCCGGAAGTGCGGAAGTCCGGCGACGGTGGCAAGCCGGTCGTGCTGGAGGGAGAAAACTCGCCGCATGCAAAGTCGATTTACGATTTCGCGCGCAAGGTGGTCGAGCGCGTGAACGAGATCAAGGCGAACTCCCCGGGGAATGTGATTCAGATCCAGTAATCTTCAGCGGCCATCCAAGACTTGTCATCCTGAGCCGCGGTTTTGACGGCGAAGGACCTATGTATTTGTTTGCAGCATACACGCTGCCAGCATTTGCATAGGTCCTTCGCGGCAAAGAACGCCGCTCAGGATGACAAGGGCTGCTTAGAGTTGAATCTTTTCAGTCTCCAAATCGCCTTCGGTTCGCGATCCCGCAAAATCAACTCCGCCATCATCTCTCCGATCGCCGGGCCGTGTTTGAAACCATGACCTGAGCCCCCACCCAGCAGCCACACATTCTCGTTCGCCGGATGGCGGTCAACAATGAAATGACTGTCAGGCGTCTGCTCGTATTGACAGACGCGGCTTTCGATCAAAGGTGCATCGCGAAGCGCGGGGAAGCGGAAGGAGATGTACTCACGAACGTCCTTTAGCGTCTCAGGATTGATGATGCGTTCCCCGTTGGTGGGATCGAAGTCGGGTCCGCGCGTGTCATCAGCGATTTTGAATCCCCGGCGATCGCTGCCGGGAATGCCATAGCGAAACTTGCCGCGATGGTCGGCCCATACGGGAGGATTGGGATCGTGAAAGCGTGTGTCGCCAGCCGGAGTGCCGAAAAAAAATACATCCTGCTTGGTGGCTTTTATCAACGAACCGATGGCCTTCGGGAACAACTGCCCGAGCCAAGGACCACAAGCGAAGACATAGCTGTGAGCCGTGAATTGCGAGCCGTCAGCCAGAGGCAGGCTGCGCAGCGGAGTCTCCTCTAATCCTTGGGCAAGGACGCTGGCCTGGCGGTATCGTCCTCCTGACGCGACGAACGCCTCGGCAACTGCCGCGCAACTTACCCGCGCGTCGAGATAACCACATTCCGGTTCGAAGATACCCCACTCGATGCCTTCGAAGTTGATCTGCGGCCAGCGTTTTCTCAGTTGCACCGCCGAGAGCTCCTGATACTTGATCTTCGCCGCCCGCAGCATCTCAACCGAGCCACGCTCGAAGGCGTCATCGCGACCTGCGGCCATCCACAGAACGCCCGAGCGATGCAGAAACTGCCGCTTCCACTTGCGTTCATACTTCGCCCATAGCTTCAGAGCACGCGCGGCCATCTCGGTGTAAGGCTGCTCCGGACCATACGTGCCACGCATGACCCGTGTCTCGCCGCCGGAAGAAGAGCGCGAATTGCCGGGACCCCAGGCGTCGATCAGGGTGACACGCGCCCCGTTCTCAAGAAGGTGTAGGGCGGTCCATCCACCGAAGGCTCCGGCTCCGATGACTGCGATGTGAGGTTTGGATTTCAAGGTTTCAACGTCAAACAGTTGACGGAAGAGGATAGCAGGAAGTTCTGTCGTTCAACCCCGACTCGTCATTCCGAGCGGAGCGAGGAATCCCTACCTTTGGCAACCGGGCTCAGGTAGGGATCCTTCGACTCCGCCGGAGTTCCGCTGCGCTCCTCTCCGGCTGCGCTCAGGAAGACAGCGCGAATCAGTGAGTGACCACCGACCAAGCCCTGCTTCCTTTGCTTGACACCGCCCCACCCCGTTCCTAGAATCCAAACGGGATCGCAACTTTGCTCCAAAACCTAAGCTTCTGCATCTAAAATAGTTAAGGGAACGGATCCAGAAGCTCTTGCTCCCCTCGGCGCCCGGCGCCCGATCTGAGACAATTGAGAAGTGAAGCATGCCCGCTGACCCCAATATCGGGAATCGCGAACGCGAAATCCTGACCGCCATTGTCGAGACTTTTATTTCGACGGGTGAGCCGGTCGGGTCGCGGACGCTGGCGCGCTCGAATCGCGAAGGATTGAGTCCGGCCTCGATCCGCAATGTCATGGCCGATCTTTCTGATGCGGGCTTCCTAGAGCAGCCGCACGCCTCGGCCGGCCGCGTGCCCACGACGGAAGCCTATCGCTATTACGTGGAGCAGATTTCCGGCAATGCGCGCCTCGCGCCGCAAGAAGAGGCGATGATTTCTGACTCGCTGGCCGGCATCACTGACGTGCAGGAATTCATGGAGCGCACATCACACGTGCTCTCGCTGATTTCGAGGAACGTCGGCGTGACAGTGGCGACCAGCGGCCCGAGGAATGCGCTGGAGCATGTGTATTTTTCGCGTCTGGGTGATCAGAAGGTGCTGGCGGTGGTGGTGACGCGCTCGGGCCTGGTGCGCGATCGTGTGCTGCGCCTGGATCTCCCGCAGGCCGATCTCGACTTGGCCGCGCGCTATATCAACGAGAATTTCCGCGGGTGGACCATGGAGTCGATGCGGGGAGAACTCGCGCGCCGCATCGAGAGAGAGCGTAGCGAATACGACCGGCTGATGAACTCCATCGAAGCCCTGTACAAGCAGGGAGCCCTGGCGGCCGAGCAGGGATCGCAAATGGTCTTCGTCGAAGGCGCGGCCAACCTGCTGTCTGGCGAGCAGGACCGTCAGCGTCTGCAGGAGATGCTCAAGACGCTCGAGGAAAAAGAAAAAGTTATCCAGCTTCTCAGCGCCTACCTCAATGTGAAGCAGGAAGCGGTGCGAGTGGTCATCGGCCTCGACGAGGCCTTGCCCTCCATGCAGAATTTCGTGCTGATCGGCGCCCCCGCGCATGCGGGAAACGAAGTCATGGGCTCACTGGCGGTGATCGGGCCAACCCGCATGGACTACCAGCACACCATCACCGCGGTGTCGTACATCGCCCGCCTCTTCGACAAGATCCTGAATGAATCGGAGTAATGAAGCAGTTATGGGGAAATCGAACGGAAAATCAGAAGTGGAAACGCACGGACTGGATGTGGATCATGAACTTCCGCCGGCAGATGGGGATGAGTCCTCGTCTGCATCAACCCAGAGCGGAGCGGTCTCTGCTGAGCCCGCCGGCGTAGATGCGGAGTTGCAGAAGGTAAAGGCCGAGCGCGATTCGCTGCTCGACCGCTTAGCCCGGGCACAGGCGGAATTTGAAAATGCACGCCGCCGCGCCGCCAAAGAGCAGCAGGACTTTCGCGACTTCGCCATGACCGACGCCATCAAATCCCTGCTGCCAGTGGTGGACAACTTCGAGCGCGCTCTGCAATCGAAGTCCGAGGCTGCCGACTTTCGGGCCGGGGTGGATCTCATCTATAAGCAATTGCGCGACGTGCTGACGAAGCTCGGGGTGCAGCCCATCGCGGCCAAAGGGGAGCAGTTCGATCCGCACGTTCACGAGGCCATCGAGATGGTGGAAACCCCGGACGCGGCTGATCACGAAGTCCTCGAAGAGTGGCAGCGCGGTTACAAGTACAAAGACCGCCTGCTGCGGCCCGCGATGGTCAGGGTGGCGAGGAATCCCGGAAAATAAGTTGGACTCTTTCCGCTGGACCAGGATCAAGGAGATCCATGCAGACGATTTTTCCCATCCTGCGCTACAGGGATGCGCGGGCTGCGATTCGCTGGTTGTGCGCAGCGTTCGGCTTCGTGGAACGCTGCTGCATCCCGGAAGACGGGCCATTTGTACGGCATGCCCAGCTCCAGCTTGGCGAAAACATCATCATTGCTTGGGTCGGTTCGGCAAGACGATGGCATAACCAGTCCGCAAGCGTCAGGAGCGGCGACGCAGATGCTGGCTGTCTATGTGAAGGATCCCGACGCACATTACGAGCGGGCCCATGCGGCCGGGGCGAAGATTTTGTATCCGCCAAAGGATACTGATTTCGGTTCGCACGAATATCACGTGCTCGACTTGGAAGGTCATCCGTGGACCTTCGGAACGTATCGGCCAGCGGTTGATTGAAGCATGAAGAGTCAGAAAAGGATTTGATTTGACGACGAACGCAAAACGCGATTACTACGAGGTGCTGGGTGTCACCCGGACGGTCACCGAAGTGGAGTTAAAGTCCGCTTACCGCAAGCTCGCTTTGCAGTATCACCCCGACCGCAATCCCAATAACCCCGACGCCGAAGAAAGATTCAAAGAAGTCAGCGAGGCTTATGCCGTTCTCGCGGACTCGGAAAAGCGCGCTGTGTACGACCGCTACGGACATGCGGGATTGGGCGGCGCTTCCGGCGCCGGCGCGGGCTTCGATCCGTCGGTCTTCCAGGACTTCAGCGACATCTTCGGAGAATTCTTCGGCTTCGGCGACATGTTTGGAGGCGGGGGACGCCGCCGCAGCCGTGTGCAGCGTGGTGCCGATCTGCGCGAAGACCTGACGCTCGAATTCGAGGAAGCCTACTTCGGCACCGAATCCCGCGTCACCGTTCGCCGCCACGAGGCTTGTGAAGACTGCCGGGGCTCGGGAGCTGCTCCTGGCAAAGGACCGACAACGTGCCGCTCCTGTAACGGACGCGGACAGGTTCGTTACCAGCAGGGATTCTTCAGCATCGCGCGCATGTGTCCGACGTGCCAGGGCACCGGAAGCGTTATTACGGATCCCTGCGCGAAGTGCAAAGGCGATGGCCGCCTGCTCCGCCAACGCAGCGTCGATGCCAAAATTCCTGCCGGTGTTGAGGACGGAACTCGCATCCGTTTTGCCGGCGCTGGAGAAGTTGGGCAGTTCGGCGGTCCTGCCGGTGACCTGTATGTCGTGCTTCACGTCAAGGAGCATCCATTCTTCGAGCGCGAGGGCAACGACCTGCACTGCGTGGTCCCGATCTCCGTCCCGCAGGCCGCCATGGGCGCCGAGATTCGCGTGCCCACCATGGAAGGCGAGCACACGCTGAAGATTCCCGAGGGTACGCAGCCGAGCACCACCTTCCGCATCCGTAACAAGGGAGTTCCGGTGCTGAACGGTCACGGCAAAGGCGATCTCTACGTCGAGGTCCGGGTGCAGATCCCGGGCAAGCTGAACAAGCGCCAGAAGGAACTGCTGCAGGAACTCGATGTGCTCTCTAAAGTCGATAACCAGCCGCTATTGCGCTCGCTGCTCGGGAAAGTGAAAGACATTTTCCAATGATGTCGTTTACGGGCTCGGTAATCGGGGCTCGGAAGCTATCTCACAATGAACCGAAAAGGCAACCTGAGCATTCCTCAGGAGCTAAAAGCCGCCGCCCCGGTGGGGCGTCTGAGAATAGCCCGGCGCTTTAGCGCCGGGTAATGTGGAACGCTCAGCGCGTCCCGGAGGGACGCCTGAAAGTTCTCACCCATACTCTTCAGCCCCTGAGAGGCCGCGCAGCGTGCGAACTGCTTGCCTCCCTTGTGAGACACTACTTCCCTTCCAGCCCCGCCACAAGCTTTTGGAATTCTGGCTCGTTCTTGAGGCCCTGAAGCTGCGGATCGGACTCAATGACTGCCCGATCTTTTAGTCCGCGCCGCACCGCTTCCTGCAAATCCTTGATCGCCAGTTTTCGATTTCCCGATGCTGCATGCGTATCAGCCAGCAGCAAGACGGGCCATGGATCATCGCTAACCTGCCTCATCAGGTCAAAGTAGGCCTCCGCTTTCTCGAAGTGCCGCACAGCAAGCTGCTGCTGCCCGTCTCCAATTGCTCCTGCGAAGATGCCGCTAAATGCCCTGCTCGAGATCAATCGCTTCGTCTCATTCTTGCTATGTTTCGCCTGATCGCTGAGCGCGCCCAACTGCTGGCGAATTTCGATGCGGAGGCCAGTGGAGTCGGCCGCTGAGCCATTCGCGAAGGCTCCGATCTTTGGCGAGAGTTCCTGTTCGAGCTTCAACTGCTCGGACATCTGCTGGCGCTCACTTTTCAGCGCCGCTTTCAAAGCTTCTGATTGCTGCAATGCCGTCAACTTCTCAGCTGCTTCCTTCACATCGCGGAGTCCATTGAAGTCAGAGACCAGAGAGCGATATGCATTAAGGTGTGCAATAGCATCTTTTCTGGTTCCTGCCTCGGCCGCTTCCGCCCTGGTCTTCTCCAGGAGACGATCGATGAATGCCTCGTCTGCCGCGAGATGGCCGGCCTGCATCGCTTTCAGATTCATGTACTGCATGGCCTCTTCCATGACCGCAGCGGGAGCCCACTGATGACGTCCGGAATACACGCGCACCCGATACGGCGAACCCTGTCCCTCGCGTTCGCGGCGAATGTTAATGACTTCGGGCCAATTGAAATCCTGATCGCCGACCGCAAAGAAATAAGGCAGATCATCCTTCGCTGTCCTGTTGCTGGGATAACCAGCACCGTGCGCGATCACGCCCGCGACTTGGCCGGTGGGTCCGCTCAACGCCATCGCCCCCGCCACCCGCGCTCCGCCGGAAAATCCGCTGGCGTATGAACGATGCTCATCGATCGCAAGCCGCGAGTGCGTATCCTGCCAAATCGCATTCACGGCCTTTCCCTGGTCGCTCGAAAAGTTGCGGGAGTTGTACGAGCCCGCCAGGATGAATCCGTACGTCTCGGCAATGTCCTTGTAGAGTTCGACCGGACGCCGCCCGCGTCCGCCCGGATCGAAGAAATAGATGATGGGCCATCGTTTCGCCGGAGTATACGCGGAAGGCAGATACATCGCGTAGGTTTGTGCAGCATCGGACCCGGAGGAAACATCAGCGATCTGGCCAGGCGCGGGGAGTTCTGCCGCCTTCTGCGCCTGCGACAGAGTGTATGCCCAAGACGCGCACAATGCGAGCAGTACACTCGCCCTGCAGAGCCGCTGCGGAATCGCCCTCAACCAGAAATGTTTCACGCTTCAGCCGCCCCTCAAACCCGCCGTGCGACAGCGGCGTATAATCACTTCATTGTAGTTCGTGGGGGGTTCCTTTCATGAGTGTTCCGCGCACGTTGGGGGATCTGCGCCGCAGTGCCTTCTCCGAAGAGCGTTTACGTACACGCCGGGTCAAAGACGAACTTCGCGACAATCTGGTAGCGCGCTTGCGGGAAAATGGCGACGCATCCGTGTTCCCCGGCATTGTCGGGTATGACGACACCGTCGTTCCGCAGATCATCAACGCCATTCTCTCGCGCCACAATTTCATTCTTCTTGGGCTGCGAGGGCAAGCGAAAAGCCGCATCCTGCGCGCATTGACGACGCTGCTCGATCCGCAAATGCCCTATCTCGCCGGATGCGAGATTCACGACAATCCCTACGCGCCGATCTGTCGCCGCTGCCGCGATGAAATCGCTCGCCTTGGTGACGAGGCCCCGATCGCCTATCTCACTCCCGATGAACGCTACGTCGAGAAACTGGCCACGCCTGACGTCACCATTGCCGATTTGATTGGTGATATCGATCCCATCAAAGCGGCGCGCGGTGGGCACCAACTCTCCAGTGAATTAACCGTTCACTACGGACTGCTTCCCCGCGCCAATCGCGGCATCTTCGCCATCAACGAATTGCCCGACCTCGCCGGAAAAATCCAGGTCGGCCTGTTCAATATCATGCAGGAAGGCGACGTGCAGATTAAGGGATATCCGATTCGTCTGCCGCTCGACTTGGCACTCGTGTTCAGCGCCAACCCGGAAGACTACACGGCGCGCGGAAAAATCATCACCCCGCTGAAAGACCGCATCGGATCGGAGATTCGTACGCACTATCCGGCAACCGTCGAAGAAGGAATCGCTATCACGGCGCAGGAGGCCTGGACGCGCCGCAACGGTAACACTCTGCATCTTCCGAACTATGTGCAGGAAGTGATCGAGCGTGTGGCGTTTGCGGCACGCGAAGACAAGAAGATCGACAAGCGCTCAGGCGTGAGCCAGCGCCTTCCGATCTCGGCAATGGAAAACGTGATCTCGAACGCCGAGCGGCGTGCGATTCGCAACGACGAAAAACTCGTCGTCCCGCGCATCAGCGACGTCTACGCCGCGCTTCCGGCAATCACCGGAAAACTCGAACTCGAATACGAAGGCGAGATGAAGGGCGCCGACCACGTTGGCCGAGAACTGATCCGCACCGCCATCGCCAAGACCTACGATGAGTACTACACCGGCGCGAACGTGCAGCAGATCGTCCAATGGTTCGATCTCGGCGGCGAGATTCAGATGTCCGACTCAGTTTCCGCCGTAGAAGCGCTGGAAAAACTCCGCGGAATTCAGGGCCTGATCGAAAAACTCGGACCTCTCGGCGTTTCGCCGAAAGACAGCGCTGAACAGCAGGTCTCGGCCGCGGAGTTCATCCTGGAAGGCCTGCACGCGCACAAGCGCATCGGCCGCAGCGAGGAGCGCATATTTCGCGCCGGAGAAAAGAAGCCCGAGCCTGTCCGCGAGAAGTCCTTCGATCCCGAGGAGAGGCCGCTCCGGCAGAGAAGGCAGTTTAACTGAAGCTTCTAGCTCCTAGCTGCTAGCTAGGCGAAGTTGATTTTGCTAGAAGCCAGTAGCTAGAAGCTAGCAGCTTTTATGAAACGCATCCGCTACTCCAAATACGTTCCCGACCCCGCCGGCGAAATGAGCATGGAAGATTTGCTCAACGCGCTCTCGGATTACCTCCTCCAGAGCGGATTCCAGGACTCCATGTGGTACGAACTGCCCGAGGGCGAGCAGACCCTCGAGGAACTCAAGCGCGCCATTGAGAATGCCTTGCTCAACGGCGAGATGTTCGACGATAACCTGCGCCAGCAGATCGAGCAGATGATGGCCGACGGACAACTCGAGGAACTCATCGAGAAGCTCATCGAGCGCATGCAGCAGGAAGATTACATTTCAGTCGATGAACCTCATGACCCGGCGCGACAGTCGAGCGTTGGCGGACAAACGGGCGAGGCCCAACAGGCCCGGTTCGAAATCACCGACAAGAGTCTCGACTTCCTGGGCTTCAAGTCCCTGCGCAACCTACTCGGGTCGCTCGGCAAATCGAGTTTCGGGCGCCACGACACGCGCGATCTGGCAACCGGCATCGAAGCTAGCGGCTCCTCAAAGACCTACGAGTTCGGCGACACGCTGAATCTCGACATCACGGCAACTCTCTCCAACGCCATTCAGCGCGAGGGATTGTCTCTGCCACTGAATATCGAGTATCCCGACTTGCAGGTACATCAGTGCGAGTACCAGTCTTCGTGCGCGACGGTACTCATGCTCGATTGTTCACACTCGATGATCCTTTATGGCGAGGATCGCTTCACTCCCGCGAAGAAAGTGGCGATGGCGCTTTCGCATCTGATCCGCACGCAATACCCCGGAGATTCGCTATCGCTGGTGCTCTTCCACGATTCGGCCGAGGAGATTCCGCTCTCGCAATTGGCTCGCGTGAAGGTTGGACCGTATTACACCAATACTCGCGAAGGCTTGCGCATGGCACAGCGAATCCTGCAGCGGCAGAAAAAAGACATGAAGCAGATCGTGATGATCACCGACGGCAAGCCCTCGGCGCTCACGCTCGAAGACGGCCGCATCTACAAGAACGCATTCGGCCTCGATCCGCTGGTTGTCAGCCAGACGCTGGAAGAAGTTTCGAAGTGCAAGCGCGCCGGCGTGCTGATCAACACCTTTATGCTGGCGTCCGATTACGGCCTGGTGCAGTTCGTACAGAAGGTCACCGAAATGTGCCGCGGCAAGGCCTACTTCACAACTCCCTACACGCTAGGCCAGTACTTGCTAATGGACTACATGTCGCGCAAAACAAAAACAATCCACTGACCGTCTTGTGTAGGGGCGGACGCCCCGTCCGCCCTGCGGAGCGAAGCGACGCATGCGACTGCGTGGAACCTGCCCTGCAGCCAGCGACGGCACAACATTCCCATTGCGTCCCCCACTCCGTCCCGCACCGTGGAAGAGCGGCCCTTTAGGGCCGCGTCAGACCACCATTCTATCTGGGCTTTAGCCCCCGTGAACCGTTCTCGTTCGGACCGTTCATCAACTCCGGGTGGTCTTCTTGTCGAACCCACAACCGATTCAACTGCTGATACCTTTGTATAAGACATGGCGAACTGCATTCGATGCGGGCGGCAACTGCCGCCCCTGGCGTTCAAGAAAATCTGCCAGTGGTGCGTGCAACACGAAGCCGCGCAACGCGGCGAAGAGTCGGACAGCGCCCGGCAACCAGTCATCACCCGGCCCTGGGTGAGCCGCAGCGAGTCGAGCATCACGCTGACGCAGGTCATCTTCGGCGCCAACATCGCCGTCTTTCTCGCCACAGCGTTGGCGAGCGGCTCGGCCATCAATATATCCGGAGAAGTCAACTTTCATTACGGAGCCAACTTCGGGCCTTACACCCTGTCCGGGGAGTGGTGGCGGCTGCTGACCTACATGTTCCTGCACGGCGGCGCCATGCACATTTTCTTCAACATGTGGTGTCTGTGGGATCTCGGGCGGCTCTGCGAATCGTTGTACGGACGGTGGACTTTCGCCACCATTTATCTCATAACCGGCGTTGCGGGCGGGTTGGCAAGCATTGCCTGGAATCCTCGAGTGCTGAGCGTTGGAGCTTCAGGAGCAATCTTCGGTCTGGCCGGAGCTCTGATTGCCTCATTTTATCTGGGTGAGTTTTCGCTACCGCGCGTCGCCATCAGCGGAACCCTCCGAAGCCTAGTCATTTTCGCCGTATTCAATCTAGGATTCGGGCAGATTCTCGGAACCGTTGATAACGCCTGCCACATCGGCGGACTCGTCAGCGGTCTCATACTCGGAGCCCTGATCGCCCGCCTCGCACCGCAACCTGATGTTCCGCTGCGGCGCGCTACTGTTGTGGGCGTGGTCGCGCTGGCGCTACTAACGGCCGGATTCGGCGTGCGGCAATGGCGCGGCGGGCCCATGCGCATGGCTCGCGCCTTTCAGGAAACCAAGGGTGACCCGGTGGCGCGACTGCAAGCCGTGATCAAGCAGCAGCCCAACCTCGCTCCGGCGCACTTCGCCTTGGCTCAGACCTATCTCGCGCGCCAGCAATTTGCTGAGGCCGAAGCAGAATTCAAGCGAGTGATCCAATTGGAGCCCGGAAACCTCGATGCCCGGTTCGATCTCGGCTTGGTTTACATGACCGAAAAGCGACCCGAAGACGCGAAGTCTGCATTTACGCAAATCCTCGCGCAAGATCCGAACAGCGCCGAAGGTCACTACGGGTTAGGACTCGTGCTCGCGGATCAACAGAACCACTCGGCGGCCATCGAGGAGTTCAAGAAAGCGGCGCCAGACACACACCTTTCGGGCGTCTCCTTCGAGATGGGAAATTCCTACGCAAAACTCAACCGCTACGATGACGCCATCAATGCGTACCTCAAGGAAAAAGAAAAGTCCGGCGACAGTGCGGACATAGAGAACGCGTTGGCAGATGCCTATCAGGCAAAAGGGGCGCTGAAGGAAGCACAGGATGCGAGAGACCTCGCGCAGCAGCTACGCGGACCTGCGACGCATTAGGCTTTCGTGATCTCCACCACCGCTCGATAGGCCTGATTGATCGCCTCGTCCGTATAGGCATACGCTCCGGCGTCGCAGTTAGCGATAGCGATCCGCCCGAACGTTTTGCGCGCCACTTCGCAGGGAGTCTCGCCGCCTTCCAGCCAGAATGGATCGAACAGCGAGTTGTATTCGTACGCGTAACCGTGCGGCCAGCGGTTGACCGTGATCGCCGCGATATCGCGCGCCGGATCAAAGCCTCCCGCACTCAGCACGCGCGCCAGTTGCTCCCGGATATTGCGCTCCATCGTCTCAAACGTCGTCGTATAGAGTTCCATGCGGCCATAGCTGTGCTGTTGACGCGCGGGGAGGCCGGGATGGCACGCGGCCTTCATCAGGTGCACCACGATCGGCTCCTCGGGCTTGCGGGCGCACTCGTATCCTCCAATACTCACCGGGAGATCAAGGTTCACTGAGGTGTGATACATGCCGGGCGCATAAATCGAATTCGCACCAACTTTCTCAAACGCCTTCCAGTTGTGGAGTGCAACGTTGGTATAAAGCAGCGGCACTTTCTGCGCGGAAGCCAGCGCGTCCTTTTGCTTGTCCGGCAGTTCCTCGCAGATGTATGGAATCACCACGTGCCAGCAAGCGAGGATGGCGTTCTTCGCCTTCACAGTGTAGGTCCTGTCTGCGCGCGCATAGGTGACCTCAACTTCCTTGGCGCTGGCCGCATCCCCCATATGTTTCACGCGCACGGCAGTGCTGTTCAAACGGATGCGCACCGGCGAACCGGACTGATCGAGCTTCGCGTAATCCACCTTGGAGAGAATTACGTCAGGGACGGAGTTCCCAGGCACCGCCTCAGGGATCAGCTGGCGAACCAGCAGGCGAGCGATGGTGGCGTTGCCGTCTGGAAAATGGAAGAAGTATTTCTCCGCCTCGGCGTTGGGAATGGCATCGCGATTCATTCCCTTCCCCGGGGTCGGGTCCAATTTCAGCCCTTTAAAACCCGGCAGGTCAAATCCCCAGGCGTCCTGCGCCGAAACCGCGTCAATGCCGACGCCAAACAGGCCGTGCGGCAAAGCCTGATAGATTTTGACGATATCCTCGTGAACGCGGGCGACGTCTTTCAAATAGTTGGCGTAACTGATTCGCGCGAGCTTCGCTTTCTTCTCATCCGAGGTTAACCCCGGAAAGTAATCCTTCGGTTCTTCATAGAGGCTCTGCAGATCGCGCTTGGCCTGATCGGCAATGGGAGCCTCTCGCAAGAAACTTTTCAGCAGCTCAGGGGATTGGGCTGCCGCGTCTTCGCTCTCACCTCCGCCTCGAGGGTTGAAGTTCACCACCAACTTGTCTACGCCAAAAGTCTCTTTGTCGAAAAATATCTTCGGGCGCAGACCGCGCGAGCGATAAAGATCCTTGTCGAAATACTTCGAATATGAGGCAACATCGATCCCCAACTCTTCGATGAGCCCTTTTGCCACCGAACTGTAAGGCGCCGGACTCTCGATGGAGAATGTCCCGCCAAAACCAAGTCGGAACGCATTCCCCACACGAAATTCGTTGCGCTTGGCGTGGCCTCCAAAGTCGTCGTGGTTGTCGAGAATGAGAATGCGAGCCTTGCTGCCTGCCGCTTTGCGGTAGTATTGAGCTGCAGCAAGGCCGCTGATGCCTCCTCCCACGACGATCAGATCGTAGGTCTCCCCGGTATCTTCGAGCTTTCCCGCTGAATCCCAGAACGTGCCGTCGCGCAGACTGTGCGCGGTCTCGTACGATCCCGGATGGCTGCCGCGCAACCCGGCGAGCGCCGGAGGATAATAAGCACCTGACTTCTTCGCATCAGCAGCGTCGCCAAAGAGATGCCAGGGCATCATGGCCGCCCCGGCGGTCACGGCCACGCCGTTGACGAAGTCACGGCGCGTGATTCTGCGATGCATCCCCAGTTCCCGGTCCCGTGAATCCCTCACGATCTGCTCCCCGTCGCCTCTTACGCCTGCCCTTCAGCCTTCTTTACCGCGAGTTCCGCGCCCTGGAAACCGATCTTGCTATGGGTTCCGTCGCAAAAAGGTTTATTCACCGAACCGCCGCAGCGGCAAAGTGAAAAAGCAGTCTTACCCGTGAGATCGAATTGATTGCCGTTGATGTCCACCAGTTCGACGGCTCCCTCCGGAGCCTCCACGCGAAAAGGCCCATTGGGACGCACCGTAATCTTCACCTGCGCCATGCCAAAATCCTCCAACCTTACGAGTTTCTAGTAAGCCTTAAGAAGATACCACTGATTCGGCTACGCTGTCTTGGTTTGACCAGCAGCAAGAATGGCTGCGACACTGTCCGGAAAAAACTAAGCCGCTTTCACGCGAGCCGAACGCAGGCTGCGATACAGTGCCAGGCACTCATCGATCATCCGCTTGGTCGTGAAGCGCTCGCGGGCGCGCGTGTAGGCCAACTCGGCATACGCGCGCCGCATCGGACGATCGGCATTGAGCAGGCGGATATTCTCCGCAAGACTCGCGGCGTCGTTGGTACGGAAGTAAAGGGCCGCGTCGCCCCAAATCTCGCGGTAGCTCGGGATGTCGTTAGCCACAATCGCGCAACGGGAGAAGGCGGCTTCGAGCAAGGACATGCCCAGCGGTTCGTAACGCGAAGTTGCCGCGTAGATTGCCGCTCGGCTGTAGAGCGCGCGCAATTGCGCATCGGTTTGCGGTCCGCGAATCGCCACTGACGTTTCTTCGATGGCAACCTTCACATCTGCTCGAATCGGAATCCGCGGCAGCGGTACAGTATGCTCCGCGCCCACGATGCACACCGGCAGCGGGTGCTGCTGCTGCGTAAGCAGAAAGACCTGCTTGCTCGCGTCCACCAGCCGGCCCACCGCGAGCACGCAATCATCCTTGCTGACGTAGGGATTAAAGAAGATCGGATTGCGTCCCGGATAGATCACTTCTCCCCGTCGCGGCCGCGCGTAACAGGACGAGATGCAATCGAGCATCCACGCCGACGGCGCAACCACGGCATCCGCCCCCATCAATCCATTGAGCACCGTTCGCCGATACCAATTGAGCGCGTGCGCCGGACGCGGCGCGCGATCGTGCACCGCATGCGTCCATGTAACCAGGTCGCCGTGCGCCATCACCACGCGGGGCACATCCACCGGCAAGTTTCCGTAACAAAAATGATTCAAGTGCAGAACGTCCGGCCGCAGCTCGTTAACAAGCGACATCAGGAATGCGGACGATTCGGGCAAGTCCTGTTCGGCTTCCTGCATCCACTCCAGGCGAAACGCAGTCGGCCGGTAATCCAGTCCGTGCAGATGATCCATCCAGGAAGTCTGATCGGGCAGAGGGATGTCGCCGAAGCTGACCAGAGTGACGCGCACGCCGCGCGTGACCAGTCCGGTCACCAGTTCGCGGGCATAGGTCCAGGAGCCAGACAACGAGTCGGCCGTGACCAGGACGTGCACAGAACCTCCGAAGCGAAACCCGTGAGAGAAGCGGGTTTCCGCCCAGTGCGTCCATTCTAGTGGGAACGCGCCACACCCGGAAAGAAATTTTCGCTCAAGACCACCCCGTGGTGGCTTTGGTTTCGCTTTCGCCGGATAGGGTCTCCTTTTGAGGTGGTTTTTTCAGGGCTTGCTTGTCGGCTTCTTTTTGCAGGGCGCTGTTGTAGACCTCCGTGAGCGCGGGGAGTTCTTTGCGGATCATGTCGGTAATTTTGGCGTGGACCTTGGCTGCGCTGTCTGTGGATGCCGGTTTCGGTGCCTGTGGCTGGAGAGCGACTTCCTGTTTGGGAGCCTCTTCTGTAGGGCGAAGTTCGGTGCAAAGGCGCCCGTCGCGGCGGACCAGCATATATTTCGGATTTTGTCGGACCCAGTCCTTCAGTTTCTCTTCCTCCTCGTAGCGTTTGCGGGCGCGTTCGCGGGCCTCGATCTCTTTCTTCGCTTCCCAACGGGCGACGAAGCGCGCTTTCTTGGCGGCCTCTTCCTCTTTCTGCCGGATCTCTTGTTCGACCTCGTCGACCTCTTCTTCCTCCTCTTCTACGAAGTCTTCGTCTTCCCAGAGGTGGTTTTCATCCAGCGGACTCTCGGCCGCATCGCGCGGATCGAGGACGACCTCGTGAACCCGCGGCTTGAAGTTGGTGAGGCGCAGGTTGGTGCTGGCGGTTTGCAACGCATAAAGAAGAAGGCTGGCGGTTTTGTGTTCGATTTGGCCGGTGAGCAGAAGGCGCACGATCTGCATGAGCGACATCTGTATGGAGTTGGCGTCTTCGAGCACGGGCAGGAAGAAAGTGGCCGTGCCGTGACGTCGGCGGTCGACGTTCAGACGGATGCGCTCTTCCTGGTAGCGCTTGTGGAAGTAGCAGAAACGGTTGCGACGCAGCGCGGGCGATCCGCACTGCGTGCCGTTGGTTTTTAGGTGCTGACAGCGATTGGGATAGGTCGACATTTTTATGATGCCCTCGTTTTCAAGTTTCAGAGTTTCAAGTCGCCACGGATTTACGCGGATCTTCACGGATCAGAGAAGCAAAAGTGATCCATGAAATCCGTGAAGATCTGTGGCTCATTTTTCAGAGTGCTAAAGAGCCTTTTGCCCGCGTATCCCTCCTCCCCCTCCATCTTTTTGAATCATGGGGTTACGGGGAATTTTCGAAATAGTCTATGGACGGCAAGGAGTTGCGGGCAAAATCTTGGGAACACACGACTTACAGGTCGGCGTCATCCTGAACGGAGCCGCAGTTCAGGCGGAGTGAAGGATCTCCTGCAGGCAGATCTCTCTCCGCGGAAAAGCGGCTGCGGTCGGGAAGACGCCGGCGACTCACTCCCGCCCACGCTCCGCGAGGGGCACCTTGGCTTGAAGCGAAGGGCAGCCCTTTGTCTTGCTTTGGTTTTGAAAGATCTTTCCAGGTATTTGGTACTGCCGTAAATACGAAGCCCCCAGCGGACTTTGGGTCCGTGGAGGCTGGCCACACTTGGTAGCGACTTTACGCTCTCAGAAAATGGGCGGGATGTCGGTGAGGGTGATCACGGGACAACGTGAGCGGAAGCACGCGACGCACTCCCCCACGACGGATGTTGCATCGAAGGCAAGAGCGAACGTCCTAGACTTATGGGTCCGTGGTTTCCCACCCTTGCAAAGAACGCAAGGATGGGGCACCCGGC
>JAIQFH010000102.1 GCA_020073385.1 Terriglobia bacterium | reverse complement strand
CACTTCACGCCCACTTACTCGTCCTGGCTCAATCAGGTCGAGATCTGGTTCGCCAAGATCGAACGCGAGGTCATCGCACGGGGCATCTTCACCTCGGTTCCCGACTTAGCTCGCAAACTCCGCCGCTACATCAATGCCTACTCCGCCAATGCTCGCCCCATCCAGTGGAAATACTCCGACCCCTCCCGCCGCGTCCGCAGTAACGAACTCACTGCGACAGGCCACTAGCAACCAAACGACGAAGCCTAGCGCAACGTAGTGGAACGCTTCCGGACGAATTACCCGTACTCTATTTGCGAATATGAGCACTTTTGAACAGTCGAACCATGCTGGCCAGCCCTACCCTCACGCTTGCGTGGTGGGGTCCCTAATAATTCCTGTCTTTCAGGGCGGTTGCTAGAGCAACATCGTTCGACGCCCGTACGTCTTCTCAGGTCGAGAAGGAACACTCATGAAGTCGCCCTACGGTCTCAACATCCTCGATAACTGCACGACGTGTCCAGTACGGAAGCAGCATCTTTTCTGCAATCTTTCCCCATCCTTAGTGGAGAGACTGAACGCCATTACGTCCCCTGCGATCTATCCTCGCGCCGCCATGTTGTTCGTTGAGGGCCAAAAGGGACGCGGAGTATTTGTGCTCTGCACCGGGAAAGCGAAGTTATCCACCGCTTCACGCGACGGCAAGACCATCATCACTAAGATCGCCGAGCACGGAGACGTGCTCGGGCTGAACGCAACCATTTCCAGCCGCCCCTATGAGGTCACGGCGGAAATGGTGGAGCCGGGGCAGGCTAACTTCATCTCCTCCGATGCCTTGGTGCACTTTCTGCATGACTACGGGGAAGTCGCATTGCGGGTGGCACAGCAGCTTAGCCGCAACTATTACTCGGCCTATGACGAAATCCGCACTCTCGGACTGAGCAACTCGCCTGGGCAAAGGCTCGCCAAATTGCTGCTCGGCTGGTCTACGGAGCGGGGAGATTCAAGCCATTCGCTACATCTACATTTGTTGCTGACGCACGAGGAAATCGCGGAGATGATCGGCACTAGCCGCGAGACCGTCAGCCGCCTGTTTTCCTACTTCAGGATGAAGCACCTCATCGAGTCGAAGGGTTCCAGTCTCACGATCCTTGATAAGTCTGCTCTGGAAGGGATGGTACAAGCCTGAATCCGAATCGACCGCTATGGATACGTTGTCGCCCATGATTTTACTGTACGAAAACGGATACAAGGCTCTAGCTCGGAGTAACGGCGGCGATGATTTGGGGCATGTTGTGCTGGAACTTCAAGGCAAGATTGGGCGCGTGGGCAAAGGGGATCTTGATGTCAAAGTAAGCTTTGCTGATCGCAACGACTCAATCGGGGACCTCGGTCGTTCCTTCAACCACATGGTCCAGCAGTTGCATGAGAGCCGAGAAAAGATCGAACGACTGCACCGCACCCAGATGTCGCGGGCGGAACACCTGGCGACGCTCGGAGAACTCGCTGCCGGGCTCGCGCACGAAATCCGCAATCCGCTCGCAGGTATCGCAGGCGTCATCGAAATCGTTGGACGAGACCTGCCTACAACCAGTCCGGCGTTTGCTGTGGTCAAGGATGTTCGTCTAGAGATCGCAAGGATCGACCGCATTCTTGGCGACCTGCTGCAAGCAGCCCATCCGCACTTAACCCTGGTTTGCCCGAGTGACCTGAATACAACGGTCGAACATGCCGTCGTCTTGGCCCGCCTCCAAGTGCTCTCCAGACCAATCACGATCAAACTCTTTAAAGACCCGAATCTGCCAAACGTTGAACATGATGTCGATCAGATCCACCAACTGCTTTTGAATCTGCTGTTGAACGCCGTTCAGGCGATTGACGGTGAGGGCGAGATACGAGTTGAGGTTTCGCTCTTAAAGGACGTCGCCGCTGTTGCTGTCATCGACACGGGTCGTGGCATCGCGCCCGAACTTCTGCCCAACATCTTCCACCCCTTCTACACAACCAAAAGAACCGGCACGGGGCTTGGACTCTCACTGGCTCGACGGATCGCCGAAGCACATCACGCCCGGATTGAAGTGACCAGCGAAGTCGGGAAAGGCACAACATTCGTGGTGATCCTCCCCCTACAACAGGCACGCACAAGGCAAAACTGCGGCACCAACTGCATCACGCGAAACAATTCAAAACACACTAGCGGCACCACTCGGACGCGACCTTTTCGATAGCTCCACCGCGCTTCGTCGCCACGAGCGAACCTCTGTCCGATGACGCAAATCAAATAAGCGCCCGTCACGCTGGCTGTTCCAGCCGTTCCTCCTCCGGCAAGCGCTCCTGTGAATGGCTCAGCGCATAGAGCACAAGTTCCACGCGATTGGAAACGCCCAGCTTGTCGTAAATCCGCAACAGAGATTTCTTCACCGTATTCTCTTTGAGGTTCAGTTCGCGCGCGACTTCGCGGTTGTTCAGACCTTCGGTGACCAGATGGACAGTCTGTTCCTCGCGCGGAGTAAGCACGAGCGCGCTTCCTTGACCTGAATCCCTACGATGGGCGGAGCGTAGGTTGCGTCCCGAGAGTCCGGACCCTTCCCTTCAGACTAGGCTCGCGTCAGGAAAATGGGTAGGCCCAGCTTGCGATCGTAAGTCGGCCGGTAGCGCTCTGTGTTGTACATGGTGGCAATCTCCACTTTACGCGGCCCGAGTTTGGGATCGGGGATCGGTACCATTGCGTAGCAACCGCTGCTGATCGCCGTCATCAGGCCGGTCTTTCCCTCTTGCAAAGAGTCCATCGCCATTCCGGCATAAGTACTGGCCACCATCCGGTCGACGAAATCCGGGCTGCCCGAGCGTAAATCGTAAGTCAGGTCACTGACCACGGTTTCGTTTCCAGTGGCGATCTTGATTTCGTCGCTCAGATCCTCCGCCACGCTCATCTTCTTGCGGTGCCCGAAGGCATCGGCGGGGCCGTATTCCTTCACTGTGTAGCCTTCCCACTCAGCCCCCTCGGAAAGAATCACCAGCGAGTAGTTGCTAGGATTGTTGCGCTTGTCGGTGACCAGAATTTCGATAAGGTGCTCCAAATTCACCTTGTACTCGGGGATGCAGCAGCGCAGCGATGTCACATACGCAGTGTAGAGAGCGGTGTAGCCGGCGTCGCGTCCGAACACCCGAAAGATACCGATGCGCTCGTGCGAGCCAACCGTGGTCCGCTGCCGCTCGATGGCGTCCATGGCGCGAGTGATGGCGGTTGAAAACCCTATGCAATACTCGGTGTTGCGAACGTCGTTATCCATGGTCTTCGGCACCGCAATCACCTTCACTCCGTGCCGGTCAAGTTCGGCGGCATAGCTAAGGGTGTCATCTCCGCCGATCGCCACCACGCAGTCTAGCCCCAGGGTCTCGATGTTCTTCAGCACCGCCGGCGTCACGTCGAACACCGCACTCGTTACACCACCCTTGGTGGATTGCTTACTGGAAAACTGCTGCCCCTCAAGCGCAGACGGCAGCTTCTTCATCTTGGTGGGATTGGTGCGCGAGCTGTGCAGATACGTGCCACCTGTGCGATCGATAGTGCGGGTGTTCTCGCGGTTGAGCGGCTGGATATACCGCGCCCGGCTTGCCGGATCTTTCAGATCGACGTGCGTCAATCCTTCCCAGCCGCGGCGGATGCCCACGACTTCGTATCCGATTTCGGACCCCCGGTAGACGACCGACTTAATGACCGAATTTAGGCCAGGGACGTCGCCGCCTCCGGTGAGAATGCCAATTCGCTTTGCTGACATGAAAATGCTCCTTGCGGTATAAAGTGCAGTTCAAGATTCTCAAAATTCATTCTATAGAAGACGGCACGACACATCGTCGGCAGTCCATGACTACGGCACGGCAGGCACAGTTGGGGGTGAATGCTCAACATCGGTGTATTGGCTAGTAATGAAGGGTACCGCAGCCCAAAACGTCAACGCTGCCGGGACAATCACGGGAATCTCCACTGACCCAAGCGGTGTGGGTCACCTCTTCCTGCGCGCTCCTGACGGGACTTTCACCACAGTCGACGCTCCGGGCGCGGGCACAAAGCGCTCACGCGGATTGTTCGGCTTTTGAGGATTCAACATTCTTCCGACGTACGTTTGATGCCATTGTGGCAGTGGGTTTGATGTTTTTGCTCCACCCCGATGTTCAATGTCTGCTCATCCGCAAGGTGAAACAAGCATTAAATTCCACGGCCAGTTTCTCTTCACATCACCCAAAGAGAAGTGCATTTGGCAGGACATTCTGACCCATCGGGAGTCTGTCTCGTTGGGTGCGCAGTGCTACCGCGAGGCTTTGCAAGCTGAGGGTCTCGTGGGGCAGAATCTATTCTGATATTTGGGCCTGGTGATTCAGGCAGCCTTCGCCTTCGGCAGGCCCTTGATCTCCACCTGGCGCGGCGCCGCAGCAGCCGCGACTGGGGCGGTGATTTCGAGCAAGCCGTCGTTGTACTCCGCGTTGATCCGCTCCGTGTCCAGCCCCTCAGGCAAGGTCAGCGTGCGACTGAGGGTGCCATAGCTGAGCTCCCGATAGAGGTAATCCACGTCCTTGGACTCGCGGCTGGCTTTGCGCTCGGCACTGATCGTCAGTAGGTTGCCCAGCAACTTCAACTTCACCGTGCTCGGATCCACGCCGGGAAGGGCCAGGCGCAGGTGATACTTTTTCGCCTCCTTATCCACCCAGACCTCGGCGGGCGGCACCAAAGCGAACGGAGAGCGCTCCGGCTCCGTACCCGCGGGCCAACCAGTCAGCAGCCGGTTGAACAGTTGGTCGAAACCACGACGGAGTTCGACCAAATCCTCAAACCAGTTCTCAGGAATCGCTAGTTGGGTCATCGCACACCTCTCTTCCGTGCTAATCGGACAAACACAATTTTAGGATCCTGGATCAATGAATTTCTGTGACGGCAGGTACACCCTCCAGCTCGGAATCGCAATCACAGCAAAAAGTCTTGGGAAAGGGGACAATTTATATGGCATTGACTTCCTCTAGGTGTTGTGTCCCATAAATACCTAGCATAAGTAGAAAGGTTGGGATAAGCTTTCGTGCATGGTCACAGGACGCCCCAAGCCCGCCCTGATCCTGACTACGGACGAGCATACCCAGCTTCGTAGCTTAGCTGGCTCCCGCACTCTGCCGCATGCTCTGGTCGCACGCGCCAGAGTTGTACTCTGGTCGGCGGACGGACAAAGCAACACCCAGATCGCCCGGCGCTTGCGCTGGACCAATGCCACCGTCGGCAAGTGGCGACAGCGTTTCGTCCAGCACCGCTTGCCTGGACTGTATGACGAGTTGCGGCCCGGCCGACCCCGCAGCATCGACGACGAGCAGATTGCTGCCTTGCTCAAGCGCACGCTCTCCCGCAGACCGGCCCAGAGCACGCACTGGAGCATTCGGCAAGCTGCCCAGGCCAGCGGCATCTCCCGTTCCACCGTGCATCGCGTGTTTCAGACTTTCGGCGTGCAACCCCACCGTACTCGCAGTTTTAAGCTCTCCACCGATCCGTTCTTTATCGAGAAGGTGCGCGACATTGTCGGCTTGTATCTGCATCCACCCGATCACGCTTTGGTGCTCTGCGTCGATGAAAAGAGCCAGATTCAGGCTCTCAACCGCACCCAGCCCGTATTGCCCATGGGGTTGGGTTATGTCGAAGGCGTGACCCACGATTATGTCCGGCATGGCACCACGACCCTGTTTGCCGCGCTGGACATCACCAACGGCAAGGTGTTCACCGAATGTAAGCCGCGCCACCGCCATCAGGAGTTTCTCTCCTTCCTGCGACATCTCGATCAGAACGTTCCGCCTGCCTACGATGTCCATCTCATCGTCGATAACTATGCCACCCACAAACATCCTAAGGTTCGCACTTGGCTGGCACAGCGACCTCGCTACCACATGCACTACACGCCCACCTATTCCTCTTGGCTCAATCAGGTGGAACGTTGGTTTGGCATCATCACCCAGCGCGCGATTCACCGTGGTTCGTTCACCAGTGTCCACGATCTGGTCGAAAAAATCGATGCCTTCGTGCAGCGCTACAATCGTTCGAGTCGTCCCTTTGCCTGGACGGCGACCGCCGATTCGATCCTGCAGAAAATCGCCCGACTTTGTTCACGAATTTCCGGGACACAACACTAGGAGGTTGTTGAAAAAACACTGCCAATCGGGGGTTGGGGTGTGGTCGGATCAGAACCTAGTCCGGATCAGTGGCTGCATATCGTCTTGTATTGGGAAATCGGGCAGCGCGCCCTGTTTGGATTGCAGACCCAAAGATCCGTTTGCGACATAGATGGGGGGACAGGGGGCTTGGACCTTGGCTTGGAATAGCGACGGTTTCCGGATCGCCCGTGACACACTCGCAATTCGACACAAGCGCCTATCACGAGGCATCGCTGTTGGCTTTAACAATTAAAGGCGAGAGAGCTATCTTCTGGCGTGAATCATAGCGCCGATCACTGGATCGGCGAGCACCTACTCTACTGTAATCTCGCCCATGTTGTACCATCCGTCCTCTTGCCGCTCGGCAATCGCCAGTCGAATTGCGGGTCTCCTCGTGCGCGGATCAAGCAGCGCCACTCGTACACGATGTCTCCCCGGAGTCAGTTCGTGAGGCACAGACACACTATTCTCATAGACCGAATCCCCCGGCAGCCATTGCCGGACGTCGGCCTCAAGCGGCACAACCACCCCCCCGATTTCGAGGGCCAGCACGTAGTTGCGATACAGCGGCGCGATCCCTGCATTGAACCACCACATATTCACAGGAATCATCGCACCACGGTTCACCTTCGAGGGATACTCCAGTTTCTTCAAAACAAATCGGTAGCCGATCTTCTTCTGAAACTCTTCAAATGCGGCTTTCCATTCCGGAGGAATATGACTTGACTTCACGTTAATCGTTGAAACGTGCCACCGGAGCGCCTGATCGAGAATCGGCGTCAGAGAAAAATTCCAGCGCTTCCATGATTCGGGCACGCCGCACGTTTCAAGCGCTACCGGAGCGGTTCGCCAGACTTCCTGAAGGTTTCCCCGTGCGAGCTGCTGCGGATACAAATCCAGCATGTGCGCGAAAGTCTTACCCGGGCGACCCATGTCGCCCCAGCAGTCAAGTCTCCAGCCCGCGCCACGTTTCGTGCCATAGACGAGAGCGGGCAACTCGTCGAAGTTCATCAACAACGGCGTGCGCGGTAACGCATGAAGATAGAGATCGATCAACTGCTGCTGCACGGCCCACTCCGGCAGATACGGTCCCCACCCTTCACCCCAGTAGCCGACCGTCGAAATATCCACATGGTTGAGGTCCGGATGCCCGTCGTATCGCTTACCAAACTCGGTAATGATTGCGCTCCATGCCTTAACATAATTCGGATCGGCCGAATCGGGAGACCATATGTCCCCATCCTTATCATCCGGCTTGTTCGCCCGCCGTGCGCCGGACTTGCGATACCACTCCGGCAGGGGATGGTGATTGTCATACGGCATTAGCCGAATGCCGAGCGCTTGCCCATGACGCCGCGCTTCGGCCAGCGCTGAGTCGATAATTTCCCAACGATAATGTCCCGGCTCCGGCTCTAGCTGAAACCAGAACCACCGCAGGTAAGCGACGCTCGATCCAGGGAAATCCACTGTGCCCGCAGGCGCATCAGGGAGCGGAGCCTCCGGTCCAACCTCAGACCACGTGACGCCTTCATTCAACGCCTGCCCGGAAAATCGGTTGAACGTCTCAATCCCCATGCCCGGATTGATCAGCACATCGTCGATTTCGGTGGGACGTACAACGGTATTCTGCGCCGCGACACGCAATACGCAGAACAAGAAGAAAGAAACGAAGAAGGGAAATCTGCGCAAGTGCCCATCTCTCCTCAGCATGGCTTGTGCTTTCCAAAATCACCCGGTAGAACGCTTCGTCTGTGGATGCCCCTTTGGACAAACAATGAAATCACCGCGTCCATACCAGAGGCTGCCTAGATCGTGCTGCGCGTCTACGTCTTGAAGCCCGGGGCCCCCGCGACCACTCTATACTTGCCCGGACGCAGCGGCGGCGATGCATAGTCTCCCGTCCCACAATGATCCCCGTATCGACTTGCGCAGAACTCACTACGCATAACGCGAAGCAAAACAGACCGACGACTCCAAGCTTGACGCATCCCCCAGCCTCCGCCGTCGGAATTCTTGAATTGAGGCATTAAACCACATATTTCGCCTCATAAGTTGAAACCTCCTTGAAAAGGAAAGTAAAACAGAGTCTACCGTATGGCAGATTTGGCCTTTGACGACGGAGTTTTATCTTTCTCGTCCCCTCGATGCTGGGCGCGTTCCCACTGCTTATGAGGACGACCCGCCTCTTTATAGGCATGCCACTTCTGCTCATCCGGAATTTCGATTGCTCCTTTGGATAGGACCAGATCACGCTCCGCAGGCGACAAACCAGTCAGACTGGTTTGATGCGAATATCGCCCATGTCATGACCCCAACGCAACGGGATCGGGTTCGGCACTCCCGCTGTATGTGAAAGCAGCTGTGAAATCGTTACGCCGGAGCCGTAGGGACTGACAGCTACATAACGATCAATCGCGTCCTCCACCGAATCTCGTGTGCTTCGCGAGCTGTAACACAGCCACCGCCGTGACCGTCTTGCTCATGGAATAGGCCATCATCGTGGTGTTGGGCTCCATGGCACGTCGCCCCTGATGTCCGCCAACCCGCACTCGCATCGGCATAGAACCTTGCTGGCATTTAGCGCAAGGTACTGAATGCCGGGCGCCTTCGAGTTGCTGATGAGGGCATTCAGATAGGACCTCACCGGCTCAGCACTGCCTAGATCCGTTTCATGCATATAGATTTCGGCGGGGGCTATAACAGAACGAAGACGCGTTCAACGGCAATTTCTTTGTGCACCCGTATACGCCCAAACCCTAAGCCGTGTACTGCCATAGACAAATCTCGTTGCCATCCGGGTCATAGAAGCAAGTCAAGATGCCGTTTTCCTTCGACTCTGAGTTCGCAGTCGGCACACCCTTGGAACGCAAATCCAAGATTGCCGAATGGATGTCATCAACTTGCAAACAGAGGCGAGCATTGCCGCCACCCTGCAATTTGCAAGTGTCCCTGGTGGGAACCAATTCGAACAAAACGTCCCCAATTAGAAAGCGAGCGACGTAATCTCGCGACTGAAGTTCGAACCCAAGCACATCAGTATAAAACTTAATGGCTCGTTCTAAGTCTGAAACGTAGTAGAAGATCGCATCAAAGTTGAATTTCATCCCGACTTCTCGTGCGCAGTTCGCCAAAATCTGGGCAGAAAAGACACTATAGTTTCAGTGATGATCACTTCGCGGAGGTGTGAGCGATCCAGCACTCAATTTCGCATGACTGATGCTGCGCACGCGCTGACCTCACAGTCCCAACTCCGTAATCACCGTCTGAATTGCTTTTGCGTGCTCTAGCGGATTGGCAAAGGGCTCTAGCCCAGTGACACGTGGCCACCCTTTACCGGCCATACCGTCTGCCAGAAATTTCCGTACCGAATCACTACGAACTCGACTCCACCGCAGTCAATATTCCCCCGCTGTCGCACCAACGTCAGGACCCCTGGGTTCACAATCAATTCCTCGTACTTGTCTGATTCCGACGCTGAAGCGTTAGCTAGGCCGGGCCGCTCGCGCAGCGTCAATTGCCCATCCAGATAGAGCACCACGTCCCTTACTTCCTTTGAAATTCGGAAAAACGCATCCTCTCGCATCGGTTACTCCTCTTTTGACGAAAATCGCCTCCTTGACCCCTTCTGAGTGGGCACTCTAACACTTCGTTTGCGCAGGCCACCTCTCACGAGGGATCGATCCTGTACACGGGATAACACCTGGCGATAGCCTCGAAATCAGCCAGCGACGCACTAGCGGGGAGTGGGAAGTGCCGCCGGCCGCTCGATGCGATTCGCACGTACTCTCGGAGGATGGGAGCTCTCTCCTCCGGAGGCACCACCGCGAGGTGAACACAACGGCGTCGCCCCTGGCGAATGACCGCCGCGCCGTGCGCAGCTTCAACATTCCTCACCCAATCGGATTCCGAGCCGAGCATAGAAACGAGATAACGCTTGCCCTCTACGGTGGCGATCACCACAGGGTTCGAGCGCTTGCGGCCGGAATTGCGACCATGAACTTCGAGGACGGCCTGAAACCTCGGCGGCAGCCCGAGCCCGCTCCACCAGCATGTCAGACGGTTGACCCAGCGACCGAGACGCGTAGGGCGCCAGTTGCGATAAAGCAGGCGCATTAGTGCGCCACGCTCCGCCGGGTCGGAATGCGTTGAGTTGTTCATCGGGCTCTCTTTGCTTCACTCTCGTACTGTTGATGAACGGCGACCCAGCGCCGATTATAAGGCGGAAACTGACACCCCCGGGTGCGTGGCGTTTGAGGCGAGGATCTCGGGCGGTCGCCTGACTGTCGCTCGCGCGCTTTCAAATCGCGTGTTCCAATACTTACGCCAAAATGCAGGAAGAGGATTTTGGGACAAGCTGGAAACGCCGAAATCTGGCACATGCCCGGCAAAAGCGCGACGGGTCCGAACCGACGGGAAGGGTGTCTGCCGAAGACGTCGCAATCCTTATCCTTATTCTTAAATTCTTTATGGCGCATTTCCGCCCAAACCTTCGCACGGTACATTCTGCGGCACACCTTCGAAAAACCAGTTCCATCGAGGACCTGTAAGTGATTGAGAAGATGAGCGAATGCGAAACAGCTGGAACGGGCGACCTGATAATTAAGAGTTGTTGCACATCACCAGGTCCAGTAACAGCGGCCACCATGCAAAATCAATCACTTGCCCACAACCAAGCCCGCACGCAAGCACTTTGTCGAAGTAGCGAAAAAGCCCACGCATATCGGCTCGAAGCGTACGGCACATTCTGCGGCACACCTCCTGCCAAGGCTAGAGCGGTTGAGATCATTCATTCCTTGCGAGAAGGTTGAGGTCGTCCAATGTCAGTAAGGCCCGGATCGCATCCCGAATATGGCTATATCCTTTGGGCAGATTTGGGTCTTTGTCTTGAGTCGGCGGACCGTACTTAGTCTTCTGCTGGCTTTCGCCGTCAGCTGCACGGTCAGGTTTTTGAATCCCGTCGATTGCGGCAAACACTGCAGATCGCAAATCCATTGACCTTTTCATAACCACCTCCATGGCTTAAGCAGACCGGTTGACCGTCTCGCCTCCGAGTTTGTAGCCCGTATGCAAACACCGCCTCGCTGACGACAGTCCACTTGTTGTGGATATGCCGCCGATGCTGAAGATCTGCCAATTGGCGACGGCGTCGGCCCCGTCGAACCCAGCCAGCTTGTTCACCTGCCGGCCGCAGTGGAGCTACCAAGCAATCCCAGAAATGTGTGGCCGCCTAACTCACGAAGGCGCCGATCAATCCTGTCCCCAGCAATGTGGATGCCCAAACAAGATCGAGGTTAAACCACGCATTGCGCAGAATGCCGACCCCAATCTTCTCGAAGACAACGACAGCAATGATTGTCGTCACCAGCAGGTACCCAATCGTATGAACCGATGTCGCAAGCAGCGCAGTCGTTGGAGTCATCGTTGACATAGCCATCGCGTGATGATGGCCCTGATGAGCGGCTGCCATCGGCAGATTCAGGAACACCGGCACCACCATCAAACCCGCACCGTGCGCCGAAGCCATCAAGAACGACCAAAGCGTTAAGGCACCGAAGCTCACTTGCATACTTGCCCAACGCGGGTGACGATGCCGGAACAGCCGACTCACGCCGAGAGCCACCAATAACACGGCGACCAGCCAGCGCAGCCAGTCGAGTGGAATGACGGCACCGACAGCAAGCGCAATGGCAATCGCCGCCCCTACGGCCAGCACATGGCCAAGGGCCAACGGCAACAGCGCTGAAAAGACCGCCCCGCGGCGGCGCTCCTGCATTCCGAGCGCCACCGCGAACAGCCATCCCATGCCGGGGTTGATGCCGTGAAAAGCCCCCAGCCCCAATAGAACCGCCCAAGACATTGTCATCTCACTCATCGCATCAATCCTCACGAGAAGCAGTAGGAGTCCGAAGAAGCGTCTCCGCCCTGCAGACGAACCTGGTGAGGGCGGAGGTTTTCGGTCTCCAACAGAAACCCGCCATCAGTTCGGATTCCGCCGCTTGGGTCCGCGTCGAGCATCGTCATCCAGCCACGAATTCCGTCGGGGTAGAACTGGTCATCCCACGTGCGATAGAGCGAGTTGGTGACGAACACCCGCTTCCCATCCCGGCTGATCTCGACCATTTGCGGACCGCCGTTCAGCTCGCGTTCGGGTTGTTTAGGGTGTGCCTGACGCCGTACCATGCCGCCGAGTGCTACCGATCCTGTCAACACCGGATTGAAGGGATCGGACACGTCGTACTGCCGAAGTTCGCCGGTGCCCCAGCACGAAACGTACAGAAAGCGGTCATCGAGCGACAGGTTGATGTCCGTCACGAATGGTGGAACCGCCTTGAAGCCTTTCAACAGCGGCGGCAGCAATTCGGGATCAGCAGCCTCGGCCGGAATCTCGACCACTTTGCGGATCTTCCAGGCACCGTTGCCGCTGGAGCCTTCACGATGCCACAACCAGATAGAGGCCGAGAGGTCTTTCAGTGAAGTGACCACGCCCACGAATCCGTACGCTTCACTCGGATCGTGCGCGGGCCTCAATTCGAGCGCCATCTGATACTCCGGCCCCATTTCCAGGACTTGCTGGTGACGCCTTTTGTGCAAGTCCCACACGTGCAGTGCGTGGCCGTACTTGCCGGCGAGCAGCAACTCTGGATTCACGCCGTTTTCCACCATGTCCGGGGTTCCCCATTCACTGGTGATCATGGTGTCGTGTCCCAGGTGCCACCAGAAGTCGTAAGTTAGGTATTGCGGTCCACGATCGGCCTCCCATGCTCCCTTGATCTCGAACGTCTGGGGGTCGATAACGAAGATCCCGCCGGGTCCCTTACCATCCACCGATCCCAGAGCATTCATGTAGACGCCATCCGGCCCGCAGTGAGACGTGTGCGGCCGGCTATAGCCGGACTTTCTCTTGACCTCTTCAGGCTCAATCACCTTGACCAGTCTTGGCTTTCGCGGGTCGGGCTTGGTATCGAGAATGTGAATGCGCGACGAACGCAGCCCCGGAACCACCAGGAACCGCCGCTCCATGTGCGGGTGCGGCGAGTAGGGGCAGAGACAGGAACTGCAAGCGTTCCAGCCGAAATGGTGTAACTCGTCCCCCGCATTCGGCATGTCAAGTTGGTGGATAACCTTCCCATACGCTTTCGACGCGGGGTCAAGGTCCACTACGGCCATTGCGTCGGGCGAACCTGGATTCGGGTTCAACATGGCGACATGCGCCAGCTTTTCCGGGACAGCCTGCATGGCCATCTGCGGTGAGGGATAGAAGCTTTGGTCCGGAAGGAAATTTGTCATGGCTGATTTCTCCTGCTCTTGAATTTGCTCGTCGCGTGGTCGAAAATCATGTCAATGTGCAGATTTGACCGCGCCGCACTCCTGCATTAGGCAGGATCGTGTTCCCCCGCGTCCTTCCAGCAGGGTTGTTTTTTTGTTACTTTTTTGTGAACGGTATGCCCAGAACGGCATGTCTCTATCAGTTCGGGCCCTTCCAGTTGGATGTCGCAGAGCACCGGCTACTACGTCAGGGGGTTGATGTTCCGCTCCAGCTGAAGGCATTCGAAACCCTCTGCGTACTTGTGGAGAATGCGGGCAGCTTGCTCAGAAAGGAAGACGTGTTGCAGCAGGTGTGGCCGGATACGGTCGTGGAGGAGAACAACCTCAACAAGAATATCTCCCTGCTGCGCAAGGCGCTGGGCGAACCTGCAACAGGGCAGTCCTACATAGAGACCGTGCCCCGTGTGGGCTATCGCTTCGCCGCGCCGGTTACGGAGATTGCGTCGAATGTGCAAGGGCCAAAGCCTGAAGGCCGCCTCGTCGAATCCCCTGCACGTCAGGAAATCCGTTTCTGCTCCACTCGCGACGGCGTCCGCATTGCATGGGCGACGGTTGGTTCGGGCTATCCGCTAGTCAAAGCTGCCAACTGGCTTAATCATCTGGACTATGAGTGGGAAAGCCCCGTCTGGAAGCATTGGATTGCGGAGTTGACCAAACACCACCGCTTCGTTCGCTACGACGAGCGTGGTAATGGGCTATCGGACTGGGAAGTGAAAGAGATGTCTTCTGAAGCCTGGGCACAGGACTTGGAGACCGTCGTTGAGGCAGCTGGTCTTGACCGGTTCGCGCTAATGGGGATCTCGCAGGGCGGAGCCCCGGCCATTACTTATGCAGTGGAGCATCCGGAGCGCGTGAGTCACCTGATCCTAGTGGGTGCCTATAGCCGTGGCTTTGAGCACAGAGACAATCCTGAGGCCCTAAAAGCGCGTCAGGCGTTTGAAACGCTGGTGCGTTTGGACTGGGGAACTAAGAATCCAGCCTTTTCCTTCAATTTTGCCGACCTGTACGTGCCACAAAACGCCACTCCCGAACACCAGGAATGGTTCAACGCTTTACGCCGTGTGTCAGCGTCCCCCGAAAATGCGGCACGCATCATGGAAGCATGCGACAAGATCAATGTCCGTGCGCTGCTTCCGTCGGTCTCCGTTCCGACCATCGTGTTTCATAGCGATGGCGACCGCGCGGTGCCGCCCGGCGAGGGTCGCATACTAGCGGCAGAGATTCCAAACGCGAGATTTGTTCCGTTGTCGAGTGCCAATCATCTTCTTCTTGCGGATGAACCAGCCTGGGGAATCTTTGTCGAAGAACTCGGCGCATTCTTGGGGTGGCAAGGGCACAGACGCAGCCACTGACTGACTTCGCTATGTATTTGTGGTCCGCACACGCGGCAATGACGAAGACAGCCTCGAGGGCCGAGCTGAAAACCCCACCAGAAATCACGGCCTGTAAGACTCTAAATTCAACGTCCGCTAGGGTTGACTATTGTCTTCCTATCCACATATTCAGTTGGCTTGGAGCTCTCTGGCCGGGGCGGCTTCGCCTGAGCAGACCTCGACTGGATGCGGAAACGCGCGGGAGGAACTTTGAACTCGCGTTTGAACGCCCGGTTTTGAGATGGGATGAGAAGGTCGATCCCCGATCACGGATCGCGCTAAGCTACCGGTGATCAAAGCACTCGTAGTGCAATCCCGAAGGATAAGGAGATCGACCCTTGAAGAAGAATAGCAAGTCTGCCATGAAGAAGGAACAGAAAGCGAAGCGGGCGAAAGCTCGGCGTCCAGTGCAGCGAGAAGCCAAGGAAGTACTGGCGGAGCTGGTGGAGAAACTGAGAGGAAA
>JAIQFH010000034.1 GCA_020073385.1 Terriglobia bacterium | reverse complement strand
GTTCGCCGTCTCGTACTCGACGTGCGCCGTCGCGATCGTGATGCCGCGCGCCTTCTCTTCCGGCGCGTTGTCGATCGAGTCAAACGACCGGAACACAATCTTCGGATTGTGCTTCTGCAGAACCTTGGTGATCGCCGCCGTCAACGTCGTCTTGCCATGATCGATGTGACCAATCGTCCCTACATTGCAGTGCGGCTTTGTACGCTCAAATTTCTCTTTCGCCATTTCCGTTCCTCAGGGGCTAAAGCCCCGGTCTGATGATTGCCTGGTCGGCCCGGCTGAAGCCGCGCCCTTTCAAACCTTCTCAGTAATACTGATACAACTTCTTAAATTTGTGCCGCAGCGCGACGTCGACCTTTTCGATCTTCGACAGGTAAAACTCCCGCATCTGCGCCTGATCCGAAACCGTCAACGACTGATATAGCTGCTGCGAGTTCTGCGCCGTCTCTCCGTCGAGAACCCGCTGCGCCAGCACCGCATCGAAGTCGCGTATGCGGATTCCCTTGCGGTCCATCTGCTTCAGGAACCGTTCCACCTTCTCAAGCTGGAAAGCCTGCTCGATCGCGGCCTGTAGCCTGGAATATTCCTGTGTCTTCTCTACCTTGATGGCAGCCTGTTCGAACGTCACTGTCATCCCCGTACGTTAGAATCACTGGAGCGGGAGACGGGAATCGAACCCGCGACCAACAGCTTGGAAGGCTGTGACTCTACCACTGAGTTACTCCCGCTCAATTGCAGATCCCTTGCAAACTGCGCTCGGGATTTCGGCTGCGGGCTCCCGCTCACGCCCGCAAAACGCCTCAAGTTACTCCCGCCCTGAAACCTCAGCGGCTAAAGCCGCTTTCAGTTTCGACTCCCAGCGGCACGGCTAAAGCCGCGCCCTTCCACGAAACCATGTGCGCCAAACTGAGTCCGCAAACGTTCCGAACAAATTCTGGAGCCGATGACCAGGATTGAACTGGTGACCTCTCCCTTACCAAGGGAGTGCTCTACCAACTGAGCTACATCGGCCCACAAAACCAGCCGCCAGCTTTCAGCTATCGGCTCTCAGCTAAATCCTTGCTCTCATCGTCCTCGGCCTTGTCGGGATGCATGACCTCATGACGGCGCAACACCGACTTGACCGCGAACAACGCGAGAATTCCCAGCGGCACCGCTCGAACCCGCGTATCGCTGATCGTGACCCACGCCAGGACTCCCAACACTGCGTAGGCGATCAAGGCTGCCGCAAGGCGATTCATTGTTTACTCGATCCTTCGCGAAGAACGCTCAGGATTTTGCCAGCAGCCCTTCGACTGCGCTCAGGGCTACGGCCTCGCTAACGCTCAGCCTTCGGCTTGTACTCACGAAGGACAGTCTCTGGTGCACAGGGGAGGATTCGAACCTCCGTACCTCGCTAGGAGGAACAGATTTACAGTCTGTCGGCTTTAACCACTCACCCACCTGTGCAAAAACCGTTCGGGCGATGCGGCCGATCACGCTTCGTCCGGCAGACCGCGTTTGAAATTCGCAGGCGCTCTTCGAAAAACCTGCGGACAAAACGCAGCACAAATCACACTTCAATTTCGCTAAACTGACTTTCGCAATACAGGGAAACCAAGGTCGCGCACAAGACACCGCGAAGATTACTACTCGCCGGAAAAGTTCCGAATGGAGTGCGTTTTGGAAAAACCTGTTGCGCCGCTACTACGGAGTCCGCCGCCTGCCGGACAATTTCTCTCTTCCTGCTGCTATGCTCGCTGTCGAGCTCGTTCTCTGGAGCTGGCGAAGGGAATCGAACCCCCGACCCTCTGATTACAAATCAGATGCTCTACCGACTGAGCTACGCCAGCAACTGGGGAAAGGCGCGTCTCCGCGCAAACTTATCCCACGGATCCCTTCCAGATGTCCGGGACAATTATATAAAGTACCACAGGGCCAAGTTGGGGTGCAACAACCGAGCCGGACGGACGCCTCGTAGTGCTATTATTTCAGCCCTAGCCCCATTTCATGCGAATACGACGCACTCTTCCTCTCGTTCTCGCGGTTGTCGTTATCGCCGGGGCGGTGGTGCTCGCCGTCCAGTTGCGCAAGCATGCGCCTCCAGAGCCAGCACGGCTCCTCCCGGGAGCCGACGGATTTCTCTACGTCGATTACAGCTGGGTTCGCAGGACGAACGGCAAGCCCTTCAACCCTGTCAACCACGATCCGGAGTACGAGCAATTCATTCAGGACACCGGCTTCGACTATGAGCGTGATCTCGACTCGGTGGCGTTTGCCATTCATTATCCGGAGACTTGGCCCGGAGGGGGCACAGGCGGGAAAGCGCCGGAGCCGCGGTTTTCAGAGGTCTTCATCGGTCGCTTCGATAGCGATAAATGCGTTGCATATTTCAAGCGGATGGCGAAGTCGGTCGAGAGTTACGACTCGGTCAACATCTTCACGATTCCGATTTACGGTCGCACCTTCCGGATTGCGATTCTGGGGGTGGATGCGGTCGCGGCCTCAAACCACGACGACCCGGCGGTCATTCGGGGTATGGTGGACCGCTCGCGGAGGTTGGCCTCCCCTTTCGGAGGTCCGGCTCTTCTGCGGCGCTATTACAAACACGTCCAGCTGGCCAGCCCGATCTGGCTGGTGGCACACCTCGATCCGTCCTCTCCCGAACTCGGTGGGTTGAGCAACTTCCTGCCTCACCCCGCGGATGTGGTGATTTCCGCAAGTTTCAACCCGCTGCATCTGCCCTTTCGCACGGCGGCTTTGCACGTTCGCGCCGAAGCGTGGGCGGGCAGTGAGGAAGATGCGCGTGTCATCGCCGACAAGGCAAATGTGTTCCTGGAGTTGTTTCACAGCGCCGAAGCGTCGGTTGGATCCCCCGGAACGGATGCCGACGTGAAGGCATTGTTCGATAGTTTGCAGGTAAAGCAACAAGACAGCCGAGCTGTGCTGCTGGCCACGGTGCCGACGGAGGTCTTGCATAAGTTGGCGGAGTCCCCGGAACAGATGCCTGCGATGGCGCCGGCAACGAAGCAGGATCAGCCAGTTAAGTCAAAAGGCCGCTAGCTTTCGGAATCCTGCAACTAAATCCTTTTCCGCGCGTCTTATTTCTGATGACTCGCGTGCCGCAGGTACAATAAATCCAATGACTGATGCCACTGTTCCCGGGGCCTTTATCGCCGGCCTGATCTCGTTTTTGTCGCCCTGTGTTCTCCCACTTGTGCCGGGATATGTCTCTCTGGTGTCGGGCGCCGGTGTCGAGGAACTGAAGTCTCCTCAGTCGCAGCTCATGCGCCGGGTTATGGTGAATTCGGTTGGATTCATCCTGGGTTTCAGCATCGTTTTCATCGCGCTGGGAGCAGCCGCAACGGGGCTCGGCCAAGTCCTGGGAGTGTACAAACACACGCTGGCCCGGGTCGCCGGGGTGATCATCATTATTTTCGGACTCCACCTCACCGGCATTTTCAAGATCAAGGCGCTCTACACCGATGCGAGGTTGCATAGCGTGAAAGGCAGCAGCACGCCGCTCGGGGCATTCGTGATCGGATTCGCCTTTGCGTTCGGCTGGACGCCATGCCTGGGGCCGATTCTGACCGCCATACTGGCTCTGGCCAGCGAGCAGGACACGCTGGCGAAGGGGATCCTACTGCTCGCAGTGTATTCGCTGGGGTTGGCAGTGCCGTTCCTGATGACGTCGCTGCTGATGGAGCGCTTCCTTAAGTTTTACAGCCGCTTCCGCTCGCACATGCACGCGCTCGAAGTAGCCTCGGGCGGGCTGCTGATTGCGCTGGGTGTGCTGCTGGTCATTGGCCGGTTCACGCTGATTTCGAGCTGGCTGTCGTTTTTGAATCGCTTTGCACTGTGAGGTCTAGATCTATGTTGATGGGTGAACAATCGAACGAGACGAAGGTTGAGAGTACGCAATGGTGTCCGAAGTGTGGAGCTTCTTTGGAGAACGCCGGCACCGCGCCAGAACTTGACCCGGGAGCGGCAACCTGCGAGGTGTGCGGCAGGCCGGTGGTGCCATTGCAGACGAATTACAGTCCGGAACCTTCCGCAGTTCCTCCGGTAGAACCGACGGTTCCTCCCAGGCGCCGGAATCCTCTCGCGCTGGTTGTGGTCGCGCTAGTGGCGGCGGGGATGCTCTACTTCGGATTTCACACGGCGCGGCGCTCGGGAACGGATCACCCGCTTGGAGTCGGATACGGGACGCCAGCCCCCGATTTCACACTCGAGACCCTGGATGGCAAGAGTGTGAGTCTGTCGTCGCTGCGTGGCAAAGCCGTTGTGGTGAACTTCTGGGCTACGTGGTGCGGGCCGTGCAAGATCGAGACTCCCTGGCTGGTCGAACTGCAAAATCAATACGGAGCGCAGGGTCTGCAAATTGTCGGCGTTGCGATGGATGATTCCGGCAAGGATGAGATTGCCCGGTTCGCCAAAGATATGGGGATGAACTATCCCGTGGTACTTGGGAAGGAAGCTGTGGGCGATGCTTACGGAGGCGTCCCGGCGCTACCCGAGAGTTTCTTCATCGGCCGTGACGGCAAGATCGTGGACAAGATCATGGGACTCGAGGGCAGGAGCGAGATCGAGGATGCCATCAAGAAGGCGCTGAATACACAGGCTGGGAGTCCGGCAACGGTCAGTGCCCTCATTGGCCCCAGGTAACCTTGGTTTCTCTCGCCTGAGCCGTTAGCGTTTGTGCAGGGCAAACACCTATGCGGGAACGGGAGTTCTGCAAGACTCGCTCCCGGCGTCGAAGCCCCAGAATTGACAATAGAAAGCGAGCGCTGGCCCGACTAGGATTTGGGCAGGGCTTGCCGGAGTCTCACGGATGATTTTGCCGAACCGCGTTGCGAAGATCGTCTGTTTATTTTTTCTGCTAGCTAGCGGGTGGGGACAAACCGGGAAAGCGCCTTCAGTTTCGATGGCCCCGGTAGGACCGGTCACCGCGCAACGCGCGAAGCAGTCGAAGATCACTCTGAATTTCCGTGTAGCCCACGGCTTTCACATCAACTCCAACACTCCCAAAGATGAGTTCCTGATCCCCACGGCGCTGAAGATGGATCCGCCAACCGACATCGTGCTGGGAAAGATTGAATATCCCGATGGCGTGGATGTGAGCTTTCCCTTTTCGCCGGATACAAAGTTAAACGTCTATAGCGGTGATTTCACGATCAACCTGATGGTGCATCCGCTGGCGTCAGTGATACCGGGAAAGTACGCCATGCGCGGTGTGCTACGGTACCAGGCTTGCGACAACGCGCAGTGCTTCCCGCCGAAGACTCTGCCTGTCAACTTTGATGTGAAGGTCGTGAAAGAACCAGCTGCTCCGCGCCACAATCCGAAGCAGAGTCCGCACGTACACGGCTAGTGGACTGTCGCGCAGAAAGCGTTAGTGGTGGAAACGCGGTCTTAAATTCAACAAACTCAACCACGGTAAAGGCATTTTTCTTTTCTCTGCGAACTCGGCGGGGGTTGCTGAGGCGTATTCTTCTCTTGCTTTAAATCGGGAATCCTTCGTGCAGCGCTCGATCGCAATCAGTCTTCTTGCCGCCGTCATTCTGGGAGTGGCCGTTGGGCTCGCGGCCTACACTTTTGTTTATGCCAAGGGATATTCCTACCTGACGAACAATCCGGCTGCCTGCGCGAACTGTCACGTGATGCAGACGCAATACGACGCCTGGATGAAATCGAGCCATCACTCGGTGGCGGTATGCAACGATTGCCACACTCCTCACAACATTGTGGGGAAATATGCGGTGAAGGCGAACAACGGATTCTGGCATTCTTTTTATTTCACTAGCGGCCGATATCCTGACACGATCGAGATCACCAAGTTCGATCACCAGGTGGTTGAGAACGCCTGTCGCCGGTGCCACGAATCGATCACATCGGCGATCGACGGGAACGTAGTGCACGGCAAAGCGAAAGGTCTCGAGTGCACGCGATGCCACAATTCCGTCGGACACTCGGAGTCGGCATCGGCCGGTCTCATCTCCATTCCTACCCGGAGTCCTCATGAACAGTCCAAGTAATCCTGAAACTGGCCGGTCCCGACGGCTCTTTCTGGCGGTGGTGGTTTTGGCGGCGGTTGCGACGCTAGCCGTGACCGCGCTTTTAATCAATATCTTCGAGCGAAAGCAGGAGGCGAAGAATCCGTTCTACCGCGTCGTGGACTTGAATAACACGATCGACGATCCGGCAACGTGGGGCAAGGATTTTCCCATGCAGTATGACCTTTACCTGCGCACCACGGACATGGAACGCACGAAGTACGGAGGGAGCGAGGGTGTTCCGCATTCGCCGACACAAGCAGACCCGCGGTCTGTGGTGGCTCGGTCCAAACTGCAGGAGGACCCGCGGCTCAAGGCCATCTGGGCGGGATATTCGTTTTCCGCCGATTATCGCGAACGACGAGGCCATGCCTACATGCTGGAGGACCAGACCTTCACGGAGCGACAGAAGTTCGCGCCCCCGGCGATGTGCGTGAATTGCCACGCATCCATGGTGACAACCTATCTGAAACTTGGTGACGGTGACATTATGAAGGGGTTCAACGTCATCAGCGATTCGCACATGACGTATCCGCAGATTCGGCAGCAGGTGAAGCATGCTGTGGCGTGCATCGACTGCCATGATCCGAAGACCATGCAGCTCCGCGTGACCCGGCCCGCATTTATCGAAGGCATTCGCGCACTGAAAGCGTCACAGGGCATTCCGAACTACGACGTGAACAAGATGGCCACGCGCCAGGAGATGCGTTCGTTCGTTTGCGGCCAATGTCATGTGACGTACTATTTCCAGCCGCCGAACAAGCGGCTGACTTTCCCGTGGACAAAAGGACTGAAGGTTGAGGACATCATCGCGGTCGAGGACGAGCAGAAGATCAAGGAGTGGGACCATCCTGACAGCGGAGCGGGATTGATCAAGGCGCGGCATCCCGAGTTCGAGATGTGGAACCAGGGCGTGCATGCGCGCTCGGGCGTGGCCTGCGCCGATTGCCACATGCCCTACATGCGGCAAGGTGGGCTGAAGATCAGCGATCATCAGGTGAACAGTCCGCTGCTGAAAATCAACCGCTCGTGCCAGACGTGCCATCATTTTCCCGAAGAGGAGCTGAAGGCGCGGGCAGAAGAAATCCAGGACAAATTTTTCAATCTCCGTAACACGGCGCTGGATGCATTGGTCGATCTGATCAACGACATCAAAGCAGAGAAGGCAAAGGGGGCCACGGACACCCAGCTGGCGCAGGCTCGCGAGTATCAGCGCAAGGGGGAGTTCATGATCGACTTCGTGATGTCGGAGAATTCGATGGGCTTCCACGCTCCGCAGGAAGCGACCAGAATCCTGGGAGATGCGATCAACTTTTGCCGTCTCGGACAGCTAAGTTTGCATGGCGGCCCTCCGCCCAGCCACAATCCGCCAAACATTGAGACCGTCGCTTCGGGGACCGGGCTGGTGGGCGGGGACCGGAAATAAAAGCACGCTGTCATCCTGAGCGAAGCGAAGGACCTATGCAGTCTGCCGGCAGCATTCCGCTGCTCAGCAATTGCATAGATCCTTCGGCGCAAAAGCGCGCCTCAGCATGACAAATTGTGGCTACTCGGTGATGATGTGGTCTGCCCACTCGATCAGCGAGACGAAGACAGGTGGACTGCCGAACCTGGCACCGTAGTTGGCAAGATCGGCTTCAGTGACGCCGCGTGCACGCGAGCAAGCACCGCAGGCGTAGATCTGAACACCTTTCGCTTTCAGCTTGCCGAGGAACTCTCCTACCGCTGGCCAGCCGACGGGCATGACGGCATCAGCCACGACCTTGCGCATCAGCACGACGGCTTCGCCAAGCAAGTAGATCTGAATCTCGTGCCCTGCTTCGGCCAACGCGAGTCCGTGTGAGAACGGGAATGCGGCCTTGGTGGGATCATCGGAACCCCACGCGCTCTTCATCAGAATTTTGAGCTGCTTTTTGGATTGTCCCTGCAAAACGCCGCCTGCGGTGAGAAACGGTAGTGCCGCGAGCTGCGCCATCCGAGTGAGGAAAGCTCTGCGAGCCATGGATTTTCTCCTGCGATGAGTTACGCGCCCCGGGGAAGATCCGAAACTCTATCGCGTTTTCCGGCATTTGAGAAGATCCCAGCTTTGACGGATGCGCAGTCGGGCCCCTAAGATCTCCTACCTATGAAACGCGTCCTGCTCTGCCTGCTGCTAACCGCCGCCGCGTGTTTTGGACAATCGTCAACGTCTTCGGCACTGATCATTCACGACGTCACCGTCATCGACGCCACAGGCGCGCCAGCCAAGCCGCATCAGACGGTCATCGTGCGCGACGGAAGAATTGATGCCATCGACAGCTCAGGCGGCGGCTTTGACGGAAAACTGCCCAGCACTCATGTGGATGGAACCGGCAAGTTCCTGATCCCCGGCTTGTGGGACATGCACGTCCACATGGTGTTTGGGGACTGGTTCCCGCGCGGAAAAGAGGTCACGCTACCGCTGTTCATCGCAAACGGCATCACAGGTGTGCGCGACATGGGCGGAGAGTTGGAAGCACTGCAGCAGTGGCGCAGGGAAATTTCAGCCGGCACGTTGATCGGACCGCGGATCGTGATGTCGGGGCCGATGCTCGACGGCCCGAAACCGCGCTTTCCCAGTTCCATTGCCATCAAGACGCCGGAGGACGGGCGGCGGGCTGTCGACGATCTGAGGCGTCGCGGGGCGGATTTCATCAAGCTGCAATCGCTGATTCCGCGTGAGGCGGTGTTCGCGATCGCCGATGAGGCGAAGAAGCAGGGGATTGCGTTGGTCGGGCATGTGCCGGATGCGGTGCGCGCTTCAGAAGCGTCGAATGCCGGACAGAAGAGCTTCGAACACTTGATCGGGATCTTCGAAGGTAGTTCGCCACTCGAAGATGAGTTCATTAAAAGAACGAAGACGGAGAAACAATTCCTTTCCACCTATGATCCGAAGCGGGCCGAGGCCCTCTTTGCTCTCCTGGCAAAGAATCAGACGTGGCAGTGTCCGACGCTGGTCTGGGAGCGCGGCGGCAATCTGATCGATCAGACCGACTTTGCTCACGACACTCGCGCCAAGTACGTCCCCGCATACTGGAAGGATGTGACATGGAAGCGCTTCACCGACGAGGTCGAACACGACTTCAACACCGACGATCTCGCTACGCGAAAAGCGTTCGTGGAGAAGGAGCTTGAAGTCGTCAATGCGATGCATCGCGCGGGGATTCCTTTTCTGGCGGGAACGGACACGCCTCCCGGCGTCTATATATTTCCCGGCTTCAGCTTGCATGAGGAGTTACAGCGATTCGTGGCGGCGGGATTCACCCCGATGGAGGCGCTGCAAGCGGCGACGCTGAATCCGGCAAAGTTTCTGGGCATGGAAGACCGGCTGGGAACGATTGAGAAAGGGAAGCTCGCCGACCTGGTGCTGCTCGATGCGAACCCGCTGGAAGATATTCGCAACACGCAGAAGATTGAAGCGGTGATCGTAAACGGGCGCTTTCTGTCGCGCGCAGAGTTGGACAAGATGCTGGCGGGTGTGGAGAAAGCGGCGAACGCCAGCGCAAATTCGAAGTAGCAGGAGCCGTAGTTCGCTGCGTCTCGCTCGCCAGCAAATCACAGTGTCGATCTTCGTGCGCTGGCCAGCCTTCGAAACGCCGCCCGCAGAGACGCTGCAAACAACGTCTCTACGATTGCTTCTTCTCTATTTTCGCCCAGGTATCTTTCAGCGCGACGGTGCGGTTGAAGACCGGCTTCCCCGGTCTTGAGTCGAGGTCGGCACAGAAATAACCCAGGCGTTCGAACTGGTAGCGGCTGCCCGGCGCGGCATTCGCGAGCGAGGGCTCAAGCTTGGCGTGCGGGATTATTTCCAGCGAGTTCGGGTTCAGATAGTCGAGGGGATCCTTGCCCTCTTCCAGGTCGCCAAGGTTCTCCTTGGTGAAGAGGTTTTCGTAGACACGCACTTCGGCGTCGACTGCATGCTGCGCCGAGACCCAATGGATCGTTGACTTCACCTTGCGCCCGTCGGGAGCGTTGCCTCCTCGCGTCGCCGGATCATAAGTGCAGTGGACTTCGACCACTTCCCCCTTGTCGTTTTTGACGACGCTCTTCGCGGTAATGAAATAGCCGTAGCGCAGGCGCACTTCGCGGCCCGGGGTGAGCCGGAAGTATTTCGGCGGAGGTACTTCACGAAAATCGTCCTGCTCGATGTAGAGTTCCCGCGAGAACGGGACTTTGCGCGTGCCTGCACTTTCATCTTCTGGATTGTTGGTCGCGTCCATCTCCTCGGCCTGGCCCTCGGGGTAGTTGTCGATCACCACCTTCAACGGACGCAGCACCGCCATAACGCGCGGCGAGCGTTTGTTCAGGTCTTCGCGTAGAAAGTGCTCCAGCATTGCCAGCTCGACGATGCCGTTGGTGCGCGAGACGCCTGCCGCCGTGACGAAATTGCGGATCGCCTCCCGCGTATAGCCGCGGCGACGCAGGCCTGAGAGCGTCGGCATGCGCGGATCGTCCCAGCCGCGGACTGTACCTTGCTCGACCAACTGGCGGAGCTTGCGCTTGCTCATCAGCGTGTAGGTCAGGCTTAGGCGGTCGAATTCGATCTGCTGCGAGGGAAAGATTCCCAACTGCTCAATGAACCATTGGTAGAGCGGTTGGTGATCGGCGAATTCGAGCGAGCACATCGAATGCGTGACTTTCTCGAGTGAGTCTGACTGGCCGTGGGCGTAGTCGTACATCGGATAGATGGGCCACTTGTTGCCGGTGCGATGATGCTCGGCGTGAAGAATGCGGTACATCACCGGATCGCGCATGTTGAGGTTCGGCGAAGACATGTCGATCTTGGCACGCAAAACGCGAGAGCCGTCGGGAAACTCACCGGCCCGCATGCGCTCAAAGAGATTGAGATTTTCTTCAACGGACCGATTTCGATAGGGACTGTCTTTGCCCGGTTCCGTCAGTGTGCCGCGATGCTTGCGGATCTCTTCCGCCGTGAGGTCGTCGACGTACGCCTTGCCTTCCTTAATCAGCTTGACCGCCCACTCATAGAGCTGGCCGAAATAATCCGACGCGTAGAAAAGCCCGTCCCAGTGAAAGCCGAGCCACTGGATGTCTTCCTTGATCGACTCGACGTACTCCACATCTTCCTTCTCTGGATTCGTGTCGTCGAAGCGCAGGTTCGTGTGGCCGCCAAATTCGTCGGCGAGACCGAAGTCGATGCAGATCGCCTTGGCATGGCCAATGTGCAGGTAGCCGTTGGGCTCAGGAGGGAAACGGGTCTGCACACGTCCGTTGTACTTGCTGGTCTTCAGGTCTTCAGCGATCCGGTCTCGAAGGAAGTTAGAGGAGCGCGTCTCCGGAGCGGGGCTTGCGCCCGGCTCAGGCGCACCTGCGGGAGTTGTCATAATCTTTGATCTTACAACGAAGATGGAGACTCAGGTCGGCACACCGGGTCGAGAAACAACAGATTTGAACCGCAGAGAATGCTGAGAACTCCGCAGAGAGCGCAGAGAACGGCCGCTCTTACGGCAGGCGGCGGGCTTGCTCCGTAATCCAGTCTGTTAGGTAGGCTGCGGCGCCGCTCGCCTGCAGCGGAGCTTTGCCTTCGACAGCGTCGACGAAGTTTTCGATCAGAGGAAAGTGCAGGTTGGGGTGAGCGGGAAGGCTCTCACGGCCGCCGGGATAGATTAGATCCGGGCCGTTCAGGGGCGACATTTCCATTTCGCCTGCGGTTCCCCGGATTCGGCATTCGTCACGATTGATTTTCGAATGCCAGCGAACGTCCACGATTCCGCGAACGCTGTTTTCATACTCGATCATGACCGTTGCGTTGTCTTCGACCGCGCAGTGATGAACAACATTCGAGAGCTGGCCAGTGACCCGCAGGGGCCTGCCGAAGAGGAAATTAAGCACGTCGATGCGGTGGGAGGCGATGTCGAAGAGCGGACCTCCTCCAGCCTTGGCGCGATCGAACAGCCAGTTGCGTTCGCCAGTTCCGTCGAACCACATGTGATTGGTCAGTTCCGCAAACACTGGCTTGCCTATCGCGCCGGCTTCCAGCAGCTGCTTGGCGCGTTGGACTTTGGGATAGAAGCGGCGGTAATAAGCCACGCCGAAAAGCCTGCTGCTCTTGTCAGCGGCGCTGACCATGGTGCGGGCTTCGGCTTCGTTCATCGCCATGGGCTTCTCGCAGAGCACGTGTTTTCCCGCGTGCAGGGCCTCGATGGTTTGCGGGGCGTGGAGGAATACGGGCGTTCCGACGTACACAGCGTGCACTGCGGGATCAGCGAGGGCTGCTTCCAGCGAGGTCCATGTTTTCGCGCCGAATTGGGCGGCTTTTGCGGGATCCCGAGTGACGATGCCGTACAGGCAGCTTCTGGGTTCAGACTGAATGGCGGGAATTACCCGGCGTGTGGTGATGTCGCCGATTCCGATGACGATCCAGTTGAGCATGGGAGTAGTGTCGCACGGAGATGGACGATCGAACTGCAGGTCGCTTCCCCGTCGACTGCACTCGGAGTGGACGGCCGAAGGCGGCTGTCCCCACATGGTTCCTGCAAATACCGCCTGGAAAATCAAAGGCCGGCTTGCGGGCCGGCCTTCAGTTGAAAAAAGAGGTAGAACTACTTCTTGGGGGCGATCGCGTCCTTCGCGGCTTTGGCGACCCGGAACTTCACGACGGTCTTCGCCTTGATCTGGATGGGTTCGCCGGTCTGCGGATTGCGTCCGGTGCGGGCTTTGCGGTGCGCTTTCACCAGGCGGCCGAGTCCGGGGACGACGAAAATGCCATTCTTCTTGGTTTCTTTGATGGCGGTGTCGGCGAGGTGCTCGAGGAACGCCGCCGCGGTTTTGTTGGGAAGTTCAGTCTTCTCGGCGAGTTGCCGAATCAACTGTGTTTTGGTCAGACCTGAAGCCATACTGCCTCCTTAAGAATCGTTTTAATCGAATGCGGGCTTATCTTATACCGATGGGGCTGTGGAAAAACACATATTTTACGGGGGTTTTACCATTTGGGAACGTGCGCGAGCCCGTCTTTACAGGGTTTGGCACCGCTAGGAGTGCGGAAATGCGCCTAACATGCGCATCGGCACCACGATTTCAGATTGAAGATTTCAGATTGAAGATTGGACTCGGGGCGTGAATGGCCAGTTCAATCTGCAATCTACAATCTGAAATCTGAAATTGGCGGCCAATTCGATGCGAATGCAATAATGAGTGCAGGAGCCGTCTTGAGTTGCGTCATCTGCGAAACACGCAAAGAGAAACGCTTTTGTCCGGCCGTGCACGGACGGATCTGTCCGCAGTGCTGCGGCGAGCAGAGGGAGGTGACGCTCGATTGCCCGAGCGACTGCCCTTATCTGCAGCAGGCCCGCGAGCACGAGAAACCGCGCGCGGCAGATCAGATCGATCCTGCGGGATTGTTTCTGCAAATCGAAGTCGGGGATCAGTTCATGTACGAGAAGGAACACCTGCTCATGGGACTGACCTACGCGCTGGCAAAGGCGGCGCGGTCGGACCGGAGCCTGCACGACCAGGACTCGATTGCCGCCCTCACCATGCTGGCCAAAAGCTACGAACGGCGCGTGAACTCCGGGCTCCATTACGAACCACCACTGACGAGCGATTCCCAGCGGCGGGCGGTCGTTGAGGTCGAGAACATGGTCAAGGAGTACCGTGAGGCGGAGCAGAAGCACATGGGCTATTCCAGCCTGCGGGATTCCGAGGTGCTGAAGGGTTTGGTGTTCCTGGTTCGCTTGGCGCACGGAAGAACGTCAGGGCGTCCGCGGTCGCGGGCCTTCGTGGAATTTCTGTTTGCGCAATTTCCCGAGAATGAATCGGCGGTGGTTTCGCCGCAGGAAGCCGGGAGCCGGATCATCCTCCCTTAACCTGGCGGGTCTGCCGAAACGTAGCCACGGATTTCACAGATTTGCACGGATCTGAATTCTTTTATTTCTTGATCCGTGAAAATCCGTGTGATCCGTGGCTATTTTCTGGGGCTCTGTGCACTTGCTGTCCGGGTGGCAGTTCTTCCAACAATCGTCTGACGGTCTTCTTGAGCACGGGATGAATGGCGTCGGGTGCGATCTCCGCGAGGGGTTCAAGAACGAAGCGGCGGTGTTGCATGGCTGGATGGGGAATCGTCAAACCGGGTGTGTCGACCACTTCGTCTCCGAATAACAGAATATCGAGATCGATCGTCCGCGGGCCTTTCTTCTGAATTCTTTGGCGGCCCATTGCCTGTTCAATCGTAAGCAACTGCAGCATGAGTTGCTCAGGCGTTGATGAGGTCTCCAGGGCCACCGCGCAGTTCAGGAATTGCGGTTGATCTGTGAACTCGACGGGCTCGGTTTCATAGACCGACGAAACTGACCGCACTGTTCCTTCGGATTCGAGCCGCTGGATCGCCTCTCGGAGGTCAGTCTCGCGATCTCCGATGTTCGATCCCAGCGAAAGATAGACAAGATGCGACATAAGAGCCTGGAAATCATTTGTACTCCGCGAGGAACACGCTGCACAATCTGCCGACTTCGCACTGTCAGTGTTTTGAATAACATGCAAAGTCCGCCAACCGAGGGCCCATCACCTTGGTCACTATCACGAATCTCCAATCTCCTCCTAGAATCACAGCATGACGTTGGAGTCACTCCTCCTGAGCCAGGACCCCGAGTTGGTGCGGGTGATCCGGCCCACGCTTGAAAAGCTGTCCATCGAGGTGGAGGTCTGCCAGGATGTGCGGGCGGGCTCCGACATGCTGATCTCCGACAAGTTTGATGCCATCGTCGTGGACTGCGACGATCTCACGGGCGGCCTGGCCCTGCTGCAGGGCCTGAGGAACACTCCCAGTAACAAGAACTCCGTTGCGTTCGCCATTCTGAACGGGAAACGTACGACCACGCAGGAAGCATTCGGCATGGGTGCGAATTTTGTCTTGCAGAAACCCATCAGCAACCTGAATGCGTCGCGCTGCTTCCACGCCGCGCTGAATTTCATGCTGAAGGAGCGTCGCCGATACTTCAGACAGCCGATAAAGATGCAAGTGAAAGTGGTCCTCGAGGGCAAGACGTTGAGTGCGAGCAGCACCAACATCAGCGAGGGCGGCATCGCTCTTCTGCTGCGGGAGGCGCTGCCGAAAGGCGCGACTCCGCAGTTGCAGTTCTCATTGCCTGAAAGCAGTATCCACATCGACGTCGAAGCCGAAGTTGCCTGGGCTGACATGAAAGGTCTGGCCGGACTCCGTTTTCACGCGATGCCGAAGGCCGCTCAATCCCAATTGGAAGAGTGGCTCGACAACCACATGGAAGCGGAATTCCCGGGATCCAAGGACCGTCTGGCCGAGCCCGGCTCACTGCAGTAACCCCGGCCCAATTCTCAGTTCACGCGCAGGGAGAACCTTCCTTTGGACTTGTGCGCCTTGGTCGTCATCCGCAAAGCTGTTGAACTGGGAGAAGATCGGATGACGAACGCATTCCGCATTGCCAAGGTACAAAAGACGCTGCGCTGGTTTGAAGAAGACATTCCGTTGCTGAATGTGCGCGTCAAGGAGCTGTCGAAGGAACGGCAGGACTCGGCAAGGAAGTTTGCGACGGCAATGGTCAACCAGACCCGGGCAGAGCTGGAGAGATTACTGCAACAACAGCCGAACGATCAGAACGACGCGACCGAGGCTCCCTGCGAACCGGCTGACTAAGACGGAAAGGCCGGGGCTTATTGAAGAGAGGATCCCGCGGCCGCTTCTGAGCGGCGGGGAATCTCGCGGTCTTCAGCTTCTTCCGGAACCGTAACTTCGTCCCACAAGCTCTTGTCCCTCAGGATGCGCGAGACCACCGCGGTATGCATGGCGTGACCCGCGCGGTCGGCCACCACTTTCCCTAGGAGCTGCTTTCCCAATAGCGCCAAATCACCGACCAGGTCGAGGACCTTGTGGCGGACGAATTCGTCTGAAAAACGCAGCGGCCCGTTTTCGATTCCGTCACGCGTGAGGACAATGCAGTTCTCGCGCGAGGCTCCGCGGATCAGCCCCATGTCGCGCATAGCCTGCTCGTCTTCGCGCGAGCCGAAAGTGCGTGCCGGCGCAATGTGTTTCAGATAGCTTCCGTTGGTCAGTTCCACCTGAAAGGTTTCTTTTCCGATCAGAGGATGCGGGAAGTTGATCGAGTAGGAAACCGAATACGAATCGGCTGGGTAGACGGCGATGAACTTGTTGCCCTCGCGCATCTCGACTTCGCGGCGGATCTTGAGATACTTGCGGGCCCGCCGCTGCTTGCGAATGCCGGCCTTGCGGATCATGTCGACGAAAGGTTTAGCGCTGCCGTCGAGAATGGGGAGTTCAAGATTGTCGAGCTCGACGATGGCGTTATCGATTCCGAGGCCGATAAAGGCGGAGAGCACGTGCTCGGTGGTGGAGATGAGCACGCCCTTCTTCATAAGGCTCGTGGCGTAGCTGACGCGGGCAACGTTGCGGCTGACGGCCTCGATCTCGAAGCCGTCTAGGTCGATCCGGCGGAACACGATGCCCGTCCCCGAAGGAGCGGGCAGAATGCGCATTGACACTGGGGCGCCGCTATGTAAGCCAATGCCGCTGCAGGCCGCAGCGGCGCGAATTGTCTGCTCGTACGTCAACGGGTATTAGGATTGTCGATTAAGGTAACAGACTACAGCCCCGCACCAGAAAACCGTCTGTGGTAACAAAGCCACAGTTCGTGGCTCGACGTCGGGGGTTTGGGGGCATTCACAATCCCAGTCGAACGTCGAAGTAAGGCATTTAGAATTAGCGATATAGAGGAGCGCGTGGCTCTATTCTCTAACGTCAGAAGGATTACTTTTTTGACTTGTTCGGCTTGAGTTGTCTATTGGGATCGTAGCCCGAGTTGGGATCGAACATTGCGGGATCAAGACCCTGATTGATGGTTACGGAGTTCAGAAAGCGCTGGTTGGACATGTCGCCGTTGAAATATCGCGTGACGTTGTAGGGAGCCATGATGCCCGACACCGACCGGTAGTTCTCATAGACTTCCTCTTCCAGATTTTTTTGCTTGTCCACCGGATCGCGCCATTCGAAAGACTTCTTGATGGGAAGGTGCGAGTCGGCGTCGAAATAGAGCGTCACACTTTCGTTCTGTGCATTCACCAGTGTCACCTGAAGCGCCGGGTGCTGCGCTGCGATGGCATTGCCTTCAAAGAGCATGACTACGCCGGGATCGTTCAGCCAGGTGCGAAGGATGCGGTCGAGAGCGAAGCGGCGGCGGCGGAGGTAGTCGTCGAGATCTTTCTGCTCGACCGGATGGGGGCCTTTGAAGGTGATCTCGTATCCTTTGTCGCCGATGAAAAGTTGAGCGATATCGCGCTCTTTCGTGAATTCGACTCGCTCCTTGTCGGGAAATTCGCTGAAACTCCAGAACAGCGCTCCTCCGCCGGTGGCCGTACCGTGGTGAAAGCCGTACGTGCGTCCCTGCTGCTCGCGGTCGCGGATGTTGAGATAGGTTTGTCCGCCCAGGGCCTGGATGCCCTGTTCGATGATGGCCTTGGCCTTGTTGGAATTCTGCACAGCTTCGCTGTCTAGCGTTATCGAAGAGGAGGAGGGCTTCGCTGCGTCTTTCGGACCCGGAGGAGCGGCAGCGCTCTGGGTCTGTCCTCCGCTCTGGGAGCAGGCCGAGCACACCAACACCAGAATCGTGAAGAACAGTTTCATTCCGTTTAGGGATGGATCACGCAATCAGAATTGTAGCGTTTCCTGTGGACTTTCGGCTGCGGACAATCAATGCTCCTCTCAACCGTTGGATGCAGGAACACTGGGGAAAGCAAGCTGGAGGCTGCCAATTTTATGGTCTGGATCTGATTCTACGGTTGCTGCCACGACGTGCCCTGACGGTCTCGCGAGACTCTCGGGCCTGCTTCTTGGTCCTGAAAGAAAGTCAAAATCCCCACCCTATCGCACAAAACGCGACAAGGTTGGGGCACCCAGGCATGCTTCGGCAAAGCTAGCCCGCCAGGACCGCTCCTCCATTTACGTTGAATACTTCCCCTGTGATGAAGCTGGCGTGTTGAGTACACAGGAACAGCACGGGGGCGGCAATCTCTTCGGGTTTGCCTACGCGCCCCAAAGGAATCGTGCGCAGAATCTGCTCTCCGCTTTTTGGATCCTCAAGAGCTTCGGAGCTCATGTCGGTATCGATCCAACCCGGCGCGACGCAATTCACGTAGATTCCGGCCGAGGCGAGTTCCGTGGACAGGCCCTTCGTCATGCTGATGAGCGCGCCCTTGGTGGCGGAATAGTCGCAGTGATAGGCCTCTCCGCGCTGGCCGCTGGTCGAACTGATGAGCACAATGTGTCCGGCGGGGCCATCCGTACGCGGCTGGGCTTTCATCTGAGCCACGGCGTGCTTCACCAGGCCAAAGACGCCATCGAGATTGATCGACATCGTTGAACGCCACTGCTCGTCCGACATGCGCTCGATGGGGACATCCTCAACCGGCCACACGCCGTGATTGGCAATGAGGATGTCGAGACGACCGAAGTGCTCGACGGTCTGCGCCACCAGAGAACGTGCTGCGTCGGGACTGTTCAGGTCGGAGGCGATCGGAAGGACGTTGCGTCCGCACTCTTTCGCCAAGGTCTCGGCCGGAGAGCGGGCGCTGCGATAACTGAAGGCGACTTTCGCGTCGGCAGCCGCGAACATGCGCACTGTGGCTGCGCCGATGCCACGAGAGCCACCGGAGATAAGAGCGACTTTACCGGAGAGGGAGAGAGGGATTGACATGACCGAATAGCCTACCGCATCGGGCGCGCGGGGAACCAGCGGACCGTCGTCAGCCACCGTGCATTTGTCATTCCGACCGGAGGGAGGAATCTGCTCGTGGCCCGCATCGTTACGCTGCAGGCGACAGCAGATTCCTCATCGGCTACGCCGTTTCGGAATGACAACTGTAGGGACATGTTCAGAAATTTTCTGGAGCGGCAAGAATCTCAATGCCAACATCAAACGCCGGGGCTTGAGGAAGTGCGCTCCGCTTTCAGTCCGCGTATGAGCAGGCGCACGAGCATGCCATCGAAGCGGGTGCCACTCATCTTCGACAATTCGTCTAACGCCTGATCGGGCGTTCGGGCGGCAGAAAACGACTGCTCGGTGACCATGTTGGCGTAGGCGTCGGCGAGTCCGATGATGCGCGCCCAGAGTGGAATTTGTTCGCCGCGAAGGCCATCCGGATATCCTGAGCCATCGAAGCGCTGATGATGGTGCTCGATCGCCTCGCGCATCATGTCAGAGTGCGGGATCTTTCCCACGATCTCGGCTCCGATGTGGGGATGCAGCTTCACCTGAAAGAATTCTTCGTCCGTGAGCGGTCCCGGTTTGTTGAGGATCTGCTCCGAAACGAAAATCTTCCCCACGTCATGAACGCGTGCTGCGAAAACAAGATCCGCAGTCTCTTCTGACGACAGGCCTAAGGCGCGGGCGATGACTTCACTGTAGCGAGCCACCATGTCGCCATGTCCCGCGGTGGAAACTTCGCGGGACTCAGCGGCTCGGCTCAGGGATTCGATGGCTTCTCTGAGCAACTGCACTTTGCAGTCTTGCTCCCCGCCGCACAGTTTGAACAATGTGGAGGTCAGTTCCTCAAGTTGTTCCGGCCCGGTGCGTTCACGCTGCAGGAAGCCTTCGATGTAGGCCGAAATCTGCTGGCGCTGGCGGGCGAAGTCCTCGCCTTCGACATACTCCTGCGCGGTCGAGACCAGATTGCCGCCCGAACGCTTGGAGACGTACATGCCGGCATCGGCGACGCGGATGACATCTTCGATGGAAAAGCCATGCATGGGGAAGCTTGCCACCCCAAAACTGCCCGTGATGTGATGTTCGGCCAACATAGGATCGGTGGCCAGCCATTGGCGCAGGCGTTCGGCCAGCACCTGCGCTTGTTCGGACCCGGTTTCGGGCATGAGCACGATGAACTCATCGCCGCCATAGCGAGCGACCACGTTCGACTGGCGCGATTTCTGTTCCAGCAAGCGGCCCACGCGTGCGAGCACCAGGTCACCTTCGAAGTGACCCAGGGTATCATTCACCTCTTTGAACTTGTCCAGGTCGATGAGGACCACTGAGAAAGGCCGTCCCGAGCGTGAGGCGCGCTTCCACTCCGCCGACAGCGCTTCCCAGAAAAAGCGGCGCGTCTTGATTCCGGTCAGGCCGTCAGTGATGGACTGCTGTTGGAGTTTTTGAAAGACGAAGGCGTTGTGCAGGGCGGTTGCGAGTAAATCCGCCAGCGTATTCAGGATCAACACATCCTGCGGCGAGAACGCGTTCTCGTTGCGGCTTTCGACATTGAGCACCCCGAGCAGCGACTCACCATAGGTGATCGGGATGCAAAGCACAGCCCGCGCTTCAGGAAGGATACTCGTCAGATTCCCCGGAAGAGCGTTTTGGACGAGAGCCCGCTCGCCCGTGCGCGCGACCCTGCCCAGGATGCCGGTGCCGAGGGGAATGCGTTTGCCGGTGGCGTGAGCCGTCACTCCTGCCTCGGCCTTGATTTCTACTTCCTTCGTTCCCCTGTCCAACAGGCCGATTCCAATGTGATCGAAGCTGAAATTCTTTTGAATTTCGCCGGCAATCTCGGTCAGCATGTGAACCGGATCGTCGCTGGAAATGGCAGTCCGCGAGATGTTGTTGAGGAATGCCAGTTGACGGGAACGCCGTTGCTCGTCCGCAAACAGGCGAGCATTCTCCACCGCGACGGAGACTTGTCCTGCGGCGGTGACCAGCACGTCGAGGTCGCGCTGCTCGAAGACGAATTCGCGGTCGGGATTCATAGCGACCATAATTCCCGAGGCTTTGTTCCCCAGAAAAATCGGGGCCGCGATCAGGCATTTTGCCGGTCGCTTCGGAACGTGAGAGATGCCCAGACGCTGGCGCGTGGCTTCCAGATCGGAGCGAATCAGCAGCGGTTCGCCTGTCCGGATGACATACTCGGTGAAAGCATTTCGTAGTTCCCGAGTGCGCTTGGGAAGCTCGCGATTGTCGCGCACTTCCAGTTCAAATCGGATCTCTTCCGCCTCCTGGAAGGCGATGTAAAAGTGGCTGGTGTCGAAGATTTGTCCCAATTCGACTTGGATGGTGCGAAGGATTTCGTCCTGATCGAGACGCGAGCTGATGGCCTTTCCGATCTCGGTCAGCAGTTCGTATTCTTTGGTGCGCCGGTAGGCATCATGGCTGAGCACGTAGTTCTCGAGCGTGAGGCCAAGCTGCAGTGCCAATCCAACCATCAGGCGAGGACCGGACGAGCCAAAGGCACGGCGCTCGGCATGTGGAAAGAGGATGACGCCGAAATTGTGGTCGCGAGTCTGCAGGTTGACGGCTGTCAGATGCTTGACGCCGGCTTCGGCAAGGATGCGCTTGAATTCGGAAAATGCTTCCCTGTATCCCACGGGAAGCGGCTCGGTCATTTCTGCAACATCGTGCACCGTGTAGATGCCGCTGTGGCGAAAAGCGAGTTCCGAGATGTAATCTCCGGCGCCGGTGGTTTCGAGCGCTTCCAGAAAACCGGACGGGAAATTCTGTTGTACCGAGGGCAGCAGGCCACGCCAGCGTTCACTGATCACGATGGCGGCGCGGTCGATGGGCAGGGCCGTTCGCAGCCGTTCCAGCGCGGCTTGCATATTCGGCACAAGATCCTCGGCAAACAGCAGACGGCGCGGGTCGGCTCCCAGCGTCGAGAGCGCCAGAGTATTCTCCTGTACTGCATTGCGCTGGTTTTCGAACAACACCATGACCATCGCGATGCCCAGCAGCATCTGGGGAACCGGGCCGAAAAGCCGGCTGGCGTTGCCGAACATCTCCATCCACGGATTCTGGATCTGTCCGACTCCCATCAGCACGCCCCAGAGAGCCAATGCAAAGGCCAACACCTGGAAGGCCAGCGATCCGCGCTTGTGGCCGTTCACATAGAAAACTGCCGAGGAGTACAACAGGATGGCAGCAAGCCCGATACCCAACTGGATCGCGGGTTGAACATCGGGACGAAATACGCCGTAGATAATGTGGCCGTGCAGTGTGAGGAGCGCGAGGATCACTCCGCCGGCCCCCACCGCGGCGTCGTACCAGCGGAATTGCGAAGGCCCTCGCATCAGCCTGGTGGACACGAAAATGCATAGCGCCATTGCGACCAGGAAAAGCTGGCTGATGAAGAACGCCACCGAAGACGACGGAAACGTGTCGAGCACATAATGCAGCGAGTAGGCTGCCCACGCCAGTTGCCATGCACGGAAGTAGGGTTGGCGGCTCTGCTCGTGAAGATATGTAAAGACGAGAAACAGCAGAACCGAAACGAACCCGGGCACTACGGCGGTAGTGATGACGACACTATTCATAGGGTCGGCGTTAGACAGCTAGCCAGAGTCGCCGGCTCACTTTCGGGGGGAAACTTGTGTCCCATGGTTTCACAACCATGCATCCGAACTCAATAGAATTTAAGTACAGTGTCCGCCTTCGATTTCTTTTCGTGTCAAAGGGTTGCACGAAAAACGCCAGGCGGCGAAGCCAGCTTGACGATGTCTTTTTCCGGCCCGTAACATCGAAAGTTCGATCATGTCTGACTCCCCGAGCTCTTCATCTCAAGGAAATCTTCGAGTTCGCTTCGCCCCTTCGCCCACCGGCTTTCTCCACGTAGGCAGCGCACGAACTTTCATATTCAACTGGCTGTTTGCCCGCCGGAATGGCGGAACCATGATCCTGCGTCTCGATGACACCGATGTCGAGCGGAATACGGACGAATCGGTCAACTCGATTTTTGAGGGCCTGAAATGGCTCGGCTTGGGCTGGGACGAGGAATACAAGCAATCAGAACGCGGTGCGCTGCACCGGCAGATGGCGGAGGCGATCTTCCAGAGGGGCCTCGCTTACCGTGATTTCACCCCCGCACACACTGGAGACAGCGAGAAGTCCGGAACCCAGGGAACCTGGCTTTTCAATCCCGGGATGCGCGAAATGTCTCGCGAGGAAAGCGACCGGCGGGCAGCCGCGGGTGAGCCTTTCGCCTTGCGTTTCCGCGTGCCCCGCGACGCCGGGCAGGTCGTACGTTTCACGGACGCCGTTTACGGCGAGCAGATGAAGGCCGGGGCGGACATTGAGGACTTCGCGCTGCTGCGCTCCGACGGCATGCCGACTTATCACTTGGCGTCTTGCGCCGATGACGCCGATCTGCGCATCAGCCACATCATTCGGGGGCAGGATCACCTTTCGAACACGTTTAAGCATGTCTTGATCTTCGAGGCCGCGGGATACGCTCCGCCGCAGTTCGCTCACCTTCCCCTGTTGGTTGCACCCGATGGAACGAAGCTTTCCAAGCGGCGCCATGGTCCGGTCGTCAGTGTCACGACTTATCGTGATGCGGGATTCCTGCCGGAAGCGTTCATCAATTTCTTGTGCCTGCTGGGTTGGTCGCCGAAAGACGACCGTACAAAAATGAGCCGGGAGGAATTGATTGAAGCCTTTTCACTGGAAGGAATCAACCGCGCGAACGCAGTTGTAAATTTCAAAGAACCGGCAACCACACCTGAGGAGACTTTCGATCAGAAGGCCGTGTGGCTGAACGCGGAGCACATCCGGGGATTGGCTATCGACGATCTCAGCCAGCGATTGCTACCGATCGTGCACGACGCCGGATTCAACGTCACGCCCGAGAAGATGCTACAGGTTACGCCTCTCATCCGCGAGCGCATCAAGCTGCTGCGCGATGTACTCACCGCCGCGGACTTCTTCTTCGTGGACAAGTTGCCACCGTATGACCCCACCGAACTCATCCCGCAAAAGGGGGACGCCGCCATGGCTCTCGAAGTCCTGCAAAAGGCGCAAGCCGTGCTGGCAGATGTCGAGTTCAAGCATGATCCGCTGGATCAGGCCCTGCGCGCCGCTGCCCAGGAACTCGGAGTGAAGGCCGGGCAGATGTTCCAACCCATTCGGGTCGCAGTCTGCGGACGCAAGAACGCGCCCGGGTTGTTTGAGACGCTGGAAGTGTTGGGGAAAGAAAAGACGCTGGCCCGGATTGAAGACGCGAGTCAGAAACTCGCCTAGAAAAAAAAGGAAACCCTGAACTGTACTCCAGTTCAGGGCCGTCAACCTGTCCAGTACGGTCTAATTATCGAAAACAGCTTGCATGAAGTCAACATTACTTTGGGAGAGCTTCCCTGTCCAAAAGCTCTCCACCAGCCGCCCTACCGATAGGGAGCCGTGGACCCGGCGGGACTCGAACCCGCACCTTCCAACTGGACAGGTTGACGTGCTCCCATTTACACCACGGGCCCTTACTCGAGCCTATTTTGTGCCTGGGTAAATTCTCAAGATCAAACATCGAGCTTCATGTATTTGGGGTCCCGATTCGGGATTTTGCATCCCAACCAACGTTGCCTCATCTCTAGTTGTGCCGCATTAGCCATTCCGGAAGTCCATCCAGAAAGGATCGATCCCCATGAAAGCCGTTCAAATCAGCAAGCCAGGTGGAAGTTTCGAAGTCGTCGAACGCCCGATCCCTCAGCCCGCCCGCGGCCAGGTTCGCATCAAAGTTGAAGCGTGCGGCATCTGTCACAGCGATGCGCTGGTAAAAGAAGGACTCTGGCCCGGCATTCAGTATCCGCGCGTGCCGGGGCACGAGATCGCGGGACGCGTCGATGCTATCGGTCCCGACGTCACAAAGTGGAAGCCTGGCCAGCGCGTTGGTGTCGGCTGGCATGGCGGCCATTGCTTCCAGTGCGAGCCCTGCCGGCGGGGAGACTTCGTCAACTGCGCGTTCGAGAAGATTACCGCCATACATTTTGACGGAGGCTATGCCGAATACATGGTGGCGCCGGCTGAGGCGGTCGCGCTGATGCCGGACGAGCTGCCGGCGGACGAGGCCGCGCCCTTGCTTTGCGCGGGCATTACGGTCTACAACGCGCTGCGAAACTCAGGCGCTCGCGGTGGTGATCTCGTCGCAGTTCAAGGCATTGGCGGCCTGGGGCATCTGGGTATTTAGTTCGCTCGGCAAATGGGCTTTCTCACGGTCGCCATCGGACGGGGAGCCGACAAGCAGGCGCTCGCCAGGAAACTGGGGGCGCACGAGTATGTCGATACCAACGCCGGACCCCCTGCTGAAGCCTTGAAGAAACTGGGAGGCGCGCACATTATTCTCGCTACCGCCCCCGATTCGAAGTCGATGTCTGCTCTGGTGGACGGACTCGGTCCGAATGGGACGTTGATGATCGTTGGGGCGGGATTCGAGTCGCTGACGGTGACTCCGCTCCAGCTGATCGGCGGGCGCAAGTCGATTCGCGGCTGGGCTTCGGGCACGGGCAAAGACTCGCAGGATACGCTCGAGTTCAGTGCTTTTAGTGGTGTGCGGCCGATGATCGAGCGCTACCCTCTGGAAAAGGCTGCCGAGGCTTACGACCAGATGATCAGCGGAAGGGCGCGGTTTCGTGTCGTATTGACGATGAGGTAGGCGAAAAGCGTAAACCACGAAGGGCACGAAGGTTCACGAAGGAAGACCCCTGAAATGAAGACGCTTAGGAAGAGAAAACTTCGTGATACTTCGTGTCCTTCGTGGTTATCGCTTTTGTTCGTGACCGTCCACGCGAGCCTGACGGCTCGAACAGTCTAGTAGCTTTTCGGTTTGTCTTTGGGGTATTCCTGCCCGTACTTATCCAGATGCTGCGAAGGCAGGTCGGAAGAGTGCAGCGTTGCAGAAACGGCGGAAGTGTCCGGTCCAATGTCCAGCTCGCGAGCCAGAGACGCCAGCTCTGCCTCCGAAGCCATCTCATACCAGAATTCCATCTTGTAATGTCCGGGCGGCACATGAGCGATCTGAAAACTGCCATCTTCGCTGGTGAGGGTGAAATGAGGTGTGGGCACCGCGACCACCGCCGCGCTCATCTCCGGATGGATATTGCAGAATATGTAAGACACACCGGGTTGCGAGAACTTCACCTTCCGCGTCGTGCCGCTTTCATACAGGCCAAGATCGAAAGGCTTGCCGCGATAGATCGAGAACACGTCGTGGAAGAACGGATCCTGGTTCGGGAATTCGATTTCTGTTCCTACTCGAACGGCAATGACGTGCGGTGAAAATCGTTTGTCCTTCTGGACGAGGCGCGCTGGAGGGCTCGCCACTACGGGTTCGATTGGATGGGCCGGAGTCAGCCAGACTACAACGTCGGCGCTGCCCGACTTGTGGCTGGAGCGATGAACGACTGCAACCTTGCCACGAAATGTGAGGTCCTGCGCTGTGAGGGCGCCACAACTCAGGAAGATCACCGTCAGCAGACGCAGGCCCCGCATCAGAAATGAACCCCCGCTGCGAGATTTACTTGATCGCCTTTCGCTCCGGCAAAACCTGCCGGAAGCGTAAACAGGTGCCGGTACTCGACGGCGAACAACAGGACTGAGCTGGGCTTATAGATAAAATTCACCAGGTCCGTTCGATTTTTCTGCATGGCAGGAAAGCCATTCGCATCAAACGAGAACGGGAAGAAACGCAGATCTTTGCCGTAGTTTTCGTCCTGGCCGAACGCGCCATTGATTTCAACTCGGCTCGCGGGAATGAATTTCAACTGCGCCCATCCACCCGTGGAGCGCAGTGGATGGATCGAGCTGTGCGGTCCGACAGGCTCCGGATACACGACGCTGGCCCAAATGCCGCCACCCAAACCGCCGACGGCTTGTCCTGTGTACCATTCCCCCGACAATTCAAAATATTTCCCGAAATTCGCTTTGATATCGGAGTTCAACGTCCAACTCGCGATGGTTGGGAACGTTTGATATTGCTGGTTCGCGCGGTATCCGCCGAAACCGATCGTGAACGGAAATTTCTCGCCTTTCGAATGGTCGAGGGCGATGCGTCCAGCGATGGCGGGGGAGCGTGTGGCTTCGCCAGCCGTTGGATTACATCCCTGGAAGACTGGGACCTCTTCCGTCAGCGGATCGAGCACGCCACCTTGAAGCACCAGAGAAGACGCGTCGCTCAAATTGATGTGATGCGTGACTTCCACGGCAGGAGTCCAGACCCAAAGATTTCCCGACCATGACATCGCCGGCTCGAGCACGGTCGCGTACGACGTCGGCGACAGAGGAGAGAAGAAGAGACTATCTTGCCCGAAGCTGAGTGAAGTGTTGGTCCAGTCGAGGCTGACCTTAGCCGTTCGCAAGCGAAGCAGTCCGGCGGTTACGCCATAGGGCGTTGTGGGGCTTCCTCCCGCAAAATCGATCTCAGCTTCACCCGAGGTCCTTGCGCCAAACAATTTCGGACCGGCGGCGTTGATACCTAGCGTGGTTTGCCTCAACGTGGCGCCGACGCTCGGGGCGGGCGCGCCCGGAAAGCTGGGTAACGCCAAGCTGGGAAGATCCTGTATGTCGAGAAAGCCCTTGTTCCAATACGAATTGAAGAGAATCAATCCGGAGAGCTTGACTGGGTATTTGCTGGCGCTCTCGACTTTATCCTGATGCAACTCGCCGATCTTTGCGGCAAGGAAACCTACATCCTGGTCGGCCGCCGAAGCGCTGGGCTCTGAAACATTCTGCGCCGCGGGCTCGGGATGGCCGGACTGGACCTGTCGACGCAATTCTTCCAGACTCTGACGTAGTTCTTCGATTTGCCGCTTGGAATCGTTAAGTTCAGCACGCGTCTGCTGTAATTGCTGGCTTAGCTGTGCGACATCGGGACTGGGAGAAGCCGCATCCTGTGCCAGCGCATAGCTGGCAACGGCGCACACGAGGGCACCGACAACCTTGAGAGACATTGTCATTGACTTTGCAAATTATTTTCGTCAGCCGGAAGAAGTTACGGCAAGGTTACTAGTAGTGCCGACACCGGAATGGCAGTTACCAAAGTGTCTGGCCTGCCGCATTCTCCTCGCTTAGTCTGTCATGCAGCGTGTTGCATCACTTCACCCATTTACGAACCAAGCTTCTCGTGTCGATGGTCGCGGTCGTCTTCTTTCTGACTGCGGCCGTCCTGGCCTTGGTGCAGGCAAGGATGCGGAACCAGATACGGGCTGACCTGGCCTCTGCTTTGCGGACGCAATCGCACGTTTATGCCGAGATGGAGAGGCTGCGGCGCGAACAGGCCGAGCAAAGCGCATCATTTATCGCCAACCAACCGAGCGTCAAAGCCCTGATGTCGACCAATGACCCTCTGACGGTGCAAGACGGTTCGCAGTGGATTCTGCCGGCAAGCCGTGCGGATTTGCTGATTCTGGAAAACCCGGGCGGCGAACTGCTGGGTCTGCATGCCAAATTCGACGATGTGAACTCCGCCACGGTCAAGCCGCTGCTGCTGGCCGCGGATGGCGTCGAAGACTGGTGGTTCGTGAACGGCCACTTGTATGACATAAATTTTGTCCCTATCTTCGCGGGCACCGGGCAGGACGAGCGAACGCTTGGGCGAATGGCGTTGGGAAGGGAAATGCGGCGGGAGACGATTCTCACCAGCGGCGATTTCGGAAAGTCAGCGTTCACCTTTGAGCGCCAAGGCCGTGTGCTGCTCAGTTCGCTGCCAGCCGAAGTGTGGCAGGAGTTCGAATCCGCACTGCCTCGTGACCCAACACCGTCGACTGCCGAACGGGTATTTCAGGTACGCGGCGAACGCTGGCTGGCGAGCTTCGTCGAGTTGCCAGGCAACCATCCGGTTCGCCTCTATTGCCTGCAATCGTTCGATCAGGCATCCAGCTTTCTCAGGGCATTGAATCGGATGCTTGCCATGCTGGGCGCGGTCGCGGTGCTCGGCGGAGCATTCGTGGCGTTTCTGCTCTCGCGCCAAATCACACGTCCCGTCGAGCAACTGGTAGTTGGAACCAGGCAATTGCAGAAAGGTAATTTTGATTTTCCGATTCCGATTCGAGGCAACGACGAAGTCGCGGATCTGGGACGCGCTTTCAAGGAGATGCGCGACAGCCTGAAGAAGTCGCGCGAGAGCATGCTGCGTGCGGCGCGCCTGGAAGCCGTCGGGAGACTTGCAGGCGGCGTAGCCCATGATTTCAACAATCTGGTTATGATCATCAAGGGCTACAGCGACATGCTGCTGGATGCGGTGCCCGCACCCTCGCGTCCGCACTTGGAAGAGATCAAGAAGGCGGGTGATCGGGCCAGCGCTCTCACCCGGCAGTTGCTGGCATTCAGCCGCAAGCAGGTGCTCGAGCCGCAGATCCTCGATCCCAACCAGACTGTGCGCAATATGGTGAAGATGCTGCGCGTGTTGATTGGAGAAGACATCGAGTTGAAGACGAACCTGTCCGATCCGATCGGGCGCGTGCAGGCGGATCCGGGACAGCTTGAGCAGGTCGTCATGAATCTCGTTGTCAACGCCCGCGACGCCATGCCCAATGGCGGCAAGCTGATCGTGGAAACCCAGCCCGCGCACCTTGACGAGGCGTATGCCGCCTGTAATCCCGACGCGCGCGCCGGGGACTACGTGCTGATTGCGGTGAAGGATACCGGCATCGGCATGGACAAGGAAACTCTGGCTCACATCTTCGAACCCTTCTTCACCACCAAGGAGCAAGGCAAAGGCACCGGCCTGGGTCTGGCGACCGTTTACGGAATCGTCGAACAGAGCAAGGGCCACATCGCCGTGGTGAGTGAAGTAGAAGTCGGAACCACATTCAAGGTCTACCTGCCCGCGGTAACGAGTGCTGCTTCTGTGACGTCGGCGCAGAAAGTACCGGTGGCGCTGAAGGGAACGGGCACGATCCTGTTGGTGGAGGACGAAGCTGCGTTGCGGCTTCTTACAGCAGCGGCGCTGCGGGCCTTTGGCTACACTGTGATCGAAGCGGAAAATGGAGCCGATGCGCTCGTTCTGGCCGAAGCCCACGCCGGACAGATTGACATTGTTGTTGCCGACGTCGTGATGCCTCAGATGGGCGGTCCGGAGTTTGTGTCGAAACTCCGGGCAAAGCGAAAAGACTTTGCCGTTATCTTCATCTCCGGATATAGCCAGGCCTCTTCATTCGCGCATCCCGAAGTCGGGACCGGGACGGTTCTGCTTAACAAGCCATTCTCCGTGCAGACGCTGGCCGCGAGGATTCAAGAGCTGCAACAGAGGGACTCTCAGAGTGCTTCTGCGGCTGGAGCTTCCTAGGACTGGAGCATCCTGGGAATCGTGGGCCTTCCTTTTTGCCTTATTGCTCTGGCATTTCTCTACAGTTTTGTCATCAGTTTTGTCATCAGTTTTGTCATTCCGAAACGGCGTCAGCCGTTGAGGAATCTGCTGTCGCTTGCAGCGCCACGGCCCCGGCCACCAGCAGATTCCTCCCTTCGGTCGGAATGACAAATACACGGATACCAGGGCGACGGGCGGAGGGAACTAATCCGAATTCTTGCTGTACAAAGTACTTTATGATATAAAGTACAAATGAATCGATATATAGAGCCGTTTCTAACTCCCATTCGAAAGCGCTGGGGCCCCGCTGAAATGATCAAGGCGCCCGTTCTCGATCACTCCGAGCCCCGTGGATTCATGGAGCGGCGCTACGCCCTGCTGATCAATCCGTTCTATCCCAAGGATGCGAACGCCAGCTTTGGCAAGCACGTGCTGACTCCGACTCTGGCATTGACCAGCTTTGCCGCCACGACGCCGGCACACTGGCGCGTCGAGTATTGTGATGAAAACTTGCTCGATGGACGTCCGCCATTCCAGCCTCTACCCCATGTGGTCGGCATTACGGTCCATTTAACCTTTGCGCGGCGCGCGTACGAACTGGCTGATTGGTATCGCGCGCGCGGATCGAAAGTTATTCTTGGCGGGCTTCACGTGTTGTCGTGTCCCGAGGAATGTGCACCTCACGCCGATGCTCTAGCTCTTGGCGACGGCGTTCAACTCTGGCCGCGAATCCTGCGCGACATCGAGGCGGGCAGCCTCCAATCCCGTTACGTCACCACCTACGAGAATGATTACTGCGACGATCCTTCGCCGCGGCGTTCGATTCTTCCTCGTCGCAGTTTCCTCACGACCACCAGCCTGATTGCGACGCGCGGTTGCCATAACCGTTGCGGTTTCTGCTATCTCGCCACCGATGGCCTGCGCATGCCCTATCGTATGCGCCACCCGCAACAGGTCGTCGACGAGTTCAAGGCTGACGATCAGCCCTACGCGGTGTTCATCGACAACAATCTCGGTTCGCGGCGCGACTATCTACACTCGTTGTGCACTGCCCTGCGTCCACTGAACAAGATCTGGAGCGCCGCCGTCACCATCGATGTCACCGACGACCCCAGTCTCATCCGGAACATGGCGCTGGCAGGCTGCACCGGCGTATTCATCGGATTCGAATCGCTCTCTGACGACAACCTTGCCGATTCGCACAAGAAAACGCCAAAGACCTCCGATTACGCGCGGCGCGTCCGCATGCTTCATGACTACGGAATTCAGGTAAACGGATCCTTCGTGTTGGGATTCGATCACGACCGGAAAGACGTGTTCGTTCGCACCGCGGAATGGATTGAGGAAAACCGGCTGGAGTGCGCCACGTTCCACATCCTGACGCCTTATCCGGCCACGCCGCTCTTCCGCCAGATGGAAGCCGAAGGACGCATCCTGCATCGCGACTGGACTCAGTACGACACGGGTCACGCGGTCTTCCAGCCGAAGCACATGACTCCCGAGGAACTCGAACACGGTTACGCATGGATCTATCAGCGCCTGTTCTCGCACGCCTCCATCTGGCGCCGGAGGCCCGAACAGTGGCAGGCGGTTCCGCTGTACATTGCGATGTCCTATCTCTACAAGCGGTCGAATCGCTTCTGGCATCTGCTCATTAAGCACGACCTCGTGAACCCGGTGTGGAAGCCTCTGGTCGAGATGACCCGCTGGCGCCACGTTCACTACCGGCAAAAGCTGGCGCACGCGGTGATGCCGCACAGCTCCCCGGGACAAGTAGTTTCGGCCGGAGTGTAACTTGTAGCGCCGCCGTCCCGGCACAAGGTGCCGGCCAACGAACACGCTCCGCCAGGCGCCAGGTGCGAATGACCAACCTAATTCCCCAAGATTCTTGTCATTCCGATCGCGAAGCGGAGGAATCTGCTTTCCGCCGGCACCCGACCCGCCGCCAACCACAGCAGATTCCTCACGGCAAACGGCGCCGTTCGGAATGACAACGTTAGTGGCTGACTCTTTCAACTCGATCGGATTCCCCGCTCACTTGCATGCGATCTTTTCCACCCTGCGCAGGACGTCACAGATGTCATCAGCCGTCATTCGCGGGTTCATCACCACAATCCGCAACACTCTGCGGCCGTCGAGCACAGTGGAACTGATGTAGGCGAATCCGCTCTCGTTGAGCTGTTCTTTGATTGCCGAACAATGCCGATCAGAATCACGATCGTCCTTGTGCCGCAACTGGAAACAGAAAATGTTGGAGTGCGGCTGATGCACCGGCTCAAGAATCTCAGATTCGGAACAGTATTGAAACGCCGCTTGGGCAACGTCGCAGACATGCGTCGTCAGGTGATCCCAAAGCTCCCCGCCATATACGCGCCATACGAGCCAGGTCTTAAGCGCATCGAATCGCTGCGAACAGGCAATGGTGAGTTGGCCCAGGTCAGGCCATCGCCGCTTTGAGCCGAACAGGTAAGGAGCCTGTTCCTGCAGAGGACCGAGCAGGTGCGCCCCATCGCGCACCAGCACGCCGCCGGCAGCAAGCGGCATGAACATCATTTTGTGCGGATCAAAGATCATCGAGTCCACCCGGTTGAGACCCTTCAGTCTCCCGTGGAAGCGGCGGCTGAAGGCGAGACCAGCCCCGTGCGCGGCATCGACGTGGAACCAGGCGCGGTGCTTACGCGCGATCTCAGCCAGCGCCACCAGGTTGTCAAAGCTGCCGGTCGGCGTAGAACCGGACGAGCCGACCAGAATGAACTTCCGGAAACCGGATTTCCGGGCGGCAGCACACGAGTGCGTTACTTGCTCCACATCAGTACAGAACTCCGCGTCGAGCGGAACCTTGAACACGGCGTCGCGGCCGAGGCCAAGAATAGCAGCCGCTCTGGCGATCGAGTAGTGCGCCTGAGCTCCTACGATGATGGCGATTCGAGCCTGTCCGTTCTTCGAAGCGTACGGGACCAGAGCGTCGCGCGCCGCCAGCAACGCTGTGAGATTGGCGAACGCCCCGCCTGGAACCAGCGAACCTTCCGCTGCTCGCGGGTACCCGAACAGCTTCTTGAATCTCGTCATTAGATCGCGGTCAATAGCGGTCGCGATCGGCGACATCTCCCAAACGGCGAGGCTCTGATTCATCGCCGCCACCACCGATTCCACCAGCGCTGCAGCCGGAATAGGTGCTGCAACCTGCTGCGCACCATATCGCGGGTGCGACAAAGCCAGGCTCGCTTCGCTGATCGCGCGCACGAGACTCACAAGATCCGGGGTCTCGCGGCCTCGTTGAACAATCTGAGCTGCCAGCTGATCAGCGCTGGGCCTTCGTAGGGGCCTATCATTTACCGTTAGGGCTGCGGCGGCGACGTCGGCCAATTCTCGAGCCAGTTTCCGCACGGCAGTCGGGTGCCACAGCTTCTGGATCACTGCTTCAGTCTTAGCCGATTTCAAGTTCAATGCTTCCTCAATGCGCTATCCAGCCCGTTATCATACATTTAACGCAACTAGAATTTTGTCGGCAAAAAACTCTTGACAGAAATCAATACTGTGTGAGATACAGTGTATGTCGCATACTATATGACGAATGGTAGCCAAACGATGTCGGAAGTTTTCGAGAACCTGAAGCTGGAACTCCGCCGAGGATGCTTAACCCTGGCAGTTCTCACTCAGCTCCGGACCGAGCGCTACGGCTACACGCTCCGCAAGGCTCTGGCCGACGACGGCCTAGAAATCGACGAAGGTACGCTGTATCCGCTCCTTCGTCGTCTCGAAAGCCAAGGCCTGTTGGTCAGCCAGTGGCGCGAAGAGGACAAGCGCAACAAGCGCTTCTACCGTCTCTCGCCAATGGGAGAACAGATTCTGGACCAGTTGTTAGGCGAATGGCAGCGCATCCATACGTCGCTGAGCAAGATTCTTCAAGAGGCATAGCACTATGAGCACATCATCCAGCCGAAATCCTTTAGAGCTTGTTGACCGTTACCTGCAGGCAGTCCGCTTCTGGATGCCGAAGACCCGGCGCCAGGAGGACCTCCTCGCTGAGCTCGGGGAAGACCTGCGCTCTCAAATTGAAGACAAGGAATCCGAGCTTGGCCACGCTCTCGGCAAGGACGAGATCTCAGAGATCCTCAAAAAGTGCGGTGCGCCGATGCTGGTTGCCAGCCGCCTCGGGCCAAGGCGCCACCTCATCGGACCGGGGCTCTATCCCATCTATGAGTTTGTGCTGAAGATGGTGCTGCTCTGGATCCTGGTTCCGGTGTTCATCTTCATCGTGGGCCCGGCGACCCTGGCCAGCACGAACGGCGACTGGGGCAAGACCGCGCTCGTCACACTGGGGAATCTCTGGTCTGGGGCATTCATCGCAGCGGGAGTAATCACGCTGGTATTTGCGATCTTAGAACGCACGCACGCGATCGCCGACATCAATTGCAAGTGGGATCCGAGCAGCCTGCCGCCCCTGCAGAAACCGGAACGTAAGACTTCGTTCGTGCACACAATCTGCGAGCTCGCGTTCAACGTCTTCGGCCTGGTGTGGCTGTTGCTGGTTCCGAACCATCCTTTTCTGATTCTCGGACCAGCTGCGGCTTTCCTGAAGCTCGGGCCGATCTGGCACACGTTCTACGTACCGATAGTTTTGCTTGCCGTAGCGGTCATCGTGCGGTTGGCCGTCGCCCTAGCTCGCTCGGAATGGACGACCTTCCCGCTCTGGTCACAGCTTTTGCAGACGGTCGTATCGCTGATCCTGGTGCACTACATGATTCAAGCTTCCGGTCACAGCGTGCAGGGAGATTGGCATCCGTTTGTGACGATCGCGGATGGCGTGCGCAGCTCGGAGCAATATGTCCGCTTCACAAAGATCGCCGCCATCGTGAACGTGTCGCTCATGATCAGTCTGGTGTGCACCTGGGTAGGGTTGTGCATCGGGGGCGCTGTCCAAATCTGGGGATTGCTCAAACATATCCGCAACAGTGTCTCGCAGCAGCCTGCTTCCGTGTCGCTGCGGTAAACCGCCCAACAACTCTCATTATCGGGCGTAGTCGTTCTTCACTACTTCGCCGCCCTTCATTACGAACTTCACCCTTTCCAGCGTGGTGACGTCTTTCAGTGGGTCGCCATCCACTGCAACCATGTCACCCCACGCTCCCGGCTCGAGAGTGCCGACTTTGCCCGACCAACCCAGCAAATCGGCGGCATTCACCGTTCCTGCCTGTATCGCCTGCAGCGGTGTAAGACCCAGCTTCACCATGACACCGAATTCGTGGCCATTCATCCCGTGCGGATACACGGCGGCATCCGTGCCGAGCGCGACCTTCACTCCACTGGCGAATGCGTGGGCAACGTTCTTGCGCGCTGCTGGGATCACCTCCTGCGCCTTGGCCAGAAGCGGCGGAGGCAGGCGCGTGAGCCCTGCGTTGTCGATCATCCAATCGCCCAGGTAGAGCGTGGGCACGAGATAAGTGCCACGCTCCTTCATGACCGCGATGCCCGCGTCGTCGATGTACGACCCGTGCTCGATCGAATCGACGCCTGCCTCCGCTGCCCACCGAATCCCTTCCGCCCCGTGCGCATGCGCCGCTACTTTGCGCCCCAGGCGGTGCGCATCGGCCACGATCGCCTTCATTTCTTCGAGCGTGAACTGCGAGTGCTGCGGATTGTCGCCCAGCGAAAGCACGCCGCCGGTCGCGCACACTTTGATCAAATCCGACCCGTACTTGATGTTCTCGCGCACCTTGTGTTGCACCGCGGCGACGCCATCGGCAACTCCGTCCTCGGTGGCGTGATACTCGAAGGGCAGCATGTTGTTGTCGCAATGTCCGCCAGTGATGCTGAGCGCAGGTCCGCTTACCAGCATGCGCGGGCCGGGAACATCGGCTGCATTGATCGCATCGCGCAGCGCCACATCGCTGAATTCCGACGCGCCTACGTTTCGCACAGTGGTGAAACCCGCGAGCAGTGTCGTCCGCGCATTCTTGGCACCGATCAGCGCCTCACGCGGCACGGAGATCGCCAGCCGCTCGTAGCCGAACTTGGGCTCCATGGTCAGATGCGTGTGCGCGTCAATCAGTCCGGGAAGCACGGTCGCGTTGGGCAATTCAATTCGCACGGCGTCGGAAGGAACCTTCGCTTCTGCCGCCGCGCCGGTACTCACGATCTTTCCGTCTTCGATCAGAATCGTCTGATCCGCCAGCATTCTGCCCGATTTCACATCGAGCACGTGTCCCGCATGCACCGCCACCCGCCGCGTTTGAGCTTCCGCCGCACTGAGACATAACAACGCAACCGCCAAACAAGCGCAGACCTTCCTCATCCCCGGTTTCCCTTCTTCTTAACAATTTTCTCAGCGATAACCGCGATTCGCGCGCACCGACCCATCGAGACCCCAGGTGCGTCCCGCATCCGCGGCGTAAAAGACGATCAATAGTAACAACAACGGAAGATGATCCAGCTCGTTGCCGAAATAGCGCCAGACCGGCACACCATGTCCAGGTGCCCACCACGTCGCCAGAAGCATATTCAACAGAAAGAGCCCGCCAACAATGCCGGCTGGACGTACCCATAGTCCGATCAGCAAGGAAATGCCGACCGCCAGTTCGACGATTCCAACTACGTATCCGAGGAAGACCGCGTGGGGCAACACCAGTCCAGATAGCACGGGCCGGTAGAAACTCACGGCACTGTTCGCTATGTAGTCCTGCAAGTAAGTCTGGAATCCGCCGTGGGCAAACTCCGGCCCGGCGACCTTGTATTCACCGAATAGAAGGAAGAACACGGACGTCGCCATGCGCACGACGGCAATCGTCTTGGATAAGGCGGGAGAATTTGCCATCAGTTGTTTTTGGAATAGGAGCGCAGGATGGTTCTAGCCCCCGGGCCCGTCATTGGTCATGTACTGCTCGAGCGAATCCAGTTCGTGGCTCAGATCGTCGACGCGCCACTCCAGCAAGTTGCGGATCGAGAGAATCCCCAGCAACTTTCCATTATCGTCGGCAACAGGCAGATGCCGGAAGTGCCGCTCGAGCATGATGCTCAGCGCCTCGCCCGCTCCCGTACCCAGCGTGGCCATCTCCACCGGCGTAGTCATCAGCTCGCGCACGGATGTACTCTGCGGATCGAGGCGCGTCAGCGACAGCTTGCGTAGCACGTCGCGCTCGGTGAATATCCCGGCCACCCGGTATTCACTGTCGACCACCGCGACCGCTCCAACATGGTGATCGAGCATCTTATTGATGGCCTCGCCGACGGTTGCGTCAAGGCCCACTGCCGCGATTTCCCGGTCACAAAGCTCCAGCACGCTCATAACTACCTCCGACGGCTCAGGATCCGAAAGACCTGGGAGACTGGATTGACGCATTATGCTCACGGCCAAGCGGATGTCAAGGGAAATCCGGAAGAAATCGCCTTCCTCGGTGCTCCTCTGTGTCCTCTGTGGTGAGTCTTCACCTTCCACGAAACACCTGTCCATCCTTTATGACGAATTGCACATTCCCGAGCTGCTTGATGTCCTTGAGCGGATCGCCCGGGACAGCAATGATGTCTGCGAGAGCGCCCGGTGCGAGCACGCCGATCTCACCTTCCCGATCGAGCATCACTGCGGCGCGCGAGGTGGCGCTCTGGATCGCATCCATCGGCTGCATGCCGAACTCCACCATCCGGTAGAACTCCTGCGCGATCGGTTCGGTCCAGGGGATGCCTCCCATGTCGGTGCCGAATACGATCTTCACACCCGACTTCAGCGCCTTCTTGAACGAAACTTCGTGCACCGAAGCTCGCAAGCGATCGCGCTTCCCGTCAGGCGTATCGGGTGGCGCCCAATCGGTGTAATAGACACTCAGGGTGGGCACGTACCACGTCCCCTGCTTGAGCATCTGTGCGATGGCCGCATCGTCGAGATCCAAGCCGTGCTCGATGGAATCGCAGCCGCCGTCGAGGGCGCGTTGCAGGCCGATGCCTACGTAGGCGTGGCACGCGACCTTCTTGCCCCAACCGTGAGTCTCGTCCACGATGGCGCGCAATTCCTCGACCGTGAACGTCGGCTGCGCAACCAGCTCACCGTTCTTTCCCACCCATGAGCGATGCGTCATGTAGACCTTGATCCAGTCCGCGCCGTGATCGAGCTGCTCGCGCGCCGCCTTGCGAGCCTCCACCGGACCGTCTGCAATCTGCGCGCCCTTCGGCATTTCCAGCTCTGGCGCATAGCCTTCGAGGTTGTAGCCACCTGTGCTCGAGATCGCTCGTGTCGAGACGATCAGCCGCGGCCCCGGAATGTAACCCATGTTGATCGCTTGCTTGATGCCGACGTCTCCGTAGCCCGCGCCTTCGGTCTCGACATCGCGCAAGGTGGTGAAGCCTTGCTCCAGCGCTCTGCGCGCGGCAACTGTGGCGCGAGCGGCCCGTAGCGCCAGAGGTGCATTCAGAATGTTGGCGTCGTAGCCGCCTTTGGCCGGATCCTCTCCCTGCAAAAAGATGTGCGTGTGCGAATCGATGAGACCCGGAAGAACCGTTTGTTGCGAGAGGTCGATGACCGTCGCGCCCACAGGTGTCTTCGCGCTCCCCGCATCAGAAATACTCTCAATGCGGTTCCCGCGAATCACGATCACCTGATCGTGCCGCGGCTTGTCTGACTTCCCGTCGATCAGCGTACCGGCACGAATGACTGTAACCGTTGGAGCAGTTGGCACCTGAGCAACCGCATTCAGCACGAATGCGAGAAACACGACATAAGAAATTGTCTTCACTGGCTCCTCCCCAGGTTATCGTGGCGCGATGTCGCCGCCTGGTCTTACGACGGATTTCGTCTGATAATCGCGGGAGGGATTCTACCCCAAGAAGTGCTGGACCGCCCTGGCGATCTCAACCGGAGGTCGATGCTGTGCAATTACGTATGGCCGGCAATGCGGATGCCGAGGTTCTCATGGACTTGATCAACTCGGCTTTCCGCAAGGCTGAGGGCTTCATTATCGACCGCGACCGCGTCGATCTTGAAGTGGTTCACTCGTTGTTGGCGAAAGGAGAGTTCCTCGTTGCCGATGACGAAGGTGGGCTCGCCGGCTGCGTCTACCTGGAGCTCCGGGGTGAACGAGCGTACCTGGGCTTGCTATCAGTCGACCCGGCGCGGCAGAAAGCAGGCGTCGGCTCCATGCTCATGCGCGAGGCTGAACTGCGTTGCGCCCGAGCCGGATGTCGCTTCATGGATCTCAAAACCATCGATCTGCGCAAGGATAATCAAGCTTTCTACAAACGCCGCGGCTACGTCGAAACCGGCACCGAGCCTTTTCCCTCCGAACTGCCCACCAAGCTGCCTTGCCACTTTGTGACCATGTCGAAGCCGCTGCCATGACGCTTATCCCACGAAAGCATCCGCTTCGATCTCAACCAGAATCTCGGGCGAGATGAGTGCCGACACCTGCACCATCGATGTGGCCGGACGGATATCGCGGAAAAATTCCCCATGCGCCTTCCCGACCTTCTCCCACTCCGCAATGTTGACCACGTAGATGCGGGTGCGCACCACGTCCTTCATGCCCGCTCCAGCCTTCCCCAGCGCGCTCTCGATGTTCTTCAGCGTCTGCACCGTCTGCGCATACACATCCCCGATGCCGACGATTTTTCCGTCAGCACCGGTGGCTGTTGTGCCCGAGACATGGACAGTCGAACCCACTTTCACTGCACGAGAGTAACCAACAATGGGCTCCCATTTGACCCCGCTTGCTATGTTCTGCCTTGCCATGCATTTCCTCCGTGGACCGCCAATTCTACATTTCGAACCTACGTTAGGCCGACGATTGGCAGCCGTCGCTTTCAAGTGCCAACAAACTACAGGGGATTTCGCGCCGAAATGATGCGCGTCGCGCATTCTTTCTGATGTTCCGCACGCACAACTTGATTCAGTTGCGCTCGCTTCTAATTCATTAGAGAAATCGATGGCACAGATAAACAAAAGTCACTTGCGCTTGAACAGCAAACCGGGTTATGTAGTGTCGCAAGGTGGTTGCAATTCCGCGTTTGGAGCGGAGTTCAGGGGGGCCTAGATGATATCGGAATCGCATCCGTTGCAGGAGTTGTTTCAGGATTTAGTGGGACGTCATTACGCCGAGGAGATCGGCATCCGCGATCCGCAGGTTGTGGCATACGTCTCTCATCTGCTGGCAGAGTTCTGTGACGCCGAGCAACTGTTCAAGATTCACAATGCGTTCAATCGTCCTCTCAGCGACGTCGGCGAGATGCTGCTCGAATCCGATCCGGTCTACGGCCCGGCTCCTTCATTTGACCGCGAGCGCCAGGTGCGCAAGCACATCGGCGACTACACGCTATTTTTCGCCGGAATGTTCCCGGAGAGCATCAATCATTTCCGGCTTCGCCGCCAGCGCCTCGAGAATTTTGTCGATTGGATGAAGGCCGGCAAAGAGAGCTACTACATCGTCTCCAAGTTCGAACACTTCGAATACGCCAAGGTCGCGCCGCTTTTTGCCAACCTCTCGCAGAATTTCGAAGGATGCGTGGCCGGCCTGAATATGGTGAAGAACGAACTCCAGGAGATGCAGCATCCCATCGTTCGCCGAACAAACGAGCTGATCATGTAGAGACAGCCTTCTCGGCTGTCCCGCGTGGGGCGAAGCCCCGCGGAATCAGTTCACACTCTCACGTCTCCGCTGCTTCCCAACCGATAGAAGCTGAGCGCTGTGCTTCCTTGCACGAGACGCCGGAATCTGCGTAGAGACCCAAACTCCTGCCCAGGATCGAACTTCTGCTCGTGCTCGGCAATCACCACCGACATCGCCCAGATAAGCGACGATTCCGCCAATGCTCCCAGCGTTCGTGTATAAGCGTCCTTCATCCGATATGGCGGGTCGATAAACACCACATCCGCCGCTACCCGATCCCGTTCCATGCGCCAGAAAGCCTGCGGCAATTCTTGCTGCACAACCTCAAAACCCGCAGTGATTCCCAGGCTGTGAAGATTCTTGCGGATCGCCTCGGTTGCTGCACCCGAGCTCTCCACGAAGTGTACTTCTTTGGCACCACGGCTCAGCGCCTCGATGCCGACCGCGCCGGTTCCGGCAAAAAGATCCAGCCACACGCTTCCCACCAGCGCCTCGGGATTCCCCGCGGTCAGCACATTGAACAGAGTTTCCCGCATGCGATCTGAAGTCGGACGTATGTCCATGCCGCGCAGGGACCGCAGTGGCCGGCTCCGGTATTTTCCTGCAATTACCCGCATGGCTCTGCACTTTTGGGTGCCGCAGTCACTATATCCAAGCATGTAAAATAAAAGTAGCGAGGCCTATGCGAAGCTGGTCCATTTCTGTGGGGCGTATCTTCGGGGTGGACGTCCGCATCCACCTCACGTTTCTGATCCTGCCCGTCTTCATTTACTGGACCGACTACGCGACCCGGCAGCAGAACGCGAATGGAGCTCGCGACCTGGCATTAGTCGGTATCATCCTCGCTTGCGTCGCCGCCCACGAGTTCGGACACATGCTGGCTGCGCGCCGCTTCGGACTGGTTCCCAAAGCTGTCATTCTTCTGCCGCTTACCGGTGTCGCTCTGTATGACGAATCGCGCGTCGAGAAGCAGCCCACCGCTCTGATGTGGAAGCGCGAAGTTCGGATTGCGCTCATCGGACCCCTGGTGAATCTGGCTCTCGCGAGTCTCGCGGCCGCCGTCATCACTGCCACCAACAGCGGGATCGAGTTATGGAAGTGGCCTTTCCTGCAAGGGACGAACCTGCCCCGCAGCATCGTTTGGGCGAACATCTATTTGGCGTTTGTGAATCTTCTGCCCGCTTACCCACTCGATGGCGGGCGCCTGGTGCGCGTCTACTTCGCGCGCACGATGGATGTTTCTGCCGCCACGCGCCGCGCAGTCACCATCAGCACCGCCATGTCCATGGTCCTCATCTTCGCCGGCCTGTTCACCGATCCCTGGCTCACGATGGTGGGCGTGATTATCTTCTCGGCAGCGCAACTTGAGGAACGCGCGCTGGTGTTCCAGTCCGTACTCGATAACGTCCGGCTCGAAGAGGTGATGCTCACTGACTTCGCCACTCTTTCACCGGCCGATACGTTGGAAGATGCGCTGGAGAAGGCGGTCCATTCCTTACAGGACGATTTTCCCGTGGTGCGCGGCAGCGATATGGTGGGAGTGATCTCGCGTCAACGAATTCTCGATGCGCTACGAGCTGAAGGCAACGGCTACGTCCAGGCCGTAATGAGCAAGATCTTCGAGGTTTCCGTCCGCCAGGACTCCCTTGGGACGGCGTTCCGCAAGCTTACAGCGCGTAATTCAAGCATTATTCCCGTGGTGGAAGACCAACGCCTGGTGGGCATCGTCACCCTGCAGAATCTGATGCACTCGATGTCACTGCTTGCCGAAAGCCGCAAGCTAAGACGAGACGAATCGGAATCCTGAGATTGCAGATTGTAGATTTCAGAGTGCAGATTTTGGAAAATGCCGGCGGCCGCAATGCACATTGGGAGCGCCAGGCGCTCAAGGATGCGGTTCAATCTGAAATCTACAATCTGAAATCGCTTTAGAAAAGCCTCACGCCCTTCGCCCTCTGCACCGCCGGAATCCCGCGCAGCCGTGTCAACACAACATCCGGCACCGCGCCATCCACGTGTACGACTGCAATCGCTTCCCGCGGCTGATCGGAAGTCTGCTCTCCGCTGCGCCGCCCCAGCGAGAAGTCTGCAATGTTAATCGATTCTTCGCCCAGAATCGTCCCTACTTTCCCGATGACGCCCGGCACATCGCGGTTGCGCATATAAATCAGATTGCGCTCCAGCGGCGCCTCCACGTCAATGCCATCCACATGCAGCAGCCGCGGAGCCGCTCCATGCAGCACCGCGCCCTTGACCATGTGCTCTTCGGTTGAGGTTTTCAGAAAAATCGAGAGCACGCTGCCGGCGCCGCCTGTTGAGGCCTTGGCCTTGTGCGACTCCAATACGCGCAACCCGCGCTCGTCCGCAATGGTCGCGGCATTCACCAGATTGGCCTTCTCCTCGAGCGCCTGGTTCAGGATCCCTTTGATCGCCCCGTTGCGGATCAACTCCGTCTTCCAGTCGGCGATATGCCCGCTGTAACGAATCGAAATCTCTTCCAGCGACCCTTCGGAAACCTGCGCCAGGAATGCTCCCATCCGCTCGGCCAAAATGATGTACGGCTGCATCACCGCATATTCCTCGGCCGACACGGAAGGCACATTCACCGCGTTCTGGATCACGCCGTGCTTCAGATATTCCTTCACCTGCCGCGCAATCTGCACGCCAACCGCTTCTTGCGCTTCGTGGGTCGACCCGCCGATGTGCGGCGTCAGAATGACATTGTCCAGCGCCAGCAAAGGCGAGTTTTTTGGAGGCTCCTCGACAAACACATCGATCGCCGCCGCCCCGACGCGCCCATCCTTCAGCGCGGCCGCCAGATCAGCCTCATTCACCAATTCCCCGCGCGCACAGTTCACCAGCCGGACACCCTTCTTCATCTTTGCAATCGAAGTTTGGTTGATCATCCCATTCGTCTGCGGTGTCAATCCGACGTGCAGTGTAATGTAGTCTGCCGCCGCGTAGACTTCATCGAGTTCCGCCAGCCGGATCCCCTGCTCCTTCGCCACCGACACGGAAACGAAGGGATCGTGCCCGATCAACTCCATCCCAAACGCGCGCGCCCGCCGCGCCACTTCCATCCCGATGCGCCCCAGCCCGACCACTCCCAGAGTCTTCCCGCGCAACTCGGTTCCCTGTAGAGATTTCTTCTCCCATTTGCCGGCGTGCATCAGTGCATCCGCGCGGCAGAGGTGACGAGCCATGGCCAACATCATCCCAATCGTCTGCTCCGCGACCGCTACTGCATTGGCCCCTGGCGTATTCATCACCGCGATGCCCTTGTGCGTGGCCGCTTCCAGATCGATATTGTCCACGCCAACGCCAGCCCGTCCGATCACCCGCAGCTTGTTCGCATGCGCCAGCAGCTTGGCATCGGCCTGCACAGCGGAGCGCACGATCAGAGCGTCGGCAGATTCGAGATGTTCAGCGAGCTTCCCGTCCAATTGATCTGCAGTGAGCACCGTCCACCCCGGCTCCTGCAACTGCGCCACGGCTGAGGACGAGATCTTCTCCGCCACAATGATTTTCATGAGTGCGTTCCTTTGTATGTATATGAGGCTGTTGGAGAAAATGCGACTGACATAACATTGACGGGAAAATGACACGCTGCTGACAATCCCGCCACGCTCGTTTTCTAAACTCCGTCCCAATGGGCCTCCGCCCCTCGGAGAACACTATGAAAACGGTCAACACGATTTTGCTAGGGACATTGATTGCCGTAACTCTTGCCTGCGGCTACTCCAAGCCCTCTGGCTCAGGTGCCGGAAGCATGCCCGCAATCGCGACACTGAATCCCACAAGCGCGCACGCTGGCGACCCGACATTCATGCTCACCGTGAACGGCAGCAACTTCGCGTCGAAGGCCACCGTGAACTGGAATTCCGTTGCTCAGACGACCACCTACGTCACTGCCGGACAGCTCACGATCTCAGTCCCGGCGTCGGCAGTCGCGACTGCCACAACCGTCCAGATCACCGTCACCAACCCGGCGACAAGCAGTGGCGGCATTTACGGTGGCGGAACACCCGCGCAAACCTCTGCCGCGATGCCCTTCGCGATCAACTAAGCCCGGTTTCAGCTACGGCCTGGATACCATCGTTTTACCGGGCCGCCAGCGCCACTTCGTGACTGCGGGCGTACACCTGCTGAGCCGCCCGCACGGATACGCCATATTCGACGCTCTTGTCGGTGACCCGGGCCAGCACATGCTCCAGCGCGCCGAGAATGCCGATTGTGTCGAGATAGTCGTAGTACCCGATGTGCGCGATCCGGAACAGTTTGCCTTTCATCTCACCCTGTCCGTTCGCCACCACCGCGTCGAATGATTCGCGGAACTCTTTCACAATCTTCCCCGAATCCAGTCCATCAGGCGCGGAGATCGCTGTGAGCGCGGCGGCCGGCGTCGAGGCATAAAGCTTCAACCCGAGTGCCTTCGCTCCCGCGCGTGTCATCTCCGCGCATAGCTCTGCGTTGTTGACCAGTTCCTCCCGTCCTTTGGCGAGATCGCCCTTGCCCATGCCGCGCACGAATTCAAGTGCCGCTCCCAACGCCGCAAACAACGATGTCGCCGGCGTATAAGCTGTCTCTCCCTTTGCCGCCGACTTCCGCTCCTTGCGCATGTCAAAATAAAAGCGCGGAGAAGTCGTTGCATCCATCCGCTTCCACGCGCGCTCGCTGACCGCGCAGTACGCCAGGCCCGGAGGCATCATCAATGCTTTCTGCGATCCGCCGATGATCACGTCCACGCCCCAGTCATCGACATCGAGATGCGTCGTGCCCAGTCCCGTGATGGCATCTACGACCAGAAGTGTGTCGTCCCCTTGAGCCCGCACAATTTTCGCGATCCCTTGCACATCATGGCGTGCTCCGGTCGAACTCTCCGTCGCCTGCACGAACACAGCCCGCACATTCGGCGTCACGCGGGCGCGGATGTCTTCCAGCGAAAACGTCTCTCCATACGGAACGCTCAGCACGTCGACGTTGCAGCCAAAAGCCTTTGCCAACCCCGTCCAACGCTCGCCGAACTTGCCCGCGGTCAATACCAGCACCTTGTCGCCCGGCGAGGTGAGATTCGAAACGGAAGCCTCCATCACACCGGTGCCGGAACAGGCCAGAACCAGGACGTCGTTCTTGGTGCCGATGAATTCTTTCATGTCAGCGAGCACACGCTGAAACAGCGCCTTAAAATCCGCCGTGCGATGATGCGCCGTAAATGAAGCCATGGCCGTCTGCGCCGCCGGCAACAGCGGCGTCGGCCCGGGAGTAAAAAGACGATTCTTATGCAACATAAGCGGAGTCCTTGGGTGTAGGAATAGTTACTTAGTTTATAGGAAGGCCCGGCGCAGAGCACGTCTGCGCGACAAGACCTGTAGCGCAAACTACGCTTTTATGCAGTGATCTTGGTCACGCGATACGCACTGGGACACTGCGCCCTGCCGCAGTCTGCGACGATTCCGAAATCCAGTTGCTTAGCGGGCTGGTTTCGAGGCAAGTATCTCTGGCTTATCAATCCTTGGTGGCTGAGCGAGCAGTTCATTCGCCTTGGCAAAGAGCGCCTTGGCAATCTCCCCGTTCAAGTGGGCATTGCGCCCGTTCTCGTCGGCGAATGTGTCGAAAATGCCGTACTTCCCCGGACCCATTTTGATGGCGTACCACGTTACGGTCCCAGGCTCCCGCTCCGCCAACGGTTGCGCCGACTTCAGGAATTCCTCAAGTTCCTTCTCTTTGCCAGGCTTGGCCTCGAGTTGCGCCCAAATTGCGAGTTTGCTCATGATGATTCCTCCATGCCCATGTGATGCATCAGACTCGAGCTTTGTTCCGATGAAAATCGCAGGAAAAGGCCGCTCAGACCAATCAACCAGCTTTTTTCAAGCGCCGGAATGTTTTCAGCTGTTTTGTCTCTCACGTTCACAATCTATAATTCCCCCATGCCCCTAGTCGATCAGATTCAAAAAGACATTGTCACCGCCATGAAGGCGAAAGAGGAAGCGCGTCTCTCCACTCTTCGTATGGTCAAGAGCGCGCTTCAACTGAAGACCGTCGAAAAGATGTCACCGCTCGACGACAAGGAGTCCCAGGCGGTCTTGGCCACGCTCATCAAGCAGCGCAAAGAGTCGATCGAGCAATTCACTAAAGGCGGACGCCAGGAGATGGCCGACAAAGAAGCCGCCGAAATCATCGTGATCGAGGGCTACCTGCCGAAAGCCGCCAGCGAGGCCGACATCGCCGCCGGAGTCAAAGCCACAATCGCCGAGATGGGTGCTCCCACCATGAAAGACATGGGCACCGTGATGAAGAACGCCATGGCGAAGTTCGCAGCGTCAGGCATGCGCGTGGATGGGAAGACGGTTAGTGAGCTGGTGAAGAAAGAATTAGCGGGAAAGTGATAAACGGCTCTTACCACAGAGGGCACGCAGGAACACCGAGGTTTACTCTGTGAACCTCTGTGCTCCTCTTTGGTGAAGGGTTTCTATGCAGCGTCAGCTCGGAATCACCGCGATTGCGATTCTTCTGCGCTCTTAGCGCTTCGCTTTTGTCGGTTCCTTCTCCCCAACGCGCTTGCTGACTTCGAAGGTCATCTTGCCCGCTTTCTTGTCGGCATCTACCACCACATGATCGCCGTGCAAGATTTCTCCGTCGAGAATCTTCAACGCCAGCGGATCCTGAATGAGCTTCTGGATGGCGCGTTTCAATGGACGCGCACCAAAGTTCGGATCGTAGCCTTGCGCCATGATCAGCTCTTTCGCTACATCGGTAAGCTCGAGCGAAATCTTGCGATCGGCCAGCAAGCGACGAACATCTTCCAGCCGCAGTTCGATGATCTTGACCAGCTGATCTTTTCCGAGCGGACGGAAGACGATGATATCGTCCACGCGGTTCAGGAATTCCGGCCTGAAGTGCGAGTGCAACAAGTTCTGCACCTGTTGCGCCGCCACCTCAAACTCTGCGTCCGAACGAATGCCTTCGGCCTGCAAAAGCTGCGACCCGATGTTCGACGTCATAATGATGATCGTGTTCTTGAAGTCGACCACGCGGCCTTTGCCATCGGTCAGCCGGCCATCGTCCATGATCTGCAGCAGAACGTTGAACACATCCGGATGCGCCTTCTCGATTTCATCGAACAGCACCACCGAATACGGACGCCGACGCACTTGCTCGGTAAGCTGTCCGCCTTCTTCGTAGCCCACATATCCGGGAGGAGCGCCGATCAGGCGAGCGACCGAGTGCTTCTCCATGTACTCGGACATGTCGATGCGGATCATCGAGCGTTCGTCGTCGAACAGAAATTCGGCGAGTGCGCGGGCAAGTTCGGTCTTGCCGACGCCCGTTGGACCCAGAAAGATGAACGAGCCAATAGGCCGTTTGGGATCGCTCAAGCCTGCGCGGGAACGGCGAATTGCGTTGGCAACGCGTTCTAACGCCGGATCCTGGCCGACGACTCGCTGGCGCAGGCGCTCTTCCATCGTGACCAGCTTTTTGACCTCACCTTCGAGCATCTTGGAGACGGGAATTCCCGTCCACTTGGAGACGATGCGCGCGACATCTTCTTCGTCGACTTCTTCTTTCAGCATGCGCTGCTTGCCCTGGCTCTCGATTTGCTTGCTGAGCTTGGCGAGTTCTTGCTCGGCTTGAGGAATGAGTCCATAGCGGATCTCCGCCACGCGCTCATTGTTGCCCTTGCGTAACTCGGCTTGCTCTTCGGTCTTGAGTTGTTCGATCTTTTCCTTCAGCGCCCGAATGCGCGCGATCAGATCTTTTTCCTTTTTCCAATTCGCCTTGAGGGTATTCGATTTCTCGCGAATCTCAGCCAGTTCCTTCTCGATGACCGCAAGCCGTTCCTTCGAATTCGGATCGTCTTCCTTTTTGAGTGCCTGCTTCTCAATTTCTAGTTGCGTGGCGCGCCGTTCGAGCTGATCGATGTCGGTCGGAAGCGAGTCGATCTGTATGCGCAGCGATGCCGCTGCTTCGTCGATCAGATCGATGGCCTTGTCCGGCAGAAATCGATCGGAAATGTAGCGGTGCGAAAGCGTCGCTGCGGCGACGATGGCCGAATCCTTGATGCGCACCCCGTGATGGACTTCGTATTTTTCCTTCAGGCCACGCAGGATCGCGATCGTGTCTTCAACGTTCGGCTCTCCAACGAAGACGATCTGAAAGCGGCGTTCGAGCGCAGCGTCTTTCTCGATGTACTTGCGATACTCGTTCAGTGTGGTCGCGCCGATAGCCCGGAGCTCGCCACGAGCCAGCGCCGGCTTCAACATGTTCGAAGCGTCGATGGCACCTTCGGCCGCACCGGCTCCGACGAGCGTGTGCAGTTCGTCAATGAAGAGAACGATCTGGCCCTGCGAGTCTTCGATCTCCTTCAAAACGGCTTTTAGGCGGTCTTCAAACTCACCGCGATACTTCGCGCCCGCAAGCATCGCTCCGAGATCGAGCGCGACGACGCGCTTGTTCTTGAGAACTTCGGGAACGTCACCCGAGATGATGCGCTGCGCCAGGCCTTCCACGATGGCGGTTTTGCCAACGCCGGGTTCGCCGATCAGCACGGGATTGTTCTTGGTGCGGCGCGAAAGTACCTGCACGACGCGGCGAATTTCTTCATCGCGTCCGATGACTGGATCGAGCTTGCCGCGGCGCGCCAGTTCGGTCAGGTCGCGAGCGTAACGCTCCAGCGCCTGGTACTTGGCTTCGGGATTCTGATCGGTGACCTTCTGCGATCCGCGAACCACCGTGAGCGCCTTCAGGATCGCGTCGTAGGTTGCCCCGTACTGCGCCAGGATCTGCTGCGCTTTGTCGCGCTTCAGGTGCGTGATCGCAAGCAGCAGGTGCTCGGTGGAGACATACTCATCCTTGAAGTTGCTGGCTTCTTTGAAAGCCTGCTCAAGCAGCTTGTTGACGTCGTTCGACATTGTGACCTGAGAGGCCTGTCCCGAAACCTTCGGAAGCTTCTCGATTTCGGCGTAGACCTCGCTCAGAACGGCCTGCGGACCAATGCCGATCTTCTCGAGCACCGGCGGAACGATGCCTTCTTTGTCTTCGAGCAGTGCTGCAAGCAAATGAATCGGCTGCAGCTCGGGATTGCCGTGCTCGGAGGCGAGCTCGTTCGCGCGCTGGACAGCTTCTTGTGCCTTAACGGTGAATTTGTCCCAACGGATAGGCATGATACTTATCTCTTTTCCCTTGAATAAAAGCCACGCTTCTTGGCGATGGCTACTTGCTCCATACTGAGATCCTGACAGCACCACATGCAATGATAAGGAGGCTGATGGCCGCAGCCACATGGCTCCCAGTCCGAACACTTGCAAAATCCACCGGCCCGGTGGACGCGATGGTCTCTCGGACCCGCGGCAGCGAAAGCCAAGCTGCGATCCCTGAGCTTTTCGAGAATCTCAACTTTCTCGCTGAAGCTCAGTGAGGCAAGCTGTTTTCGCATTTCTGGATTACCCACGGTTCCCCTCCAGATACCTTCGCTCGAATTCCTGCCACTTCTTGGTCAGACCCTGGCGCTCGAGAACGTCAGTTAACTTGATGCGGTTGACTGCTTCTTGCTCAATGAACTGCAAGATACGGATGTTGTCTTTGGCTCTGCCGGTTTCGAGAGCGATCGCCACCAGATGCTCCGCGGTCATCACGCGGGTAGAAACTCCCTGAACCGTGGTTTCCACGGCTTCAGCGATCGCCTCACGTTCCAGGTCATTGGCGGGAGGCAGAAACTGGACCGGCCATCCCCCGACGACAATGTGTTCGTGTCGCACCGTGCCACCGTGTGCTCGCAGATAGTCGTAAATCGGAGAAAGCGTTAACAGCGAGCTGCCTTCGACGGCCGGCAGAGTCACGAAAACATCCACGTCGAGGGTAGCGGCAGGCTCAAGGTAAAAGGTTGCTCCGACCGCTCCTCCGATGGCGTACTGTTCGATTACGCCGTCGGCCTGCATCCTGTTAATGGCTTCCAGAGTTTCTTTCACAGACCCATTGTCGGCCAACACTGGCCGACTGCCAAGCTCCTGAACTCTGCAGCAACACGGGAAGCGATCACCTCTACAGCAGATCCGCTTCCCGCGCCACTTGGCTTCGCCTTCGCGGGACAGCCGAGGCGGCTGTCCCTACGTGGGCGTTGTCTTACGCGGCTTTGCTGGGGCCCTTGGCTTCGATCTGCTTTTCTGAGCCGACGTTGACCTTGATCTGCTTCGGCTTCGCTTCGGCTTTCTTCGGCAGCGTGATTCTCAGGACGCCCTTGTCGTAGGTTGCCGAGACGTTCTCGGTGTCCACGGTCTGGGGCAGAGTGAAGGTGCGGGTGAAGCTGCCATACTGACGCTCCACACGACGGTAGTTCTCTTCCTTCTCGTCCTTCTCGATCTTGCGCTCGCCATGAACGGTCAGCGTGTTGTTTTCCACGCGGACATCAATGTCCTTCTCGTCGATTCCGGGCACTTCAATCTTCAATGCGACCTTGTGCTCATCTTCGTAGACATCAACGGCGGGGGCAAAGCTCGAGGTGGTGAGGGATTCATCCCGGCCAGCATCATTGAAGGACTCGCGGAACAGACGGTTCATGCGGTCCTGTAGCGTGCTGAATTCACGAAATGGCTCCCAACGGGTTAATACGGTCATGGCTAAATCCTCCTTCAGAAATGGTGTTTGATCAGAACTTGAATTTTTGACCGGCATTTGGCCTCAACAGGCCCTGGCGCGGTCACTAAATTAGACGCATGGTTAGCGTAAAAGAAGCATAAAAGTTGAGCGTATTATTGTCAAATATTGGATTTCCTTATTTTGCTTTATGTTACGTGCCCTATGACGCATTTCAAGTATGCGGTTTCGGGGACATTCAGCAATACGGGATGATCCTTTCCCTGCCCTCGGACCTCAAGAAGTCGCAGGGTCCGATGTGCGTCAAGCGCCGCCGAGCCCAGCATCTCCAGGAAACTGGATTCGTTGACGTGATAGGAGCAAGAGCAGGTCACGAGCACTCCGCCCGGACGCAGCATCTTCAACGCGCGCAGGTTCAATTCTTTGTAGCCGCGGAGAGCGGAGTCGAGATCCCGCTTCGTCTTGGCGAAAGCGGGCGGGTCGAGCACCACGGTGTCGTACTGTTGGCTGGACGCGGCGTAGTCCTTCAGCAGGTCGAAGGCGTTGGCTTCTATCCATTCGATCTCGCGGCGGTTGAGGGCGGCATTCTGATCGGCGACTTCCAGCGCGGGACGGGAGCTGTCGACGCCAGTCACCTGGTCGCAGACCCGGGCCAGGTGAAGCGCAAAGCCTCCCTGATAACAAAAGACATCGAGAGCCTTGCCGTGAGCGTACTCAGCGGCCGCGGCGTAGTTCTCGCGCTGGTCGAGGAAGGCTCCGGTCTTCTGGCCTTCGAGGGCGTCGAAATGGAACTGCACGCCGTTCATGGTGAAAGTGGTTGCGGTCTTGTCTCCGTGTACGAGACCGGAAGCGCGGGGCGGAAGGGTTTCGAGTTCGCGGACGCGTGGGTCGACTCGCTCGATCACCGACGCGGGGCTGAGTTGATTGACTAATTCAGAGATGACAGTTTCGCGGACAGGGTTGGCGTCGATCGCCTGGGTAAGAATCTGAAGCGAAAGAATGTCGTTGTAGCGGTCGACGATGAGGCCGGGGAGAAAATCGGCTTCGCTGAAGATGAGCCGGTAAGCGTCGGTGTCGCGGACGAGTTTCTCTCGGTAAGCGATCGCGTCGGCGATGCGGCGGCGCAGCAGGGCCGGGAAATCAGGAACGGGCTCGTGAGAGATCATCCGGATCGCGATTTGCGAAGAACTCGAGTAGAGGGCCGTGCCTAGCGGTTTCCCGCGCTGATCCGTGACAGCTATGAGGGAGCCCGGAGGAATCCCGTCCGCGTCCAGCACGTCCGAGCGGTAGACCCAGACATGTCCTGATTTCAGGCGGGACACGCCGCGGGGAGAGACTTTGACTTTGGGGAAATCAGACCGTGCAGGACTCGGGGGCATGGGAACATGGTAACGCCTGACACTTCCGAGATAAGCACTCGTCCGCAAATCGGCCGCGGAAGTGTCTTCTAGGAGTGACAACGACCAATTTTGATCGTCACCGCTCGCTCGAAGCCGAACCTTACCGTCGTAATGCGGCAACCGAGCGACCTCAGCTGCATACTGTCTGAGTCGCTATGACAGGTATTATCTCGAACTGGCCAATCGTCCTCTTCTGCTTGCTTTTGGTCGCATGCCTGTGGCTAATGGCTGCGGCCCTACATCAGGCTAGATTCGCAGAGGACGTCCCTCCGACTCGAGGTTCCCGATACTCAACCAAATACAATTTGCGGGGACCAGACGGTCGAGTTTCTGAATATGTTGCAGGAGCGACATCCGATTCCTTGCCACGAAGTATGCCTGTCGGAACGTACTTGAAAAAACCAAAATGGTCCCTTTATTACGACAGGGATGGGAAGCAGTTCGATGGCGGCGTGCCGTGGTTCGGTGCGTTGATCGCTTGCTTTGCTAGCGGCGGCCTGGTTTGGTCGGTGCGGGCCACGCTCCACAAAGAAGCGACCGGATAACCCGAGGCACAAGGCCAATTCTTGTTTAGCAAGATACTGTCAGAAGACTGAAAAGAATAGAGTCGAGCTTCGCTCGACGGACAGCCGAGGCGGCTGTCCCTACATTGATCTCTAGTGGGTGGCTTGTTCGGTGGGGACGGGAACCGCGGGTTTCACATGCGAGCCGGAGCTGGCTTCGTGGCGGGCGGCGTCGAGGTCGGTGCGCAACGAGTCGAGAATCACCATGGGAAGCTCGCCGCCGAAACCGTCGAGCTCTTCTTCTGACCAGTTGCCGTTCAGGCGCGTGGAACCGGTAATGTCTTCGGGAAAGGCCTGACGGAAGTCGCCTTCACGGATGAGGATGTCACCGATCAGGCGTCCAGTGTGAATGTCGTAAACGCGCCGGCTGGCTTGGCCGCTGATATTCGTAAGGCAGAGGAATACCTCGCCATCTCCGGCGAACTCAGGGCGGTAGTACCAGGCCTGTGGAGCGTCGATCTTGGGATGATGCCGCTTCGGCCGATGCACCGTCTCCTTCTTCTCAACTAACTCATCCGCTGGATTGAAATAGAGGATGCGCTGGCAGGAGTCGCACACAACGGTCTCCTTGCCCGACCGGACTTCGTTATAGGTTTGCGGGCGCAACATCACCTGGCAGGCCATGCATTTGTGATCGCGCACCTCGGAGATGCCGCTGCCACGGAATTTCGAGACGCGCTCGTAGTGCCGCAGCAGGTCTTCGCGAACGCCGGTCCGGAGCTGATTGCGCTTCGCTCGCTCCTCGGCCAGTAGCTTTTCGTCTACGGCTGTGCGTTGCCGGGCCTGTTCCTTCTCTTGCTCGATCTCGGCCATTTCCTCCTTCAGCTCCACCTGCGCCGCTTTGACTTCCTTGTCGCGGGCATCGGCGTTGACCATCAGCTCAAGGATCTTGTCTTCGTTCGCTGCGATTTCCTTTTCGGCGAACTGGATTTCGTGCAGAAGGGCTTTGTACTGCTCGTTGGTCTTTACGTCGAGGGACTGGTCGCGGTACTTGGAGATCTTTCCCCGCAGGTCGCTGATGTTGGTTTCGTACTTGCGGCGGGCCGCCTCGTCGGCTTTGACCGCAGCCTGGGCTTTATCGAGTTGGGCTTTGGTGCCGGCGAGTTTCTGCTCGATGACGGCGACACGTTTCGGGAGTTCGGCGACCTCATCCTGCAGGCGGCGAATTTCCTTGTCTGTGTCTTGCAGTTTGAGCAGATTTTCTATGTCTGGAAGCATCCGACTGCTTTGATTTTAGCACGCGAGGCAGGGCCAAAGGCCTGAACCACAGAGTGCACAAAGGAACACCGAGATAGCCGCGCAGACTCTGTGTTGCTCGGTGTTAAACTCGTTGCTTCGTCCGGGCGTCGTCACTTCTTATCCGTGAGGTTACTTCGTGCAAAGCAAGACTCGCTTTCTTCTTTATTTTGCTCTGTTCGCATTTTCCTTGATTTCCACTTTGGCGAACGCTCAAACCACCCCCACCAAACCCCTGACCATTGACGCCCTGTTTCAGCCAGGAGGGCTCGCTGGGCGCGGTCCGGAGACCACGGAATGGAGTCCGGACGGGGCGAAGCTCTCATTTGTGCAGCGCGATGAGAAGGGCGAAAAGGGCGAATTGTGGTACGTGGATGCCGCCACCGGAGAGGCGAAAGTGCTGGTCAGCGCGGCGAAGCTGGCGAAGCTCGACCCGGATGTGAACAAGGTAAAGAACGAGCGGGAGAAGGAGCGGCTGACGCGCTATCACGTGGCCGCGTACCTGTGGGCTCCGGATTCGAAACATCTGATCTTCGATTCCCAGGGGCAGCTCTGGCTTTACGACCTGGGGACAGAGACGGCGGTTCAATTTACGTCGGCTGGGGATCCGAGTGGAGATCCGAAGTTTTCTCCCGATGGAAACCACCTTGCGTATGTACGCAAACACAACCTGTACGTTAATTCGGTAAGTGGGAAGAACGAGAAGCAGCTCACCAAAGATACGGGGGACAATCTCTTCAACGGCGACATCGACTGGGTCTATGCCGAGGAGTTGGCTGTGCGCAGCAATTACTTCTGGTCGCCGGATAGCAAGGAGATCGCGTTCCTGCACATGGATGAGACGAGTGTTCCGACCTATCCGATCACCGACTGGATGCCGACGCATCCCACCGTGGATCAGGAGAAATATCCGAAGGTGGGCGATCCGAATCCAGTGGTGAAGCTGGGCGTGGTGGACGCGGAGAAGGGAAAAACGAAGTGGATCACTCTGACCAAAGACGAAGATTTCTACATCCCGCGATTTGGATGGGTGAAGGATGGCGTGATCTGGGCCGAGGTGCTGAACCGCGCGGAAGACAAGATGGATTTGTATTTCGTGGACACGAAGTCCGGGAAGCCTCGGCTGGTGCTGACGGAGACGCACGATGGCGCATGGTTCGACTTCGAGCATACCGAGATCCGGTTTCTGAAATCGAGCTGGCAGTTTCTATGGCCGAGCTGGCGCGATGGGAACATGCACATTTACCTCTACAGCTTCGACAAACAGAATCCGATGGCGGCGGATGCGAAGCTGGAGCGCCAACTGGAGAAGGGCGACTACGAAGTGCTGGGCATCAAGGGCGTGGACGAAGCGTCGGGTACGGTGTTCTTCGAAGCGAATAAGGATGATCCGCGGCAGACGCAGATCTACTCGGTTCAGCTTGATGGATCCGGGTTCAAAGCCCTGACCACGGAAGGAGGGTTTCACCTCGCGAGTTTCAGCGATGACGGCAAGCACTACACACAGACCTACTTCGGCCCGCAGGCCTCGCCGGTCTTGTCGCTGTGCGCGGTGGGGGGAGCCTGCAATCCGGTCTGGAAAGCTCACGATGAGATTGCTGAGTACGGGCTGAGGGCGCCGAAGTATCTCGAGTTCAAGGCCGATGATGGGACAATTCTGTATGGTCGCTTGTTGCTGCCTCCCGACGGCGCGGCGAGCGGCAAGATTCCTCTCATCATCAACATCTATGGTGGTCCTGCGGGCCAAACGGTGCGCAAGGGCGTTCCCGATCCATTTGACGAGATCCTGTCGCGCAAAGGCTTTGCCATTTTCTCGGTCGACAATCGCGGCACGCCGGGACGCGATCGCAAGTTCCAGACCGCGATCCGGCACGAGTTCGGTGCGGTCGAGCTGAAGGATCAGCTGACGGCGCTGGATCAACTGTTGGAGCAGTATCCGCAGCTCGACAAAGACCGCATCGGAATCTGGGGATGGTCGAATGGCGGGTCGATGACCCTCTATGCGATGACCCACTCGGACCGTTTCAAGGCCGGAGTGGCCGTGGCTCCGGTGACGAATCAGGCGAACTACGACTCGATCTACACCGAGCGATACATGGGGCTGCTCAAGGACGACAAGGCCGGATATGAAATGTCGGATGTGACCAGGTCAGCCGACAAGTTGCATGGGGCCTTGCTCCTGGTGCACGGAACGAGCGACGACAACGTGCATTTCCAGAACAGCATTCAAATGATTAACGCGCTGATCAACGCCGGCAAGCAGTTCCGGCTGATGATTTATCCCAATAAGACGCACAGCATCGCAGGGAAAGATGCGCGCGTGCATCTGTTCACCATGATTGTGGAGCACTTTGAGAGGGAGTTAAAGTAGGAACAAGTCAGTACTCAAATTCCTACTCATTGTCATCCTGAGCGCAGCGAAGGATCTGTGCACTTGGCTTGAGTCCAATGCGCTGCCAGCGGTTGCACAGGTCCTTCGGCCCGCAAAATACGCGGTCCTCAGGATGACAGACGAAAAGTTTTACTTGTGCTTGTCGGCTTTCTTGGTGCTGCTCTCTTTTGAGGAACTCTCCGGCTTCTTGTCTTCCTTCTTTGTTTCCTTCGAATCCTTCGAGTCCTTGCTGCCCGAATCTGAAGATGGGGCGTGCGACTTTTTGGCGTAGTCGGTGACGTACCAGCCAGATCCCTTAAACTGCACTGCCGGAGCCGAAATCATCTGTTCGACGGGGCCGCCGCAGTCAGGGCACTTCTTGACCATCTTGTCGGAGAACTTCTGGATTTTTTCGAAGCGATGGCCGCACTTCTTGCACTGATATTCGTAAAGTGGCATGTGATGTGAGACGGTTGCGTGGGACAACTTTGTTTCACGTCGATTTTAGCAGACGCTTGGGGGCGGTGTTGCGCCAGGCGGCGTGAATCGCTTTGGCTAGAACATCCTTCGTTGCGGCTTTGAGCTGGACGCTGGTGGCGCCGCGGCGTCCCCAGGTGCCTTTGACGGGGATGAATACGTCGGGGTAATCCTTCGAAAAGTAGTGCTGATCTTCGGGCGAGAGCTTGACCACGCCGCGGGTTTTGTCGGGGTAGCCGAGCGTGGCGAAGATTTTTCCGGCCACGCGGAAGTCGGGATGATTCATGTGCTGACGCTCTTCGGTTTCGGGGAGCGAGAGGGCTAGTTTGCGGAAGGCTGCTCGGGTCATGGTTCATGCCTCCTAGAGATTCCGCCAGCATAACGTCCCGCGGATCGAAACGTTACGGTGATTAGATTGCAGATTGGGATTGATACGGCAGCCTGCAATCTGCGGGGTTTCAATTGAAATCTCCAATCTGAAATCTGCAATCCCCAGCGGTGTTAGACTCCGGCCATGAGCGATGTGAAATCCAGCCTGGGACCGGCGTTGTATCTGGTGGCGACACCCATCGGGAATCTGGATGACATCACGCTGCGTGCGCTGCGGGTGCTGAAGGAAGTGGACGTAATTGCGTGCGAAGATACGCGGCAGACGCAGAAGCTGCTCAACCATTACAACATCGTGACCCGCATGACCAGTTATCACGAGCACAATGAGATGACAAAGTCGGCGGAGCTGGTCAAGGAGATGCAGGAGGGCGCGAGCGTCGCGCTGGTGACCGACGCAGGGATGCCGGGAATTTCCGACCCGGGATACCGGCTGATCACGCTGGCGATCCGGCATCACTTGCCAGTGGTTCCTGTGCCGGGGGCGTCGGCTTTTCTGGCGGCGCTGGTGGCGAGCGGGCTGCCTACGGATTCATTTCGCTTCAGCGGATTCTTGCCGGCGAAGCGTGGGGAACGGCGGACCATGCTGGAGACAGTGAAGAGTTCTCCGCGGACGCTGGTGTTTTACGAGGCACCGCATCGGGTCGTGGAGGCGCTGGAGGATGTGGTCGATGTGCTTGGCGGGACGAGACATGTTGTGGTGGCGCGCGAGGTGACGAAGATCCACGAAGAATTTCTGCGTGGGCGGGCCAGTGAGGTGCTGCAAACGCTGAAGGCGCGCGAGACGGTGAAGGGTGAGATCACGCTGCTGATTGGGAAGGCGGAGGAGCAAGATGTGACGACGGCCGCGGTTGGCCGTCAGGGCATTCGTGAGCGCGTGCAACAGATCATGGCGGAAGAGAAGATCGACGAGAAGGCCGCGCTGAAGAAAGTGGCAAAGGAGAGGGGAGTTTCAAAGAGCGAGGCGTATCGGGAGATGCAGCGGAGGAAGTGACGCTGCATAAAAACCTTTCACCACGGAGGAGCACAGAGGTTCACAGGGTAAGCCTCTGTGTTCCTCAGTGACCTCTGTGGTGAACGCCTTTAAGCCAGGTCGAATAGCAAGACTTCGGCGTCTTCCGTGCCTTTGATGTTCAGATGCTTCTCGTCGCTGATAGCGGCTCCATCGCCTTGATTGAGTTTCTTTCCGTTCAGTTCTACTGCGCCGCGCGCGACTTGCAGCCAACCGTAGCGACCCGCGTCGAACTCGTGTGTGACTTCTTCTCCGGGCTTCAGCAGGGAGACATAGAGCTTCGCATCCTGATTGATCTTGACCGATCCATCGTTCGCACTGCGCGACGCGATCAGGCGAAGCTTGCCGCGCTTTTCAGCTTCGGGAAAAGTCTTCTGCTCGTAGCTCGGCGGCAGCGCTGCTTTCTCCGGCTGAATCCAGATCTGCAGAAGATGTACGGGCTCGGTGGTCGAGGGATTGAACTCGCTGTGGCGAATACCGCTGCCTGCGGTCATGCGCTGTCCATCGCCGGGAAGGATCACCGATCCGGTTCCGAGGCTGTCTTTGTGTTCGAGCTTGCCTTCAAGAACGTAGGTGATGATTTCCATGTCGCGATGCGGATGCGTGGGAAATCCCGTGTTGGGCGCGACGTGGTCTTCGTTAATGACGCGCAGCGAGCGGAATCCCATCCACTTGGGATCCCAATAATCGGCGAAGCTGAAAGTGTGTTTGGTGTCGAGCCAACCGTGGTTTCCTCCACCACGTTCGGCGCTGGGGCGAATCTGAATCATGGCTTGCTCCGTTCTTCCTGCCAGTAATCAACTGATACTTATTAGATGAACGAGGGATTCAGGTTGGACCGGAGCGACGAGGCGAGGGTTTCTGGTGAGAAGAAAGTTGGGTTGTTGTTCGACATGGAAAGTTTACTTCTCAGCATCCCCACCCCCCTCCCCCTGGATCTTTGGAATCATCGAGTTGGCGGGATTTGCGGATTAAAATCTTGGCGCTCAATGGCTTAGGGGTAAAATCTTGAGCGACAAAGACTTAGCTTGGCGACTTCTCTCCGGTCTCAAAGCAAGCACGGCGTCGCCGATGCCTACGATGACAGAACGGCTCTGTGGAGCGCAAGGTCAGATGTCACAACGAGACGAGGTTGGGCTGTGGATTTCTATTAACCGGAAGGTAATCACCCGGCCTTTGTCATTCCAAACGGCGTCCTTTGCCGTGAGGAATCTGTCGGCGGCGGCAGTGCGCTCGATGCCGGCAAGAAGAAGATTCCTCCGCTTCGCGGTCGGAATGACAACACCTTTAAGGCGAGCCGGACTTTCGGTGGCAGCACGTCGCTGTGGCACACTGAAGCCATGCATCGGCTGACGCTTGGCAATTTTGAACTTAGCGTTTTTTCGGATGGGACCTATCCGCTGGATGGCGGAGCGTTCTTTGGCGTAATTCCGAAGGTGATGTGGTCGAGAAAGGTCGCGGCTGACGAAAGAAACTACGTCACAGCGGGACTCAACTCTCTGCTGATTCGCACCGGCAAGCAAACTGTGCTGGTTGAGACCGGGATGGGCAACAAATTGTCGGATCGCATGAAAAAGTTTTACGGACAGCCGGCGAAGTTGCTGGAGAATCTCTCGGCCGCAGGAGTCGCGCCTGAGGATATTGATATCGTCATCAATTCGCACCTGCACTTCGATCACTGCGGATGGAATACGGTGCGCGACAAGAACGGGAAGATCGTCCCGACGTTTCCGCGGGCGAAGTACTATGCGCCGGAGGGCGAGTGGCAGTATGCGCGCAAGCCTAGCGAGCGAGATGCGATCAGCTTTATTCCGGAGAATTATGATCCGCTGGTGGCCAGCGGACAGATGACGCTGCTCAAGGGCGGTGAGGAAATTGTGCCGGGGATTTCGGTGAAGACTTTTCGCGGGCACACAGCTAACATGCAGGCGATCATCGTGCGGTCGCCCTCAGGGGCTAAAGCCCCAATTCAAAAGATGCCTAACGGCACGGCTGAAGCCGTGCCCTTCCCAAATCGTAGTACCCCCGAAAGTCCCCTTCCTTCGGCACACTCAGGGCAGGCTTTCTGGCAAAACCAGCCACAAGTGGGGCACCCTCCGGATTCTTCTTGTGGGCTAACGGCTTGTTATATTTCTGATCTCATGCCTACTGCCGCGCACATTGATCTCACCTGGGGGATGGGATTTGATCTGTATCCGCTGGACACAATCGAGAGCAAAAGGGAGTATTATGCCCGGGCACTTCCCGAGAAATGGCTCACGGTATTCACACATGATCCACATGTGCCGTGGGCATATATCGAGAAAGACGAAGCGGGCAAGATGGTCGCCAAGGAGGCCAAATGAAAACATCCCATAAGAAATTCGCGCGGCTTGGTGAAATGGCAATCGTAAAGCGGATGCTGGTTCTTTGCCTCGTTCTGGCGCCCTTGTGCGTCGCCACGGCACAACAGGGCAAGAACACATCGGCGAAAGGGTCGGTCACGGGCCACTACGAGGGGACCGCTAAGAATCGGGCCGAAGAGGTCATCCAAGTAAAGTTCGAGCTCACGGAGAAGGAAGGCGCGATCGGGGATGATCCGCTCCGATCATGGGGATTTCACCATCACCGGGGGCTCGCATAAGGGAGACGATATCACCCTGGATTTCGACGCGAATGGGGCGACCGGCACGATTACGCTGAAGCTGGCCGAGGATAAGCTGGCGGGAACATGGAGCGCCTGGGATGAGGGCGGCCCGGTGGAAGTGAAGAAGGTAGCCGCGCAGGAAGAAGCGCCCAAGGAGAAGTCGTAGAGGGCCACGCGGCTGGGCATCTTTGGCGCCCAGTTACTCAGGACTCAATAGGGGATCGATTCTATTGGCCGCGAGGGTACCGTGGCCCGAAACTGTTCGATAGCCAGCAACACATCCCAAGTGCTTCGCGTCTGCTCGAGTCGGCTCAGATAGAGGTTCCGCCGAGCTACAGCCAGCAGGTCGAATGCCCAGAGCAGGGTCATCAGCGGGCTGATGAAGAGTTTGCTGGACTGTGTCCTTGGGGTCCGATGATGGTCGCCGAACCGCCCTTCAATAGCCGACACAATACTTCCGTTCACTATACTTGACCGGTGCCGCGTTGCCGACTCAGCGGTCTTCACGGCGTCCACATACAACCTGACTTCGGGCATTTTCTCGAGCAAGGCAGTGGCACCAAGAAATCCGCCGGCCTCAGTCAGTGCGGCGACATTTTCCAGCCAATTCGCGTGGCACACGCCATGGTAGGAATCGATGCCGAATCCGACGCAAGTCACAATGCGTGTTGGAACATCCAGGCCCGCGACGGCGGCAAGGCTCATCATGTCCTCTGCCGGGGTTCCCAAGCTTGCCTCGTCGCCTCGCATCAGGATGTCTGTGCCTCCATCCACCAAGACAATGGCGTCGACCTCAAGCAACTCAACTAGGTGCTGGTACCCTTCTCGAATCGCTGCAACTCCTGATTTCTCGAATGCATAGATTGTGATGTTCTCGCCCCGGCGCGAGAGGAAAGCGGCGAGCATCCGCTCTGGGAAATAGAGATCCTCGCCGGAAGTGTTGGCGTCAACGGCTACAAGGGCATGCGCCAGTCTTTTTGCGTTCGTGGCTTCGAGTTCGGTGAAGGACAGATTGCCCAGGAACACCTGCTTGCCGAGGGAACGCAGCCGCTCATAAATTGGGAGCCCGGTATAGACGTCAAACCCTCCTCCCGCACCCGACACGAGCACACGCTGGCTGCGCTCCAGCGATGATGGCAAGCGAAACTCATCCATGAGGCACCGCCCGGGCGGAATTATAGAACTGGCGGCATCCTCGGCGCGTTATGCCTCAGTGCTTCAGTTGGTTTCCACTGACAGTCGGCCTTCGACGAGGGCTTCACCGCAGCCCCAACTCTGGAGAAGCTTTTTGGAGAACAGTCTGTGCCCTCAAGGGAAAGCTGGAAAAGTGCCGTGGCAATCCTGTATTCGCCAGCTCACGCACATTCCCTCGCGGCAACAGTTAAGGTTCGACCTCGCATCTGGATTATGCCTGTCATACGAGTTCTTTCTCGCGTGAGCAGGGCTTTCGAAAATCGACGTTCGCGAGTTTCGCGAGTGAGGATCCTATGAAAAGACTTTCAGTCGTGGTTGGGATTTGCGCTTCGTTGCTTTTGGGAGCGGCGGGGATGGCCGTCGCGCAGGATGAGCACAAGCAAGACGAGCACAAAAATGATAAGCAGGAGAGTGCGCAGCCGCAGAATCGGCAGGAGCAGACGCGGCCGCAAGAACAGCGGCCCGAAGATCGTCGCAGTGATGATCGGCACAATCAGCAACCGCAAAGTGGAGACCGGCGGGAGATGACTCCGCAGAGCGAGGGCCGGCAAAACCAGGAACCGCAGAGTGGAGATCGGCATCCACAGGCGCGTGAGAACGACCGGCGGACGCAGCAACCGCAAGAGCGGCCGAACACTGAAAGACCGCAGGAACGCCATGAGCAGGCTCGGCCGCAAGGGCAGGTACAAGGCCGGACGGAAGGGCATGGCGGGAATCAGCGGCGGATCCCAGATAACGACTTCCATGCGCATTTCGGACACGAGCACCACTTTGCGCCAGGGCGCGTGCAGGTGTACGACGGCAGGCCGCAGTTCACTTACGGCGGATATGTATTCGCGCTGGTGGAGTCTTGGCCGGCAGATTGGGCGTATGACGATGATGACTACTACATCGACTACGTCGACGACGAGTATTGGCTCTATAGCCTGCGGTATCCAGGAGTTCGGCTGGAGTTGTTTATTGTGGAGTGAGCACTGCGCATCGGCATTAAGGAGTAGGCATCGATCGCTTACTCCCTATTTCTTGTCACGTCTGCGACACTTGCCACGGGGTAGGGATGCTTCGACTCCGTCGGAGTTCCGCTTCGCTGCACTCCGGCTTCGCTCAGCATGACAATAACCGGGGTTGTGATCGAAGATCGACCTTCTATTCCTCTTCTTCCTTCACCTCGCCGCGCTCGGACTTGGCCTTTTCGATGATCTTCTCCTGCAGCTGGCCGGGCACGACGTCGTAATGGTGCATTTCCATGTTGAAGCTGCCACGGCCTTGCGTCATGGAAGTCAGCTCGACGCCGTAGGTCAGCATCTCGGCCATGGGAACTTCAGCCTTCACGATCGTGTTGCCCGCCTTATTGTCCATGCCCTGAATGCGTCCGCGGCGGCTGTTGAGATCGCCCATGATCGATCCCGCGAAGTCGTCAGGTACCGTGATCTCAACGTTCATGATGGGCTCGAGCAGCGTGGGCTTGGCGATCTCCATCGCTTTCTTGAAGGCGATTCTGCCGGCCATCTGGAATGACAGGTCGTTCGAATCGACGTCGTGATAGGAGCCGTCGTAGAGCACGACTCTGAAGTCGACTACGGGGAATCCGGCGAGGTAGCCGCGAGCGGCCGCGTCCTTGATTCCTTTTTCCACCGCCGGAATGAAATTCTTCGGAATCGAGCCGCCGAAGATGTCGTTGACGAATTCGAACTCTCCCCCACGCGGCAGCGGCTCCATCTTAATCTTGCAATCGCCGTACTGGCCGTGGCCTCCGGTCTGCTTCTTGTGGCGTCCCTGGACGTCGGCCTTGCCGCGAATCGTCTCCCGATAGGGCACCTTCGGAGCTTTCAAATTTACTTGCGTGTTGTAGCGCTTCTTCAGCTTTGAAACAGTGACCTCGATGTGTTGCTGGCCGGTGCCCGCGATGAGGAATTCTTTCGTCTGGGGATCGCGGAAGAAGCGCAGCATGGCGTCCTCTTCCATCAGCTTGTGCAGGCCGGGACCGAGCTTGTCTTCGTCGGCGCGGCTCTTGGGCTCGATGGCAAAGGTGATCGCCGGCTCGGGCAGCTTGACGCGGGGATACTGAATCGGCGCGGACTTGTCACCGAGCGTGTCGCCGGTGAGCGTATCTTTCAGCTTGGCCACTGCTCCGATATCGCCCGCGTGCAGCTCGTTGATCGGGACCGCCGTCTTCCCCTGCATCACCGAGATGTGAGAGAGCTTCTCCTGCGTTCCCTTGCTGAAATTCTGCAGCGTGGCATCGTTCTTCAGGACGCCTGAAAAGACTTTGAAGTATGAGATTCTTCCCGCGAAGGCGTCAGATACGGTTTTGAAGACGTAGATCGAGACTGGCTCTTCGTCGGTCTCATGGCGCTTGGGGGCGTCGCCATTTCCACTGGAGGCGACTTCGCCCTGCACCCACTCGTGCTCGGAAGGCGCCGGCGTGTAGTCGACAATGAAGTCCATAATCCGGTCCGCGCCGATGTTGCCCAGGCCGGAGCTGAAGATCACTGGGAAAATCTTGTCTTCACGGATGGCGTTGTGCAGCGCCGGGACCAGGTCTTCCTCCCCGAGCGTGCCCGCCTCGAAGAACTTCTCCATCAGCTTGTCGTCGCCTTCGGCCACCAGCTCGACGAGGCGCTCGTGCGCTTCCTGCGCCTGCTCCTTCAGATTGGCTGGGATCTCCGTCTCTTTGCCCTTGCCGTTGCCGCCCATCTCGTAGGTGTAAGCCTTCATGCGGACGAGGTCGATGACGCCGGACAGACTCTTCTCGGCGCCGATCGGCAGCTCGATCGGAATCACATCGCGACCGAAAGCCGCCGTCAACGATTCCAGAACGCGCGCCGCGTCAGCCCGGTCGCGGTCCATGCGATTCACCACGATCAGCCGCGGCGTCTTGTACTCCTCGCAATAATTCCAAACTCGCTGGGTCACGACCTCCACGCCAGCCACACCGTCGACCACGACGATGGCCGCGTCGACCACGGGCAGGTCCATCTTGGCTTCGTGGACGAACATGCTGAAGCCGGGGGTGTCGAGGATATTGATCTTTGTTCCGCCCCACTCGACGACCGCGCTGCCGGTCGAAATCGACATCTGGCGGGCGATTTCCTCGTCGTCATAGTCGGTGGTGGTCGAACCGTCGTCCACTCGGCCCAGGCGCTGGGTGGCCCCGGCGGTGTACAGCATGGCCGATACCAGGGACGTCTTGCCGGCGTGTCCGTGGCCGACCATCGCAACATTACGGATGTTTGCTCCAGAATAGACTTTCAAGTTGGGCTCCTCCGGCAGGCGCGGGAAGGAACGGCCTATAGAAGAGAATAAGGACAGGAACAGGCCAGCCCGAGAACACCTGCCAAAACTAAGGATGCTACCACGTGGGAAGCGGGCGCCTCAACCGCCCGGCCACTGCAGATGGACGGTTTGGGCATAAAGGCCACCCGCGGCGCGGCGCAACCTCCTGCCGCGCGGGAGCAACAAACTATAGCGGTTTCTTCCGCCGCTCCGGGAAGAACCCGCTATAAGAACGGAAAGTTGCGCGGTAGTTAATTCCGTCAGGAGAAAAAGGAGCCCACCTTGTCTGAGCCATCGCTTCCGCATCCCGGTTTGCCGAATAAGCCGGTCACACTCTCTGCTATCATCGTGCGCGGCATGTTCGGCGGACAAACCAGCGAAGAGTGGGTCGCGAAGTACGAGCGAAGCCACCAGCACCCGGTCAACCGGCTGTGCCATACCTACGGCATCCCTACCATTCTGATCTCTGTGGCCGTGTTCGCAGCAGGATTCATCCGTCACCGGCTGTGGTGGTGGGCGTTTGGGCTGTTCGTCTTCGGATGGCTGCTGCAGTTCATCGGTCACGCCTTTGAAGGCAAGCCGCCGGAGTTTTTCCACGACTGGCGATTCCTGTTCGTCGGCGTCAGGTGGTGGTGGGCCAAGATCAACGGCAAGGCCTGATTTCATTAACATCCAATTCGTTCTCTGCTCTTGCCAGGGTGGGGAATTCGACTTTTGTTTAAAAAGTAAAATTTCTGTCTCATTGCGGCCCGCCCTTGCCCTTCCGGCCTTTCTGCTTTATGCTCAACCCAACTTGGGGTTCTGGTTCACCGGACAGCATGCAGCGCTTTACTGCCAGATTTCTGCTGTTGATGGCGCTTGTCGGAACTTTTGTTCCGCTGGCGATGCAGGGGAAAGCTGCGTCGGCCCATGCGTGTTGTCGCCGCCAAGCGGCACACCACTGTCACGATTCTGCAGAGACGAATCCGAGCGAGCCAGTAGCCCGCCGCGCCGGGTGCTGCAATCATGACTGCTGCCACGCCGTAACCAGTTCTCAATGGGCGCATCCGCTGCCCTCCTTGACCTCCGTCTCGGTGCAAGATGCGGGGGGTTGGGAGATTGGCGATGAAGCCCATCAGCCGCAGTCGATATGCTCTTCCTTTCTTCGCTCTCGCGCTCCCCCAGTTCCACTTCTCGCCTGATTTCAGCGCCTACTGAAAGATCAAGCAGGCTCTGTCGGGTTTGAGCGACCAGCTATCGTTGCCATTCCCAGACTAAGAAGAGACGACGCCGTCGTGCGTTCTCTGAGGAAACCGCTTGTTCTTCCGTGGAAGAGCGGCGCTTCAGGGCCGCGTTATTGGCATTGCAAACTAGGGCTTTAGCCCTGCGATGAATCATTGGGGGATCGCATGCGTTTTGTTCGAGTTCATCTGCTCACAATATTTCTCACCCTTACTCTGACCGCGTCCGCCTCAGTGGTCGGATCGGTGCGCGGTGTGATCCACGATCCCCAGCACCGTCCGGTAGCAGACGCCATGGTCATGATCAAGGCCAAAAACTCCGACTGGGCATCGACGGTCAACTCCGATGCCGGTGGCAGCTTCGTATTTAATGCAGTGTCGCTCGGGGAATATACCGTGACCGTCGCGGGTGTCGGATTCGAACAAGCCCAGCAGGATGTCATGGTTGTTTCGGGCTCGAACCCTGTGCTGCATTTCGCGCTCAACGTTGCCGGCGCGAAGGAGACCGTCACCGTGTCGAGCGCGACCGAAGAGGTGCCAACCGATACGGCAACTCCGACCACAGTCGTGAACCGGCTCGACGTCGCACGCACGCCCGGAGCCGCACGCAGCAACAGCCTCGCCATGATCACCGACTTCGTCCCAGGCGCCTACATTACGCACGACCAGCTTCACATTCGCGGCGGACATCAGACGAGCTGGCTGGTTGATGGCGTGCCGGTTCCGAACACCAACATCGCGTCGAATATCGGGCCGCAATTCGATCCCAAGGACATCGATTACCTGGAAGTCAGCCGCGGAAGTTACGGGGCGGAGCTGGGTGACCGCACCTACGGAGTATTCAACGTGGTGCCGCGTACGGGATTTGAACGCAATCGCGAAGCCGAACTGGTGCTCAGCGCTGGAAATTTCTATCAGACGAACGACCAGTTCAGCTTCGGCAGCCACAGCGAGCGCTTCGCCTATTACGCCAGTGTGAACGGGAACCGGAGCAATCTCGGGATCGAGACGCCGGTTCCACAGGTCGTACACGATGCCGAAAACGGATACGGCGGTTTCGGTTCGTTCATCTTCAACGTCAATCCTTCAAATCAGCTCAGGCTGGTGAGTTCGCTTCGAAAGGACTTCTATCAGGTTCCCTACGATCCTTTTCCCAACGACATTGAGAATGGCGCGATTCCGGAAAATGACTTTACTCCGCAGTATCCCAGCATCGGGCTGCGCGATAGCGATCACGAATCCGACGCGATCCTGAACCTCTCCTGGGTGCACACGTTCAACTCGAAACTGCTGCTAACGGTTTCGCCGTTCTACCACTACAACGCCGCGAACTACACGAGCTCTCCTTCGGATACGCCGGTTGCGGCCAGTCAGGATCGCGCCTCCACGTATGCCGGAGGGCAGGCCAGCTTCACGGCGAATTTGTCGAAGAACAATTTTCAGGCGGGCGTATACAGTTTCTATCAAGCGAACAACGAGACCTTCGGCGCCATTTTCAAGGATGGCAGCGGCCGACCTGTGTTCACTGCTGCCCAGCATCCCACCGGAGGCATGGCAGCTTTTTTTGTCGATGATAGTTTCAAACCATTCCCGGGGCTGACGCTCACCGCAGGTTTGCGCCCCACACATTTCTCCGGCAATAACGGATTTGCAGAGAACGCGATCAGTCCCCGATTCGGCGCAGCTCTCACCATCCCTCATCTGCGTTGGACGTTCCGCGCTTTCTATGGCCATTTCTACCAGGCTCCACCGCTGGTCACTGCTTCCGGTTCCTTGATCAGTCTCTGTAATGCCAACGATTGTGGCTTTACAACCCTCGCCGGCGAAAGGGATGAGGAACACCAGTTCGGCGTCACCATCCCATTCCGCGGATGGACGCTCGACGCCGATAGCTTCCACACGCGTGCCACGAACTTCTTTGATCACGACGTCATCGGAGAATCCAATCTGTTTTTCCCGCTCACCATCGACAAAGCGCGAATTCGCGGCTGGGAGGTCACGCTGCGTTCCCCGCGGCTCGCGCACCGGGCACAGATTCACCTTGCCTATTCGAACCAGATTGCCGAGGCCGGCGGTGGAATCAATGGCGGGCTGACCGATTTCACCACAAACATTTGTGATCCCGCGCCTCCGGGCAGCTTCTGCATCCTCGATCACGACCAGCGCAACACGCTCAATGTCGGCGGAGATCTCACGCTCCCGTGGAACTCGTATGCGTCGACGAATGTCTACTATGGCTCCGGATTCGCCAACGCTTTTCCCGACCAGCCGTATCCCGGAAACTATCTTCCCCAACACACCACGTTTGATCTGACGCTCGGCAAGCAGTTCGGCGAGCGCTTTTCGGCATCGGTCACAGCACTCAACGTCGCTAATCGCCGCGTTGAACTCGATAACAGCGTCACGTTCGGTGGATTCCACTGGAATAATCCGCGGGAGATCTTCGTGGAACTGCGGTACCGGTTCCACTACTAGTGGACTGTCGCGTAGAGAGCGTTAGTGGCGAAAACGGCGTGGTCCCAATTTCAACAAACTCAACCACGGTAAAGCATTTTGCTTTTCTCAGCGCTCTCTGCGGACGTTTTCGGCGACCTCCGCGTTCTAAGCCTCCGTTTTTTCCCCCAGTCTGCCAAAATCCCAAAACGCAGAGGGCGCCGAGAACCCCGCCGAGTTCGCGGAGAAAAAACTATTTGATGACACGATTCACCTCTGCCAACAACCCAACCGCTGGAACCTACTACCGAAATCTTTGCGACAGGACTAGAGAAGATCAGGCAGGACTTCAACCGTCATCGGCCACGCCACCGCTCATCCAGAGATGCTGTCCCGGCGCCCAGAAGAGCAATCGCGACGAGCCCCAGGAGCATGCAGAAGTCCGTTCGTGCCTCGTGCATCGCAGCCCAGAAACCTTGCTTGAGGAGCATTGGAATTTTGGTTGTCGCGATCGCGACCAGAATATCGATCAGCAGAGGCCACACCGCCAGATTCGTGAAGAGGCCGACGATCAGCAAAGTACCACACACGACTTCGGTGACGCCCACGAAAGGTCCGAAGAACTGGGGAGCAGGAATACCGATCTTCACGAATCGGCCAGCGCCCAGCGCAGCGGGAAAAAGGAATTTCTGAATGCCTTCCGAGAGGAAGACCCAGCCGACCATGAGGCGGAGCAGGAACAAACCCCATGCGACCCGGCGCGGAGATAGTTCGTTCATCCGTCAGCCCCCTAGTGCGAACGCGCGTTCTAGTCGTAGGCGAATAGTGCCATAAAGCCGAAGTCCATGTGTAGTTGCTGGTGGCAGTGAAACAGGGTGAGGCCGGGATTGTTGGCCACGAAATCGATCTCAGCTTCCTGATATCCACCTAACATCACAACATCCTTGACCACGCCTGAGGTCGGCTGTCCCGCGATCCGCGTCAGCTCGAAGCTGTGCCGGTGCAGATGAATCGGGTGTATGTCATCACTCGCATTCCGCATGCGAATACGACAGCGTTTGCCTTCCTGCAAACGGAAAGCGGGAGTCGTTGTCATCTGGTCTCGAGGATAGGCCACGCCGTTGATCGTCCACTGATTGAATCCTTCAAGCGCGGCGTTCTGCTTTTCGAAGAGCATATCAAAGACTTGGTCGGGCTGCGCGATGCCGGCGCCAGAATTGCCGAAGTGCGCGTAGTTCCATTTGAAAGGTTGCGGTGGAAGCCACTGCGGCTTGCCTTTGTAGCCGGCGTACTCGATCACGATGCCCATGCCGTGATGGCGATCGTCGTCGGCAAGGTCTCCCATGACCCAAACACCGGGGTGGTTCATTTGCACGCTGGCTGAAATTCGCTCTCCGGTTCCGAGCCAGAGAACCGGTACACGGACCGGCTTGGGCAGTGGATTGCCATCCATCGCGACCAGGTTGAAACTGTGGCCGGGAAGGGCGATGCTGCGAATCTCAGTCGCACTGCCATTCAAAATGTGAAACAAGACGCGCTCGCCTGCCTTCACGCGCACCGGCTCACCGTGCCCGAGCATTCGTCCATTGATGGTGAAGGAATCGTAGCCGACCTCATAACCGTGCGGCATACCCTTGGCCAGCGATGCTTTCATCTTGCTCTCGCCGGCATCTCGAAGTGCCGGGACCTGCTGGGTTGGCGAGAGGAAGTTCATCGCCATGTCTCCGCCACGGCTTAACGTGGGCTGAAACTCTTTCAGAGTCAGAAAGACTTCGCGGTCGTAGTTTCCGGCATGCTGCTTCGGCTCAATGTAAACGGGCCCGACCAAGCCGCTGTACTGGCCCGCGGCCAGATTGGCCCCGGCGCGGACGTGCGTGTGATAGAAACGGAGCCCCGCGGGTTTTGGCACAAAAGAAATTCTGCGGTTGCCGTGCGGCGGAATGAATGGCGTGCCCTCTTCCGCAGATCCATCCACGTCCGTAGAGACGAACTGACCGTGCCAGTGCAGTTGCTCCGGAGTGTCGGTCTCATTGCGCACGTCGATGGTGACCCGCTCACCCTCTTTCAGGCGCAGCAGCGGGCCGGGGAATTGCCCGTTATACGTGGTGACCGAGAGGATGCGATTCGGAGCGAGTTCGATCGGCGTTGTGGCGATCGTTAACGTGTAGTCGGCTGGTCCATCATCCTGCGTAGCGGACTGGCCCTTGCCCAGGGCCATTGACCGACTCGACAGCGCCAGCGGTGATAACACAGCAGCGCCGACCGTTGCTCCGGCTGCTTGCAGAAAGGTGCGGCGAGTGGAATTGAGTCGAGACATGAATCCTCAAAATTTCGCGGCCTGGCTATGTTGCTGGCGTCGTGGCGCTGCAGGCGACAGCAGATTCCTCAACGGCTACGCCGTTTCGGAATGACAAGGGCTTGGGGCTGTGATTCCTCCTCGCGGTCGGAATGACAAGGGCTTAGGATTTGTCATTCCGACCGGAGGGAGGAATCTACATTTGGCCTTCTTTCCCAAAATATATCTCACTCCGATAGACTTATGGAACGCTAGCCGCGCGCCAGCTTTTCGCGCAGCATTTCTTCGACGTCTCCCATCTTCTCTCCCAGCAGATTTAATTTGCGCGCCAGACCCTGGATTTCCACTTCGGACCGGCGGTTCACGTCGTAATCGAGTTCACCACGCAGGCGGTCTTTGGTGTCCTGACGGTTCTGGCTCATCATGATGACCGGCGCCTGGAGCGCGGCCAGCATCGACAAGAAGAGATTCAACAGGATGAAAGGGTATGGATCCCAGGCTCGGTTCCCCATCCAAATCGAGAGGCTCACGTAGGCGAACAGAGTGACCATAAACGAGATGATGAACGTCCAAGACCCGCCGAAGCCTGCAACGGTGTCTGCAACGCGCTCTCCGAACGTCATTTCTCCCTCGATGATTTCGTTGGGGTGCCGGTTCGCGCGGAGACGCACCAGTTGCTGTGAGGCATGGAACTGCCTGCCGAGGACCTGGAGCATGTCCATGCCCGCCAATGGCTTGCGCTGGAGCAGCACCGCAATGTCCTGACGATCGACCTCGATGCAGACCGCTTCATCGATCGCTGTCGCATCCGTCTGATGCGGAGTCTGCTCGAGCATCGACGCGAACCCGAAGAACTCCCCGTGCGAGGGTTCGTCGATGACGATTTCCTGGTGCTCTTGGTCGACCGTCGACACTCGCACCCGTCCGGACACCACGATATACGCTCGTCCGCTCGAGTCGCCGATCTTGTAGATGCGCTGCCGCGGCGCAAACGTCTTCAGCTCCACCTGGCTGGCGAGCACCGCCATCTCTTCTTCATCGAGCAAGGCGAACAGAGGGACATGTTTCAGAACTTCAGGATTGCATGACATGGAACCGTCTCCGTAGTAGAAAATCCCGCGTAGGATTTCACAGCGCGGACTAAGAAATCCAGAGGGAGGTTCGTCCGCATGGCCAAGCGCGATCCATAAGAGTTAAAGTGTTTACAAGGTGAACATTCGAATCGAACGTCGCTTTTTTATCATTCTCCTTGTTTCTTCAGCCTTGCTCGCCACTTCCTGCCATCGCTCCAAACCGCAGGCTGCCAAGCGCTACCACTTTACCGGCCGGATTATTTCCATCGATAACCAGGCACAGTCTGCCAGTATCGATGGCGACCTGATCCAGGGATTCATGGAACCGATGGTGATGTCGTACAAGATCAAGCCGGAGTCGATGCTGCGACAGCTTTCTCCGGGAGACTCGATTTCCGCCGAGGTGGTGGTGGTCGACCACGACCCGCGCGACGAGAACGCCGATTCCGATTACTGGCTGGAAAATGTCAAGGTTACTGGCCATGCCGCGCAGCCGCCCGCCAGCGGCCCAAAGGCATTTCACATGCCCGCGCTGGGAGAAGAAGTCCCCGACTTCGCCTTCACCGATCAGGACGGGAAGCACATTTCGCTGCATCAATTTCGCGGGAAGACGCTGATGGTGACGTTCGTCTACACGCGCTGTCCGTTTCCCGACTTCTGCCCGCGCATGAGCAGCAATTTCGCGGAGATCTACAAGCAGCTCGGTGCAAACGCTTCGCTGGCTGAGACACGTCTGTTGAGTGTCAGCTTTGACCCGGAGCATGACACACCGAAGGTCCTGCGCAGTTACGGATTCTCGGTGGCGCACACGCATGACCCGGCTCTGTTTCGCCGCTGGGAGTTCGCGGCGCCCAGGGCGGCTGATTTACCGAAGATCGCTGATTTCTTCGCGCTCACCGTAAAGCCCGAGGGCGGCCTGATCACGCATAACCTCAGCACCGCCGTGATCGGACCCGACGGCAAGATCGTGAAGTGGTATCACGGCGGCGACTGGCAGGTTTCTGATTTAATAAAGGACGCCGCGAGTTCTGACGCCCCAAAAGCCTGACCGGAATATTCACTCGCAGCCAAGAGGAACTCATGAAATATGTCCTGCTGATTCTGGCTGTGCTCGGAATCGTTGACTCTTCGCTGGCCCTACGCGAGCACTATCGCGAATATGGCGACTCCCCCTGCAGCATCAACGAACGCTGGGATTGCGGCGCGGTCAATCACAGTCCGTTTGCCTTGCTGGGCGGAGTGTTTGAACAAATGGGTATTCATAGTCACATCCCGATTCTCAGCGCGATGCCGGTCGCTACTGCGGGAATCCTGGGGTATATCGTGATGGCGGCGGTGGTTTTTCGCCGTGCCTACCGCTGGTTGCTGGTTTTAACTCTGGGGAGCGTGGCGTTTTCTCTTTATCTTGCTCACATTGAGAAGGATGTGCTCGGCGTCTGGTGCGTGTACTGCGTGATCTCGCTGGGGATCATCTGTTTGATGTGCTTACTTAACCTGGGAACGGTCATCACGCAAATGGTCCGCGGACCGAAAGCTGCTCAGTGAAAGGCGATTCACCACGAAGGGCACGAAGGAAAATTGGAATTCCTTCGCGCATCTTCCGTTCGAGGGTTACTTCGTCGTGACCCCAAGACTTGTTGCCTTTGCCGCTTTTCCTTGCTCGGAGCTGATGGCGTGGTTTTGGACCATAGCATCGATTACCTGGTTCCGGCGCTGGAGGGCGCGGTCCGGGTGTTTGGATGGAGAAAGGTAGCTCGGGCGCTGGATCAAGCCAGCCAGAAGTGCTGCTTCTGAGATACCCAATTGATCCGGCAACTTATGAAAGTAACGTTCCGCCGCAGCATGGATGCCGGTACAGTCTTCACCGAACCCGACGCGGTTCGCATAGATCGTCAGCAATTCATCGCGAGAAAAGTGCCAACGCAACTGTACGGCCTTGCGCCATTCTTTGAAATGCCGCTCCAACATTCTGGAGGGCTGGCAGAACATCATGCGAGAGATTTGCATGCGCACATTCACCTGGCCCGGACGGTCATATCCTTCGGCAGCGTTCAGGCGGTGCGCAAGTTGTATCCGATTTCGTCGTATGGGATCACGACGACATCCCGCCCAAGGCAAGGATCTGGCACGCTGCTCGTTTGGTGAGGGGCATAGCGTCGCAGGCCAGCGAGGTCGGGAAGATCGCCAGTGTAAAGAAAAACCACTCGCCACAACAACACCCGAGAAGAATTACCGCAGCGACGCACGCCAACAACATCCTTACTAGCCTGCGAATCATGCTCGGTACCCGCAACTCGGTACTCCCTTACCCTCTTTCGAACGCGTGCTTCTTCTCCAATTCCTCCACTGCTGCGCGCCGCGCATTCTCAAACCGCTCGGCCTGATTCATCAGGCCGGGAGTCGCTTCGGCGTGTTCGCCTTCGATCCGAATCAGGCCCTGAGCGGCGACCAGCCGGGCCGCGAGTTCGATGAGATGCGCCGGTGTGGTCTGGACATATTGGGCTTCGGCCGGATCTCCGATCCATGCGCGTGGCTCGCCGCCCAGTTTCGATTGCCAGAAGACCTTGCGCTCGATAAATTCTGCCATGGCTTCGTCAGTAGCCTTGCCAAAGATCCATTGCTGCCGCTTGAAGTCATAGTGCCGGCTGGAAAACGGCACCGGCAACAGCTTCCCCGACTTGAGAAACTCAATCTGCCTGCGGTCTACTTCTTTTCTCAGTGCATTGATGACCGGGGCCTCGGCATCTTTCGGTTCGAGCGACGGCATCACTTCTTTCACCGTCTGCGACATGTTCACCGCCACCGGGGCGTGCAGTCCATCCGAACCTTCCAGGCGGATATCCCCGTGCAATACCCAAAAATCAGCGCCGGACGTCGACGCATGAAACGGCCAATCAAGCTTCACGGTCAGCGGCAATCCCGTCATCGTTACCCAGATTTTCTTAGTCTCGCGCATAGCCCCGCCGTTCTCCTGCGTCATGAGTTCGATTCCTTTGGATGAAAGTCTTCCCAGGAAATTTTACCGGAAGCGGGCGGGGGGTCCCTATCCCTGATCCCTGACCTATCCTCTGCCATCCAACGTCGACCGCACCTTCACCGCTAATTCCGTCCGCGTAAACGGTTTCTGCAGCAACTCCACTCCGGGCTCCAGCACTTTGTGTTGCACGACCATGTCATCGGTGTAGCCGGTCATATAGAGAATTTTGGTCTTCGGATCTTTCTGCAGGATCTTTTCCGCCAATTGCCGCCCACTCATCCCGGGCATGATCACATCGGTCAGCAGCAAGTGAATCCGCGCCCCGAAGTCCTCTACCGTGCGAATCGCCTGCTCCGCGCTTCCGGCCCCCAGCACCTTGTAGCCATAACTCTCGAGAAAGATCCGCGTCAGTTCCCGCAAGTCCGGCTCGTCTTCGGCGATAAGAATCGTCTCCGACCCGCCCGCAACCTGCGGCTGCGTCATGCGGTCTCCCTGCTTGAGGCGGCTGCCTTCAGTCGCGGGCAGGTAGATGCGAAACGCCGTGCCGCGACCCGGTTCGCTGTCGACCTGAATCCCTCCGCCGCTTTGCTTGACGATGCCGTAAACCGTGGAGAGCCCGAGGCCAGTCCCTTTGCCCGTCGGCTTGGTAGTGAAGAACGGCTCAAAGATGTGCGCCAGCGTAACCGCGTCCATGCCGTTGCCCGTATCGGTGACTCTGAGCATGACATAGCGGCCGGCTGCGAGATCCAGGTCGTGCGATTCGCCCTCCTCAACCTCCACGTTCGACGTCTCCATCGCGAGTTTTCCGCCCTGCGGCATGGCGTCGCGGGCGTTCACCGCCAGGTTCATCAGCACCTGTTCGACCTGGCCCGGGTCTGCCTTCACCGCCATCAGCGATGGATGCAGTTTCGCGATGAGTTCGATGTCCTCGCCGATCACCCGCGACAACATCTTCTGCACGTCGGCGACGGTGTCATTCAAGTCCAGCACCTTCGGCTGCAGTACCTGCTTTCGGCTGAAGGCCAGCAGTTGCTGCGTGAGCGAAGCCGCTCGCTCGGCGGCGCGGCGCATCTGCCCCAGTCCGATTCGCGACCGTTCATCCACGCCGGTCGCCAGCAAGAGTTCCCCGTGTCCCATGATGATGCTGAGGATGTTGTTGAAGTCATGCGCTACGCCGCCGGCCAAGCGGCCGATGGCCTCGAGCTGTTGCGCGTTGCGCAGTTGTTCCTCGAGATGGAGTCTCTCGGTAACGTCGCGCGTGATGCCCCAGGTGCGCAACCAGTGCCCATCAACAATGGTTCCCACCATCGTGTTGCGGAAGACTCTTTTTTCTCCCTGGGCGTCGAGCTCGATCGATTCCTGATCCGTGATCCGATAACCTCCGCGAATGAATGTCTCCATGAACTGCCGCGTGACGGGATGGTGCAGGATCAAGAAGTCCGAGAGTGGCTTCCCGATGAGGTCCTGCGACGATGCGCGGCCGTACATTCTTGCCATGGCATCGTTACACTCGGCCATGAATCCACACTTGTAGCCTCTCGCCAATTGCTCCTCGACCGGCAGGTGGCAGGGTACCGACGGGTCATATTCCATCCGGTAGATACCCTCGGAACTTTGCTCCACAAAATTGCGGTAGCGCTCCTCGCTCTCGCGCAAAGCCTCTTCGGCGCGCTTCCTTTCGGTAATGTCCACCAGCATGCCGCGGGTCAGGCGCTTGCCGGTATGCGGGTCGCGCACAATAACGGCCTCGTCGCGAACCCATATTTCCTCGCCATCATTCCGCCGCATCCGGTACTCCATCTGAAAGAGCCGACCCTCTTCCCACGTGTCCTCGCGCAAAGCCTGCGGCTGATCCTCGGGATTCAGGTGTTCCCACCAAAAGTGAGGATCGGCGAGGCAGTCTTCCGGCTTGTAGCCCAGGATGGTCGTCACCTGCGGGCTCATATAGAGAAATGGACCGAAGGCGCCAGTCTCGGCGACATACGAGATCGCCGGCACCTGCTCGACGAGTTGTCGATACTTGGCCTCCGCTTCCTGCAGCGCGGCCGTCGCCCGCCGGCTCTCTTCCTGCGAGCGCAGCGCGGTGATTCCGAACGCCAGATTGTTGGCCATCTCGGTCAACAATTCGACTTCCGATTTCTCGAACGAGTTCACCTGCTCGGAGTAGATGGCGAGGGCGCCGAAGGACAGCCCAGCCACTCGAAGCGGGAGAGAAATTATCGCGGCGTAGCCCCGCTGCATCGCCGCCTCACGCCAGGGTGTGAATCGCGGATCATGAGCGGTGTCGCCGAGGATGCAAATGTGGTTCTCTCGAATCGACGTGCCAATTGGGCCCCTGCCTGGTGGGGTATCCGACCACCTGAGTCCGATGGTCTCCAGATAGCCGCTGTCGTACCCCGCATGGGCCATGGGACGCACCGTCTTCTGCTCGTCCTGCAGGGCGTAGGCGATGCCAGCCATGCGGTATCCGCCCACTTGCACGATGATTCCGCAAATCTGATTCAGCAGTTCCTGTTCGCTGGTCGCCCGCGCGAGCGCCTGGTTGCAGGCACTCAGGGCGCGCAACGCCCGATTCAGCCGCCGAAGTTCCTTATTGACCTCGCTATCGCGGTCGCTTGCGCCAACCTCGGGCGGATAGGGATCGACACCCGGAGTTTTAGACACCTCCGCGTTCTGGTGCGCTGTCGCGCCGGTTGAGTTTTCACGATCCGATTTAGACTGATTCAAGGAATTACGGGACAACCTGTTCTGTTCGAAGCCCGCCCCACAAATAGTGTACATATTCCGCTGCTGATGCTTGCGAACGTTATTAGCGTTCCAATTCCCGAACAAAACCTTGAACCGCTAAGGACACAAAGGAAATCCTTCGAGGCTAAGGAAGTTTTGGCCTCTGCTGGCACAAGGTCGGCGTTTGGTGGGCAGGATGAGACGACGGGGAAAGCGGCTCCACTCCTTTTTTTCACGTTGTTTTTGCCCTCGCCCGCCCACGCGGGGGGCGAGGAACGGTTTTGAGTGAAATCGCCTGTGGCTGTTGAAAAAGTAAGTTTAGAAGATGCTCTTCCCTTGGCTCTGGACGCTGCTGTTGTGCGGTTTGTTCTCTTCGAGAGTTTGACTACGAGGTGGCGGGCAGAGTAGGGGTTGTCGGTTGGCTGAGGAACCGCACTAGCCGCTTGATGTTTTGGGCCGCCGCTGCCAAGAAGAACTGCTCCCGCACGAACTTCAATCGCCGCAGGCGCAAGCGGCGCAGCCCGATCTGATTCTTGAGTTCCGCGAACAAGGCCTCCACCTTCTTTCTCTGTCGCTGGGCATGGGCGAACTCTGGCGTGTTCGCCAACTCCCGTGCGCGCTGCCGGGCCGGTTCCTCCATGTGGATGGCAAGAAAACGAAACGCTCCGCTGGTGCACTGGGCTTTTAACGCACACGCACCACAACGTTTGCGCGTCCCGATGTAGGCATAGGTCCGATTCCGCAGGTTGCGGCCGCCGTAGTTGAGGGGCTGGCCGGCGGGACAGATATAGCGATTGTGTTCGGGCTGATAAGTAAACCGTTCGGGACCATAGAAGGGACTGTTCTTTCGATGGATGCTGTCGCGAGTTCGCATGTAAGGAGTAATGCTACGATCTGCCAACCATTGCAGGAACTCACCATTGCCGTAGGTCGTGTCGGCCGCCACCGATTCTGGCGTTCGTCCTTGCCACTGGGCGAAACGGGTGAGCATGTCTTGCGCGGCCACGGTTTCCTGACTCATTCGCGCCGCCGTTCCCTGTACGCCCACGATCACACAGCTGTCGTTGTCCACCAGATAGTTGTCGTAGTACCCGAGGCGAGCGGGAGTCCCGCCCTTGGTGGCATAGGTGGAATCGGGATCGGTGGTCGATACCTGGTCTTGCTGGTGAACTGGTTCCTCGATCGGATTCTGCTGCTCGAGTTCCACTAGATACTGGCGCACGGTTTGGTTGACTTGCGCGGCCTCTCCCCACTGCTGGCGTGGAATGCGGCTCTCTTTGGCGGCGTTGGCCTCCACGAAACTGCCGTCCACCGACAAGTGTTGGCCTTGTACCAATCCCACTTCCACACATTGCCGCACGATCTGTTCGAACAACTCCTCGAACAGCTTCGATTCCTGAAACCGCCCATGCCGGTTCTTGGAGAATGTGGAGTGATGCGGGATCTCTTGATCGAATCCCAGGCCGGTGAACCAGCGCCACGCCAGATGCATGCGCAGTTCCTCCACCAGCTTGCGTTCGCTGCTGAGGCCGTACAAATAGCCGATCAACAAAATGCGCAGCAGCAACTCGGGATCAATCGAGGGGCGACCGCTTTCGCTGTAGCTGGTTCGCAATCGCTCGCGCACAAACTCAAAACTGATGTGCTTGTCGATCAGCCGCAGCAGATGGTTTTCGGGAACTTGATCTTCCAGACGGAAGTAGTAGAACAAGGCTTCAGAGCGGGAGTGTTGCCCCATCATGATCAGCAGGCCTCCGAAGATTGAAATCCAGCGCAGCATGAGAAGCAATTCCTTCCTTCTAACATGCTTTCGCTAAATCTCACCCGCTAATCTCGGTGACTTTTTCAACACCCACG
>JAIQFH010000101.1 GCA_020073385.1 Terriglobia bacterium | reverse complement strand
GTTTGCGTGGGGTTGGGAGCTTTTTGCGGGCAGCTTTATCGGAGTTCACGACCGGTAATAACGGCCTGAAGGCGTCGGCAGGGCGAGTCACTTCACGGTCGATGAACTGAGGAGAAAACCGACCCTCAGGTCGTCAATTGAAGCTGTGGAACGGGCGGCCGCGAAGACTGCCCTGCTTCGAGAGCTTCGAGCCAAGAACGGATGGCCACGCGCAGTGGCGCAACCACGATGCCGGCAAAGACCTCTGGATACCTGTCCAGACGGAGCAGGGCGGATCGCAGCAAGGAAATGCTTCCCGCGCAGTTACGGCGCTGAAGATGGTGGAACGCAGCAGCGATCTGGATCAGCCCCTGCAGGAAGGTCTTTTCCGGCTCTTGCGCCGCGAGCCATACTGATTCCCAGTATTCGTGCGCTTCAAAGAACGCGCCGGAATGAAAGCAACGGAGACCTGCGAATAAGTTTCCTTGAGTCCAATCGAGTGGCGTACACGGAAGCATGGCGATGTCGGGTGGCGTCGAATCTTACCAAAATTGAGGTGCGCCAAGGCTCGCGCTCGATGCCGGAGCGTCGGCCGTGCGGCCAACTTCCCCGTTCGGAGTCACAGTGAAAGCCGGGGCAACTGTTGAAATATCGCCTGCCTAGTCAGGTTAACCTGCCCCATCGAGCGAGAAACAAACGGGAGGCGAGATAAACCGCCTCCCATTTCTCTTCCTTGCTACTGGCTCTAGGCGGCCTTGCCGTGAACCTTGCCTTCGAGGGTCTTCTCGCTACCAACATTCACCTTGATCTGCTTGGGCTTGGCCTCGGCCTTCTTGGCCAAGCTGATCTTCAGGATGCCCTTGTCATAGTGTGCGCTCACTTGCCCCGTATCTACCGAACTGGGAAGCGTGAACGATCGAGTGAAGCTTCCATACTGCCGCTCGACGCGACGGAAGTTCTCCTCTTTCTCGTCCTTCTCGATCTTGCGCTCGCCATGGACGGTAAGGGTGGTGTTCTCGATGCGGACGTCAATGTCTTTTTCGTCGATGCCCGGGACTTCCATCTTCACTGTAATGGTGTGCTCGTCTTCGTAGATGTCCACCGGCGGTGCGAAGCTAGTGGTCGTTAGCGCTTCTTCGGGGCCTTCAGGGCTATACGACTCACGAACAAAGCGGTTTATGCGATTTTGCATGGTGGCCAAGTCACGGAGAGGATCCCAACGGGTTAATAGTGTCATAACGCAGTTCCTCCTTCAGAGGGATGCTAAGAGGAAAAACTTCAGATGGGCTGACTTAGTTCAGAGGACCTGAAAGAGTAAGAAGGCGTAGCTTGCTCAACTACAATGTTAGGCCTCTGCGCAACGGTTGTCAAACTCGGGAAGACGGCACGCCAAAGACTTAGAACTGGAGACAGCGGAAGAGTTGAATGTCGCCAGCCTGACCGACACTAACCCATCGCTTCCCTCGAGAACACCTCATAATGCGCCTTCAGATCAGGCTGCGGACACACGAATGCTGCGGGACGACGGTAAGCAGCAAAGGAAGAGTGCGCGATTTTGACCAGATATTTTCGCGTCTTTGCTACATGATGGAAATTGCGGGAAGCCCATGCTGCGAACCCACAAATGGTTGGAACTGTTCGCAGGCTGGGTCGCACGAGAGGAATGACGAGATGCACACGTGGTTAAGAACGTGCCGCACAGTAGCGTCGCCCTTGGCTGTGAGAATGGTAAGCGGCCTCGCAGCCGTTATTCTGTTCGCCCCGAATGTGCGCTCCCAGTCTGGCCCCCTAAAGGTCGAGATGCCGGCCGTTGACCTGGCACGGAAGGTGGTCACCAACGAATTGAAAGTCCAAAACGAGGAGCAAAGCCACTGGATGTACCGGCTCGAAAAGGCGGAGTCCGGGAGTAAACAGATTAAGAAAATCCTCGAGACGAAGAATGGTTCTCTCAGTCAACTTCTTTCGATTGATGGCCACCCACTTAACGCCAAACAACTGCTGAAAGAGAACCAGCGTATACAGAGGCTCGTCAGCCATCCGGATGAGCAGCGGAAATTGCAGCAGGCGAGCAACAAGAAAGCAGAGCAAGGAGCGCGTTTGTTCAAGATACTGCCTGACGTATTTGTGTTCAGCTATGCCAGTCGTCAAGGCGATCTTGTGACACTCAACTTCAGACCCAGCCCGACTTTTCAGCCGCCTTCGCTTGAAGCCCGCGTTTTCCACGGCATGGAAGGCGAGATGACGGTCGATACCAAGCAAGAGAGGTTGGTAGCGCTCAATGGCCATCTCATGGACGATGTGAAATTCGGAGGCGGACTGTTAGGACACCTGAACAGGGGAAGCACATTTGAGATTGGGCAAACGGAAGTTATACCGGGACACTGGGAGATGACTGCCCTGCATGTGGACATGAAAGGCAAAGCTCTGCTCTTCAAGACAATCGGAGTACAAGTGACCGAGAACCACAGCGACTTCCATCGAGTGCCGGATGACCTGACACTTGAGGAAGCCGCGGACATTCTCGGCCGGCAGACCGTGATAGCAGATAACCGCTAGAACGTTGCAGGAGCATGCCGGGGCCACGTACGCATTTGACGCGAGACACTTGCTCTTCTGCGTGCGAGGTGACAACAGCTACGCCGCCGACGCCCGCATGGCGTTCATGTAGCTGTCCATCGACTGGGTCAGCTGCGCATCCACTTCGTCGGCGATAGTCATGACATCGGGCAAAAGCAGGCTGAAATCCAGAAAGCTCAGATTGCTCTGCAACGTGCCGAACAGGGTCACCTGGAGTATCCGTGATTCGTGCACCAGCATCGCGGGAGTATAGCCTTGCAGATATCGCAGCTTGCCGTGAGCGATGGCAGCCGCCGAAGAGACGGCATCTCTGTGCTTTGTGGTCGCACTGGGCTTGCTCAGGCGGATAACCAAGTCTTCGACCAGTTTCGGAAGATGTCCGGTACGCTCCTCGTCGCCCAGCAAAACGTAGTTGAGTTCTTCACTCTGTTTTGCTCGCACCAACCACTCTTCGACGACACTGGCAATACAGCGCTGTAAGATCTCGGCCACCCTCTCCTTTTTCAGCTGGACGGAAGGTTTGCGGTTAAGCACCTTTTCCCGGACGAGGTCCGCCAGCTTCCCAACCGCGAACGGTTTCACGATGATTTCATCCGCTTGGAGCAGGATCGCTGCCATGGCGCTCTGCACGTCAGGGTAGCCGCTCACTAGCAGTGTTAGCGCATTGGGTTGGGAATGCCGCATTGCGGTAACAACTGTAAATCCGTCGCCCGGGTTGGGCATGTGCAGATCCGTGATGAGCACGTCGAAGCTCTCAGTGGTGATATGTCTGAGAGCATCTGTCACGCTGGCAGCAGAGACCACGTTAAAACCTTTGTGTTCAAGAGTCACGGTCATCATGTTGCGAACGGCATCGTCATCATCCACAAGCAGGATCTTATGGACTGCAGGGGGTTCGGTCGGAGTCATACACTACCGCCTCTCGTCGCGAACGTTGACCGCGAATGATGATAGTGTGACTCAGACTCAATCTTCTAAAATGTATAAGATTGAACAGTTATTGAACCCATTAACAGCTAGAGTGGCCCAAGTCAGAAGCGCGGTCATGGGTTAGGGGCGGAACACCCGACCATTCGGACCTTCACGACCGCGCAACAGCATCGCCATTTCGTACCTTTCAGGCCAGACTCACCCGAGTCTGGCCTTTCTCTGCATGGTAATACCAGGACGCCGAGCACGCCTCCTTCGAGCCGTATCGTCCCAAAAACGCCTCAACTTGATTCGGATCCTTCGACGATTTATCTGATTCATCCTCATCATCATTCCAGGTAATTTGATGAAGCAGCATCGAACTGATCTTTTTTGCTCAGATTTCGACACCTTCGAAATGAGAGAGTTCTGTCAGAACTATTTTCGGGCGAGACGGGCCTTCTGAGCGTTACGTCCGGAAATCGTGCCTCTCAATCCACGCAACCCGCGGCAGCAGAGCATCGCCGGGCACGCGAAGGATCATCAGGCAAGAGGAATCACAATGAGTGTCACCCGCTCTATTCGTTCGGCGTTGTTTGCAGCCATACTGCTGGCTATTTCGGCGGCAGCTTACGCGCAAATCAGCATATCGGTTTCCTTCGCCCCGCCAGAGCTCCCCGTCTACGAGCAACCTCTTTGTCCTGGCGAAGGTTATCTGTGGACGCCCGGGTACTGGGCTTACGCTAACGATTACGACGATTACTACTGGGTGCCGGGGACGTGGGTGATGGCTCCAGAACCCGGCTTGCTCTGGACTCCAGCCTATTGGGGTTGGGGCGGCAATGGATACGTTTTCTATCAGGGCTACTGGGGACCGCAAGTAGGTTTCTATGGCGGAATCAGTTACGGCTACGGATACTTTGGTGAGGGTTACCAAGGTGGACGTTGGCAGCACGGGCAGTTTTATTACAACCGTTCCGTGAACAACGTGAACATCACTAACATTCACAACGTTTACAACACAACCGTTATCAACAACAACACCACCGTGAACCGGGTCAGCTACAACGGTGGCAATGGTGGGATCAGTGCGCGCCCGAGGCCCGAAGAAGAGGCGGCGGCACGTGAGAGACATATTTCGCCAGTAGCTGTTCAAGCGGAACACGCGCAATCTGCCCGCGCGAAACCAGAGCTGCGAGCTTCAGTGAACCATGGCACACCGCCGGTCGCTGCTACTCCCAGGCCGGGAGCGTTTGGCGACCGCGCAGTCATGCCGGCCAAAGCGGCAGGGGTGCCTTACAACCGCGCGGCAGTTCAGCCACTGGCCAATACCCCGGCCGCGCATCCAGAGAACCGCGACGCTCGCCCCGAGCAGCCTGCGCCGAACAATCGGCCGGAACCGAACCGATCGGAGCCCAATCGTCCGCCCACAGCACAGCCGAACAATCGACCGGAGCCCAACCGTTCGCCTACAGCGCAGCCGAACAACCGACCGGAGCCCAACCGCGTAGAACCGGCTCGGCCCGAATCGAACCGACCGCCCACAGCCCAGCCGGAACGACAGCCGGAGCCGAATCGTTCTCCAGCAACACAGCCGAACAATCGGCCTGAGCCCAACCGGAATGAGCCTGCTCAACGATCGCAGACTCCTCCACCGAACGAGCGTTCGCAGCCCCAGCACACTCCTCCTCCTGCGGAAACACGATCTGCACCGCAACAGCGGCAGCAGCCCGCTCCTATGAAGGCGGAAGAGAAAAAGCAGCAGAACGAACAGCCAAAGCGGGATGAGAAGCCGCCGCAGTAAATAGTACTGCCCCAGACCACGCAGTCCGACGTCGGCTCTCAAACTACGAAGGAGGGACCATGTCACAAACGGTATTGGACAGAGCTACTGAACGCATCGCTGAATCAGCTCGCCAGGCTTCCCACGCAACCAGTGCGGTCGCCGACGCAATTATTGAAGATGGTGTCGGAGTAGTGAAGCGTGCCGCAAAACAGGGTGGCGATGCTGCTGAAGAATTCCTGAATGACACAACTCAGCGCATCCAGCGACACCCGATGCTAACGGTAGCGGCCACATTTGCCATAGGTTTCACCGCGGGGGCGTTCATCGGCTGGATGATCAAACGAAGATAGCGCACACGCGGAAAACAAGATCGCTCTCGCATGGACGCGTCGGCCTACCGCGCGATAGTAAAGATTCTCACTGGTCCCTTATCCACGGTTACGCGTCATAGGAGGGCTGAGGGATCTTTGCGCATCCACGCAAGTGCGCGATCGTGGGCAACAACTGGCTCGCCAAACGATCCGTGACCACAAGGGCGTCCACAAGGTTCAACGTCTGATCCGGAACACCCAGTCTTTCGGTGAGCAGGATGATTGGCGCTTGAGGGCTGAGTCGCCTGAGTTCAATGGCAACGTGTCGCCCGTTCGTCGTAAGCATGAAATAGTCAAGGATTACAACGTCAACCGAATGGATGGAGGCCAGTTCCAGTCCCCTCCTCCCGCTGGAAGCCGTCAGAACCGTGTATCCAAAGCACTCGAGGAATGCCCTTTCGCATTCCAGTATGCTTTGGTCGTTGTCGATGCAAAGAATTACTCCGCCGGGCAGTTCCGGGTATGCCGACAAGAGCATGGTCTCACCTCAGCGAAGCCTATTTTCAATAGTGAACGCCACCGAAAACTGTTCAGAATTGCTCAACCACACTCTTTTACGTAAGTTCCGAACCAGAGCGTGCTCGCGAGGTTAACGCCGCTCGGACCGGACTCGCTTGGATTCGGTCTTTTCTTGCCTGCCGCAGAAAGACCGACCCTTCGCCCAGACTAAAGAGCATCTTCTGGTCTTCAACAGGGCGCGCAGCTTTTCCTGGATTCTTTTAGAAAATGTGCAAATTTGAACAGTCTGGCACCACGCCCAACTCATATGATCCGACCTCCAGAAAGGTTACTGATACATGATCAAGAACGCGATTCTCCTCCTGATTCTTGTGGCTCTTCCACTCACAGCGTTCGCTGGCAGCAGCGTTGACTTCACCAACAGCGGCGGCACGCTCACAGGCAGCAACAGCGGTCTGGCCCTAACTGGATCTACTCTGATTGCCGTCAATGGTTTCGGCGGCGGGCTGATTACCGGAAACAACCTGGGGACGTTGAGCTTTAGTACGGGCGCCATTAGCAGCGGCACTCTGCAGACGGGTGGTACGTTTGCCGCAGGCGGCACGTTCAACATCACGGGCAATGGCACCAGCGGCATTCCCAATGGCGTGATCTTCAACGGTTCCTTCACCGGACCGGTGACTTGGACCCTGATAACCCTTGCAAACGGGACGCACAATTACACCCTGACCGGTTCTTTAGCCGGAACCTGGTACAACGGCATGACAATCAATGGAGCCACCGTCCAGTTGACCATCAACACGGGGAAGGGGTTCTTCAACGGGCAAACCACGATTTCGAGCGGCGACACCAACCTCACAGTGCCAGAACCCGGCTCTCTCACTCTTCTGGGCACGGGTTTAGTCGGTATTGCTGGCGTCGTTCGTCGCAAACTGAAGCTGGGATGAGGCTGTGAGGCTGGCCCGAACTCTCGGAGGGTCGGGCTGGACTACGAGAGCTAGTCGTGGAGAACAACGTTCAGCAGCGAGCTGTGGACTTCTAGCCCGCCGTTGTAGTGAATGAAGCCCAGTTTTCTGAACCGGTTCATGAAGAAGCTGACCCGCGACCGGGTCGTGCCGATCATTTCCGCCAGCATCTCCTGACTGATCTTGGGAATGACCGTCTCGGGTTTCCCTTCCTTGCCGAAATGAGCGAGCAGCAAAAGGATCCGTGCCAGCCTCTTCTCGCTCGAGTTGAAAAGCTGATCAACCAGATCTTCTTCGTAACGGATGTTCCGCGCCAGCAAATAGGCCACGAACAGGTCGGAGAATTCATGTTCCAGATGAAGCGCTTCCATCATGGCTTTCTTGTCGATTCGCAGAATGGCGGAATCGGTCATAGCGGTCGCCGAGCCCATGCGAAGCGGCTGGCCCGCAAGGCAACCTTCGCCGAAGAAGTCTCCATCCTTTAGGATCCCGATCGTCGCTTCCTTTCCAACCTTGGATACAACAGTGAGTCGAACGCTGCCTTCCTGGATATAAAACACAGCATCGGCAGCATCCCCTTGCGCAAAGATTCCTTGTTTCGCTCGAAAAAGCGCAGATTTCCTTCCGCTGCCGATGGTCGCAAGGAAAGTGTTGGGGTCGAACTCGCGGGTCTTCTTGGCCACAGCTTTGGAAACCATGGGCACCCCCCGGGGAGTCATCGGGAACTCTCTGCGAGTCTCCACTCACCCTTTCCCCGGCTTCGAAACTAGCACTGTCCCAGTCATACGGGTGAATTCTTAGCAAGTCTCAGCGCAATGCGGGCAATTCATCTGCTTGAAAATATTAACGCTAGATGCCGGGGGGGGGGAATTGTTAGGGCTGGCATAGATTTTTAGTTGCAGGTTACGATTCTTTGCGATACGATTTCTCGTGTACGGATAGGATAGCTGATGAAAGGAGGCCACCCCATGGGCCGCAATGGAAACGACACCCATTATGCGTCGCTGAATCGATCCGAGCTTCCGCAGGGTCGTAAAGGAAAACATCGGAAGGCGGTGGCGAATATTTTGGGCGACCTTTCAAAGCTGAACGCCCAACAAGCGATCAAGATTCCGCTGAGCAGTCTGAATGGCGAGAAGATGCAAAACCTTCGCTCTGCCTTGAATCGCGTAACGCGAGAGAGAAATATCCCCGTGGAAACGTCGAGCGACGAGAAATACCTGTACGTTTGGCGCGCCGACCCGCCCAAGAACACGGGAGCCACCGAGTAAACAGGACCATCCCGCACGAGCGAGCGGGTATTTGGGAGTGATCCTTGCCGGGGCAATCCGCGTTTCAAACAGCGCGACAGTGAGGTGTGGGCCTCCCATTCGTCTTCCTAACCTCCTGGAATACTCCATCAACCCCTTTCTAAATCTCTTCTTCACGTCTGGTAGCTCGACATGAGCCGTTCTGCACAGTATTGCCAGGGCAGGTGAGCGAACCTATTAACGGCGTGCAAAGTGAGGAGAAGGAATGTTCTTAGCCAGCAAGGTCGCATGGGCCGGCATTGTCTTCCTACTGCTGGCGACCGGGATCTCCGGACCACGCCCGGCGCCGCTCACTTCAGGAGTGGACCTCAGCAAGGAAGGGCCAGCGGTCCCGCATCCGAACGATGTAATGAGCATGCAGCAAACTCTGCTGGACAAAGGACACTACCGCGGGAAAGTGGATGGCGTGTTCGGTCTGCTAACCCGAGCCAGTATTCGCGCGTATCAGAAGGCTGAGAGTCTGCCAGTCACGGGCCAGCTTGATAAAGAGACGGCCGGTAGACTCGGAGTCAGACCTGAGGTTCGCCAGGAGACCCGCTTCGTTACCACGCAAGACAAGCCTCCGGCAGGCACAAAGTTGACCAAAGGTTCGGGACGTGCCCGCAAGACACCACAGAGGCCAGTCGAGAGGACTCGGCCAGTCCCACCGACCTAGCAAGATGGGATCTCTGCAGGAACCCCCATGAAATCCGTCGGACGCCGGATGCGAAACATTTCGGCACGACGAACCCGTTTGCAGGTTCCAGATACTTATTCCTCGAACACAACCACCGTCCCTCTCGTCACCAGCTCGGCGAGCCTGCTGGCGTCCCAATTTGTCAGCCGCACGCACCCGTGAGACACGGAATAACCGATCCGCCCCGGTTCCGGCGTGCCGTGTATCCCGTAGTGCGCCTTGTTGATCTCAATCCAGACAGCGCCGACCGGATTGTTGGGGCCCGCCGCGATCTTCTCCTTGGCGTTTGCTGGATCGGCATCCCAAAATAGTTCGGGGTTGTAGTTGTAGGTTGGATTGCGCTGCACCAGTGTGACCACCCAGTTTCCGAGGGGGAGCGGATCGTGTTTGCTGCCACTCGTCACCGGGGCGTGAAAGATAACATCGCTTTTCCGATCAAACACTGTAAGGATCGATGTCTTCTTCGAAACAACCACCTTGACGATCCCAGTTTCGGCTGGCTCACGCTTGCGGTCGAAGCCCGCGGCATGCGTTGCGGTCGGCGACTCTTGTGGGGCGCCCAACACGTTGGGGACACGGATGTGCTCTCCCGCGGCGAAACGCGCGTGGGGGTTCAGACGGCTGAGCAACGCTGGTGCCGAGTGGAATTTCTCACCAAGTTTTTTCTAGAACGGATGTGTAGTAGAGGCCCGGCAGTTTCGACTTCTCAGTCATGTCTCCCGGAGTCGTCTGGATGAATGGGCCCGACGCGTCCTCGGCGGTGATTGAGTACGACACGATCGGTTTAGCAGCACCGGCCCGGAGCGCCTTGCGCAACTCCTTGTGATTCGGTTCGCCTGGAGCAAGCCCACTCGCAGCCTCGAACGCCACCAGGGCCTCACGGCTATTCTTTCCGCTTCATCGTCAATCTACCCCGGCGAGAAGCCGGCTCGATCGAGAAGCACCTGCATTTCAAGCTCTGCGAGCCCGGCTGCCCGAACTGGCGGAGCATGGCGTTTGGCTGCGATCGCAACCGATGTGCAAAAGAGAATCGTTGCACCTGCAGCGAAATACAACATGGTCTTGAGTGTGAACATCATGCTGCCTTTCGACTCGTCATTTGGCCTGTTCTACTCATAGCGCTGCGAGGCACCCGCTTAACCGTATCAGAGAGTGCTTGCCGGATCTGTTCAAAACCACTCACATCTGGCCGCGAGTACACGCTTAACTTCCTGCAGGGCGAGACACTCCAATTCTCACAGAGGTGTTGTCGGCAGGCCTCTGTGAGCATATTTGATCAGATCTCCTCAGGCCTGATTTGCTAAGGTCGAAATTGTCCCGGTGCGCCCAGCTATCTGCGCGGATTTGCGTGCGAGTGTTAACAGAGCACGAACCGGGAAGCTGGCGCGCTGGCAATAGAAAAGAGGCTTTTCAATGAAGAAGATCATGTTCGTGCTTGCGATGTTTGCTCTCGGCACGCTGTGCTGGGCAGGGTCGGGGCGAGAAGACGCCACCGAGCGACTCGACAACTCCAAGCAGGTGTTACACGAAATTATGGGAATGCCTGACAAGGGAATCCCGGAAGAAGTGCTGGAGCACGCGAAATGCATCGCCGTTGTGCCGCACATGGTCAAAGGCGGCTTTGTGTTCGGAGGCAAGGGCGGCAAAGGAGTAGCCACCTGCCGCACGGCGAGTGGCTGGAGTGCGCCCGCGTTCATCACGATTTCGGGTGGAAGCTGGGGCCTACAGATCGGTGTAGAAGCCGTGGACGTGGTCCTGATCATTCAGAATGAAAAAGGGATGCAGAAGCTGCTCGAGAGTAATTTCCAGATTGGTGCGGATGCTTCAGCAGCAGCGGGTCCAGTTGGACGGCATGCCGAGGCCGGTACGGATTGGAAGATGGATACAGAGATCCTGACCTATTCCCGTGCCAAGGGTGCATTCGCTGGGCTCACATTGGAAGGCGCATCGATCCGCCAAGACAATGATTCCCGGCACGCGATTTATGGACACAGTGTCACAACTCGGGCTTTGCTGTTGGGCAAAGTGGCACCCCCAGCCGTAGCCGAGCCGTTCCTCACGGAAGTTCGTGGAGCAAAAGCGCAAGCCGTAGCCGAAGGGAAGGCTGAAGCGAAGGAGGAAGCTAAGGAAAAAGATAAGAAGTAAGGCTTGCAGAATTTGTGTCTCACGAAGGAGGACCGCATGTCAAAGACTTGGGAGCACTACCATCACGCCGCCCGCCACCATGAGCGGGCGGCCTACCATTACAAGAAGGCAGCAAAATACGACGAGGCCGAGGAGCATGAAAAGGCTGCGCACCACGCATACCTGGCTCACGGACACAATCAATACGCAATTCATCACGACGCCGAGGCTGCGAAACTGCATGCCGAGCAGTGCGACAGCCTGGCGGCGACCGCTTCCGAGGAAGCACCCAAGAAAAAGAGCGCCGCTTGAGTGGCGGTCCATTTTGCACCCATGCCTTCTGCTGACAGGGAATGAGATTCATCTTTCACGGGCGTGAGCCCCGGTACGGTTCGCAAAGATACATGAATGCCCTACTCATATATCCGGAATGGCCTGACACGTATTGGAGTTTCAAGCATGCTCTGCCGTTTCAGGGCAAGCGTTCGTCATATCCTCCTCTGGGCCTGCTCACGATTGCTGCCCTGCTGCCTGCCCACTGGGCGAAGCGCTTGGTCGACACGAATGTGCGCCCGCTGACGGATTCTGACTTGGCGTGGGCTGACGTCGCACTGGTGAGCGGAATGCTGGTGCAGAAGGACAATCTACTCATCATCCTGGCTCGGTGCCGTGCCCATGGAATACGTACAGTTGTGGGTGGGCCAATTGCCAGCGGTCTCCGAGACCTGCATCGTTACGCCGATCACGTCGTGATTGGCGAAGCCGAGGAACTGATCGCCCCACTTGCCGAAGACCTTGAACGGGGTACCGCAGAGCCGCAGTACAAGGCTAGCGAGATGCCGTCTCTGGATCGCAGCCCCTTGCCTGACCTGAGCTTGATCAACACCCGCCACTACTGTTCGATGGCGATCCAATATTCACGTGGGTGCCCGTTCAACTGCGAGTTCTGCGACATCATTGAGATATACGGGCGCAAGCCCAGGACGAAGTCCGTGTCTCAAATCATTGCCGAGCTGGAGCAACTGTATCGGCGCAGGTGGAGAGGGGCGGTATTTCTTGTGGACGACAACTTCATCGGAAACAAGAAGAACGTCAAGCAACTGCTGCCCGCTCTGGCCGAATGGAACAATCGACATCGCCGGCCGTTCACATTCTTCACAGAGGCGTCCATGAACTTAGCGGATGACCCTGAGCTTCTGGCGCTGATGAAAGCTGCTGGTTTCATCCGTGTGTTCTTGGGCATTGAGACCCCGGTAGAGGCGAGTCTGAAAGAAGCGCACAAGCTGCAGAACACGCAACGCAGTTTGCTGGACAGCGTACGCTGCATTCAGCAACACGGTATCGAGGTTATGGCCGGATTCATCGTGGGATTCGATAGTGATCCGGAAGATGTGTTCGACCGGCAGGTCGAGTTCATCCAGGAGAGCGCCATCCCGATCGCAATGGTCGGCCTACTCCAAGCGCTTCCCGGCACGCAGCTGTACCGGCGACTGGAGCGCGAGGGGCGCCTTGTCGGCGATGCAAATGGAAACAATATCGACTGCAATCTCAGCTTCATTCCAACAATGTCCGCACAACGCCTACTGGACGGGTATCGGTCGATCTTGAAACGGATCTACGCCCCGGACGCTTACTACGACCGGGTCCGGCATTTTCTGGAGCGCTATCGGCCCACCCGTACGCGCCGTTCCCTCTCGGAGTACCTCGCATTGTGCCGTTCCGTCGTAAAGCAAGGCATTCTCGACAACGCCCGCGTAAGCTACTGGAAGTTCCTCATTGCTGCCGCCACCCGGTACCGCCATGCCTTCGGCACGGCAGTGACCTTGGCGATCCTGGGTTACCACTTCAATGTGGTGACCGAGGAGGCCTGCCGGACTGACTAGCCGTCCTTTCCATCTATGCCCCGGCCCACGGGCGAGCTTACGCGCTAGTCGCCCGCAAAGCTGCCCGCTTGGCGTTCCCCTACCCTTCTTTAAATCCGAGCAGTCTCCGCTTCACTTCGTGTGCTCCTTGCCGAGATCGGGTGATTGGCCTCCGCAAAGAGGTTCTAGGTTCGGAGATAATTTTGAGCCCCGGTAGGCCCGGCGTTTTCGCTGCTGCTAATCACCTGCGGCCCTTTGCAATTGCCGGACACTAGCGTGTGGCAGATTGCCGTCACGACGCATTTCCTTTCGGATCAATTCAGCAACTCCCACGCGTTTGATGTGCGTAGCGAGACCAAACATCCTGAGCATCCAAATGCCGTACCAGTTCAGGTCTATCTCGTACCACTTTAGACCGTGACGGGCGGAAGTCGGATGCGCATGATGATTGTTGTGCCATCCTTCGCCAAAGGTCAAAAGTGCAACCAACCAGTTATTGGTGGAATCATCCCTTGTGGAAAAGCGCCGAGAGCCCCACATGTGAGTTACCGAATTCACCAACCAGGTAGCATGCAAGTTCACCACCGTCCGCAGGAAAATGCCCCACAACAGGAAGGGCAATCCGCCGAGGGCGAAAAGCAGTAGGCCCAGTGCGACTATCGGCAAGTAGTGGTTCTTGGTAATCCACAGGTGAAACTTGTCTTTCGCCAGGTCCGGGACGTAGTGGGCCAGCGTGGTTGTGTCGTGATGCATGGATCGTCCCGTCAGAATCCAACCCATATGTGACCACCATTTGCCGTCTCTTGGTGAGTGTGGATCACCCTCCTGATCCGCGAATTGATGATGAATGCGGTGGGTAGCCACCCAGAATATGGGACCGCCTTCGAGAGTGAGGGTTGCACAGACGGTCAGAAGATACTCAACCCACTTCGGAGTCCTGTAACCACGATGCGTGAGTAGCCGATGATAGCCCATCCCGATGCCTAGACTTCCGGATATCCACCAGAGGAAAATCGCAACGAAGAGTGCTTTCCAAGTAAAGAAGAGCAGCGCCGCAACAGCGCCAAGGTGAAAGGCCGCCATAAAAAATGCGGTTACCCAGTTGAGTTGGTCGTCGGCCGGCTGCTTTCGTTCGATTGCCTGAAGCTGCATCATTGCTGATCTCCCACTCCTTTGATGTGGGCGTCCGGCGGTCAGTGTCTAAAGAGGGTGTAATAGTTTTGTATGCGGTGCATAACCCATCTTCGAAGAACAGTGAAGACTGAGCAATATTGACCAGAGCATGTGAGCGTCCAGCCTGAAACCTGTACGTAGAAATTGTGGCTACACAAAATATCGCGGTCGCGAGGGGTCCGAGAGGCGGTGCTGGTGGAGCCCAGCTCAACACAAGGACTGCCATGACCAATATTGCTGGAGCCGAACCGCTCCTCGCTCAGGCGTCTTTGCGTTTCACTAGCGGCTCAATCTCGTGATTGATTTCGAATCTCACTGCCATGCCGCATGACTGGCAAGTCGTTTGGTGTAAGCCCCCGTTCAGGCTCATCGCTTCTAGTCTGTTGGGACGTAGGCAATTGGGGCACGTAATCATCAGGTACCCTGCATTATCTCTTGGCACGAACAGTGGAGCGATGTCACCCTTCCTTCCCTCCGAGCGAAGGGGAGAAGCAGCCAGAAGCTTGCCGACTTCGTGGGAAAGTTCCTTGATGGTGTAATTTCCTTTTTGCAGGAAAGCGTCTGCCAGAATTCCGGCTGGCATTTCTCCCGAACTGTAGCCTCCACTCATTGCAATCGTGGCGATATGCGGAAACCGCAGGCGCACGACAGCCAGAAATTCAAAACCCGTCATGCGAGGCATATTCAAATCTGCGATGATTAAATCAGGCAAAGATTTGCCGAGCGAGCGTAGGCCTTCCAGACCGTCCGCTGCCGTCAGAACCTCATAGCCCTCGCCTTCCAAAATCACCCTTGCCGTTTCACGTATCGAGGGCTCATCATCCACCACGAGGATACGAAAGCGGAATTGCGCGGCTACCTGGGCTTCGGCCAACAATCTGCTCTCATAGAACAGCGCTCCATCTTTGCCAGCGAGTGCGCCCCTTCCCTCCTCACTCTCCGCCGACGAACCTGCCGTCTTTGTTCGAATGATTCATAGGTGTCGGGTCGGAGGAGGCGCGCTGAGGCGCTGGCCTCCGTCCGCCGCTCAAACTGCACGTACACTTTTCGCGTATGCAGCTTTCACGAAGACTCAATCGTGCCGAGATGCCAACGAAGGAATTAACCCGATTAAGTTAACAAGCCCGTGCTCGCGATACAGCGTCTTCTTGGGCAGCCGTTTCCAGCCGCCGTTTCTCCAACGCTTATACCGATGCGAC
>JAIQFH010000033.1 GCA_020073385.1 Terriglobia bacterium | reverse complement strand
AGCCCAACTGAACTGCGTTGCGCTTCGTCCCCCGATCGATTATGAAGTGGCGTGGAGACCTGTCAAGGGTCGAGATGAACGCCAAAAAACGGCGCCCTTGACAGCTCTCCACGCCACCGGACGCAGCGTCGTCGATGTCGGGGAAAAAAGAATAAGGAGGGCCGCCACGTCGGCCTTGACTTTTATGACCTTCTCATAGAAGCGTAATGTCGCCGTCTCCGGTCTCTGCATTTACGCCCTGCGGCAGACGCGTGCAGGAAATGTTGCCGCTGCCCGTCATGGCTTCGACGTGCTCGCCGATGACCTGAAGATCCACATTCCCACTGCCAACCTGAGCTTGCACTCCTTTCGATATGTACGCGGCAGTGACGTCGCCCATGCCGATCACGGCGTTGACGGGCCCTAGAACCCCACTGATGTTCTGTTTGCCCTGGCTCACCCGGGAAATAACTTGCGTGCGATAGGGAACATCGATCCGGTAAACAAAACTGATTGCTGTTTCCGGAACGGTAGCCTGTGGAACATTTCGGATGCGGACGTGGTTTCCCTGCTGATCGATTGCTAGCACCGAAGGGAAGAAGTTGTCGTCCAGTTGAACGTTTGCAGAAGTTCTTGCCACCACCGAGATTGATACTTGCCCGTCCCGGCCATACACGACTTGCAGGTTGCCGTTGGCAATTTCAATGTCGAGGATTACCGATTCTGCGGGCGTAACCGTGAGAGTTCGAAGGAATTCCGATGTGGGCCGTGCGAATGACACGGGCACGCATGCCAGTAAAGCAATCACGACAACCATCATCGACGATGCCCGCCTCGTCAATGGCGTCGTGCATCCGGAGAGATGCAAAAAAGAGTGTCGTTCTGTGACAGCGGCGAGAGCTTGGTCTCTCGCGCGCACCGAATCCTCTCCTCTGGGGCCACTCGCCACATCTGACATTAGGTCTGTTTTCACCCGTGCTGGCGGCGCCCCAACCTGACTGGCCGGCCCATGCGCATGCAACAGGATTCCCGATCTTCAGCCACAACAACGGCAACGCACCGGAGTTGGACAAATTCCTTGATTCTGGCGAACCGCCCATCGTTTTTACGCTCGGTTCAGCGGCAGTCGGCGCTGCGGGCGACTTCTACGAACAAAGCGCGGAGGCTGCCAGTCGCCTCGGGCGCCGCGCTCTGCTCATGGTTGGGCGCGATCCGCACAACCAACCCAAACACCCGCTGCCACCCGGGGTTATGGCGGTCCAATATGCGCCGCACTCCGCTGTTTTTCCCCTTGCGTGTGTGGTGGTACACCAGGGGGAAATCGGTACGACGGGCGAGGCCATGCGGGCCGGCCGGCCAACGCTCGTTGTCCACTATGGTCACGATCAGCCGGACAACGCTGCGCGCCTCGTTCGCATGGGAATGGCACGGAGCATTCCGCGCGAACGCTACAACGCCAATCTCGCTGTACGGGAAATTCAGAACCTTCTTGAAAATAGGACCTACGCTGAACGTGCGGCTGCGATTGGCGCCCGGGTTCGCAATGAAAACGGAACGGCACGCGCCTGCGACCTGCTCGGCCGCCTGCTGGAGGCCCCAAACGCCAAGGTCATTACTCCTCAACCAATCGGCCAAGTCGTGGCCTGACATGCAATAGATTGCCGTCCACCCTTGGAGACACTGCCTCCTGGTTCGCCGTGATTCTCATCGGCACAGGCAGACCTCAAGTGACGAAGGAGAGACGACAATGGCGCAAAGACATCAACGCGGCTGGCTAAAAAAGGAAAAGCGCGCTCAAGGTGAGACCGGGGTGTACTTCCGCACTACTCGAAAATCTGACTGCAAACGGATGGAAAACAAAATCCCTATAGGCTTGGTCCGACATCTTCCTGACACAAATAGTGCATGGGCCGAGGTCGAACGACTCCATGTTCCTATCAACCGGGCGACGCGGATTGACCTTTGGAGACTTGGCTCAGCACTACGCAGAACACGAGTTGGTTGACTGCTCCGAATCAATCCGCCCTAAGGCCCACACGACCATAAGGGGTTACGAGCGAGTTCTCCGGAACCGCCTGCTCCCACGATGGGGAAACAGAATCGCCGTTGGCATCGAACCGCTGGAAGTGGAGCAGTGGCTGAGGTCCTTGAAAAAGGAAGGAGATCTTGCCAATCCGACGCTCGGCAAGACTCGTCGCGTCAACCCGCCTAAACGGCAACCAGCCGCGTGTCGCCAATATGCTTGTCGAGCGATTCACAGCGGCACAGCTCCAGCTCCGTTCTCCACCGCTCCTGGTCACGGCTGCATGAAATCACTCACCCACATACCGCACTGTCGGCCCGCTGCAGAGCGTCTCGCCGAAGTGTGTCTCCCTTACCCCCAGACATCTTCTTCCTCTCCCCACCTAGGCTCACTTCCGCCATCGACTCGTCTTTGCACCGCTGCGCCGACTCCTCCTCCACCGGCCTTGACGACTCCCGCGAACTTCTACACCCCTCGCTCGCTCCATTCAATTTGCATAAGTCCCGCATCCGCCGCGCCAGCGGCTTCCTTCTGACGGCTTTTTCGAACACGACGCCCACACCTTCTTTCAGCCTTCAGCACTCATCCCGGCGTCGCGTCCGAAAAAGCACTAACATGACACGACCCGAAAGCCGGACCCGCTACTCCCGTTGTGAGTGGCGTAATGTCAGCGTTAGTCGCGATTGCTTCTAGCTTTTGGCTTTCGACTTATGTGAACGCGATTGATTATTGCCAGAGCGGTTCAAATGCTCAGGAATGCCGGTGATAAGGCCTTGATAATCCGTGAGGCGATCGCCCATGATGACCACGCCCTTGGAGGTGATTTCATATTCGCGGATATCCTTGCTATGGTTGCCACCGCGCATCTTGATAACGACCATGATCTTGCGAAGCTGGCCGTCGATGCATACGTACCGAAGCCGGATAATGTCATCGGTGAGAAAGGAAATCGAGTAGGTACTGAACGGGAATTCTGTGAAAGACTCGTTCACCTCAACCGTGCTTAGAATCGTCACCCCGACTCCGGTCAAAGCGGTGATCATCCGGTAGAGCGATTCGCGAAAGTCTGCACGGAAGCCGGGGGCCAGCGCCATCTCAAAGCCCGCCAGCGAATCAATCACCAGGCGTTTGGCGCCAATCTTCTGCACCGCGTCGAGAATCTCGTGCATGGTTTCATCCACCGAGAGATCCAGCGGACGGAGGTAGAGAATATCGAGTTTCTTCTCCTGTCGCGGTGTTTTCAAATCCAGACCGAAGCTGCTGGCACGCTCCGCATACTCTTGCGGTCGTTCTTCGAAGACCACCACAATTCCCGGATCCCCCTGACGTATGCCCTCAGCAATGAATTGGGTTGCCAGGACTGATTTTCCCGTTCCCGAGGCCCCGGCCACCAGGACACTGTCTCCCTCGGGGATGCCGCCCCCGAGCATCTTGTCCAATTCCGGAATACCGACGGAAAGGCGCCGTGTACTCGGGATCTTCCTTGTTTGTCCGGCCAGCCCAAGAGTACGCGAGAAGGCTTGTAGCCCGGCATGAGTAATGCGGAAAGTGTGCTGTCCGGGCACGGACGCCTGCCCGCGCAGTTTCACGATCTGGAGTTTCCGCACAATGGAACTTCGCTCCGAGGTTTGGTAGAGCCAAAAGAGGCCATCGGAGACCGTGAATACTGGATTGTCTCGGATTTCACCTTCCACATATTCCCCAACCAGAAAAGTTGTGGCTTGCCAACTGGTCAGGAGCAGGGCTAACCGTTGAATGAAAGCCTGCAGCTCTACTTCGGTTGTACCGCCGAGGGCCTTCCGCACCACGGTCCGAAAGGAGTCGACTACCACGATGCCGGGGTTTGCTTTCTCAACCTCTTTCGTAATTTCCTCTAGGACCGCATCTAAGTCCTTCTCCAACACAACCTGACTCAAGTTGATAAAGCGAACGGCAGTGGTTAATTTGGCCTGGTCGAAGAACGTGTACTGTTGCTGGTATCGCAGCATTTTGAGAGCGGGTTCGCCGAGGATGGTGAAATAGAGCGCCGGGCGATCCGGCGTAGCGTTCGCGAACACGATTTGGTGCGCCAGCGTCGTCTTGCCGCTTCCTGGGGCGCCCGCGATGATATTAAAAGAAAATTCCGGGAGACCGCCGCCCAGGATTTCATCCAGGCCCGGCACCCCGGTCGGCAGTTTTCTTATGATCACTCTATCGTGTGCGCTCAAGCTTCCCTCTCTTCTCGGAAACGCGGCCGTCGAAGGTGGCCTCCGGCCACACATCCTGAACCAACCGCAACGTTAAACCCTCGCCAATGAAAGTGAGGAGCAGCCCGATTAACTGGGCAATGAGAATGGCTCCTCCGTCCCTGGCCTGTTCCTTGTCAGTTTGCGACGCAAGCTCATCTAGACCCCTTAAGGAGCCATCCGCCGCTACCTGTATCGCGCCGAGACTAGGAGCTTCCGCCCTGGCCAGCGTCAGGGCACGAGAAAGGAGCGAGCGAAAACCCGCAACGCCCGCGAGTGTGATCAGGGGCCCGCGCAGCTTCGCACAGACACGAAAAGCCGCAGACTCCGTAGGCTCGGAGTTCTCTCCCGTAACGGCTTCCTTAGCAAGAAGGCGTTCGGCCAAATGTCGTGATTCTAGAAGACTCACGATTTCCTTTTCCATGCAGAGCGCGAACTCTGTGCTCAGTTCGGCTTGGGGCTTTTAATTGCCGCCACTACCGCCAATACCGTCGCCGTGTTTAGGACGTTTCCCGAGAGAGTCCTCAGCGCTTCCGTGACGGGCGGATATTGCTCCGCCAGTCCCTCAAGACGGGCACTGACGCCTTGGAGATCATCGACTTCGTTGAGGATCGCTTCAAAGCCCATAGGTATACCGCTCTTCGAGAGGAACTTAAAGTCTGGAAGAATTTCAGATGTCACCAGCTGCAACGTCATAGCTTCGCCAACAACTCGGACAAGCAGCCCGAGTAACTGGGTAATGAGAATGATTCCTGCCTCCCCAGCTTCGTCCGCATCGACTTGCGGCCGAAGCCCGTCTAGACCCTGTAAGGAGCCATCCGCCGCGACCTGTACTGCGCTAAGACTGGGAGCTTCCGCCCTCGCCAGCGTCAGAGCACGAGAAAGGAGGGAGCGAAAACCGGCAACTCCCGCGAGTGTAATCAGGGGCTGGCGCAACCTCTCACAGACGCCAAAGGCCGCGAACTCCGTCGGCTCAGAGGTCTTGCCCGCAGCGTTTTCGTAAGCAAGAAGTCGCAGGGCCAAATCTCGCGTCTGTGGAGGAAGCATCATTTCCGTTCCGTTACCATGCAAAATTCCCGTGACACCTGGACATCAAACGTTCAGCCTAATGTTACGCGTCTGGGAGTCGCTCGGATAGGGCGCGCGCCTGCTTCATCGGATTCTGTGGGCGCGGTGCCCGCCCTGGATCATTGTTTAGCCGCTGTCCCGCAATTGGGATGACGCGAGCCGCTAGTCGTGGAGAACGACGTTGAGAAGTGAACTGTGAACCCGTAACCCGCCTTCTGCACCCCCGGCGTAGTCAATGAATCCCAATTTCCTGAACCGGTTCATGAAAAAGCTCACGCGCGAACGAGTGGTGCCTACCATCTCGGCCAGTGTCTCCTGACAAAGCTTCGGAATCACGGATTCAGGAATCCCTTCCTTGCCAAAATGAGCAAGCATGAGAAGGGCACGGGCTAACCTTTTCTCGCTGGAATTAAACAGTTGGTCAACCAGATCCTCTTCGTATCGAATGTTCCGGGTCAACAGATATGCGACGAACAGATCGGAAAGGGTGTGTTCGCGGTGAAGCGCGTCCACCATGGCCTTTTTCTCGATTCTCAGAACAGCGCAATCTGTCATTGCGGTTGCGGAGCTCATGCGAAGAGATTGACCCGCAAGCGCACCTTCGCCGAAGAAACTCCCGTCACTTAGTATGCCAATTGTGGCTTCCTTGCCATCCTTGGAGACAACAGTGAGTCTTACCTTGCCTGTCCGCAAGTAGAAAACTGCGTCTGCGGGATCCCCTTGGGCCATGATGGTTTGCTTGTTCGGAAAGAGCAAAGCTTTCCTGCCTTCGCCGATGGTGTCGAGGAATACCTGGGGGTCGAATTGGCGGCCGTTTTTGGGGGCTGGAGGTGGACGCGTAGAATTCCGCGTACGTCGCGATTTCTGTTCAATCGGTGCCGGGACCGCGATTTTCGTTGAACCCTTGGATTCGCGAGGCGAAGCCATGGGCACACCTCCGCTCACTCCACGTTCGACTACATTATATCCCCTCTTGAGGACGCATCGCGCTGAACGAAGATCGTCTGCTTTTTGGAGAATGTAGCGATCTTCCTGCCGCCGTCGATGGTCGATAGGAAAACTTGGGATCGAAGTTGCGAGATTCTTTCGTCGTTACCACGGCCGACATGATTGGCCCCCTCGAGCCGCTCGACTGCTGGAACGAACACCAAGACCCGTCATTTTCGGGGAGCCCGCCTTCTATCGTAGAAGTGTGCAAACGTGACCATCTTTAGGGATTCCAATTGCACGAAAATATTAGAGAGTGTATTTCCGATTTCGAGAAGCGATTGGGTGCCCTTCCGACAGCGTTTGCAGGAAGGGACTGCGACTTCGACTGAAGAAATTCCTTGGTGCGACTGTGAGCGGTTTTCCGCAACGTGATTGTTGAAAAAGGTGATCATGATTAATGAGGCGATGCAAAGCGCAGTTCTTCTTTGCATAGACGACGACCAAGACTTCCTCGAATGCGAAAAGGCGTTCCTCGAAACTTTCGGGTATACCGTTCTTACCGCACTCAGCGGAAAGAAGGGAGGAATTGGCTTCAGTCCATTCGGTTGATGTTGTCCATCGTGGATTATGTTATGCCCGAAATGAACGGACAAGAGTTCGCAATCACAATGAAACGGCTTCGTCCCCAAGCGCCAATCATCATGCTCTCCGCAGCGCCCGATGTCCCCAGGGGAGCGTTGAATCTGGTAGACGCTTTCCTAGCCAGGATCACTTATCCAGCCAGTTGTTGCCCATGATCGTACAGTTGCACAGAGACATGTTGGCTACTCCTTCTCTTGGGTATGACGCATGAACACTAATGAAGGGCCCGTTAAGCACAGGGTTCTGCTTGTGGATGACGATAATGCCGTCCGTGAAATGATGACGGCTACGCTTGAACACAAGGGATTCGAAGTAGTCGCCGCCGCCAACGTTTCGGAAGCTCTGAGATCTATCACCACACAGAATTTCGAAGTGCTCATCACTGACCTGCACATGCCGCATGCCGGGGACGGTTTCACGGTGGTCTCTGCGATGCGTCACTCCCAGCCAGATGCCCTTACGTTGATCGTGAGTGGCTACCCGGACGTGCAGAGCGCCATGGATACCATCCTTTTGGAAGCGGACGAAGTAATCGTAAAACCATTCGAAGTCAAGAGACTTCCCGAACTCATCCGCGAAAAGATGCTTGTCCGCAAGCCTGCACCCCGACCGGCAAAGGAAAGAGTGTCGGCAATATTGCAACGTTGCATGCCCGTCGTCATCCTAGATTGGTTAGAGCGAGTACAACACAGCAATGAACTCAACAATGTTCGTCTTAGCGACCAAGAGCGTACCGGGCATCTTCCGAAGCTGGTTGAAGACTTGATTGTCCGCCTCCGGAAGCCTCCAGCCACGACAAAGGACAGTGACGCTGTCCCTTCCTCCGCAGCCGTGGCCCATGGCGAACTGCGATATTCGCAAGGCTACACTCCCGCGATGCTGGTGCACGAATCCCGGATCCTGCAAGTGACGCTGTTCGGAACGTTGCAGAGCAATCTGAGCTTTCTCGACTTCAGCTTGCTGTTGCCCGATGTCATGACAATAGCGGACGAGGTTGATGCGCAGTTGACACAGTCAATGGACAGCTACATGAACGCCCTCCGCAGATCAACGGCAGCGTAACTTTCACGCCCACCGGCGAGAACAAACGGACTTCTGAGGCGATCTGTTTCCGGATGAACACGGTGCCGCCTCGCCCTTCCTTTTGCTGAAGCTCGTTAGCGATAATGTGGACTGGCCGGATAACGAGAGCCGAGTGCATGGCGAGCGTTGTAGGAGGATGAATGGCGGACACTAAGACCCTTATTGAGCAGGCGCACTCCGCATTCAACAAGCGAGACATCGACGGTGCATTAGTACTGATGACGCAAGACGTGAGCTGGCCCAAGGCTGCCAGAGCAGGGGACTCAAACGCCGTCCCCTGCTCCGGACCTCATCCCCGCTGAAACCAAAAACCAATCGAGGACGAACATTCGGTGTGGTACAGCAAACGGGGGCACGTCAGAAGAGCTTTAGCCTCGTGTCGTTGCCAATCGTCGGACCAAATCGTTGAACGGCGCCGAAGCGGAGCGCGCCCAATAAGGACAGCGAGCATTGTGGACAGCAACTAAACTCAGTACCCCGAGGAAATATGAAGCGCAGCGTTCATCCCGTCGTCACTCATGACAAAAATATGCGACGCCCCGTAGGTAGCCCGGCCTATCAACGTGTAGTGATAAAGCAGGCTCCTCTTGACTAACGGCGGACACAGGTACTTAACAACAAAGTTGCTGGACTCCTTTTGAGTAAATAGCAATTCATCGGAAGGGATCCAAGCTGGGCTGCGGCACGGGAGTGACGTGTCTCAGTTCTTTCCGCGCCTTACGTTCGAGGTGATTGCAGCCGCGAGCATCGCTAGAGGCACGCGCGCTTCATATGCTAATGTTTGAAACTTCTCTGCTTATGTTGGAGGCTGTGCCTCGTGTCGTGAGTGGCTGCTTCTCACGGAAGGGTAAGACAACTAATCCTTTGTGCCGTCTGTCTGAATTTGAGCAGCGGCTTGGCTGCAGTCCTCACGATGGACCTGCCTGCAATGCTTGTCAAATTGCCGCTGCAGAGTTTTCATCGCCACTGCCGGATCCCTGGCCAACCCAGGTCCGCCAACCGTAAAGTATTCGTCGCAACTGGAGCACTTGCCGTGCAGCCCCGACTTGTCGTTTTGGGTGACTTCAAGGTGTGGCCTTTTCATGCCTCCAGCATGGCACAATCAGCTTTCCGGTTCCAGATGGCCAAAATTCAAACTGCACCCCAGTTGAATAGCTGGCGATGTGGGGGATTTCGCGCCAGCTGTGTTTCCCCATACACATCAGGAAAGGTAAGGATCGCGATGGCAGCCCAAAAAGGCAATCCGCATGTCCTTTCAGCCGGCCGCCAGCTAGGGCTTGGTGGGAACGGGGGTACTGGCCGTAGGCCATCCCGAGGTTTCGGTGATGCGCGAAAGAATGTCCACCGGTACGGGAAAAACGACTGTCGTGTTCTTTTCCACTCCGATTTCAGTCAGGGTTTGCAGATAGCGGAGCTGGATGCTGACAGGTTGTTCTGCGAGAAGGCGGGCAGCATCCACCAATCGCTGTGCCGCTGAAAACTCGCCTTCAGCATGAATGATCTTCGACCGCTTTTCGCGCTCCGCTTCTGCTTGCTTGGCCATGGCGCGCAGCATGGACTCGGGCATATCCACTTGCTTAACCTCGACATTCGCCACTTTCACACCCCACGGGGACGTGTGCGCATCGAGAATGCTCTGTAGGCGCATGTTGATCTTTTCCCGGCGGGCCAGCAATTCGTCCAACTCGACCTCGCCCAGGACTGAGCGCAGCGTAGTCTGTGCGAACTGCGAAGTCTGGTGGAGGTAGTTGGAGACCTCTACCACAGCGTGGTTCGGATCAATGACGCGCAGAAAGATAACTGCGTTTACCTTCAGGGTGACGTTGTCGCGGGTGATGATGTCTTGCGGTGGTACTTCGAGTGCTTCCTGTCGGAGAGAAATACGCACCATGCGGTCCACCGGGGCAAACACCAGGATGATTCCCGGCCCTTTGGCATTCGGAAGTAGCCGCCCTAGGCGGAAGATCACGCCACGCTCGTATTCGCGCAAAATCTTGATTGCGCTAAGGATGTACAGAACGACAATAATCGTGGCAATGATGGGGATTGGAATCATCGGCAGTCTCCTTCGAACTGAATTGAAGTGCGCTCGATCCCTGGTGGTCCTAGGTTCCCCTGTTTGTAGGTGGCGCCCAAAGCCCGCTGGGACTCCCTGGAGGAAGTCAATGCCATACTCATTATCCGCTTTCCCAAGACTTTGCGCTGTGATCTCGATTCCGACCTCGAAGATGTACCTGCCGTCACAGAGATTCATTGATCCGGGGGATTAGGATTGAGAGTGTCCGATTAGCACAGAAGAGAGGTGTGCGATGACCCAACTAGCGATTCGTGAGAATTGGTTTGAGGATTTGGTCGAACTCCGTCGTGGTTTCGACCAACTGTTCAACCGGCTGCTGACTGGTCGGCCCGCGGGTACGGAGCCGGAGGGCTCTCCATTCGCTTTGGTGCCGCCCGCCGAGGTCTGGGTGGATAAGGAGGCGAAGAAGTATCACCTGCGCCTGGCCCTTCCGGGCGTGGATCCGAGCACGGTGGAGTTGAAGTTGCTGGGCAACCTACTGACGGTCAGTGCCGAGCGCAAAGCCAGCCGCGAGGCCAAGGACGTGGACTACCTCTATCGGGAGCTCAGCTATGGCACCCTCAGTCGCACGCTGACCTTGCCTGAGGGGCTGGACACGGAGCAGATCACCGCGGAGTACAACGACGGCTTACTCGAAATCACCGCCCCAGTCGCGGCCGCTGCGTTGCCGCGCCAGGTGGAGATCAAGGGCCTGCCGAAGGCGAAGGCGGCCTGAACTGTTGGCTGCCGCATCCCGCCGGGAGTCCAAAGGTTCCGGGCCATTCTCTTTGCCGGAAGCTCATCACCATTTGAGGATTTCTGCTCGTGAGCGGGTTGCTAATGGCCGTCAGCCGCTTACTAGTAGCCAAAGGAGAAATCGATGAGCACAAAGGTAGGTTTGTGGATTGACCATAGGAAAGCTGTGATCATGGCTGTTGCGGACCATGGGGAAGCAACAAGGCTGATAATATCAAAGGTTGAAAAACAGCTCGGACGTTCTGGTGGCGCACGCTCTACGACTCCCTATGAATCACAGCAAGTACCGGCAGATGATAGCCGCGAAAGAAAGTTCACGGGACATCTCAATATTTACTACGATGCGGTGATTGCGAGTATTCGCGAGGCAGAATCTATTCTGATATTTGGGCCTGGTGAGGCCAAGGGCGAGCTGAAGAAACGTCTCGAGGGAGACAAACTGGGTGGGCGCATCGTCTGCATTGAAACAGTTGACAAGATGACAGATCGTCAAATTGCGGCCAAAATCCGACACCACTTTGCAAAATAGGGCAGATGATCCAGGTAGATCGAGAAGTCAGCAATGATGATCCGCGCTTACGGCACTCGACAACGGAGGCCAGGATCGCAACCCCGTGGAAGGAAGTTCCTGCAACACGGTGATTCTTTTCCGCGGTGATCCCCAAAGAACGGCGACGCGTGTCCATCAAGCACAAGTCGTGCTCGATTTTCTCACTTCCATTCGGTGTCTCACTCTGTTGAGCACTGTTTACCGCAAGCGCAGGCAACTCTTCAACAATAGTGAACCGTGCCTCTAGTTCCTTAGTACGCATCTCGCATGCCGCCACGGCCGCCCGCGGCAGCGCCTTGTTTCTCTTCCGCAATGTCGGCGACGAGGGCCTCGGTGGTTAGCATCAGTGCAGCGATGGAGCCAGCATTGGTGAGAGCTGTACGCACGACCTTGGTCGGATCGAGCACACCATCCTTAACCAGGTCTCCGAATTCACCGGTCAAAGCATTGAAGCCGAAGTGCGGGTCCTTGGAATCGGTGACTTTACGAAACACAATCGCTCCCTCTTCACCAGCATTCTGAGCGATCTGACGGAGTGGTTCCTGTAAAGCACGCTTCACGATGTTCACCCCAATTTGCTCATCGCCTTCGAGTTTCAGCCTGTCAAGAGCGGGGATACAACGGGCCAGAGCCACGCCACCGCCTGGTACGATGCCTTCTTCGACTGCTGCCCGGGTCGCGTGCATGGCGTCTTCAACACGGGCCTTCTTCTCCTTCATTTCCGTCTCGGTTGCCGCGCCAACTTTGATAATGGCCACGCCGCCGACTAGCTTCGCCAGCCGTTCCTGCAACTTTTCGCGGTCGTAGTCGCTGGTCGTCTTATCAATTTGGCTCCGAATTTCCTTTACCCGGCCCTGGACATCACCATGCTTGCCTTTGCCTTCGATGATGGTCGTATTGTCTTTGTCGATGGTGATCTTCTTGGCCTGTCCCAGATCCTCCATCGTCACATGTTCCAGCTTGATGCCCAGATCTTCGGTAATAGCCTTCCCGCCCGTGAGGGTTGCGATGTCCTGCAACATGGCCTTGCGGCGATCGCCGAAACCGGGTGCTTTTACGGCCGCAACCTGTAGCGTTCCTCGCAGCTTGTTTACGACAAGGGTCGCCAGAGCCTCTCCCTCGATGTCCTCAGCAACAATAAGCAGTGGCTTGCCACTCTTGGAGATCTGCTCAAGCAGGGGAAGGATGTCCTTCATAGAAGTGATCTTCTTTTCGTTAATCAGGATGTAGGCGTTCTCGAAGGCAACTTCCATGCGTTCCGGGTCCGTAACGAAGTAAGGTGAAAGATACCCGCGGTCGAACTGCATGCCCTCGACGACTTCGAGCTGGGTCTCCAGCGTCTTCGACTCTTCGACGGTAATGACGCCGTCCTTGCCGACCTTCTTCATCGCATCGGCGATGATTTGGCCGATAGTGTCGTCATTGTTGGCGGAAATGCTGCCAACCTGCGCGATCATGTCCCCCGTAACGGGCTTGGAGAGTTTGTCGAGTTCTCCCTTGGCGCGCTCGCCTGTCTTGGGGTCGACTGCGCCGCAAATGGCGGCGATGGCTTTTTCAATGCCGCGCTTCATCGCCATTGGATTGGCTCCGGCGGCGACAGTTCTAACGCCTTCGCGATAAATCGCCTGCGCCAGAACGGTGGCCGTCGTGGTCCCGTCGCCGGCAACATCGCTGGTCTTGGATGCAACCTCACGCACCATCTGCGCGCCCAGGTTTTCGAGAGCATCCTGAAGTTCAATCTCTTTGGCAACCGTTACGCCATCTTTAGTGATGGTCGGTGAACCAAATTTCTTTTCAATAACAACGTTCCGGCCTCTGGGCCCGAGAGTCACCTTCACCGCATCTGCCATTAAGTTGACGCCGCGCAGGATCGCCTGCCGGGACTCTTCGCCGTGTACGATTTGCTTTGCCATGACTCTACTCTCCTAGGAATGCTGAAAACTTCAAGTGTGCAAGCCCCTTTCGCTTCACCGCAGTACAGGAGCAGGATTGCCTGCTGGCACCTTGGTCAGATACAACAACGGACGCTCGAGCGACCGCTATCTCTTAACGCCTGCGGTCTCTTTCCTCGCTGCACCGGTGACAACGCCAAGGGCTTCTTCCTCTTTCATGATGAGGAAATCCTCCCCATCAATCTTGATCTCGGTCCCAGAATATTTGCCGAACAGAATGCGGTCGCCTTCTTTCAGCGCTAGAGGAAACACCTTGCCTTCGTCGTTGGTCTTGCCCTTGCCAACCGAGATGACTTCGCCCTCTTGTGGTTTGTCTTTGGCAGAGTCCGGGATGATGATCCCCCCCCGAGTTGTGCCAACTTCTTCTACTCGCCGCAACAGAATGCGGTCGTGCAGTGGGGTAAACTTTGTCGCCATACTTGCAGACTCCTTTCCTTTCCTTTGAATCCCGCGTTACTACCGGGAGGGGTGAAAACCGATCGCCTGTCAGAGCCAGGACCGTCGAGTTTTAGACCAGAGCGACAATTGGATCAGTCCGACCAGAGCCATCAGGACGGAGACCGCCAGAAATGTCGGCATCACATTTCTGCCGATGCTAAAGGCAAGCACCGCATTGAGAGCACCAAGACTGGCCAGACCAAGCCCTAACCACAGCCGCCATGTATCGGCATCCGGCTTCACCATTTTGGTTCTCATCTCCTCTGCCCGAAGCCACTTCCTTCGCTCCGCCAATCCAACATGAGTCTGAATTTACAGGTCACGTCTCATTCAACAGTGTGACCAATGGCGGAACTCGAAGGTCCCTTTGATGCCCTTATCGTCCGCTGTTGCAATCTGTGACCGTATACCCTGATGTTTCTTCCGAGGTCACAAGAGTCGGCCTGTCGGTCGCCTTCAGCTTCCAACTAGCGCACAAAGCTACGCCCGGCTGAAGCGTATAGAACCAGCTCTTGGCGATCCTTCAGGTTTAAGAAATGAATGACCCAGGCGATGCAGTTCTGTACGTTCACTTCGGCGAGACCCAGCTTCGTTCCTATATCCTTATCATTTAACCCTTGGCCCAATAAACGATAGATCGGCTCAAGGACACCCGTGTGCTCCCAAAAGCAGCGCATATCGTCTCCTTCCTGCGTAGACCACACCAGCAATGAGAGAGAAGGAAGCGCTCGTCTCAAACATCATGATGGCCCCCATAGAAAGGAATAGCTGGTCTAAACTGCTCACCTTTATTTCGGGGTCACAAGCAGATTGTTCGCTTGGCGCGAGCCGTGACTGAGGGCTTCTGCTAGGGGACTGCATCAGACGGAGGCTGACCGGACGATCAAAATTACTTTGCAGCAGACTTCTCCAATGGCTTCAGTGTGGACGTGATCGGAATCTCCCTGCCGACAGGTCCACGAAGTGAAGATCGCGTACTGTTACAGTTTGACTGAGGGGAATATCGGCTTGCTGGCGATGAGTTTTTTCGATTCAGCGATCAACTTGGCCGCCTGGCCCTTCAACTGGCGACTCTGTTCAAGCAGTCGGTCACTCATCGCTTTCAGTTGTTCTGCTTTGTTGGTCAATCGTTTAATTTCTGGATCAGTAATCGAAGGGTTCCTACGAGTTCTTCCAGCGACCATACGTGATCGCTAAGGCCAGCTTCCATCCCCGGAGTCACGCGCAAGATCTGGTGAACGTTGCAAAACTTGTAGTACATGTAGTGCAAACTGTAACAGTACCGAATATCGAACGGCGCATCCGAGACGTCGAGGAATGAGGTGACGGCGGAAATGGTCGAGCCGGGGCAGGCTAACTTCATCGCAGCAGACGCTCTATTCCAATTTCTGCATGACTATGGGGAGGTAGCGATACGGGTGGCACAGCAACTTAGCCATAACTACTATTCAGCCTTTGAGGAAATCCGAACTTTGGGGTTAAGCACCTCGCCGGGTCAGAAGTTTGCCAAACTGCTGCTGGGTTGGTCAGCAGAGCGGGGAGATTCGAACCATTCTCTACATTTGCATTTGGTTCTGACGCATGGGGAGATCGCGGAGATGATCGGCACAACCCGTGAGACCGTCAGCCGTTTGTTTGCCGACTTTAGGAAGAAGCAGTTCATCCAATCAAAGGGTACCAGTCTGGTGATCCTCAACAAGTTTGCGCTGGAACGTATGGTACAGGCCTGAACGGCTCAGAGTTTTGAAGTGAGCCAATCTGAGTGCCGCAGTTTAGATTGTGAGCAATTTTGGACAGAATCGTGGCGCACCGAGCGATATACACAATCGGTATCGGTAGTCGCAGCACTCCCCTATGGATACATTGTCTCCAATGATCCTTCTGCACGAAAACGGATACAAGGCTCTAGCCGCAACCAACAGCGGCGACGATTTGCGGCTCGTGGTGACGGAACTTCACCGCAAGATTGTGCGCGTCGGCGAAGGCGACCTCAGTGTCACGGTAGGCTTTTCCAATCTCAACAACGAAATCGGCGACCTCGGTCGCAACTTCAACCGCATGGTCCAGCAGTTACGCGAGAACAGAGAAGAGGTGGAACGCCTTCACCGTGCCCAGATGTCGCGTGCAGAATGCCTGGCCACAGTCGGAGAACTTGCCACTGGGCGGGCTCACGAAATCCGCAATTTGCTCGCGGGCATTGCAGGAGTGATCGAAATTGTTGGCAGTGACTTATCTCAGAACAGTTCGTCTCTTGCTGCGGTCAAGGGCCTTCGTGCGGAGATCGGGCAGATTACCAGCATTCTCACCGACCTCTTGCAAGCCGCCCGGCCGCACCCACCTGAGATTCGTTCGAGCGACCTGAACACCACTGTGGAACAAGCTGTCGTGTTGGCTCGGCAGCAAGTGCCCTCCGTCTCAATCAGGATCGAACTCCAGAAAGACCCGAGACTGCCAAATGTCGAACACGATAGCGATCAGATTCACCGATTGTTGCTGAATTTATTGTTGAATGCGCTTCAAGCAATCGACGGCGAGGGCACAATTCGCGTGGAGATTTCTCTCTTGAAAGGCGATGCCGCGATTACCGTGGTGGATACGGGTCGTGGCATTGCGCCCGAACATCTGGCCAACATCTTTCGCCCGTTTTACACGACCAAGGGAACGGGCACAGGACTGGGACTCTCAATGGCCCGCCGAACTGTTGAAGATCATCACGGTCGGATTGAAGTAACTAGCGAAGTCGGAAAAGGGGCAAGATTCTTAGTAGTCCTCCCCCTCCTACAGGCCACCCCCACAAGGGGAGGCGACCTGGGTCTTCACTTGTCTTGATCATGGGTTCCCACAGCGTACAACACTGGCACACCCCTCTCACAGCATGTTTCATGCATCTCTCTTGGCTGAGCCGATCCACAATCGGAATGTCCGGAGTGTACAAAACTGACCATAATGCAAGACTGAAATCGGACATACTTCTTGTAATCAATACCAACTTCCGCGAATGACAGCGCGACGGAGGTCCTGCACCCATGACTGCGAAACTTGCTACAGTTGACGACCGTGTTTTGGCTCGTGTCGAAGAAGGGGCTGTCGAACGTGACGGCACCATCCTTCAGCACAGCGCCAGCAACAAGTCACAGGTTGGGTGCCTGCAATTTGGCTGCGGCTACCTCTCGCCCTACTTCGTCACTGACCCCGAACGCATGGAAGTTGATTTCGAGGACGCCTACGTTCTCATTCACGAAAAGAAAATCAGTTCCAAGAAGGACGTGCTACCGCTGCTTGACCAAATCACCAAGAGTGGCAAGCCGCTGCTCATAATCGCAGAGGATGTTGGGAGCGAGGCGCTGGCAACTCTCGTCGTGAACAAACTGCGTGGCCCGCTGCAAGTCGCTGCTGTCAAGGCACCCGGCTCCGGGGATCAACGCAAGCGCATGTTGCAGGACGTGGCCCGCCTTACCGGGGGAAAGGCCATCACCGAAGACCTCGACATCCCGCTGAGAAACATACAGATTTCCGACCTCGGTCAGGCCAAGAAGATCACCATCGACAAGAACAACACGGTGGTTGAAGGCAGGGTCAAGTACGACCAATTTTCTTTTGAGCTTGAGGCCTTCATTCACCCAAATGGTTCACACTTGCCTCCCGCTATCCTCGCTGAATGATGCTGCACACGCCTATCGGACTTCGGGCGCACTACCTACTTCCCCGTTTAGGTCGAATAGAAGAAGGTCTCGCCGCGCTGAAGGGGCCTTGATCGCATAAGGCAACTTGCTGATTTCCGACTTTGAAATTGCACCCCGCAAACCAGCGTTGCGTGCCAATTCCACGAGTTGAGGCGAGAGATGCAGACTGAAGAGCAGAATCGGGACGTGTCTGCCAGATTCGGCGATTTTACGGGCTTGCTTGTACGCCGTCCATCTGCGGCATAGAGAAGTCCATCAATATGAGGTTGGGGGCTAACTGGTGCGCCTTTTCTACCGCATCAGCGCCATCCATCGCCTCCCCACAAACCTGCCAGTCTGCATTCAGTTCCAGCAAAGTGCGCAGCCCGCATCGAACCGGCGTGCTGTCGTCTGCGATTAAGATTCGTGTCATTGCGGCTCCGCTAGTAAGGCAACACAAGAACCTACGCAACCAGTGAATGAGTTTATGGCGAGAGTGCAAAGCCGCTGAGCGGGGAGCGGCGGAACTGGCTGCACTTCGGCCCTTACGGCGAAACAAAGTGAATCGCCAAAAGGTCGCCCGGAATTGCAAAATCGATCAACGATCTGACCTTCGCACGGTATATACAGCACCGACTTGGTCTTCCAAATCCCATACAGGGTAGCCTTAGTTCATTTGAAAAACTGCTCACTTTTGAACGGTCGTGGGATGGGTGCCAGACCTACGGTTACCTCTTTGAACCGGGAACCTGCTCGGCGCACTGGCGGTGGAGGCAATGACCGCCAAAACCAGCGGTACAATCCAAAGTGCAAATCACAATCATCAGGAGAACCACAATGACGCAGAAGATTATTGAGGTAGTCGGAACTTCCAAAGAGAGTTTCGCCAAGGCTGCTGAAAACGCGGTAGCAGAAGCTGCAAAAACAGTTCGGGGTATGAAGTGGGCACGAGTGGCGGAATTAGAGATAGAACTGGACGGCAAGAAGATAGTCAAATACCGCACCACTACGAAAATTTACTTCGACGTTGAAAAGTAGCGGTGAAGTCCGCTGCTCGACAGCGGCGGCCCATTTGGTTGCAACTCAATTCCTCAATCTGATTCTTTGCGAATCTTCTTTCGGGCACGCTTTCGCGCTAAGGCTTGCTTCACCCGGCGCTTCGCGCCTGGCTTCAGATAGAAAGAGTGGCACTTCACTTCCTTGATGATGTCCTCCGTCTGAACCTTGCGCTTGAATCGACGGAGGGCGTTGTCTATTGACTCGCCTTCTTGCAATCGAACCTCTGCCAAATCATCACCCCCTGGCCCGGAGACGCGCCGATCGGCAATCTCGCCGAGGCACTGCTGGATTCGATGGCCCGCCAGCCGGCGTCAATCGTGAGCGAATGCCCTCGGCCCGGCATCTTGACGATCTCGGTCACGCCCTTGTTTGCGCTTCTGCTTTTTGTACGCCGCGTTCGCGATCGCCCACGGGACCGTATGGTCCGAGTCGGCCGAGACGATCAGCATCGGACCTCGGTCCGGGTTCGTCGAGTTGACCTTCGCCTCTGACCAAGGATTCAAGTTAGCGGACGCTGCCTGGAAGAGCGGCTCGCCGGCACCAGGGACGGAGTAGCCGAGGTACAGTTCCTTCGCCTCGTCCTCGCCGACCTCGTTGGCGAAGCTGTAGCGGAACTGCTCGTAGCTGAGCGGGACCGCGCGGTTCCAGTTCGCGGGATTACGCAGGGCGACGCTGGCCGTTCGCAGTGCCGGGATCGGTAGCGGGAGCACGCCGCGAAACGGAGCAGGGCTGATCGCGACCGACGCGACGGCGAGGCCGCGCCCCGCGAGAATCATGGTAAGCAGACCGCCGAAGGAGTGGCCCATGATCACGGGCTTCCGATTCAGGCGACGAATGATTGCCTCCTCGTAGTCGGCGATCTCGCCGATCCCCTTACCCGCGACCAACTCAGGGTGCTCTCTGGCCTCGGAGACCGTCTCGGGATCGCCCGGCCAACCCGGTGTCAACGCCACGTAGCCGGCGTCCTCGAACAGCGTCACCCAACGGTCCCAGCTGGAGGGCAGAAGCCAGAGCCCGTGTACGAAGACAACGGGTGTGGCGCCTGAGGCGTTCGCGCGCTCGACCTGCGCTGCCTCGTGCTCAGTAATGGTCGATTTGGTGGTCGCGATGGTCATCTCCTCCTCCTCATGTTCTCGTGACAACAGAACGCTAATGGTACGTTCGTGCCAGCTAGGACCAGGCAACGTGTCATGATGTGACAAGGTTCTTCCACGACGCACACCTGTCACATTTCGACGCGTCGTTCGGTCTTCGTTACGAGCGGTTAGCTATGGAGTTCGACGCCAATGGTGCAGTACGCCAACTACGCCGGCCTGCGAACGAGCCTCCCGACCGTCGAAGAGGTTCTGGACGATCACGCGTCGGAGTTAGGGCACGACCTCATCGCGTATCGGAACCACGTGTACCGGGTTGTGAATCTGTGCCTCGCGATCGTGGGAGACAGCCGCGTCGAGCTCGAGAAGATAGCTGTGGCTGCCGTCTTCCACGACCTCGGGATCTGGACGAACAATACGTTCGACTACATCGCTCCATCAGTCGCAATCGCGCGCAAGCACCTCGCGACTCGAGGGATGGCGGAGTGGATCCCCGAGATCGAGGCGATGATCGTGGATCACCATAAGATCACGCACTCGCACGCAAATCCGCAGTCGCTGGTCGAATCATTTCGGCGTGCAGATTGGATCGACGTGTCGCTCGGGCTACGAAGGTTCGGCCTGCCGCGCACGTTCATCGCGGCCGTCGCCACCACGTGGCCGAGCGCGGGCTTCCATCGACGGCTCGTTCAGCTGACGATTGATCGATTGTGGAAGCACCCGCTCACCCCCCTGCCGATGGTCAAGTGGTGACGTCGACAAAGCCCCGATAGAAAGTTAAGAAACATGAACACTGGGGCAGCGGGATTGTGGGAAGACTCCCTGCAAATGCCAGTTCGGAGCGCTACTGATGCTGCAAGGAACTCTCGCTCGACGCTAGGAGGCGAGCAATTCAATAAGTGTTTTTTGCGGCCGCCAGTCGCGGCTGTTCTGACGAAACGATGTCGCATCCGCATCGACGAGTCCAACCAACACCTCCGTCACGATCCGGCCACCAACGGGACCAAGACGATGACCTCCTGTACAGGCGTCGGCTTCGCGGAGGATGTAGTACCACAATGGAGTCTCGCCCTGCCAGCCCGTGGAGGCGATGCCAACCTGCTCCGCGGTGAGCGGGGCTATACCCATGTGACTGGCCAACGCCTCGCCCGACGGAAGCCCGACACCCTGGCCGCGTTGCAGGTCACGGACGGCGAGAGAATGGTAGTCTTCAATCTCGCACTCACCGGTGACGGCTACCGGCATCTCAATGAGCGCCCTCACCAGCTTCCCGTCGATCTTCTTTGACCGCTGCGCAGTTGTCGCACCGGGTGCGTCGAAGAACAGCGTCCAGTCGATCGTTCGCTCACGCGGCACCGCGCGGAATCCCAGGAGATCAGGAAAGAGCAGCACGGGATCAGTCTGCAAGTTCAACTGATAGCGGTGGCGAATCTGAGAGTGGCCGTAGCGATAGGCTGCGTCGGCAAACTCGAGCGGCATAAATCCGCCGCGCGCAGGGCGAAACCACTGAGGGCCTTCTCGAAGCACCAGATCTGCAAGGGTCTGTCCGACGAGCGCGGGCAGAAACTCGTTAAGAACGATCCATTGATAGTGCCAGCGCAACTGCCTGGCCGCTTGGTCGAACACGCGGTCGTTCGCCACTCCGGTGCGTCGAAGTTCATCGACGAACATGTTGTGAGCCTTGAGCATGGCGAGATGCAGCTGTGACATCAGCATGTGGGAATCGTTGCGCGGGTCGCCGACAATTGCGATGCCCTCTCCGTTTCGTTGCACGTCTGCTTCATCCAAACCGAGCAGGAACTTCGCTGAGTCCTCACGCTGGTAGAGGAACGGCTGGCCGGTCGGTCCGTCGCCGTACAGACATTCAAGGTTGAGTTGAGGGCTGCGGGCATTTCGTAATTCCGCCGTATTGGCATGGGATCGCAAAATGGACCGGTCGGCCGTGATATCGTGAGCCACAAATTGGCCGAGGATAGGCCAACCAGCGGCGGTGTCCGCCAACTCGTCGGGAGAATCATCGAGGTCTGCGCAATCGCAGGGACCGCCTGCACGACCAAGCGCGTGCAGAAATTGCTCATCCGCCTGAAACGACGGCAGCTCAGGAAACATCCGAGCATAACTTGCGGAGCCTAGGGGTGCATCCATTGCCACTCTTGCTCGCGCCGGCGACAGGCAGTGACTTCGAAGGGACGTCGCGCTCTGATTCATGAGGCACTCCAGATTAACGCTGTTACACGGCAAAACGTTTTTCGATGCGCCGATCCGGAATCAGCCAGATCAGCGCAGCGATTACAAAGACTGCCTGGGCGATCCACGAGGAACGCAGCGTAGCTACGATCGCTACGACATACAGCACGGGTGATAGCTTGCCCTTCCAATCGCGCCCGATCGCTCTTTTCAGAATTGAATCCTGTCCTTGCGCCCGGATGATCGCCTGCTGCAGCAGGTAGTACGCGATCGCGGCCATCAACAGCACGACTCCGTATAGCGCGGTGGGTACCGCGGTGAAATGGTTTTCCCCCATCCACCCTGTGGTGAACGGAAACAACGAGAGCCAGAACAACAGGTGCAGATTGGCCCAGAGAATCGTGCCAGTGACCGCGGTGCAGGTATGCAGCATGTGATGGTGGTTGTTCCAGTAAATGCCGACGTAGACGAAACTCAAGACATAGCTGAGAAACACCGGAAGCAGCGGCGCCAAGTCGTCCAGTCGGCTGCCATGCGGTACCTTCATCTCCAGCACCATGATCGTGATGATGATGGCGATCACGCCATCGCTGAACGCCTCCAATCGCCCTTTGGTCATCTGTCCCCCTTTGCCTTTGGCAGTTGATATTAAATCTGAGGAGAACGCTGATACCTCAAGCGAATACGTCATTTCTTATTTTCGGCCGGCGGGGCAGAGTTCGGAACGGCGCCGGGGTCATCGAAGCCGGCAGCGAAATGGCTGTTATCGCAGAACGGCTTATTGTGGGATTGGCCGCAGCGGCACAGCGCCATCCTCACGTCCTCGACCACCGAACTCCCGTCGGCCGACCGTAGCTCTACGAGGCCGCGCACATAATAAGGCCCTCCTGGCGTCGGCTCGATCGCAGTGGGCTTCTGCGGTGTTTCAGACAGGCCGCCATCGCGTCGTGTAAAGTGCAATGCCCCGCTCGGGCACCTCGCGATCACATCAGCAATCGCGTCAGCGCTGGCTGAGGAGGGCACGATCCACGGCCGACGACTACTATCGAACACCGCCGGGAGCCCGCGTATGCACTCAGCCGCGTGGATACAACGGCGCACATCGTAACTTATGTCGATAGCGTCATCGGCGTAATGACGAATCGTGTCGCTCGTCGCCATCAATTTTCTTTCTCCACACGTCCGATTGCGCCTTCCACAATCACGCGGTACGTTTTGACCGGCTCCGTGGCGGGGCCTCGCAACACTGCGCCCGTGCACACGTTGAACTGAGTTCCGTGCCATGGGCAGGTCACCGTTGATCCCTCAAGTTTGCCTTCATTCAACGGACCTCCCCGATGAGTGCATTTAGCCTCTGTGGCACAGAAACTGCCGCCGACATTAAACACCGCCGCGTCACCGACCAATAGCGCCGAACCGGACGGCACCGCGTCTATACGAAATTGGTTGTCTTTGAGGGCCTCGGATTGAGTGGGAGGATCCGCAACGTTTGCCTGCGTATTGGTCTGCATCATTCGTCTCTCATTTCCTGATTGAGGTGTTCGACGCTTCCGTTCGCATTGGGAAAGGATCGTGACGACCCATCTCATCTTGTGACGCGTCTTGGCGGCACGTGTGAGATGGGAGGCGACACAAAGCGGACTCCCACCTCGTCGCTCTCTATGACAGGACAAACCCACTAAATGTGACAAAGAGATCTCAAACAATCCGAGCAGTGACCGTCACAAATCGGGGCCGTGATTGGTCTCTAGTGCATGAGCTGCGATGGATCATTGTCATGAATATGTTCGATTCAGCATCCCTGATCGTCGTGGGGACCGAATCCGCGATTTCCCAGGCCAAAGGAGGAATGGGCGCTCCGTTGGCTGGAACTATCACTTCGCTGGAGAGCCTGCGCGAGCATCTGCATTGGGCGATTGAGTTGGAGCACTCAACAATACCCCCGTATCTCTGTGCGCTGTACTCGATTGAGCCAGGCCGCAACTTGGAAGCCGTCGAAGTGATAACCAGCGTTGTCGTCGAGGAGATGTTGCATCTGATGCTGGCGGCAAATCTTCTGAACGCTGTGGGTGGACGACCACGACTAGACATCCCTCAAATGCTGCCGGGGTATCCCCGCCCGCTCCCCCATAGCGACCGCACGTTCGAGATCTCTTTATTCCGTTTTGGCCCTGATGCGGTTGAGACATTCTTGAAAATCGAGCAACCATCGCCGACGAGCGGGCCCCCGGAGGGCGATAGCTACGAGACGATAGGCCAGTTCTATGAGTCAATCAAGCAGGGGGTTCGCAACCTCTCTGTAACTCTCGGGGAGGCTAGTGTCTTCTGTGGTGATCCAGCCCGGCAAGTCACCGACGAGCACATTTACGGCGGTGGCGGGCACATCATCGCCGTCAACAACCTGGATTCTGCCCTCGCCGCGCTGGAGGAAGTCGTGGAACAAGGGGAGGGGGCGAACCATGCCCAGGTGTGGGATGGAGACAGCGACGTTTTTCATCCCGAACGGGACCAGGTCGCCCATTACTACCGCTTTCTGGAACTTAAACTTGGCCGAAGGTATCGTCGCGGAGACACCCCACGGTCCGGTCCGACCGGCGATCCGATTTCGATTGACTGGAACGCAGTCCGGCTAATGAGGGCCAACCCGCGAACCTCCGATCATGCTCCGGGCAGTCCGATCCGCATTGCCCAGGATGAGTTCAACCATTCTTATTGCTCGTTGTTGCGAAGTCTGGAAGAGGCGTTCAACGGCGTCCCACAAATGCTCGGGGCCGCGATAGGAGCAATGTACTCCTTGAAGGCTCAGGCTCAGACCCTGATGCAGATGCCCACTGAGGATGGGCTTGCGACAGCGGGCCCGACGTTCGAATATGTTGCTCCCGATCGTCGCGCAAGCAGGCCCTAGTCCGCGGGGAAAGGCGCAGCAACTACACAAACTACGGAGAGGAACAAAATGCCGATCAACATGAGTAAAGACAACAGCATTCCGACTGATGCGGAGGCTTGCTATGAGACGGTTGCCAGTCAAGAAGAGATATATCTCGAGGAAACAGAAGAAGAGGTACGCGCCATTTTGACCTCCAACGATCAATCGCCGTCACAACCAACAGCTCAATACTGGCGGAGCAGGATCGAGGAGCTCGAACTTGATTGGGAGGTAGAGAAATTCGATGACCAATGCTAACGATGATCCGCTCATAGGCGCTAATCTCGATGAACAGCTATACCATGCCGCAGAAGAACTGATTACCGGCGACTCGGATGACCCACCGCTCAGTGAAGAGGCCGTTGTGGAGATGCTTGGATTGTCGCGTTTGTACAAGGCGAACTCGCTGTGACTGCCCGTTCCCACAAGTTGGACCTGCATGCAACCCTTCCGTTGTTGATTCTTGTCGGAAGCTGGCTCTAGAATTTCCCGAAAGCATCATCTGCGACTCCGCTCGGTGCGGGCCTGCGATGCGGCTGATCAGGCACAGTCGTGTCTGCAATCTGTGAGGCAGTTGCTCGGGAAGGCCGAGGCAATCCTTGGCGCAAGCATGAACGTGGCTTCTCATAAATATAGTCTTTGGATCCTGCTGATCCTGCTCCCTTGTATTCAGTTGCACGGGATCGACCGTGATCAGAAACTCGCCGAACTGTACCATGCTGCCTGGACTTTCAAGGAGGGAGCCCCGTCGGAAATACATGCCCTGGCCCAGACAACAGACGGTTTCCTGTGGCTAGGGACGGCAACCGGATTGTTTCGTTTCGATGGAATTCGATTTCAGCCTTACAAGCCCCAATCCGGGGAGGCCTTTCCGCAACGCAACGTGGTCTCTCTGTTCGCTGTACCAGATGGAGGCCTATGGGTGGGCTATGTCTTCGGCGGGGTCAGCTTCATTAAGGATGGGACGGCGACCGACTATGGCAGGCCGGAGGGGCTTCCTTCTCGTGCGGTGTTGGCATTCGCACGTGACCGGCAAGGTGCAATTTGGATAGCAGCAGGAAAGGATGGGCTAGCTCGACTAGAAGGTTCACGCTGGACAAAGATCGGGACTGATTGGGGGTTCGCAGGCCAAGCCTATACCGTTTTCGTGGATCACGCCGGCACAGTTTGGGTGGGCACGCCGACCAGTGTCGCATATCTCGTCGAGGGAGGACACCAGTTTCAGATAGCGGCACAGCACCTCCTACCTTTTGTGCACAGCTTTGACGAAGGGCCCGACGGCACATTATGGATGGCAGAAGGGGGCTACGGGGTCCGACCTGTTCCCTTGCCAGGGAAAGACGACGGAAGATCGGGGCCGGCAGTCCTTGTAGGATCTCAGGCAATCACATTTGACAATAAGGGAAGTCTCTGGATTACCAGCCTGGGCACTGGAATCCGTCGGGTTCCGTATCCGGAGCGTCTCCCTCCACCGAAGATTAGAGGGCCGTCTGCATGGGAGTTCCACAATTCCGACGTGGAGGCGTTCACGCAACGAGATGGTCTGACAAGCGATTTCGTATATTCCCTGCTGCAGGACCGCGAGGGCAATGTATGGATCGGCACGAGCGGCGGACTAGATCGATTCCAACAGAGTCCTGTCGTCTCGGTCCCCCTTAAACCAATTTCGTATCGCGGCGCCCTGCCGATCCCATCGTTGCACTCTTTTACAACCCGAGCGTTGGCGGCCGGCGACCAAGGGGCGCTTTGGGCTGCGGGAATGGGGCCTGAGGTTCTGCTGAAGATTCAGAATGACAAAATCGTGACACAACTGCGTGACCAGCCCATCGACTGCGCCTATCGTGATCCGAATGGCGTTTTCTGGCTAGCGACTCCGTCGTCTGTTTTACGCCTTGCCCACGAACGTTTGGATGCGATTGGATCGAAGCCCGGGGCGCTAACCTACAACTACCATGGCGCTGTACCTGCGGGGCAGGGACTGATACTGCGCCAACTCGATCTGCCAACAGCAGGCGGGATCGCTGTGAGTCCACAATTGCGCGTTAACGCCATCACTCAGGACCGGTTGGGCAGGTTGTGGATATCGATGGAGTCAGGAACTTTTCGACTAGAAAGGTCCAGTTGGACCAGCCTCGAGAGCCTGGGTGGCCCGCAGGGCAACGCAACTGCGGAGTTTACGGACTCAGAGGGGCGTATATGGTTCGGGCTCGCGAACACGGTCGCGATGCTGGATGGAGACAGAGTCCGGATTTTTTCTGGCAAGGACGGCGTTCAGATTGGGGCGGTCACGTCTATCCGGGCCAAAGGGACGACGATCTGGATTGGTGGCGAGTTCGGTCTGGAATTTTTTGATGGCAGCCGCTTTCAACCGGTAAATCCATCCGATGGCAGTACCTTCGGCGGTATTTCCGGAATCGTTGCCTATCCTGAAGGTGGGCTATGGTTTTCCGAAAATCGGGGAGTGATTCACATTCATGAAGCCCAGCTTCGAGAGTTGGGCTCCGGCAAAGTCGAATTCGAGAGCTTCGGTTTGCTGGATGGGTTGACCGCAGAACTTAGGGGCCCTCTCGCCTCACCGTCGGCCGTGGAAACAACGGACGGCCGCATATGGTTCGCCACAACAAACGGCTTAGCTTGGATCAATCCCAAGCGTGTTGTACAGAACACGGTGCCACCGCCAGTAATGATTGAGTCTGTTATTGCTAATGGCAGGAAATACAATAACTCTCCATTTTTGAGGTTGCCGTCCCGAACCGCAAATTTGCGAATCGCCTATACGGCTACCAGTCTCACAATTCCCGAACGGGTTCGCTTTCGCTATAAGCTTGAAGGACAAGACGAGGACTGGCAGGAACCCGGCACGCGACGCGAGGCTGTTTATACAAACCTGGATGCCGGATCATATACATTCCACGTAATCGCCTGCAACAATGATGGTGTCTGGAACGAAGCGGGCGCATCTTTGGAATTTTTCGTCCCCCCAGCGTACTACCAGACCACATGGTTCCGAACACTGTGTATCGGCGCCTTTTTGGGACTGCTTTGGGCGTCTTATCAATTACGTGTTCGCCAACTGAAGCAAAAGTTTGCACTGGTGGTTGAAGCGCGAGTCGACGAGCGCACACGTATCGCCCGGGAGCTGCACGATACAGTGCTACAGAGCTTGCATGGTCTTTTGATGAGTTTTCAACGGGCCGCCAACCTATTGCCGGACCGGCCGGTTGACGCGAAACAGAGACTGGAAGGCGCGATCGATCAAGCAGCTCAGGCGATCACCGAAGGCCGGGAGGCTGTACAGGGATTGCGACTATCCACAATCGTCACCAACGATCTCGCTGTAGCCATTCAAACTCTCGGCGAGGAGCTTGCGGCCCAGCAAACTAGCCAGGATGCTCCTCTCTTCAATGTTGCGGTCGAGGGCACGCCACGTGATCTCAATCCGATCCTGCGTGACGACGTTTATCGGATTGCAGGCGAGGCGCTGCGCAATGCATTCCATCACGCCGAGGCACGGCGCATCGAGGTGGAGATACAATACGACAAGAATCATCTGCGTCTGCGGGTTCGGGATGACGGTAGGGGTGTAGACTCGGACGTCTTCATTGAAGGACGCTCCGGACATTGGGGATTGCAGGGAATGCGCGAGCGCGCCAAACTTCTGGGCGGGCAATTGGAAGTCTGGAGTGAGCTAGATTCTGGCACGGAAATTCAACTCAGCATTCCCGCCTCGATTGCCTATCTCACCTCCGTTCCTCGACAACGAGAAAAAGAACAGCAATAAACCTGTGAGTGATGATCTCAAATCGATTCGGATTTTGACGGTCGATGACCATCCTGTGGTCCGCAACGGTATCGCGGGACTCGTGCAAGATCAGGCCGATATGCTTTTAGTCGGCGAAGCTTCCAACGGACGCGAGGCTATACAGCAGTTTCGGGCTCATCGGCCGGATGTGACTTTGATGGATTTGCAGATGCCGGAGCTGAGCGGAGTCGACGCGATCATTGCGATTCGCGATGAATTTCCTCAAGCACGAATCATCGTCCTTACCACCTACACCGGCGACGTTCAGGTGGTACGCGCTCTCAAAGCAGGGGCTCAGGGATACCTGATAAAGAACCTTCTGCACAAAGAACTTCTGGATGCAATCCGGAAGATTCATGCGGGCAAAAAGATCCTTAGCCCAGAGTTGTCCGGTGAGGTTGCTAGCCACGCGGCAGATGATTCTCTCACTCCTGCAGAAATCTCCGTTTTACGCCTGATCGCTGATGGGAATGCAAATAAGCAGATTGCCGCTCAGCTTTCGATCAGTGAAGAGACGGTCAAGAGTAGAGTCAAGAACATCCTTTCGAAATTGGGCGCCAATGACCGCACCCAGGCGGTCACCATAGCACTGAAGCGAGGCATCATCGAACTGCAATCACTCTAAAGGGTGAGCGGATTTCCCTATTTCGGGGCTGTTCCTCCCAATCTTGAACATGGCATCCTTCGTAGTTCCGCCCCGTATGGGGCGTTCAGTGCGGTAAGACCCTTTTGAGACGACTATTCTCAACGTTCGCTCATGGATGGCCTGGTGCTGGGCTCTTGCTGTTGCGCCTGGTCACTGCCGCTGCTCTCGTGTATCAAGCGATTGACACGTTGCCGACTGGGCACTCGCTGCAGTCTGCCGTAATCGCAATACTCACGGCGATAGTAGCGATTCTTTTGCTCGTAGGGGTGTGGACTCCAATCAGCGGCGCACTCACGGCGCCGATTGAACTGCGAAACATCCTTGCACGCGCAGACAATCCTTGGATGTGCGTATTGCTGGGAGCACTCGGCATATCTATAGCAATGATCGGACCTGGCGCCTGGTCTGTGGATGCTCGCCGCTACGGCTGGAAGCGCATTGATCCCCACAATCGATAGATTCGCATCGTCCTGGTTTAGAGCAAGTCCCTCATAGCACTAATGGGAACTGCCAAACACTGTTTCGCGGACACGTAATCGTCTGCATTCTGCTGGTAGCGCTCCGTGCGTCGGCGGCGATGATTGGACCATGCGCGGGTCGTTCGACGCTTAGTTGCTCGGATGGAAGCGGATCGACCGTAACCAAGGGACTTAGCCTCACGACTGAACTCTCTTGAATGAGTGCTTCACGATCACTCGAACGAGTCTCCGAATCGCACAGAAATAGTCATTGCTAATCACTGCATCTGGAGTTTCCGAAACGTCGGAATCAGTCAGATACTCGCCAAAGAATCGTCGCCCCGGATTCCTCAGACACAAACTCAGGGGCCGAGTCAAGGAGCGAGTTATGAGTTCAGCTGCAATGACGGGAATTCATCAAGGAGACACCCTACCGCCGAGCGCTTCCTCACTTCACTCTGGCCTAGAGATGGGCGAATACGACAACGGCCTTTCAGTTTTTGCCGATGTGCGTCCGCGTCTGTTCGGCCTCGCTTACCGCATGCTTGGAAGCGCAGCGGAAGCCGACGATATCGTGCAAGACGTTTGGTTGCGGTGGCAGTCTACGGATCGGAGCGTAGTTGAGAACCCGCGCGCGTTTCTCGCGACGACAACCACACGATTGTGTATAAATCTCGCCCGGTCCGCCCATACGCGCCGCGAAACCTATGTCGACACGTGCCTTCCCGAACCGGTGGACACGAGCAGTGATCCTGCATTAGGTGCGGAACGCAGCGACGCTTTGAGGCTTGCGGTGCTTGTGCTGCTTGAAAAACTCTCGCCCACGGAGCGCGCTGCATACATTCTGCACGAAGCGTTCGATTACTCCTACCGCCAGATCGCGGGCATTCTACGAATGCAGGAAGCAAACACTCGCCAACTCGTCTCGCGTGCCCGTAAGCACATCGCCGATGGCCGTCGCAGCCCCGTCAGTACGAAACAGCAGCGGCGCCTTTTGGATGTGTTTGTCGCTGCCGCGCAGAAAGGGGAAATGGCCGCTCTAGAAGGTCTCCTCGCTCAGGATGTTGTTTCTTATGCGTGTGGAGCTGAGGCCGCTCGCGCGGATGATTCCCAGTGTCTGGGCGCAGCCGCGTAGCAACAGTTAATTACCGTCACGTCACATGTTCTGGATGAGCGTAAACATGTCCTGGTCCAGACAGTTGACGGGCAGCAAGAGTTCTGCCTTAACGACGTTTGATCTGCAGCACCGCGATCTTTGACGTTAGAGTTGTCGGACGCATGCCCAGGATCTCGGCAGCGCCTCCGGGACCGTAGATCTTGCCACCACTTCGTTCGAGTGCTTTGACGATGCTTGCGCGTTCGAGTTCAAGGAGTTGCGCACGCGTCGAAACTGAAGTCGTTGCCTTAAGCCCGGCAGTTGCTGAGTCATTTGATTCACGTAGGCTGAAGCGAAGCGGCCCGCCTCCCGCCAGTATCACCGCCCTCTCAATGACATTTTGTAGCTCACGGATGTTGCCCGGCCAGGCGTAGCGCGTGAGGTCATCCACATTGCTCCGTGTCAGAACGGGGACGGGACAATGAATCCTCTGTGCGGCTTGTGCGAGAAAACTGGCAGCGAGAATTGGAATGTCCTCCAGGCGATCCCGAAGCGGCGGCACCTTAAGCGGAAAGACTCCTAGACGAAAATAGAGATCGTGGCGAAAGCGACCTGCTTCGACCTCTTGTTCCAGGTCGCGATTGGTTGCGGCGATCACCCTGACGCTAACGTGCCTCGTACGATCTTCTCCGACTCGTTCAAATTCTCCTTCCTGTAACACGCGGAGGAGTTTGGATTGCAATTCGAGGGGAATTTCGGCCACCTCATCCAGGAATAGAGTGCCTCCGTCCGCAAGTTGAAACCGGCCTACGCGGTCGCGCACTGCGCCTGTGAACGAACCTTTCGTGTGCCCAAAAAATTCACTTTCAAACAGGTCGCGTGGGATGGAGGCACAGTTAACTTTGACCAGGGCACGGTGGGCGCGTCCGCTGCGATCGTGCAGAGCCCGCGCGATGAGCTCTTTTCCTGTACCTGATTCACCAAGGATCAGCACACTCGCATCAGTCGAAGCGACCAATTCAACCTGTGACAGAATCCCCTTCAAGGCAGGGCTTTGGCCGAGCAAGCCTCCAAAACTTTCATTTGCCTCAGCCCTGAGGTAGTCGTTTTCCTGTTTTAGACGCTGTTGCAGCGCATTGAGTTCTTCGAATGCCCGGGCATTCGCGATGGATACGGCGGCTTGATCGGCGAACAATCGGAGCCATCTGAAGTGCTCGTCGAGAAACGGTGTGCGCCCAAATGCCCCGAGAACGCCAAGGATTTCTCCGCGAAAGGTCAATGGATGGCCGGCAAAGCCATGGATGCCTTCCTCGCTTATCCATTTTGGGTGCGCGGTTAATTCCGGTTGCACAGCAGCATCCTCAATCAGGAATGACTTACCGGTAGAACCGACTTGACCCACCTTTCGGACGCCGAGGGGAATCCGTCGGAACTCACCCTCGATTCCTGTCCATTCCGCCCCATCGACCTGCGAGCGGCCAGCACTCGCGGCGAGGTGCAGACAACGAATCCGCGAGGAGCATTCTCCGCCCATCGGACAGGTCGCGCAGATGTCGCCGGGCCCCATCAACCAGATCCGGGCCAGGGCCAAGCCAGCCTTATCGACAAGTCCGTCGACGATCATCTTGAGGACCGAATCCACGGTCCTCGCCTGGCTCACGGCAAGAGAGATCGACTGGAGGAGCTCTAAATCCATGCCCTAGAGGCTATACCCGATTGCAGGCTCCCAACAACGATTCGTCGTTGTGCCCTCCTGAACTCGTGGTGTCCACGGAGCGTTCGGTCCCTAGGTTTCAATGAGTTGAAGCCGAGCGGGAGCGGCATGCCAATTGCCCTTTGCAGGTTATGAGACAAAGACCCACAGAAATCGCAAAGATAGCGGACACGCCCTCTGATCTCCGCACTGATTTGTCCCGCGCCGGCGCGATCGAGATCTCCGGGAGCTTGCGGCTCTTGCTTGCCGATGTTTTCGTTCTCTATCTGAAGACGAAAAACTTTCACTGGCATATGACAGGCAGCCATTTTCGTGACTACCACCTTCTGCTGGACGAGCATGCCGATCAGATTTTTGCCATGACGGACGCTATTGCGGAACGAGCACGCAAAACAGGAGGCTCAAGCCTTCGGTCCATCAGCGATATTGCGCGGCACCAACGCCTTAAAGACAACAACGATGAAGGTATCGCGCCCAAGAAAATGCTGCAGGAGTTGTGCGCGGACAACCTCCAGCTGATGCGATTCCTCCGGGCCACGCATGAAGTTTGCGATCGGCACGATGATGTGGCCACTGCGAGCCTAATCGAGGCATGGATTGACGAAACGGAACGCAGAACGTGGTTTCTGTCCGAAATCGTGCCGGCTCTCTGAATATCTAACAGATCAAACCCGAAACACCGAACACATACAACCCGATGCATTTAGAAGGAGACGTACTATGGCAACCGCAGGGGAATTTCTATCGCAAACTGCTTCGTGCCTTCGTTTTGAAATCGAGTCCATGGAACACGACGACGGCCTTTCCGTTTTTGCCGATGTGCGTCCACGTCTCTTCGGCATCGCCTACCGGATGCTCGGACGTGCGGCCGAAGCTGAGGATATCGTGCAAGACGTTTGGTTGCGGTGGCAGTCTACGGATCGGAGCGTAGTTGAGAACCCGCCCGCATTCCTGGCGACGACGACCACACGACTGTGTATCAATCTAGCCCAATCTGCCCACACGCGCCGCGAAACCTACGTCGGGACCTGGCTTCCCGAACCGGTGGACACCAGCGGCGATCCCGGAATAGATGTAGAGCGCGGTGAAGCACTGAAGCTTGCCGTCCTGCTGCTCCTTGAGAAGCTCTCTGCTACAGAACGTGCGGCGTATGTTCTGCGCGAAGCATTCGATTATTCCTACCACGAAATCGCGGCCGTACTGCAAAAGGAGGAAGCAAACGTCCGCCAACTCGTCTCCCGTGCCCGTAAACACATCGCCGATGGTCGGTGCACGTCCGTCGGTTCAAGTGAACAGCGGCGCCTTCTGGAGGCCTTTATCGCTGCGCAGAAGGGAGAGATGGCCGCTCTAGAAGGACTTTGCTTCTATGGCCCCGTATTCTCAGCCCGGAGTCGAACACGAGGAGCAACGCCATGATGCGAATCACAAAATTCTTGAGTTTTTGCACGATCTGGCTGGGCTTTCTAGCGGGAGCGTGGGCTCAGACGAATGCATCCACGACCGCTGCCCCTCGTCGTAGATTCCGTGAAGCAAGTCGTCAGTTCACGCCTGAGATTATTCACTGCTCGACAAGCCAGCTAGTCACAAGCATTCGTTAGCGCGAAAGACTCGACTCACCGCCCAGAATTTCTCGTTTCTCAGTTCGCAGGACGCAATGCCGCAGTGGAGAAATGCTAGTTGCGCCCTCGGCCACGCGACCGACCAAAGCGGACTGAGGAAGAGGCGATTTGCGCTAAGTTCTTTAAGATCACGCGAGTCAAGGAAAAGCTTATCCTGCAGGCCTTCCAGATGCGGACTGAGAGCGGACTGGAAGGTCATCGAGGTGCATCATGCAAGTATTGAGAACATGGTGGCCAGGGACGGAGTTGAACCGCCGACGCCAGCCTTTTCAGGGCTAAAATAAACAGTGATTACAACGACTTCGTGGCACGGGTGGCGCGAGAAGTTGTTGATAGTGTGTGGTGGAAACAGCAACTGCGGGTGAAAAGTGCGGGCAGCGAAAGACCTGCTTTGTCATCGAACAGACAGGTCATCGCGGGCCATTCCTCGCCTTCACGCGGTTTCTGCGCCAACCTTTTTTCGCGCTGTCGCTTCCTGCTTGGCGCCATCTCGACGCGCTCGAAGCTGCTGGGTTCGCCTTGAGATGCGGGGGAAATTTGCCAACTTCGCAAACTGCGGCACTACTGGCCGGAGACGGTTGCCGCCCATGCGGATGGTGCAAAACACTGAGCAATCAACGGTGCAGTGATCATTGCAGTATTTTCGTATCTTGCATTGTCTGAAATGGATGCCGCCGGATCGTTAGAGCGCCCCAGTTGCTGCATTGCTCGAGTGCGGATTATCGCAATTTCTCTTCGCGTACATCCGAGGAGAATTGAACAATCGTTGTCAGAGTAGCGTTCTAAAACTGACATTACGAAAACGAAGCGCTCGATCGGTGCAAGATCGATAATGGCACGGACCTCCGAATGTAAAATCATCGGAATCTTGTTCATGCAGCGTGCGAGATCGGCATTCCGTCCGATGGTCTTGCAGTTACCCATCGGCGCGATTAACCTTATGGCACTCTGAATGATCGTACGTCGCGCCCAGGAACGCGCCCATTCCTTGAATACATGAGTTCCCTTTGTGGCTTTTCCGATACCCTCGACAAAGCATTGCTCCGCTTTATCGGGACTCCCGGTCAGAAGAAGGGATAGCAGATAGAGGCTATTAACGTCCTCGGTGAAGACTTGCTTGAAGTCTGCAGGTGTCGCGTATGCGCCACGGCCCACGATCACTCTTCCATTTTTCTTGGCTTTCCCCACGCGACACCTCTCATTAACTACGCCAGGCCCAAATCAAACGATCAACACAAATTCGGATGCTGCGGGTACGGCAATGGATACAGAAATTTGTGCACGGACGTCGAGAGCCGCGGCACTCAGCATTTCCGTCCACTCGCTGATTGCCTCACTAGCGTTGCACGATCCGCGCACGATTCATTGCTCCCGATCAGCCGAAAGTGAACGAAAAAGCCTCCACAGCAGAATCTAGAAACTCGATCTCGAACTGGCGATCAACGATGGGAGCTGGTTGGCGGATCAGTTGATACATTCGTGGTTCAGTAACAGTACCGTTGCCCTGGTCGTCCACATCGACACCGTGAGCGTTTTCGGGCGGGCGCCCATCCACAAGCACGCGAAACCGCGCGGAAGTCCCAGGCGTAGATGGTCCCATCACTAGATGAAGGTCGCGTGCATGAAACCGGTATACGATACGGCCATTCGCTTGATTCAATGCGATGGCTTCTCTACCCATCGTCCAAATACCGGAAAGAGCCCAGCAGTTGATATCCAACGTTTTGGGGACAGAGTACTCATGACGCTTGTCCGGTCTTGCGCCCCCGGATGACGAGAAGTTTTCGGTGCGTCCATAGCCGACATAGTTTTCCCCGGACTTCAGGTTGTTCCAATCGGCGACAGCTTCGGCGCCGTTAGCATGAACTGAGACCAGTACGTTATGACCGCTGCCACCGGCCTCGGCAAGTAATTTCTGAATTATTCTTTCTGACTGTTCATACTCGCCTTCTCCAAATTGGTTGTGCCGGATCTTCCCCTTCACATCGGCAAAATAGAGTGCCGGCCAATATTCGTTGTTGAACCCACGCCATACCGCGTGATCGTTGTCAACGGCGATCGGGTAGGCGACGCGCATATCTTTTGCTGCCCAGCGGATATTGTCTATATTCTTCTCAAAGGAGAACTCGGGCGAGTGCACTCCGACCACAACCAAACCCTGGTCCTTATATTGCTCAGCCCATGCGCGGACATAAGGAAGTTGGCGTCGCCAGTTGATACAGGAATAGGTCCAGAATTCGATCAGGACGACTTTCCCTTGCAGGTTTGCGGCGGTTAATGGAGGCGAATTGAGCCACGTAGTTGCGTTGTCGAGAGCGGACAATTCCGACCGTGTTTTGGCAGAAGCAATCCCACCGAATTGAGCCGCCGCAATCGTCATGGCCGCAGTACCCAAAAAGCGGCGCCGATTAAGATTGATTTCTTCAAGCATTGATCGCTCTCCATCAAAGATCAGCCTTCTCGGCACGCAATCTCAGGACACCGTTCGCTTTGTGTCAGTAATGCGCCGCGTCAGGGATGCTTTTCGTCTGCACTCTTTTCTGGAACGACAAATGTGATCACGCCTTTGTCGAGTGGGTGGTGGTTGGTGTCAACCAGATCGATGCGCCAATTTGTGCGGCCTGCGTCCGCGAACCGCGCCGCCATTGACGGGCCTGCCTGGCCCGTCCCGATGATGATTGCGTCGAAGCGCTTTATGCAGCTCGTACGCCCTCGACGTTGAGTTTGCCCTCTTTAGCTGCCTCCTCCGGCGTCTTCCCATCCTGGCGCGCGACGATGTAGGCTGCGTACCAACCCGACCAGTGGTGCTTGGGAGCGGTTGGTTCGTATTCGCCATGATGTTCTTCCGTCTCTCGCAACAACTCCGTCAGCGTCGCAACGTCAAAATTGCTGAGCCCTCGCCCAGGCAGCCGGGTTGTGAGCTCCTGAAACATCCAGCCGTTGCCGTCTGGATCATGGAAGGAGGCGAACGAGCGGTAGCTGGCATGTGCAGGGTCCGGACCGCTGACTCGAAGCCGGCCAAACAGGTACGGTTCGTCCTGGCCAGTATGCTCGCTGCCGCCATGGAACACCTCGCTTACCGCGATGCCGCGACGCAGCAGTTCGTTCCGGGCGGCCTCAATATCGGAGACGGCCAGGTACAGGCCTTGGGCGGAACCGGGCGCGGCGGCAGTAATGCCCTTGCCGAAAATGACTGAGCATCCGGAACCGGGAGGCGTGAATTGCAGGATCCGGAAGTCGTCGCCGGCGGCGAATTCGGCGTCGAGCCGCCACCCAAGTTTTGTGTAGAATTCCTTTGCGCGGTCAACATCCGAGACTGGGATGACGACCACTTCTAGCCTCATATCGACTTTCGCGGCACTCGCGGCGCTAGTCGGTTCGTTACTGCTGATTTCGTAGTTCAAAGTTGCCATATTCTTTCTCCTTTGCTCTAGCTAGTATCTGCTGGGAATTTAAGCAGAGAGCCTCACCATCGAAGCTCTCCAGCGCCTTGCGAACAGTTAGCCAGCTTTGGCGAAGACCACATCCGGCTTCGCCGCTTTTGACCGTAGTGTCCGGAAGCCCGCGCGAACCTCTTCTGAAAAGAGTTTCGGCTGTTCCCAGGCCGCAAAGTGGCCGCCTCTCTCCACCTTGTTGTAATGGATCAGTTTGGGATACGCCCGTTCCGCCCAGCTCCGCGGGGCCGGATAGATTTCGTCAGGGAAGACGCTCACGGCAACCGGAATGGAGACGCCTTTGACACTGAAATATCCGAGTTTGCCCCAAATCTCCCAATAGAGACGGCTGCCAGAAACCGCCGTGTTCGTCAACCAGGTCAATGTAATGTTGTCGAGGATGTCGTCGCGCGTAAGGTCACCGAACGGCTGCCCGTCAACGAAAAGGCGTGCGATGCGCTCGTAGCTGCGCGCGTCGTGGTCAAGGAAGTAGGCTGCCAGGCCGACGGGAGAGTCGGCGATCGCGTACATCGTCTGCGGGCGCAATCCCAGCTGGTAGCCGTAGCCAATTCCCTTCGCATACACGAAGCTCAACCGCTCGTACGCAAGTTTCTCGTCGGCTGATAGACCTGATGGCGCCGGCGCCCCGGAAAAAGCCGCTTTGTCAACATCGGCTGGAAAGATGCCAGCCATGTTGACGTGAATGCCGAGCAGTTCCGGAGCGGCGTGCACGCCCATCAGATCGGTGATGATCGAGCCCCAATCGCCGCCTTGCGCCACAAATTGCTTGTAGCCGAGACGCTTCATCAGCACGACCCAGGCGCGTGCGATGTGGTCGGGGTCCCAACCGCTTGCGGCCGGCTTGCCGGAAAATCCATAGCCTGGCATGGACGGAATCACCAGGTGGAAAGCATCGGACGCGCTCCCGCCATGTGCCGTGGGATTGGTCAGCGGATCAATGATCTTCATCTGTTCGATGATCGAGCCGGGCCAACCGTGGGTGACGATGAGCGGCAACGCATTTTCATGTTTTGAACGGACGTGAATGAAGTGAATGTCGAGCCCGTCGATCTCGGTGATGAACTGCGGCAGGGCATTCATTTTCGCCTCGATCTTGCGCCAGTCATACTCTTTCGCCCAATAGCTCGCGAGCGCTTGAGTCGTCGCAAGCTGCACTCCTTGTGTGGCATCTGATACCGTTTCCCGCTCCGGCCACCGGGTCGCGTTGATGCGTGTGCGCAATTCAGTCAGTTCCGCTTCTGGAACATTCACTTTGGGGAACGGACGAATCGCATTATTGCCGGCTGCCTGCTTGCTGTTCTGTGGTATAGCGTTGGCTTGGGTCATAGTGTTCTCCTTTGAGTAATGTCGAATTTTGTTTTGTGTCCGGAACGTGAAACAGGAGAGCCTCGCCATCGAAACTCCCCTGCTTCTTTGCGAACGGTTAGCTAGCTTTGGCCAAGTTCACATCTGACTTCGCCACCTTGGACCGCAGTGATCTGAACCCAACGCGGACCTCTTCTGAAAGGAGTTGCGGTTGCTCCCACGCGGCAAAGTGCCCACCTTTGGGAAGGGCGTTGAAATGGATGAGATTGTGGTAGGCGCGCTCGGTCCAACTCCTCGGAGCCTGGTAGATCTCCTCAGGGAAAACGCTAACGGCAGCCGGAACGGAGATGCTCAAGTCGTGGAAAAAGCCGTCCTTGAATTCCGTGTAGAGCCGAGCCGAAGACACTCCGGTGTTCGTCAACCAGGAAAGCGTGATGTTGTCGAGGATGTCGTCCCGTGTAAGGTCGCCGTAGGGCTCCCCATCGACGAAGAGTTTCGCGATGTGCCCGTAGCTCGCCACGTCGTGGTCGATCATCCAGGCGGCAAGGGCGACCGGTGAGTCCGCCAATCCGTATAGGGTTTGCGGATGCGCGATCATCATAAACTGCGTAGGCAGGTGCTGAAAGGCGAATGCGAGCTGGTCGTATGCGCGCTGCTCCTCATTCGACAGACCCGCCGGCGCGGGCCCGCCGGACTGAAGCGCCTTCGAAACTTCAGAGGGCAAGGTACCCGCGAAGTTCACATGGATGCCCATCAACTCCGGAGGAGCCTGTTGAGCCATGGCGATCGTGACGAACGCACCCCAATCGCCGCCCTGAGCGACAAATCGGTCGTATCCGAGGCGCTTCATCAGCACGGTCCAGGCACGGGCCATACGAGCGGGGTCCCAACCGGGCATAGTAGGCTTGCCTGAAAACCCGTAGCCAGCCCCCGACGGGATCACCACGTCGAAGGCGTCCGACGCGCTGCCGCCGTGAGCCGTGGGGTTGGTCAATGGTTCGATGATCTTCAGCTGCTCGATGGGCGAGCCGGGCCATCCGTGGGTGACGATGAGCGGCAACGCGTTCTCATGTTTTGAACGGACGTGGATGAAATGAATGTCGAGCCCGTCGATCTCCGTGATGAATTGCGGTAACGCGTTCAGTCTCGCTTCGACCTTACGCCAATCATATTCGGTCGCCCAATACTGCGCGAGCGCTCGCATGAAGGCGAGTTGCACGCCCTGCGACGGATCGGCGACGGTCTCCTTCTCCGGAAATCGCGTCGCGGTGATGCGCCTGCGCAATTCGATCAGATCCGCTTCTGGAGCCTCGAAGCGAAATGGGCGAATCGCGGCCTTGTCAGATGCTTGCTGCTTGCTTTGTGGTGTAGCGATGGCTTGGGTCATAATGTCCTCCTTTGAGTAATTGCGAATTTTTGTTTTGTGTCCGCGGTTAAATGGTGTGTGGTCTTCGTTTGATTCCTGTCTGCTGTGGTTCCCAGTATTAATGTGAGCAATTGAGTAACGAAGAAATCGCGAGCTTGAGATCATCTTCCGCCGGACCACCTGGTATGCCTCCCACCGCAAGTTCTTTTTCCAACCCGAACAAGGTGAATGTCTGGTCACCCGTTGTCCGAGCGACCTCATTGATCAGCGACTCGATGAAAATCCGCACGCAAGGGCTGACTGGTGCGGCTGGGAGTTCGGTGGCTTTCATGGTCGACCTGCGCTTTCCCCACCCCAATGAGCTTTGGATGTGAGTACACTGTGGCAGATGACTTCGGAGCGTGCATCACGAGATGCAGTATTTTTTTGCTACCTCGGAAGGCTTGTGGATAGGTAACACCTTCGCGGTAGAAGATCGCAGCGATGTTTATTCCTGCGATGAGCCTTTTGGTCGGTGCGGAATGATGATCTCGCGCCGCCCATAATTTCTCGCATCAAGAGAGAACGCCCCGGGCCCGAGGCAGACGAGAGCGACTGCGATGACCATCAGTAGAATGGAGCTCAGTCTGGATGCATCGGGACCCGGGCTCAATGGAGGCGGCCACGCAAGCCCAGCAGCCAGAGTCGTCAACGCTCCGAGCGTCGCGGCGACCGGAGTTAAGTAGCCAAGGAGGAGGGCGATTCCAGTCACTATCGCAACCGCTGCCAAGACCATGCCCGACACCTTGGGATCCTGCCGAAGAAGGTGCGCGTAGCCGTAATATCCGAGATCGATGCCTGCGGTCGCTCGCAGTAAAAGCAAGCCTAAGCCGGGCCGGCCATCGGGGAACGTGGAAAAAGTTCTTTGCAGGGTCTGCCGCTCCTAAACAGTCAAGATTAGACTGTCTCTCCGGCACACGAATCCCTAGCACTCGGAATCTTTTCCTACCACTATTGGGGTATGCGAAGACCTCAGGAGAGGTTCAGAGTTGAATGATCCCGCGGCGCACTCCGATGGCAACCGCTTGCGTACGATCGGTGGCGCCGAGCTTCTCCATGATGTGTTTGATGTGCACTTTGACTGTCTCTTCCGTGATGAAGAGTTTTTCGGCAATGTCGCGGTTTCGGTTACCACCAGCTATCTGCTGGAGGACTTCGACTTCGCGGCCGGTCAGAGATTCGTCACTGTAGTGCTCAGCGAGGTGGGCTGCGATCTCGGCTGGAATTCTCTTCTTGCCGGCGTAAACCTGCCGAACGACTTCGACAAGTTCTTTTGGCGGCATGCTTTTGAGGACATAGGCGCGGGCTCCGGCTTCAAGGGCACGTTGAATTTCCACGTCACCAGCAAAGGTGGTCAGGATGATGATGCGAGCCTCCGGAAACTCCGATCGAATCGCAATCATGGCGTCGATGCCACTCATGTCAGGTAGCCGCAGATCCATGAGGGTCACGTCCGGCGCGTGCTCCCGAAATCGTTGGATAGCTTCACGCCCATTGGACGCCTCGGCTGCGAGCAGCATATCCGGCTGGTTGCGGATGACCGTAGCAATCCCCTCCTGCAACAGGGGATGATCATCGACGCTGAACACTCGGATTTTCGCGCTCTCAGCCATCTACCCTGCCCGTTTTCGCGTTTCTGCTTTTTCTCGATCTTGCTTTGCCGCGTACCACCGAGGTACCCACTTAGACCCGTGACCCGAAATGCTGGACTCAAACGCAACCCTGCCTGGCACACGCAAATCCACTTCCGTTCCGCTCGCGATGCGACTCAAGACTTTCAGCCTCGCACCAATTCGCTCAGCCCGCTCGCGCATCCCCGAGAGCCCCCAATGCCCATCGCGGCCCGAATCCAATACTTTTCGATCAATGCCAGAACCATCGTCCCGTATCAGAATCCGCAGTTCGTGCAGGCCGAATTCTAGTTCGACCTCGATGTTCTTGGCACCCGAATGACGAAAAGCATTGATCACGGCTTCCCGCCCAATTCTATAGACCTCATCGCGAATCACGGGATGCAGGGCGCGGGAGGTACCTTCCACAATCACCCGGAAATCGGCTACCTCTTGGACTGCAAGTTCCTGCGGAATCCGGGAAAAGGCTTGATCAAGGTCCTGGGTCCCTGCCTCTGTGAGTCGCAAACCGCGAACCGCCTTTCGTCCATCCTCGACTACATGCCCCATCAACTCGAGAACACGCTCGATGAGTGATTTTGCGGGCGAATCGGACGATAGCTGATCATTGGCAACGTTCAGTTGCATGGAGGAGCTCAGCACTCCCTGCAACAAGGTGTCATGCAACTCCTGCGCAATTCGCGTCCGCTCCGCAAGTCTTTCCTCGAACCGTACGTTCAGTTGGTGCGTCAACTGATGCAATCGGAACTGGTACCCAAGTAGAGTTGCTACCCCAACGAATAGTACGCACGCCAACCGGAACCACCATGTTTGCCATAGCGACGGCTCGACTCTGAAGTTGATGGAAGTCTCTGAGCCATTCCAGATGCTGTCGCTGTTGCTGGCGACAAGGCGAAATCGATAGGAACCTGGTCCCAGGTTCGTGTACACCGCCTCTCGCGTTGAAACTGGCTGGCTCCATCCAGAGTCGAACTCCTCGAGAAAATATCGAAAACGGATTCGCTCGGGCACTGCAAGACTCAACCCAGTGTAGTTAAATGTGACTCGCTTCTGAGAAGCAGGGATTCGAACTGGTTGTCCAAGATGGATGGACTTGTTGTCGGCAGAGATCGCTTCAATGTGGGGGATCGCCGGGGCCGAGGTGCCAGCAATGTGGGATGGGTCTACGACGGACAGACCACGGGTCAATGAAAACCATATCCTGCCCAATGAGTCCGAGACCACGGAACTGTTTCTCTTCACTCCTTCGGTACTTTCTAGACCGTCCACGCGTCCATAGTCGCGAACGTCGGCTGCCGTTAGATCTCCGGTTGACAGCTTATCCCTATGCACACGTAACACTCGGTTCGACGTCGCGATCCAGATCCATCCGGCTTTGTCCTCGGCCATTCCGAGTATTGGCCCGCGGATGGACTCGGGAGCGTCGTGAAGCGCCTGAACACGGCCCACTTTGAAATATGCGAGGCCTTCCGATGTTCCGATCCAGAGCGCTCCAGAAGAGTCTTCTAACAGGCAGTTCACGTCGTCTGAGGGTAAGCGATCTCGCACTGCATATGTGTTCCAATGGCCATCTGACAGCGAGCTGAGGCCATTTGGAGTCGCAAACCACATCGTGCCATCGCGTGTTTCGAGGATCGAAGTAACAGTGTTCGAAGCGAGACCGTTCGCGATCGTATAGTTAACGAATCGTCCGCCGCTGAATTTGCTGACACCACCGCTCAGCGTCCCGGCCCAGACCGTTCGATCATGACTTTGATAAGTGGCGTATACGCTATTTTGAGCGAGCCCATTCGCCTCAGAGTAGGTCTCCGCGGTAAAGGCTCCATTCCTATGTTCGAGACGTGTCAGGCCGCCATGTTGTCGTCCGAGCCAGATCTCGTGGTTGCGCCCACTGATGGAATAGATCACATCTTTGTCCAGCAGCGCCGTTCTCACGATCTGAACGCGGCCATCTTTTAACCAGTACAGTCCGCCATCTTGGGGAGCAAACCATGCGCGACTTTCTTCGTCGACGTAAACAGGACCGTTCGTTTCCGAGGGTAGACCGGCGGCCTTCGAGTACGTCACGAATGCGCTGTCGCGGATACGCTCCATACCGGCCGCACCACCAACCCAAAGATTTCCTTCACGATCCTCAAACAGAGTGTCGACTGCGGCATTTCCCAGAATGCCCAGTTCTGAAGAAAGCGAAGTATCGCTGACGTTAAGACGCAGCAGCCCCTTTGCAGTCCCAACCCAGATGTTTGAATCACCATCTCGCAGGATGGTCAGTACCTGCACGTCACCGAGCGATGGTGGCAGTCCGGCCCGGCGAAATGACACGCCATTCCAATGAAACAGGCCGTGATCGGTGCCCACCCACAGTTCTTTTTCGCCGGTCGGCAACAGGCAATTTATTTTCCTTTCCGGAAGCCCTGCGTCCACACGAGTAGCTTTCCCATCTGCCAAATAGAAGAGGCCCGCTCCCAGTGTTCCCAGCCAGATTTTGCCTCCCGGCATTTCCGCCATCGACATGGTCACAGACGCCCCCCGCAAGACATTCGGAAACGCGATTACATCAACCTTCCCTCCGCGCAACCGGAGAGTGCCACTGATCAGATCCGAGAGTAAGATCCCTCCACTATTTTCCCGCGAAATGGCAGTCACCTGGGAGACCGTCCCACCCGGCGTCAAGGTGGCACTCTCAAAGTTCCCATGGCGATAGCGCAGCACTCCGGCAGCTTGCATACGTACCCACAATTCGCCCTCGGCATCGGTGATCAATCCCAGGATCGGATCATTTCGTACGGGGGATTGTGGAAATACGGATTGGAAGTTGAAGCCATCAAAACGTACCAGGCCTTTGTCCGTGCCGATCCAGAGGTAGCCGTCCGGACTCTGAGCGATTGCGTGGACCGCGCCTCCCGGAAGTCCCATTGCCGCACTCCATTGCTCGTAGACGTATTGGGCAACATGGCGATTGGGGTCTAGGGCATACGCCTGCCGAAACAAGCACGATACTGCCACTACGGCTAGGAGCCATCGCTTTGGGAAGAACAGAACCATCACGGTAGATATTCGAACTTCTCAATCACAACTTCAGTTTCATTTTTCAGCGGGATCTCGCCCTTGTTGAAGACATACAGATTCAGGCGTACCGACTCCCCATCGGCAGATGGGACGCCCGACGTGAAGACATGCTGATTGATCACACGAGCGCCTGCTGCGTCCCCTGATCGCGAGACCGTCGAGAACGCCGCCCGCCCTGGTTTCCATTCAAAAGAATGCGTGAGGACGCCACCTGGAACTCGAAATCGAACCATATTCGCTGGAATAAAGTAAGGCTGCACGACGTAATGTGCGTTCTCATTCTCCTGGTAGCCCCAGCGGCTGATCTCAACATCCAGTTCGCGACGATTCTGTTCCCCTCCCATGCCATCCCACGTGAGCAGGGTCAGAACAGCGGAGGGCTCCAATTGAGATATGTCGCGCACGACAAAGCTGTAGGTCCCATACCCCAGGCTGCGCACAAGTTGGACCTCTGCACAGGTCCATTTACCTTGATTTTTTGCTATACGAAGATGCAGGGCTCCGCGGTCGTCGGTCCACGCGTTCTCGGCAGAAAATGAATTTTTCGTGCCGGCGCGATTGCTGCCTGCCGTTCGCACTGTCCATTCATAGCCGCTGAAGGTGACTGTTTTAGGCGATGCCGGAGGGGATACCGCGCCCTGCCCCTTTACGACCTCAATGGCTTCGATACCACTACCTGGTGAAGGCAGCGTTTCGGACGTTTCCGGAGGGTTGTACCCTGGGTCGACCAGCAGAGCAGCATATTCCGTCCCCAGATGAATTTGGCTTTTCCACGTGGAATCACCTTGAATTTTTGTGAATGGGTGGTCTGTAACGGGCTGTAGCCACCACAGTTCTTCACTTTTGCTGTACAACACGATCTGCTGGCCAGGGTGAAAGCCGCGGGCAATACCTTCAATGGTAGCGAATTTGTCGTAACCGTCTTTGTCTGCTGCTGGCACTCTGCTGAACGAGATGCTTGGAACTGGACTTTTTGACCATCGGCCACAGCCCACAAGTAAAACAAGGAAGGCGAGCAGAGATGCTCCCCTCCACGCGTCGAACCTGCGTGTGCGTGGCAACATCGAGGTCTCTTTCGTGAACCCTGAGTCAAACAAATGCCGAGAACCAACCGCAACACAATGGTTCAACGGCTAAAGCCCAAGCACCCTCAGGGTCACAGCTCCCGCCAGTTTGGCGGCTATTCCCCACAAAGAATGGATATCCCAAGATTCTACACAGGAGGAGGAAGCATTGGGAACGATTTGGACATGCGTGTGGTTCGAAAATGCGAATGCTTGGTTCAAGAAGAAAGTGTCAAGCGATAGCTCCTGGCGCGACCACTCCGAGCGGGGATTCGCGAAAGTCCGAACTGGAGAATTGAGAGTGGATAAGGGTATCCGGCCTGACAGTATGCTGCAGGTGGCGGCAGCGTTCCACCGACAACAGGAAGTCAGATTTTCTCGTCAACGAGTTCCTCAAATACGGCCTTTTTCTCCGCCGATCCAGACGCGAAACACATCTGCATCGCGTCAGATTTGTCCAAAGGACTCGCACAAGCCCCTAGCATTAACTTTTCCCGAAACATCATTATTTATTAAGGTGGTTAGAAGCTTAGAGCGCAAAATCGATGAAAGGCTGCGCTCTTCGACGCATCGCACAAGTGCAAATCGATGACGCTCAATGAGATGAAGCTCAGGCGTCCTTCGTCGAGTGTGTTCTTTCCACCCACGATAGAGGGCTTGTTCGCTGTCTATGGAGGTTTAAGAATTTCCCCTAACTTATTGAAAAAATGGTGGCCAGGGACGGAGTTGAACCGCCGACGCCAGCCTTTTCAGTGCTACGTTATGCTGTGTTTTAAACAACTTAAGTGACTTCAGGTGGCCGCCTAAGTACTTGAGAAGACGTGACAGACACGAGAATCGTGGGTGGAAATCGTGGGTTCAAACCGCGACGCCTCTGCCCTGTCAGGGCAACAACGACGTGCAACTCATTGGATTTCAACGGTACTGACAGCCCGTTCTTGATCCGTTAAGGAACTCTTCGCCAAAGCTTATTGGACCCAAATCGGACCTAATATCCCCCGACAGAATAGTCGTCAGCGTACTAAACCTAATGGGCTGCAGGCGACACCTCATCTGCTCGACGCGACGCAAAATATGCGTCCAACACCTTTAGCCCATTTACGTTGACCATTGGGCCTGCCTTCGTATTTCCTACCTCGATGTGCAACATCTGTGGCATCGCATCGTTATAACTAGGCCAATTCGGCAGGCCGGTACCGTTCGGATCACCGGTCTTGGCGAAGTTGGTCCAGTAAGTGCTCATCATGTCCGACAGAGCCTCGTCTTGCGGAGTTGGGGCAGGACGACCGTGTTCCGTAAGCTGGCGGAACACATAGGGAAGCTCGGAGGCGTGTCGGGCTCCGTAGCCAGCGCCTTCAGATCCAGCGGGAATCTCGGCCTTCTCGTCGAAGTAGTACAAAAATACCTTCGACTTGCCTGTTTTCGTTTGCAGCTGAGCCCACACCCACGCGTTCCAACCAAACGCTGAGTCGCGAATTAGGTCGCGTTCGGACCTCTGCTCCGCAGGCGTTGCACCGCCCGGGTACGCAGCGAGAATCTTGTCCGCAAACTGCTGGTACCGCTCGCGCACACTCTGAACATAGGCTTCGTGGGATTTAGGATTTCCGAATAACAAACCTTCATCAGAGTTGTAACCCGTCAGCACCGGCACGTCATTATGTTTGCCTGACTCGTAAAGTTTGTATTGGTCTCCCGCAATCACCCATCCGTCAACATTTGGACGAGCCCATCCGAATTGACGCGGTATCATCGTCTGCAACTTCTCGGCGGGAATCTTCCGCAGTTCCGCGATGCCGGAGACGCCTATCGAGGAGAGCCACTCTGCGGCTCTTTTCTCAGCACTAGCAAACGGTTCGGCTTCACCAAATGACGCGTCGGCCCGCACCGGTCCGAACGTAGCTCCACTCTCAGCGATCGCTCCGCGAAACAGACCCTTGGTCAGCGGTGATGCACAAAGGATGCTTACCGCAGCCGCGCCTGCGGATTCGCCCTGTATTGTCACCTTCTTGGGATCGCCGCCAAATGAGGAGATGTTCTTCTGAACCCACTGCAGCCCTGCAATCATGTCGAGAAGGCCGTAGTTGCCCGATACGTGCCGAGCACTTTCGGCGCTCAGTTCGGGATGAGCCAGAAAGCCAAATACGCCGAGACGATATGCGATCGAAACCACGACTACCCCTTTTTTAGCCAACCATTCGCCGTGGTAAAGCTTCTCGGCCGGTGCGCCCGCCACGAAACCGCCCCCATGAATCCAAACCAGAACGGGCAGGCTCTCTTCGACGCGCTTGGCTGGCGTCCACACGTTCAGGTACAGACAATCTTCGCTGGGGGCGGGCAGATCTGCGATTGCCGCATTTGTCTGTATACACGCCCGACCGAACTGGTCTGCGACGCGAACTCCATCCCACTTCGACGGAGGCTGCGGTGGGCGCCAACGGAGATCGCCTACGGGCGGAGCAGCGTAAGGAATACCGTGATATACGCGGAGACCGTCCTCAATAGTCCCCTGGAGCAGGCCGCCTTCCACCTTGACGGTTTCAGCAAAAGCGGCACTTCCGAACAAGCCCAATAAAATCAGACCCAATAGCCCGACTGCAACCCTACACTGCGAAGAAATCATCCTCTCGCTCTCCTTTGTTGCCACCGGGAGCCAAATCCGGTTGCACAGCGGTATATCCGTTCACTTCTGCCTAGGCAGCAGGTCGTTGAACTTTGGGATCAGGTTCTTGGGGGGTGGAACGCGCCCTGCCCCGAAACGTCAATAAAGAGGAACCTCGGTAAGAATCTTCTGCAACTGATCTGGAGTGATCGGCGGAGTGGCGCCCCGCTGGGTTGCAACCCATGATGCAAACCGATTAGCAGCTTCACTGATTTGCTGCAATGGATTTCCGCGAACATAGTGATGTGCAAGACATGCAGTGAATGCGTCCCCAGCGCCGATAGCATCGGCCACCGTGACTTGGAATCCTGTATGCTCAACTGTTTGCCCTCGTGACACAAGAAGGCTTCCCCGATCAGCGCGCGTTATACAGACAAGCTTCAGATCGAAGTCCTGTAGCAGTCGCCGGGCAAGGAATTCTGCAGTTCCTGTACCTAATTCGAACAGAGATGAAACCTGAATCAGCTCGTGCTCGTTCAGCTTGATGATGTCGGCATATTCAAACGACTTCCGCAACACATCCTTGTTGTAGAACGACTGACGGAGGTTCACATCAAATATGCGAATAGTCTTCGGATGCGCGTTTTGCAGAAAACGGTCGATCGTGCCTGCGGAGGTCGACGAGCGTTGCGCGAGCGATCCGAAACAGATGACCTCAGCCCTCGCCGACAACTCCTCCCAATCTGCCGTCCAGTCCAGAAAATCCCATGCTACAGATTCCTTAATGGTGAAGTTCGGCTGACCTGTTCCGTCAATCGTTACGGTTGCGATGCCTGTTTCGTGAAGATCGTCCCGCTGCAGGTATGAGGTGTTCAGACCCAGTTCTTGCAGGAGCTGGCAAGCTTCACGACCCAATTCGTCGTTTCCGACACTACTGGCGACAATCCCCTGATCTCCAAGTACGTTTGTCATGTAAGCGAAGTTTGCGGGAGCGCCACCCAATACCCTTCCGGTGGGCAGAACGTCCCAGAGAACTTCGCCTAGCCCAATCATGAGTGCCGGCCTAATCATGAATTCATTCTCTATATCGACTGTACGTGCGCGTCACTGAAACAGTCTGGGCGCAAAATCGGCCAGATACCTGCGCCAGACTGTCCACACATGAGCGCCAGAACTCTCGACCCACACGTGCCTGATCCCTGCCTTTTCCAATGTCGCGTGAGATTCCTTCACGGGTGCAAAGAGAAAATCGTCACTGCCGATTCCGATCCATAACAACCGCAGTCGCTGGTTGAGTCTTGTCGGATTCGCCAAGCCCCCGTCGTAGTCTTTCGTGGCATCGGTTATGTCAATCGCAGGACTGAATGCTCCGATGTAGGCAAACCGATCCAAATGATGTAGTCCGATGCGGAGCGCTTGAGCCCCACCCATGGAAAGGCCGGCAATCGCCCTGTGCTCGCGGTCAGCCACCGTGCGAAAGTTTGTGTCAATAAATGAAATCAGGTCTCCGGAAATGACGCGGTCGAAGGTCTCGTAACGTTCGTTCATGAAGTAGCGGGCCACCTGCCCGACCGGTGGCGGCTTCGAACCAGCTTGTGGAGGCGGAGGCGGCTGAAAACTTGGCCCAGGCTGACCATTCTCATTCACGATGATCATCGGCTTGGCTCTGTGAGCAGCGATCAAATTGTCCAGAATGAAGTTCTCATGGCCCTGGTCCGCCCAACCGGCTTCGTCTTCTCCATACCCGTGCTGAAGATAAAGGACCGGGTAGCGTAACCCACTCTGGTCGTATCCCGGCGGCGTATAAACGAAAATCCTTCGCGTCTCGCCTGTCGTTTTCGAGACATACCACTCTCTACGCAGTGTGCCGTGCGGCACATCCGTGATGGCAAAGAAATCGGAATCTGCTCCGGGAACTTCCAGCCCGCTGACTTCTCTCCGCGCGGCGAAAAAGACTCTGCTTCCCGGATCGTTCGCGGGAAACCCGTCAACTGAAATCGCGTAGTAGTGGAATCCCGGCAACAATGGCGTAGTCGTCACGCTCCAATACCCGTCCTCGCTTTTGTCCATGTCAAATGTCGACTGGCCAAATTCCATCAGGACCTGCACCTTGTGCGCCTGGTCCGCCTGTATACGGAATGTTGCACTCAGGTCCCTGTTGATTCGAGGGAATTCAGCATCAGGAATGTTCGTGGTTGGCCGTACCGATCCGCTCTGCCCCAAGCACACACCGCAGAGCAACATGCCAACGAGCGCGATTTGCTTGATTGTCACTCTGCCCTGCCATCTCCACTCATGCGACACAGGCGCGGCCGAGAGCCTATTTCTTGATGCTAGAACTCAACGTGCCCCTCAACATCGTGAGATCGATTGCGTCCGCCATCGCCTTGTAACCCGTGGCACTGGGGTGAAGGTGGTCACCTGAGTGATAGCCTTCGCGAAACTGACTTGGACGGCTTGGATCACGCACAGCAGCGTCGAAATCGAAAACTCCGTCGAAAGCGCCGCCGGTACGAATCCATTGATTCACCGCCAGACGCGTCGCTTCGCCATCCTCGCTGTAGTAGTCAGCGCCTTCGTAAGGGGTCAATGTAGCGCCGAACACCTTGATTCCATGTTGATGAGCGCGTTCGATGATTTGTTGTAGACCCGTGATGAGGTCTTCCGCGCTGACCACCTCATGGGTGAACGGCGTCTCCTTCACTATGGTGCCATTCGGTAATCGTGGCTTCATGTGTGGCCAGCCGATATCGTTGATTCCTTCGAGGACGATCAGGGTCGAAACGCCGGGTTGCGCCAACACATCGCGATCGAGTCTTGTTAGCGCACTCACTCCGGCGCCATCGTGCAAGATTCGGTTACCACCGATTCCTTCGTTGATAACGGCCAGAGTCGCCGAGTTTTGCCCAGCGGCGAGACGATTTGCCAGTAGATCGGGCCAGTCCGAATACTCGCCTTGCTTCGCCCCAACGCCATCGGTAATCGAATCGCCGAATGTAACGGCAGCTGAGGCCTGATTGGGGGCCCACACCTCAACGTCTGCCAACCAGTACCACGAGCTTTTAGTAGTTGGGTTCGGTATGTCCTGTCGGGTGGCGAAATCTCCTGACTCGGAGATATACGTTTCGTGCTGGGCCCAGAAATGAACACTAGAAGACACCGTCTTCTCCGGCAGGTAAACACTCACGGCAAGTTCGCTCAAAGGAAGCACCTTCAATTCAATCGGGTCGCTGAGTATGGGCGCTCCTGGCGGAACGGTGACCGATGCTTTGCCGCCGAAGGTCAAGACGTGGTCAGACTCGGGCACGATCGCCGACGCTTTCGATGAAAGCGCGACATGCGCGGACCCGATTTTTAGCGAGGTGGTCCCGAACGCATTCGAGAACCTGATGCGCAGGCGTTCTCCACCAATCGTCGGCCTCACAATCATGCGGATGGTCTGGTTCTCGAATACGGGGGACGGTGGAAGCCCTGGAAATGGCAGTGGGGCGTGTACGGCGGTGCTCCAGGTACTGACCCAATGTCCGCTATTGGAGGAATCCTCAGCCCAGACCTCAACAAACAGAAGCATTGCCAGGCAGAACGCCCCAATGATCCGCAGAATCGTTTTACTCCGCACTATGGCTCCTCTCCAATCCAGCACTTTCCTCTATGCCGGCATCCAGAACGGATCACCCGATGGGATGAATCCGATCGGCACTTCAGTCACAAATGTCCGAAGCCAGCGGGCACACTCTTCCATGCCGGCCTCTTCGCCGCCCTCATGGGGAAGCTGGATCAGAGCCTTCTTCTGGCCCGAGGCAATCGCATCTCGCATGTACTCCGCGGCTTCCCACTCGCGGCATTCAAAGACGATAAGGACGTCAACATTCGGCAGCGCCTGCATACACTGCTGAATGTAATGCCCGGCATGGGCAAGTTTCGTCACTCTCAGTTTGGGATCACCGACCAGCCGCATGCTGCGCGTCTTCAGCCTGGTCTGCATGTCCCTTGCTAATTCCTCGAGGCTCGTTTCAAGGATCACATATTCATGCGAAAAGGGATTTGCGGCTGGCGATGCATAGTTCTCCCACCCCATGATTTTGTTCCAGCCAGCGAAGATCCCATCCGGACGGTGCGCGTGCCAGTGATCGTGAAACCGCCAAACCACCATTTTGTTCTTTTCGAGGAAATTGACTTTGTGGTTGTAAAGGGGATCGTACCTTACATCGGAGACAACGTCGGCTGCACTCCAAAACGTTGGCTCGTGCGTGATCACAAAGTTATTGCCGGCCGCGATGGAACGTTGGAGTAGATCAAGCGTGGACATGAACGTTGTTGTAATCCCGGTGATAGGAGCATCTGGGTCGCCGATCTTAAATTCATCAGCCGTGGGAGTGCGCCATGGCACTCCAACCTTCTCCTTGATTCGCGCTACGACTTCGCGAGCCGTTAATGACGAGCTCGAATGATTCTGCGACCGCATCAATAGCGGAGCCATAACAAGCCCGCTTCCGGTGACTTGGCAGAATCTTCTACGGGATAGTTTCATTTCTTCCATTGGTTCAACCCGCCTGTGGGAGTGTCCAGAATGGCTCGCCCGCCGGCATCCATTCGATGGGAACCTCGGTAACGAAGCCCTTCAGCCATTCCGCCATCTCTCCGCTGCCTGGTTCTTCGGATGCTTCGTCACCCAGCAGAACTAGCCCTTTTGCTCCCCCCGCGGTCACAAGATCCTGAAAATAGGGACCTGCTTCCCACTCAACCGCGTCGCCTGTAATGACTACGTCGAGGTCAGGCTCTCGAAGGATCCTCTCCGCATCAGCTACCAGGAGCAGTCCATGCGTCAAGGCGACTTTGCTCACCTTTGCTTCTGGCTTTCCAATGACTCTCACACCATGAACGTTCAGCTTCTTCCTGATACCCTCAGCGAAACTGCTCAGTGAAGTCGTGGGTAACCGGAAGTAAACGTTGCGAGGGTCATAAGCATCTTCCCCGCTGCCCGGTGCCACGTGAGAACTGTCCCACCCAAGTGCACGCGAAAGTCCGCGCAGCTGGCCGTCTGTCTTTCGCGCGTCCCAGTTGTCAACGAGACGGATAATGACGAGATTGTTCCTGGAAATAAACTCCTGCTTGGCGCGCCAGACAGCGTCGTTGTCTAGGAGGTCTTTCGAAGGCGCGGGACCATTCCTCCAGAATGCTGGAGCGCGTTCGCCGCGGCTGTAGCTAGGAGCCTCGCGGCAGATGACAGCGTTCTTGCCTGAATCGACGGCTTTGCGAAGGACCTCGAGGGTTGGCGTGAACGTGGTCACGATCCCCGTGACCGTGGTGTCACCACTCCCAACCAGGATACCGTCGGAAAAGCCATCGGAGCGCTGACTCTGCCACGGAACTCCGACGTTCTTTTGTATCCGTTCGATCAACTGTTGACTTCTGATCATCGAATGTCACCGCGTTTCATCTGCAGCTGCAACCGAGGCTCGTTTCGAATCCACCGCAGCACCCAAATGCCGATCAAAGAACTTGATCATCACGTTGAATGCGTCCTTCGACTCCGGAACATCCGCGTTGTAGAAGAATCCGTGGAATAGACCTTCCCATACATGGAGTTCAGCCTCGACGCCAAGTTTCACCAACTGCTCATGCGTGTAGAGAGCGGAACTTAGTTCAAAACCGCGAGTGCCCGTGATGATGAGCGTCGGAGGAAACTTCGAAAGAATCTCTGGCGAGCTAATAGGCGAAACCAAAGGATCCTTCGGATCCGTGTCGGCGAAATAACTTAGCGGCGGCTTTGCTCCTGGCGTAATCGGCGGTGCCAATCGAGCCTCGCCGAGCGGCATCGCGGTATAGAGCGCATCCCCGCCAAAGACGCCTCCTGCGGATGCACAGAAAATACCGATCGCCCCGGGTAAAGGTAGTGAGTGCTTTTGAAACCAGGCGATCGACATCGCGGTCTGCATCCCGCCGGCCGAGCAACCATAGATACCAATGTTTTCTGGCTTATGATTCTTCAGAATTTGTTGGTAAACGCTCGCAACGTCTTCGCTGGCCGCCGGGAACTTATAGTCGGGACCTTCACGGTAGTCGACACTCACTACTTCAATCTGGCCCAAAGCAGATACGGGAATAGATTCAAGCTCTGCGCAACCAGGCCAGCAGCCCATGAACCCGCCGCCGTGAAGATTGATCAATACACGGTCTTTGTTCTTCGCCGAGACTCCGCTTTTTGGCGTGTAGTCGTACACGTGCACGCTGCCGACTTTCTCGTCTTTCCGGTCGACAGAAAACAGTTCGCGGTCTCGTGCGATGTATGGCTTCATGAATCGCGGCACCCCGGCATCTTGTTTCAGGATTTCCGGGTCCTGCATGTCCTTTAAGTGTTGTGTCAGGTACGCCTTCGCTTCGGAACTCAGAAATGAGGAGACGGGTGCCGTCTGCGCTGGTATCTCGACAGTGCCGTCAGCTTGAACCACAACTTTTTTCTGCTCCGGCGAAGTACTATCTTGCGCAGAAATTGCGGATGGGAGGAGGGCGAAGCAAGCGATTGGCAACAGCGCAATAAGCGAGGGATATTTCGACATGATGGCGAGCCTCTTAACCTCGAGGATGATCCCGTTCCGTAGAAGGGTAAGCACCGCCCATTGCTGGGCGGTGCCGTTAACGAAGCGGCTAGAAACCAACTCGCAGACCGAATTGAATTGCGCGCGGCGGGTTCACCTGCGAAGTCACAATGCCGAAGGTGGGAGTACCTACCTGCTCGTTTGGCGTGCCGAATCGTACATGGTTGAACGCATTGAAGAACTCCGCCGTGAATTGTAGATAAACGCTCTCTGTGATGTCGTTGCGTTTTGAGATCGAGAAATCCCAATTGTTCATGTGATCCATGCGGACGGTGTCAACGTTTCGCGGCATGTTGCCGAACCTCACTTCGCTGCTGGTATCTACAGGCTGGAAGCAGGCCGTGTTAAACCATCCACTGGCTGCACGGGATGCACGCGACCCGGACACTTTCAGGTTGCACCCGGATACCAGATCGGGCCGCATCCATAGACCTTGAGCGCCGAAGTATCCCTGACCGCCGCCAAAGTCACTGAGCGCCGACCCCGGGAAGAATTGATATGAACTCATGGGGACACCGCTCCGTATGCTGGTGATGCCGTTGACCCGCCATCCACCAATGATCCCGTTCAGTACTCCGTGAGCATCCGACAGGAAATGCTTGTTGCGCCCGAAAGGCAAATCAACGCCATAGCCAATGGAGAGGTTCTGAGGAATGTCGTAGGAACTCACCGAATATTCGTCGTCAAGATGATTGTTGTCCTGAGTCGAGCCCCCAAAGATGAATCCTTCATCCAGAAAGGCACTTGAGCTGTCGGTGTTGGACATCAGTCGCGACCATGTGTAGGCCACACTCAGGATTCCCTTGGAGCCAAACCGTTTCAGGAAAGAGGTTTGCAGTGATTTGTAGTTGGATGTGCCCTTATGCGGATCCAGGAATAGGACTCGCCCATATTGCGGGAAGGGCAAAAGAAGCTGTCCTGTGGCAACTGTTGGTCCTGAGAGGGCACCCGGGGTCGTAATGGTGCCATAGAACGGATTGGGGACTTGTGCCAACAATGCGGCCGGTCCCATCGAGAAATACTGATCGGGTAGCTGATTCAAGTTGGTATTCGAAACCGTAGCCCAACCCTGCAAGAGAAGGTGGGTGCCCCTCGATCCAGCATATGCGACCGTTAGCGAGGAGTCCTTGCCGATCTGCCGTTCCACAGCCGCGTTCCATTGCTGCACGTATGGCATTGGGTCGCCAGGTGCGCGCATGGCAAAGATAGGTAGTCCGTAGAAGTCCCCGGGGGTCGCCTTTCGGCGCAGAGGCTGTGGCAGACCGTTGGGGAATGGATTCTCCACTGTGGCAGTCGGACCGCCGCCACCCTGAGCTGCATTTACAGGCGAGAGATTCGGTCCGTCTTGGCTGAGCGTGCTGGGCGGATAGGAAATGCCATATGCAGCCCGTAGCACAGTCTTATCCGTGGCGCGGTAGGCCAATCCAATGCGAGGCGAAAACAACTTCCAGTGCAGATAGTCCTCTCGCTGCGACTGCCATTGCGGACTGCCAACAAGAGCGACATTTCCCATGAGTTGTTGCGTCTGTCCAGTAACTGGATTCAAGAACGAACCCAAGGGGCTGGCCTGATTCGGCCGAAAGACTGTGTCGTTGTTCTTCGCTTCCGAGAAGACGCTGGGCTGATCCCAGCGCAGACCGGCCGTGATGGTGAGCTTTCTAGTGGCCTGAAAGGTGTCATCGACAAAGAATCCATAGGACGTGAAGTACGCTCTGGAGCCGCCAACCATTCCGGACGCTACCTGCGTGCCTAGTCCGCCGATGGTGTTGAGGAGTGCCGACGCCACTCCATTGCCCTCTAACGGCAGGCCGGGTGCCGCGGTAGCCGAATTGTCGAAGTTGAGGGTGAGTACTCCGTTTTGCGGATTGGAAATCCACTGCACGTGGCGAATCGAGCCGCCAAACTTGAGCTGATGGCGACCCGCGATCTTCGTGAGAGTGCCCGACAATCCGTACACATTCTGGTGCCAGAATAGCTGCGACCCAATGCCATTGCTTCCCGCGACTTGAGAGTTATCGTTGAAGCTCATCGCCGGGTAGTTCGCTGGGGCCAGAAGCTGGCTTGTTAGGCTTGCCCAGCCGGGACCGAATTGAGAGAGGTCAACCCCTTGGCTGTCGGGAAACTCATGTTGGAAAACCCTCAGGTACGAGAGACGCAGATCGAGAATCGTCGAGGAGTTAAAGGCGTGAGTATCCCCTAGAATGGCCGAATTCGTGTAGATTCCGGTGTGCCCCTGACCCGATGTGTGGGTCCCCCAAGCATCATAGGCGTTGCTATCTGCCTTCCAATACGCGTACCGGGCAAACAAGATGTTCTTGTCGGAAAAATGGTGATCAACACGCGCGTTGTATTGAGCGTTGATTCCTCCCGTGGCCATTTGGGTGATGAAGTTATTCACGACGCCCGGACGGTTAGGAGCGGGATAAGACTTCGCAAACAGTGCCAGAGCAGAGGCATCCAGACGACCGGTAGGTATCAGATTGTTAGCGAAGGGCGTAGATCCGTTCGCGGGATCATAGATTTGATGGATTGGGTTGTCTTGACGGTCTTTATCAGTACAGACTCCTGCCGTAAATCCAGAGTCACAAATTCCCGAAAAATCACCTCCCAGTTCCGCGGGCGTTGGCACCGTGTTCAACACAGGTGTTGACGTCTTGAGCACTTCACGTTCAAATCCGAAGAAGAAGAAGGTTTTGTCCTTCTTTATTGGGCCGCCGATCGTACCACCAAATTGATTCTGGATGAGTGGAGGACGCGGAAGGGCGGTCCCACCTGGCCCGTTGTGATTCGAGAAGTAATCATTTGCGTTCAGGACCTTATTGCGAAGGTACTCATATGCGGTTCCGTGGAATTTGTTGGTTCCCGACTTGGTCGTCAGGTTAATGATGCCTCCCGCGTAGCTACCGTACTCGGCGGCAACATTGTTAGTAACGACGCGGAACTCCTGCACGACATCCTGCGAGGGGATTAAGGAATTCAAATTGCCGGCTGGCGCGTTGGATGCGACGCCATCGATATAGAACGAACTCTGGTTTCCGAACCCGCCACCGATCGCGTAGTTGCCAAACCCGATGGCATTGGTCCTCGCGCCGCTGGCCTGGTTGGATACAGCATTGCCATACGTGCCGCCTTGAGCCACCACCCCTGGCACCAGCGTGAGCATGTTGTTGACGTTTCTGCCGCTCAATGGAATGCTCTCCACTTCCGTTTGCGAGATGGTGGTCCCTAGAGACGCACTGTCGGTTTGCAGAGGAGGCGCCTCAGTGGTCACCATCACGCTCTCCGTCGCACTGCCGACCTGTAGCTTCGCGTCTACACGGGTCGCGACGTCAACTTGGACTTCCACATTGTCTTGAATAAACTTCTTGAATCCTTGCGTCTCTACTTCAACGCGGTACATCCCGGCGATGAGATTCGGAAACGAATACGTTCCTGCACTGCTACTCTGCATCGTACGAGTTTCGTTCGTACCTAGATTGGTCAACTTTATGGTTGCTCCAGACACGGTGGCTCCGCTCGCGTCCTCGACGCTTCCGACAACACTGCCGAATCTGACTTGAGCTCCTGCAGTTGTGCACAGAACGGCTGCAGCAAAAACGGCCAAGAGTATCGGCAACAGCGATGCAGCCAGACGCCGACTCAGCGAGTTCCCGTCAGCTCGGGCACACCGTGAATTGTTCTGGTAAGAGGTTCGAGTGCGTTGACTGTGGAGTAATGAATGGAGACTCCCTAGAAGGTCGAGCATTTTGTCACCTCTTTCAACGTGGAAAAGACGACACACCGAACTTTGCAGCCTGATCCTCACCCGAGGACACGATTTACTGCTCATCATCGCGCTCAAAGCCAACGCAATGTCCGCCGGCCAACAACGAGAAGATGAATTGAACTGGATGAACTTCTATCGCCTGTATTCGCAAGCTGTCAAGATCTTTTGCAGACAACTATCACAAAGTTGTCTATACCGTCTTGGAAGAATCACTGCTCCCAGGTCGGATCGCGCGGCTTTTCAAAGTGAATCAATCACTCGATGGCGCCGAGGAACGCCGCGGCAATTCGATCTGAATTGTGGCCCGTCAGATGCGGCACAATGAATGGGAACAATGTTCAGAGTCGCTTGTGACCGTTGCGATTCGGCGCGGACGCACTGCACGATTTGCGCACAACCAACTCGCATCTCAGCAACACGTCACGAGGCGGCAAATCGGGATTGGCGATACGGTCTAGCATGACAGCAATAGCCATCCTTCCTATATCCCGGCACGGCTGGTGCAGCGTTGTTAAGGGCACGGGCAACAGGCGCGCATACTTCACGTCGTCAATACCTACGATGGAGATGTCCTCGGGTATTCGCTGACCGAGCGATATCAAGGTGTGCATCAGATTTCCAGCCGTCAGATCATTCGCGCAAACGAAGGCATCGGGACGATCCTTCTTCAATACTGACTTAATGAACTTCGTATCGCTGGCATCTCCGATACTAACTAAGTCGCGCCTGGGCCTCTCGCCTTGGGACAAGAGCGCTTCACGATATCCAGCCATGCGTGCATCGACAGTGGGCGCGGAGTTCGGGCGTGCAAAGAAGGCAATGCGGTTTGCTCCCGCTTTTATCAGGTATTCCGTGGCAAGAAAGCCGGTGCGGCGGTTATCTATGCCGACCAGGTCGTACCTGCTACGCTGCGGATACGGTTCGAGATCCCGATCCAACAGCACCACGGGAATGCCCGCTCGATCGAAAGCAGCAACAATCTTGTGGTTTGATTGGAAGCGATTGGCGCTGAATTCTACTGGAGCAAAGAAAACCCCCGAAACCTTCTGAGAAATGTACTGTTCGCAGAGTTGTTCAGCCGCTTGCTCCTTCTCCTGCTCCTGGGACACGGTATTACCCCACAATAGCGAATGATGCATCGCCTCTTGCGCTTCCATCATCCCTTTACAGATCGCTTCAAAGATCTCAGTTTGTCCTAACTCGGGGATCAGTAATCCGAAAACATGAGAGCCCTTATGGGAATTCGAGGACACATAGGTACCGGATCCAACGCGGCGGGTAACGAGCCCTAGCGACTGCAACTCGTGCATCGCACGGAATACCGTCATCCGTGAGGCACCAAAGCGCCGAACGAGTTCCGCTTCGCTGGGCAAACGCTTCCCTGGTTTATAACGACCTGAAGAAATCTCGCTCTGAAGCTTTTCCAATATCTGCCGATATTTATGAGTTGCCATCGTCTCGGTTCTTCCTGCCGGTCGCACATCTCGTGACAATCAGCGAACCAGCATACGCTTTCGCACAAGAGAGTGCCATATACAACTTAAGGACGAATGGGTAGCAATTGTCTTGACACCTCTGTGTTCTGGTTTTAAAAGTGTCTTTCGTTTCGTACCCTGATCAAGGAAGATTTCTATAGTGCTGGGGTGCCGCGAAATATCTCTCGCTTTCATGCCACCGGTCAATCATTGAGAAACCAAGTCCAACTCATCACGTACGTCGATCGCCTGGCCGGCGATCTCAAGCAACTCAAGGAACTACTGGTCCGAGAATGGTCCGGGCTCTTTGGTGGTGTACATCTGCTTCCTTTCTTCACCCCAATCGATGGGGCTGATGCAGGGTTCGATCCCGTCGATCACACTGAGGTGGACTGCCGGCTCGGTGACTGGGAGGACGTACGCGCGCTAGGTGAACACCTGGATCTCGTGGCCGATCTCATTGTCAATCACATATCCAGCGATTCCCCGCAGTTCAAGGATTTCTCTGAACACGGTGCTGCGTCACCTTTCGCCGGAATGTTTCTGACCTACGACCGTGTCTTTCCTTCGGGTGCGCGCGCGGAGGAGCTTCTACGCATCTATCGCCCTCGTCCCGGGTTGCCGTTTACCAACGTAACGCTGAAATGCGGCGAAAACCGCCTATTGTGGGCAACATTTACCCCGCAGCAGATCGACATCGATGTAAAGCATCCGGAAGGGCAAGCCTATCTGGAAACGATCCTCAAACGCTTTCAAGCGGCTGGGATAAAGATGATTCGGCTCGATGCGGTCGGCTATGCGATCAAGAAACCCGGAACGAGTTGTTTCATGATCCCGGAGACTTTTCGCTTCATCGCGGAGCTCACTTCGCAAGCACATGCCTTGGGCATGGAGGTGCTCGTTGAAATTCACAGTCACTACCGGCAACAGCTGGAAATCGCACGTCAGGTGGACTGGGTATACGATTTCGCGCTTCCTCCACTCATCCTTCACACTCTTTTCACGCAGAATGCGCGGGCACTCGGACAGTGGCTTTCGACACGACCGCAGAACTGCATCACCGTGCTCGACACTCACGACGGCATTGGTGTAATCGATGTAGGCGCTGGCAGTAACGGCGAACCGGGCCTGCTTGCGCCCAGCGACATTGACCACCTTGTCGAGACCATGCACGCCCGAAGCAAGGACCAGAGCCGACTGGCAACGGGAGCGGCTGCAAACAATCTTGACCTGTACCAGGTCAACTGCACTTTCTATGACGCACTGGGGCGTCGCGACAACGAATATCTGATTGCTCGCGCGATTCAATTTTTCGCGCCCGGTATCCCGCAGGTGTATTACGTGGGTCTGCTGGCAGGTGTTAACGACATGGATTTACTCGCCCGATCCAGAGTGGGCCGCGACATCAACCGGCACTACTACACTCCTGCAGAAATCGGAAGCTCTCTACAAAAGCCGGTTGTGCAGAAACTGTGGGAACTCATTCGGCTGCGTAATACTCATCCAGCTTTCGCTGGACACGCAGACGTTGACACTCAGTCGGACCAAACACTCGTGATGACGTGGAATAACGCTGAACACTGGGCAAGGCTGTTTGTCGATCTTAGTGAACCGAGAGCTTTGCTGACCCATTCCAATCTGGCTGCCGAACAGGGCACATACATAGGCGCGTGGGATTCACGTCACGAGTCGCTGCTTCGGAGGTAATTCCATGAACAGTGTGCCGAGCGCGCAGCGGGATCTTTCCATAATCAAGTGGCTGACATTCTTTATGTTCATGATGTTCGCCATGACTACAGATTCCGTGGGCGTCATCATTCCAGAAGTCATCAAAGAATTTCACCTCAGCATGACAGTGGGAGGAGCCTTCCATTACGCTGCCATGTCCGGGATCGCATTTGCCGGTTTCTTCCTGGGCTACCTTGCAGACAAGATCGGAAGAAAAAAAAGCATCATCTTGGGACTCGTATTGTTCGCGTTGAACTCTTATCTGTTTTCAGTAGGCCGGTCGTTTGCGTTCTTTGTGATTCTCCTTGTGATTTCTGGCGTGGCAATCGGCATTTTTAAGACTGGCGCGCTCGCCTTAATCGGTGACATCAGTCAATCGACAGTCGAGCATACTGCGACCATGAATACCGTTGAAGGGTTCTTCGCCGTCGGTGCCATCATTGGACCTGCGATTGTGGCGCATCTCTTGGCGGGCGGTACTTCCTGGAAGTGGTTGTACGTGATCGCCGGGACGATTTGTTTATTGCTCATCGTCACGGCCTCATTTGTGAAATATCCGCAAACAGCCGGGAGTTCCGAGTCCGTCGATCTGAAACGCACACTTCAGATGATGAAGAACCCGTATGCTCTGGGCTTCTCAGCGGCGATATTCTTATATGTCACCGTCGAAAGCGCGGTCTATGTGTGGATGCCGACGCTGCTTGCAGGCTACCAAGGACGGCTCATTTGGGTGGCCACTTACGCGATTTCGATCTTCTTTGTCCTCCGCGCCGGTGGGAGATTCATCGGGTCCTGGGTTCTCGCCCGCTTGAACTGGGCAACCGTCGTTACCATATTCAGCCTCGCCATACTTCTTTGCTTCGGGATATCGATGCTTGCGGGAGTTCGTGTCGCTATTCTTCTTCTGCCGTTGTCGGGCCTTTTCATGTCGGTGCTGTATCCCACACTCAACTCGAAAGGGATCAGCTGTTTTCGCAAGCCGGAACATGGCGCAGTGTCCGGAGTGATTCTGTTTTTCACATGTGTGGCGGCTGTGTTGGGACCACTGGCCATGGGTGTGGTTAGCGACCATTTTGGTGATCCCAAGTATGGTTTCGTGCTCGCCACTGTATTCGCTGCGTTACTCTTCGTCGCGCTCCTACTCAACCAAATCTTCAATCCGGCGAGCAATCGTCTTCAACGACTGGATCATAGCGAATACGAGTTGGCTGAGACCCAGTCAGTGGGCGCGCAAGCGCGCAGCTAGACGGTTTATCATTTCGACGATATGAAACGTCGCGGCATCAGCGGCTTAGGCATTTCGCGGAAAGCAACAGACGGCACCGTATCCGTGGCTCGTCGTTCCAGCATCCTGGACGGCAGACCCGGTTTTCAACTTCAGAGTAGTTGGGGCCATATTTCAGTCCTTGAGGGCGGAGGGCATATCTGTGGGTTGACGCTGAACGCTCTCGGCAGCACCAATCCGATGTGGAAACCGACTTGGAAGACGATCGATCCTCCCGCATATAGCCCTCAGAAGCACCGCAATCTATACGGTGCACCACCCGAAGGCCGATTGTTGGCGGGAATCGCCGGCCACAGCATCAGCTTTGACTTTTTCGGGCCACCTTCAGCGGCGGAGATCGCGGCCGGCCACAGTACACATGGCGAGGCCCCGGTCGTGAAATGGCGAAGGCAATCGCGAGCTAATACATCGATGCCCACACTAATCTACAAGGCCGAGTTGCCCCAAGCCTTGATGAGCTTAGAACGAGCGATCACTCTCGATCGCAAGAGTTCGATTGTCTACTGTGAGGAGACCGCTTCAAACCTATCTACCTTCGATCGGCCCATCTCGTGGAATCATCACGTCACGTTCGGGCCACCATTCCTGGAAGCCGACGTCACAACGTTCGACATGCCTGCAACCCACAGCAAGGTCTGTCCCGAAGCATTCAGCAAGCAGATGTTGCTGCAAGCCGATGCGAACTTTCAGTGGCCAATCGCACCGACAAAAGAAGGCGGGATGCTGAATCTTCGCACAAGCGCCCGGGGGAAATATGGTCACTATACGGCTCACCTGCTGGATCCTGAGATCGAACACTCTTTCATTGCGGTGGGCAATCCCCGCCTCAGATTGTTGGTTCTTTACATCTTTAATCGGAAGGATTATCCCTGGGTAGGCAATTGGGAAGAATCCTACAGTCGCGTTCATTCTCCATGGAAAGGACGCGAGTTTTGCCGGGGATTTGAGTTCAGCACGACTCCATTTCCCATTCCCCGACGGGAGACCGTTGCGAACGGCGATTTGTTCGGTGAATCCACCTACATCTGGCTGCCGGCGAAGAGCCTGAAGAAAACGCGGTACATGATCCTCATGTTGCAGGTTTCGGAAAACTTCGAGGGCGTTGCCGCTGTTGAGATCGATCGCAATTCCATCCTTGTCCATGAGACATCAACGCAATCCATTATCAAGACAGGTGCAAAACCTTTTCTGTGACGACAGACGCCTGCCTCTGATAGAGGGCGTCAGTGGAGAGCCTGCCGCGGAAGCGCCCGGAGCAAAACGGCACTGGTCTTGATTTTGACTCAGGATCGATGACCGAGATTATGCTCGACCCTGGGTCTTCCGCATTCGAGCCGGGATGAGCGCGTGGACTCCGAAGGCGGTGTCTTATAGGATTGCGCTGCCTTTCAAGGCTCGTAAAAGAAAACGTTTTCTAGGCGGCCAGGGGGGGAGGTTATGCATGGAACTTTCGGGCCTCAGCAACGGATGCGGCAGTTTGGATTGTGAGTTTGGAATTGGTCGTCCTTTCGCGTGGAATTCGCTGGCTCGCAGACTCGGCTTTGTGGTGTTGGCAGTGTTGTTGGGAGGTGTGACGGTCGCGCAGAGTGCCCCACTTGTGTTGGAGCGAGATGGAAGGGTGATTTCGCTGGAGCCTTATGCTGCCAACGTTCTGCGGGTGACGATGAGTACTGACAAGGCTGAGGCGACCGGCGCTCCGGGCTATGGTTTTGTGGCAAAAGCAGCGGTAGGTGGATGGACGCACGAGCGCAGCGCGGAAGGCGGAGATGTGTTTCGATCGTCCAGGATGGTGGTGCGTTTGGCGCCAGGAAATCTCCCAGCTGAGAAACTGCCGCAGCCCATGCCGCTCGATGCACTGAATCGTCAACTGCGTGAGATCTATTTTGGCGGAGGCGGTGGCCAAGGTCCCTACAATGATGCGCTTCTGGTGACAACGCCGGGAGGCAAGATGTTGCTGCACATGCGCACCTGGACCATGGCGCCAGAACGCGTTGACGTTGCACAGCAGGATGCCGGTGCAAAGGGCTACTCGGTTGCGGCTACCTTCGACTCGCCTGCGGACGAGCACTACTACGGCCTGGGGCAGCAGCAGAAGGGCTGGATGGATCTGCGGGATCACGAGATCCGGTGCTGGCATGACTACGGCGCGATTGGTGGCGAGGACGTTTGCGTTCCGTTCATGGTCTCGAGCCGCGGCTACGGGCTGGTATGGGATAACCCTTCGAAAACGACCGTGGCGCTGGGCTTCAATCAACGGAACACGTGGTCCTCAGAGGTGGGGGATCGTGTTTCCTACTTCGTGATTGCTGGGGATACGAGCAACGAAATTTACGAGGGCTATCGCCATCTGACCGGCGTAACGCACATGCTGCCGAAGGCGGCGTACGGATACATCCAGAGCAAAGCGATTTATCCAACCCAGGAACAAATCTTGGACGTGGCCAAGGAGTATCGCAAGAAGAAGTTGCCGCTGGATGTGATCGTCGTGGACTTCCTCAATATGACGAGGCAGGGGGAACTGGATCTGGACCCTGCGCGCTGGCCGGACCCGGCAGGGATGAATCGTGAACTGCATGCGATGGGTGTGGATACGTTGTTGAGCGTGTGGCCGCACTTTTCGCGCGGCACCCAGTTCTACGACATGCTGCAGAAGAATGGATGGCTGATCCATAAGCCAGACGGAACGCCCGATTCGGGATGGACGAAGGAGACTATCGGGCCGAATCTCGATACCACGAACCCTGAGGCGGCGAAGTGGTGGTGGGAGAAGATTCGCGACCGCTATGTTAGACCTTATGGATTCGACTACCTGTGGCTGGATGAGACCGAGCCGGATATCGATCCAGCGGGAGACATGTTCTCGATCGGTTCGGGCATACGCTACTACAACGTTTATCCGCTGTTTCACACATCGTCGGCGTACGAAGGGTTCCGCCGGGATTTTGGAGACAGCCGGAGGGTAATGATCCTGGCGCGGGCAGCGTACCTCGGGGCGCAGCGCAACGGCACGGTGTTCTGGTCGAGCGACATTCTTTCGACGTGGGACATGCTGAAGCGCTCGGTTCCGGCGGGGCTGAATTTTGCGGCGACCGGACTGCCGTACTGGGACACGGATATTGCAGGGTTCTTTTCGCCGACAATTCCGGCAGACTACCATGCGGAACACAAGCCGCTGATTGATGGATCGGATGCACGCGAAACGATTGCGAACTATGAGGACTATCCCGAGCTGTTTGTGCGGTGGTTCGAATGGGGCGCTTTTCAGCCGGTCATGCGAGCGCATGGAGAGAGAGCTCACAACGAGGTATGGTCCTACGGCAAACAGGGGGAGCCGATTCTGGCAAAGTATCTGAAACTGCGCTACCAGCTTCTGCCCTACACCTACTCGCTAGCGTATCGCAGCTACCAGACGGGCGCTCCTTATATGCGAGCACTGTTCATGGACTTTCCGGCTGATCCGAAGGCTGCGGACATTCCCGATGAATATATGTATGGACCGGCGTTCCTGGTGGCTCCAGTGACCGAGCAGGGCGCGACGCATCGGACGGTGTATTTGCCGGCAGGTTGCGACTGGTACAACTACTGGACGAATGAGCGGCTGCACGGTGGACAGACCGTTGTGGCCGCCGCTCCCATCGACACGCTGCCGCTGTTCGTGAGGTCGGGCAGCATTGTGCCGCTCGGGTCCGATGTGAATAGCACTCAGGAGACGCAGAGAATTGGATCCCTGCGCGTGTATCCGGGAGCGAATGGCAGCTTTACCCTTTACAGCGATGACGGAAAGACCTACGCCTACGAAAACGGTGGCGGCTCAGTCACAAAGTTGACCTGGGACGATGCCGCACATCGACTGAGCCACGAGGGCGCGTCAGGATCGAGTGAACTGGACAAAGCAAGGGTGGTCGTGATCGGCAGGTAAGCAAACCGCTTTAGGGTTTACCCGGGATTGTCTGTGCGGGCCGACATTCACTGAGGAGATACGAATGCGTTCGGAAACCTTTTGCGCAATATGCTGTCTTATGGCTGCGTTCGCTGCGTCTGCGTTCGCCCAACAGAATGATTCATGCGCAACTCTAATAAACGTCAAGGCTCCGGGCCTCGAGATCACCAAGGCCGCTCATGCCGAGGCTGGAACCACCGAGCCGATTCCCTGGAACCAAAGTCGCAGCGCCCCGCTTCCCGCATATTGCCGAGTCGAGGGAGTACTCCATCGGCGAACTGGCGTTGACGCCGAGGAGTTTGGGATCAACTTCGTATTGGCCATGCCTGATAAATGGAATGGCGACTTCCTGATGCAAGGTGGGGGTGGCAGCAACGGTATTGTGCTTGCTCCGCTTGGATTAAACGCTGCCGGAGACACACCTGGACTCATGCGCGGATTCGCTGTTGCGAGTACGGATACGGGTCATAAGAGCCACCGTCCAGGATTTGATTTCGGTTTCATGAGAGACCAGCAGGCGTATCTGGATTTTGCTTATCTCGCCAATGCTGAGGTCGCTACGCTCACAAAACAACTCATCACGCAACACTACGGAAAGCCAGCAGCTTTTTCGTATTTCTCGGGCTGTTCGACGGGGGGCCGCGAAGGGATGATTCTTTCCCAGCGTTACCCCACGCTTTTCAACGGCATCATCTCCGGCGATCCCGCCATGCGCACCGGGCTCTCCAATCTCGCGATCGGCAGATGGGTTCCTATTGCCTTCAATCAAATTGCTTCGAAAGACCCGAATGGGAAACCAATCATCGAGCAAGCTATTACTGACAACGAACGAAAGTTGATCAAATATGCCCTCATCAAGAAGTGCGATGCCAAAGACGGTCTTGCCGACGGCTTGATCTCCGATCCTCTCGCGTGTGATTTCGACCCCGAGACGTTGGCATGCAAGGGCGAAAAGAACGACTCCTGTCTGGCGCCGGAAAAAGCTGCCGCCATCAAGAAAGCCCTCGGCGGGCCGAAGACATTGAGTGGAACCCAAGTCTATGCAGGCTTCCTCTACGACACAGGCATCACGAACGGTCTGCCGTTCCGGGGATTGCTCTCCCCCGGACCCGGTATTTTCGGACCTGCGACGACTGACATGACGATGGATGTTGACAAGGAGGCTCTGGCGGCCATCCAGCCACTCGTGGACTCAATGTCCACCAACTTGACGACCTTTTCGGCGCACGGAGGGAAGCTCATCTTCTACCACGGCGATAGCGACCCATGGTTTTCGCCGCTCGATACGTTCGGCTATTACAAGGATATGGCCGCTGCCAACGGGGGCCTCGATGCCGTGTCCAATTGGAGTCAGTTCTATTTCGTTCCAGGAATGAGCCACTGTGGCGGAGGCCAGGCGCTGGATCAGTTTGATTTGTTGGGCGCAATGGTCGACTGGGTCGAGAAGGGAAAGGCACCGATGTCTGTAATCGCGACGGGCAAAGCCTTTCCCGGGCGAAGCCGGCCACTGTGTGCTTATCCGAGGCACGCGCAATATAAGGGAGACGGGAATCCCGAAGACGCGAATTCCTTCGAGTGCCGTTGAGCAGGACGGGTTTCACCCATGACTAAGTGAAACATGAGGGAGGGCTGGTAAAGATGAAGCACATCGGAATAGCAATCATCCTTTTCGCGAGTTTTTGCTGTGCACAAGAGGCGGGCGGTTTTCAGCCCTCCTCAACCAACGTTTGGGGAGCAGAGTATCCGCGAGTTGACAGCGCCGGGAGAGTTCAGATTCGTGTGAAGGCCCCCGACGCCACGAAGGTCAGATTGAATTTCTGGAGCGGGCCGAAAGTGGACATGGAGAAACAGCAGGACGGATACTGGACCGTCACGACTCCACCACTCGTTCCCGGCTTTCACTACTACACGCTGATCATCGATGGCATGGAAGTCAGCGACCTCAACACGCATGCGTTCTTTGGTGGAACCAAGGAAGCAAGTGGGGTCGAGGTTCCTGAGCCGGGTTCGACCTATTACTCGATTCAGGATGTGCCCCACGGCCAAGTCCGGGAGGTCTGGTACAACTCGAAGGTAACGGGTAGCTGGCGGCACGCGCTGGTCTATCTGCCGCCGAACTACGATACACAGACGAAAGACCGCTATCCGGTGCTCTATTTGCAACACGGCGCCGGTGAGGACGAGACCGGCTGGATTCGCCAAGGCAATGCCAATTTCATCCTCGACAATCTGATCGCAGCCAAGAGTTGCAAGCCGATGATCGTCGTGATGGCCTACGGCTATGCCAAACGCGCCGGCCAAAATTTGTCCGATCTGACCGGAAAACCGTTTGGCTCTCCCGAAATGCTGAAGGCGATGCAGGAAATGGCTGCAGCATTTGAAGACGATGTGACGCAGGCCCTGATTCCCTACGTTGATTCAACCTTCCGCACACTATCCGATCGCGATCATCGCGCTATGGCTGGCCTGTCCATGGGAGGAATGCAGACGTTCCAGACCACGCTCAATCATCTCGATCTTTTTTCTTACATTGGCGGTTTCAGTGGAGCCGGCGGCATGCTTGTGCTGGGCGATCGCAAACTAGACCCCAAAACCGATTACAACGGAGTCTTCGCTGATCCGGCAGCATTCGCCAAGAAAGTGCACTTGCTCTGGCTTGGGGTCGGAACCGCAGAACCGGAGAGAATGCGCGCAGGACTCCAGCGCCTGCACAATTCGCTGCTCGAAGCAAACATTCAGCACGTCTTTTACGAATCGCCCGGTACAGACCATGAGTGGCAGACGTGGCGCCGCGATCTGAAAGACTTTGCTCCGAGGCTCTTCTAGAAGGCCAAATCTCGGTCTTTTGTTAGGAGATATTGAACACTTATTCACTCTGAGATTTTTCCAGAGATGGCCCCTAACTCAATGGCAAAACTGTCTGAAGAGGACATCTCCAAAAGGCCGAGTACAACTTGAAGCCAGCGTCGAAAATGATTTCGAGCACCTCCCCCAAGGCAACTTCGTCCAACGTCTGTGGCGACTGCAAAGTGCCTACTTTTGGAGCCCCGATCTCGTGCTGAGCAGCTTCATTCAATACGACACCGAATCGCAGAATGTCGGCACGAATACACGCTTGCGCTAGACCATCAAACCGGTTTAATGACCTTCCATCGTCTGAAACCGGGGATGGCTGCCACTAGTTCTCAGGCCCAACGACACAAGCATCGTGCCTCAAAGCGATGTCATCGCAGTAAAATTTCGCTAAACACGGCCCTCTTCTCCGCGGATCCAGACGCGAAACACATCTGCATCGCGTCAAATTTGTCTAAAGGACTCCCGCAAGCCTCTGGCATTTAACTTTTCCCAATACATCAAGATTATTTATTAAGGTGGTTAGAAGCTCAGAGCGCAAAATCGATGAAAGGCTGCGCTCTTCGACGCGTCGCATAGCGGTAAATGGATGATATTCAATGAGATGAAGCTACAGGCGTCCTCCTCCGAGTGCCTTGTTCCACCCACGATAGAGGGCTAGTTTGCTATTGATGGAGGTTTAAGAATTTCACCTAACTTATTGAAAACATGGTGACCAGGGACGGAGTTGAACCGCCGACACCAGCCTTTTCAGGGCTACGTTATGCTGTGTTTTAAACAACTTAAGTGACTTCAGGTGGCCGCCTAAGTACTTGAGAAGATGTGAGAGACACGAGAATCGTGGGCGGAAATCGTGGGTTCAAACCGTGCTCGCAACCGAACAATAGCGAGGGCCGTGTTCACCGCAGCTGTGAGTATTCTGCCTCAACCTGATTAAGTAAAGGAAGCCCTCGATCCGCATCCTTCCAGATCGCAAAAAAATGCTGATATGCGGTGCGAGCTCCTGCTGCGTCGTTGGCGAGGACACGAGCGCGCGCTAAGCCAAGATGCGCCAATGTCCAGTTTGGGCTGTAGGGCGCAACCCCACGATGATCGATGATGGTTTGGAATTCAGCGGCTGCCTTCGCGGAATCACGCTTGCCGAGAAACGCGAGTCCCCGAAGATAAAGAGACTGAAATCCCATCCCTGAGCCGAGATCGTAGCGCCGCATCAGCTCAAGCGATGAGATGGCTTCATCGAAATTGTTTTGACTGATGGCGATTGCGGCTCGAACACACGGAAGCGAGAACCTTCGATCGTAGGGACTGAGCCACGAAGATCGCTCGATTTCGCGGGCGACGACCTCGGCCCGCACGGAATCTCCTGCCATGGCAAACGCAATCGACAGCGTCGGAAGATTGGTTCTACGTGCCAGAGCCAGACTGGCATCTGCGTCGCGCCGCACTCCGGAATGCCGAAAGTTCGCCTCAAACAGAGCGAGTTGCGCGAGTTCGACTGCGGCAGTCTCATCCCATCCAGCAGGGTGCAGCTCTTGCACATCGCGCTGAAACTGGTGGCGGGCTTCTTCCAGACGTCCGCGTTGCGCAGCGGTGAATGCGAGCACTGGGCCGAGGTTGTCTGTTGCCGGCTGAGCGTCGGACCAACGGGCTTGCGCGGTTTCGGCAACGGCATCGCCCTGAAGAATGGCAACCTCGTAACGGACGGATCGCACCGAGGTGTTTTCCAGCCCCATCGCGAAAGCTGCGTCGAGAACCGCTTTCGCGTCCTGGGTTCGGCCCAGGGCCAGGTACGACTGAGCCAGTCCAGAAGGTGAGGACGGCTGTTGCGGGTCAAGCTGCATGGCATGACGAAACAACTGGGCAGCCTGCTCGTACTCATTGAAGTTGGAAGTCAAACGCCAAGCCAGGCCATCGACCGGAATCCAGTCCCGCGGGTACTCTTCCATCCATATGCGGTAAGTCTCCATCTCTTTGTCGATGTCACCCAAAGCATCGGACTGATAAAAGGATGTGACAAGAAGCTTTTCACGCTCGCTGACCCGATCCCGCAAAGCGTACGCCTTCTCATAATAAGGACGGGCTCGCTGCACCTCTCCAATATTCATATAAACACGACCGAGATACGCGTACGCCAGAGCAAAGTTGGGATCGAGTTCGATGGCGTGCAAGTGGAGCGGAACGGAGGCCGACTGGTTCGGACCATGACGCGCCAGTTCCGCTCCGGCATTGAAGGCCTTCAATGCCTCCAGGGAAGGTGTCGTTGCCTGCCGCAAGGGCGCATTGAATTTGTGAATAGAGGCCAGGGACTCGCCAAGATCCCGGCGCAGAGCCGCGGAGGCCTGGCTCAGCGCATCCAGAACGGTATCTTTGCCGCGTGACCGCGCCCGCTGACTTGCGATCACTGCGCCATTGTCGCGGCAGTCCAAAACTTCCAGACTGAGGACGTACTCCCCGCCGATGGAAATGATCGAGCCGGCAATGACAGCCTTGCTGTCCGCGCGCTGACAAATCTCAAGTGCAGCATCGCGCGTTAGGCGCTCATCTTCCCGACGGTTCATTAGCCTCAAGGTCGACCGCACACGCTGATCGGGCAGCAGACTCAGGAAGGGAGTCTGTTCCAGATCAATCGCGAGGGCCGGCTTGAGTGTGCCATCGAAGATGGGATCTCCCGTGCGGTTATCGAACTCGGAGAGCACGATGGTGTCCTTGTCCGTCAGCTTCGGCGTCCGCCGCGACCGCAAGTAAAATCCGCCAGCACCCAGGAGTCCAATCTGCCAGTACCGAGCGGGACACTCCCGCTTCTTTTGCCAAGGAAGCAATAGTCCACGGATGCGCAGGATTCCGGTGCATGAGCGCTAGAGTCTTTCCGACCTCGGAATCGCGGGCGCCGGCCAGCCAGCCAGTTTGCTCCACCGGAAGGTGCGCAATGTAGGTCCGCAGGGTTTCCACGAACAAAACCTCCGACAGTTTGGCCAAGACCGCTTCTCCACCGGCGCGGGAAGCGTCGGCTTCGTTCACCGAAAAGCGGATCGAGTTCTCCAGCCATCTGCCCGAAGCATCGTTGCGAATGTTGACTTTGAACACTGGCGGCAGGCCGCTCAGGAAAACTTGACTGAGTCGTGGCTCGCAGGCCATGAAGCCACAGACGAATTTCGTGATTTCCCCTCCACCACCCGAGGTCGATCGCTTCAAGCCCTGGGAAAAGATTCGAGCTAGCTCCTTCTCCATGTCCACAGACTTCGCCGGAGGCCCGTTTTCCAGGAAATGTGCGTCGCCGTGGGGAAAGATCACGATATCGCCAGCTTCAAGAATGATGCGCTCGCCCTCCACCAACCGGGCAGAGGCGCGTCCTTCCGTCAGTAAGTGATAAACGATAACGTGTCTCGCGTCGGGCGCTACATACGGCGCAACCGTGCGGGAGGGTGGCGAATAAAAACTCCACGGCGAGGAGAATTCTCCGTTGTAGAACAAGGCGCCCTGGAGCTTCACCACCTTCAGCACTTCGGAAAGCACATCCATATGCCCTCCCGCGGACTTCCTGCAAGCCTCTCCGGACTCTTGAGCAAATCATCATACGGGAAATCCGCCGTGAGCAAGAAAGCCGGACGCGCGGGTAAATATAGGAGGCGATCGCGGTGCATAGTAAGCCTCGTTTGAAGCATTTGCAGATGCAAAAGTGCTTCACGGCAATTCAAAGTCAAAGGAGATGACAAATGCCAACCACAGGCGATGTTCTTGATCAACATCTAAAGTGTTTTGGCGAGAACGACCTCGAGGGCGTTGTCGCTGACTATTCATCTGATGCCGTGTTGTTTGTACCCGACAGGCCACTAAAGGGACCGGAGGCAATCAAGCCTTTCTTTCAGGCCTTCTTTGCGGAGTTTGCCAAGCATGGCGCGTCGTTTTCGATGCGTCAGCGATACGTTGAGGGTGAATACGCTTACATATTGTGGAGCGCGGAAACAGCAGACAATTCGTACGAAGCTGCTACCGACACGTTCGTTGTCCGGGACGGGAAGATCGTGGCACAGTCCTTTGCCGCCAAGATTATCCCCAAGCGCTGAAAACGGGCAGTCCAGCACACTGGTTGAGCCCTGCGGTGCGGACATTGCTCCTTTCGAAGGACAGTCCACGGCCGTCGAAAATCAACCTTAACTAATTGTCCGAAAGGGAGGGAAGACAAATGTCTTTTGTTCAAGTGAAGTTGATCGAAGAAGCGTTCACTCCGACAGACAAGACGGAGATCGTTGCCACTCCCTCCTGGTCTTGGGTAGATATCCAAGACGTTCTTAGCGCTGAATGGGAGATTGGCGGGTCGGCCATGACGACCGACGCGATCCATGGACTTGTTGCAGACAAATAAAAAAACATCGGAGGGAATATGAGCACCATCACAACTACACCAGAAGTCGAGGGGCTGAAGGCACGGCTGAAAGATACGTGGATGGCCGGAGACTACGATCGCTTTTCGCGCTATATGGAGCAGGGTGCGCGCATTTTTTACGAGCAACTCGATGTTCCGGCTGGATGCCAGTTGCTCGATGTGGCCTGCGGTTCGGGTCAGGTTGCACTGTGGGCGGCGCGGGATGGGGTGAGCGTCACGGGTGTGGACATTGCGCCGAACCTGGTGCAGCGTGCGCAGGCGCGGGCCGACGCGGAAAGCCTCAGGGCTCGTTTTATTGAAGGTGACGCCGAGGCTCTTCCATTTGAAGATGCCAGTTTCGACGTCGTAACCAGCCTGGTAGGAGCGATGTTTGCCCCGCGACCGGAACTGGTGGCTCGCGAACTATTACGGGTGTGTAGTCCCGGAGGCATCATCGCTATGGGAAATTGGACGCGCGAAGGGTTCGTCGGACAAATGTTTAAGACCTTCGCGAAGTTCATCGCTCCCCCCGGCATGCCGGCTCCCGTGCTGTGGGGCGATGAGGCGGTCGTACGCGAAAGACTTGGCCCTGGAGTTTCGGACCTTACGATGACGCGCCGCCAATACAGCTTCAACTATCCTTTCCCGCCGGCAGACGTGGTCGAGTTTTTCCGGCAGTACTACGGGCCTACCAATCGCGCGTTTGCTTCGCTGGACGAATCGAATGCGAAGAAACTGCGCGCTGACTTGGAGGAACTGTGGTCTGCGCACAATCGGGGAGGGGACGAATTCACAGTAGTCTCATCGGAGTATCTGGAAGTGATCGCGGTGCGAGCCTGAGGTCCTGAGTTCCTCGCGGCGAATCTTTGCACGATAAGGAGAATATAAATATGGCTTTAATGCGTCCGGATCCAACTTTTTATCCTTCACCGGGCATGGCAATGCAAGCCCCGGCAGAACGCCTTGCATACGTTGCGCTGCTCAACGCCGGCAACAATGGGCAGCGCGATGCGATGGGAGTCGTCGACCTCGATCCGAGTTCCTCCGAGTACGGGCGGCTCGTGGGGCAAACAGATTTTCCCCGCGGCGACAATGAGCTGCATCACTTCGGCTGGAATGCCTGCAGCGCGTGTCTTTGCCCGCAGGCCCCGCATCCGCATATGGAGCGCCGCTACCTGATCGTGCCGGGCATCGGGTCTTCGCGGATCTACATCCTGGATACGAAACCGGACCCCAAGCAGCCAAAGATCGTAAAGGTGATCGAGCCCGAAGAGTTCATCAAGAAGACGGGCTACACCTCGCCCCATACGATTCATTGCGGGCCAGACTGCATCTATGGAAGCGCGCTTGGATCGGCCAACGGAGACGGGCCCGGCGGCATTTTTCTGATGGACGCGAACACTTTCGAGCTGAAGGGACAGTGGGAGCAGGATCGCGGCCCGCAGCAACTGGCGTACGACTTCTGGTGGCACCTCGGGCACGACACGATGATTACCTCGGAATGGGGCACGCCGAATATGGTGAAAGACGGCGTCAATCCGGAGTTGCTCCTGGCCGGTAAGTACGGGCACAAGATTCATATCTGGGATCTGGACAAGCGACGCCATCAGCAGGAAATCGACCTGGGTGCGGAGCAACAGTGGGTGCTCGAGCTCAGACCCTCTCACGACCCCAACAAGGCTTACGGTTTTGTCGGAGTCGGCATCTCGCTCAAAGATCTGTCGTCGTCGATCTGGATGTGGTACCGCGAGGACCGCGGTAAGAACGGGAAGTGGGCCGTGCGCAAGCTGATTGAAATCCCCGCGGAGCCCGCCGACCCGGAAAAACTGCCGCCGTTGCTAAAGGGCTTCAAGGCGGTGCCGCCGCTGGTAACTGACATCAACCTATCGCTCGACGACCGCTTCCTCTATGTTTCGTGCTGGGGGACCGGGGAGTTTATCCAATACGACGTTTCGGACCCGGCTAACCCTAAGAAGACGGGCTCGGTCCATCTCGGCGGCATCGTGCGCCGTGCAGCTCACCCGAGTAAGCCCACGCAACCGCTCAACGGTGGTCCGCAGATGGTTGAGATCAGCCGCGATGGCAAGCGCGTCTATTTCACCAATTCGCTCTACGCACCGTGGGACGAGCAGATCTATCCCGACGGGTTGAAGAGTTGGATGGTGAAGCTTGATGCGGACCCGAATGGCGGAATGAAACTCGATGAAAAATTCTTTGTCGAGTTCGACGGGCTGCGCGCGCATCAGGTGAGGCTGGAGGGCGGGGACGCCTCGTCAGATTCTTACTGCTACTCCGAGGCAAAATGACGCACGAGATGGGCTCAACTGCATTGTGGCTGATGCTGCTCCTCGGCGCCTACCACGGAATCAACCCTGGGATGGGTTGGCTCTTCGCGGTGGCGCTGGGGATGCAGGAGCAGAAGGGGAGTGCGGTGGCGAGGGCGCTCGTTCCGATTGCGCTTGGCCATGCTTTGTCCATTGGAATCGTCGTAGTGACTGCGGCGGTTCTCGGAATGGCATTGCCGCAGGAGGCGATCCGCTATTGTGTCGCCGCGCTGCTGTTCGGTCTGGGAATTTTCTCGCTGGTGCGACACTACCATCCGCGCTGGGTTCGCATGCAGGTGGGCTTTCGCGACCTGACGGCATGGTCGTTTTTGATGGCAACGGCCCACGGTGCTGGTTTGATGTTGCTGCCGGTGTTATTGGGCAGCCGTACAGTCGAAGCGGCTGACCACATGGCAGGCCACCATCACACATCCGCGGCCGCCAGTCCGCTCGCAGCGCTGCTTGCCACAGCGGTCCATACGATCGCTTATCTAGCCGTAACAGGGCTCATCGCTTGGGTGGTGTATAGCAAGTTCGGCCTCGCGATTCTACGCAAGGCCTGGCTGAATCTGGACGCGGTATGGGCCGCAGCGCTCGTGGTCACCAGCGTGGTCATTCTGCTGATGTAGCGCCTTAAGCTTTTTTGGCCGGCGGCCGGATTTCGTCCTGTTAAGTCTTAGGGCCCAGAACTTCCGGTTTACCCGTTGTCGGGCCATTGAGAAGGCTTGGTTAGGTCCGACATACCGATTTCAGATTACCAATTGAGGTATTTCCCCAGAACGCCGCTTATGGATCACGCGAGTGACTTTTTATGCCGTTCAAATCTTATCGCCACGCGGTCGTGCTACTTTATTTCGGCTGCCTTCACGGCGGCGGCAAGCTGTGTCAAACTTCACAGCTCGTTCAGCCAAGTGCTATCTCAGATCGGATTCGGCAGGTTGGCGATAGAGGCATCCTATGGCTACTTCGCGGCGTACTTTCTTGGGGGTAACCGTTGGCGCGGCCGCGTCGACGATGCTTCCCCATCTGGCTAACGCGGTCATACTGTCTGATCAAAACGCAACTTCGCCTTCAGCGGTTCCCGCGATCGCCCGGGTACTCGCAGCGCCCGCTCAAGTCCTCAACTCTTTCGATCCCGATCAGGCCCTCGCGACATCGATGGACATTCAGTCGCGCGAGTCGATCAATAAGATCTACACGCCCGAAAACCTAAAACACTGCTTGTCTGCGGGCTGGGGACCGATCAGCTATCGCCTGCATACTCCGGAGACCGTCGACTATTGGCACTGGAATCCTAACGGTCGTTGGACGGATGAAGCGAACCAACGTGGATACTTTGTGGGCAGCTCGGAATTGGGTGAACCCATTCGCGATTCATTTGGCTATAGTCTGCCCCACCGCGGCTGCACGCACAATGGCGGGACCGACCGTGGCTATTCTCGCCTCACGGATGGTGATCCCAACACTTTCTGGAAGAGCAACCCATACTTAACCAAGGCGTTTACCCACGAAGACGACTCGTTGCATCCGCAATGGATCATCGTTGACCTGGGCCAATACTACGACGCGAACGCGATCCGCATCGACTGGTGCGAACCAAGCGCCCGCGAGTACGAAGTGCAATATTGGGTCGGAGCCGATCCCATGAACTGGGAAGAGCCGGCCCTGGACTCTACGGGCCAAGGCGGCGAGTATCTTCCTGTCGCCAATCAGGCTATGGGCAACTGGCTTCGTTTCCCATACGGTGCTGTTCACGACGGCAAAGGTGGAAGCGTAACGTTGAAACTTGCGGATAATCTGATTTCAACCCGTTGGGTTCGCGTCGTGATGACGCAATCGTCCAATCAGCCGGGGCCGCACGGAACTGGTGATGTGCGACACCGAGTGGGATACGCAATCTATGAAGTGTACGTGGGCAGATTGGAGGCCGAGGGCAAGTTTGCGGACTTCATGAAACACGCGCCGGACGGTCCCCAACAGACCGCTACATATTGCTCTTCTACCGACCCATGGCACACCGCCAAAGACCTGAGTCCGCACGGAGACCAGACCGGCTGGGACCTGTTCTACACCAGCGGCATCACCAACGGTCTACCCGCGCTGATCACCGTTCCTCTGATTTACAGCGTCCCCGAAGACGGGGCCGCGATGATCGCGTATCTGAAAAAGCGGGGCTATCCCATCAGCTGGGTCGAAATGGACGAAGAAGCCGACGGGCAGTTCTACATGCCCGAGGACTACGCCAGTCTCTATATTCAATTTGCGGACGCAATGCTCAAGGTCGATCCCGCCCTCAAGCTGGGCGGGCCCGTGTTCCAGGGCATCAACCAGGACGTTTCCGTCTGGCCCGATGCGCGCGGAAACAAGTCCTGGTTCGGCCGCTTTTACGATTATCTGAAATCACACAATCGTCACGGGGACTTGAAGTTCGCTTCTTTTGAAATTTACCCCTACGAAGCCTGCACCATGAAGTGGGGCGATCTGTACCGCAACCGCGAGCTGACGCGCAAGACTCTTCAGGCGTTTCGCGATGACGGACTGCCAGTTTCAGTTCCGCTGATGAACACCGAAAGCAATCTCTGTGGTTCGCTTTCGATCTACATGTCCGATATTTTCTCGGCCCTATGGCTTGCCGACAATGTCGGTAGCTTCTTCGCCGAAGGCGGCGCCCTTTACATTCATTCGCCCATCGAACCCAGCGGCATCGAGCATGGCTGCCAGGGCTGGGCAATCTGGGGCAACGCCCTTTTGGACCGCGATGGAAAGCTCATTGGCTACACCGCCTTCTACCACGCCAGCCGGATGATCAATAACGAGTGGGTGACGCATCGCAGTGGCACCCATCACCTCTATTCAGTCGATGTCGGAATGGAAGATGCCGCTGGGAATAATCTTGTCACGAGCTATGCCGTTCGGCGGCCAGACGGCCAGTGGGCTTTGCTGCTTATCAACAAAGATAGAGAACATGCACATCCCATTCGAATCGCCTTTGAAAGCAATGGCGGGACCGGACATTTTTCCGGCTCAATTCGCATGGTCACATATGGCAGCGAGCAATACGTTTGGCACGGCGAGGACGCCACCGCTCATGCCGATCCAAACCTGCCGCCTGTGGTTTCGTCAGTCGACGCCTCGGCGCAGACTGTGTTCACGCTTCCCAAAGCTTCCGTCACCGTTTTGCGCGGCGAAGTAGCAGGCCTCACGGCCTAGAAGTCTTAGGGCTGTATCTGAAGCGCCCCCGCAGCTCGGAACAACCCTGCAGCACATTGCACGCGTGAGGGACCTGCGGAAGACGAGCCGCCTCAAGAAATCAGACCGCTCGCTCTATCCGAAAAATGCAAACTGTCTCGCAATCTCTCTCTCTCTCAGGTTGTCGTTGCTTGCGACTCAATACATCTGCACGGCAGACGCACATTCGTGGGTAGCACGGTTGAAGCATGGCCGATCAGATGGCCACGTTCATTCGGGTTAGCGAATCTGAATTGCGCCTCCGCATGAGATGTAATCATCCGCTCAGCATTTATCGCCCCCACCGTATGTGACTACCGCGATTCAGTTGTTGTTCACTCGGAACGACCAGCTCCAATCTGCCGGGAAGCCGAGGACCTGCGAAAATGTTATGTCCTTCGTGGTCCAGCGCACTGCCTGGTCTCCACCGTCACCCCAACATTCGCCTGTCAGGTCGCCTAGTTCGTTGATGCCGTCGGTGTAGCAGTTCGCAAACCCACCGTCTGGCATGGGCAGCATAATTGGATCGCTGTAGGTCTTCCTGGAAGGGTCGAGCGGTTTCCAAAAGGCTGGGAGCCAAACACTGCCATCCGCGGGTTCGATGTTACCCGAGACTTCCCCGCGGTCATTGATATTGAAGGGTTCCGAGGAAGGGTAGTCTGCAACAGCGGGAAGTGGTGTGAGCTTCCATTTCCCGTTCCGGAGAGGGGTCCATATCACGCCGACGATTTCACCATTGTCGCCGCTTCCCTCGCCAACAATCTGCCCGAAGTCATTCACCGCCCACGGATACCACTTAGTGATCACACCCAACCCAGCCGTGTCGAGTTTGTGTATATTCCATTTCGTGACTAGTTGTCCGTTCTTCCACACGACGGTTGGTGTCCAGACTACGGGAAGTGACGGAGCACAGCCGAGGCAGCTTTGCTCGACTCCGCTCCAGCCGACGATCAGGGTTCCCATCTTGTTGACTCCTGCCGCATAACTGGAGTTGTAGGTTGGGTAGCCGACATCGTCGAGAGTGCCTAGGTCAACCATGCCAGACTTCTCCGTCCAAGCGATCGCGTGGGGACGGTCTTGGTCCGTACTGGCGGAATGGCCGACGATCAGGCCTGTGTCCGAGATCGTAATCAGGCCCTCGTCCCAACCGCTTTCCGTCCCACCCAGCGTGCCCAGGTCAATCCACTCTCCTGCACGCGAGCCAAAGAGGGGAACGGCGAAGTTATGAGTGGAGCCGTCGGGCAATTCACCCTGGGCCACTGCAACGCCAAAATCGTTAACGTCTCCCATGGAAGCCCAGGTTCCACCTGGAGTTCCAAGTTCCCAAACCTTGCCCTGGCGCGCAGCCGCCCGAGCGGCGACACTCGAGTTACCCGATGCGCCGTTAGCCTTCGGGAACGATTTCAATGCTCGATGATGAATTGAGTGTTGTTTACCTATGTGGGGCCTGAGCGCTTGCCGCTGTGCCCACGCCGCGGATACGAAACACGCACAAAGAACCAAAGCCAAAATGCCGACGCGCTTCATGATTTCCCTCCACCGGAAACATCTTGCGAAGTGGGGCGGAGGAGCGTCCGGGACTGGCCGGATTACACTATCCGCCCCGGTTATCCGGTGAGTTGTACCTAGTACTACTGTGTTATAAAAAGGGCGATCCACAAAAAGGACAATCCGAGAGTTGTCGGAGCAGAACCCGTGCGATGGTTTGTCGAAGCGTAGCAATGGACCAGGGGTTATGCCGCTCCAGGCGTACCGGGCGAACCCCGAGGGCGGAACTTGAGCGGCATTTCGGGGACGGGTAAGTCCACTTGACCGGCGCGAGCGGAGGGGGAAAAACGGCTCCG
>JAIQFH010000032.1 GCA_020073385.1 Terriglobia bacterium | reverse complement strand
GAAAGAGCAGAACTATAGGGCGCCAAACAGATGGCAGCACCGGCTGAACCGAGAACGCCCAACATGCACCGAGCGAAATGATTCGCTCCTCGAGAGTGCGGATGGAAGCATGGCGACAGTGGCTACTCGGCGAAAAGAACAACGATGTTCCACGACGCGAGAACAGAATCGACTTGACTCCGACCGGCCTTCTCATGGAAGGCCTTAGCACTCAAATTTCGACTCCTTTCGAGTTGCTTCACATCTGAGGCGTTTGAAAGAATTCGCAAGTGAGTGTAATTGGCGATTTTTCGCCGACTGTGAAGAATCGTATGGGTCTAGGTCCTCGTCGCAATCAACTCGGCGATATGCTTGCGAGGTATAACGATTCTGTGCTCGCTCGCCGCGCTGTTGACCATAATGCCCTCGCAGTCTGGGTTTGACCACGCAATTTTCAGCAAGGCTGCAGCACCTACCTCTGCATTGAACTGTTGCGCAAAGCGTTGAACGAAAATCGCTCGGTCCGCACAAGCGAGAACCGTCTTTTTGCCATCTGGCGCGATGCTCATTGCTACGGTCAGTTCATTCTTGCCCGCCACGTATTGGCCAGAAGTGCCCTGTGGAATGCCTTCCACGATAACGCCCAACTGAGAGCCTAGAAAAACTCGCAAGAATTGTTCGTAGTTTTCGCGTGTGCCCTGCTCGGAGTAACGAGAAATACAGTCAGATAAGGGAGTTGAGGACTCCAGCATCAGACCAGCTTAGCAGGCCGAGGATCGACTGCTGGCGCTGAGAGACGTTTGCATTTGGCCAGGGCCGAGGATAAGTGAAATGTTGCGTCAATTAACGCTCTAAGTACGCGACGTGCACAACGGCTTCTGCTAGCTCTGACGCGCACCCGCCTGCCGGGCTCTGGCGGAAAAGAGTTCGACGCGGTTCCTTCCGTTCTTCTTGGCCGCATACATGCTGACATCGGCTTCGTGAAGAAGATCTGACACCGAGTGATCGCGGCCCGGCGAAGTTGCGGTGACTCCCATGCTTACGGTGGCGGAGGTTGTACCAAAAGGAGTGAAAATCGGATCTTTCGCGACCAGGTTACGAATCTCATCGGCGCGGCGGGTGCCCACGGTAAGCTCACAGCCGGGCAGAATGATGAGGAACTCTTCGCCACCGTATCGGCCCACGACATCGTAGGGGCGGAGGTCCGACTTCAACCTGCGCGATACCTCTTTCAATACCTCGTCGCCAGCGGCATGGCCCATGGAATCGTTGATGCGCTTGAAGTGATCGATGTCGGCCATGATGATCGTGGCGGGTTTCCCCTCGCGCCCGCTGCGCGAAAGCTCCCTCTCAATGGCCGCCAGTATTTCCGAGCGGTTCAACAGGCTGGTCAGAAAATCGTGCGTGGCAGCGAAACGCAGAGATTGCTGAAGTTCCAGAATCCTTTTGCCAGCCATGATTCGGGCACGCAATTCCGAAGGATCTACAGGCTTGGCCAGATAGTCATCGGCGCCGGCTGCCATGGCAAGCAGAAGATCCTGCTTCCGGTTCTTGGCCGTCAGCATCACGGTGTAGATGTAGGTTGTTCCTGATCCGAGTGTCCTGATGCGGCGGCATACGTCGATGCCATCGAGACCTGGTAGCATCCAATCGAGCAGAGCCATGTTGGGAGGTTCGGGACCTTCCAAGAGCTTGACCGCTTCTGTGCCGTTTCCGACGGCGACAAACTCGAGGCCCCATTCGGTTAAGTAACCGCCAATCCTGTGTCGTTCGATGTGGGAATCTTCAACCAGCAAGATCTTCATGACATCACGCTCTTGGACGTTGGCAGCAGTTGCGTTCAGCGCAAGTATACTCGCACTCGCATGAGACGCTGTGCGCGTCGTCACGCGTTACGCTCTGACCCACCACCCCAACTCCTCTGTAGCAACGGCGTAGAGTGGGTCCATCGTACAGAGTTGTTGGCGGATCCTTCTTTCCTGTTCGTACGGAAGTCGGTGATCGGCAATAATGGATCGCATGCTCAACCGGCGCACTTTCCTCAAGACCAGTGCAGCTTCACTCCCATTGGCCGCTGCCATCCAGACGTTAAATCCTGCGACGATCTCAGCGGAAACGATCGCCGATGCAGCCATTAGCGGCACGGATACGAAACTCATTCCTCTGCCCGCCAGACTGGCGCCGGTCGATCCGTCCACCTTGCCCTGGCAGGAGAAGATTCGCCGCGTTGGTCAGAGCAACATGACCGAGCACGATCCGGCTGTGATGAACATTGAAGAATGGGCAGACTATTGGCACTCGACCGGCGCCGACATCGTTTTCATCAGCGTGACCGGCATCCTCGCCTTCTATCCCTCAAAAGTTCAGTTCCACCGTCACGGAAAGTTTCTCAATGGCCGTGACTTCTTCGGTGAATGTGTCGCAGCCGCGCGCAAACGCGGCATGCGCATCGTCGCCCGCATGAGTCCGGACCTGAATTGGGGCGATGCCCTTGACGCCCATCCGGAGTGGGCTATGCGCAACGCTGACGGCTCCGTTCTTTTCAATGGCGAAGAGCCCCGCTTGTTCCACACCTGCATGTTTACCAGCTATATGGACGACTACGTCCCGGCCGTTATGCGCGAGATCAATTCGCTCTACGACGTGGATTGCTTCTACACCAACGGATGGCCTCCCATCGGCAGTCTGCCGAAGTGCCATTGCGCCATCTGTAGCAAGCTTCCGCCGTCCAACACTGCCGCCTACTGGGCCGCTTTCAACGATCGCGTTCTCGAGTTGTGGCACAAGTACGACGCCATCGCCAAAGAAAAGAAGCCCGACAGCTTTTTCTTCGCAAACCTTGGTGGCAATGTCCGCTGCGGCCCCAACCTCGATCGCCTCGGCAAAACCGCAGTCTGGTTCCAGGCCGACAATCAGGGCCGCACCTCCGATGATCCTGCGGTCTGGGGATGCAGCCTGCAAGGCCGCGTGTGCAGCGCCATGATGGATGGAAAATTCGCCGCGAACGTCTCCGCCGCTTACTCGACCGGGACAGTCCGCTGGCGCAATGCCTCGAAAAATCCCGCTGAAGCAAGAATGTGGTTGAACGAAACGCTGGCCAGCGGCATGGCGCTCTACTATCACTTCATCGGCTCGGAGGCGGGATTCGGAGAAGATCGCCGGTGGCAGAAAGTCGGATCCGATTATTTTCAGTGGGCAAAGAAACACGATGTCCACCTGAAGCCCCGCCGATCTCTCGCGAACGTCGGCGTCATCATGGGGCAGAGCACGCAACTTCTATATCCGGCTCCCGCCGCCGCCCACGCTCACGACTACATGCGCGAGACGACACACGGGATCTATGAGACGCTCCTCAACGGCCGATTCGCCTTCGACTTCGTACACGAAGACCGCCTCGACCTCGAACGGATCAGCAAATACCGTGCGCTGCTTCTGCCGAACGTTGCCATGCTTAGCGACCGCCAGTGCCAGCAGATCCGGGACTACGTCCGCTCCGGAGGGTCGATCATGGCCAGCTTCGAAACGGGCCTGTATGACGAGAACCTGCAGCGGCGCGAGGAATTTGCCCTCGCCGACCTGCTCGGCATTAGCAAGGCAGGCGATGTTATCGGAACGAACGGCAACGCCTACTACGGCCGCATTGAACGCAGTCATCCGATCCTTGACGGCTTCTCAAACACCAACTGGCTGCCGGGCGCGCAAAACCGTGTGCCTGTGAAATCGGTGCCGGATCCGGTTCTCACGGTTGTCCCTGGCTTCGTGCAGTATCCTCCGGAATTGGCCTACCCACCGGCCTCGCACACCCATGAGCCGGCAGTGGTGCTGCGTGAACTCGCTTCCAGTCGCCTGGCCTACTTTCCTGGAGACATCGAACGAACCTTCTGGCTCACCGGTCACGGCGATCTTCTGCGCCTATTGCACAACACCATCCGCTGGATCACTCACGATGAAGCCGTCGTCCACGTTGACGGCGATGGATTCCTCGAGCTTTTTGCCTGGGAAACTGCGCCGGGTTACGCCATCCACCTGCTCAATTACACGAACCCGAACGCCCACCACGGCTGGCTGAGCACGGTCAACCCGTTGGGTCCGCAAACCGTCAGCATGACGTTGCCCAGCGGAGTGAAGGTCAAGGCCGTGGACCTGCTTCGCTCCGACAAGACAACTCCCTTTTGGCTCGAAGGCTCGGTCTTGCGTTTCACGATACCTCGGGTGGACGACTACGAGATTGCCGCGGTGACTGTCGGCTAATTGGCGGCTCATTCTATATAGCTCTGCCGTGCCACCATAGCACGCAGGAGCCATTCCCACGGTGCAGAGCAAGACGTAGGGTGGTTGGTTTGAAACAGTCCAAAGGAGTTGATTGTGGAGCCCGTCCCGGGCGAGATCACTTTGCTTCTGGCAAAGTGGAAAGACGGCGAACCATCTGCGTTTGAACAACTGATGCCACTGGTTTACCCGCACCTGCGCGAAGTGGCCGCCGCTTATATCCGGAGAGAGAGGAATCCAGGGGAACTGCAGGCGACTGCTCTGGTCGATGAAGTATGCCTGCGTCTGATCAACCAGAAGAAAGCGAGCTGGTCAGATCGCGCTCACTTCTACACCTTCGCAGCCAAACTCATGCGCATGATTCTGACCGATCACGCCCGAGGCAATGCGGCGCAAAAGCGCGGCGGCGGTGCCCGCCATGTCCCTCTGAATAGAGATATTCCATGGATCAAGATCGGAAGCGAGTCGATGATTGATCTCAACCGCGCGTTGGACGAACTCAACGGGATCAATGCCTACAATGTCCAACTCGTCGAACTACGATACTTCCTGGGCTGCACAGCCGAGGAGACCGCGGAGCTTCTGCAGGTGTCCAAGGCCACGGTCGATCGCGACCTGAAATTCATCAAGGGCTGGTTATACCGACGGCTTCATCCCGACGCTGTTCCGGAAGCTCTCGAACATTCGGCAAAGACTTGAGTCACTTCGGCCACGATTCTCGCAGTCTCCTACAGGCGGGTTTTCCATCTGCCACAGAGGCTGCCACCTCGATGAACGTTTCGACCGAATTCTTCCGGCGTGTCGAAGCCATCTTTCACGAAGCCCTGGCGACATCGGAATTGCTGCGACCGGCTGTGCTGGAACAGATGTGCAAAGGCGATCGGTTGCTGCTGGAGGAAGTCCGTTCGCTGCTGAAAGCGTCTGAGCAAGAAGAACAAGTGACAACATCTTGCCGGCTGGAAGCGGAGACACACCCGGAGGACCTGCCTGGCCCAAGGCGGATCGGACCCTATGAACTGGACCGTCTCGTCGGGCACGGTGGCATGGGCGCCGTATATCTTGCGCATCGTGCCGATGGACAATTTGAGCAGCAGGTTGCCATCAAACTGATTGACCTGCCTCTTGCTACCGACCTCTTCCGGGAGCAATTCCGGCGGGAGCGCCAGATTCTGGCGAGGCTCAGTCATCCGAATATTGCGCGCATGTTGGATGGAGGCGTCACTGAGGACGGCGAACTCTACCTGGCGATGGAGTACGTTGACGGCTTGCCCATTCATCGGTTCTGTACGAAACACTCTCTCTCGATCCGTGAGCGCATCGAACTCTTCAGGTCCGTTTGTAACGCCGTTCGCTTCGCGCACCAGCACCTGGTCGTCCATCGGGACTTAAAGGCCGACAATATTATTGTTCTCGAAGACGGCACGGCGAAGCTCCTCGACTTCGGGACCGCCAAGATGCTCACGGCTGCGAATGTAGTGCTGGAAGGCGAATTCACCCGCCATGGCTTCCACTCCTTTACACCGCAATACGCCAGCCCCGAGCAAGTCTTGGGGCACCCGATCTCGACCGCATCCGACATCTACTCTCTTGGGGTGCTGCTTTTTCTTCTCACCACCGGGGTACTTCCCTACGAATTGAAAGAGTTCACGACCGACGAGATGATCCGCGTGATCTGTGAACAGCAGCCGCCGAAGCCCAGCGAAAAGACTTCCGACGCTCTGGACGCTGACATCGACGCCATTGTGTTGAAAGCCCTTCGGAAAGAACCGGAAGAACGGTACGCCAGCGTCGATCAACTTATTGCTGATCTACAAGCGTATCTGGATGGTCGTCCGGTGGCGGCGCGCCAGGGAAATTTCCGCTATCACGCCGCCAAGTTTGCCCGCCGGAACAAGCTGGCTCTGGCCGGCTCGGCGCTGTTGTGCCTCAGCGTGATGGCGGGGACCGCGGGCGTGACGTGGCAGGCCCACCTTGCCAACGTTCAACGCCGCAAGGCAGAGGCACGCGCGGAAGACTTGCGCAAGCTCAGCAACAGCTTGCTATCCGAGATTGACGAGGCCATCCAGCGTCTCCCTGGATCGACTCCGGCGCAAAGACTTCTGGTGAGCACAGTTCTAGAGCACCTGGACCGCGCTGCCAAAGATGCCGCCGGCGATCCACAAATGGAACTGGACCTTGCAAATGCCTACATCCGCATGGGCAATGTGCAAGGAAATCCCTACGATCAGAATATTGGCGACGCGCAAGGTGCGCTGAACAGTCTGGACAAAGCCCTCTCGATCACCTCCGCTGTGGGTCGTCAGCAGCCCGCAAATGTAGCCGCGGCCCATACGCTGGGCTGGGTCCAGCAGTCACGGAGCGAAGTGCTTTTCGGAATGGGCAGGACGCAGGAAGCGGTGGCGATGATGCGATCCGGGGCGGCCACTTTCGAGGAGTTGGCCTCTCGACCAGGCGCAAAAGCTAGTGCCTTAATGGATGCAGCTGCCGCCTATGGAGGTCTGGGCGACGAATTGGGACAGAATGGCACCGCGAGTCTGAGTGATCCCGTCGGCGCGCTTGCGGCGTTTCGCAAGTCGCTGGAGTTGGACATGCGCATTGTCCAAATCGATCCGAGTTTCTCCCGCGCCGCGCGGGGAATCGCCGTGAATCACGCCAAAATTGCGAATATTGAGTCGGAAACTGATCCTGGGGCTGCGCTGTTGGACTATCGTGAAGCGATCCAGGGAATGAACGCCCTTCCCGAGGAGATGAGAAAAGCCTTACCCCACCAGCGGACTCTGGCGAACTTTCTTAGCAAGACCGGACTGGCGCTAAAAGAAGTCGGAAGATACCAGGAAGCGTTGTCATACCTCGAACAGGGCAAAGCCATGGCCCAACCTTTTCTCACTGCGGATCCGAATGATACCCGCGCCGGAAACGACATGCTGGCAATCCTGGAAAATGAAGCGGAATGTTTTGAAGACCGCGCGCAAGCCGTATTTGCGGATGAGCCAGCCGATCGAAGTGCAAGCGCCGCCAGCGCTCTGAAGAGCTTGTCGGAAGCACGTTCCCTCACGGAACACCTTCTCCAGTTTGAGCCAGACAACCTTTACTTACGATCTACGTTAGGCTTGCTCTTCATCCGAATCAGCCGACAGCAACTTGCGCTCCACCAGACACAGGGGACACTGGAGTTGGCGACGAAGGGGGTTGCCATTCTGAAGGCCGTGGGAAAAGACCAAAATGCCCACGGCGTGGATCTTGATGCGGTTGCGACCGGCTTGACCATGGTCATGCCACCACGGCTTCGCGATCCGCAGTTGGCTGCGGAGTGCGCCGAGCGCATGGTGGAGATGAGCCATCATCAGAAGCCAGGTTTTCTTCTCACTCTCGCACGCTCCTACCGCGCCGCTGGGCAGCCAGAAAAAGCCAGGGCAGCGGCTAAAGAAGGACTCGCTCTCCTCCCCGCCTCGACCGCCGCCACAGTTCCTTCTCGCATCCGCAAGCAATTGCAGGCCGAACTCGCCCTTTGATTGCTATCGCTAGGAGTCCCGCATTTTCGCGCGCCCATGAATGAGATGGGCGAACCCTCATGGACGTAATTCTTTCCTCTTTCGTGAGGCACTCTGCGCGCGTTTCGCGCTGTCTCTTTTGAAGCCCGATCAGTGCGGGAAATCAGCAGGAGGAAATGCGTATGGCGAGCAAACGGTCTTCGGTCGCGCATGGAGTGCGTGCGCAGCATAGCGTAATAGTAGTTGCGACAATTTTAGGTTTATTGCTTTTATCCGCTTGCGGCGGGGGAAGCTCAGAAAAGACTCCTCCGCCCGCTATTTCGGTTTCTCTTACTCCATCGGCTCAGACCAACATCGATCAGGGGCAAACTTTGAGCTTTACCGCCTCGGTGAGCAATGACCCCAGCGGCAAGGGCGTGACCTGGACCATGTCGGGCACAGGTTGCTCCGGGAGCGCTTGCGGCACCTTCACGAACAGCACCGCAACCGCAGTAACGTACACCGCTCCCGCAACTGTCTCCGCGAACATGACGGTGACGGTGCAGGCAACGTCTGCTGCCGACATATCGAAGTCGAAGGCGGCGCCGGTTGTCATTTCACCGGAGCCAACCATTACGACCACAACTTTGGCCAACGGCGCAGTCGGAACGGCCTACAACGCCAGCCTGCAAGTCACTGGCGGTGCGGGCACGCTCACCTGGAGTCTGGCCGGCGGTTCCTCGCTTCCCACCGGCCTCTCTTTGAGCAGCCTGGGAACGATCTCCGGCACGCCCACCACGGCGGGCAAGATCACTTTCACGGTGAAAGTCACGGATGCATCGGGCGGTAAGGAGGGAACGTGTTCTCAAACCCAAGAGCTAAGCATCACGATCACACCGCCCCCGATTTCTGTTTCTCTTACCCCATCAGCTCAGACCAAGATTGATCAGGGGCAAACTTTGAACTTCACCGCGACGGTGAGCAACGACTCCAGCAATAGGGGTGTGACTTGGGCCGCGTCGGGCGCAACGTGCAGCGGTGTTGCGTGCGGAACCTTCACGAACAGCACAACCTCTGCAGCCACCTACAACGCTCCAACATCGGTCTCCGCAAATATGACGGTGACGGTACAGGCAACTTCTGTGGCCGATACTACGAAATCGGCGTCCACGGCGGTGGTGGTTTCGCCCTTGCCGAGCATCACGACGACAACACTTGCTAGCGGGACGGTCGGCACAGCCTATAGTGCGACATTGCAGGCCAGCGGCGGCGCGGGTTCGCTCACCTGGAGCCTGGCCAGCGGTTCCTCACTTCCCGCAGGCCTTTCTTTGAGCGCTGCAGGAGCGATCTCCGGCACACCCACAGCGGCAGGATCAACCACCTTCACGGTGAGAGTCACCGATGCTTCGCAGGGTCAGCCGGGACCGTCATCAGCCACGCAACAGCTCAGCATCACGATCGTCCCAACGCCGCTGACCATCACCACGACGTCGCTGCCGAACGCGATCATGAACGTTGCCTACAGCGCGCCGTTGCAGGCTTCTGGTGGCACTACGCCCTATACGTGGACTGTGGCGAGTGGATCTTCACTGCCCTCAGGTTTGACCCTGGGCGGTTCCGGCACGAATTGGTCGCTTAGCGGAACCCCCACGGCGACCGGCACGTTCACCTTCTCACTCACGGTTACCGATTCAACCAAGCCTACGGCCGCGAGCAAGACACAAGCGTTGAGCCTGACGGTTGGCGCTTCGGCAGCCTGCGGGAGCGGGAACGAGGGAGCGTTGAGTGGCCAATACGCCTTCAGCCTGAGCGGTTACAACGCCTCCGGATTCATGGGCGCCATTGGCTCGTTCACGGCGGACGGCAGTGGACACATCACGGCCGGCACCGTCGACAGCAACGGTGTTTCGTTAGGCGTCAAGAATGGCAGCGTCACCACGAGCGGCAGTTCGTACTCCGTGGGTTCCGATAATCGCGGCTGCGCCACGATTGTGACTCCGTTCTACACCTTTAAGACGCGCTTCGCTCTCGACGCGACCTCGGGCGCGGCCACCGGCGGCGCCATCCAGGAATGGGAACCGGCCCCGAGCCAATACATTGCCTCCGGCCTCATTCTGAAACAGACCGTTCCAGCCTCGCTGCCTAACGGCGTCTGGGTGTACGCGCAGTTTGGCGTCTTCAGTACCAGCCAAACGCGGACCGCTGTCGCCGGAACACTCACCGCCAGCAACGGTTCCGTCACTGCCGGCGAATATGACTCGAATGCCGGCGGCAACCATGTCACACACAGCGGCTTGAGCGGCACCTATACTGCACCCGTGACTCCGACCGGCCGCTTTACTACCACCACCAGCCTGAGCGGGATCGTCGCGCACCGCGCCGCTTATCTGGTCTCGAACAAGCGCTTCCTCGAGATAACGAGCGACGCTCTCGGCTCCACGACGAGCGCGTTGATCGGCGATGCGCGCCTGCAGAGTGGTTCATTGACGCTCAGCGGCAATCTCGCCTTTTATACCTCGGGCATCATTTCGGGAGGAGCGGGAGGGATCATTGACTTTGGACGCGTCACCGTCAGCGGCTCTTCCCTGATGGCTAACGTCTACGAAGACGAAGCCGGCACCTGGGCCACTCCTACACCCTTCACCGAAACCTGCGGTTTCGCGATTGACTCCTATGGCAGGGTGACCCTCACCGGCACCAATTGCCAAACCGACGCGCCGGTCATCTATCTATATGGACCGAACACTGGCTGGATGCTCGGTACGGGTTCCAGTACTTCCTTCGGGCAGATGGAGCCGCAGTCGGCGACGACCATCACCTCAGGCATGTACTTCTTCGGCACCCAAATGACCGGCCATCGCTCGGTAGAGACCGGCACAGGTACCGCCACTCTCGCCAGCGCCGGCGCCACCGGCACCGGTGACAACACATCAACCACTTCTCCCCTGCAGGCCGATCAGCCTGTAGCCGAGACATTCACGGTGAGCTCCGATGGCACCTTCAGCACCTCGGATCATCCTGGAGTAGTCTCGGGCATCATCGTTTCCAATTCCAAGGTCGTAACGGTAGACAAGCAAAACAGCGCCTACCCGACCATCCTGGTAATCAGCATGGTTCCTTAAGGGCGTGCCGCTGACATCAGAGGGATAGGGCCTTGGCGCTGCAGCGCCAGGGCCTTTCCGCATCGGATGAACTCCGGTCCGTTCGATGGTGTTATGGATGCCGGCGAAGCATTGGAGTTGGTCACGGATACTGCGAGCATCAAGGATCGAGGCAGAACTTTAGAAGCAATTTACGTCGGAGTTTCCTCCGCTCTGCCGCAGCTATCGAAGGCTACTGTTGGCCGCGACTACCATCCCATTTGGCCCATCCGCCTCAGGATGATCGCGCTGTAGCTATTCATGTGGTCGGGCCGTCGCTTCAGAGGAGCGGGCAGAATTGCAGCGAGCCGTGCTGCCTGTTGCCGTCCGATATTCCGGGCTGCAGTTTGGTCGTAATAACGACACGCCGACTCTGCACCATAAATACCTGGGCCCCATTCGACCACGTTGAGGTATATCTCCAGAATGCGCCGTTTGCCGAGGACGAATTCGGCCACCGGCACCAGGGTGACCTCTGCGCCCTTGCGGAAGATAGACCGGCCCGTTCCGAAAAACAGGTTCTTTACAAGTTGCTGTGTAATGGTGGAAGCACCGCGGGTGCGTTCGCCTTCCAAATCCTCTTGGGCGGCGATCTGGATCTCGTGCCAATCGAACCCATGATGCTGGTAGAAGTGCGTGTCCTCCGCGGCGATTACAGCATGCTGTAGATCAGGCGAGATTTGGCTGAGCGGAATGAATTTGTAACGTTCGCGATATGAAGTGTTGTGAAGCCAGGACTGCAAGCGGCGCTGCATGTGCACCGCGGTTGTCGGTGGGTCGATCCACCGTGCCGCCATAAGGATCAGCACGGCAAGCGACCACAGAAGCACCACAAGAAGCACAAGACCAGCAACGAGCCGTCGAATAAGGGATCGAAACAAGCTCATCCGAAGCGGGGTCTTGGGCTGTGCGTTCAGTATTTTGGTGGGTGCGTCGGCTCTCTCTGTCACATGCCAGAATAATAGCCCGGGATAGGGTGCTGCTGATGGATGATCTTGCGCGTATCCCCAGACTGGACTGATTCCGGACTTCGGCTGTCGGGTTCGGATGAGCGGAAGGTGAAGGGTGATCAAGTTTTCGGTCTTGCAAAGAGCGAGGCGATGATGTGCACCGGAACCGGCGCGGCTCCGACAACGCGCGGACGTAGGTTCCGTACGACCGCCTGCCTTTACTTTCTACTTACAGCCAGCACCGTTCTCTCACTGTCGGCATTCGGCCAGATGCCCACGGCCGCCATTCTTGAAGGCACGGTTCGGGACTTCTCAGGGCACGTGCTGCCCGGCTCGAAACTAACTCTCGAGAATATGCAGACGGGCATTACGCGGATGAGCCTGACCGACTCCACAGGACGCTACCGGTTCCCCTCGCTTTCGCCGGGAGTGTATCGCTTGAGAGTGGAGCATCCGGACTTTCAGCCCTGGCAGCGCAGTGAGGTAATCCTAAACCGGGGAGACCTGATACTGATCAACGCGACACTCGACGCAGTCGTGGAGGCGGGGAAGACCAATGCGCCAAGCGTGGGCACTTCAGCAGAGGAGTGGCGGCTTATCTTGCCGACCCTCGCGGAGCCGATGCTCTTTGTCGTCGGCGTCGTCACCGCGCGGTGGTTGCTCAGGCGCCTGTATCGAGCAGCCGTGCTTCGGCAGATGCGCAAGCAGAAGGAGCTAAGCCAGGTCGGCGAAAGCCTGTCGCCGAATCATTCGCAAGCCCACATCGAGTTCCTCGATGTTCGCGGACCACCGCAAGAAGGCCTGATCCGGGCAAATGCAGCGCGCCGCGCAACGCGGCGGCAAGCGCTCGGACGATGGGTGGCGGTCGCGCTTGCCGCGCTGGTTCAGGTTCTAGCGCTCGGTCTATTCGGTGGTGTCACTTTCAACGAGAATCCGGGACAGCCATTGCTTCAGATGATCCTGTCGCAGGGCCGACTCGTTCTGGGCGCCGCGTTGTTCCTTCTGGCGATCGTGGTGCCAGGGTTGATCCGTTCAGGCCAAACCTCAGCGGTGTCCTGGTGGCTATTCGCGGTCCCGCCAGGTGTGCTGATGGGACTGGTCCCGATCATGTTCAGAGACAGCGAGATGCGATCCCCTCGCGCGGTGGTCATGCTGCTAGCCATCGTCGTTGTACTTGGATACGGAGTCCTCGTTGGCTCGCTCGCAGCGGTGTTGCTCGCCAAGAGGTTGTTGCGTGTGTCTCCGGAGGCGTTGGCCTTCATTCTGGCGGGCTCGGTCGGTGCCGCGAGCAATGCGGGTGTTCTGATGTTGCAGACCGGAACGTCCCTTGGCTTCTGGGCGTTGTTCGTTCCGGCAGAGGTGGTGATTCTGTTGGCACCGTTCGTTGCCGGGGCGTTGACACGCTCACGTGGCGATCCGCTGAGGCTCTTGTTCCTGCGCACGTTCAGGAATGCGGCGGCCTCGGACCGCCTGTTGCGCACGGTATCCCGCACCTGGTTAACAGCGGGCGAGATCGACGCGATTGTTGGGCCGGACATCGCCGCGAATACGGCGAGCCCGGAGGGGGTGCTCCGATTCGCGACGCTGCTGATCGGCCGGCACTTCATTCGATCTGAAGCGGACCTTGAAAAAAGAGTGCACAGCTTGGCGGGCCGTCCGGCACTGGACGGCAGGTATGAAGTCACCGAATATCCTTGTTTCGACAACACGTGGAAAACCACTATGAAGCGATTGGTAGCAGCGGCAGACGCCATTCTCGTGGATGTGCGCGGCTACACCACGACGAATGTTGGGACCTCGTACGAACTGACTAGTCTGAGTGAACTTGGTGCGCTCGAGAGGACGTTGCTGATCGCTGGGGAGTCTACGCCGATGGAAGTGGTGCGCGCGGCAATCGAGGCCGGAGGTATGGATGGAAAGGTCCCCGTATTTCGGGTTTCGGACCGCAGAAGTCATGGAGAGGTTGGTGCTGTGCTGTTTTCTCTCGCCACACGAGAAGACCGGGAAGGAACAGGCGAGCGCGTGTTGAGCTGAATCCGCTCGATTTCACCCGCGGGCTTACTTGTACAGCGGCAGTCGGCATCTTACATAGTCATTACCTCCATCACGGCAAGTTGCTGACTTCTCGCGTACCTTCCGAACTCTTCGGTGAGATCCTCCTTCCCGCGCGATTTCCCGTCCCAAACCAGCACCGCAGTGACTGGAACACGCAACTTCTGACCAAGGGAAATGGCTTCATCAACTATCACGTGGTTCGTCTCGGCATACGCATCTTCCGCCGACTTCAGATTCAGGATGTGCACATCTCCCGCTTTCTCGACTTCGTCGAGTAGCGTGTCGTAAAGAGAACCCCATTCGCCGGGCCGATCTGTCACCGAGGTCTCCCGGAACTCCTCGCGCTCAAAGGGCAACACAATAATGCGCCGCACTCCGATGACCCCTGCTACGGATTGCGCGAGAAGGTCTGCGCCGCAGGCTGCCGAACTGACAAGGGCGCTGGCACGCTTGGCCTGCAGCAGTTCGAGGATTCGTTTACGCACAGTTTCCAGGTTCTCAGGCGTAGAAGGAAACCGCACCGATTTCGCATCAAGAGCATCGACTCGCCTGCCCGCTAGGGCTATTATCATGTGTACTCCTTCCCCGTTTTTTCAAGTCTCGCACAGGACCCTTGTCGCTTGAATAGGATTTCTCCAGTAGGAGGCGCCATGTTGATGTTTCCCGAGCGCTGGAAGTCGCTGCGTACTCGATATCAGGAAGATCGACCCCACCGAATCCTGGCCTTAGACGGAGGGGGCATTCGCGGCCTCATTACTCTCGGGATACTTGAAAGAATCGAAAAACTTGTGAAAGCCAAAATTGGCGGCAAACTGTGCGATTACTTCGACTACATCGGCGGTACGAGCACGGGCGCGATCATCGCAGCCGGTCTGGCCAGAGGCATGACCACTGCCGACTTGATGGAATTCTATGCTTCTTGCGGAAAACAGATGTTCGACCCAGCATGGCTGGTGGAGCGCATCAAATATCTCTACACCGCTGATCCACTCAAAGCGAAATTGCAAGAGGTTTTTGGCTCTGCCACAACGCTGGAACCCGACAACCTGAAATGCCTACTCCTGATCGTCACCAAGAATGTGACGACGGATTCGCCTTGGCCAGTCAGCAGCAATCCGGACGCAAAGTACAATGACCCCGCACGAAAAGACTGCAATTTGAAAATTCCGTTGTGGCAGTTGGTCCGCTCCAGCACGGCCGCGCCGGTCTTCTTTCCGCCAGAGGTCGTGCAGTGGGATCCGACAGACCAATCGAAGACGTTTGTATTCGTGGACGGCGGTGTTACTCCGTACAACAATCCGGCCTTCTTGCTCTTCCGAATGGCAACGGAACCGGCTTATTGCTTGAACTGGAGAACTGGCGAAGATAGTCTGCTGCTTATCTCGGTAGGAACCGGGGCGGCCGAGTCGCTTGGCGCAACCGCGGCGCGTCCTAACAAGAACATCGTCTCTACTGTTACCGGTCTCCCTGGCGAGCTCATGTATGGCATCCAGGTCGACCAGGACGTCAACTGCCGCACCATCGGACGCTGTACGCATGGCGCACATTTGGATCGCGAAATCCTGGATCTCGTTCCTAGACAACTGCGCCCAGGCATGACCATGGAAGAGCAGTACGCAGCTTCGATGGTCCCCCTGTCCAACAAACTCGGACGGCAATTTCTGTACGCCCGTTATAACGCCGATCTGAGTGCAACGGGTCTAGCAGGCTTGGGATTTCCCAATGTGGATGCAGCCAGCATTCAAAAGATGGACGCTGTCGGCAACATCCCGATCTTGACCGAAATCGGTAGGGCGGCAGCACAGCATGTGGCGGCCGACCACTTCGGTCCGTTTCTATAAGGAAGAGCTATGGCTCGAGCTTTTATCATCCGTCCCTTCGGCACGAAGAATGACATCAACTTCGATGATGTGCAGAAGACTCTAATTGCTCCGGCGCTTGCTGCCTGTGACATTCAGGGCGGCACCACCGAACCGTTCCTTGAAGCAGGCAACATCCGGACAGATATGTTTCAGCAACTCCTGGTAGCGGACATCGTGATTGCCGACATCTCGATTCATAACGCGAATGTCTTCTATGAATTGGGAATTCGCCACTCCTTGCAGCCACAGAGGACATTCTTGCTGCGGGCGAAAAGCAAGAAAGCTCCGGGTGATCGCAGACCGCAAGACGAAGTTCCGTTTGATCTGCGGACTGACCGCTATCTCGAATACGATTCGGACTCTCCTGCCGAGAAACTCGAACTAATGATCGAAGCTCTTCGCCAAACCCTCGCCTCGGAAAAGCCTGACAGCCCAGTGTTTCAAATGCTACCGGACTTGGAAGCGCAGGATCGATCGCGATTCCTTCCGGTGCCACAATCCTTCCGTGATGACGTTGAACTCGCGGCCAAGCGAAGACAGATGGGATTGTTGGGCCTGTTGGCGATCGAGGCAGAGCAATTCTTCTGGGCTTCTGAAGGGTTACGGCTTGTGGCGCGGGCGCAATTCGATCTCAAGTTCTATCGAGCCGCGAAAGACACCTGGGAAAAGCTCTACAAGTTGAATCCAAACGAACCCGAGACCAATGAACGCCTGGGCACCATCTATCAACGGCTTGGGGATCTGGACTCATCGGACCAAGCACTGCAGCGGGTGATCAATAGTAAGACCGCGTCGCACGCCGATCGAGCCGAATCATTCTCGCTCCTTGGGCGCAACATCAAAGAAAGATGGCGTTCTTCCTGGATTTCAGTGGCCGCCGATCAAGCACAACGGAAGGCACTACAGTCTCCCTTACTTCTCCAGGCATACGAGAAATACAACCAAGGCTTCCTGGAAAACCTGGACAGCTTCTATCCCGGCTTGAATGCATTGAGCTTGTTGACTCTTGCGATTGAGCTTGCAAAGCAGCTACCGGACGCTTGGGAAACGCGGTTCGAGACCGAGAGCCAGGCCAGGTCTGAGTTGGACGCTCTGCAGATTCAGCGACAGCGGCTCGCGGGTGCAGTCGGCGTCTCATTGGAAGTTGCGCGTCAGCGTCTGCTGGAGAGCGGCAAGGAGGATCGTTGGGTCAACATTAGTCTCGCCGATTTTCTCTTTCTCACAACGGACCGGCCACAGAGGGTTGCATTTGCCTACGAATCCGCGCTAGCGGGAGCGCCCGCGTTTTACTCAGACTCGGCGAGAGCGCAACTGGATCTGTTCAGGCAATTGAGTGTCCTCGTCGACAGCGCCAACAAGGCGCTCGAAGTATTCGCCCCGCCTGCTCCAGCCAAGGAGACGCCGCAACCACCAGCCCGAGTCATCCTGTTTACGGGGCACATGATTGACCCTCCGGGCACTAGCCCTTCACGCTTTCCTGATTCGATCCGCGATAAAGCGCGGCAGGCGATCTTGGACAGAGTGCAGCAGGAACTCAAGCGTACCGAAGGTAAAGTGGTCGCGATCGCGAGTGCTGCAAGTGGTGGTGATCTGCTTTTTCACGATGTATGCGAACAATTGGGCATCGAGCATCGGTTGCTGCTGCCGCTGGCTCCCGACCCGTTCCGCAACGAATCAGTTTCGCCAGCAGGGCGTTTCTGGGAAGATCAGTTTGATCGGCTATTGAGGAAATTTCCAGCCCCGCCCTACCTCTCGAATTCGGACGATCTACCGATTTGGCTTTCCATGAAGACGGACTATTCCACCTGGCAAAGATCGAACCTGTGGCTGCTTCAGGAAGCACTCGCGGCGGAGGGCAAGAACTTAACCTTGATAGCACTCTGGGATGGTGTAAAAACCGAGGGCATCGGTGGCACATACCACATGAGAGCAATTGCGCAGGAATGTGGCGCCGCTCTTGTCACCATCTACACAGCGGATCTACTTTCGGCATAACTGCCGATGGAGCACAAAGCAACAACGAACCGCTTGACATAAGGCTTCATCAGGCGCGCCTCGCTCGCCTATAATCACGGTGTTTTCAAATTGTGTTCGATCGCTGCTGCGCGAGATCTGCTCGGCCGGTTGCTTGATGCAGTCAGGCGGGCCGTCCCAAGTAGGGGGTGCCGATGACAGGAACACCCAAATCGGGTCGGATCCTGAGAGTAAGTGGCCTAACCCTGTTTATCACGGCAATTCTAATAGGAACTGTATTCCGCTTTGTGCCGCAGAGCGAGATGGATGCGCCGCTCGTCATCATCAGCTGGGTACCGTTACCCATGATCCTGATCGGCGTCTTCTTCTACTGGCGTGGACGTCAGTACGGCGCTCGCGCAATCGCAGAAGATGTCTTGACTGAGTCGAGATCGCATGTGCTCTATTTGCGACCGTTCCGAAGCGATACCTCCACTATGCGCTATGTATTCTCAGCGCTTCTCACTCCTCAAATCTTTTCGGGCCTAGAAACCGAGGAGGAACAACTGCGTGACGTGCTGCAGCCGTTCGGTGAACTTGTGGCAATTGGCCGGCCAGGCGAAAGTCTGCCTAAGCCTGGTGCAGCCCGGCTGTATGCCTCAAACGAAGAATGGAAGGATGTTGTTAAGGCTCAGATGCTGTCGGCTCGACTCATCGTGATCAGAGCCGGCATCGGGGAAGGCCTCCTATGGGAATTGAAGGAGGCTTTCGAGATTGTGAATCCGCAAAAGCTGCTGATTCTCGTCCTCAACATGAAGAGGAAACATTATAACGGGCTCTGCGAGCGGGCGAACCCCGTATTGGGAGTGTCTCTTCCGCCCGGTGAGACGCTGCCAAGATCCTTCGGACGAATTTCCGGATTCATCAAGTTCTCCGCGGACTGGACGCCGAGTTTTCTGCCGTTTCGAGTACCTTTCTTCAGGAGAAGCGCTTATAAGCCTTTTCTGCGGTTCTTCAAGTTCGCTCTCCGGCCTGTTTTCGAAAGCTTTGGTTTGGAATGGCAGGCCCCGAAGGTTTCGACGCTGACGGTGTCGGGGATGGCGTTACTAAGCCTCATTGGACTGCTGGTTTTGCTAGCTGTATCTGTATCGCTGCGGGAGTGGTTGTCTTCCCGTGGAAATGTTGCGTCCGTGCCCACTGCCGTTCAGGAAAACGCGCCGTCCTCCCAGGAACAGCCCTACCGTTCTGCAGTGGCGGAGGCAGAGGCCCGCTTCCAAGACCGCTTGACCGCGACACCTAGCGTGCGCACGCAACTGGATTCGATTATGAACTCCGCTGAGTTGAGCGCTTTGCCACCAGAGGAAGCCGCCAAGCGCGCTCAAGAAATGGGGCAGGAGTTTGGCCGTGTGCACTCCCACTCCGGATTGCGGCGATTAGACGACTCCGCATTGCTCGCCAAGCTTGAACTGGATCGAAAAATCCTCGCGGCAGCTGATCCTGTTAGCTGCGCCGCATTCGCTCATGGCAAGATCTCCCATGAACAACTGAGCGAGTTGCTAGATCGGCTTGAGGCGTCCGACATCGAACTATGGTTTGACCTGATCTTTCAGGCCGTAAAGGCGGATGTCGAGGGAGCACCGGCGCGCACCGTCGACCGTGACCGATTCAGTCGGGCCCTGGCATCGGTCATGAATGCACCTCCGGAGCAGGATTCTCAGGAATTGCGGCGAATCATGGCTGACTACAGCCACGCCTCCAATGAACAGGTCTGCTGGTCGGAGCGCACAATGCGAGACAGGATCGCCCAGCTTGATACTAGTGATCGGGTAGTCTGGGCGCTCGCAATGGCCCGGTAGGACATATGATTCCGACCGGATGTCGAGTTACTGCCGAGTGACGAGCGACCCTGAAGTCGCGGCTTCGGACGGACTTCCGACAACACGCCCCACAATTCGGCTTGTGGGGCATGAGCAAGTTATATAGTCCCTCTTTCTCTAGAAGAAGGTAGAATTGCCCGCTATGAATACATCTGCCGCCCAACTCCCTGACTCCGATCCCATCATGGAACGTCTGGAGGATCAACTCGACTGGTACGATCGCAAGAGCTTGTCGAACCAGCGGACTTACAGGCGAATTAAGATTGCTGAGATTCTCGCAGCAGCAATTATTCCTTTTCTGGCAGGTCTCGGGCTTCCGCACATTAGCATCGTGACTGGTGGCTTGGGCGTATTGATTACGGTGCTCGAAGGGTTGCTGCATTTAAACCAGTACCAGCAGAATTGGATCAACTACCGTTCAACCTGCGAAGCCTTGAAGCATGAGAAATACACCTATCTGGGCAAGGCAGCGCCATACGCCAGCGCTCCTGATCCACACGCCCTCCTGGCCGAGCGCATCGAGTCGCTGGTATCGCAGGAGCACTCTAAGTGGGCATCGGTTCAGCAGCAGGAACCGGGTAAACAGCAAAAAGGCTGAGCCCGACTTGGCGGAGTTTCTGAGGTTTGGCGCAAGAAGTTAGAAGTTGCACTCGCTTTTTTGCTCACAAATTGCGTTAGGCTCTGGATGACGATTTCTTAGAGACATTCGCAGTCGGTGGCGCGGGGTACAATGGGCAACGCCAGTAGGCTCAAGAGGTGTGCGTTTATGCCCTCCACCCAGGCCCCCAAGACCGCCTTCATCTCCTACAGTTCGTATGACCGTAAAGAAGCCTTTGCCATCAAGGAACTGTTGGAGGCCAGCCAGATCAAGGTCTGGATGGACTTCTTCGATATCCAAACCACAGCGGAGCTACACCAGGAATTAAAAACCAAAGTGGAGCAGGCAGAGATCTTCTGCCTGTTGTTATCGCCCACCGCAGTCGAATCTCCCTGGGTAAACCAGGAAATTGAAACTGCGATCACGGCAGCCAAACGGGGTTTGCGTATCCTGCCGATCATTCTTCGGCCATGCCGGATACCCGCGCAACTGTCTGATCTCGTCGGCTTCGACGCGTCCGACGGATTGGAACACGAGGCTGTGCGTCTTCGCCTGACGCGTGCCCTGAGCGGCAATGCAGCGGTGGACGACAAGGTGTTGCTGGATGCTGCAAATCGGCAGCTAATCGCCAACCGGGAGATAGTGGCGCGGGCAGAAGAAGAGCTGCCTGGGGTTGACCAACAGTTTGCAGCATTCGCCGCGCAGCCCGTGCGCAGCGTAGAAGTGGTGGTCGGTTCCGATACTCTGCAGGATCCCAACATCATTTTTGAGCTGCAGTTGAAGCTGGATGACCTGTTCCACGGATCGATGTCCTTCTACATCGCGCATTACCGGGAAGGCCGTACTTGGCCCGAGGAATTCGGACTGGAAGAGCCTGAGTACACCGAGTTCTTCCTCAAAGATCGACCTCGCCTAGACGTGCAATTCAGATGGTTCGATCGGGTAGTCCGGTTGCAACCACAAATCGACGGCACCGACCTGAAAGATCTTCCAGCGACATTCTCCCTGCAATTCGATGGCACAGAGTTCAAGCCCAAGGGTGAGTTCGACCTTCCGCAGACGTTTGAAATCCCCAGCCTCGAGACACTGGAGAAACAGCGCAGCAGTTTCCGGTTGATTGCGCACGACACGGTGCAGAAACAGGCGCGCGAGATCGCGGCCGATACTGACATCGACGTTCGGCTCTCAGGTAGTACTACTGAGGGAGAACGATTCTCTTTGTACGCGAGTCGCACGACAACGACACAGCGCGTCATCCAGACTAGCGAGTATCTGGGACACGTCAGCAGCCCGATCCGCCGTACAGCGTTGTTGCAGCGCTATGCCAATACTGCGCGCGAAGACCGGCGCCCAGAGATCGTCGAAGCTTTAAAGAAGGGCACATTTAGCAGCGATGAACAGCGCCGACTGGCAGCGCGGTTCCGCCATAGCGAGGCAATTCTGGCGCGGGCACGAGCGCTGCATCGCGACGCGTATGTGAAATTCCAGGAAACAGCGGAACTGATGCAGCCGCTCGTGCTGGGCGAAATGAAACCCTCGCTGCCCGATGCCACGCTGATGTACGGGACTTGCCGGACGATGGTGGACATCTGGGTAAGGCAGGACAGCTTCAAGCAGGCCGGCCAGATCGGCGAAACCTTGGGCGGCATAGCGCAGGCCATCCGTGACTCCGACCCCGAGAATCCGGACTTCCAACGCATCTGGGCAGACGCAGTGCGCAGCAATGCGTTCGTTCATGCGCGGCTGGGAGACAATGCTCGCGCGGCAAAGGAACTCCGGGAAAATGTCGACATTCTCGAACAGTTATACAAAGCTCTGCCCTCCTTAGCGCGGCAAAGGGCATACCTGGAGGCGCTGACATATGCGGTTCAGAGCGCGCGAGAATGGAACATCGAAAAATCGCTCCCGGTCGAAAAATGGAAGGCGGTCCTGGCTGCAGAAGTGGGAGACAGCAGTGCTCAGAAGCTCACCACTCCTCCGCCCGAAATCCCTCGCTGGTTGGAGTCTTGCGATCCTCCCGGTTGGCCCACCGTGCCACTGAAAAGTGCCACGCTTCGTTATTCACTGCGAATCCCCAAGCGATGGAGTTCCACGCCCCAGGTCCGTGGAACGGCGCGGGAGATCGAACATATTTACAACGGGGTGCACAAAGCCGAGTGGTTGATTATCAGCTTTATGGAGAAGGCCACTGCAACCTCGAACATGACCAACTGGATCGACCCCTTCATTGCCATGAGCGGGTTTCCGGTACTTCTCGAGCAGGATCCGTTGCCCACGCTGCGAAGTTGGAACTACCTCGGGAAGCTTCCCGGGTTGGCAAAGAAGTTGGAGGCGGACGAAGCCCACGCCTACACCGGACTGGCGAATTATTCGGAGGACTCTAGAACGGTGTTGGGACGACTGTACATCGTCATGGCGCGCCGCAAGAGCTTTGCGTGGAAGATAGCCCTTTCATTTGAGACCGCGTGCTTTGAGGGTATGCCGGAAGAGAAGGTGTACACCAACGACCATGTAAGGGCTGGCGCTATCCTGGGCAACTTGCGCCTGGGCGGTTCAAAGAAAACGAAGGCAGTAGGCGGTGGAAGGACCAACCAACGAGGCTTGAGGTCAAACTAGTTTAAGTTGCGGGGTTGTCCCAGCGAAAGGACCATTGCTCCTTGCTTTCTCGCGCCAGTTTCCGGGCGGGAGTTGCACCCGCTGTCCAGTACCTTGGAACTCCGCACAGGTCTGGATCGCTGTGACCGTGGTAAACACTCTGCTGTGACAGTAACGTTGTTGCGATCGAAATCACCATCTGTTGTGTGGCCTGTAGTCGCGTGTTCCCATCGCGTCTAGTTACGGGGCGAGCGCAATTGGGGTATAGTCGTTCGGCAAATTGGCGGTTCACAGCAGGTGTGTCATGTCTCAGCAGACATCAGCGGGCGGCGGGCTGAAGGCTTGTGGCATCGCTTTGATCATTTTTGGCGGCGTGATCTATTTAGCTACGGGCGGAGTAGACGAAAGTGTGTTCGCGTTTCTCGCGGTTCCATTCTTCGCCGGCGGAATACTTCTGTTCTACCGAGGGCGTCAGCACAACGCCAGAGCGAAGGCAATGGGTCCGGACAGCCCGCTCATGGATTCGAAACCCGATGTGCTTTACCTCAGGTCGTTTCAGACCGATCCTTCGACCACCTACCAACACATTGCGGCGGGGTGGACGACGGAAGAGGAAGACCTGGGCAAGGTGCTCAAGCCGTTTGGAGACATGGTCGCGATTGGTCAACCGGGAGAGCGACTTCCGGTGCCGGGCGCGACCCGGATGTACGCGAATCAGTCAGAGTGGAAGCAAGTCGTGCTCGCGAGCATGCAGTCTGCCCCGCTGGTTATTATCCGCGCGGGGAACTCGCCTGGATTGCTCTGGGAAATGGGCCAAGCGATACGAACGCTCGAGCCGGAACGCTTGTTGATTTTTGTACTGAATATCAAGGTGCAAGAGTACAACCTGTTTGCCAATCAGATCCGTGGGAATTTTGGCTTGCAGCTTCCTGCGATTGAAGCATCGAGCTTGGTGAGAGCTGTGATTGACCGGCGCGAGAGTCCATCCAAAGCGAAGCCGGGATTTGTTGTGTTTGAAAGCGACTGGAGCGCGGTATTCCTGCCACTGCCCTCGACCATTATTCGAACCGGTTACAACGATTTGACGAAAGCGTTCAGCATTGCGCTGCGTCCGGTGTTCGAACGGCATGGAATTCCATGGCGCGCGGCGCGGCGATTTGGAGGATAGGGGTAGGGCAACTCGCGAGCGACGGTTCAACTCTTGGCTTTCATTTCTCAGGTAGCCGACCGCTGCGTTCCAAGACACAAGAGAAATGGTTGTCTGAAGTTGAGTGTGAAGACTCTGTGTTCGCACCCTTGGATGAACCGGTTGCATATCTCGCCCAACGGCAAGAAACACAGATGAGCGGTATTGTGGCATTCGTTCCGCGCCGCTAAGTGACGAATCAACCGGTAGTAATCCGTCTGAAAGAAGAGTGAGGAGCGAAGCAGGCTGGATAGGATCCAGCCTGCTTCTGATTTTACTGGCTACCTCTACTACGGAATAGAGGCGACAACGTCATTGATGAAGGTGGCGCCATTGGGAGTGCCAAGGCCGGTAACATTGTCCCAACCGGGTCCCGTGGTCAACGAGGTGTCGGTGCCAAAGCTCAGGACAAACCAGCGCGTAGAGAACGGCGAGTTATACAACGCGCTGGTGTAATCGACAGTGTTTTCCAGGGGCTGCACCAAATCGTCGGCAGAATAAGTGACGGGTGGTTGCCCCGGAACGAAGGCCGTGCCTGTCACGTTGTTGGGGGGAGTAACCGCCAGCACGTCGGAGATCGCATCCGGCGGCAGACCGTAGAGTAGTGGAGATGCCTGACCAAGCCAAGTTCCGGCAGCCTGGGCGGTAATCGCCCAGAGGGCAGAGAACATGGGGCAGGAAAGGCTCGTGCCGCCGATGACGCCGATGAGCGGCCCTCCAGCGGGATTGGCTGGATCCGTAATGATGATCTCTACTCCGGTAAACGGGTCCGCCACGTACGAGATGTCAGGCAGCAGGCGACCGGTCCCTGGCAGACCTCCCTGGTAGGAAGGCTTGGCGAACACCTGGCTCTCGCCGCCACCCGCGCCACCGCTAAATCCGAGCAGAAGAGGCGGAATGACCGGCGGATTTGGAGTGACATCCGCGATCCGGGTGAGGTTATTGCCCCATCCAGTTTGGAACTTGATGGAGCGGCCGGGACCAAGGAAGAGGCTGGTCCCGCCCACGGCAACGGAATAGGGAGAAGCGGCCGGCATGGAGACGCTTGGCACCCCGATGTCGGGGGTGAAATCGCCGGCATCTCCGGTAGAGAAGTTGGCCGACATGCCCAACGCTGCTGCTAGTTGGCTGAGGGTGTCCTGCACGGTGAGTTCGGAGGGGAAGAACTCCGCGAGCAGAAGCTCTTCGATGCCGTAGCTGTTGGAGATGACCGGGCCAATCACGTTTTCGATGGCGAACAGCACCGACAGATCGAGATTGGTGAAGGAATTGTCGGCGGCGAGCAGGAGGATGATGTTGGCTCCCGGCGCGACCGCATGCGCCCACTGCACGTCCAAACTGGTTTCATCCGCCCAACCACCGCAGGTGCCGCCGCACGAGGCAGGGCCTGTCGGATACAGGATCAGGAAATCATCGGTCGTCAGCGGCGGAAGGGCGTTGATCTGGCTGAAGATGTTGGAATCGCTCAGGATCGTGTCTGATCCGAATGCATCCACAATCACGATGTTCTGACCGGCGCCATTCAACTTCTGTTTCCCGACTTTCTGTTTATAGAGAGTGGAGAGTCCATAGGCGGTCTGGATCTGCGGGGCGTTGTAGCCGCAGGGCGGAAGATTGGGAGGACCGGCGGTGATGTTGTTGCCGTAGCGCGCTCCTCTATAGACGGCCTTTGGTCCCCCGCCGGGAGTGGTGAAGACCTTTGTCACGGGGCCGGTATAACAGTTGGCATTGAAGAACTTGACGATGGAAGAAGTGGGAGCCGCTGCCGCAGTCTTCACGGGGACCATGGGCTCGGGCTTTCCCGTGTCGGGGTCGATGCGGCGCTTTGCAAAGTTGTGGTAGCTGAGGTCGGACAAGCCTTGAACAGTGGAGATCACCTGCGCGGCGGGTCCGGCGATGGCGGGCTCGGCTGAGGGCATGCGATGAATGGCGCCATTTACGGAAACGCGATTCAGTTGCACACCGAAGGCACGCTGAACGTCGGCGACAGCTCCGCGAGCAGTTACGACGTGGTTAAGTTTGTCGGTGGAGACGATGCTCAAGTTATTGTTAGCCAAGTGTTGGCGAACAAGCGCCGCATCCGCGTCGGTAGGAGCAAACCTCTGTTTGTATTCGTTGATGGTCAGCCAGCGGTGATAGTTGGAAGAATTCTTGTCGTACATCTGGCGAACCAACGCGTCGAAGCTAGTTTTATTACGCTGCTTGAGCCAGACATTCACGGTTATCGACTTTGACAAACTTTCGGGGCCAAGGACTTGAGGCTGGAGAAGCGAACGCCCGGTTTTTCCGGTTTGGGCGAAGCTCTGGAGAGCAATCAAAGCGATCGCGAGGCAGACAACAAAAACGCAGAACAGGTACTTTGTTGTTTTGCAGCACATAGAGTGGCATCTCCTGGAAGCATTGAGAAAGGCCTGCTCGAGCAGGACGATCACATCGGACGCCAGCTGATTGCTTGGGGAAACGTCGAGCCACAGCTGACGCTACACGTTGACGGAGAAGAGATACGCCTCTGGAGCGCGGCTGTCAATCGGGGCTCTGAGAGCGGCAAACGCCTGCATTAAATGAGCAAGAATTTGCGGCTCGGCATTCGCCGACCCAAGAGCACGCGAGAGAGTCTGATCGGCTTTTCGAATCGAGATCAGAGATTCATCCATCGTGTGAGCTTAACGGGATAGTTCTGCAATTGACGGGGGCCACACCTGCTCAAATTACCGAACTCAATTGCCGTCCTTTGGAAATCTCGCATCGCCGGCGCGGCGACAATCACACGGCGACTGGCTAGTGGCGGGTGATGAAGGCTAAGCATTGCTGCGTGGCTTGGACGGATCACTGAGAATTCTTCAATCCTCTAACCAAAGCGAGATATTCTCAAATCCATTGCTTTTAATGCTAAGCCCCGGGCTACCGACGTAAACTCGTTGCCGCCTCGAATTCGCTTCTCTCCAAATCGCCTTTCGAAGATTCTCCTCACGGCCGGAACAAATGAAGAGCCCCCCGTAAGAAAGACCCTATCGACGTCTCTGGGCAGAATGCCTGAAGAATTAAGGAGAGAATCGACGCATCGTGCGATTTGTCCAAGCTCTTCTGAAATCCACTCCTCGAAGGATGTTCGGTCCACCATCGCTCTCAGATCCACAAACCCGTCCGAAAACTGGAATGTGGCCGCCGGGTCATTCGACAAATCGCACTTAACCTTTTGCACGGCGCGGTGCAGGTGGAATCCGAGATCTTCTTTTATGAAGTGAATGAGCGCTCCGATTTTCTCTGGTTCAAGCGACTGCGCGTGAACGCCCCTTAGCATGTTCAGCACGTCCCTGCCTCTCAACAGGGACAGATGATGCCAGCGCTCTAACCTTATATAAACCCAGTTTGGAACCGTCAGGATCTTGCCCAGAGAGCGCAGGTGCGACCCGGCTCCAAGAGCGGGCGAAACGAGGTGCCTAATGATCTTTGCATCAAAGGAATCTCCCGCGATGCCGACTCCAGCGTTCCCCACGATGTCGCCCGGGACTCTGCCTCTTCGACGGATAGTAGGGCCAACGTGAACTAATGAGAAGTCGCTCGTACCGCCACCGAAATCCCCAATAAGAATGAGTTCGTCATGGTCAAGCGTGGATTCGTAATAGTGAGCTGCTGCCACCGGCTCCATCTCGAACTCTACGGATTCATAGCCAGCCAGCTCAAAGGCCAATCGAAGCCGGCCCTCTGCATAACCGTCATCCTCTTTGTTCTCTGCTCCTACAAAATGAACCGGCCTTCCGACTACCGCTGACCTGATTTTGATCCCAAACTGATGCTCCGCCCTTTCCCGCAGGTCCCTGAGGATCCTGGCGATCAGATCTTCAAGGGTGTACCGTCGACCGAAAACTTCCGTGCTGTGGAGGTTGCGACTACTCAGGAACGACTTGAGCGACTGAATCAGTCGTCCCTTCACGTCCGCGGCAAGATAGTGCTCGATGCCATCTGGGCCCGTCCACGATTTAAGGACATTGACGCCTCCTTCCTTCACCTGCTGAAGATACAGCAGCGACCGATATGCATCGGTCACTCCTCCGAAGTAAGGGAACTTGGCGAGCTGAACCTCGTCTGAGCAGCCGGCAAAGGCGATTGAGCTGTTGGTTGTCCCAAAGTCAATGCCGATCGCGCCTTTGCTCGTTTGGGAATTTGGCGAGAACATTCGGGATCTCTTCAATTGGTAGTGCGGGACTGCATCAGGGGTTTAAGCAATCGTAACACCCACAATCTCACGCCAAGGCGTCTCACGTTCGCTGCAAATCTACAATAAGCGCGTGGCCCTCAAGCGAGCTGTCAATCTGTGCACGGACTGGACTATGCGAGCCTGAGTCAGTCAACGATGAACCATTGACTAATCCCACGATGCTTCTTGGTGGTCAGCCTTCAATGGATTCTAGTGTAGTGCTTCGGAAACAGTGCTCGTTAAGTATTGCGACTCGGTCCGCGTGATCCGTGGTGTCGGGCGAGGAGGTCAAAGGCTTTAACCACAGAGGGCACACAGGATTACAGGGGAAACCGGGGACTTATAAATCGCTGTCTGACGCATTACACTAGATCGGGTTTAAGACGTCCGAGGCAGACTGATCTTTGATACAGGCTTGGCGGGCCACCAATAGGCTTCGCCTGCTTGCAGCGAGTTATTGCTGGGCGGTCCCCTTCACTATCAATGCGAAGGGGAGTTCCTCGCCTGACGCGAGTGTCAGATGAGTCGAAAAAATCCAGTGGTCCTGGTCGTCCCTTGCGACGGTCCCGGGTGACGGCTTATCTGCGGGCGGCAGGCTCAGAGCAGTGGGATGTTTTGTGCCCGCTGTCTTTGCGCTCATGGTCACGAGTTCCTGAAACTTAAACGTGGCGTTGGCGTCGAGATCGGACTGCGCTGGAATAGCTAAGACGAAGTCCCGATTGGGAGCCACCCCGAGATGATTTCCATCATCTGGAATAAGTTCGTAGCGCAACGTATAAAAGCCGGAGGGGATAGTATGTCCACGAAAATCGGCTGCCGCTTGCGAAAAGTGAATTACGCCCAGCAACGTGGACTCCGCAAACTGTGGGTAGGCTAGTTCGGTATTTTTGTTGGCTTGAGCCGGTACGCCCTTGCGGAGCCAGAGCTCGCAAGAGGGCTTGGGGTCATCAAGCGTGATCCGATATCCCTTTGCCTCCAGGCTCTGGCGCACCTGGTCGGGAACTGCATTGTCGGTTAGCGGACCGATGCTTTCCACTTTACCGCTCTGCGCGGCGCACAGCAGGGAAAGCATCAGCGGCATAGCAATCGTAACCAGGGATGCCTTGCGCTTCTGCAAAGTGCTCCTTAATAATGCGCTACCGGGCGAATGTACCCACAAACGCGCTGCGCTTACCATGAAGGTTCCACGACGCGCCCAAGCCGGGGCCGGAGTAAGAATCGGTCAACGCTACAGCCGGCATGGAGTGCGCAGTTTCAGTCAATGGCGGATAGAAGGTCACTTCATTGCCGCAAAGATGATCCTTATCGCCGATACCGCGCGTCTGGATCATGGCGAAGTTCCCCGCCCGCAGCATGGCGGCACCGTGGTGCTCGGTGTTCACTGCCAGCTCCATCGGCGTGGGAATCACTTTCTCCACGTTCTTCAAGAGCTCTCCACCCATACGTTGGGCGAAATGCACCAACGCGGCCCGTTGCTGCGGGGAAGCCTGGTCATCAACTAACAGCACCGCCTTCGCGGGATACGGGCTCTCATAGGGATCGCCGAGGGTCCCATTGGCACGCACGGCCGCTGCAATGGTCAGTCCTTCCAGTGGGACTCCGTCCCAGCTCCCACTGCGAACATGCCACGCCAGAATGGCTTCATTTCCGACGAGGTTTACCTCGCCGTTGGCAAAACATTGGCCGGTGTAAACATCGGCGTTCCGCGTCTCCATGTAATCGCCACGAATTTCCTGCGCGGCCATGGGAAGCATGAACAACCCCAGAATAGAAACAAACGTCACCCATTTAACAAATCGCATGATGAACCCCTCACTTCTTGCGCTCAGCAGTTCAGAATCAATACTCCACCAGCACGAAGCCAAGCTCGCCGACTGCTGAGGGCTGAATGCCAAGTGCTACTGATTCAGATGCTAGCCCCAGACCAGCCGACGCGCAAAACTGATCTTCTGTCTACCCACACTTTCCAGTGCCATGACAGACGCGGCTTTTCGAGTTGCAATTGCCCGGCTCGGCCAGTTCGCCGTCGGGGCCAATACAGGTTTGCGTATGCATGCACCAGAACAAGCCGTCATTGCAGGCAGGCACCGTAGGGTCAGGCTCGGCGAGAATGAATTGGCCTTTCCAGCGCAACGCCGAACAGAGGTTCGGATGAGTTGTGTTAAAGCGTTCCGATTCCTTGATCATGCGGCACCTCCGGCGGCCTTCAAGATAGCGCGGGTTACGGCAACTTTCGCCAACTTCACTTTGTACGCGTTGTGGCTAAGCGGCGTGGCTTTGCCCAGTGCAGCGTCGGCGGCTTTTTGTGCGGTCTCCTTGTTTACTGGTTTGCCGGACAGAGCCCGCTCCGCTTCGGGGCAGGGCCACGGAACTGGGGCAGCATACCCCAGGACGATTTTGCTTGATTGCACGTTCGTGCCTTGGAGTTTGAGCGTAACGGCGGCCACGGCGAGCGGCCAATCAAAAACTTCCTTCTGACGGATTTCGTAGTGGGCTGCTTTCAAGTCCGAGGCAGGAGGGACGACGAGCTCAGTTACGATTTCGTTCGGCCGCAAATCGTGTTCGCGGTCGTTCTCAGTCTTGGGAATCACGAAGAACTTTTCGAGCGGAAGCTCGCGTTTTCCCTTGTGTCCTTCCAGGCGAATCTTGGCGCCATAGGCAATCAGAATGGGTGCGACGGTGGAAGGGCTTACGAACTTCGCCGCTCCCTGGTTGCCTAGAATCGCGTGATAGCGGTTCTCGCCGCCAGCGACCAATTCCTTTCCGTTCTCGTCCTTGGGCAACAGACCTAATCCATTGCGGAAATACCAGCAACGCGGCCGTTGGCAGAGATTGCCGCCAATGGTGGCCATATTGCGAATTTGCGGGCTGGCGGCTTCGAGCAAAGCTTCCGATAGAGCGGGATAGTTTTTCCTGACGTTCTCATTGTCCGCTAATTCGCCCAGGCTGGTGAGTGCTCCAACCCGCAAGCCTTGCGCGTCGAAAGAGATTCCGCGTAGATCCGCAATGTCTTTGATGTTGACGAGCCGTTTGGGGGTGACGACATCGTCCTTCATTAGAGTCAGCAGATCGGTTCCGCCGGCGAGAATCTCAATGTTTCCCCAGGTGGCACCCAACAGGCCAATCGCTTGCGACCTGCTATTTGGGCTGACATATTCAAAAGGTCGCATCACGCACGTCCTTTCTGCTCGAGTGCCGCGAGAACTCTGTCGGGCGTAAGGGGAAGGAACGGTACTCTGACCCCAATGGCATTGGCAACTGCATTGGAAATGGCAGCACCAGGTGAGATCACCGGAGGCTCACCCAGGCCGATTACGCCGCGTTCGTCATATCCCTTGCCGGTCATCATGTGCACGATCAGTTCAGGGATGTCGCTCAGGCCGGCGAGACGGTAGAACTGCATGTCGGCATTGAGCATGCGCCCCGTAGCCTGATCCATGACTTTCTCCTCAAAAAGCGAATAGCTGATGCCCATGATCAACGCGCCATAGCACTGACTCTCGGCTGTCTTGAGGTCGATGATCAGGCCGCAATCCTGGACTGCGACCATTTTCTTGACTTTGACGATGCCGGTGTCGGAATCGACTTCGACTTCTGCCATCTGCACGCCACCCACACCACTGTTGGTGAGGTCGGGCGGCTTACTACGGTCGGGATTCTTGCCACGTATCGTAAGCGGCATGGCACCGAGCTTGGAACAAGCTTCCTTCCAGCTCAGCGTTCGACTGGAATCTCCCTTCACGCTGACTTGGCCGTTCTTGCATTCCAACTGATCGGGCTGTGCATTCAGCGCGGGTGCGACCTTGGCAAGGAGGGCGTCCCGTGCATCCACTGCCGCGCGGCGAGTAGAAGAGCTTACGCCGCCGATCGTGGTCGACCCACCTGATCCGCCGGATGGAGGATAGTTCGTATCGCCGATCAACAACTGAATGGCGTTGATCGGAATGCCAAGAGTGTCAGCGGCCACAACGAGAATGCAGGTTCGTGTTCCTGTTCCCAGATCTTGCGTGCCCATCTTGAGTTCGACCGAGCCGTCAGGATGGATCGTCAGATCGCAATCACTGGCGTGACCGCGGCCGCCCCAAGTGTGAAACGACAGCCCAACCCCGCGAACAATGCCGTCGGCGTTCTGCCGGCGAGGATGCCATTTTTCTTTCCAGCCCATCAGTTCGGCAGCAATGGCCAGCTCTTCCCGGTAGGTGTTCTCGCGAGCTCTGGTGAGATTCAGGTTCTTGCCGAAGAACTCCACCGGATCCATGTTGAGCTTGGCCGCGAGGTCATCCAACGCGCACATGGTGAGCACGGCTGCCTGCGGATGGTTGGGGGCACGCCAGGCCCGAGCGGGACCGATATTGTTGCGGATGGCAGTGTGCTCCAGATGCTGATTGGGAATACTGAAAACGTAAGGGATGGGTGGCATTCCTCCACCACCCGGGCCGCCTGTGCCCCAGGAGTTGGACTGCCAGGCAGTCACCGTCCCGTCCTTCTTTGCAGCAACTTTGACACGGGCATAGGCCGAGGGCCGAGCTCCAGCGACCTTCAGTTCCGCGTCGCGCTCCAGCATGTAGCGGACCGGCTTGCCGTCCGCCTTTTTGGAGATCTCCGCAGTGAAGATTCCCCAGCGATCGGGTGCGAACTTGCTACCAAAACCTCCGCCGATATTGTCCTGATGCACGCGAATGTTGGTGGCAGGAATTTTCAGCGGCTCAGCCATCTGCCCCGCGATGCCGGATACATTTTGGGTGGAGATATGCGTGAAGACGTGGTCTTGGTCCGTCCACTCCGAAATCGAGCCATGGGTTTCGAGGCAACAATGGGTAATGACGGGAATTCCATAGAGTCCCTCGGAGACGACTTCGGCTTCCGAAAACGCTTTGTCGGGATCACCTGTGGTTTGGGTAGCCGCTTTTTGGTAATTCGATGGCGGCCTATTTCCGGCTTCGGGGTGAACGGTGGCACTACGTAAGGCGGTTAATACATCGTCCGGAGCGCCGTCATCCTTCAATCCCTTCAGCGTATCCTCGCTCGGCTTTTGGGTGAGGCCATACCGCTGAATCTGGCTCACCATTTCCCGCGTGGGCACCTGGTTGTCGAGCATGTCGCCAATATCGTCCATGCTGAGCGGGCCTTGCTCCTGGGCGCTGCCAGAGGGCGGTTCGGCATCGCTGACCAAGTGCGGCAGTTGCTGATATTTCACCTGGATGGCGCGGATTGCATCTTCTGCGCTGTCCTCGTCGACCGCGGCGACGACCACGATCTCGTCTCCGGCCCAATGAATGTTGGAGCCTGGACCCTGGATGATCTGTACTGCTTTGACGCCAGGCATCTTTTCCGCCGCGCTGGTGTCGATACTCACTATTTTGGCGTGAGCATATGGGCAACGCAGTACCTTGCCGTAAAGCATGCCGGGACGATGGACGTCATAGGTGTACTTTGCCTCTCCAGAGACTTTTACGGGAGAATCCACGCGGGTAGTGCGCTTGCCGATCAAAGTACGGTGATCAGGATCAGGCCATGCATAGTCCGGCATAGGTCAGACTCCTTTCTGCGCAACCTGCGCGATGGCTTGGCGAATGCCCGCATAGGTGCCGCAGCGACACAGATTGCCGCTGAGTCCACGACGAATTTCTTCAGGTGTAGGATGCGGGTGCGCATCCAGGAATGCTTTGCAGGATACGACGAACCCTGGCGTGCAGAAGCCGCACTGGGAGGCGTCATTGTCGACGAAAGCTTGCTGAACGGGGTGCAACTTTCCTTCGGCCGTCAGAGATTCAATCGTGACAATCGACTTGCGCTGCGCTTCGATCGCAAGCACCGAGCAGGCATAAACGGTTTTGTTGTCCATCAGCACTGTGCAGGCGCCACACTCGGCACGATCGCAGACCCGCTTTGCTCCGGTGAGTTCGAATTGATCGCGTAGTGCATCGAGCAGCGTGACGCGTGGTTCCAGTTCGGCTTTGTAGCTCTTGCCGTTGATGGAAAATTCCATGGGAACCTTGCCGGGGCCATGTACAGGAACCTCCTGCCCCGCAGCCAGGACCATTCTGGGACTGGCCACCAACGGAACCGCCACCGAAATGCCGGAGATTTTGAGGAAGTCGCGGCGCGAAACGCCGGACGAATCGGATTTGTCTTTTTGGTTTTCTAGAGAACTATCATCACGTCGGGTTTTTAACGGATCGCCATCTCGCATTTCGTAACCTCCACGGGGATAGGAGATTGAGGTTGCGCCAGACTAAGGCAGATCATCCAGCAAGGTTACGGATAGTATAGCGAAGGGCGGCGTTCGTTTGGGGAAGCATCTAATAATAAGGTTCTGCCGGCCGCGGGTTGGGAGCGCAGGCAAGAGACGCACTTCTTGAGAGTTCTCGCCTCGCGTGCGAAGAAAGCCAACAATCCTGAGGTGGTCCGAGCGTGAAAAATGGCATAGCCGTGATAATCGCAATCCGCACGGAGTTTGCTGATGCCTGCATCATCGTGCTCACTACGTTCGAAGGCAGCAAGACTATTTTGGACGCGAGTTCAGTTTGTCGAGTACCCGCTTCAACTCTTCAAGCTTCTGCCCGGCCTCGCCGAGCTTGCCCTCCGCCGTCAGGCGCTGGTAGTCGGCAAGGTCTTTGGCGGCTTCCGCGATGAGTGCAGTGAAATCAGCTTCGGGCTGGGATTTCGAGGCGGATGCCGATGTCTTGCGGTCAGACTCTGCGGGAGCTGGCGCAGCGCTCATCGACGAGGCCGCTCCACCGAACAGGGACGTCAGTGCCGACTCGAAGGTTGGTCCGTACGCCAGCCGATCTTGCAGCGCGAGTACGACCAGGCGCAATTCCGGCATCGGACTGCGCTCAGCCTGCAAGTAGATCGGCTCCGCATACAGTAGTGCCCGCCCGATCGGGATCACCAGCAGAGCCCCGCGCCGCACGTGCGAGCCTTGCTGATTCCACAACGTCAATTGTCCGGAAAGCTGCGCGTTCTGATCGATTCTCGCCTCGATCTGGAGCGGCCCGTCGACCAGCTTCGTCTTGGGAAAGTTGTAAACGACCGATGTACCGTATTGTGCGCCGTCGCTGCGCCCAGCGATCCAGCCGATCAGGTTATTCCTGTTCGCCGGGGTGAAGGGCAGAATCTCTACAAATTCTTCGCCGGTTTCGCCCGGCAATTTCATCAGCACGAAATTCGGCTGCATCACCTGAGTCGCTTGCTGACCTCCTTCACTCATGCCGACTTCGGTGGCCACCGTCCACAGATCCTCACGGTTGTAAAACGCCTCCGGATCCGTCATGTGATACAAGCCGTATACTTCCGCCTGGAGTTTGAGCAGTATTTCGGGGTAACGCACGTGCTTTCGAAGTCCCGCCGGCATCGTCGACGCATCTTTGAACAGCGTCGGAAAAATGCGGCGGTAGGCAGCTATGATTGGATCATCTGTATCAAACACGTAAAACGTGGTCGTGCCATCGTAGGCGTCGATCACCACCTTCACGCTGTTCCGCATGTAGTTAATCAGGTCGTTCCCCAGGCGGTAGTGGGTTGAGTACGGATAGCTGTCTGACATCGTGAACGCATCCATAATCCACGACAGCCGGCCATCGTCCCCCAACACAATGTACGGATCAGGATCGTAAGTGAGGAAGGGGGCCAATGCGGACACGCGATCGCGCACATTGCGCCGCATCAGCAGCCGGCTATCCTTATTGATGTCATCGCTGAACGGCAGCTTCGTGAGGTCGTCGCGATCGAGCGCGATGATCAAGCGGCGCAAGAATCCACCGAGAAGGATCCCCCCGTTGCCTTCGTAAGATGTGAGGTTATTGGTCTGGCCCTGCGGGTAGTTGAATTCCTTCTGCTGAGTCTTCACGTAGACGTCGGTGTTGGTCAACTCGCCGAAATAGACTTCTGGACGCGTCACAGAGAGACCGTGGACTGTGCTCTGGACCGGCATGTTGCTCAGCATCAGCGTGGGTAGGCCTTCCGGCGTGAATCCATTGACCGGGTTCATCGTGATGCCGTAGCCGTGGGTGTAGATCAGCTTCTCGTTAATCCAGTTATGGCTGCTCTCCGGAAGCTTGTCGAAGTTCAGTTCGCGCGTGGCGAGCATCACCTCGCGAGTCGTGCCGTCGATTTGATAGCGATCGATATCGATGTCGGGAAAGTCGTAATAGGTGCGGATTTCCTGAATCTGACGCAGCGTGTCCTGAAGTGCATGCCAGTCCCACAGGCGGATGTTTTGCAGAGTAGCCTGATTGTTTGCCGGGTCAGCCGCCTCCACGGTCGTCTCAGCGGGAAACTCCCGTTGCACGACCTGGTTCAATCCATAGGCTCGCCGAGTCAGATCGGTGTTGTAGACAATGTACGGCTTCTCGCGAACCAGTTCGTTCGGTTTGACGATAAAGCTGCTGACATACCACGCGATCGCTTGAACGGTGACATAACAGACCGCGGCTGGAAGGACCGCCGCCAATAGCCACCGTCCGCGTGGCACCCGGGCGGCGTTGACGGATGCGATTGCCGCGCCCAGAACGAGTGCCGCGCAGACGACGAGCATGCCGGTGAGTGTGATGTGCGCGTCCGTGTAGGTCACACCCCCGAAGATCGTATGATCGTCGAGCAGTCGTTCGAACCGGCCCAGATAGACACGCATCCCGAGGATTAACAACAGAAACGCAAATGCAATGGAGAACCCGCGCCAGGGTAGTGTGACAGAGCGGCTGAGCTGGCCAGTGAGGGCACGAACTCCACCCGTAATCAGAATGAAGAAAGCGGCGAGCGCACAGATAATCAGGCTTAGCGTAAGCAGCCATCCGGCGATGAGCTGCCAGGCAGGCAAGGTGAACAGAAAGAAGTTCAGCGGCTTGCCAAAAATCGGGTCCACAATGCCACCACTGGTGGGTGGCGCGAACCAAAAAAGCGCGAGCGTCGGCCATTCTCCTGTCATGGCGCCGCCGGTTGCAGCGGCAATGACAAGAGAAAGGCCGAGTGCGATGAGCCGCAGAACCGGCTCAACCGGCAACTTCACCGGCTGCCCGCCGATGAGAATGGTGTGACCGGCCGGCAAATCAGGGAGATGCGCTCGCTTGAGAGCCAGAAACGAGCCATACAGAATCAGAAATGTGGCTGCTGCAAAAGCCGCGAAGACTCCCCACTGAAGACTCAGTGTTTTCCAGAACACGTCCGCATAGCCGAGCGATCCGAACCAGAGCACGTCCACGTAATATGACAGCGACGCCCGGCCGACGAAGAGAATGCCGATAAGGACGGCAAGAATAATGAGGAAGAGGCGGCGGCGATGGCGGCGTGGCGGAGGCTGCAGACGCGGCCAGTCCATCGACTCATGCATTGCTACACTCCATTTTGATCGGCTTCATTGGTTATTTGCATGATACTCCCTGCGCTTCCTCAAGTTCTCAAAACTCCCGTCTACCCACACTTGACGCAACGCTCCCGAGAACTCTCTGTATTTTTTCATGCATTGCTGTTTATTCTTTATGGATGATTCTTACTTTCGAGCATGGAGAGGTTAGGGAACTGCGTCTGAATCGGCCACCGGTGAACGCGTTGTCGCCTGAGTTGATCGCAACACTCTTGCGCGCGGTGCAAGTGGCTCCACGGGAAGGTAAGCGCGCTCTGGTGCTTTCAGGGTCACCTGGGATGTTCTCGGCCGGACTCGACGTGCCGGTGCTGCTAAAGCTCGATCGGCCGGCGATGGACGCCGTCTGGCGTGACTTTTATGAGTTGATGAAAGCTCTCGCCTCCTCGCCCATTCCTATTGCTGCCGCAATTACAGGACACGCTCCAGCGGGTGGGACAGTGCTGGCTCTTTTCTGTGACTGGCGAGTCGCAGCGGAGGGGGATTCAAAGATCGGCCTGAGCGAGGTGCAGGTGGGATTGCCTCTACCGCCGGTGATTTTCTCAGCGTTGCGACGTCTGGTCGGTGCCCGTCAAGCAGAGCGGCTAGCGGTGACCGGCCTGCTGGTATCTCCAGCTCACGCAGCGGCCTTGGGGTTGGTGGACGAGGTGGTCCCTGCGGAGCAAGTTATGGGCCGGGCGCTAAAGTGGTGCCAGGATCTGCTTGCGCTTCCTCAGGTCGCGACGACCCTGACTCGCAGACAAGCTCGGGCCGATTTGGTCGGGGAATTCGCACGGGACATTGATCACGAGTTGGCAGAGGTCAGTTCCTTGTGGTGGAATCAGGAGACACAAGCTGCTCTGCACCGTATGGTGGAGCAGTTGGCGATGAGGAAGAAATCATAGGTGAATAGTTGCAATCAGCACGATCTAGAAAGGCACACTTTCTAGAACAAGCGGCTTTACGGTCTTCGCCACGTTTGGTAGATCTGACGAATGTGTTGAACCGCTGCGGTGCGTCGCAGTTGAAACTGGCGTGTGTATTCGGCCCCGGCATACCGCCTTTGTGCGGCGCCGGGTGTCGGGCTGTCCACGGCCATTGCATCGTGGTCGGGCAGACATCTTCGATGAGCGAAACCGGGACCGTTCTTTAGTTCGTCCGGAAAGGTGCTGTACCATCGCCACCACTGACCGCTGATCAGTTTTCCGTTCCAGTCCGCAGCGGCCTGCGCAAGGGATTCGGCGCATCCCGGCAGTGGCTGATACGGTGAAAAATCGTAGGTCGGACTTGTGACGAGATCCGGGCTAGCGGGATCATAGGGAACCAGGTTCCCCGTAGCGTCCTTCTGTCCTAGGTCGGCATAAACGGTATGCGCGTAGAAATCAGCGACCGCATGCAGTGCGTATGCGAAGTCCTGCAGGTTGCCGGTTGCAAGGCGCTGTTGCACGCGACTCCATCCCTCCGCAATATATGCGAAGTCGAAATGGTCCCGAGGATCATAGGCAAGCACATTGACATCCGCAATCAAGCTGGCCCGCTTGATTGCTCTTAGATCGCCAGAGGGCATTCCCTGAAGGGCCTCGTCGTAAATACCCTCATGCACCTTTACGGCAAACAGGGGCTTGAACCCGACCCAAAACTTACGACTACCGAGGTAGTCTGCTAGAGGACGCTCGGCTGTTTTGTCCGAGCTACGGATGCGCCAAAGGTGGGTGCGGTTGAATACAAAGTAGGGGATGTATTCGATCTCGTCGAGCGGATGGGGAAGTGGTTGCGAAGGCTCAGCCCGTTGCTTCTTGTGTTTCTTACCGGCGATGGCGAGCGGCTCGAGAATCTCCCATGTGCCGGACTCATTCAGATATACGACCCATGCGTGATCAGTTGCTTTTACCTTGCCATCATGTCCGTGACGAGTGACTGAGCCAAGCGCTACTCGGATGCAGTAGCTGCTGATGCCACTGGCCTCGAGAAGAGCGGCCAAGAGGAAGGCCAGATCCTCGCAATCGCCCGCCTTGAGGGCCAAGGTCTCATCAGGAAACATCCATTCGTCGAAATCACGGCCAGTCGGTTGATAGCTAAGATTGTTGCCGACATATTCCACGACGGTATCAGCGCGGAAGTCAAATGACCCTGCCAGACTGGAACTGAACCAAACTTGGCTCGCCGCAGGCAGTCCGACAATGATGTCCTTCACTGTTTGGCGAACGACGGCGTTGTCTTCGGTCGACAGATACTCCCGAATGTCAATCGGATAGAACTTTCTTTTCGTTCCGGGGACGGTGCGTGAAGCCGGAATGATCGTGTTGTGAACAATTTCGTTCCCTGCCCACTGCCACCTCTGAAAGGGGCGTACGTGACTCGTTCGCATGCACATTGGATACCTGCCTGGCCCGAGAGTTTTCGCGGTGGTCCCAGACGCTATGGTAGGAGTTTCAGATCTCTTCTGCCACTTCTAACATCACTCATCAACCCCGAGCAGGTTGCGAAGAGTCCTCATTGCTTTCCCGAGGATGAGAGCGAGAGTTTAGCGTTACGGATTCAAACTGGGTAAGCGCTTCTCCGCAGGCTGTTCGTGCTCCTGCAAACGCTCCAGTGAATGGCTCAGCGCACAGAGCACGAGTTCCACACGCGCGCAGCGGAATTGAACACTTCCTCTCCGCCCGTTGCGGAACCGACACAGTACTTAGGGCGCATTCCTTGGGACATGCTGAACTTCCCAATTACGCTCGATTTCTCGCTCGAGGAGTTCTTCAGGAGACTCGCCCTGGGTTGCGTACCAGTCGCGCAGACAAGCCAGTCCATCGCGCAGCTTGACTGTTGTTTTGAAGTCCAGGAGTTCCTTGGCTTTCGAACTATTAGAGAGCAACCGCACAACGTCACCAGGGCGAGGGTCCGTATACAAGATCTGTGAATCTGGACGACCGAGCACTTCTGAGATCATTCTTGCTAACGATTGGATCTCAATTTCTTTTTCGCTGCCCAAATTCAGAGTGCGTCCAACCGATGCGTCAGAGAGACCAGCCGCGAGAATGCCGGCTGCTGTGTCGCTGACGAATGTGAAGTCGCGAGTCTGTTTGCCATCGCCGAAGATAACCATTGGCCGACCCGCCAGACATCGCAACATAAATCTGGGAATCACTTCTCCGCTATCGCCTTCGTGATGGCAGCGGGGTCCATAGGCATTGAAAGGACGCACTACGACCGTGGGGAAGCCGAAGGCATGCCAGAAAGCACGTGCGTAGGCTTTTCCCGCAAGTTTGGAGGCGCCATAGACCGTATAGGGCAACGTCGAATGATCCTCTGCAATGGGCGTTGTATGTACCATTCCGTATACCTCGGAGGTAGAGATGTACACAAACCGTTTGACCTCCTGCGTCATGGCAATCTCCAACAGCCCCAACGTACCGGTGGCATTGACGTCCTGATTTTCCAACGGTGAGTGGAGGGAGTGCCGCACGCCGAGGCAAGCGAGATGGAAAACGACGTCCACGCCCCGGAACAGCGAAGTCATCGATCTTTTATCGCGGATGTCCGTGACAATGAGCTCGACGTTCTTCGCCAGCACGCCCTCAAGATTCTCACGCTTTCCATTCACCAGATTGTCGACAACGAGAACATCGAAGCCACGGACCGCCAACTGCCGAACTACTTCAGAGCCGATGAATCCGGCGCCGCCGGTTACCAGAACTCGCTGCTTTGACAATCGAATCACCCCCGGATAGCGAATTGGAAATGGAAGTCACGATTTTACCAAACGGAGTCACTTTGCCAGATGACTGAGCGGCGCGTTCATACCACCGCCCTTGGCCGCAGCTGTTCCAATAGCCTCAGCAGTTTTCGTTGACTCGTCGCGCGGCGCATGATTCAGGTTACTTAGTCGGATCCCCGCCTCGCGTTCCGCGCTCGAGGGCACAGTTCCGGATTCGTTCGTTGGGAGGCAACGACCGTTCCAGCTCGCCGCGAATTGGTTCAGCGAATGCAAGAAGCGGCGTTTTGCTTGCGCTAACTAGACCTGCTCGCTGGTATTTCTTGGAAGCAATTTTGGCGGAATATGCCGCGATCGCAGTGTGGCCCGAACTCAAGATTCGCAGGGGACCATACCGGCAACTGCTGCAATTGATCGAAAATCGTACTCTTGCGGTCAAGCCGTCGGGCCTAGAGCAGGCCACCGTAAATGCTGTTGATAAACATGTTCCTGGAATGCGCCGACGCAGCTCGTGCAGACTACTTGATTTCCGGCAACCAACGCCACTTTCCCGCGTTCTGGAAGGGCACCAAGATCATCAGTCCCAGTGAATTCCTGAGCATCATAGCTCCGCACCTTTTTCGGTAACAGGTTCTAGGGCCATCGTGGCCTAGCCTGCGCTATGACTCGACTGCGTTGCAAACCAAATCCGTCGTGGCGCCGCACGGTTTTCTTCTTCATAATCCCAGCATGGCTCTCGTCGTCTTCCTCCGAGGCGTCAATATTGGCGGACACCGAACCTTTCGCCCCAGTGTCCTCGCTCGGGAACTGAGCGACTACGATGTTGTAAATGTAGGCGCGGCGGGCACCTTTGTCGTTCGTAAGCCTGGGTCGCGCACAAAGTTCCGTGCTGCCTTGATGGGCAAGCTGCCATTCGAAACGAACGTTGCGTTGTGCGACGGGCGCGACCTTCTGCGCTTGGAGATGGCGAATCCGTTTGGGACTCAGCCCTTCCCGCCGGATGTTGTCCGCTTCGTGAGTATTCTCTCGAAGGCTGGCGCCGTCCGGGCATCGCTTCCAGTTTCGTTTCCCTCCGAGGGGCAGTGGCTCGTACGCGTGATGGCCTCCGAAGGCCAGTTCGTATTTGGCATGTACCGCCGTCACATGAAAACCATCGGCTATCTCGGCAAGATCGACAAGCTGTACAGCGTTCCCGCGACCACACGTAGTTGGAACACAATCGCTGCCGTCCTTCGAATTTTGAAGGGCCAGAGCACGCCGCGATAACCGCCGACGGCGCGGGCTGATGCTCCACAAGGAGATTGACGATCTAATTTGCATAACGGATACGATCACTGAGATTCAAAACATCGGTTCGCCGTGGCTGCACTTTTCGGGAGCAAACATGAGTCGGGTCGCCGACAATCCTGTTATCGTTCCAGACCGTGAGCTTGAGGACGAGAAGATCCACGATCCTTCCGGCTCACGCATCCGCTGCCCACTCTGTAGCTGGTCGCCTCGCAGGGAAGACCTCTGGTCTTGCTCCTGTGGGCACCTGTGGAACACATTCGACACGGGCGGGGTATGCCCTGCATGCCTTCACCCATGGACCTCGACCCAGTGCCTCAAGTGTGGCGGCTGGTCGCCGCATTCAGATTGGTATGCGCAGTGAAGACGACTAAAAGGGGAACACATTGAGCCGCCTGTCGTTTTGACTCAACTGGTAATCCAGCACTCTGCCATGCACGAAATCCGCCCTGAAGAGCCCACACGTTCCGGTCTTCCTCGACCCGGAAATAGCCAAGAAAGTTGGGGAGGGCCGGAAAGCAGCATAGACCCTTGCGCGTCGCCTACCGCACGGTGGGTTCGCAACCTCGATCGAAGCCGAACCGCCCTACTGCCATGGGTGGTGGCTGGCGGCAAGCTTTCACTCACCCGCACGGGTAGCAACTTCATCGTCGCCTTCTGCTACCCGAGTCTTCCGCTCAAGTAAAGCCGGCGCCAGCCAAACACCTGATTAGCGTTGATCCCGTGTGCTCGTGCCACCCGGGCTACCGATGCGCCCGGTGACAGCGTCTCTTCGACAATCCGCCGCTTCTCCGCGATGCTCCGCCGCTACCGCTGAGCCGCACTCGCCGACTGCGCGACGAATGTCTAAATGCGAACTGGTTCACGAGTCTCAGCGACGCACGGCGAAAGATCGAAACTTGGCGGCAGGATTACAACCAACAACGCCCACACAGTTCGTTGAACTACTTGCCGCCAGCAGAGTTTGCTAGGAAAGCAGCGGAGATGCGGGCATGAGGAATGCTAGTACAAGGCTGCCAGAGCAGGGGACTCAAATGGAGTGCACCCGTGTGCTGAGACACGGAGTTAAGGGGGTTGTTGCCGTTCGCTGAAAGATCATTGTACGGCGAGGTTTTGTTTTGGAGAATCGTACACGGTCGGCGAAGCGGAGGCAGGCTCTGCTGGAGAGCAACCTGCCAAGGAATAGCCGGCTGGAACTCATCGAGGCCGATGAGCACTGGGAGTGAGCCAAATGCTTGCTCCCAGTGGAATAAAACGTTCATCGGATCGATAGATTCCCCATGCCTCAGAAAACTCATGCCTGTCCTCTCCGCACAGCTTGGGCGCGCCGCAGGTGGCGCTCGAACTCCTGTGGCGGACGATAACCGAGCGCCGAGTGCAGGCGCTCGCGGTTGTAGATTTTCTCCAGGAACTCGCCAATCGAAGCCCGTGCATCTTCCAGGCTGCGATATTCCGTGCGATAAACTTCCTCGCATTTCAAAGTTTTGATAAAGCTCTCCGCCTGCGCATTGTCATAGGGGGAGGCGATGCGGCGCATGCTGATGCGGAAGCCGTGTTGTTGGAGTTCTGCAGCATAGTCCAGGGAAGCGTACTGCACGCCGCGATCAGAGTGATGCACCAGCCCCGGTTTCGGCCTGCGACGCCGCAGCGCCATGTGTAGAGCTTCCAGCGCTAGAGCCGCTTCCAAGCTTCGCCGCAATGCCCAGCCCAGACAGCGCCGCGAGAACGCATCCATCAGAACGGCCAGATAAACAAACTCAACTTGCAGGCGGATGTAAGTAATATCGGCCACCCACAACTGATCGATACTGGTGACAACCAGGCCCTCGACTAAGTTGGGATAGATCGGCAAACCGTGTCGCGAGTCCGTGGTGAAGAGGAACTTCCGCCGCCGCACACAAAGCAAGTTGTCGCTACGCATCAGACGCAGAACGCGTTTGTGATTGATCTTCCAGCCCTGCCGGATCAGCTCGGCATGCACTCGACGATAACCGTACGCTGGCCAGCGTAGCGCAATGTGCTGGATCTGGTTCCGCAGAGTCATGTCCCCTGGCTTGGATTCATGGCGCCACCGAAAACGGTAGTACCCGGCCCGACTGACTCCTGCCGCCAGGCAGAGCCGTTTCACTGCGGCCTCCGCGTTCGCCGCTTCCCGGATTTCTTCGTAGATCCGACGCCGCCATTGCCGACGATGGGCAGGGCTTGCTCCCTGAAACGCCGCAAGACTTTTTTTAAAAAGTCGATCTCCATCGCCTGTTGTCCGATTTTGCGTTCCAGCTCGGGAATTCGCTGCCCATCCACCTTCGGTTGGGATTGTGCAGCATGCCCGGGAAATGCCTGCTGTTCCCCTCGGGCGCGCCACTCACCTCGCCAGGTCTCCAGCCGTTTCGGACTTACTTGGTACGCGCGCGCCACCTCCCCTACGCTTTTCCCAGAGTCCAGCTCGCGCATCGTGGCGATTTTCAATTCGCGGGGATACTGTTGACGGGGCACAAACATTGCTCTCCTCCATTCAATGTAATTGGCCCCTTAATCTCTTGTCTCATTTTTGGGGTTCACTCCACAAACGCCGTTCCCTGCTCCGGACCTCATCCCCGCTGAAACCAAAAATCAATCGAGGACGAACATTCGGTGTGGTACAGCAAACGGGGGCACGTCAGAGCGGCTCTTATTCCATTAAGCAGATAGAAGCCTAATGTCGAGCAAAATCAAGTCCGGTTGCAGTTCTTGGGCTTTCTGAACCCCTTCTGGGGAAAAGCAAAGGCGCCGCACAGGCCGGCGCCCTCGTTGTTGATGATTATTGATGGTTAGTTGTTGACCGTCACAACTAACGGTGTTGTTTTGGCCACCGTCCCAGTGCTGGTGGCGGTGACATTCAGGACATAGACGTTCTTCTGCGCGGGTGGCGGTGTACTGGTACCACCACCGCACCCGGTGCCAGACAAGCCCAGCACAAAGACACCGACGATGCCCAAAACGATCGTCTGGCGTTTGCGCCGCCCGCCAAAGGGCAAAAGCAGAGCGGCAACGGCGAATGGCGCCATCAGACCCAGGGCGCGGCTGTGTTGGACGATTTTGGCCGCAGCGTTGTGCGCGCTCACGGTGATCTGCACCGAAGCCGCGTTGGTGCCGTCCAGCGTTACGGATGCGGGAGCGAAAGCGCAACTGATCCCAGCCGGAACGGTGCCGCACGAGAGTTGCAGGTTCTGAGTGGAGCCTCCGATGGGGAGAATGCTGAGCATCGCAGTTCCGCTTTGCCCAGCGGCCAGTGTCAGGAAATTGGGCTGCGCCTGCATGGTGAAGTCGGCGACGCTCAGAATCATCGGTCCGCCGGACGAAGCTTGTAGCACGACGTCACCCGAATAGTTGGATGAGAGGTTGTGAGAACCCGCTGCCAGCGAACTCACCACCAGCGTGGCTGTACCTGTGGCGTCGAGCGGCGCTGTGCCCAGAACCGTGGCGCCATCGAGGAAGGTCATGGTTCCGGTAGCGATGTATTGACGAACATCGGAACCGACCTGCGCCGAAAGTGTGACCGGACTGCCGACCAATGTGCTGGAGACATCTGAGCCAAGGGTCACATAGGAGTAGCTGTCAGTACCGACCGGGAAGACGTACGAGCTGTAAGAGGGATTGACGTTGGTGTCTCCGCTGAAACTCACTCGAAGCTGGTGATTGCCGGCGGTCCTGAATGTGACTGGAATTGAATAAGAATCACAGTACAGCGGATCGGCGGGAGCTGATCCGATGACAGCCGGCGGATTGGCGGAGTAGTCGGTGATCGTGACCGTGCCCCCGTAGGGCGCGCAGCCGTTGTTGGCCAGCACCAGCTGCCCGGCCAGCGTGACCGGGACGTTCACAATCGCCGTTCCGAGGGGGAAGAAATCGGCAACGATTGAATCCACGTTGGTGACTGTGAAGCTGTAGTTGGCCTGTGCAGCGTTGAAGCTGCTGTCGCCAGGATAGCTTGCCGCTACCTGATGCGTTCCCGCGGGAAAACCGGAACTGAGGTTCGGCAGCACGCTGGACTGTCCGGTAGGAGTCACACCGTTGCCAAAGACGAAGGAACTCTCGCCGTAGTTCAGCGTAAGCGAGCTTGGGCTCTGGAAATCCCTGCCAACGGTGTTGGGCGGAACCCCATCGACCAGCAGCGATATCTGGCCGGTGGGATGACCGCTTCCTGAGTTGCCAGCGACTGCGACGAAGAGTGTCACCGGCTCAGCGTAACCCAGCGTCAGCGGATTCGTAATGAACCAGCCGCCGGAAATGCCCCCCATCACCATCTGGCTGGGCTCCGACGAAACCGTGACGTTAATCGTTCTCGACGAACTCGACTGATAGGTGCCATCTCCACTGTAGCGTGCCGAGACGCCGTACGTGCCGCCGGGAATGGTAGTTGTGGTCGCGATTGCCGTGCTGGTGGGAGCGCTCGGAATGAGTTGAACCGCTCCGAGGCCCACGAAGTTTTCGCCAGACGTTGCTTGCAGGGCTACGTCGCCCGTAGGAGCTGCGCATCCGTTGCCGGTGCACCTTACCCCAACATCGAACGAAACCGGCGTGCCATGGACGATGTGGGCGGACTGCCCACTGGCCAAGGTGAACGTCATAGTCGAACCCTTCGCGGCCGAGGCGCCGGCCCAGTTGTTGACCAGCGCCGCTGCATCGAAAGATCCAAGTCCGCTGGCGAGATCGAAACCGGCAGCGGCATCATAGCCGACTGTGTACTGGCTATTGGTATCGGGCACTTTGTTGTTGCCATCGACAATGTCGTGATAGACGCCACTGGTCGCGGCCAGATTGTAGAACACATAGTTGGCGAGTCCCTGCGGCTGGCCGTTCATCTTCTGCAGCACCAGCGCCATAATGCCGGCGGCGGCGGGACTGGAAGCCGACGTACCGCCTACGCTGTAGAGACCTACATAGTCGGGGTAACTGCAACTTCCCTCGAAACAAAGGGCATAGCCGGTGTGTCCCGCAGCCGCCAGTGAGATATCCGGCAGATCGCGCTTGCCGTCGTTGGGAACGCCGGGAGCGGTTTGCCAGTCCGGCTTCGCATAGACGGTGCTGACGCCACCGCTGCCCGCCCACAGAGAGGTGAAGAACGGATCGTTGCTGCTTTCATTCCAGACTTTTTCCGGGATATAACCCAGCGCCGACTTGAAATTGGACGCGTCAGAAGTGACACTCCAGTACGCGTCTGGATTGTCCGTGTCTTCAAACTGCGTGCCGCCCACCGCGATGTTATAGGGGGTGGAAGCGAGGCCATTCACGGCAACGCCATTGGATGCGAAATAACCGGACCCTTGATCGTCGCAACCCGCGCCGCCGTTGTCCCCTGCGGAGACAAACGCAGTGATGCCCTGGGCAGCAGCCTGTTGCCAGAGCGCGTTGTAGAAAGCGTTCTGGACGGGGCCGAGATTCTGCTCGCATGACCCGAAACTGGTGCTCATGATCGGCGCGAGATTGTGGTCGACGATGTAGACGGCCGAGGCGTCGACGCCATCGGCGAAGTTGCTCTGGGAGGCGACCACGACAATGTGGGCCATGGGAGCGACTGCGCCGGCCCAGGTCACGTCGAGAAGGGCCTCAACCGTGTCGTTGTACGACATAACGAGGGGATCGTCGCCGTTGACGATCATCTCCGGATCATTTGCGGGAAGCCCCATGACACTGCGGAAGTCACGGATGTCCTGGATGCCGTCGACTCCGTAGTTCGGATCGACCAGGCTGCTGCGGCTGACGATGGCGATGCTCTGGCCGGCGCCGTTGATGCCGGCGTCGTACAGCGGTTGCACATTGTAGATCGTCGCGAAATCGGCGGGCCCAAGGAAATGCAGGCCGTAGGGGCCTTCGATTTTTCCCGTCTTCTTCTCGACCTTGATCTTGTCCCCAATCTTGAGCGCGGGTTGATGCGGATCGCTGTGCAGGCGCACGACTCCCTTCACCACTGGCGTGAGGGCGGCGGGGATCTGGATGTCGGTGGAGTTGGCGATGAATTTCTGCTTCTTAAAGCTGTAGGAGTGCATCTGGGTCAAGAAGGTCTGCTCGACTTGGCCAACGGTGCCGCTGAAGGAGATGAAGCGACGGCTCTGGGAAACTTCATGAACCGTCAGGCCCTTGCTCTCCAGCCACTGTTGCACTTTTTGCGCGTCTTCTGAAGCAACGCCGAAGCGCTCCCCATACTTCGCCGGCGTGAGCCACTTGTGATAGTCGGACGAGGAAGGATCGTGCTGGGAAGCGACGAGTTTGGCGGCGTCGTGTTCCTGCTGTGTGGTGGGCGCAAGAAGCAGCACCATTCGGCCGAGCTTCTGACTGGCAGGCAGGCGGCCCGCATCAAGGCTGCGCTTAACGAGTAGCGGGGTGGTACTGCGCAGAGTGGAACGCTGTTCATCTCGGACGGGGCCTATGATTCGGGATTGCGCAACGGATTGTGCGTGAGAGAAATTTCCTAGGAAGATCGCGACAACCAAACTGAAAACTGCCGAGAACGGTATGGCTCGACGGTAGGTAAACAAGGGTGAGTCTCCTGTGTCTTTGAAGTGGCGGATCGGATATTGCACACAACGGTGTAACTTTCCGCTGCACCCGGATCTTGCGGCGGAAAACCCGACTACTTTAATCACTACTTGAATGTATTTGCGCAAGTTACTGGACTCTAGGGACTAGGGCCTGGACAGAGATTGGCCCTCGTGCGCAAACCGATTAAATGTACACCGTAAACGTTATTTTGTCTACGACGCGTCTGCGAGAAGCCCTGGTCCGCACATTGATCTCGCTCGCTGCCGAGGCCGGGGAAATGGACTGGAACAACTATGTGTACTTCTTGAGGAGCAGACATTGACGTCATACGGCACAACCTGTGAGCTGGTTCTCGGATGCTGCGTTATTGCACGTCGCGACGACGCTCGTCGAGCCTGTTAGTGGTAAAAATCCTAAGGCGGGGACAGTCGTTCGATCGGAGTGGGAATGCTGGTATGCCCAAGGCGGCGCGGCCGTGGCCTTGGGTTGTTCCTTTCGAGGGCGAAACGACTTGGCGTCGTGTCGGAGTCAGTAGCCGGCCGAAGTTCTGCTAGCGATCGCTCTCGGAGTAATCCCTGTATCAAATCGGCATTCGTACGCGAGTCGATCTCGATGACGTGGAGAGGGATCTGTCCGCCCCAGGAACTGCATCCCTGGGGCTCGCTGATTTGAGTGACGGATTGCTGGGGAGGGAATGCTTCCGAAGATTCTTGAGGCCCCGTCTGAACATCGGCGCAAGACAATGCGGTTGTTCTTCGTCGAGGTGCTCTCCCCATCAGGTGAGCTTTGAAGACGCTGCTATGACAAGCCGTGTCTGCCACCGAAGGGACTCGGAGTCATATCCTAGCCTGCGCATTGCCCCTATTTTCTTTGGTAGCAGCCGGTGTCTATGTTTCCGGATTTGATTCGCGGTGAGCCTTCAAGATCCAGTTCTCCCACCGGCACTCCGTCAGTCGTGCCCGCAGCGATCGCGGGAGAATCTGATTGCAGGTGAAAGTTCTTCGCGGCAGTGTCAACAAAATGAGGGTCGAGAAAACGAGAATGACGGTCATTTTCCGTTGACTGAACATATTTGTCGAATCCGGTCGCCGTGGCGGAAACCCCCGCCCATGTGCTCGCCTTCGCTCCGGAGGCACAGTAATAAAGGTTGTGATCAATAACGGCAGGCGGCTGGTCTTTGTCGATCTGAGATTTGGTTAGCGTGAAAAGGCAGCGGGGTCCCGCATAAACGATGTTGTTCGCAAAAATATTGTCCGCCATGTTCCACTGCATCTGGAACTCGCCGGAGCCTGTTCCCGACGCGTCGTTTTCGTAGAGCGTATTGTTGACCACCGTGGAGTGATCGGTGCGCCCTCGCTCTGGCGCATAACCTCCGATGGAAACACCTGCTGTGTGGCAGTGATAGATAAGGTTATTCCGCGCAGTGATGTAACTGGTGGCTCGGTTCTGATGCTCACTGGCCAGTTCGATTCCAAAGTCCACATCGTGAATGACGTTCTGTTCGATCAGGATCCGGGTGCCGCCATCCACGTAGATGCCATCGGAAGATTCATCGTTGCGGTATGCGGGATTGCCGCGGGATGTGATGTTGTAAACCACGTTGCCGCTGACTACCCCGTCGCGGGCCTGGTCGACGTCAGGGTCGGATGCGGTGCGCTCAAAACCGATGACATCAATTCCGATGTTGTTGTTGTCATGGACAACATTGTGCGTAATGCGGAAGTTCGTGACGTTCCCGTTCACCACCAGCGACTCACTCGAACCGGTTTTGAGGTGATGCACCTCATTGCCGTCAATGATCAAGCCAGTGATTGGAGTCTTGGCGTCGGTACCGTAAACAGCAATGCCAAACCCGTTGCCTCCTCGTCCGGGAGCATCACGGCCATCGAAATTCTGCTCAATATGATGGACGTTGTTTTTCAGCAGTTCTATGTGGGAGCCGGCTCCCATAACGTTTATACCCAGAGGAGTAAGTCGATGTTCGGCGGTGCGGAAGTTGCGGATTTCAAAACCCTCGATTCTCACGTAACTTTTGTTCTGAATCGTAAGTACGCCGCTTCTTCCTGAGGGAGTGAAATGCTCTGCCTCCAGGACCGCCGTCTCGCCTGGATAGCTTCGAAAAGTAATGTATCCATCAGTCGCGTTGCCGGATGCGTTGATGCTCACCAGTTCTTCGTAGACTCCGCCCCGAACGTTGACAGTACTGCCCGCCCGCGCCGTGTCTGCGGCGTGTTGAATGGTGCGCCAAGGCGCGGCTTGAGTGCCGGGGCTTGAATCATTCCCAGTCGTCGAGACATAGAAGGAGGCGTCGGGCTGGCCAAAAGCACCGGAGACGCACGCAAATAACATAAAAAGGATTGGAAATTTCACGCTACCACTCCCTGAAATATGAACCTTTTCAGCTTGGAAACAACTGTTTTCACGGGCCGCGCAAGCAGCCGGCGCGGTTACTCCATCTCGATGCTCAACAGCCTGTAGACACGCACTTCATCCAGATTGACAACCAGACTCTGTCCGTCTCGGGGGGAACTGGAGTCGAGGCTCAGCGGCTTCATATCTGAGAGCGTGCCACTCCAGCTCATCTTACCCGGCTTTTTCCCTGACGGCAGTGCCGCCTGCAACCGCAGGTTTGGCGCAGGGCTGATTGTTCCATCCACTGTCACATCGTAGTTGACTACGTGCACAAGCATGCGCTTTCCCAGCATGCTGCTGATTTCGACGTAAGGTGCACAACAACAATAGCGGTCGCGTACTTGGCCGATCGGTTCACGCTGTTTAAGGCTTGCTGGGTTGTCGGCTCGAATACTCTCAGGCTTAGGCGCACGTGCGTGCTGAGCAGCACGTTGTTCAGGAGGGTTAAAGTCCCTCTGGCGCCCAAATGAGGGGCGCCATATCCAAAAGCGGGGGTAATGCCTCGCTGGCCGGAGAAAGTGGAAGGTATGGAGACGTCTAAACGGGCACGAAAGCGAAAGCTGGATACAGCCAAGACTGACCTGGAGCCACCGCTTGCTGTACTCCGGAAGGCAGGGTGTCCATCAAGTAGACCATCACAAGATGGAATCCGAAGGGCTTGAGGAGAAGTACCGGGCCGTAATCGATGGGGAGACCCAATGATGAACCGGTCGGCCAAAGGTGGGACAGGTCGAGCCTGCACTATGGAGGCGAAGGCGTTCTCATTCACCCACCCACACCAAGGTGTTTGCGGACGGCACGGTACGGAAGAACAGCGCGCGACCTCAGGAGGACTGGCCAAGTCTCCGGATGGCACCGGAGTAAGCAGACCTATAAGCGAAAGCGAAGTGGCGAGCGAGGCTTGGTCAGTAGTCGGACGGCTGAATGGTACCTGAAGCGTGGCGAAAGCCATGTGACCGGGCAACCGGCGACAGAATTGGGTCGGGGAAGGCAGCCGGCGAAGATGGTCGGGAAGAGAAAGGAGACCAGATGAGTAAAGATGAGGGAGGTTGGAACAGTTCCTTAAGCGAAAAACCCGTACGCTCTCGTCTGAGGAGACTGGTGGACTGGATCAACCTGACGGGTGCCAAGAAGGTCCATTCCTTAATCGACAAGGTGTACAAGCGGAAGAACCTGGAGATGGCCTGGGAGAGAGTGAAAGCGAACCGGGGAAGCGGAGGAGTCGATGGGCAGACTCTGGAGGCCTTCGAAGCGCAGCTGGACCAGCAGTTGGACCGGTTGCAGCGAGAGCTGAGAGAGGACACCTATCAGCCTCTGCCGGTGCGACAACATCCGATTCCGAAGAGGGACAAACCCGGCGAGTATCGCATGCTCGGCATACCCGCGATCTATGATCGCATGTGCCAGCAAGCGCTGCTCAATCGGTTGGAACCTATCTTCGAGCCGATATTCGATGACGCCAGCTTCGGATATCGGCGAGGGCGATCGCCGAAGGACGCACTGCGCAAAGTATGGCAAGAGATACAAAGCGGGGCAGAGTGGATCTTGGATGCGGATCTCCGAGATTTTTTCGGATCCGTGGACCACGAGAAGCTCCTCACGTTGGTAGCCCAGCGAGTGGCGGACGGCCGAGTGCTACGCCTGATCAAGGCAATGCTCAAGGCAGGAAGCTACGGCAAAGGGCAACTCTTTCCTAGCGATCGCGGTACTCCGCAAGGGGGTGTGGTTTCGCCCCTGCTCAGCAACATACTTCTGACGCCGTTTGATCGGGAGATGCGGCTGAGAGGATATCAGCTGACGAGGTTTGCCGATGATTGGGTGATCACCTGTAAATCGGCAGCAGAGGCACGAGCCGCAATGGAGGCTGCGGGCCGAATCCTGAAACAACTGGGCGTGGAGTTACATCCGCAGAAGACGCGGATTGTTCATGTCCGGAACGGCTTCGAGTTCCTTGGCTACAAAATCAAGCGCGGGCAGAGGAAACTGGATCTACCCGAGAGCAAGATTCGTAGTCAGGTCCGCCGGGGCGCGCTCTATGCGTACCCCAAGGAGAAGTCGATTCGTCGTTTCATGGATCGGGTAAGGCAGCGAACCAAACGGAGGACACCTCTGAAGACCAAGGAGCTGATCGCGGAACTCAACCCACTCTTGCGGGGATGGGGCGAGTACTACAAGCGCGCCCACGTTCGTAAGCTCTTCCACCGCCTCGACGGCTGGATCGTACGACGGATCTGGTCGCATCGGTATAAGCGTTGGAGAAACGGCGGCTGGAAACGGCTGCCCAAGAAGACGCTGTATCGCGAGCACGGGCTTGTTAACTTAATCGGGTTAATTCCTTCGTTGGCATCTCGGCACGATTGAGTCTTCGTGAAAGCTGCATACGCGAAAAGTGTACGTGCAGTTTGAGCGGCGGACGGAGGCCAGCGCCTCAGCGCGCCTCCTCCGACCCGACACCGATGAATCATTCGAACAAAAGACGTGAACCTCATCGGCGTAGAGTGAGAAGGGAAGGGCGCTAATCAAGGAGAACACTTTCTCATCCGACACGTACCCGACACAGAGCGGGACTGCGCGTGTCCCTCGGATGGGCGAGTGTGTGGACGAGCTCTTCGCTTGGCAGCTATTCATCCGAGATAAGAACCGGATGCGCTAGTGAGCGCCGTCCAGTTCCGGGGCGCGATCAGCGATGGTCGTCCCTACCGCGATCGCCAATCGTCAGGATCGCCCCTTGAGGGCAACGGCAGAGTTGCGAAGCCACTTCTCTACGACGGCCTCTCGGGAGTATGACACTCCGAAATCAGCAGCATTCCAACTTCTCTTTACACCGTCAAACTTCGGTCAAGATTGTGTCAAAAGCCTTGACCATGCACAGACAACTCACGATACTGTGATTTCCCCGCACACACCATTCCCCACCAGAACCCAAGGTGTGATTTCGAGCTTTTACCATGACAGGAGAAAAATGTGCCCTTAGACTTCGCCAAACCTTTGCAAGGATTCCACGACAAGAAGAAATCCGTTCGCGTCCATCCTGTCACTGGTCCGGGCGGATTTTTGGCATTTGTCTACACTTGTATGCTCAATGTCGATTGGGATGGAGCCCCCGACTGCTATGGACTGGACCGGCCCGGATTTCCCGAACAGACTGGCCTGACTCCGTGGGAATCGTCTAAGCGCGTCGGCAGCCTGTCGAACGCAAGGAGAGATAGTGACTGGAGCAAAGATTGGGTCGGTGTGTACAACGTGACCAAGGCGGAAGCCATTCGCATCCTGCGTCATCATGGGCTGATTCCACCCAAGTCGGCAAAGGGTGCGGATGTCCTGTCAAAAGCCTCCGAAGCTCTACTCGAGAAATTCTGGGATAACCGCACGGACGAAAAAATCGGTAGTCTCGAGAATCTGCGCGGCGATGGCAAATTTCCTATCGTGCAAATCTCGGAGATGCCCACGACGATGAAGCGGGGCTATTACGTGTCCACCACAGGCTGGTTCGACAGGAGCAAGGAGCTCTGGGATCCCCACTGCTACCTCGACGCCAGCGCTATTCCCTATTCGGTGGTGCCGGACCTGGTTGGCGTCAGCATGGGAGACTACGGGCTGGTAGTCCGCAACAAAACGGGCGCAAGGACCCCCTACGTGTGCGGGGATAGTAGCGGATCGAAGACTGGAAAAAGTCGCAAACTTGGGGAGTGTTCCGGCGCGGTGTATCTAGCCATGGGTAAGGAGAATGAGGGAGATTTCAGCTTCATCGTGTTCCCCCGCTCAGGCTCGAGCACGCTGAACGATCCGGGCGCGGCCGAACGGACTGTGCGCACGCAGTTAGGCTTGCTTTCCGCTGATGATGCGGATGACCTGGCCAACCACCTGGCGTCGGACGCTAACGACCGATTCCGTGTCCGGACAGCCATGGCGCAAGCGGGCGCCCCGGCCATCGTGATTCCCGCCGTCGACGCTGTAACCAGTGCTTGAACTATGGGAGCCCAGAAGTAGACGAACCCTCCTGACTCCGACCGTCCTTCTTATGGAAGGCGTTTACATTCAAAATCCCGGTTGCGGGGAGATGAGCGTAATCGAGAGTAGAGGGCAGGAATCGGGAGGGATGGTCTTCTCCAGGAATGCAGAATCAGTTTGCTGCCGAGATTGTCCCGTGGTCGCGTGCGTGACAAGCTATGGGCCTTCCGATTGAATTGCGGAAAATGAAGCAGCACCGCCGCGGATGTCTCGGGCCGAAAATGTGACGATCGCAGCTTCAGACAATGCGAGCTAAAACAAGGGGTGCGTTGTTATGTTCGAACTGCCAATTGATACAGCAACCATCAAGAAGATTAAAGGTCACCAATACTACATTTTTCCTAAACCTGGGACTCATGAGAACCAGCAGAACCGGCCATCGAAATATGCAGATGCAAAGCTGCTGACAGTGTACAAGGGCGCAGGAGCCAACAAATCGGCAAAATTGCTGCCCGAAGTGCACGATGCGGCGAATACATTGATGTCGGCTTTGATCCAATACGGAGAAGAGATCGACGATTGGAGCATGCGAAGCGCCATCATCCAAAATGGATATCGGCCCGATGATGCCTCGCAGGGCAGAGAGTACCTGCGGATCATCAAGAAGATCATCAAAGCGAACCCGGAGACCTTCGGCTCTCTCGAGTTTCCAAGCGATCTGGAGGAAGAGGCGCAAAGCGTTCTGGGAAGGCCCGGCGATAAAAAGCGTGTTGCCTTTCAAATGCACGTGGCGACGGCTCCAGGCTGGAACAGCAAGTTAACCGCTATCCTGTTTAATCTCGTAGACAACCGTTACGCTCCTCGCGGCTTTAACCCGCATACGACGGGCTTGGTGTTTGACCTTGATTTCTGGATCTTCGACGGATCCGGAGAGCGGAACGTTGGGGCCGATCCAGACCTTAACAGCAGGGCACTGCGGTGCGCCGCTGGAACCTGGCTCAACAAGTACTCAATGCAGTTTGGCTTTGACTCCTACAACACCGGCATAGAGATATGGCATCAGGAACTCAGGTCTTCCTGAAGTGTCAACGGGACGGTCTAGATAGCCGCTGTGACTGATGAAATCAGTCAATAAGCGCACTATCGAAGCCCTTCGCGCACAAAAGACGCGGATTGTTACGCGCGCCCATCGGGCTTGCTACAGCATCCGAGGTCCATCAATACTGCCGGTTTGGTTTCTCTAGAACCTCACCCCGACAATGTTCGCATCGCCGGTGCTCTGCGTCTGAAATGAGCTGAAGAAGCCGGCATTGGTGCCACTCGAATCGCTGCTCACAACGTCGTAGTCACCGAAGCTCACCGGATCCATCAGGCCGTCGGTGAGATGGGTCGGAGTGAACGCTCTCGGGGTGTTCCGCAGATTTGTAAAGCTCGCGCCCTGATCGTGCGAAACTGCGCAGAAATGGTCCAACCCGTTGTTTTCCGGATCGCGACGGCGGTCAAAGTAGCAGATCGCTAGCGTTCCATCGCGATCGACAGCCGTCCAGGGTAGAAACTGTTCGCGACCCTTTGCCGTTGGCCTGACAACCGCGGCTGTCGACCACGTCCGTCCATGGTCCGTTGACTTGCTGAACATGACCTCGCCAAAGTTATAGCTTTGGGTTGGCGCCAAAAAGTCCGGGATCTGATGGCGGCTCGCGTCAGTCCATGTGAGGTAAAGACTCCCGCGGGATGCGCCATGCGAGCGGTCGATCGATAGAGATGGGAAGGAATTTGTCTGGATCAGGCTCTGCAGTCTCGCCGCGCCGCCCAGTCCGGCGAACACTGCGCTTGCTACCGAAGTCGCATCCGAGAACGTCAGGCCTCCGTTGGTGGAGCGGCGGAAAAGAATTTGCTCGTCGAGGCTCGTCTCCGCGATGTAGGCTACGAAAACTTCCCCGGCATTTCCTACTACGACTTGCGACGCTTGCAAGGCTTGTCCCCTCGCCGGATCGCATAACTGAGCTACGGTCGTGGGGTCGCTCCATGAGTGACCACCGTCAGTCGACACAGCCAACTCGATCGCGACTCTTACCGTACCGTTACAGCCGTAGGCCTTGTGAAAGGTGTAGTCGAAATCCGTGAAGCTGAGATACAGATTACTCGGGTTGCTGGGATCGACGGCCAGCCATTCTTTATCGACTATGTGAGTATCTGCACTCTTCCTGACCGCCGGAACGGGAAGACTCCATGTTTCGCCGCCGTTGGTGGACCGATTGACTCCGACGGCGCTCACGATCTGACCGGTCGAATTTTGAAACTGAAACAACGAGGCGTAATAGAAACTATTCCCAGAACACGCGATCACGGGCTCGCCGGCAAGAAACTTGCCTGGATCTGTTCCCGCACCGAGGAACGGCGAGCCTTGAAAACTCGCGCCAGCATCATGAGATACGGCCACCCCGCTAAAGCTCGAGCCGACTCCCAATGCTGACGAGTACAGATACGCGAAGGAATCGTTGTAACCGACGACAATATTCTGGCCGCACCAGGCATTGCTGCTGCCATTCTGCGTGAAGCCTGCAAGGCGGGATAATGCAAAGTCATTTCGGCTGTCATTGACTGGAACGACGTTCCCGTCGTTACGCACATGGCTCGAAGTCCTGTTGGCAATAAGCTGCTGCAGAGTTTGCTGGCTGGAGAGTGAGGGGCTAACTGGACGCACCGCCGCACTGTCCGAAAGATGCAGCAGGTTACTGGCGGCCGCGGAAAGAAGTCCGCGCTGTTCTCCGCCGATCCGCTGGCTGGTCGCAGTTCGGCGCGCCAGTATCGCCCCTGCATGGGCAGGCTCTTGACCGGCTGCCGCCGCAGTGCCGAAAGCTGACACCAATATCAGCGCACACATCGCACGAAAAACGCACAACTCAAAGCTAGTCCTATTCATGGGCCAACCTCACTCCGTACGCGTTGGGATTGCCATAGTTTTGGAATTGAAACGCGGAGAAGAATCCGCCATTGTGCCCCGTCCAATCTGGGCTCACTCCGTCGTAAGTCTCCATGTAGTAAGGCTGCAGAACCATGTCGTTCGAATGGCCGGTGCTCCAGTTGCTGTCCGTAAGGCGCAGGTCCTGGAACGTGGATCCGCGGTCCTTTGAAACCGAACAGTAGTGATCAATGGCATTGTTCTGCGGATCATTGCGCCGGTCGGAATAGCACACAGCCACTTCTCCAGTGAAATCTACTGCCACCCAGGGCAAGAACTGGTCTCTGTTGGCTCCATTCGCAGCAGGGCTTACGCCAACCGGAGTTGACCAGTGTTGGCCCTGATCGTCGGATCTTGCCAGGAGAACATCTCCGAAGTTGTACGCGCCGCTTGCGGAAAACAAATCAAGCTGCGAGTGATTGCGCCCGTCAGTCCAAGCCAGGTAAAGACTCCCTCGGCTCTCACCCTTCGACAGGTCCACAGCGAGCGAAGGGTATTCGTTGCTCAGGAACAATCCCTGCAACATGCTGTCCGCGCCAGCTGGAACGACGGTGGTGACATCCACTTCTTTACGGAAGGTGACGCCGTGATTGTCCGAACGGCGCACCTGGATCACTTCACGACCATTGATGTTGTCGTAAAAGAGATAGGTGACGTATACCTCTCCCGCCGGTCCGACTGCCACTCGCGATCCATTCACGGCATTGCCCGTGTTGCCGCAGATTCGCTTTACGGCTTGGGGCTTGCTCCAGGATTGTCCGCCGTCGGTTGACCGCACCATCTCGATCAGCATTTGGTTCTGGCCGATACACGGACCAGCGGTCGCGGTTGCGAAATCAATGTCAGTAAAAGTGACAAACAACCGCTGCGGATTCGACGGATCAATGGCCAGCGACTCCCGCTCCAGTATGTGCACCGGATCCCTCAACACCGCCGCGATCGGAGTCGACCACGTACGGCCGCCGTCATCTGAGATGTTGATCCCGATCGCCTCTTTGAAGGCGAGTCGCGTGGGACTTATCTGTACCGTAGTCGAGAACATGGAGGCGTAATAGAAGCGTTGCTCATTCGCGCAGACCACCGCCGGGTTACCAACCAAGAAATTGAACGCTGACGGGCCGGGATCCAGATACCCAAGATCCGTGAAGGTCTTGCCTCCATCTTCGGAATGCGCGACGCCGCTGAAGCTGAGACCTCCACTGGCAGCGTTCAGCGTCATCAAAATTGCGGAACTGTCGTTGTAACCGGTCACCACATTCCGGCCGCACCAAGCAGTTGATGTGTCGCTTTGACTGAATCCGCCCCCACGACTCAGGGTGTAATCAAAGGGCGGTGACGATATCGGGACCATCTCGATCCCGTCATCGGTCCGGTTGTGAGGCTTGTTTTGCGCCCTTGCGGTCGTCGGGGCGATGCGGAGTTTCATGAGTCCCGGTTCTACCTCGAGGACTTGGTGGGCCAGGGCAAAACGATTCTGGGTCGCGCTGGAAAGTAGGAGCCGTTGCTTCTCCGTAATCCTCTTTTCAATCCGCAGGCTGTTCACAAGTAATTCCTTGTGCCCAGGATTCAACTCCTGCGCCACCGCAAGGGAGCAAAGGACGGCAGAGAGCAGGGTACAAGCACAACTCAACCTTAGACGAGACTTCGGCATTGACTCTCACCTCAACGAGAAGCAAAGTGAACAGCTTGGCAGGGGTACAGCGACAAAGGACATCAACATAACGTAGAGCGCCCTATCTGTGCAAGCCGCACCAACGACCCTTGCAGGAGAACTTCGACAACAAAAGAGTCGCTCGAGGAGCGGCTCTTCTCGGCGAAAGCGTGAACGGGATGGAAGCTGGACTGAAGACTAAACGCTTTTAGGTCTATCGACTGCGTCTCGGTTCGCGTGGATCCCGTGCAACGGAATTCCGGTCACAGGCGGAAGCACGCAGAAGCCTGACAGAGTAGTGAACTCACCGATGTCATCGCGAAGGTGCTCATTTACGAGGTGTTTGTCGATCCAGGACCCAACTCGCCGAAGGCTTGTCGGCAACCACGAGGCCGGAACATCATGCAGGACCTCGCAACGTCTTGTATTCTGCCTTAGTCTGCTCGTAGGCGCGTCGAGACCTACCGCCCATTGATGGAACTTCATGTGGCGCAGCAAATCTTGGAAGCGCGGGTCGGAGCGAAGGCCGTCGTAGTCGGGATCCACGTTGATTTGGTTCATGTCGCCATCGTTGATGGCGAGGTCCTTCTGTAACCACGCCAAGGCTTCCTCTTTCCGACCCAAGTGCAGGCAGACTCTTGCCATGGGATAGGGTGTGACATATTCTCGCTTCGATTGCTGCTTCAATTGCTCGTAGATTTTAAGAGCCGTTTTTCGATCCCCAATTGCGGCATAGGCGAGAGCGATATCCGCCTGGGCTTTGGGAAAGTTCGGCTGCAGGCTGACCCACTCCTTAAACTCAGTGAAAGCTTCTTTCGCCATCCCCTTTTGCAGGCAGGCCCGGGCGAGAAAGAAATGGGCCCAACCGTAGTTCAGTTCCAGTTCCAGTGTTTTACGTCCCTCGGCATGTTCGATCTCCTGTACCCGCACGCTTGACCCCTTGTCGGCGAGGATCAATAGCACTACCGTCACAAGAGCAGCGATCTGGAATTGACACGATCTGGAATTGAGTTGACAGCATGGCTGGTTTTCGGCATCCTCGTACCCAACGAATTCGCGGGATTGCTCATCCGTTCGGCCCTGTTTCAGCACATCCGATGTAATCTCGTCAACGATCCAGGAGAGAAATGCGATGCCAAACCCTGCGGTAGTCCTGACAGTGGACCCACCGGGACCGAAGTTTCCTATTTCCGAACAATGCGAGATGCCGAAAATTACGGTTACTGCGGAACTGCAAAACGTCACTCCCGACCCCAAGGTGCCGTTGCAGTATCAATGGAAAGTGACCCTGAGCTTTAATGGGCAGGGGTGCGCCAATGCCACGCAACGTATCATCAAGCATGACGACATTACGCAGATGACACCGACGAACAAGCTTCAGATTCCGTTCACACAGGTTCGCGGGGGATCGCTGACGATTTCGGTTACGGTGGTGGTCGTGGGCAACACGCTGACCGCCAGCACGAAGGACCTGCTGGTCACGGGAACGAATCCGTCGGTGGGAGCGCTCGCCTTGGTGGCTGCACCGAACCAGGCGTTCCGCAAGCTGATTCGGGTCGAGAGCGGCCTGAAGCAGTTCCTATCGGACACCTGTCCATTGTGGAGCGGGGACGGATACGGAGGGGTGGGTCTGTGCCAGCTTACCAGCCCGGCGCCAACGGATGACCAGGTCTGGAACTGGAAAGAAAACATCAAAGGCGGATGGGCCCTCTACAAACAGAAGGAAGCGGTCGCGAAGGCCTATCCTAAGAGTGTGCGCGACGGCGCGGAGTTTAAGGCGCTGGTCAAGACCTATAACGAGAAGAGGCAAGCAAAACTGAAAGCGGCCGCGGCGGGCACGCCGGATGCCGGTACCGCTGCACCGATCAAGGATCTAGACATCGAACTGCCCGACTACACCGATAATCAGCTTGAGCGGGATACCGTGCGCGGGTTCAATGGCTATGCGGGCATACACGAGTACAGAGTGAAGGTGGACAAAGACGGAGTGCTGGTGGTCACCGAGGACCCCAGCGGCACAAAAGGCAAAGCCGAATGGGAGCAGGTCACGAAAGAAGAGCGCATCAAGTTCTATGATCAGAATAATGTTCCTACCAAAAAACGGGGCGATCCGAATTACGTAGAAGACGTCGAAGCCAAAGCAGCGTTTTGAGGGAGCCCATGCCGCAATACCGTCGAGCATTGCCCGTGCTGTTAAGCTTCGCGTTGCAGCTGCCCGTTATTTGCCTCCCGGTCCAAGCGGCGACCCCGGGCCGGTTTCTGTACGTAATCAGTTGCGATGCACGGGTGGACAAGCTGGATACAATCACCGGCCGCAAGATGGAGACGTATGATCTGGCGAAGCGGACGGGGAAGGAGTCGCTGGTTCCCGTAGTGCAGGGAGCATTGGATTCCTGCCTGGCATCGCAAGCGGTATACGACCGTACAGCGTCAACGTTTTCCACGGTCGTGCCCATTTCGAATGAGCCAAAGGCAGATGGCACTAAGGATTATCGGGTGCTCAGCTTCTCCGTTCCGCGAATGGAGCTGGTGAATCATTTGCACGGTGGCGAGAGCCTGGAAGCGCCGCCACATCTGGAGTTGCAGTCTGGGACTTTGAAAATCCTCAAGCCTTCGGATTGGATGGCGCAGACGAGTCTCGACCTGTCCGCCTATAGCCCGAACAAGACGCAGACTCCGAACCAAATCCTGGAAAGTTCCGGGGACCGAGTTCTGTTACGACTGTTTACGGCGGACGACAAACAACTGGTGCTGGCGGTAGCAGATCGCAGAACCCAGAAGTTAGTGCGCCTGCAGGGAGTTCCGACAACGGTGGCACCCAATGTTCACATTGTGCCCGGCGGTGGCCACGTGTTCATCGAAGAAACCGGGATGGGGGACAAACCGGAAAAAACCGGGAGGCTTGTTCTATTCGACGCGGTTACGGGGAAAGAACAGAAGGAACTCAACGACTCCCATATTAAAGATCTCTACTTTCTAGCTGTTTCGCCCACGGGACGTGTCGTTTATCACTCGAATGACAATTATTGGTTTGTCCATCTGAAAATGAAGTTTCCTCCTGCGCCGGTCAGCCGCCCAATCTCCAAGGGGTACCCTGCTTTCTTTTTTGCAAATGAATGAGGCCGCGGTCGAACGCCTGCTGCAGGTCGAGATTCTTGCGATCGAAAACGAGCAAGAAGTCTTCACTGCCATGGTGCCCTAAAGCAAGGGCGGCGCGGAGCATTTGCAGACGCGCTGATCGCAGAGCTTGGACCGCGGGCAGGGTGTACGCGCACGTTGACGTTCGACCCAAAGGCAGTGCGGCTTCCTGGCTTCGAGCTTGTGTAATCTGCCCGATCTCGCTCAGCGCTTTCCGCCGTGCCGCCTTTCCAGGGAGCGACGGCATCAACAGTGACTTGGGTGTCGGCAGGCTGCGCTTCAGCCCATTTAAAAATCACGCCTCCATCCACCCCTGCTTGCCTTCCGGATAGTGCGCCACGTTGGTGCAGCACATCTCCCGCCAATTCACGGGCAGCATATTAACATCCCCGTTTCGCGGCAGGTCAAGAGCCTTGACGCGGTCGCTTTTCGCTGCGGCAGGTGAGTGTAGATTATTTCAATGGCTGCGGCTCCGCACCTCTACGATCGGATACCCTAATTATTAAAGAAGGAGTTTCTTCGTGGCTTTTTCCTCCCCATCAACATCCTCCCAGCATTGGAATGCCGCTGCCTACGCAGATAATGCTCATTTCGTGCCCGCGCTCGGGCAACCTGTGCTGGATTTGCTCCAGGTCCAGTCGGGCGAGCGCATCCTCGATTTGGGTTGCGGCGACGGCGCCCTGACCGAAAAGCTGGTTGCGCTCGGTGCACAGGTGGTGGGCGTCGACCAATCTCCGGAGATGATCGCCGCCGCTCTGCGGCTCGGCCTTGACGCGAGGGCAATGGATGCCCGTGCGCTGGTCTTTGAGAACGAATTCGACGCTGTCTTCTCCAATGCCGTCCTGCACTGGATCAAGGACGATCCGGACGCACCTATTGCAGGTGCATTTCGCGCCCTGAGGACTGGAGGAAGGTTCGTGGGCGAATTGGGCGGGCATGCGTGCGTGGGCGCTATTACCGTCGCGTTAGTGGCCACGCTGGAGCGCCGGGGCATCCGGGACGCGGCTTCGTGGATTCCGTGGTATTTCCCGACAGTCGAAGACTATGAACTGCGGCTGCGGCAGGCTGGTTTTGTGCCGCAAAGTGTACAACTGATTCCGCGCCCCACCTCACTGCCAACCGGAATGCGCGGGTGGCTGGACACATTTGCCAATCCCTTCTCGGCCGCATTGCCGTGCGAGGAGCGCGGCGGCTTTCTTGATGAAGTTACCGCGCTGCTCAAGCCTGTTCTTTGCGATGCAAACGGGAAGTGGACAGCGGATTACACTCGCCTGCGCTTTGCTGCAATAAAACCATGACGCGAACTCGCGATGTCCTTGCTCGACAAGAGGGCTATGCGGCCCCTTTTTCTAGTAGTTCGAAAGAGACGCCACTAGCCTGGGGAGTTGGGAGGAAAATATGGAACTCGTTCCCAATTCTCATGATTTCCATTGGCATCCGCATCTGGCCACCAAATCGGAGACGTGGCGTGCCTTGCACGACCACCTCCAGTCGACCCGAGTTCGTCAGAAGATAAACAGCATTTGGTCCGCTCGGCGGGTTGGCCGGAGATGCGTCAGCCCCGTCCTCGCTATCGAGCAACCCGATCAGGAACCGAAGCGCCTCCGTCTCCCGGCGCAACTGGCAAACCATCTCTTCTTTTGACTGCAGAACTTCGTATGGATTCTTCATGACTGCCCCTTTGCGGGTCGCTTCCGCACCCAACTACCGGGCCCGGCCAGTTGGGACAACTGGCCACTCCATAGTCGAAACCGTGGGATCACTTCTCAGCGAGAGTACACGGGAGGAGAACAAATCATACGACTCGCCATCGCAGCAAAGCAAGAAAGAGGCTGTAATTGTTTTGAAGTCCTCGCGGGCCGCGTCAATTTCTCTCTTTATCCCAAGAAAAGTGCTCCACGGATACTCGCCATTTGGCCAATCAATGACGGTATCGAGTGTGACGCGCTTTTCGATCGCATCGCAAAGTGCCTCAGCTTGTTCAGATGTGATGGGATCTGACAGGTGCGCATGCAGGCACTCCGGTCAAGGCTCTTTCCAGTGATCGGTGATGAATAGGGTCTCAGGGTTAGGCTGCTTGCATACGCTCGGAAAGATCCAACGCCATTTCCAATGACGAGCCTTCTTCTGGCCTTCGTGATTTGGTATCAGACATGTGCAGCAAGAACTTGCGAGACTCAAGGGCCCGATGGGCGCGGCCAACCGTGTTGAGCCAAGTCTCCAAAGGATCAATCCGCATCGCAGTCTACCCGGTTGACAGGAACATGAAGTCGTTCGACCTCGGCCCATGCACTGCTTGCGTCGGGAAGGTGTCGGATTAAGTCTGCAGGGATTTTGTTTTCCACCCGTTTGCCATCAGACTTACGAGTGGTGCGGAAGAAAAATACCCAGGTCTCGCCTTGAGCGCGCTTTCCGTTTTTAGCCAGCCGCGTTGATGTCTCTGCGCCATTGTCGTCTCTCCTTGGTAAAAAGAATGCTGTGCGGATTGTCGAACATTCTGAAGTGTGAGACACGAGAGGGACAACAAGAATCCAAGACTGCAGTGCAAGAGGGGGCAGCGTTAGATTCATGCGATGAAATTGCGCAGACGGGATGACATTGCGTCTTTAGGCAATTCGTGTTGCGATAGTCTCCAGATGGCGGGCGCTCGTTTCGAGAAATCGTGCGCCAGCAGTGGAATTTCAGCCCACACACACCACACGTGAGATCGAGGAATATGACGTTCAACTCTCGGATGTCACCGTTCTCGAATTGGTCATCATGCCTGACATCAGTGGAGGAGCGGCTCGCGCTTCGCTCAAGAGTCTGATCCGCAACTATCGCGGTTACGTCACCAATGCAGCTTCCGTTTGACCGTTTCCGCCTTTGTGTTGGATATTAAGACGGAATGGACGTTGAACGCATTATTGACGACATCGAGCAGCTGCAGGAAATGTTCGAAGCGCCGGACATAAGGCCGCTCACCGCAAGCGACATCTCGGCTGCAAATCGGCGGCACGATGATCTGCTCGCGCACAGCCCGTGGTTTCGGCTTTGGGAGCGCTATGGCGTCTGCTGCCGCTCCGAGTCGCCGATACTCCGATTAGGCGAAATCGACAGCTAGCCCCTCGCAGAACATTCGAGTGACTCCCGTTCAGTCGTGTATTCCTTTGCTCATACTCGCCACGAGATGTGGCAGACGGGCGTTACTTGTGGTGCAAATGCAAGGAACACAACCGGCTGGAGCGAGTTCGTGACGGGTGAAACCACCCTTGCGCTGATCCATTGCGTGCTTCACAATTACCATGAGGAAGGAAGGGAACAAGATAAGGCTTAGAAAGAGTTCAAGCGACCCCACTGCGGGGACTGAGGGGAGTTCGAACCCTTTACCGGGGTCCAACGCTCCGGCGTCGCAGTCACTTAGGCAATCGTCAGCATGCCATCTGACACCAGCGCGCTAATCCCGAGCCCCGCACGGTACAACTGTGAAGCAGCCGGCACCCCATCCCAACTCAACATCCACACATCTCCACTCAGCGCCCCACGCGCCATGCGCGCCCCACAACAAGGGGACGCCCGATTCAGACACGAACGAACTGCTGAGTTGTGATGAGTCAATCGGAGACAGAGCAGAGATGAGTTGATCTAAGTTCCCGTTCCAGCACGATTTCAGATGGTGGTGCTCTGGGACCATCTCTATTCCCTTCTCCCGTCCGGAAATCATGGGTGGTTGGGGTCGGCTCTGAGATAGGCGAAAAGAAGGGGCTTGCCGCTCGGCTTGTCGCTACCGCCGCGTGGTTCGACTGTCACAAAAACGGCATCAATTTGTGCGAGAGCGTTGGGATCCTCGGACTTCGGAACCCAGCGTTTCTCGAAAGCATTGTCTTCGTAGAAGATTCCATTCTTGAGTTGAATGGCCTACAGATGAGGAAGTGCATTTACCAGCTTCCTTCCGTTTCAAACGCGAGTGGACTTGAAACAGTGACTGTCCTCGAGGAAACGATCTACTTCGGAAGGGGTTGGCATGGACGGCTGGGCACCGGGACGAGTCACGGAGATCGCGGCAACCGCCGACGCCCAGGCTGCCGATTCCAGCGGTTCTCGTCCGTTCATCAGAGCGACTGCGAAAGCGCCGTTGAAAGCATCGCCCGCGGCGGTCGTATCTACTGCCTTCACATCGTAGGCCGGCAACCACTGTGGGGCTTCATTCGACAGGGCCACATAGCAACCCCGGTCCCCAAGTTTCAGAATGACGTTTTGGCTGCCTAGCTGAAACAGGGCGATGGCAGCCTCTTCGACCTCATGATCGGAGAGGTTTTGCGGTCCGTGCCCAAGCAGTAAAGAAGTTTCGGTCTCGTTGGGCGTGAGCCAGTCTACACGTTTGAGCAATGATGGCGGCAGAAAGCGTGCCGGTGCCGGATCGAGTATGAGCGGGATTCGTTGCTGGGCGGCGATTGTGGCGAGATACTCCACCGTCTCCAGAGGGATTTCCAGTTGGGTGAGCAAAATCCCAGCGCTGCGGACAAGGTCGATATTGCTGTCAAGATCTGCCGGAGTCAGCTTCGCGTTTGCACCAGGAACGACGGTGATTGCGTTTTGTCCCTTTTCATCGGTAGTGATCAGGGCGACGCCCGAAGATCCGCGAACCATTTCAACCGCCGACGTGTCTACATTTGATTCTTGCAGGCGATGCAGCAACTCTTCCCCGAAAGCATCCGCTCCAACCTTTCCGATCATGCGTACGAGACCATCCAGGCGTGCTGCCGCCACCGCCTGATTCGCCCCCTTTCCGCCAGGAAAAGTCTGGAAGCTCAGGCCGGCGACGGTTTCACCAGCAGTCGGGATTCGTTTGGTCGCTGCTACCAGATCAAGATTGATGCTTCCGACAACTACGATCGGCTTCGCCATATCGTTTCCGGCTTCTTCTCCTGCATTCGCCGCAGTTGGTTCCGGTGCCGCAGTGGTCGTGGCCGGGTCATCGTGGAAATACCGGTGCCACCGCGACTGCGCCCAACCCGACGAGGAAGAAAATGAACATCAGTGGTATCAGCTTTCGCGCGCCCGGAGGTGCGCTGGCGAACTCTCTCCATACAAAGACGCCCCAGATCGCAGAAATCATCGTTGCTCCCTGACCGATCGCATACGAGACGGCCGGACCGATGATGTGCGCGTGCGATGCAACGAAATTCAAAATGGCACCCGTGCACCAGATCATTCCGCCCACGATTCCCCACACATGCCAGGCGGTCCGCCCTTTCGTGTAGTCGGACATGCTCACCGGCTGGCCACCGGTGAGCGGCTTCCGCATCAGGAAATAGTTCACCGGTATCGCACACACGGCCGTACCCAGCGCAAAGAAGAACGCCACGGAATAGGGACCGAGTGAACGTTCTCCCGTGATTGCCTTCGCAACTAGGGGATAGAAGACTCCCATTAGCACGCCGCACGCCAGGCTGATCTGAATGCCGCGTGCGCTCAGAGTCTTTTGAGTAGTCTCCCGTCGCCGATACGCCAGCGCATCCACGACGATAGCAAGGACGACCAGCAGGACTCCGCCAAACAGCAACAGAGGACTTCCCTGGGGCGAAATGAAATAGTTCAGCAGGACTCCAACGACAAGAGCTAGCCCAATGCCGATGGGAAAGGCTACGGCCAGGCCGGCAATGTCAATTGCGGCCACTAGCAGGAGGTTCGCAACATTGAACACCGCTCCGCCCAGCAGTGCGAAGGCAATATGAGTTCCATCAGCGCTGCCGATATTTCTGAGGAAGGACAGTTCTCCTCCGCCGGCACTGCCGAGCGTGAGGCCCCAAAGAAGACTAGCAGCAATGATGCCGAGAATGTAGTCCCAGTAGAAAAGCTGAAAGGGCCAGCCCGGCGTAAGTTTCATGGTGTTGGCCCACGAACCCCAACACAGCATGCTTCCGATCATGAATAACAGCGCGATCGCGTACGCTTCCGGTTGATACATATTCGACCTGAGTCTTCCGATCCTGGGAAAAATAGGGGCCTGACGCAAGCATCGGGAAGACGCCTGCGTCAGGAATGCGCTTCGTCAGAAAACGAATTTCAATGCCACCTGCATGTGGCGTCCGGAACGAGCGCCGGTGACCGAACCGAATGTACTCTCGGGATTGGTGAGGCGATCGTCGGTCAGAAAGCCTCCGGAACCGACATCACTGATGCTCGACCATTGCGTGTGATTGAAGGCGTTGAACGATTCTGCCCGGAACTGCAGTTCGCGTCCCTCGCCGAATAGCTTGAAGGACTTGCTGAGCGACATGTCCCAGTTGTTGATGCCCGGACCCACTAGATTGTTCCGGCGTTCGTTCCCACGATGGATCGCGAAACCGGTATCTGGGTCAGGTGGCGGTTCCACGTAACAGTCGGTATTGAACTGGTGGTAGAAGGTCCGGTCTCCGCCAGACAGGTTGGCATTGCAGACACGGTCCGGGACGTCTCCCATGAAGTCGAAAGAGCTCGTATAACCATTCAACACCGTGACCGGTGCGCCGGTCTCGAAAGTGGTGATCGTATTGATCTGCCACCCGCCGAGAGCCTCGCGCAGGAAACGACTGGAGAGACTCTTGCCGGGCAGTTCGTACATCAGAGCGGCCACAAAACGATGTGTGTGGTTCGCGTCGGAGGGACCGTAGGACCACTCCGGATGCCACTGGCCGCCAATCAACTGCACACCACTCTCGCCGCTTTCGCCGAAGAACGTATCCATTTGCTTCGACCAGGTATAGTTCACAATGCTGGTCAATCCATGCCAGTTTTGCGTCTTCAATTGCGCGTTGAAGGCGTGATAATTGTTACTGCGATTGTGATGCACGGCATAGATCGCATCCCAACGGCCGGGAGCAACTCCGCTAAGCGGGCGGGCATCGAGGAAGTCACCGTTGTAATCGGTATAGACCCCTTGAGGCGGCAGATTCAGATCGTACTGCGTGGTCAGCTTCGTGCCCTCTGAACCTACATAGCCGACCGTTGCCACGAGCGCCTTTCCGAGTTCACGCTGAACATCGAGGCTCCAGCGCTGAAGGTAGGGTGTGACTGCGCTGTTTTTGTCGATCGTCTGCACCCATTGCTGAGGATAAAGTTCACCGCCCTTCTCTCCCAGAGGAATCGGCCACGTCCCCTTTTCGATCGAGACGGGAGGCTCAAACGTATCGCCCAAGGTGAAAAAGGGCACGTTCGAATCGCCGGAATAGGTGGCCGAGTCGTAAGTCACTCCACCGTATCCGGGCGAGTTCCAGAACATCTGATCCAGAAATTTGAAGCGGCCGGTTTCATAGAACATTCCGTAACCGCCCCGGACGACCGTTTTGTCTGCGATGCGGTAGGCGAAGCCAATGCGGGGGGCGAAATTGTTTTTGTCGGCTGGGAACGGCGGATTGTGTGTTCCCGGGGTGAGGCCGGGCATCACCAGGCGGTATCCCGAATACGAGGTATCGAGTACGCCCCAGTAGTTGTCCACACTGCTGGCAGGCACACCGACGTCGTAGCGGAGTCCAAGGGTCAGGGTGAGTTTGGGGGTTACGTTCCACGAGTCGTTGAAGTAGGCCGAGTACTCGGGCATGCGGAACCAGAGACTGCCATCGCCGCCGGTCAGGGGAGTGCGCTGGTTCATGGTCGCCACGTAGCCCGTTTCGAACTCGGCGAGAGCATTCCAACCGGACCCGTCGATGGCCAAAGGTCCCTGACTGGTATAGGTGTAGTCCCCCACGCTCATCGAGCGGATCACATCATTGTCGCGCTCGTCCCGCCGCTGCCAATAGAAACCGGCCTTGAGCGTATGGCGTCCGATCGTCTTTGCGACGTTGTCGGAAAGCTGGTAAATCGGTACCCACTGATACCAGTACTCGGTTGCTCCCAGGCTGAGCGGACTGAAGAGAGAACCATCGGGGAAACCAACCCTGAACGTCGCATCGTCCTTGATCCCAAGTTGACTCAGGTCATATGACGTAAACCCCGCGCCTCCCGTAGAGGTGTTCTGAAATAAATCCGGCAGCCAGGTCGTCTGCATGAATTTGTTGATCTGGGCTGCTTGGTTGCTGGCATTCCTGGCTCTCGTCACACTGAAGTTAAGCTCGTTGCTGAAGGTGGAACCGAAGGCGTGCACCCAGTGCACCTGATACATGTTGGTGGTGTGGACCGGTCCGTTGCCGAGAGCCAACTCGGGAATCAATCCGCCTTCATGCAGCTTGGTGCCGTAATCGTGCGAGTAACGAAAATACAAGCTGTCGCGTTTCGAGATGTTGTAATCGGCACGCGCGGAATAGTTGTTGTTGTCGATGCCGTCGGTTGTGGGGCCGGACCAGTTGTTGAAATCGGTGGCCACCGGCGACTTAAAGTTCGGATCCGGAAAGTGAGAGAGATACGCTAGCGCGATCGGGTCGGGGTTGGTGATAACGTTGTTGGGGAAGGGCTGCCGGGTTGATGTATCAGGATCATAGGTATTCGGGTCGTAAATCACATAACGGCAGTTAGCGGGCGCGTTCCCAGTACCGTCACACTGCGCAGGATCGACGGGGAAGTTCGCCAGCCACTCGCTGAAGTCGCCCGTTCGCTCAAGCGCGGTGGGAACATAGGCACGCATTGTGCCGTGAGATCGACTACGCAACCACTCGGCAGACGCGAAGAAGAACAGCTTGTTGCGTCCGTTAAAGACGTGCGGAATGTAAACTGGGCCGCCGACGGTGAACCCGTACTGGTTCTGGTGATAGGGTGTTCGGGGAACGCCATAAACGATCGAGTAAGGATCATTGGCATTCATGCCCGAATTCTGGAAGAAGTCGTAGACGGTGCCGTGCAGGTTATTGGTGCCGGACTTGGTCGTCAGGCTGATTTGACCCACGTCGCGGCCGTACTCCGCGGAGTAGTTGATCACCTCCGCTTTTACCTCTTGCACCGCGTCCATGTTGACGTTTGTGACCGGGCCCTCAACCCAGTTGTCGTTGTTGTTGAGGCCGTCAATGTAGTATCCGACTCCATATTCTGTCCCGCCCACGTTCAGTTGTTTTGCGCCCGTGCTGGTGGCAGAGGCAAGACCCCAGGAGATGCGCCCGTTGTCGCTCGTGCCGCTGTTGAACATAGGGACGATCTGCGCATAGTTGAGGAAGCTGCGGCCTTCGACGGGAAGGTCCCGTACGAATTTGTTCTCGATCACCTCGGAAACATTGGCGTCGTCGGTCTTGACGAGAGCGGCAGCTGCGCTGACTTCCACGACCTGTTCGGATTGCCCCACTTTCAACGCGATGTTCACGCGCTTGGTGGTACCGTTCTCAAGCGGTACTTCCGTCGAAACTGCCTTGGCGAAGCCCTCTTTGGCAATTTCCAGCTTGTAGCGGCCCGCAATGAGATTCGGGAACTGATATTCACCGCCGCCGTTGGTCAAGGCAGTCCATTGAACGCCCGTATCGAGATTTTTCAATACGACGTTGGCGTCTGGAATCATGGCCCCTTGTGGGTCGGTGACTGTGCCAAGAATTGTGCTCGTGATCACGACTTGAGCGAGTAAGGCGGAGGCGAGCAGAAGGAAGAGACCAATCAGGAGCGAGCCACAACGGTGACGCATACGACCCTCCTCTACGGTGAGTGCTCAGCGCTGACAAAAGCCGTACGATCAGTCAGGGCCAGTCAGGGCAGGAATCGTTGTTTTGAAACGTTTCAATCTCACAACGGCGGAGTGTATTCCCGCTGCAAAACCGTTGTCAAGCAGAAATAAAACAAATGCCGACGACAAGTACAGAACAGGAGCCTCTCGGGGGAACTCAGCGAATCTCGAAAGCGGCCTCGCGCCGTTTCGATCTGGCAGGAGGAACTGTGGGGGAAAGACATGCAACCGAATGGCGGATCTTCAACTCACTGGGCAACGCTATTTTCTGGGGGGAACCCCGCGAGCCGTCAATTCGGTCGAGCAAGAGACGTGCCGCGGTGGTACCGATCTGATATCCGGGCTGGTGTACCGAAGTCAGTGCTGGAGCCGTAAACTCAGCGAAGTCGAGGTCATCAAATCCGACAATAGATACATCTTCGGGACAGTGGAGACCCAACTCCCGGGTCGCCAGCAGAACGCCCATCGCCATCAGATCGTTGCATGCAAAAATCGCAGTCGGCCGAGGCAACATGCGCAAGAGTCGCGTTGCTGCCTGGTACCCGCTCTGACGATTAAACCGCGCTTCCTGAATGTACTCCGGTTCAATTGACACCTTGGCTTCCGCCAGGGCGCGTTCGAATCCCTTTAATCTCTCGACGGCGTTGGTCAGGTGCAGCGGTCCGGTGATCACTGCGAGTTGACGATGCCCCATGCGCAGGAGATGTTGCGTAGCGCTATATGCTCCAGCCTCATTGGCCACCAGCACCACGTCTCCCTTCCAGTCCGGAGGCTGGCGGTCAATGCAGACAACCGGAGGCCCTGCAATGGCCGACGATTTTAACTGGGTTGCCATATGGCTGTCGGTCGCCGGGATCACAAGCCAGCCTGCGGGCCGGTAAGATCGCATTTCATTCAGATAGAAGCTCTCTTTTTGCGCATCGTTATCGGTGTTACAAAGAACCAGACGAAATCCGCCTTTATAGGCAACATCCTCCACGCCGCGCACAACCGCGGGGAAAAACGGGTTTGTGATATCGGGAACAATCATCACCACGATGTTGGTCTGGTTGCGGCGAAGACCTCGCGCCAACTGGCTGGGTTGATAACCCAGGCTGCGAATCGCGTCCAGTACTCGCTGCCGGAGTTTCTCCCGCACCTTGGCCGTGCCGTTGATGACATGCGACACGGTGCCAATGGAAACCTCGGCGCGCTCCGCGATTTGCCGCATTGTGACCGGAGGATTCATCTGATACCACGAAGCTCAGGTTAGCAGATTGGCCGTTGCCGAGTTGGGCCTCAGCCTTCAACAGCAAGAGGAGTGCCCATCCGACCTACTCCGCATCCTGAACGCAGCGGAAGCTGAGTCCCCCTGAGCGATCCATGCTCGGGGACGTCATCAAGAGCTTCCCGTGCTCACCGAGTTTGTAAGCCTGCGGGAAATACCATATGGATCCCTGGGGCTGGTAATAACTGCCTCCGCGCAGAATGCCCCCTCGCGTGTGCTCGTCCTGAAACTCTTCCGTCCACTGCCAGACGTTTCCAACCAGGTCCATCACTCCAAACGGACTTGCACCCTGAAGATGTGCATCGACGGGGTCCGGTCCGCGCATCGTGCGACCTTTGTCCGGCACGGGAACGGCGTCGGCCTTCCAATCATTCCCCCAGGGATACAGACGCCCATCGGTGCCCTGGGCCGCATATTGCCATTCCCATTCGTGCGGCAGGCGCTTCCCCGACCATGCCGCATAGGCTCGCGCATCCTCCAAGGAAACCCACGTCACTGGCTTCTTGTCCCAACCAGAGGGATAGTTGCTGTCTTTCCAGTCCCGCAGGAAATTCAGATCATCCTGCGGATGGTAGTGAGTCGCATCGACAAACTTCTTGAACTGCGCGTTGGTCACCGGATACTTGTCCATCCAGAATGACTTGATGTACATCGGATGATCGTGGAAACGTCGTGGCGTATCTTCCCACGGATACTGCACGTCCACTCCGATATCGTCGAATCCTTCGATCTCAATCCCCTCGACGCGGAAATCAAAGTCAGATTCGGGAATCTTGATCATATCGCCGGGAGACCCGGAGGGCGGCTTGGTCGGCGCAATAGCAACGATCTTCTGCGGCAGAACCTTCCACTCATGCGAGTAACTGGCCAGAGGCTTCGCCGTCAGTTCCTTCATCTTCGCCATGAGATTCTCGATGTTGTTCTCGGGGGCGGATGACGTCGCCAGTAGCGCTCCGTAACCATGCGCTTCCATGGAGAAGCTAAGGACAGTGCTTCCTTTCGGGTTCTTTGTCGGCTTGAGTTCTACCCCGTGATAGAGGTCGAAATACCGCATGCCATCTTGGGGCGCGAGTTCGATCTGAGGCCCGTCGATGTCGTATTCATTCCGGTTCACGATGGTCCACAGCGTCTGCTGACCCATCGGCCAACGGCTGCTGTAAACGCCATATCGCAACATTGGTGCAAGCGGCTCCCAATCAGGACTGATCAGGAATGGCGCCACCGCCCGTTCGATGGTAGCGATGCGCCGTGTGGCCTCGGCGTCCCGCGGCGTGACCTCATTCCAGATCCCCCAGATGTTCTCCCAACTTTCCCAGCCCACACCGTTGAAGAACGCGAACTGCAGGTTATCCGTCTTGTCGCGCTTCCATCGGTCGGAGATGTTGACCATGTGGCGCGTCTCCATCCATTTGTACTTGTCCACCATGGGAACAAATGGGTACGAATACTGGCCCCAGGTCATCACGTTCCAGGCGAGAGCCTCGTCGGATGGGCCGCCTTCGGGCTCAAAGGCGAGGGTGTGCACGACCTTGTCGGAGGCGAGAGAAAACGCCAGCGGCACTCCATCCTGCGTATCGCCGTTGATACCGTCGGCCCCGACTTCCTTCATCAAGCTGGCAATTGCATCGGGCCACGGCATCCCGGGATCGCGCGTGCCCTGATCCCACATCATCATCGGGAAAAGAACGCGGACGCCGCGCTTATGGAAATCGGCAATCATCTGGCGCACGCCGGCCACTCCACCCGGCATCGAGCGGATCAAGTCGTGCTGGTTGCGATTGTCGATGCCCATGTTCGGGTAGGTTGGCCAGATGAGTACGGCATCGATGCCGCCGTAACGTTTCTCGAGATCGTCGAGATACCGATCCACCGTGTAGCGATGTGCAATGGGATCGTAGAAGTACCGGTCCTCGACCATCATCTGCGGTTGGAAGAAGCTGGACTGCGTCCATTTCAACTCCGGCATGTCATACCGGGATCCGTTGTAGCCGATGCGAATCTTGCGCTCCGTGCGCCAGTGGCGAATGTCATCGAGCCATGTGTCGTGTTCATTTTTCTGGCAGGCTGTGCCCCCACCCTCCCACGCTCCTTTCATGACAAGGCATCCAGGCGTTGGAATCTGCTGACGCTCGGGCCGATAGCGGGAATCCTGCGCCAGCGACATTGAGCAGAGAACAACCAGAATTGTGATAGCAATGAGTCTTATCGTGGAGAACATAAGTCCGCTCCTTCAACGAGGATCTCCGGGAGGAAATATAAAACGTTTCAAACCTCATGTCTATTCCGATATTGTGTGAAGGTTCCCATGCGGGATGCTGCAACAAGTTCATTCGTCACAGACTGAGGGAGGACCGAAGATCATGAACCCGCAAAAGTTTCTGTTGCTCATCTTCTTCATTGCGGCTGCGTCGGGTAGCGTTGGCCTGCATGGCCAACTGCCAAGGCCGAGCGAGACGCACGCACCATCTCGAATTCTGCAACTCTCGCATGCAGAGTACATCGATCGAGTGCAAGCAATCTGGATGGCGCAGATGATTGGGCAGAATACGGGTGTCCGATTCGAACACCAACCCGCTTCGGCGCTTCCGGTGACACCGTTAAGTCATGTGCCGGGCTACGCTCCGGTCGATGACGATTACTACTATGAAATGGTGGCCGTCCGCGCGTTCGAGAAATACGGCATAGGACTGACGGTCGAACAACTCGGTCAGCAGTGGCTGGAGAACAACGCCGGTTCCTGGGGATCAAGCGAACAGGCCCTGGTACTTCTGAAGCGCGGCATAAAGCCTCCGGACACTGGCCATCCCCGCTACAACAGACTCTGGTGGACGATCGGACCGCAATTCAGCAGTGATGTATATGGGGCGCTCAGTCCGGGGATGCCCAATCTTGCGGGTGAACTGGCCCGTCGCTTGGGCCATATTAACGGTTATGCCGAGGGAACGGACGGAGCTGTCTTCGTTTCCGCAATGATCAGTATTGCTTTCGCGGAAAAGAATTCCCGCACGGTCGTTCGGAAAGCCGCAACTTTGATCCACCCGGAGTCACCGTATCGCAAGTGCTTGGAGATGATCATCGCCATGGCGGATAGTGGCGCCGGACCAGAACAGATCTTTCGCGCTATTGACGAGCGCTGGGGGATCGAGTACCCAGCGACAAATAATGCGGTCGTCAACGGCGGCCTTGTTGCCACCGCGGTGTGGTTTGGGAGAGGTGACTTTCAGAAGACCATCGAACTGACGGTGCACGCCGCGGACTTCGCCGATGCCGACTGCAATGCAGCCAATGCCGAGTCCGTGGTGGCAGCCATGTGGGGTATGAAGGCCCTGCCGGCCGGGCAGGTCTCCGAACTGCACGACCGAATCAAGGGTGAAACCATGGGTCCATTACGTCTGACGCCGGCTGTAGACGAGAGCATCACGGAGTTGGCGAGCCGAACAGCGAGACTGGGCATCGCAAACGCAGTGGCGCACGGAGCCATCGACGACGGCAGCGTGCTCAGAATTGAGATTCAGGAGCCTGAGACTCAACCGGCCGAATTGTTCCGATTAGCGGACCTGGTCCGCTACTGGAATCCTCAGTGGACCCTGGATCGGGCCGGATTCGGCGGAGCTGGCGGAGGGATGGCCGGAATCCGTGGGATCACTTATCTCGATGGAGAAGTCTTGTCCACTTATCCTCGGGATGAAGTGCGCGGAGCGGTCTTGAGAAAAACGCTGAAACTCGGCAACAATCCGGCCCTGAGTTTCAAAGCCGGTGTGGATTCGGGCCGGGCATGGCAGCTGCAGGTGTATGTGAACGACGACAAAGTCCTGGACAAACTTATCGCGGGGAGCTCGGACACGCGAAGTTGGCAGGACATTAACGTCGATGTATCGACCTATGCCGGGCAGGAGGTCGTCTTGCGGCTCTATCAACGAGTACTGGTTCCACATCACGAAGCGGGCAACGCCTACTGGAAAGACCTGGTGGTGAAATGATGCCGCCGCGCCTTCGTATTTAGAACGCGCGAGTCTTTGCGGCTACCTGGCATGGTCAACCTATCGTTGGATACAGCTTGCGATTTCAGGTTGCAGCCCGAAGTACTTTGCTGATCAGCTTTGCTGCTCCCGCACGACTACGATGCGATCCACATCCAGATCATGCAGGACTTGCCGGATTCCGCTCGGCCATCGAATTTCCAGTTCGCGAATCCGGTGGCTCTGGTCCAACCCGAAATGAACTCGGGAATCGCTCGACGAGGCATAGCCTACCGCCGTCGTCACTTCATTCCACTGCGATCGTCCATCTTCGGCGACGATATGCACCTGTGCGCCTATCCCCATTCGATTGCTTTTCGTTCCCTCGAGTTTCAGGATGATCCAGTGATTGTTTCCATCTGAACCATTGTGGAGCACCTTTGGTTGACCGTTTAACACGGTGACGACCACATCAATCCGCCCGTCGTTGTCGAGATCTCCAAATGAGAGACCCCGATGAGGGGCGGCCCTTTGGAAGTCAGGACCGGCCTCGACGCTTACATCTTGAAACTTCCCATTGCCATGATTACGGAAGACGGAGTTCCTTTCCGGATATTGCCGGTTAGAAACCAACTTGTTGATGTTGTCGAGGACGTTGGAACGGGCGACGAACAAGTCCTTCCAGCCATCGTTGTCAAAGTCAACGATTCCGTTTCCCCACCCTGACATTTGAGCCGTCATCTGTCCCAGGCCGCTGCTGACGGTCATGTCGGTGAAGTCCCCTCCGCCTCGATTCCGGTACAGCGGAAAAGTCTCGAATTCGACAGCCGTGTGCCAAATGTCCGGCAGCCCATCATTGTTGACATCCCGGAAATCAGAACCCATTCCCGAGAGGGCTGTACCATTCGCCCCATACGCCACTCCTGCCATCTCGCCGACTTCTTCGAATCGCTTTCCTCCGATGTTATGGAAAAGATAGTTACGAGTCGTGTCGTTGGCGACAAAAGCGTCCAGAAAGCCGTCGCCGTCGTAGTCGGCAAATGAAACGCTCATACCTTTGCCAAACTGTGCAGCGATTGCGGTCTTGTCGGAGACATCGGTGAAAGTACCGTCGCCCTTGTTCCGATAAAGAGAGTTGTGAGTTGGAGAATAGTATTTTGGATGACAGTATCCGCGGGTGCCGCCACCGATGGTGCAATTCGGGTCACGATTGACCTCCCACTTGCAGTAGTTGACCACGAAGAGGTCCAGCAAGCCGTCATTGTCGTAGTCGAACCAGCCGGCGCCGACCGACCACATTTTCTTTCCATCCAAGGTCGCGCCCTGCAGCCCCGCCTTTTTCGTGACGTCCGTGAAAGTTCCATTCCCGTTGTTGTGAAACAACTGATTCGCGGTCACATTAGCGACGAACAGGTCGGGCCATCCGTCATTGTCATAGTCGCCGACGGCAACACCCATGCCATAACCAGCCCCGGCGACACCAGCTTTTTCCGTTACGTCTGTGAACGTCCCGTTATGATTGTTGCGGAACAATCGGTTCCAGTACGCCGGTGATTCCTTCCTGAGCGACGGGATAGCAGCACCATTGACCAGATAAATATCAAGGTAGCCGTCGCCGTCATAATCCAGCAGGGCCACACCCGCAACCATCGTTTCGACTTGGTTCTTGTTCTCCGTCGGCGAACTGGCGGTCGTGAAGTTTAGTCCGGACTTTGCCGCAATCTCTTCAAATCGGATTCCGGGCGCGGCGCTGGGGGCTCCGTTCGATACAAAAGCCACAACCAGCGCGGACATGATGATTAGCCTACGCACGGAACCAGTTCACTCGGTGCTCTGACGCTGCGCCCCATCATCTTCTAACGCGGCGCACTCGCGCAACAGTGATAACATCCCTGCCGGATGAGAGCCCTCCTCACGATTCTTATAATGTCGACACTGATCGCAGGACAGTCCCGTTCAGATGTCTCGGATGTTTTGAAACGTGGAGCAAAGCTCGTCGAGGCCGGCCGGTTGGCCGCGGCACAAGAACTCTATGAAAACGGACTCCTGAGAGCCACGGATGACCCTGACCTGCGCTTTGAACTTGGGATGGTGTATTTCCAACAGCAGAATTGGCCCAAGGCGGTCGAGAACTTCACCAACAGCATCCGCACTCGGCCCGGAATAGTCAAACCGTTGTTCTATCTGGCGGAAGCCTACTTCATGGAATCGGATCTCGCTCGTGCCCGCGAAACCATCGCGCAGGCGGCCGCTATTGCGCCGAACGATCCACAGATCTGCCAGAAATATGGAGAGTACCTCACTGCCACGCTGGAAACCCGCGCCGAAGGGCTGTCGTGGCTGATGAAAGCACGCAGCCTGTATCCCGGCCTCAAGCGGATCGATTTCGAAATCGGCAAAGCCCAATTCGAATTGACGGATTACCAGTCCGCTGTGTCCAGCCTGGGGGCCGCTCTGAAGAAGGATCCTGCTGACGGAGAGGCAGCATTCTATCTGGCCGAGTCGCACGCGAACTTTGGCGACTGGGAGGAAGCACGAAAAGATTACGCATTGGCGCTGACGCGAGGCTACTCGAGCGGTGCCCCATACTACGGACTCGGGCGAGCACTGGTTGAGCTGGGCGAATTTCAGGCTGCCATCGAGCCGCTTCGACGAGCGTCCGTCCTTCAGCCCGCTCTGATCAAGGCTCACTTCCAACTCGGAAGGGCATACCGTCAACTCGGGCTAACGAAGAATGCACAGCATGAGAACGAGTTGTTTAACGTCCTGAATGACCGCGTGGACACCGCCAATGAGTTGGCAGGACCAGAAGAGGAGCAGGCATGGAAACAGGTAAGACCCCTGCTGGAAGCTGGCAAAGAAGGCGAGGCGCTCCAACTACTGGCGAAGTTGCCGGTTGCCAAACTGCTCGGGCACGGCGAGCCGCACTACTTGCTCGGCGCGATGTATTACAGCTTGGGACGCAAGGCTGACGCGGAGCGCATGTTGAAAACTGCCCGAGCGAACGCCCCGAAGGCTGCCCACTTCGCGGCTTATCTTGGGATGGTTCAACTTTCCTCCGGAGAGACGGCCGCAGCCGAGGAATCGTTCCATGACGCCCTTGAATTCGGCTCAGGAGAGGCCCTGGCCCTGATAGGGATGGGAAGCATCCAGTACCAGAAACAGCACTGGGCCGCAGCGGCCGACTATCTGGAGAAATCCCGAACGGCTGACCCGGGCGCCCTTCTCATGTTGTGCGATGCCTATTTCCGGATCGGAAGAGACAATGACGCTCTGCTTGCCGCGGACGCGATCCGAATTCTCGCGGTGGATCGAAAGTCTTTGATCGATGAACTCGATCGCCTGCTGACACGACGACAGTCGAATGAATCTCGCGTGACTCCTTAGTCAGGCTGCCATGCGGAAGGAGCCACTGAGGCTGCTTTTCCGCCCGATATCGGCTATCGGCTACTGCGCATCCTGGGCGCAACGGAACCCGAGCCCTCCGGAGAGGTCCATGCTGGGAGCCATCATCAGAAGCTTGCCGTGTTCGCCAAGTTTGTAGGCTTGAGGGAAGTAGAAGACGGAATCCAGCGGTTGGTAATAGTTGCCTCCTCGCAGGATCCCGCTGCGGGTGTGTTCGTCGTGAAATTCTTCGGTCCACTGCCACACGTTTCCGACCAGATCCATGACGCCAAACGGGCTGGCACCTTGCGGATGGGTATCGACCGCATCCGGTCCGCGCATGGTCCGCCCGTGGTCGGGAAGGGGCACGGCATCCTCCTTCCAGTCATTCCCCCCATGGATAAGCGCGGCCATCGCTGCCTTGCGCCGCATACTGCCACTCCCACTCGTGGGGCAGACGCTTGTCGGCCCAAGCCGCGTAGGCACGGGCGTCTTCGAGCGAGACCCGGTGGCGCGTTTCCAGCCACTTGTACTTGTCGATCCTGGGTACAAAAGAATATTCATATTGCCCCCAAGTCAGCAGATCCCAACCCAGGGCATCGTCCGGGGGATCGCTCTCCGGCTCAAAGACGAGGGGATGGCCAATCTTGTCGGCAGCCAAGGAAAAGGACGGCGGGACTCCGTCCTGCGTGTCGCCGTTTACGCCGTCCGCTCCGAAGGCGCGATTGCGAATCTCATGAGTGCACTCCCGATAACCGGCGGTTTACGTCGACCAGCATCTATATGATTTACGCGGGCCAATTTAAAACGTTTCAAATTCGTATGTCAATGATCGCATGTCTGCCCGGCCAGCCGGATCACCAGGGAGTTATCGAATGCCGGATAGTCCTTTGCTAAGAAAATCAATTTGATGTTGCACGAAGACGTGAAATAGCAAGCGAAGAGAGTTTGCTGGGTGTGTAGGATTCCTTTAACAGGCGGTCGCGTTATTAAAGGATAAGGCGGTATGCCTTAATAGCTAAAGAAGGCACGTTTTTCAGTGCTCCGCACGCTGCCCACGATCTGGATTTCAAGGGCCCATCCGTCGAGACCGCCGTTTGCAGCGCCACATCCATAAGAAACCCGCGACAGTGCTTTCCCGCAGCAGTTTCGCGGCTCAGCGTTCTGGACCTCTTGCAGCAGAGGCGGCACGTTCTTGCGCCTCAGCGACAATGGCGGCAAACCTCGGGTCCCCGTGCAGTGATTTCAACTCCTCATCGGACTCGATCTTTAGATGTTCATTGGGGGGCGGAAAGCCGTTTTCAACCGCCTGGCGCAAGACGGCGAGGGCCTCGCCCGGTTTGTGATCGGTCGCAAGCGCACAAGCAAGGTTATACAGGGTGTCGAGAGTATCGGAATGAGTTGGACCCAAGACACGACGCTGGATGTCCGCCGTTTCTCGGAAAAGAGCAGCCGACTCGGCGTTCCGGCCTTCATGATGTAGAGCATCGGCGATGTTGAACATGGCCAGCGCAGTGTCGGGATGGTCCGCACCGAGAGTGCGGCGCCGGATCGTGAGAACCTCTCGCTCCACTTTCTCCGCCTCACTATATTGTTTACGGTCTTGAAAGATCGTACCCAGGTTGCCCATTTCCATCAGCGTCCCAGGATGTTCCGGCCCCAGGACACGGCGGGATGTGTCCAACGCCTCCCGATACAAACTTTCTGCCTCATCTAGTTTCTGCTGGTGCTGCAGGGCGATGGCAAGGGAATTCATAGTGGCGACAGAATTCTGGTGGTCAGAACCCAGCACACGACGCTGCACCGTCAGTGTTTCGCGGAGCACTACTTCCGCCTCTGCGGGGCGCCCCTCTTGGGTGAGCACCAATCCCAGGTCGGACATGGCCAGTAGGGTTTCGGGATGCTCCGGCCCTGAAACCCGCTTTCGGATTTCAATGCTCTGGCGAGACAGCGCTTCTGCCTCCGGCAAATGGTCCTCCGATTCGAGAATCGAACCCAGCCGGCGCATGGACAGAAGAGTATCGGGGTCCTCCTTGCCGAGAGCGTGTTGCTGTGCCGCAAGCGTTGTGCGACCCAGCTTTTCACCTTCCTGGGAGCGGCCCAACCAATCCAATAGCCAAAACAGCTCACTCTGAGTGGCAAGAGTCTCGCGGTGGTCAGGCCCCAGGACTCGGCGCTGGCTTGCGAGAAGTTCCCGGTCAAATTTTTCCCCTTCCGCGAACCGGCCCTGCTCAGCGAACAGCGGGCTCATCCGCTCCTTAGCTTTCAACGTGTCGGGGTGCTCGGGCCCCAATATGCGACCGCGAATGTCGATGGCCTGGGTGAGCAAAGACTCGGCTTGGGTATAGAGTCCCAGTTTCTGATACACCGTCCCCATGACCAGCAACATCTGCGCCTTCAGTTCCGGATCCTTGGTCAGTCCTGTATCGATTTCCTTTGACGATCGGTCAAGAATCTCGCGCGCCCTGATGCTGTTGCCGCGGGCCTCGCTCGGATCCGACACCTTGAACATGTTGGTCATGAATTCGGTGATTCGGTCGGCACGATCGCGTTCTCGCGTGATCCGACGCAACTGCATTGCCTGTGTAACGACGAACGCCACGAGGATGGCGATCGATCCCATCGCCACCGCGACCGCCACGCGATTCCGGCGCACGTACTTTCGCAGACGATACCCACGGCTCGCTGGACGAGCCACGACCGGCCTGTTCTCCAAGTAGCGTTCGATCTCGGCAGCGAGTTCGGACGGTGTGCCATATCTTCGCTCACGGTTTTTCTCCAGCGCCTTCAGGGTGATCCAGTCCAAATCCCCGCGCAGCAGGCTGACGAGTTGCGCCAGTTGTGTTCCTCGTACCTCGGCACAGGATGTGGAAGTACCTCTATTCGCGCCGACTCGCGTGCTCGGGCGCTGTGGATCGGTTTCACGCAACTGCCGCAGAACTTCCTCTAGCCCCTGCTTCTTCCATTGCGTCGTGTCAAATGGCAAGTAACCCGTGAGCAGTTCGTATAAAACGACGCCCAGCGAATACACATCGGTGCGGGTATCGATATCATGCACGTTCGGGTCGGCCTGCTCTGGGCTCATGTAGCCGGGCGTACCCAGGAAAGCTCCAACCTGTGTGAACAGTGTTTCGCCGGGCACGGGCGCGGTGATCGCTTTCGCCAGGCCAAAGTCGATGATCCGCGGCATCGGTTTCCCGCCCACTTCGACTACCAGGATGTTGGAGGGCTTCAAATCTCGATGAATAACGGCTTTCTGATGGGCATGCTGCACGCCCTCGCAGACCTGCAGAAATAACTTCAGGCGATCACGAACGCCAAGCTTCTTCTGATCGCAGTAGTCGGTGCTCGGTTACGTGCTCGCGACCGTTCCGACCCCGGAGGATCCGTATCCCCAATATAAGGTTGCGCTGCTGGACCCGAGTGGCACGACTGCGCCGCGCTTGATCAATGCCGACGAGAGAATCTCGAGCGGAGGTTTGAGTTTCACGCCAGACAGCAAAGCCATCACGTATCCGATTCGGGAGAGCGGCGTGGATAACTTGTGGACCCAGCCGCTGGAGGGCTTAGCCGGACGGCAGATCACCACTTTCACCTCCGAACAGATCGTTGGGTTTCACTGGTCTCCTGATGGACGAAGCGTTGGCATTCTCCGCGGGCACACCGATTCCGACGTCGTGCTGATCCGTGAATCGGGGCAGTAGCGGCGCAACCGACTACAAGTTGGAAATCTGAATTCACTTGCGTGCTGTGCCGGAGATGTCTAAGAAACAGTTCGGCATTCGTCTTCCCCGGGGTCTCACTGGTTTCGAGTCAGCTGTCCCAGTTCTCAAAAGTGTCGTTGTAAGTGGATGCCAACAGCTAAGGTCGGCGTGCCGCGCGAGTTGCGGAACGTGACGATTGTGAACATATCTCTCGAACTGCGCGAATCCCAGCAGTCGTAGCAATTGCCGGAGGTAAATATGCAGTCTTTTGCTTGGCCCTTTGTCTCAAGTCGAAAGATGTTGACCGGGGTCACTGTGTCCTTGCTGGGATTCCTCATCCTTCCCGTCATGCTGTTTGCGAGGGACTCCGCCGTAACGGACTCTGATCGGGAAGCCATCAAGGTACTCCTGCACCGCGTTGAGCAACTTGAGGCACGCGTGGCGCAACTGGAAGCGCAGCAGAAGCCGGCTCCGCCGGCGCAATCTGGTCCTGCCCCAGCACAGACGCCGGCACCCTCTGTTTCGGAATCAGCACCAGCACAAGAATCTGGACGCATGATGGAGCCGGAGCGCATGGAAACGCGGACTCTGATGCAGATCCGTGGCTTTGGGGATATGACTTTTCACGGCAGCGATCTGCGGGGCACCCATACGGGCTTCAGTCTCGGCCAGCTCAACCTGTTTGTGACATCCGATATATCGGAGAAATTTCGACTACTGAGCGAGATCGTATTTGAAGCCGACCCAACCAACAACTTTGGCGTCGACATCGAGCGACTTCTCCTCCAGTACTCCCACAACGACTACTTTAATTTTGCGGTCGGCCGGTATCACACGGACATCGGTTTCTACAACACGGCCTATCATCACAGCGCCTGGCTGCAAACCGCGGTTGCACGACCGTTCCTGTTTCAGTTTGAAGACAGTGGCGGTATCCTCCCGATTCATAACGTGGGCGCCTCGGTGTACGGCCAGATTCCGTCCGGGCGCTTGGGACTGCATTATGTTGCTGAAGTCGGCAATGGGCGCGCGTCGCACTCTCCGCTGGCCGAACCTGTGCAGAACATCATCGATGAGAACAATGGGAAGTCAATCAACCTGGCGTTGTTTGCCCGTCCCAATGCAGTGCACGGTTTGCAGGTAGGCTTTTCCGCGTACCACGACGGTCTGCAACCGGTCGGGGCGGCGCGTATTGGGGAGACGATTCTCGCCGCCCATGCGGTGCTCCAGCGCCCCAATTTCGAATGGCTGAGTGAAGCCCTGGTCATCCGACATGCGGTCGATGGCGGGCACGTCTTCGACACGCCCGGCTTCTACAGTCAGATCTCGAAGGTGTTTGGCCCATACCGGCCGTATTTCCGCTACCAATATGTCAACGCATCCGATCAGGAGCCGGTTTTCCCATTTGTGGGTTTGCAGCATGGCCCCTCGGTTGGATTACGATTCGATGCTTCTGAGGCAGTGGCCCTAAAATTACAATATGACCATGCCAACTACAGGCAGCAGCAATCCGTGAATGGCTTGGAGCTTCAGTTTGCATTCACCTTCTAGGGATACGACGATGCGACGCATCTGGATTCTCGTGATTTCGATTGCGCTGCCGTCAGTGGCGGGATGGGTGCTCTTGACTCCGCCGGCAGTAAGCGGAGCCGGCCTCGACCAGTCCCTGGCGATCATCGTTAATCCGTCGAACCCCGTTGAGAATTGTTCGTTCGAAGACTTGCGCAAGATCTTCCTTGGGGAAAAGAGTCATTGGCCCAATGGCCGCCGCATCACTCTGGTGATGCTTGATCCCGCGCAGCCGGAAAGGAAGGTCGTGCTGCGCGAGATCTACAACATGTCGGAAAAGGATCTGAATAACCACTTTATTCAGGGCGTTTTTACCGGCGGCGTGCTCGCTCCTCCGAAAACCTTTGGCAGCGCCGCCGACGTCCGCAAGTTCGTGTTCAACGTGCCGGGTGCCATCGGGTACGTGAAGGGAACGGACGTAGACCAATCCGTGAAAATCCTGAGAATCGATGGCCGGCTTCCAGACGACAAGGACTATCGACTGCGACTGCAATCTCACTCAGGAAAACCTTAGGGAGATGTCGCCAGTATCTCGTTCTTAAAGAAATGGTCGGATAATCTGCGAGCCTCATCAAAACCTTCAGCGCAAAACCGAGGTGCAGTAATTCGCCGTGGATACGAGGTGACTCCAAGTCGGGTCTTCAGCGCCATGCAAGACTGCTGCCCGGATTCGAACGCCGGAGAAAACAGACGCAACCCACGGAGCAATTAAGACAGCGGAGGACAACGGCAACCAGATCGCAACCAGCAGTTCTCCTTTACGATTTTCGCAAGCCTACCCCTTACCTCGTCCCCTTTGACCACCTCTGGAGTCTCACATCGCAAAGACGGCAGCGCTGACTATCTAACGAGTGGGGTTCGGTCTTCACGTCCTCCAATTCAGACAAACTGTGGGTGATTCCAGATCCTTCCGTCGTATTCAAGGACCGGCCCTGGTGCCAAGTCACATATGCATTTCTCATTCGGCGTACGGATTAGAACGATGTCCGCCCGAACGCCGGATCACGGGGCGGCAGTCGACTTGGCTAAGAAGGCGTACCGGAGAATCGCTATCTGCGGCAACTGCTGTGGCATCGCCACCGGATGGTGCAGGCGCGCACCGGATCATGAACCAACTGCCAACAAGCGGTTCCTCGACACCATTGAAGGCATTTAACTCGTCTTGCCCTGACGCACGTAGTCGCGCACGTAGGGCCATTCCTTGGTGGTGGTCGACACAACTGTGGGGTCCTGGCTGTCGTTGTACCACTGTTGGACGATGTTGGCCTGCTGCTCGGGATTGTAACTGCCCCAGGCGGGCGGTGGGGTGCCGATTGTGTACCCATATGCCGCAGAGCGCCCCTTATACCCGCCAGACACAGACATTCCCCGGCATTGCGCGGCAAGCGAGGCCAGCGTGGCAGTCAGTGCAAACACATTGTTCTTGCCTTGCCAGACGTGGGTCATCTCATGCACCAGCGTTTCTTTGCCGTACGCATCCTTCGTAGTATCCGGGTAGTACGTCGGACCGACATTGATGATGTATCCAGCATTTGCGACGCTTGCACCCTGACCGGCAACGCCCCCCACCAGCATTCTGATTGGCGTGGTCAAGAGACCGACAGGCCCAGCCAGGCTCAAGAGCGGATTAGTGATCCCAGCGGCAAGCAGGGCCGACGAGATAGCCGATGTGGGGACCGTGAATGGCGTGTCGTAAAGCCCGATCCCGTCAGCGATGACGACTCGAAAGCGATACGGCAGATTTGCCGCACCGAAGACGTGATCGACTATGGTCCATTCGTCTGATGATAAGTGACGGAAGTGAGTCGGAAGAATAATCCCTGCGAACGCTTTGACGCCCACGAGTGGTCTCCTAGGGGGTGACATTCTATCCCTCGGAGAGAGTTGACGCAATCGCTGCGATTCGGTTTCGATCTAATTCGGATTCTTCGCTCAAGATGATCAAGATGAATTTCTGATTTCGAACGGTGTGCCGAAGCGACGGATCGGGAGCTAGCGCGCAAAACTTCTACCGGGGGATGTTGAGTGCAACTGATTCCATGACAATGTCGGCTCTCAGCCCCGGGTAGAGTTGGTGGTGCTGATACTAACCAACAGGCTCGGGAGAAAGGAGCCGAACAATATCATTACAGGAGTAGATTTTCACCCCGAGTTTCAGCAAATTGCTTTGGGGGATAAGGACACGGGAGAGTTCCAGGAAAAGCGGCTGGGGCATCGCGAAGAGGCGGAGAAGTTTTACGGTGGACTGGCGGGCCGCGGGCCAGAAAGTGCGTGTGAGAATGGAGCCAGCGGACACGTCCGCTGGCTTGAACGGATCCCAGAAAATGCCGGAAGCACGCGCTGGCCGATGACGCCGACGGGCGCAACTTACTCTGGGCAAGCAGGTGGCACGACCAGCGCGGCGAAGACGTTTACGCTGACGAACAACATGACTGTGGCGTTGACCGGCATCTCTATTGGGACAACCGGAGACTTCGCGGTCTCAGCCACGACCTGCACTACCAGTCTGGGGGCCGAAGCAAAATGCACGATCAGCGTGATTTTCACGCCGAAAGCGACGGGAACGAGGACGGGAACGCTCAGTGCGAGCGACAGCGCCAGCAACACCCGCAAACCTCGAATCTCAAAGGCAGCCGGCAAGTAAGCCTGGGTTAGCGTCCAGCAACCAACCCCGTAGAAATGCGGGGTTGGTTGTCGTGGTCGCTGAAGAACGCTCCGAAAGGTAAGGCACCAGCCGCCTGCTGTCCGGGCGGTACTTCTTTGTCAGAAAGAGGGATGTCTCCAACGATGTCTATAGGGTACTTAACGATGTGCATACGTGCGAAATGGCCTGACAGACAACCTGTTCATCACTTCAAGATCCCGAGTTTGTTGACGCCGAGTATTTCACTAAACCGGAGCCAGGTCCTCCAAACTTCCTCGAGCTAGAATTGGCAGGAACAATCCTCTCCCTCGTAGAACACGCCGATCCGGTCGTAAAGGACAAAGGATTCACAAAAAGAGCTAACAGACGTTGCGAACAAGTACATTGAAAAGGTGAAGGGTGGGCTTCCTGAGGAAGTGGAAATAAAACGCGCAAAACCAGTCCTAGTACTACTGTGTTATAAAGTGGATACCTTAGACTGAGAAACCAGCCCGGACTGCATCCTTTAATGTTAAGTTGCTGGTCATGAGCGCCCATTCTGTTGCGCCAGGCGCCCAGCAAAAACGCTTCGCGGCCTATCTGAATCGCCTGGCGCAAGCCGCGGGGCACCTGGATCGCGTGGTCCCTCTGAAGTCCTATTGCACCGGTTTGCTGCTTCCCGGGGAACGCAAAAGCGTGGAACCGATGGCGGCTCGTCTCTGCCCCGACAACGTGCGCCAAACCCATCAGTCGTTGCACCATGTCGTGGCCCATGCGCCCTGGAGGGATGAAGACATTCTGGAAGCGGTGCGTCGGTATGCGCTGCCCGCTATGCAGAAGCCAGGACCGATCGAGGCCTGGATCGTCGATGACACGGGATTGGTGAAGAAGGGGAGGCATTCGGTAGGAGTCACGCGACAGTACTGTGGACAAGTGGGCAAGCAAGAGAACTGCCGGGTGGCGGTGAGTTTGTCGATCAGCACTGCGGAGGTGAGTTTGCCGATCGCCTGGCGTCTCTACTTACCGGAAGTATGGACTCAAGATAAGAGGCGGAGAAAGGCCACGGGCATACCGCCGGAAATCAGTTTTCAAACCAAGTCGGAAATTGCTTTGCAACAAATTCGCACCGCCCTGGACCGAGAGATCCCCACCGCTCCGGTACTGGCTGACGCGGCCTACGGCAACGACACCGGGTTTCGCGACGGCATCACCGAATTAGGTTTGCTGTACGTAATGGGTATCCAGTCGTCGGTGAGTGTGTGGCAACCAGGCCAGGCACCGCTACCCAAACGGAAGTGGAAAGGAATCGGACGTCCCACGAAGCTGTTACGCCGTGATGACAAGCATGCTCCGGTTGCAGTGCGCGAATTGGCGATGAGCTTGCCTTCCTCCGCCTGGAAGACGGTGCGCTGGCGGGAAGGAACTCGTAAACCCCTCTGTTCCCGTTTTACGGCTGTGCGCGTGCGTGCGGCCCATCGCGATTACTGGAGCAGCGAGCCTCGCCCCGAGGAGTGGCTGCTGATCGAGTGGCCGAAGCAAGAAGCCGAACCGACCAAGTACTGGTTATCTACGTTGCCCGCCTCCACGAACCTTTCCGATCTGGTGCGTTTGGCTAAGCAGCGCTGGATCATCGAGCGTGACTACCAAGAACTGAAGCAAGAACTTGGACTGGGCCACTATGAAGGACGAGGCTGGCGCGGCTTTCATCATCACGCTACTCTCTGTATTGCGGCCTATGGGTTCCTGGTGGCCGAGCGGAGCCGTTTTTCCCCCTCCGCTCGCGCCGGTCAAGTGGACTTACCCGTCCCCGAAATGCCGCTCAAGTTCCGCCCTCGGGGTTCGCCCGGTACGCCTGGAGCGGCATAACCCCTGGTCCATTGCTACGCTTCGACAAACCATCGCACGGGTTCTGCTCCGACAACTCTCGGATTGTCCTTTTTGTGGATCGCCCTTTTTATAACACAGTAGTACTAGCAGGCTGCTGAAAAACTCGGATTTCGCCCTCCATTTACACCAAGAGTGTCTATACCGCACTTCCCGTTGGAACTTGCACTGGCTAGGTATATGCGCAGGCGGCTCCTTCTGGTACTGCTACAGGCGTCATCCTGGATCCGGGTGGATGGGGAGAGGTCATCCTCGCTACCGAGTTCTGATCAAGTTGTTGACGTAGACGCCTTTCTGAGAGCACTGCTGCGCTGCACCTAGTGTCCTGTCGCAGAGTAAACATCGATGATTTCTTTGCGACAGGACACCAGTATCGAAACATCGCATACAAGCTCGCAGGATAAGACCATTTGCGCGTTACCTAAGGAACTGACCCCTGGCGCCGTTTATGCTACTGTGGAATTGGCCGCGGGATCGTAACTCTCTCTGGCGAAGTAAAGCCTTTCTCTCGCCGAATCGGCTCCAATGAATGGCGCTCCCGCTTGACATCGGGCAATCGTGGTATTGCATTTTGTTCTATGTAATGGAGGAATATGGAATCGGCAATTACTGTCAAAGGACAGGCCACCATCCCGAAATCTATCCGTGAGCATCTCGGGCTGCACCCGGGTGACCGGGTTAAGTTCTTCGTACATCCCGACGGCAGCGTGGTCCGTCTTGCCGTGCATCACAATCCGATGCAATGTGATCGGAGATCGTCGGCTGGGCGCAGGCACTTCGGAACATGATTGCACCAGCATTTCAACCGATTCGTTGGCCATGAGGTTCAGATCATAATGGCGAAGGTTGAACAGTCGGAGAGAGCGGCAGTGATCGTCCGGAGCTTGCAGTTGCCGAAACTGGGAAATCAAGATTGAAGGGGCACAGAAGCTAGTCCCTCAGGCGTACCCGGTCGTAACCCGTCCGGTCACCACCACCGGATCTCGCAGCACTGCGGTGCACCTGGGTGTTCCGAAGTGCGGCTTCGTCACTAGCGCCGGGCAAAATAAAGAAGTAAAGCGAAGATTACGACCGGAAGGGCTGCAATTCCAACGAACAGAATGATGCGTTTCCAGGCAGGGACCCGTGTCTTCTGCAAAGTCTGAAGTTTGGGATGTCGGACAACCTTTACACGCTCCAAATTCGCGAGATCAGAAGAGAATTCGTGAGCATTCGCATATCGATCTTTTGGTTCCCGTTCGAGGGCGCGGTAGATCACTTCCTGGAGTTGAACTGAGATTGTGGCGTCAAGGTCACGCGGCGGCGTGGGATTGTTCAGCAATCGATCATACGGACCCAACCCCTGAAATGGCGTCTTACCGGTCAACATTTCGTACAAAATCACTCCCAGCGAATAAATGTCGCTGCGGCCGTCGTCGCGTTTGCCGTTCAATTCTTCTGGAGACACGTACTCCGAGACCCCTACGACCTGAGCGATGTTAGTGAAAGTAATCCGGCGGGCACCTGTTTTCGTCGCAGTACCGAAATTCGTCAGCTTGATTTCATCGGCCGCTCCCACCAGGATGTTCTCCGGCCTCACATCACGGTGTCGCACTCCGTGGTCCTGAATGTAAGCCAACGCGTTCGCGATATTCAGAGCAATGCGAACCGCGCGTTCATGAACGAGTTTTTCGGCGTTCAGGATTTGACGTAGTGACACTCCGTCGAACCATTCACTAACGATGTAGGCTTGGCTTCGCTGCTCGTCAGAAAAAATCCTTAGAATGCCAGGATGGTCAAGCGATCTTCCGATTTCTTCCTCGCGCTGAAAGCGCTCGAAGAAAATGGGGTCTGCTTCGATCTCAGGATCCGGAATCTTGATAGCCACGGTGTTCTTTGTTCGCAGGTCAATTGCACGAAAAACAGAAGCGGAACCAGTGCGGTCGGCCACACCCTCGATCTGATAATGGTCGATCTGGTCGCCGGGATGGACGGGAATTCTCATTGATTGATCGATTCGCTCATCGTATTTGAAGCACCTGCTGCCAACACTTGATTCCCTTCATCGAGTTTGCGGACTTCTCGATCGTACAAGCCTTCCTCAGCATCTTGCCTGGATTTGAGTTGATACGTACCGCGAAGAGCGAGCGGAGTCAACAGAGTCGTTAGCAGAACCACCGCGACCATGACCGCCACCTCTGATCTGCCGAAAATTCCCGTGCTAGCGCCCATTGCAGTCACGATCAGACCCACTTCACCGCGAGAGATCATTCCGCAACCGACGCGGAGGCTGCGCACCCAGTCCATTCCAGAACCCAAAGCTGCGAGTCCGCAACCGACGAGTTTCCCGACTACTGCTACTGCAAGGACGACGAACATGAGTCCCCAGTGTCCCGACAACGCGCGGTAGTCGCTCGTGAGGCCGATGGAAACGAAAAACAGGGGCACCAGGAAACCATGGCCAATTGCATAGAAGCTTCGCTCAACGTCGGCCTTGAACTGCGACTGTGCAAAAACGTACCCGAGCAGGTAGGCACCCGTGATCCCAGCCACGCTGCCGAGCCATTCAGCCCCGATCGCATAGATCAGCAGCAACGCCAGCACGCAGCTCGGGACTGCTTCATTAGCAGAGAGCTTGCGCAACTGTTTCATCAACGGATCCAGCCATCGTCGCGCAGCACCGTATCCCACCACGAAGAATGCAGACACGCTCAAACTGATGACGATCATCTGAATGAGTAAAGGATGATTGGCCGCGAACGCCACCCGCAGCACGAGCCAGGCAGTTGTAGCAGCCGCCACGCCGAACGACTCTCCGTGTACGGATGTGCTTGAGGCGGCAAGAAATGCGAGCACGAACAGCCCCATAACATCGTCGATTACGGCAGCCCCGAGTATGACCGTGGCTTCCGGCGACGACATCTTGCCGGCGTCCATCAATGTCCTTGCCGAGATGGATACGCTCGTCGCCGTCAATGCGCCGCCCAGAAAGCACGAGGTTGTCCATGAGAGCCCGAAGAGATGACCGACGCCAGCCCCGAGAAGAAAGGGCCAGATCACTCCGGAGAGCGCCACTGCGAAGGCGGTCACACTGGCCTCGCGCATGCGTTCGATATCGGTCTCGATGCCTGCCATGAACATCAAGACCATAGCGCCGAATTGAGCAAGCAGCATGAGGGCGCCGGTTGCCAGCCCACCATCAAACACACGGAGGTGCAGGAGATTTATCGCGCCGGGACCGAAGAGCACGCCGATGAGGAGTTCGCCCAGAATCGCCGGGATGCCAAAACGTGTGCACACCGACGCCGCAAACTTGCCAGCGGGCAGCAAAATGGCCACCAGCAGTGCTAGCTGAAGGGCTGGCTGCATGGTTCAACTGAGATCGAGTGCGGTCGAGGGTTCACTGCTGCGACGCATCCAGACACGACGAAGAGAAGATGTCAGCTTCTGCAATGGCGTGCCATATCCACCTCGCTCGATGCCCTCGCGTTTCATAGTCCGGATGGAAGAAGCCTGCCGCCGAGCCATGTCAGACTGTGCCAGATTCCGCGCAAACTTAGCGGCAAGCCGCGTATGTTCTTCTGCCTGATCCATCACGCGCAGACGCATCCAGAGCTCACCGAACTTTAGCTGGGCGATGAAACTATCGGGAGCCAGGCGCACCGACTCGCGGAGCTCTTCAATCGCGGCCTGCGCGTCGAAGTTTACGCACAACGCCATCCCAAGCAGGACGCGCAGTTCCGAGACTTCAGGGAATTGCTCGACGCAATCCTGCAACTGCTTCACCAGGCTAGCGCGTTCGTCCTTCTCCAGCATGTACGGATCAGAGAACATGCGCAGCAGAAGGCCCTGAGTCTCTTGCGAGACTGACGCGAGCGCAAGAGATGAGACCGGTGTATCCAGTGCCGCGGTTTTCGTTCTCTCGTCGACTGCGAGGTCTGTGCTTGTAGTTTGTGCCATGAGGCTGTATCCCCCGTTGAGTTCCATTGTCACTGGTTGAGGAAAATCCAGCAGGCGCGACTTGCGATTCGCGCCTGCCGTTCTTCTTCCGAGCGGTTTACGCGACGGCGAACTCCCGCGGGTGGGTCACGAAGATATCGGGCTCCTTGGCGAACAGGAACTCGGGATATCCCAGCTGCCCCATCTCAGGAAGGTCGAGGCCGGCAACTTCGCTTTCTGCCGAAACCCGATGCCCCAGGAAGAACTCGAGAACCATGTTGAGCGCGAAGCTGAAGGTGAAGACGAAGCCCAGTAGGGTTGAGATGCCGATCAGCTGCGCCGCCAGCTGACTAGAGTCGCCGTAGAACAACCCTGTCACGGAGCCTGTGACCCCATTCCAACTCCCTCCGTAGCTGCTGGTGCCGTCGGCGAACAGTCCGACCGAGAGCACGCCCCACAGCCCATTGGCTCCGTGAACGGAGATTGCGCCAACCGGGTCGTCGATTTTGAGGACGCCTTCAATGAACGCAACGCTCAGACACACCAGAACCCCGGCGATCAGGCCGATAATGGCCGAGTTCGTGGGGTTGACGAAACCGCTGGGCGCCGTGATGGCCACCAATCCAGCGAGCAGTCCGTTGCCGCTCATTGAGGCATCCGGCTTTCCTTTCATGATCCACATGTAAAGGATGGCTCCGAACGTTCCCGTGCATCCGGCGAGCATGGTGTTCACTGCGATCGAACCGATACGTAGATTGCCGTTCGCCGATGCGCCCAGTGTGCTACCGGGGTTGAACCCGAACCAACCGAACGCCAGAATGAAGCACCCAATCAGCACTGCCGAGATGTCATGCCCGAGAATCACATTGCTCGAACCGTCGCGGTTGAACTTCCCAATCCGCGGGCCGACAATCATCGCAACAGCCAATGCCGTTAGTCCGCCCACCGCGTGTACGACTCCTGAACCTGCGAAATCACAGTAGCCTTTGCCTAAGCCCAGATTAGTTCCCAGCTGCGAAAGCCAACCTCCGCCCCAAGCCCAATTGGCGAACAGGGGATAAGTAAACGCTCCCATCAGCACGGAGGAAACCGAGAAGGTTAGGAACTTCCATCGCTCAGCGCACGCTCCGGTGACAATCGTCAGCGCGGTGTCCATGAACACCATTTGAAACAGGAAGATCACCATCACGCCGACGTCATAGGTGTGACCGCCCAGAAACATTCCGCTGCCACCAAAAATGCCCCAAGTCTTGCCAAACAGCGTGAGTGGGTGTTCGACGTTGAGTGGGTTCAGTCCGCCCAGATTTCCATTTCCCGCGGAACCGCCCATCTGGATAGCAAACCCGATCAGCCAATAGGCAAGAAGCCCGCAGCCATACACGAAGAAGTTCATCATGTAGGTATGGTTCGAGTTCTTGACGCGGCACAGGCCCGCTTCCACCATCGCAAAGCCGGCCTGCATGAACATGACAAGGAATCCGCAAACCAGCGTCCAAGTGAAGTTGATGCCCAGCTTATTCTGGCCGACCTGGTTGGCGACATCGGGCAGTGTCACACCCACTTTCGAATCCGAGGCAGGAACGTCGTTGATGGTGCCCGTAAGAGTGCCTCCGGGATCGCCAGACTTGAGGGCATCGGCAGTCGGGGCTTTGCCGGCAGCGTCCTTAAGCTCGGCTGTCGCAGCGGAGGGTGGTGGAGTCGCGGTCGACGCCGGCGCCGCGGCTTGTGCGAGAGCCGCTGTGCACAGCGAAAGCACGATCGCAACCAGGCAGAAACACGAACAAGCGCGTACGATCCGTCTCATTATTGTGTGCTCCATGTTCATTTTTAGTTCGCCCGCTATCGGCGCTTTCTTAAGCCTTCCAAATCGCGTTTTTGTTAAACGCGGCCGGCAACACGAAAAGGATCCCGAGCAGACTCACTGCGATGCCCACGATTCCCAGCGCGATGCGGCCGCCTGTTCCGGTGACGACGTGAAGTCCGCCGAGTATCAGAAGCCATCCGAAGCAGGCGATAAATGCTCCGAGCGCCTTCATCCCTCCGGCGCCTGCAATCTGGGCTGGTGCCCCTTCGAGCGGCTTGAGTTTGAGAAATTGCAGAAGACTCAGCCCGAAGATCACCACGCCAACGACGAGCGCGAATTTGCCCATCCCGCTGGAGAAATATGCAATTCCGGCGCAGGCTACGGTTAGCCCGACCAGGAATGTCGTAAACGAACGACCTTGCCCTGAAGTTGCTGCCATCAATTGCCTCCTTGACCTTAGAAGTCCACTCCGAATTAAGTTGCGTAACCCAGGTTGCGCTCTCTGGCTGAAAGCGTCCCTAGCACTCCGTCCTCAAGCGTGAAGTGCAGACCGCACAGTTTGGCCTGCATAGCGATCGAACTGACTCGAAGAGGCGGCTTGTCCTCGCGAGTCACCGTACCGGTGATAATCAGCTCGACTGAACTCTCCGACTCGCGATAAACGCGAAGCTTGGCGGTCGTGATTTCCGATATCGCGTCGAACATCAGCTCTCGAACTGCGACGGTGTCGCGCAAAGCCTGATACGTGTGGTTCCTATGTGCGACCGCCGGAGGCAGATCTACATCCCATGGATCCGGCGGACGAGCTATCCACTCGCACTCCGCTTCCTGGCCGCGCAATTCAAATCGCAACAGGCGCAGCGGCGCTCTCGACAGCTCACCGAAACGCAATCTACGATGCACTCGTCGCACGAGATCGGCGGCTTTCCACATCGGCCTCATTTGCGTCGCACTCCGACCTTCGCCTCGTGGCGAACCGGCAAGGCCATGAACAGCATGAACTGTGCTGCAATCATGATTTCCATTCCCAGCGGAATGGGCTGTTGCAGTCGAGTCACGAGCAGGATCGCAACCATCGAAGCCCATTGCCATCGCGAGCGACGCAGCCTCTCCAGCCGATCTGGCAAGCGCACGAACTCTCCAAAAGTTACTTTGCTGTCCGTTGCGAAGGGGCCGTGTGCGCGCAGACAGGCAACGGCGAAGAATCCCGCCATCAGCAACTCGAATAAAGCTGTCCTTCCATCCATCGCTTTGCTCCCGCAAGCTCTCCTTAGTTCGTAGAGCTTGAGCATTCCAGCCTAGCCTTCAACGATGCCGCCTCCAGAAGAGTGGGCAGAGTGACACTCCCCTGGGGGCGGACTTCGCGCCCAGACAAGCAACGGGTCACAGGGACCGCTGCCCGGTGCGCTCATTCCAAAATTCCAATTTCGTCTTAGTTCGGCACGGCATCGTGCCTGAGATTCGCTTCTTTTCCGCGTCGAAAAGAAGGAACAACTCAGAAATACATTAATCCAACGTTAGATTTGTGATTCTGCTTACTGCCTACTCCAAAGTCAAATTCAAACTTTTTATTGATCCCATTTAACTTCCGAACCGCTAGTCGCATTCATTGTGTGTAACAGCATGACTCAAAACGACCGCTTCGGCGATGTCCCTCATCGGCTTGCGTCGTTGTTGGCTCTGGCGCTGTAGCATCTCATACGCTTCCGGTTCGCTGATCTTCAGCTGGCGCTGCAATATCCCCTTGGCCCGTTCGACAACTTTTCTGATCTTGAGTTGGTCCGCCAGCTGGGACTTCTCCTTTTCAAGGCGAGCCATTTCGATCTCTGCGCCAACCAGAAATCCTACAGTCGAAATGAGCGTACTTTCTCGCTCACTGTAGTCATGCGCCGCTCGATTTTGCAGGTTCAGCACGCCAACAACGCGGCCACGACTCATCAGAGGAACCGATAGAAATGCTTCGAACCGATCTTCTGGCAGCTCGTTAAAAAACTGGAATCGGACATCATTACACGCGTTGCAAGCAACCGCGACCGGCTGACGATGCTGCGCAACCCAGCCAGTAATGCCTTGTCCAACTTTGAGCTTCAGGCGATCCACAGCCTCGGGATGTGGATTTTTTGAGGCTCGGAGCACCAGTTCGTCCCCTTCGAGAACATAGACAAAACACGAATCGCACTCGACCACCGAGATAACAAAATCGACAAGCTGCGCAAGTACCTGCTCGAATGGGACTGCCGAGCTCGTTCGAGTGGCAATGCGATTCAAAAACGCGTGTTGCCGGGCAAACGGATTTGTGGACTTCGGTCCGACTAGCAATGATCTTGGAGTCCCTTCCCACGCGGTGGTAGCGCTCATGGAGACCACAGTATTAGGTGCTTTTCCAAACGACAATCATCCTTTGGTATACAAATCGATGGAAAAATCAGATTCGTCAGATCACAATCAGAGGTTATGCACGAGGATTGAGTCTGTCCGCCATCCTGACTAAATCAGCTAGCGACGCAGCCTCCATTTTTTGCATTACACGGCTGCGGTAAATCTTTATTGTCACTTCACTCAGTCCAAGTTTGGCGCCGATCTCTTTATTGATGAGTCCCGTCACCACCAAATCCATAACTTCCCGTTCCCGGTCTGAGAGTTGACCAATCTTAACTTTCAACGCGGAGAGTTCGGCTTCCTGTTCGCGGCGGATTCGGTCACGGTCTAATCCATGGCGAACCGCCATCAGCAGTTCGTCCTTTTGAAACGGCTTCATGAGGAATTCGATCGCGCCCGCCTTCATCGCCCGAGACGTCATAGGCACATCTCCGTGTGCGGTGACGAAAATAATAGGAATGGAAACCTTTTTCTTGATCAGCATTTCCTGAAATTCAAGGCCGCTGGCGCCCGGAAGCCGCACGTCCAGCACGAGGCAGCTCGGGCCGTCCGGTCGTGGCGCCTTCCAGAATGCTTCAGTCGACGCGAATACTTTGGCGCGCATTCCCACCGACTCCAGAAGGTTGCTAATGGCATCGCGTACCGAAGGGTCGTCATCCACGACGAATATAGTTTCACGTGTTTCAGCCATCGGAATCTCGTGGGTGAATGGGAAGTGTAAACTGAAATGAAGTGCCACCAGAAGCTCGCGGCGATGCCCACAGTCGACCTTCGTGAGCCTCAACGATCGATCGGCTGAGTGACAACCCAAGTCCGATTCCATGCGGTTTGGTAGTAAAGAATGGAGTAAAGATCTTCTCTGCGGTCTGCCCGTCCAGTCCCTTTCCGGAGTCTACGACGCGCACGACCAAATTTGCGTCCTCGACTCGCGCACTGATGACCAGTTCTTTACGATGATTCGCCACGTCGTCCATCGCGTCCATGCCATTCATGATGAGGTTCAATAGCACCTGCTGCAGCTGAACGCGGTCTGCTTTGATTTTGGGCAATCCGGGCACGAGGTCAGTTTGGACCAAAATACCGCGCCGGATCGCTTCGTCTCGCAGGAAAATCGTCAACTCATGGACGACTTCATTGACGTCAAGCCAATCTTTGACCGGAGCTTCTTTCTTAAAGAGAGCACGGACTCGGCTTATCGTCGCACCTGCGCGAGTTCCGTCCAGGATGATCCTTTCGATCGTCTGTCTGGTTTTATCGAGATTGGGAGGGTCCGCCGAGAGCCATTCTAGACATGCATGACCGTGCGTGACTACTGCCGTTAGGGGCTGATTGATCTCGTGCGCGATCGAGGCCGTCAACTCGCCCATGCTGAGAACCTGTGACAGGTGGGCAAGTTCGGTTTGTGTCTTAAAGAGTTCGGCACTACGTTCGGAGACGCGAACTTCCAAGTTATCGAGAGCTTCTTGGAGCGCAACCTCACTCTTCTTTTTCGCGGAGCTAATCCAGCTTGCCGCAAGCGCACACGCAACGAATGCAAATAAGTACGCCTCGGCTGTAGTGCTAATCGAAAACGAATGCACGGGAGGTACAAAGAAGTAATCCACAATTATCGTCGAGAGCAGTACTGCTAGGAGCCCTCCAGCCGTGCCTCCGAACCACGCGCTTGCCATCACCGCGCCGAAGAAAAGGAACAAGAACGGATACGGAAAGAGAGGCTGCAACAGCATGGTGAGGGCGAAAGCCAATCCGACCGAGAGCAGGCTCACACCGAGGCGGCGCAGGAATTTTAGTATCACGGATCCAGTCGATACTCTATCTGCCATTACTCTCCTCAGGGGGCTGCTATTGTCATCGGCGTTGCCCCCGGCCAGAAGCATGGCGGGAGATCCGAATCGCACTACGTCGAAATGAGAACCTACCCTGCGCTGAAGGAGGTGTCAAATTGAGCCTGGTGGTATCCGAAACATCGCATGCGGCTGAAGGCCATATCCGACCGAGCATTCACTCTGTCCACTGGATCTCAGAGCGCGTGTCGGTGTGCCGTTAATGTGCCGCGTGTCGCAAACAGATGAGGGATAAACCCAAGAAATTGTACATATCGATAGAAGCCACTTCCGCGCGGGCGGTTGTCGGCAAGTCATTGATCTCGCGAGTCATTGTAGTCAACAACTCCTTCACGTCGTCTAACGGCCAATAAGTCGTCTTCTCTGGAATGATCGCGAACGTCCGGCATAACGGCCCAGATAGTGTGTGGGATGTGTGCTTCCTTCGAACCACGACAATGGCACTGGTCGGTACCTCAGAGGCTTCCTTGTCAGGGGATTCGGCCGCAGGAATCTATAACATGCTTGGAACCCGGCGAACAGAACCAACCTCACCCCTGGCGAGGAGCTTGCAGCAAGCGAAGAACTGTGGGCTCAAGTGCGATAGATACGGCGCCCAATAGTACTGCAGGAATGCCCAGGGCGCCCAACGCCACTCGCAAGACGGCAAACTCGCTGCCCTCAAGCAAAGCGTTTAACTCGCGTAACAGCGTTGGATGGTTGCCCACTTCTCCGCCGAGCAAAATGAGATTGGGATTGAGAATAAGGGCGAGGTCGAGGATTACGTCTGCCAGAATCGTAGCGCGCTGCCTGAGCAGTCGCTTTGCCTCAGCGTTGCCCGAAGCTGCCAGATCCCAAACGTCGGCTACACAGATGACTCGCGAGCGGCTCGTCGCATGACCACCGGCACGCCAACTTTTCAAAATGCCTGAGGCTGAGAGAGCTGTTTCGAGCTTGCCATATTTACGGATGGACGGATGTTCTCTGGAGATATCAGGCACTCGCAGATAGCCGATCTCGCCGGCTGACCACTGGGATCCTCGATAGATGCGGCCGTTCAGGAAGACTCCGGCTCCGACTCCGTCGCCAATGGTGATAAATACAAAATCGCTTTCGCCTCGCGCTGCTCCACAATGGAATTCGCCCTGGGCTGCCAGATTGGTGTCGTTATCCACGAGCACTGGGCACTTCAACTCGCGGCCGAGCATTGGACCCAGGGGCACTCCGCTCCAGTCCTGCAGCGCGGTGAACGCGAGCACCGTGCCCTCATCTACATTCACAATCGCGGGAACACCCACGGTCAGGCTAAACAGTCGGTTTCGTGACAGCCCTCTCTTTGCGAGCAATCGCCATAGTTCTTTTGCGATTTGCCGGCAGATCTGGCGAGGGGTACTCTTTGATTTGTCTATAAGAGTCTCCGACTGAGCCAATTCCCGGCCGTTCAGATCGGCCAACAAGAAGCGGAGTAGGTTCCTGGTAATTTCCACTCCGGCAACACAACCGTGCTGGGCTTTGAATCGCAAGATGTCAGGCGGCCGGCCGCCGGTGGAATCTCCCTCCCCTACGGTCTCGACCAGGCCAGTTGAAATCAGCGTAGCGACGACATTGGTGACAGAAGGTGCGCTCAATCCGGACGCTCGCACCAAGTCTGCCTTAGAGCATGGCCCTGACTCCCGCAGAAGTCGCAGCAGAATCTCAGCGTTTGTTTGGCGGATGAGTGGAGGCCGCCCGACCAACACGGTTTTGCGAGTCACGACAAGATCACCTCCAAGTCCCCGTAGTAGTGAAAGCTGCAATGTCGATCATAGATGCTAATCGATTCCTGGGTGCCGTCTGATCGGCGCCGTCGCGGACATTCCCCGGAACGAAACATTCTAATGAATATTAATTAAGTCTGTCATACAATGACTGAGGCCGATTAACCGGACGATTTCCACGTCGGCTGCAGGAATCGGTCGCAGCCCAAAGCAAGAAGGTAAGCAATGTGGTGACATCACGACTTTATTTGTCGATTCGCTGCCTGGCCTGTGCGTGGGTTCTCGGCGTGCTGACTTCGCCGTCAGCGGTGGGCAGCACCCGGAGGAATTCAGCACCGGAGTTCAACGTCATTGCGCTGGCAGAGGCTAACAGCATTCATCGCCCTTTTGTGAACGCTGCAAAGATCTGGTTGCAAAAGCAGGCTCCTGAAAACAACTTCTCGGTTGACTACATTGAGAATACCGACAAGATCGACGACGCATTCCTGTCGCGCTTTCAGCTGTTCATACAGCTAGACTATCCGCCCTACGGCTGGACGCCGAAAGCAATCGCTGCTTTTACCAGGTACATCGAGGAAGGTCGCGGAGGATGGATCGGCTTTCACCACGCGACTCTGCTAGGTGAATTCGATGGGTACCAGATGTGGCCGTGGTTTTCGCAGTTCATGGGCGGAATCCGTTTCAAGGATTACATTCCAAAGTTTGCCACCGCGACCGTCGTGGTCGAGGAGCACTCGCACGCGGTGATGGCGAATGTCCCGTCATCGTTCGTTGTGGATCAGGAGGAGTGGTACACGTACGACAAGACCCCGCGGTCAAATGTTCATGTGCTAGCTCACGTCGATGAATCGACGTATTCGCCCAATACCCCCACCAAGATGGGCGGGGATCATCCGGTGATTTGGACAAACGAACACATGAAGGCACGTAATGTGTATATCTTCATGGGGCATCATCCTGAGCTGTTTCAGAACTCTGCCTTTACCACGATCTTCCATAACTCCATTTTGTGGGCGGCGAATCAATGAGCGCCCGGCGATTTCTCCTGCTCCTATGTATATCAATTCCATTTGCCGCCTCTGCATCGCTTGGACAGCAAAGTCGCTTCCGAGTGCTGGCATTTTATTCCGACACCACGGAGCCGGATCATATTCAGTTTGCCAAAGATGCGGTGAAGTTTCTGAGTGAGCGGGCCGCAAACGAGCACTTCACCTTCGACGCAACCAGCAAGTGGGAAGATCTGAACGACGAGCGCTTAAAAGGCTATCAGCTCGTTATCTGGCTGAACGAGTCTCCTTCGAAAGCTGAACAGCGGAGTGCATTTCAACGCTATATCGAGCAAGGTGGTACATGGCTTGGGTTCCATGCTGCCGCCTACAACGACAAGAATACGAATTGGCCGTGGTTCGTGGAGTTTCTTGGCGGAGCTGTGTTTTCCATAAATAGCTGGCCTCCGCTGCCGGCACGAGTCGAAATCGATGACCAGACGCATTTCGTGATGACCGGAATTCCACGCCAGTTCGAATCGCCTGCGAACGAATGGTATATCTGGCAGCCAAGTCCTCGGGTCAACCAGAACGTCCGAATACTCGCCACACTCGATCCGTCGAATTACCCTATCGGATTCAAAGACGTCCTTACGAGTGGTGATCTCCCTGTCGTCTGGACCAACACGAAATACAGAATGCTCTACATGAATATGGGGCATGGCGACAAGATTTTCACCAGCACGATACAGAACCGGCTTATCGACAACGCGGTGATCTGGTTGGGAACGGGAGCCGCGCCGGAGACTCCGGTCGAAGGAAGTGGAATCCGGATCAACGCACACGGGATTGTACTTGATTCACAAACCGGCAAGTTCTACGCCGTAAACCCCTCAAAAGATACCGTGACTGTGCTCGACAGAAATGGACACTTCGTATCTCGCATTCCAGTGGGAAAGGAACCTGTATCCCTTGCGTCGAACCCCGATACCAATCGCGTCTACGTCGCCAATTCGGGTAGCGGGAACGTCAGTGTAGTTGACGGGCATACGGATAAGGTAATTGCAACTGTAGCGGTCGGAGATCTTCCATACACAATTGCTGTCAATCGGCCGGCGAATAAGGTGTACGTTTCGCGGACCTTCAGCGATATCACAGTCATCATCGACGGAAAGACAGATACGCCCACCACCATCAAAGCGGGCATCGGAGATGCAGTTGCTGCGGAGTCTCTCGACAACGCTACGTACATGACCAGTTTTGAGTCACTACACCTAACAGTGTTTGACGGCAAAAATGATCGTACGGCCAAGATAGAGACCCCCAATCACATGTGGGCGATAGCAGGAAGCCCGGCAAGAAATAAGGTTTACGCCGTAAGCGTAGGCAATTCGAACGTGACGGTCATTGACGGGACCTCGCACGCAACGAGAACCGTGAGTACTGGAGAAAGTCCGTGCGCGGTCGCCGTGGACTATAGCTCAGGAAAAGCCTTCGTCGCGAATTTTGTCAGCAACAATGTCACAGTGATTGACGGCGCCAGTGACTCAGTTGTCGGCACAATGAGCGTTGGCCCAAAACCGCAGGCAATCGCGGTCGATTCCAACAACCATAAAGTCTATGTTGTGAGCACACACGAGCGCACCGTAACAGTTCTCGACGGGACCAAGAATTCCGTGTTGGGCACGGTGAAAGTGGAGAAATGGCCCTTCGCGATCGCAGTGAATAGCCAAACTCACTTGGCAGCCGTTCTCAGTCTCGATGGAGATCTGACGCTGATCGATGGAACCACGATGGCGACATCGTCGCCTGTTCCTCCGAGAGACTAACGTGAAACGTCGCGCACAGGAGATTTCGTGAAATACGCCCGCAATCTATGGACAGTCGGCGCGATGATAGTACTTTCGCTGACCGCATGGGCCGAGGAAGCGCATCCAATTCTGGCCATCGGATCGCCTGCGCCGAACTTCGAACTTCCCGGTATCGATGGAGCGGTCCACAAGCTCTCTGATTATTCTGCAAGTCCCGTTCTAGTGGTTATCTTCACCTGCAATCATTGTCCGATTGCGCAGATGTATGAGCGGCGCCTCGCCCAACTGAGCGCCGACTATAAGGATCGCGGCGTGAGCGTGGTGGCGATTGAGCCGAACGATCCGAAGGCGATCACCATCGACGAACTCGATTCTTCGGACATCAGCGACAGCCTTGAAGAGATGAAGGTCCGCGCCGAATACAAGCATTTGACCTATCCGTATCTTTACGACGGTGAAACGCAATCGGTGACTGAGGCGTATGGACCGCAGGCGACTCCCCACGCCTTCGTGTTCGATAGCGAGCGGCGCTTGCGCTACGAGGGCCGCGTCGACAATAGCTACCGCTCCGAGCTGGTTAAGACTCACGAGGTGCGCGACGCGATTGATGCTCTGCTGGCGCACCAAGATCCCGCGGTGAAGCACACCGGTGTTTTTGGGTGTTCGACGAAATGGAAGGAGAAACATGCGGCGCAGGTAGAAGCGTTGCGAAAAATCGAGGCGCAACCGGTGAAGCTAGAGATGGCGTCCGCTGCGGATTTGAAGAAGCTACGCATTAATGCCGAAAAGAAAATGTTGCTTGTGAGTTTCTGGGCGACTTGGTGTGGTTCGTGCCTCCACGAGTTTCCAGAGGTTGAAGACACATTCCGGATGTACAGCGTGCGCGATTTCGAACTGGTTACGGTGTCAGCCAACATGCCGGATGAAAAGGAATCAGTCATGCGCGTGTTGCAGAAAATGCACGCCACCAGTCGCAACCTGTTGTTCGACTCCAGTGATACTGCGGCGCTGCAGGCTGCGTTCGACCCTACGTGGGAATCCGCGGTCCCGTATACGGTGCTGATCGCTCCTGACGGCAAGATCTTATACAAGAAGCAGGGCTCTCTTGACGTTCTGGAATTGAGACGGACGATCCTGGCGAATTTGCCGTCCGATTACGAGGGGTTCAACCGGTACTGGTCGGAACCCTGAGGTTTGGCAGCTTTCTGTCTGCCGCATATTCCGGCTTGTACTGGCATGTTTGGGAGATCAAATGAAATGAAACTGTCTTCATATTTCGCCACTCTTACTCTTCTTCTTACAATTGCCGCGCAATCATGGGCTAGCGACACGATCCCCAAGGCTGCCTGGCGACGACCACTCGGCCTGCCCGTTGAGAAACCGGGAGTGACCCGAGTCCCCGGGAATATTGATGATGGCTACTGGCAGGGGGCTCCGGTTGGTGGATTTGGGGCCGGCACTTTCTCCAGAAGCTACCGCGGCGATTTTGCACGCTGGCACATCAAGGCAGGCGTTCACAAGTACGTCCCGGTTTACTCAAATCAGTTCGCCATGTTTCAACAGACTGAGGGTGAAGCACAGGGGACGGCGCGCGTTCTCATGACGGACCATCCCTCGGATAGGACTCTCAGCACGTGGCAATGGGACTATCCCGTTGGCGCAGGCGAATACGCTGCGCTCTATCCCAAGTCTTGGTTTGATTACAAATGGAAGCAGTTCCCGGCGCACGTCGTACTCGAACAATTCTCGCCCGTTCTACCCAACAACTATCGTGAATCTAGTTATCCGATTGCGATTTATCTTTGGCACGCGGAAAATCCGACCAGCAAACCGGTGACAGTCTCCGTTCTTCTTTCCTGGACGAACATGGCGGGCTGGTTTCGCACCTTCACGCGTGATTTCCAAGGTGCCCCTAACCAGGGAAACCACAATGAATACGCAGAGGAGAAAGTCGCTTCCGGATTGATGAAGGGAATCGTCTTCGACCGCAATCGCGCCGGGTCCGCGCCGCATGAAGCCGACGGACAATTCGCCATTGCAACAGTTGAAATGCCTGGGATTGAAGTAAGCTACCACGCTTCATTTCCTGCGGAAGGAGACGGAAAGCTCATTTGGAGCCATTTCGCAAAAGACGGACGTCTGGCCGACAATGCCACCTCATGGGTGAGCGACGGAGAGAAACTGGCGGGCGCAATTGCTGTCCGCTTCACTCTTCAGCCGGGAGAAAAGAAGTCCATCCCGATGGTGATCGCCTGGGATTTTCCGGTCGTGCAATTCGGGGAGGGGCGCGAGTGGAATCGCCGCTACACCGACTTCTATGGCGTCAACGGCGCCAACGCCTGGGCCATCGCTCGCGACGGGTTGAAGACTGCTGCAGCGTGGAGCGACGCCATCGATACCTGGCAGGCCCCGTACATTAACGATGAGAGCAAGCCGCTTTGGTATCGCGGCATGCTCTTCAATGAACTTTACGTGCTGACCGATGGAGGCACATTCTGGGGACGCCCGTCAGGATCTGATCGCAAGAACCCAGCATCGTTTGCTCTCCTGGAATGCTTCGATTACGCCTACTACGGAACCCTCGACGTTCGCTTCTATGCCTCAATGCCGTTGTTAAAATTCTGGCCTCAGATTGACCGGCAAGTTCTGCGAGAATTCGCTGGCACGGTTGCTAAAGAATGGCCGGAGAAAGGGCAATGGGTCTGGAAATCGCAACAGCAGGATGAACCCAGTTTGCACATGCGCAAGAAGAAAGGCGCGGTGCCGCACGATCTCGGAGTGCCGGAAGGAGATCCTTTTTTCGCGGTCAATGAACCGGGATGGCAGGACACCAATGACTGGAAGGATTTGAATTCCAAGTTCGTCCTGATGGTTTATCGCGACTACATGCTTTCCGACAAGAAGGACAAGGGCTTCTTGCAGGATATGTTCCCCGCCGTGAAAGATGCGATGACCTATTTGCGCCAGTTCGATCGCGGCGCCGGCATCCCAGAGAATAGCGGCTATCCGGATCAGACCTACGACTCCTGGGTTGTGCGTGGTGTGAGCGCCTACTGTGGCGGTCTTTGGCTGGCGGCTGTTCGCGCCACAGAACAGATTGCCCTTACTCTCGGCGATGAAAAAACAGCGAGCGAGTACCATCAACTCTTTCTGAAAGCGCAGAAGAGCTATATCGACAAGCTGTGGAACGGGAAGTACTTCCGTTACGACACGGAGAGCGAGTATCGCGACAGTGTTCAAGCCGACCAGTTGGCCGGTCAGTGGTATGCCAACCTGACTGGTTTGGGAGATTTAGTGCCCCGGGATATGCAACTCTCTGCCGCGAAAACCATATTTGATTTCAACGTAATGAAATTCGGCGGCGGAGAATTGGGTGCGGCCAACGGCATGTCCGCTGACGGATCGATCATTCGCGACAACGAACAAGCTCCAGAAGTCTGGGTCGGGACGACTTTCGGCTTCGCTGCACTCCTGCTCAGTGAGGGAATGACGGAGGAGGCGTATCACACGGCGTGGGGACTCTATCACGTGATCTACGAGAGCAAAGGATACTGGTTCCGCACTCCTGAAGCTTGGGACATCGAGGGGAACTTTCGTGCCTCGATGTATATGCGTCCCGCTGCGGTGTGGGCAATGGAAATGATGCAGTCACCGACCGCTCCGATGATCAAGAACTCTCAATCTGCCTTGAACCCGCTGCCGAAATGAAAGCTCATTCGGGTAAAGATTCCTCTGGTCCCACGAAAAGGAAGCGACGTGCAAAGCCCCTGCCTGGGAACAGCGCTGGTGATCAACGAACGGGACCGCGGCGCTTTGGCAAAGAAAATGGGCTGGTGGCCGGAGTCGATATTGGAGGAAGCAATCTCCGCATTGCACTCGCCGATCTTCATGGGAATATCTCAGGAACGTGGAATGCGTCCACGAAGGCGACTTCGTCCCCTGACATGGTGATCGCGCAGATTCAGCACGGCATCGACAATCTGTTGTCACAATCGTCCTATTCGCGTTGCTCTCTGCTGTCTGTTGCTGCGGGCGCTCCGGGTGTCACGAATGCCCAGGCAGGCGTGGTCTTGGCAACATCGTACCTCAGAGGTTGGAGGGATGTGCCTTTGCGACAGCTGTTGGAGTCAGCCTTGGGTGTCCCTGCTGCGGTCGAGAACGATGTGCGAATGGCAGCCCTCGGAGAGCACTGGATGGGCGCCGCACGCGGGGTGGACGATTTCGTATTTCTGGCAATCGGAACAGGAATTGCCGCCGGCGTCTTCGCGAATGGGAAACTCATCCATGGAAGTAACTGGACCGCTGGAGAGGTTGGCTACATGCACGTCCCTCTCGCGACGCAAGAACCTGCGGGTCCTGGCGAACCAGGTGCGTTGGAAAGCATTATCGGAGGCGACGGTATTCGGCGGCAGTGGTCGAGCGTATCTGTTGACAATTCAAAACCAGAAAGCCTCACCGCCACTGAAATTTTCTCGCGCGCGAGCAAAGGAGACCCGCAGGCTAGAAGAGTTCTGGAGCACTCGGCTCAACTATTGGCGTATGCGGTATATAACATCTCGCTAGTGCTGAACTGTTCATTGTTTGTCTTAGGAGGAGGCATTGGCGTGAGCATTCCGTTATGCGATGCCACCAGGAGGATTTTGGAGCGTTACAACGAACCGTCGCGCCCGAAACTAGTCATCAGTAGTCTTGGCACCGATGCGCAATTGATGGGAGCGATTCGCCTGGCGCTGACGACGGCAAAACAGCCCGTCCTAGGTCGTGTTTGACTCCAAGGATCTTTTGGAAAAGGTCCCTGCCCTGAATTCATTGCGAGGATATCTGAGCTTCCGTCGCAGCGCTGATGCTCTCGAGGTCACGCCCGCACGTTTCCGGCACGATGAAACGAACAAAAAGAAGCGTGAGAATGCTCATTGCGCCATAAATGGCAAATGTCCGCGCGCTTCCGATTGCTTCGACTAGCGAAAGAAATGTGATCGATACGATAAAGTTTGAAATGCCGGAGCCCAGTGTGCCGGCGGCAACGCCGCGTCCTCGCACCCGCAGTGGAAAAACCTCGGCTACCAGAATCCAAGCAATGGCTCCGAGGCTGAAGGCGAAACAAGCGATGTAGATCATCAGGCAGACGATCGCAATCAGTCCGAGCGATGTTCCGAACATTGCATTGTGACTGAAGGCATAGGAGAGCGCGAAAAGCGCAATGGTCATGCCCGTGACGCCTACATAGAGCAGGGGCTTTCGCCCGACTCGGTCCACAAGTGAAATCCCAACTACCGTTCCAATCACGTTGACAATGGCCACTGCAAATGTCGCGAGAATAGCACTGCTGTGCGACGCGCTTCCCGCAAGCGCAAAAATCTGGGGACCGTAGTAGATGATCGTGTTGATTCCTGTGACCTGCTGCAGCACGGTCATGCCCACTGCGATCAAGAGTGAGCCACGCACCGCCGGACTCCACAGGGCGCGCCATCTCTGCTCCATGGAGACCTTGAGTCCCTCCTGGATATCGGTCAGAAGCTGGTTCGCGCCGGCGGTATCCGTATAACTGAGCAACACATTCGCAGCATCTTTTTCACGGCTATGAGCAAAGAGCCAGCGCGGACTCTCAGGAACAGTCAAAATCACGATCAAGAATAAAACGGTTGGAACGACTGCGAGCCCGAACATCAGTCTCCATGCCTGTTGGTATGCAAGTAAGTAGCCCACGAGGTCGGCGAGGGCGATCCCGACGGTCAGTGCGAACTGGTACAACCCGATCAGCATGCCACGGGATTGTGGGGGTGCTAATTCGGACACGTAAACAGGAGCGGTAACCGATGTGAATCCAATCCCTAGACCGATGATGGCCCGCGCAATAATGAGTACCGTGACATTCGAAGCCAACGGAGCTAACAAAGAACCCACGATGAAAATTCCGGCCGCCCAGATCAGGGTTGTGCGGCGGCCGATCCGGTCTGCGACCGCTCCTCCAACAATTGCCCCTGTCATCGCACCGATCAGAACAATGCTGACGACTAGTTCCTCGGCTATAGTGGAGAGCGCAAAGCTTCGTTTGACGAAAATCGCAGCAGCCGCAATGATTCCCATGTCGTAACCATACAAAACACCGCCCAGAGCAGCTATCGACGAGGTTCGCAGGATGAAGCCGCGATGTACATGGGGCACAGCAAGAGAGCGAAGAGCGGCCACGGTTCCACCTCGTTTCCATCATATCGCGTTGTTTATAATGATTGATTAAAAAGTTCATACGTGACACCTTTGGAAGGCAGACATGGAAGAAAAGAAGGATCTAGCGTCCCGTTGGATCGGGGGCGTGGAACCGCCGTCTGAGCTACGTGGCCGGAACATGACCTCGATCTACGAGATGGAGTGTCGTGAACAGCCTCAGAGACTTGCGCAACTATTACATGCGTACCAAAGCGATTCGGTGATCAGGCAAGAACTTGAGATCCTGTGCGGGATGTCACGCTCGTCCGGCCCGATTCTGATGATTGGAATGGGCGCTTCCTATTGTTCTTCCATCACGGGAGTTTCTTATCTGCAATCAGGCGGTCGGTCTTCCTTCGCACTGGATGCCAGCGAGTGGCTCCACTATTCAGCAACATGGGATGAAGCTGCGTTGTCTTTGCTCATCACCACTTCTGGGGAAAGCGCGGAACTCGTCCGGTTATGCCAGAAAGGTGCACCCACGCCGCTGGCTTTGCTCTCCAACAATTACCGTAGCACCTGCTGGTCGCTAGTCCAGCACAGACTCCCGATCATGGCCGGGCCGGAATTTGGTAATGCCACTAAGACTTACACAAACGCAACGGCCGCGTGTATCGTCCTGGCATCGCACATCTTGGGCCGGAGTTGGCGTGAGCAAGCCGAACAGATAGTTGAGTCATACTCCCGCTCTCTGGACGTGGTGTTCCAGCAACGGGGGGAAATGGAGGAAATCTGTCGGGGAGCAGCTAACATTGAGATCATTGGGCGTGGGCCTGCCTACGGCGGTGCCATCATGGGCGCATTGTGCATCCGCGAGATGACGGGACAACGCGCTGCTCCCCACACTGGTGGAGGTTTTCGCCACGGGCCCCTGCTGGATGTAAACGAATCTCACGTGGCCATCATTTTGGCCTTGGGCAAGACCGCAGCTCTCGGGGTCTCTCTCGCGGAAGATTGCCTGGCTCGTGGAGGGAGAGTGATCCTGGTTGAGTCCGAGAATCGTCCTCATTCCAAGCGGCTCTTGCCGGTCAGAATAGACGCGACTCCGGAGCCATGGGAAGGCATCACGTCTGTCGTAGCGCCGCAGGCACTCACCTTGGCGATCGCGGAACGGTTTGGGGCCAAGCTCGCGCCGCGCTTTCAATACGGGGAGATGAAGGAATAGACGCCCATTTGCCTTGCCGAAATCAGCATCTGGCATGCGGCGCCCTTAATGGGAGTTGCGCAGGCTGCTGAGAGCTGTTCGACATAACAAGGCCGGCACATAGCCCGTGACGTCATTTTCGGGCTTGCTTTCTTTTGTACTCAGAAATCTCGTCGGAATACAGGGCTGGCCACAGGCATTGAACCCGTGCGCAACCGGTGGGAGAATAGTGGGTTCTAAGGCAGCAGTTCCCGTTGCGGAGGGAAGATGCAGGCGGTGCGTGCCGAGGATCGAAGTGCGAGCATCGCGCCTTCCGATATCCGTGCCGAGTTGAATAGAGTCCTGCACTCAGCCGAGTTCGCCCGCCGTCCCCAACTGCGGCGTTTCCTCAAGTTCGTAGTTGAAGAAGAACTCGCTGGCCGCGGCCCTCAACTTAAGGAATATGTACTGGGTGTTGGAGTGTTCGGCCGTCCCGCCGATTTCGATCCTCGCATCGACTCGCTGGTACGTGTGGAAGCTCGGCGTCTGCGAGCGGTGCTAGAGGGCTATTATGCAGCGGAGGGCGGCGCAGATCCGCTCCGCATCGAAATCCAGAAGGGAGGTTACCTTCCCTCATTTGTCCTCGCCGATGAAATCACCTCCGCGTTGGTTGTACCAGAGAGCGCGCCATCCCATGACAATACCTGGAGCAGCGCACATCGACTGCCGTCAAAGAATCGGCTTCTCATTTTTGGAACAATCTTTTTGGTGTTAACGCTTGTTGCAGGCAGTGCGTTCCTGCTTTCTTCCCGGCGATACAATCCAGCCCTGACCGAGCGCGATTCCATCGTCCTGGCTGAATTCACCAATTCCACGGGCGACGCGGTTTTCGACGAAACATTGAAGCAAGGTCTGACAGTGGAACTGGAGCAGTCCCCTTACCTGAACATCCTGTCGGACCGCCACGTCGGACAAGTCCTCAAATTCATGGGACAGTCGCCGGCCGCGCATTTGAATGAGAATCTGGCTCGCGAGGTCTGCATCCGCTCCGGAAGCAAGGTGGTCGTCGCAGGTGCGATCAGTCACCTCGGGGATCAATACGTCATCGGGCTTACCACGACAAACTGCGTCACGGGCGAGGCCCTCGTTCATCTTCAGGCAGCGGCGAAGAACAAAGAATCAGTGCTAGCTGCCTTAGATGAATCAGCTGTCAAACTGCGCGAAAAACTGGGTGAGTCACTAAGCTCAATCCAGAAGTTCGATGCTCCAATAGAAGAAGCAACAACACCTTCATTGGAGGCCTTGCAGGCCTACGGGCTGGGCCGACGCATGGCGCGCGAAAAAGGCAGCCCCGCGGATATTCCTTACTACAAGCTCGCCATCGAACTGGACCCGAAGTTTGCGGTTGCATATGCCGCGCTTGGAGTCTCCTATGTGAATCTCGCCCAGCCAAGCGCAGGCGCAGACTACATCAGAAAAGCGTATGAACTTTGCGATCGCGTGAGCGAGCGCGAAAAATACCGCATTTTCGCGTACTACTACCATGTGGTGAAGGGCGATCTGAACAAGTCGATTGAAACCTACGAACTCTGGAAGCAGAGCTATCCGCGAGACTTTGCACCGTATATCAATCTCGGTCTGGCGTACACCTGGACGGGCCAGTACGACAAATGCGCCGCAGAGACGCAGGAAGCGCTGAAGCTCGAGCCCAACAACGTCCTGCCTTATTCGAATCTGGCGGCCAGCTACATCAAACTGGGCCGCCCGCAGGATGCCGAAACCGTTCTACGCACGGCCACGGCGCGAAGTCTCAGCAGCAAGTTCTTGTACAGCAACCTATATGAGCTCGCGTTTTTGCGCGGCGACACCGCAGGCATGGCGCGGCAACTCGCAGATGTGAGAGGAAAGTCTGGCGACGAAGATCCGTTGCTATCTCTACAGTCAGACACAGAGGCCTACTACGGAAGACTCAAAAGCGCTCGGGACTATTCGCAGCGCGCGGTCGATTTGGCGAGGCAAGCGCACGCCAATGAGGCAGCGGCGGGTTGGATGGTGAATGCGGCGTTGCGCGAAGCTGAGTTCGGTAACGCCTTCATCGCGCGTAGGAACGTCTCGGAATCGTTGCGTCTCTCCAGAGGGCGGGATGTGCTCGTTCTGGCCGCGCTAACTATGGCACGAACCGGCGACACGGTCGGTGCCACTCGAATATCGCAAGAGTTGGATAGGCAGTATCCGACAAACACAATCATCCGACTCTACTGGTTGCCAACGATTCAGGCCGCCATCGAGTTGAGCAAGCACGAACCGAAGCATGCAATCGAAGAACTACAAGCCGTATCTCAGTTCGAACTGGGATCACCGCCTCCCATCGGCGTCGCCTCGCTCTATCCCGTGTATCTGCGCGGTGAGGCCTACTTGCTGGACGGGCAAGCTGACGCTGCCGCTCGCGAATACCAAAAGATCGCCGATCATCCGGGCCTAGTTCTAAATTTTTCGCTGCATGCCCTCGCCTACCTGAAATTGGGCGAGGCGCGTGTGGTGGCTCATGACCAGGCGGGTGCAACGCAGGCGTGCCAGCAGTTCCTGACACTCTGGAAGGAAGCCGATCCGGATATCCCGGTGCTGCGGGAGGCCCAGGGTCGCTGCGCTCGGCTGCAATAACCGCCGATCCACCTCTTATTTGCCTTTTCAGTCCCCTCTTCAGCACATTTCACCGTTAACTGCTGTTTCTTCCTTGCCTTCAAATGCATGAATCTCCGAGTCTTTTCCGAGCCTTTGCTTTTTCACCCCATTTAACTTCTCCGCGACTCCCGAAAGGCGTAACTCCGAATTGTTCGCGCGGTTCGCTCCACGGCTTGATCGGAGTTGTGCGGCAAAAGGAGTAAGGTTGCGCTACTTCATACTACGCAATGGAGAACATTACGGTCCTTATTCGAGGGCCGAGGTGCAGGGCCATCTTTGCACCGGCCAGATCTACCCGGGAGACCTCGGCCGCTCCGAAGGAATGAATCAGTGGCTCCCGATTTCCCAATTGGTGGGCATCGGGGTGCCGCCGCTTCCATCGCACACCGCAGACTTTGATGCTGCACCGGGCAGCCAACTTCCTCCGCACACTGCTCCGCCCGCACTATTGCCACCCGGGTTGTATTGGGGCCTCGTGCTGCTGCTCGCAGTTTTGACATTCGGACTCTTCGGATGGATCTGGAGTTTCGTCCTCGCGAGATGGGTACGCAAGATCGATCCGCGCCATCGATCGATCTTTCTCCTGATCGGCGCTCTCGCCATCAGCGTTGTGGCCGTCGCCACGCTCCTAAGCACCGCGAATGGCGCCAAACAGTTAGCCCTGGTGGCCCTTCTTCAGCTTGTGGCGCTGGTGTTGTTTGAAATTGCAGTGTTCGAGCTGCGGAAATCCATCCTGCAGCACTACGAGAATTTGGGAATTCCGCTCTCACTTAGCAGCGCAGCGACTGTCTTTTTCAACGTCGTTTATCTCCAGTTCAAGTTCAACCGAATACACCACACGCAAAACACGCCACTGTGGACGACGGTTCACCACTCATAGTTCACGAATGCAGGAGGCTTCATGCGCTATTACATTCTGATTCCGGTTCTGATTGCAGTTTCCGTAATGATGACCGGCTGCGGCGGGAGCGGCAACAACGGCGGCCAACAGAAGCAGGACATAACCGTGACTGTCTCACCCAAAACCATCTCCGTCGCAGGAGATGCGACCCAAGACTTCAAGGCAACAATCCTCAACCCGAACAATAGAGGTGTGACTTGGTCTGTGAGCGGGTCCGGTTGCACGGGTGCTGCCTGTGGCAGCATCGGCAATCTCGGAGGTAACAAAGATCAGGGATGGACCGCGACGTACACGGCGCCGCTCAGCGTGCCCAATCCGGCCACAGTGACCATAACAGCGACGTCGGTGGACGATCATTCCAAGTCCGATATAGGCACGATCACGATTACTCCACCGGTCGTAACCATTGCCGTAACACCCACGGCCCCGACCGTGTTTGTTGGCGCGACTCAGCAATTCACGGCGACAGTGCGCGGCAACACGAACAAGGACGTGACGTGGAACTTGTCCGGCCCGGGCAGCATCGACACTAGCGGCCACTACACCGCACCAGCATCAATGCACACCCCGTCAGCCGCTACAGTCACCGCCACTTCACAGGCGGACACCTCGAAATCCGCGTCGGTGACGATCACCATTCCTGCCGTATCTATGTCTCTCACGCCTACGACCGGGCGCGTGGTACTGGGAATGACACAGCAATTCACCGCTGCGGTTACAAACGCCGCCAACACCGGAGTGACCTGGCATTTGGGCGGTCCCGGCAGTGTCAGCAATTCGGGCCTCTACACGGCACCCACAACCCTGGATAACGAGACCACGGCTCAGATTACCGCCGTCTCGCAAGCTGATCCTGACGTGTTCCGCACCATGACCATCACGGTTGCTGTGACGCCTACAATTTCTCCTGCAACGGTTACGGTGCTCGCCGGAGCGAACCAGCAGTTCACTGCCGACGTGCCGGTGACGTGGGAAGTTGGCGGCGTTCAGGGCACGGACCCGGCAACCTGGGGCACAATCTCCGCGGCCGGAGTCTACACAGCCCCGCTCTCTCCCCCTTGGACCGGCAAGGTCAACATCAAAGCAACCTTGCACGTCGATCCCAGGCACTCCACGAATTCGGTTGCCACCGTCGTGTTCTCGAATGCCTCTCTGCAAGGCCACTACGCCATGCGATACAGGGGCAACAGCGGTGTGGGCCTGTTCAGCGTAGGCAGTGTCCAAGCCGATGGCAAGGGCGCCATCTCGAGCGGTTCGCTGAGTTTCTATCAAGCAACGACGTCGCCCGTCACTGCTCCCGTCACCGGAACCTATTCGGTCAAACCCGACGGCAGAGGCTCCGCCACGTTCAACTTCCAGCAGGCAGGTCAACCGGTTCAATTCCCGATCCACTTCGTATTGAGTTCCAACACCTCTGCGCGAATCGTGGGTTTCGACGACACGGGAACAGGCTGGGGCAACCTCGATCTGCAGACAGGATTGACCTCGTCCACAGATCTTTCCGGCACCTACGTTTTCATGTTGGACGGTTTTGATGACAACCTGCACCCTCTGGCGGCGGCCGGAATGTTCACTGCCAGCGGAGGAACGATAACGTCAGGATTGGCAGACATCAACTTTGACGGTTCTGTCACACCGAACCTCGCCTTCGCTGGTGCCTACACGCCTTTGAGTTCGTATCAACCATCCACCGCCACTCTCAGTGGAGGAAGTACGCTGACACACTTCATCTTTTACCAGTTCAGTTCGGATGTGTTGATTCTGATCTCGGGAGATGCAGGTACCGGCTATTTCGGCGTTGCCATCCACCGGGACAACCCTGCCACCTTCTCGAACAGTTCGCTATCTGGAAACCTCGTCATGACCTCGACCGGTTACGGCAGTTCCAGCGAACACTCGGACGCCGTCGCTCTCGGACGGTTTACCGCTGATGGCTTTGGCAACCTCACTAACGGCGTCATCGACAACATCGCAAGTCATCCGACGTGGGCCAGTTCCGTTGGGTACAAGCTGAGCTCCACTGGAACGTACTCCATTCAAGCCAACGGTCATGGAACTATGACCATTAGCACCGCGGGCGGCGGATATAACCTTGTGGCGGTCTACATGGTTTCATCCAGCAATCTCGTGTACGTGTCCCTAATGAACGGTGTGATTTCGACCGGCCAACTGCTGCCGCAAGCCAGCGGAACCTTCGACGTCTCCACAATCCGAGGAAGCTGGGGCGTGAATCTCAGAGAAACCTTCTACTACTGGCCGGGAAGTGCTGACGTAATCGCCCAGTTAACCAGCGACGCCGCCGGAACATTGACAGGAACCGCCGACGTCAATGCCATTATCGATGGCAGTGCCACGCGCTCGCTTGTGCCAGATACCGCAATCACTGGTACCTACACCATGGATGCCAACGGACGCGGCGAAGCAACTCTCAATTTCAACGGCATCTCGGTCAATTACGCGATGTACGTAGCTTCAGGACGTACTCTTTACATGGTCCCCATCGATACCAACAAATGGGCATCCCTGGGTCTTGCTTCCAGGCAATTCTGAGCAACCACGAGCGCACTCGCGGGCGGAATTCGCTCCGGTGAATCCGCCCGCTGTAGCGCCTCCACACCAAACCTCGAGTATTCGGGGATCGCTCGCTGAGAACTGTGTTCTGGAGAAACCTTCGAACTAACCCTTTAGAACCGGCTACGGAACTCGAGATCCGAAAATGGTCGGTACCTTGAGGATTCGATTCCGCCCGCGACAGAAGAACTCGTAGTGGTGCATCAATCTGGCCCTCCCCGACCACATAGGCTCCGCTTGATGGCGGTTCAATCGGGAACGTCTGTGTGTGGCCTTCAAAACAAAAACTGGACCTGGCGAGTCTCTGTGATACCACGCACTGCGCCACGAGTTGGTGGGTAGGAAAATGACGATAGTGCTTCTTAACAAGCGACCGATCCTGTAAGGCTGCTCATAGAGAGCCATCGTATAGAGCGGGCGCGATCCAGGAAGGCAAGGGAGGTGCTTATGAGCGCTGCCGTCATCACTGCTTTCGACACACACTCCAATGACTCCACAGCTACGATCAGGCGTTATCAAGATGGCTATCGCGTAGCAGATGGGGTAGTCACTTTTGGCCAAACCGTCAAGCTTGGCGGCATCTGCGTAGGCGGTGTGATTTTCGTCGCGGGCCTCGTCGAATTCATATTGAATCCCGCAGAGCATCATGGTTTCGCTGTAATCTTTGCTTCGTTGATTGCTTGCGCCGCTTTACTGATACTGATTTCGCAGATCTTAGCCATGGGTCTCCGGGGCGAAGGGCACTTGCTGAAAGCGGTGCTGGATTCAGACGTCAATTCCTCGCCTTTCCTCTCAAACACGCAGCGGGTGCGGGCGATGTCACTAAGGGAACGGCCGCCAGTCTCTAAGGTCTTACCAGTGTGGACCGAATAGTATCGGGTTGGTGACTAGTTGCACGAGCGCACGGAAGGTTGATTGTATGCGCGCTGCCGGAAGGGCGCCGGATCGAGGTGCATCCTGATTTTGATACGGGTAAATTCGAACGCGTGGCGGCATCCTGGAGCGGGCGTTAAGCCGCGTTTGACATGACCCTCCCGGGCTTCAACTCTGACGCGTCCGTGACCGGCGGCACACTGCGCCCTTGGCCGTGGAGCAAAGCATCGGGATCTATTTCGCCAGACCGACAATCAGATCGCTGGGGCCGGGTAGGCTAATCCGGGATATGTCCGCGAATCCGGCGTTTTTCATCCAGCCGGAATATTCGGTTTCGTTGTAACTCGCGCCGTGGTTAGTGGCGACGAGCATGTTCAGTGAAAATAGCGCGGCGTGTAGCGGCCCTGTTTTATCGCTATTGAGGATGAAGTCTTGCACAACCAAGCGGCCGTTGGGTGCGAGTGCCTGGCGAGCGTGGCGAAAGAGTTGCTGGTTTTGCTCCTCGGAAAACATGTGGCAGATCGCGTTCAGCATGATGATGTCGTAGCCCGAACCCAGATCGTCCGTAAGCATGTCTCCAGAGCGAAGGCTGATTTGGGCTGAAATGCCGGCCTTACTTACGTATTCAGTCGTCAACGGCACGACCTCTGGTATATCGAGGATGTCGCACCGCACATCAGGCGACGTTTTTGCGAACGCGATGGAGTATGCGCCGGAGCCGCCGCCTAGATCGAGGATGCGGCGAACGCCGGCGGTGCCCAGAGCCTGGACCAAAAGTGGAGCACGAGCCTTGGCATTACGATCCATGCCGGCAATGAAGTTAGCCGTCCATTCGGGCGTGCTGCCGCGATCGATGGGAATGCAAGTGCCATGGCGTACTGCGTCGGTCAGCGTGCTCCAGCGATGCCAAATGTTCGCTGTGTGAAGCAGTCCGTTGCGATGATTGTCTTTCGAGTCGTGGACAAAGAAGCGCGCGGACTCGCGAGTGTTGCTGTAGATGCCACCGCTCTTAGTGACCAGTCCGAGAGCAACCAGTGCATTCAGCAGCGTCTCTGCGGCGCGAGCGTGGGCGTGGATCCTCGTCCCGATTTGTTCCGCATTGGCCCCTTCGCCGATGGCCGTAAAGATGTCGAGCTCCAGCGCGGTAAGAATGCAGCGACTCGGCATGTACCCGTGGATCATTTGATCCAGGCGGTCGGGCAGAGTGCCCGCTTTTTCACGTGCCGTCATGGCAGCGCGGAACTTCTCTCCGTGTTCGATTGACATGGCTCTCATCGCCGGCGCGTCGTTCCAAACGAGACGATTGACGGGCTTATCGTTAAGCAGATGTGCATCGACAATCTCGCTTACGTCCGAGGATTGAACGCGCCGGTACCACACTCCCTCCGGATAAACGACCATCACCGGGCCTTCGTCGCATAGCCCCATGCAGCCGCACGTTGTGAGCTGTATGTCACGGCTGAGGCCGCGTCTTTGCACCTCCCGATCCAGTCCTTCGAGCACAGCCCACGACCCACTGGTGGGGCAGGAAGGGACACCTTCGGGCTTTTGTTGCGTGCAGACGAAAAGATGAAAGCGGAATGGTTCCATTGCATCCTCTTCTCCAGATAACGTTAACGCCTTCTACTTCGCCGAAGGCCGGGGGGCTAACAACTGACCTCCCCGGTCTTTCCCCGATCCAGGGGATTTCGGCATTCATTGTGACCGTTCGCGGGCCAAAGCACTGTGATCTGGGTCATTGATCGATGTAGGACGGAGTGGTCCACTTGCAACGGACCAGGGGACACCAAATGTCGGCTGAACTGATTGACACCAAAACTCTTCCCGAAAATGCTTACAAACCTCTGCATGACCGCGAACTGTATCTGCCCATCGTTCCGGCTTCCGGTGAATTGCCAGAACTCACCTCGCGTTCAATCTTCTGGGGCGTCCTGTTTTGCGTGATCTTCACGGTGGCGTCGGCCTACTCGACTCTGAAAGTCGGCCAGGGGATGGAGGCGGCGATTCCCATCTCCATCCTCGCTATCGGCTTGGCGCGCTTGTACCCACGACGCTCCTCGCTGCTGGAGAACGTGATCATCACCGGCATGGGTGGCGCCTCGGCCGCTGTCGTCGCAGGGGCTGTCTTCACGCTGCCGGCGCTGTATGCACTCCACCTCGATCCGCATCCGGTGCAGACCATATTTATCTGTTTGGCCGGCGGGTGCCTTGGCATCCTCTTTCTTATCCCGCTGCGGCGCTACTTTGTCCGCGAGATGCACGGCAAATTCCCCTTCCCGGAGGCCACAGCCATCACCGAAGTCCTGGTGACGGGCGAAAAAGGTGGCTCGCCAGCCAAGTTGCTCCTGCAGGCCACTGTCGTCGCCGCGATCTACGATTTTTTTGTCACCACGTTTCATGTCTGGAAGGAGTACCTGAACTTCCAGTTTCTGCCGGTAGTGCGGTCGCTCGCCGATCGCAGCCGCATGGTCTTCAATTTCGATGCGGTCGGCTTCATTCTCGGCCTCGGATACGTGATGGGCTTGCGCGTGGCTCTCATCTTTTGTGCCGGTGGAGTACTGGTGAACTTCGTGCTGGTGCCGATGATCTGGTTTGTCGGTAGCCACATGGGCGATGTCACCGTGTATCCCGCCACCGCCCCTATTTCGCACATGACCGCTGCGGATATTTACCGCAACTACGTGCGCTTCATCGGCGTGGGCGCCATCGCCAGCGCGGGATTGGTTGGAATCCTCAAGTCCCTGCGCGTGGTTGCGGGATCGTTCGGCATCGCCCTACGCGCCTTCCGTAGGGGTGAAGCGCCAGAAATGGAACGCACGGATCGCGACATTCCCATCATCAGCATCCTGCTCGGAGTTGTGCTGGGCGCGATCGCAGTGGCCGCCTTCTTTGGACGGCTTCATGTTTCCTGGACCGTGGTTGGACTTGGCTTGGCCCTGACGCTGCTGTTCTCATTCTTCTTCACTACGGTGGCGGCGAACGCCATTGCCACAACCGCCAACAATCCAGCCAGCGGCATGACGTTGCTAACTATGATCGTCTCCGCCGTCGTGCTGTTGAAGTTCGGGCTCTCCGGGACCACAGGCATGTTTTTCGTGATGGCCCTAGCTGGCATGGTCTGCGTTGCTCTGTGCTGCTCCGGGCAGTTCATCACCGACCTGAAGGCCGGCTATTGGATTGGCTCCACGCCCGCAGCACAGGAGAAGGTGAAGTTCATCGCAGTCATCGCGTCAGCGATCACTGCGGGTTTCACCATCATCCTGCTGGCCAAGGCATTTCAATTCGGAGAAGCGATGCCCGGCGATCCGCGGCAAGTCCTGGTCGCACCGCAGGCTTCTGCGCTGAAGGCCGTGGTCTCGGGCTTCATGAGTGGTCAGCCCGCCCCCTACATCTTGTTCGGCCTCGGCGCCATGGTCACCGTAGTGATGGAGATGCTGGGCCTTTCCTCCATGGTCTTCGCGCTCGGAATCTATCTACCGCTGCAACTGACCACGCCCATCCTGACCGGCGGATTCCTCTCGCACCTTGTGAACAAGCGTGCCGAAAAGACCGGCGGACAGCAGGGTAAGACAATCCGCGAGCGGGGTATCATCATTGCCGGCGGCCTAATGGCGGGCGGAGCGCTCGGCGGCGTGATTGGGGCGGCGCTGCGCGTGCTGCCACACTTCAAAGAAGAGTGGGTCCAGACGCCGTTCTATGACAACATCCCGGTGTCGCAGATGCTCTCCGCGCTCGGGTTCGTGGCGCTCTGCGTCTACACCTATTTGAACTCGATGAAGAAACCGAAGTCCGAAAACGAATAGATCGGGGGCGCGACCCACCTTAAACCACGCGCCACAGCCAGCATGCTGTGATATGAACGATTTCAATGGAGGACTCCTATGAATCAAGCTGATCTTTCCATCGCCAACGCAATTCTCGGTATCGATACTCTTTGGGGAGGCGATGTCATGTGCCCATCAGGCACAGGCCGCTTTATCGCCGACTGTTGGTTTTCTGACGAGCCGTTGCCCCCTACTTACACCCATCCCACCGCAGCACGTCTGCGCGCGGCCGGCGGCGTTACCGGCAAAGACAGCGTTGCCGTCGAGGACTACCTGCGGGAGATGAGCGCGGAGATCATCCGTTCGATGGACGCCATTAACGTCGAGGCCCGTCGCGTGGGTGGACTGCGCGGCACCTTTCTCGAAAACCTGAACCTGTGCCTCCAAATCATGTGGCAGCTCGCCATGGAAACTATCGGCAGGGGCAACCGCGTGCCTTATGAGAACAGTGTTAAGGCATCCACCGGCCGCCCGCCCGAGCCCTCGCAGCCGGAAGCCAAGCGCGAACGCGTCGCCGAATTGCTCGCGCGCAGCGGGTATCATGCGTCGGGCCCGGCGGGCGTTTTGAACGCTGTCGATGCATGGCGCCGCGATCGTATCGTCCCCATGGCCTCTGTTCGCGCGATCAGTGCGGCGGTCATCGCGCAAATGAACGAGCTCTGCGAGAAGAATCTGGCGCCGCATCTTCCGCATGAGCTCGCTCGTGTGCCCCGCGCCAACATCGATTTCCTGCCCATCAAAGACGCCTGGTTCTCAGGCTCGATGAACTACATCGGGCGCGCACGCAATGCCGATGGCTCTCCGAAGTACGAAGCGACTTACGAGATCAACGCTTCTCTACAAATGTCGTTTCCAGAGTTCGAACAGCTTGTCAGCCATGAAGTCGTGCCCGGACACGTGACCACATTCGCTTACCTTCAGGATTTGTACGTGCGCGGGTTGGTCGGATTCGAAGCCACCGTGCTCACCATAAATACGCGTGCCGCCACTCTTTTTGAAGGAATCGCCAACAACGCAATATTGATTGCCCATGGCGTCACGGAAGTGGACCAGCTTCCAGACGAGGACCTACAGATTGGCCTGCTGCTCGCGCTCTTGCAGGATGACGCCAAGAACGAAGCATCGTATCTCACCTGGGGCGAAAAGATGCAGAAAGAAGAAGTGGCCAGGATTCTGCGGCGGGATTACCTGGTTACCGAGGAGCGTGCCGACAAACTCTCCGGCGCTTGGGGACGCCATCCGCTCCTGGGACGCATGTATCTGCCGGCTTACCGGTGCGGCACAGAAAAAGTAGCAGAACTGCGCCGCAAGTATCAGCCGAGCCAACTGCTGCCAGTACTTTATGGGGCTGCCGGACTGGTGGATTCTGAGACCGTCGAAACGGCATGCGCACAACCCGCTTATTCCGCTCAGCCGGTCGGTTAACAATAACCTCAGCCGGAGCGGATGAGGCATGTGTCTAGATCAATGCCTGTGATGTGCATTTACTTGCTGCAGCGCTGAGTCAACTACTGGAACTGGGGATCCGAGCGCAGCGAAGCGAAGTGCGGGCTCGAGTCGAGCACGGCGAAATCTGACGAGCTAATCGGCCGTTAAGCGTCGGCAGAATCAGCTACAGCCAAATTAGCCGAACTTATCAACAACTTACCGTCGTTGGGATTTTTCGGGTGTGTCGCTGAATGAGCCGTAACCTCTTCTGTTGCACCCATGGCTTAGAACAACAGACATCGCGCCGTAGTTCAACGCGGCGTGAACGACTTCCAGTACTGTGTATTGATAATGCATTGCAGTCCTCACATCCCTATGTCCCACACGGGACTTCGTTACAGCTGCCAGGTTGCCAACTCGTATGAGAACGTGAGTGCCATAACATGTCGCGCGCAGTAAAGACCAGTTCCTTTGGGAGTCCGGCTTCGCTTCGGGGCTTTCTCGGAGAGCCGGCGATAACAGTACCTGTCGACCTCCTCGGGAACTGCCGCCAGCCCTTCACAGAACACTTAGCGAATGTTCTCGACCGACATCGTTTGGGATTGTTCCTGGCCGGGCTGATCGAACGCAACGAGTTTGCCGTCTGTCGTCGCGCCTAGCCAAAATGGAGTCGCTTCAGCACTGCGAGTCTGGTGGTGCGTTGGTGAGCGAAATCATAGAAACTCACGGCGGCTTGGTGTCCAAGCGACGGGGCCTACAACCAGGATGCCCTTTCTTGTAACTTGCCAGCTTGCCATGAGCTGGGACGTACGAGAGGAACAGGACTTTCCTCACCGCCGTGAACCGGCACGCGCCAAACGTCGGGCTCGGCCATGGGAGTCTTTGCGTAAAAGAGCCATTGGCCGTCGAGAGATTCGAGAGCAGCGTGGCCGCCGTGCCGGGTAACCTGAACTCAATACTCGACCTCGCCGGTTTGCCACGAATCAGGCTGTACGATTTGCGGCACTCGGCGGCCACAATCGTGCTGGCTGCCGGAGTGTCAACAAGAATTATCTCTGAGCAGTTCGGACATGCCAGCACGGCCTTCACATTGGACACTCATCCTGACGTGCTTCCACACATGCAGGACGAGGTTGCTGCAAGGCTGGAGGCGATGCTCTTTAGAGCGACAGCGTGACGACCAACTGAGGAGCATAAATATCGGCACTTGGTACGATCAACACCAGACTAAGGATTAACTCAGGTTCCGTTCCGGCCGATGTGCGGTCAACACCTGAAGCTACTCCGCGCACTCAGAGCAGTTTCCGGGACCCGACGCGCCTCAGATCATGGCCCACTGTATTACTTTGGCGTAACTGTAAGCACCGCTGAGGTTGTGTCCACAACCGTCTTGTTCACGCGCGTTGAGGCGGAGACTGTGAAACTGCCAGGGCAGGCCCACTTCGGAATCCGCACGGGGAGCGAAAAGTTCTGGGAAGTATTCGGTGGCAACGCGAAGGGAGGCGTCTGGAATATTACCGATTCAGACGTCCCGCAACTGCCGGGCTGGAGTGGTCCGGTTAACTTGAAGTCGAGCGAGACCACTTGCGTCCGATTCGAGCAGGACATGATTGTTCCGTTCAATCTCGACTTGCCTCCCTGGGGCACGGTGGAGGGTGACAGTGCCATCGAGACGTAATGGCAGGTCCCGGTCACGGTAAGCGTCCCTGGGACATACGTAATCGAGTAATTCGCTGCTGCCGCACCGGAGCACGTAATCGGGTAGCTTCCTGCGGGACTTGTCGTCGTGGCCGTTGTGGTGCACGTCGGCAGGGTCGTCAGCACATTCGTGTTCTCGCCATTTACAAAACCAGTCGCTACCCAAGTGAGCACCGGATTCGGTTGATCAAACGCTTTGGTCAGGTTGTTTGCCGTGATCGTAAGTGGTGCCGGTGTCACGGATAGGGTTCCGGGCACGAAGGTGATTGCGTATTTTGGCGAACTCAGTCCCGAGCACGAAATAGGATAGGTCCCGACTGGGGCCGAAGGACTAGCCGTAGTTGTGCAGGTCAGGGTGCCATTCAGCACCGCAAGGGTATCGCCACTCACAAATCCGCTCGCGGTAACCGAAAACGCCGGATTTGCTGCTCCATAAGCCCGCGTGGCATTGTTTGCCGTAATCGTGAGGGGAATCGTTTGAGAGGTCACGGTCAACGTGGCGGTGGCGGTATTGCTGATTCCACCGTACAAGGAGTTGACGGAGTTGCTGGCGGTAAATGTGCCCGCAGTAGTTCCTGTGACTTGAGCCGTAACCGTGCAGGATGCACCGGCAGGCAAGGTGAATGCAGTAATCGTGAATGAAGTGCCGTCCTGGCTGGCAGTTACGACTCCCACACCTGGACAAGTCACCGGAGTCGTAAACGGGCTGGGGAATGTGAGGCCGGCAGGTAGGGCAACGATTACGCCAGGGTCGACTTTGAGAGATATCGACGAATTGGGGTTGGTGTAGGTGAGCACCAGATTAGAGGTCCCGCTCATAAGGATGGTAGACGGGGTGAACGAAGCCGCCAGTGTAAACGGGGCAGGCTTGTTGACGGTCAGCGTGGCGGTGGCGGTGTTGCTGATCCCGCCGTACAAGGAGTTGACGGAGTTGCTGGCGGTAAATGTGCCCGCAGTAGTTCCTGTGACTTGAGCCGTAACCGTACAGGATGCACCGGCCGGCAAGGTGAAAGCAGTAATCGTGAATGAAGTGCCGTCCTGGCTGGCAGTTACGACGCCTACACCTGGACAAGTCACCGGAGTCGTAAACGGGCTGGGGAATGTGAGGCCGGCAGGTAGGGCAACGATTACGCCAGGGTCGACTTTGAGAGGTATCGACGAATTGGGGTTGGTGTAGGTGAGCACCAGATTAGAGGTCCCGCTCATAAGGATGGTAGACGGGGTGAACGAAGCCGCCAGTGTAAACGGGGCGGGCTGGTTGACAGTCAGCGAGGCGGTGGCGGTGTTGCTGATCCCGGCGTTCGAATTGACCGAGTTGCTGGCGGTAAACGTGCCCGCAGTAGTCCCCGTGACTTGAGCCGTAACCGTGCAGGATGCACCGGCAGGCAAGGTGAAAGCAGTAATCGTGAATGAAGTGCCGTCCTGGCTGGCAGTTACGACGCCTACACCTGGGCAAGTCACCGGAGTCGTAAACGGGCTGGGGAATGTGAGGCCTGCAGGTAGGGCAACGGTTACGCCAGGGTTGACTTTGAGAGAAACCGACGAATTAGGGTTGGTGTAGGTGAGCACCAGACTAGAGGTCCCGCTCATCAGGATCGTAGACGGAGTAAACGAAGCTGCCAGCGTAAACGGGGCGAGGTTGGCAACCGTCAGGGAGGCGCTCGCGGTGTTCCCGGTGCCGCCATTGGTCGACGTCACAGAGACAGAATCGTTGAATGTGCCAGTCGTGGTCGCTGTCACACTGACAATTACCGCGCAGCTCCCACCTTGGAAGAGAGTCCCGCCCGTAAGGGCGATCGAGGATGACCCTGGAGCGGCTGTTGCCGTACCGCCGCAGAACGAGGTCAGCCCGTTAGGCGTGGCAACAACCAGTCCCGCGGGCAGCGTGTCGCTGAACGCAAGTCCGGTGAATTCTGCCCCACTGGGATTGCTCAAGGTGAATGTGAGAGAAGTCGAGCCATTGAGACCGATGGTTGAGTCGCTGAAAGCGATCGCGATGACAGGCGGAGATACGCCGATCGACGCGACGTCCGTGGCGGAATCGTTGGCAGAGCTTGTGTCCCCGGCAACGCTGACCGATGCGGTATTAGTGATGCTCGATGTTGCGTTCGAAGCGATGTGAACATTGAGAGTGATCGCGCTGGTTGCGTTCGCGGCAAGTGGGCCGGGGTTGGTACAGGTAACGACTTGCGAAGCGGCCGTGCAAGACCAGTTTGTGCCCGACGCAGAGGAGTAGGTGAGACCCGTGGGAAGAGTATCCGTCACGGTAATTGCAGCGGCGGTCGGACCGTTACCGACGTTAGAGACAGTGAGAGTGTAGGAGCCGTCCGCGCCCGCCGTAAAGTTCCCCGTGTGGCTCTTGGACAGAGCCAGATCAGGGGCTGGAGTGAAACCAGCGAGTCTGACGATCACGCCATCGGTTGCCCCAGCGAAAGTGTTGACCAGGGTGCCCATAGTGGGGAAGTCAGAAGACTGAGTGGTGCCGACAACGTACACGCCGCTGGAATCGACCGCAATGCGATTGAAGCCATCAGCGCCAGTGCCACCAAGATAGGTGGAGAATAAGAGAGTGGAGCCATTGGCGGAAAGCTCGGAGACGAACCCGTCTGTGCTGCCTCCAAGATTTGAGGACTGGATTGCGTTGACGACGGGTAAATTCGTGGAACTGGTATTGCCGGAGATGAAAATGTTGCCACTGGAATCCGTGGCGGATCCGAAGGCGAGATCAGAGCCGGAGCCACCGAAGTACGTGGAAAAAGGAGCGCTTGAACCATCGGCAGCGAATTTGGTTATGAACGTGTTGAAACCGCCGTTGCTGGCCAGTTGAGGTTGTAGAGCAGAATGAGTTGGGAAATCGGTGGAGCTTGTGATGCCGACCAGAAAAACATTGTCGCTGGAATCCAGGCTGAGAGTGGTGGCTTGTTCCTGACCCGAACCACCCCAGAACGTCGAGAACAGGAGCGCGGACCCATCGGGCTTGAACTCGGCGAGGAAAGCATCGCCGGGAGAGATATTGGTTACACCGCCGCCACCGAAGGAGGATTGAAGCGCATTGACGACAGGCAAATCTGTTGAACCGGTGCCGCCACTGACCCAGATGTTCCCTGTAGAGCTGACCGCGACGCCGGTGGCTCCATCAACGCCGGTGCCACCGAAGTAGGTAGAAAAGATCAGTGCTGAACCATCCGCTTTAAGTTTTGCCACGAAGGCATCACTGTTGCCGGAGCTGCCCGTAAGAGTGGGCTGCAAGGCATTGACGATGGGGAAGTCCGTGGATTTGGTGGTGCCCGCAAGAACGACGTTGCTGGTGGAGTCGAGCGCAATAGCAGCGATGGTATCGAGACCGGTGCCGCCAAGATACGTGGAAAAGACCAGCGAAGCCCCGTCGGGACTCAACTTCGTCACGAAGATATCCTGGTCGCCCGCGAGCGCGGGCTGCAGAGCGTTCACTGTCGGGAAGTTCGAGGAGGACGTGTAGCCTGTGACGTAGGCACTGCCGGTTGAATCGACGGCCAAGGCCTGGCTGGCATCGATGAGGCTCCCGCCAAGAAATGTGGAGTAGGCAAGCCCAGATCCATCGGCTTTGATCTTGAGGACGAAGGCGTCGTTGGTCCCGCCATTCGAGCCTTGTACAGCACCGGAGATTGGAAAATCGCTGGAAGCTGTTTCGCCTGAGACGTAGAAATTGTGCTGCGAGTCCAGTGCGATGGCGTAGGCGGTATCTGCGCCGCTTCCGCCCAGGAACGAGGCGTAGGAAAGAACCGGGTCTATCGTCAGCGAAAGACTTGGATCGAAGTTGCCGATTCGAAAACTAACCTCGTGATTCGCGGAAAGAACGAACTCCGCCCTGACCAAACGGTCGCTGCCATCGGTAGGCTGAAAGGCAACGGGACGATGCAAGCGGAACTCGGTGGAAGCAATCTTGGCAATAAGATCGCCGGACGAGTCGATAGACAGTTGATCCGCACCGTTCAGACGAAAGCGGATGCGACCGGGATCAGCGCCTGGAGCGAGATTGAGATCGAATTCCAGGCGAGAGGGATCGCCGTGAAAGATCAGGTCGGTTCCTGGATAGACGGACGAGTAACGAACACGTGCGAAGTTTGGAACGTCAGTCAACTGTCGGTCGGCTCGGTCACCTAGGAAGTAGTTGCTGCGGTTGGTTTGGGGTGCGACGCCTTCGAGATGGCTGTGGCGGTTCCCGCCAACGAACTCCAATTGCAGGAGTGAAAACCGATTCGCCGCAGGTTGGCCAGACGATGGCTCGAACGGACGCTGGATGGATATGAGGGCACCGGTCGGCGTGAGAAAGAGAGAGTATCCGGGGCCACGAGACAGATACTCCACTGACGGATCAGCCTGGCCGCGATTGGGTTCGAAGTTTACCGGAAGGCTCGAAAGAAGAGCCAGGGCGCGCGACTTGTCCTTCGGATCGGGAGACACCCGTGCATGCGGAGCGTCTGCGCGCGTCGAAAGGCGTTCGGTGGAAACGGGCAAGCCTGCTGGCGCTCCACCGATGGTCGCCTGCGCGCCTTTCTGCATGGTTAGGTCCTGAGCTTGTACTACTGCACAAAGAATCAGAATCAAGCATAGCCATCCAGTTCTTAGTGCTTGAGGTCGCCGCACATGCTCCAATGCATATCTCATACGTTCCTCCCCCATGAACCCATCGTCTCGGCTCGGGTAGGCCTTTTTTCCGCGGGGCACCATGTCCAATTCCTCCCTGATGCTGTTGGCGGTGCCTTATAGGTCCAGTTCACAGAAATGGAGAACCACGAGCCCGCGCGCCCTTGCGCCATGGCCGCTGCTGCGATTCCTTGTCTTCGCGCAGGACCTCTATTCCTAAAGGCGAAAAATTGCGTGGCCTTTTGGTCACCAACAGATCTATTTTTCTTGGCTTGACAAACTGCGGCATGCTGGCGGGTAATCGCCTATCGAACTAAATTCCTTGTTTTCAGGGTCATTGACACTAAGATGCCGAGTCGCTATGCTAGCAATCCACACGCTTTCCCCCGGGTGTGTCCGGGGCGAAAACCTTGCAGGGCGAGCCTTCCAACCAGGTTACTGAATTACTCATTCGCTGGCGTGGCGGAGATAAAGCGGCACTCGATACGCTAATGCCGCTCGTGTATGGCGAACTGCGCCGGATTGCCCGGCGCTACCTCAGTGCCGAACGACCTGACCATACTCTACAGAGCACGGCACTGGTGCATGAGGCCTACGTCAGGCTCGCACACCAGGATTTGCCGCAATGGGAAAACCGCGCACATTTTTTCGCCGTGGCAGCACAACTGATGAGACAAATCCTCGTCGACTACGCGCGTAGTCATCGCGCCGCCAAGCGTGGCGCAGGCGGATGCAAGCTCACGCTCGATGAAGTCTCCGAGATTCCTCTCATGACCGATGTGGATGTGATCGCGCTGGACGACGCTCTGAAGACTCTCGCCGAAATGGACCAACAGCAAAGCCGGGTGGTCGAGTTGAAATTCTTTGGCGGGCTGTCAATCAACGAGACTGCGGAGGTGCTTGCGATCTCTCCATCGACCGTCGAACGCTATTGGATGAGTGCCCGCGCCTGGCTCTTTCGCGAACTCGACCGGAGAGCGGTTCAGTGAAACCGGAACGGTGGCGACAGGTGAGGGAAATCCTGGAAGAAGCCATCTCCATTCCTCCCGCGGAACGCCAGGTCTACCTGGATCAAGCCTCCTCGAATGATGCTGACTTGCGCCTGGAAGTGGAATCCCTGCTGCGATCTCATGAAAAGGCGGGCGGCATTTTTCTGAATACTCCAGCAGTTGATTGGGCGAACTCTGCTTCCGGGAGCGACGGTAAGTTCGATCGGGTGGGCCGCCGGATCGGCGTCTATCAGATTACCGAAGAGATCGGCCATGGCGGCATGGGCGAGGTGTATCGCGCCGTCCGCGCGGATGGACAGTACAGCAAAGAAGTTGCCATCAAACTCGTGCGCGGTGGATTCGATTCCAAGTTCGTGCTGGAACGCTTCCGCAACGAGCGCCAGATCCTCGCCACGCTCCATCATCCCAACATCGGAGGGCTACACGACGGCGGCACCACGGAAGATGGAATTCCCTATCTTGTGATGGAACTCATCGAAGGCGAACCGATCGATAACTATTGCGACCGACACAACCTCGCCATCACCGAGCGTCTGCAACTTTTTCGGCAAGTGTGCGGTGCGGTGCAATATGCGCACCAGAGGCTGGTGATTCATCGCGACATCAAGCCCAGCAACATTCTCGTGACCAAGGACGGAGTGCCCAAACTTCTGGACTTTGGGATCGCAAAGATTCTCGATCCCACCGGTGCCGCCGAAACAACCATCGTTCGTCCCATGACGCCTGAGTATGCCAGCCCTGAGCAGATTCGCGGCGAGCCGATCACCACGGCTTCAGATGTTTATTCCCTCGGCGTCGTCCTCTATAAATTGCTGACCCGCCTATCGCCCTTCGGCGCCACACGCTCGGCGCACGAGCTTGCGCGGGCGGTCTGCGAGATCGAACCGGAAAGGCCGAGCACAGCAATCCTGAAAGCGCGGTTGCTGCCGAAGTCCACCGGGGAAGTGACTTTGCATCAAAACGTCACTATGCGGGAAGGATCCGCCGCAAAATTGCGCCGCCGTCTGGCCGGCGATCTGGACGCTATCGTCCTCATGTCTCTGCGCAAAGAGCCGCAGCGCCGCTACACATCGGTCGAGCAGTTTTCAGACGACATCTGCCGTCATCTGGAAGGCTTGCCGGTAGCGGCCACCAGAGGTTCGTGGCGATATCGGGCGAGCAAATTCGTATCCCGGCACAAGGTTGGTGTCGCTGCGATCGCGGCCATAGCACTGACCCTTGCAGTAGGAGTGGGCGCGATCGTTCGCGAAGCGCGTATTGCCGCCCAGAACGAGCGACGCGCGCAGCAACACTTCGACGATGTCCGCCAACTGGCGAACTCGCTTATGTTCGAGGTGCATGATTCAATCCGGGACCTGCCGGGCGCGAACCCTGCACGCCAGCTCATCGTGCAGCGCTCGCTCCAGTATCTTAACCGACTGACGAAGGACTCAGGTGGAGACACCTCTCTGCAGCGTGAGTTGGCCAATGCGTACGAACGAATTGGGCTGGTTCAGGGAGATCCTAACGGCTCGAACCTCGGCGACATTGCCGGCGCTCACGACAGTTTTCATAAGGCGCTAGCCATTCGAGAGCAAATTGTCAAGTTAGAAACGAAACCGAATTCCGCAGATCTGATCGCGCTGGCGGCGAGTAATCGGGAATTGTGCAGACTCAACACCGAGTACCTGGGCAATATCGGAACCGCTCTGGAGTACTGCCAGGCGGCCATGAAGATCGCCGAGAAACAAAGCCAGGTGGAGCAGGGCAATCGTGAGGTTTTGACAGAACTGGCCAGGGATTACGACGCAACCGGCCGAGCCTACGGCGAAAACGGTACCGGTGCTTTTGCCGGTGATTGGTATAAGGCGCTGGACAATCATCGCAAAGCCCTCGCCTTGGTCGAAGGGCTAGCCAAAGCCAATCCTGCTGACGTCGATCTCAACAGTTGGCATGGCCTCTTAAGTATTCTGACGGCTGACGATCTATTTGAAACCGGTCACGTGAGACAGGCAGTCCCCCTTTACCAACAAGCGACACGAACTTTCGAGAAGATCTCCCAACAAGACAATAAGCTCACTTACCTGAATACGCTGAATTTGGCATACCAGCGCATGGGCGACATGCTGCTGGTCGCGGGCCGCTTTGAGGAATCGGTGCCGTACTACCGAAAACAGTTGAAAACGTCCGTCAAACTGGTGGCAATGGACCCGAAAAACATGGTTTTTCGCCAAGGTCTGGTGGCCGCCCATGCCACGTATGGCCATGCGCTATGGAGAGCAGGTCGAATTCGGGAAGGTCTTGCATCCTTGCGTCATGGTCTTGAACAGATCGCGGCAGATAAGCAAACGGATTCGGGAACCAGGGGGCTGGAGACGTTGATCAGGCTTTGGATGGCGGGGGGAATGGAGAAGAGCGGGGACGTGAAGGACGCACTGCGTCTATACGAAGTTGCCTTGGCCAACTACAGCGACATTTGCCGATCGGATCCAAAGGACGTTGGGGACTGCATCATGGTCGCGGGCGTTCTGGACCGAGTGGCGCGCATTCACTTGCAACAGGAGAATCTCGACGAAGCCCTGACCGAATATCAGAAAGCTCTGGCGATCATCGAACCACTCTCGCTTGGCGATGAGCCAAATCTGGAAGCTCTCTATACGGCTGTAAATGTCTACTATGGCTTGG
>JAIQFH010000100.1 GCA_020073385.1 Terriglobia bacterium | reverse complement strand
GAAGCAATTTCAACAGATCAAGGAGCGGTTTCCATTGGTGCGACCCAAGCTGTATCTCTCGTACTCGGAGATGCAAGCGATCGCGGTGCTGTGAACCAACTTCTGACGAGCGTAGTGCGGGAAATCCGCACGCTACGTTCTGTGGGAGCCGGGGAGCGGGCGACCGCCCCCGGCCACCCGGTGGCGATCAGCAATGGTCGTCCCTACCGCGACCATCAAATTGACGAAGTGGCTTTGCCTATCTGGCGGTTACACCACTCAAGGGAAAAACAATTTGGTTGGAGCCTGTTAGCGATAGAGACTATAACAGCGTAAAGTCGCGCCCGTAGCAGTAAGGAGATTCGAATGAAGAAGCGCAGACTTGGCAATCTTGAGGGTATCGGCGCTCGGCTTTGTTGCATGGGATTGAGCTACGGCTAACGGTCCAGCTGATTAGAAGAGTGGACGATTTGCTCAGGCCGCCTTAAGCGAGAGCGCGACACCTTGCTCCCATTGCTGGAGCATGCGATTGCCTATCTCAATGAATTCCGCATGCGCTTTAATGTAGGCGTGCAGTTCCTTTGAGGTGTCCGCAATCGCAGCGTCTATGCGTTCGAGTATCTGCCGGACGCGGGCAGGGGTGCCTCCCATCCGCGTCTCGCCCAGTCGCTGCAATTCCTTCGCGCTCGCCCATTTTGTCGTGCCGTTAAGGGTCAGTGCCATGCTGTCCTTAGGCAGATAGACGGAGGTGGTCACAAGATCATAGACGGGTGCGAGTCTCGCTTCGCCCCGAACGTCGTCGTAAACAATCCCGAAGTTCTTGAGATGCGCGTCGCCATTGCGAAGCGCGCAATTCAGGGCAATCAAGGCGAACATCTTTTCCATGTCCTCGCCCACATGCGTCGAGTTTGCGAACTGCCCGAATCGTTTCATGACCGAGGTCTCGTAGGTGCCGCGATATTTCTCGTCGGTCCTGCGGCCGTTCAGCACGCAGAAATCCTCAAATCCGCGATAGGTCCCGTCCATGCGCAGGTCGAAACGGTCAATGACCAACGCCATGCCGTCCTCGGCCAGGCGGTAGGGGGGCACGTCGAGTCCGTATTTGCGCGCCACGGTGAGGCAAAAATACTCGTTGGCCGCCAGTTGCGGATATTCGTTGGCCTCCCACATCTTCACAATGTGAGTCGCGCCTTTGTAGCTTTGCGAGAGGCGGTGTCCCGTATGCTCCATCTCGGCGAAAGCCTTTTCGTCGCGCACCAGGATTTTGGGCTGCACGCCGCTGATCCCGGAGAAGGACGCGAATTTCTCCAGCAGGTAGCGGAAGAGGTCGCCGCCGCGCCTGCGTTCGAGAATCTCGTCCACCGACTGAAAGGGCACGTCCTCGTGCAGATGTTCCTTGTCGCCGGTGTAGCGGATGCGTCCGACCTGCGAGCGGCCGACAATGGACAGCAGGTCGAATTCGTCGAAGGTGCCGGTGGCTTTCGCAAAGGCAAGGCGAAGCCGCTCCCGCAGTGCGCCTTCGGGCAGGTTCATCTCGAAAACCGGAAGCAGGCCGAAGGGCACGCTCCACGACTCAAGCCTCACCGGCATCGTGAGCGAGACCTCGCGCGCGGGGGGAGCGCCGGGAAGGTAAGCAAACGTGCTGCCGCGCTCGCCGTGGCGATCGAGTAGTCCCGCCTCAGCGGCGTCGGTCCAGACCTTGATCATCCCGTCCCTCTTCCATGAGTTCTTCAAGCGTCGGCCGGCCCGCGCTTGCTTCCTGAAGCTTCAGCTCCATCCCCAGCACCATGAGAATATTGGTGATCTTGGAATATCCCAGTTCGCCCAGCCGTCCGTTCTCGAGAGCGTCGAGAGTGGAGAGTCCGACCCTGGCCTTTTTTGCAAGGGTGGGCTGCGTCAGGCCGAGTGCTTTGCGCTTGGTGGCGATCTGCTCGCCTAGCGAGGACAGGGGTAACATGCACCTAATATACAAGGTTTGTACGTGTAATACAACAAATAACCTAATATACAGGGTTATAGGAGCCCGCTACTGAGAGGGCCGGAGTGAAGCCGGGAGGTCGGACGCCCGGCAGGGAACGCGATATTACGGTCGATTCCGTCCCGTTGAGTTCGTATGCTACAATACTTACAAGAGTTACACTTGGGAACTGCGATGAGATCAACCCATTCGATGGTCATCAGCATGCGCCTGCCAGCCGAGAGCGGAAAGCGTCTCAAACGCAGCATGACCTCCCACACGGCGAGCGTGCTCCCTTGAAGGTAGGCTTGCCGGCCCGCAGCTGAATCTCGAAAGTGAATCCAAATTCCGATCGGCGCAAGCCTTCCTCCACCAGCGCGGCCAGCGACACCGACTCTCGTGGACACGTACCCTCACCTTGGCCTCGCGCTGGCTTCCTCAACCGAGTACGCTTCACCCTTTTCCAGATGCTCGCTTTGCCGCTATTCATCCGAGATAAGAACCGGATGCGCTAATGAGCGCTCGTGCGGACCCGCGCGGGTTGTGCCTTGAAAGCTCATGGAGTTCAGTTTTCCTGAAATGGAGACCGCGGCAAAGCCTAGCTCGGAGCCGCGTACCAAGTCTTGCGTGATGTCCGGCAACGGCCATTGCGAAGCGTAGACCGGGAGGTTGCAGGCCGGAACAACAGTGAACGGCAAGATAGCCCCGAAATCGATCGTGGTGGAAGTAGCCGACCCTATCCCGTAACGGGGAAGGCAGAAACTCTGGATGCGGCATGGCAAGTGTCCAGAGATGCTTCCGGGGTTCGTACCGCCAGCATGCAGCCAAAGGATTCCATGGGAACAAGGGAGAGCCGTCAGGTTCAAGCCTAGCTTGTAGGGTCTGACAAGCCGACAAAGCGAGGACGACCTGAAGACCTGACGGAAGTCAGACTGGCTGACAGTACTCGGAGGTCGGGAGAGCCGACTACATGGGGAAGCGGCCGGCGGAAGAGGAATCGTTCGTGGGAAACATGGGCTCCATCCGAAGGGAGGATTCGGCCTTCTATGCAAAGAGAAGAAACGCCAACCATGGCAACAGGACTCGAACGAATAGCAGCGAAAGCTCGGTGTGAACCAAAGCTCCGGTTTAGGTCACTGGCTCATCACATCACCAAGGAACGGGTTTGGGAGAATCTCTGCGAGATTCCGACCGACACGGCCCCTGGAGTGGATGAGCAGACCGTGCCGGAGGCGAAGGAGAGCTTCGAGGTATGGGTTGAGGCCATGCTTCAATCTGTACACCGTCAGGGATAGCAAGCGCCGAGTATTCGGCGAGTGTATATTCCGAAGCCCGGAAAGCCGGAGAAACGCCCGCTGGGCGTGCCTTGTGTAGCCGACCGGGCACTCCAAAGAAGCGTCGCACAGGTGCTGTCCGCCATTTATGAGCAGGACTTTTTGCCGTGCTCGTTTGGCGGCCGGCCTGGACGGGGAGCCCATCAAGCGCTGGCCAGTCTGCATGAGGTGATTTCTGGCCGGAAAGTGGAATGGGTGCTGGAGGCGGACCTCAAGAACTTCTTCGGGAGCTTAAATCACGAATGGATGCTCCGCTTTGTCGAACATCGGGGAGGAGACCTGCGTCTGATCAGCCTGATCCGACGCTGGCTGAAAGCAAGCATTCTGGAGGATGGGGAGATTTATGCGAATGAGGAGGGCACACCGCAAGGGGGTTCGATCAGCGTATTGCTGAGTAACGTGTATCTGTACTATGTGCTCGATCTGTGGTTCGAGCGAGTGGCCAAGCCTCGGCTAAGGGGTGAGGCCTACTTAGTGCGATACATCGATGACTTTGTGTTGTGTTTCCAATATCGCGCAGACGCTCTCCGGGTTCAGAAGGCGCTGTGCCAGAGACTGGGGAAGTTTGGCATGACTCTAGAACCGACTAAGACCAAGCTCGTCGAATTTGGTCGCTTTGCGCAGCGACACGCCAGCAAGCGTGGCCGGAAACGCCCACAGACGATTTATTTCTTGGGCTTCACGTTGTACTGCACTCGCAATCGGAAGGGCAACTTTCGGGTTGGACTGCGCACGGAAAAGTCACGATTGCGACGGTCGTTGATGCGATTACAGGACCAAATGCGGCGGATGCGGCACTTGTCGATCCAAGAACAGGCGGACATCCTTAATCAAATGCTCCGCGGCCACTATGCGTACTACGGCATTGCCGGGAACATCCGAGCATTGCAACGGGTCCATCGGGCCGTAGAACGTTACTGGCGCATCATGCTCAGTCGTCGGAGTTGGAAGGGTACGGTCTTGTGGAAGCACTTCCAACACATCAAGGAGCGGTTTCCACTAATGCGACCAAAGCTGTATCTCCCTTACTCGGAGTTGCAAGCTATCGCCGTGCTGTGAAGCACCTTCTGACGAGCGTAGTGCGGGAAATCTGCACGCTACGTTCTGTGGGAGCCGGGGAGCGGGCAACCGCCCCCCGGCCACCCGGTGGGCACTGGGCAACTGCCAAATGAGACTACGCATTGCTCTTTGGTTGCAAAAGCGTTCTTAACTCTTCTCGGATCACTAGAAGACGGAACCGTCTCACATCATTCGCATGCTTTTCTTCCAGACTGTGGTGCCTCTGTGACCGGTACAGTTCATTTTCGTATTGGAGCGAGGCAATCTCATCTCTCAGCTTCACAACTCGTTGTTGAGTGAAGGCGTCCACGGGCCAAGACTATACGCTTGACGAATTTCCGTGTCAGTGCGCAGCAGCACGGCGTCAAGAAGGCGCCCACTTAGCCCTTGCTGCCCCCCGCGACGCCACCAAAGGTCAATGCATTATGAAAGAACGCCCCGCTTCAGAAGATTGAAGCTGCGTGTGGGGTGGGCTGCGCTGCAGACTCAGGATGGTTAACGTCGGCTTCTAAAAGGGAAGTCTAGAAGCATGGCACTTTTACCTTGGGGGAAAGATAGACGTTGACACGAATGAGCTTCTCCCCAAGGAGGCAACGCGACTGTTCTGTGGTGAAACGTCGGGCGAAGTGAGCCTTTTTGAACAGCCCCCCAAGTCGTACCTGACTAGCATGATGAAGAAGGACTGAAGCCGTCTACCGGAGACCAATCACCGAAGCAATAACCGCGCCCGACGTGACGAACGAGGGGCGCATGAAATCACCGCGATGGAGGCAACACTCATGAAATAAGTTGGACTTATCATTATCAGCACGGGAGTTCTGCTTCTTCTTCTCGGAACTGTTGCGCCAGCTTACGCACAGCAGGAGCAGCATGAACAAGAGGCTAAGCCCTCGAAACAGGAGCAACAGGCTAAGCCTGAAAAGCAACAGCAGCAAGCCAAGGGCCAGCAGGACCAGCAACGAAAACAGGAGCAGCAGCAAGCCAAGGGTCAGCAGGATCAGCAAAGGAGACAGGAGCAACAGCAGGCCAAGAGTCAGCAGGAGCAGCAAAAGAAACAGGAACAGCAGCAAGCCAAAGGTCAACAGGACCAGCAACGAAAACAGGAGCAGCAGCAAGCCAAGGGTCAGCAGGATCAGCAAAGGAAACAGGAGCAGGCCACTCAGCCTTCACAGCACGAGCAACAGGGACAGCGAGGCGAACAGCGCTCGCGCAGCTTTATCGGACGATGGGCAGGAAGGAGGAGGCCAACACGGAATTCGAGAAAACCAAGACTCTTACCAAAGCTGCAGACGAGTCGGTATCCAGCAAACTCAACCAGAGTCAGAGGGCGAGGTCTCCCGCAGCCGTTCCGGCCCAGAACTGACCATCAGCAACACCGGCACAGCTCGCCACCATCGCCCGCAAAGACAACTGCAACCCGCTTTCAGATTTGGTATGGATTTGAAATTCTTAGGATGCGGCTGCTACGCCTAATCTCTAATTGAGGTCTACTCGCGCCGCAAAGAGAAGCAGGAAGAGCTCTATAAATGCCCGAAATAAATTCGACAAGGCAGATGGGATAGACATGAAGACGAGGATTAATCTCGCACGTATGGTCGCACTGGCGTTCACGCTGATTGGCGGCCCTTTGATGATTGGGCAAAAGAGCGGAACAAGTCCTAATGTTGGTCTGTCCAGGCCGCAGGGCCCATGTGACATCTACGCTGCCGCCGGCGATCCCTGCGTGGCGGCCCACAGCACCACGCGCGCGTTGTACGCCGCCTACAACGGTCCGCTCTACCAGGTCCTGCGCCAATCGGACGGCAAGACCTTGGACATCGGCATCGTCCAGCCCAGCGCATCGCCTGTCCCCGACGCTGGCGGCTACGCTGACGCGGTTGCGCAGGACGCGTTTTGCGCCAATACCTACTGCTGGATCACCACGATTTACGACCAATCCCAAAAGCACAACGACTTAATCCAAGCGCCTCGCGGCGGATTTAGCGGTCCGGCCATGGGTGGTTTTAACAACCTCCCGATCGCCGACATGGCGCCGATCACGATCATGGGACACAAAGCCTACGGCGTTTTCATCGCCCCGGGCATGGGTTTGCGTCAGAACGACGCGAAGGGAACCGCAGTCGATGACCAGGGGGAGGGGCAGTACTGGGTCGTCAACGGCCAGCACTACAACTCCGGCTGCTGCTTCGACTACGGCAACGCCGAGATCGACAGTCGCGACGACGACAATGGCACCATGGAAACCACCTACTTCGGCAACGCTCCGTGGTGGTATCACGGGAATCCCTCAGGTCCTTGGGTTATGAGTGACCAGGAGAACAACCTGGTCGGCTGCGTTAATCCGGATGGATCCAAACTCTGCCCAAATCTGCCAAACATCAAGTGGCGATTCGTAACGGCGATCGCCAAGGGCGAGCCGCATCACTGGACATCCATGGGCGGCGACGCGCAACGAGGCGCCTTGTCGGTTATGTTCGATGGACCGCGCGTCAACGCCACCTATGACCCGATGCGCAAACAGGGAGCCATCCTCCTCGGGAATGGCGGCGATAACAGCAACGGCTCACAGGGCACTTTCTACGAAGGCGCCATGACGGCCGCAGGTACCTTCCCGACCGACGCTACCGACCAACTGCTGCAGGCCAACGTCGTGGCTGCCCAGTATGACGTCCCACGACTGACCATCGCTCCGGCGTCGGCAACCGTCACTCCGCCAGGACTTCAAACGTTCTCACCGGGATCTTCGCAGGACACCACCGTGACGTTCACGAATACGACGGGGGCGCCCGCAGCGGAAGTAAACTTGAGCATCACCCTGCCCAACAAGCAGTGGACCTCGATCGTTCCGGACAGCACCAAGACGTCGGTGACGATCGCAGAGCCGGTCGCGCTGGGTGCGAGCGTGAGCGCGACCTTTAAGATCACCTCTGGGCCGACCGCCTTCAATGGCGACCTGGTCGGTAAGGTCTCCTGGACTAACTCGAGGAGCGGCAGCAAGCAATCTGAGACAATTGCTCAAAAGGTGCGGAACGTCAGTCCTGTCAAGATCAATGAGTTTCGGATTAGCGCCGGTCGTCCCACAAACTCGACAGGCTCGTTCATCGAGCTCTATAACGCCGGCGCACGAAGCGTTGACATCTCGAACTGGACCCTGACTGAACACCCGGCGCAACAGCCTATTTTCTCGACAGTGAAGATTCCAGCGGGGACGAAGATCGCAGCTGGCGGGTTCTATCTGCTGGGCCTCTCCAACTCCGGGTTGGCGGTCCCCGCGCGTGTGGGCGATAAAACCATTCATGTCCGAAGCACGACCGGCATGTCGGTTGGCGATACGATCAGCATTGACACCGGCTCGAACGCTGAGACTCGCAAGATCGCAAGCATCGGGACCGCGGCCAGCAGCAGTGTGCTGCTCTGGCAACCCCTGCCTGAGGGTCCGGTTATCACAATTCCCGCAGGCTCGACCACCGTGCCAGTTACGAGCGCGTCCAGTTTCGTGGTCGGCGAGAAGATCGCTCTCGGCTACGGCGCCACCTACCCCACCGTCGCAAAAGCCCTTGAGCGGTACGAGGTGGCAACGGTCACTGCGGTTGGCAAGCCGGGCACGCAAGCCTACCTGGCGGCGGACGCGCCCGCAGGCACGACCAATATTAAGGTTACGTCCCTCGCCAACATCTCTGTCGGAGACAAGATCAGGCTCGATATCGACAGTGTCGGTCACGGAATCGAGACTGTCACAGTCACGCGCGTCGGCACAGCGGCGAATCGCACGGCGCTTGCGGCTGATGCGACCGTCGGCGCGGCTAATGTTAGACTCCGGAACGTGAACGGTTTTGCTGTGGGCGACGAGATCACCATTGGAGCCCCTGCGGACGAAGAGAAGGTTTCCATCACCGCGGTCGGCACACCCGGTCCCACCGGCACCGGTCTCGACTTTACCCCGGCCCTCGCTCACGCTCATATCGACGGTGAAACGGTGGTAGAAGCAGGCACCGGCCTCGATCTGGCTAACTCGCTGCGATTCAGCCATGCCGCCAACCTCCCCTTCAGCGACCGCGGAACGGGGATTAGCTTCCAGCCAGCGACCGCCATGGCCCACTCGAGCAATGAACCCGTCCAGGCGCTCGGCACCGGCATCACGCTCGATGGCCCGCTGGCCAAAGAGCACGCGATCAACGCCGTTGTGCGTGACACCGCAGTCACCACTGCTGGCTATCAAGGCACGCCGGCGCCGAATTTGTGGTTCGGGGGTCCCGAGCTCACCACCACCGCCGACCTGTTCGGCAGAGCCATCTCCGTAAGAGAAGGCAGCATGGTGCTGCGCGACTCATCTGGGCTCGTTGTCGACAGCTTCAACTACGGAGTCCTCGTTGACCCATGGGCATCCGAGGGCTACCAGGCCAAGGCCGGATTTGGGCAGAGTGGCTGCTACGTGACTGCGCCTGGCGCAGCCGCCGGCTTTGGTTCGGCTGCCCCGGCGGCCGATACCAGCGCGGGCCGATTCCCGGATGGCCTCGACACCGACAGCAATTGTGCCGATTTCGTGACGGAGCCCGCCACCACCATGTCAGCGTCGTCGACCGCTGGCGCAACTAATCTCAAGGTCGCCAGCGTGGAAGGCTTTAGCGCCGGAGAAACCATTAGGGTTGATTCGGGTGCGAACCTCGAGACCCCCGTCGTCGCGACGGTTGGCACCGCGGGCGCGACGACGGTGGCCACTGCCACCGACGCGGGCACGTCTGTCATCCCGGTTGCTAGCGTGACAGGCTTTAGCGACGGCCAGACCATCTCCATTGACAATGGCACGAACTCCGAGACGGCAGTTATTGTTTCCATCAGGAGGTTCGGCGCCGCCACAATCACAGTCGCCCACCCCCTCACTCTCGCGCATGCCACCGGCGCACAGGTTTCCGGCACCGGCATCAGCCTCAGTACCGCGTTAACTCGGGAGCATACCAGCGGGGTGCCAGTCGCGGGCAGTGCTTCCACGCCCGGTGCACCCAACCACTATTAAGGAGGCCTCATTGAGAGTGAGTGATGGAGATAACGAAGTTCGCCGCGCGGAGTATCAATCGCCAATCCGCTGATTAATTGTAAGCGTACGCCGATGGCCGTCTGGACATTCTCATAATTGAGCGTCAATCTCGCGAAGTGGACGCTTCGATTAAGAGTCCACTTGGAGCGGAGATGGACACTTCCCAGCAAGTTGCAGTCACTGTTAGGGACAAACAGGCCACGGTCACGTCCCAGCGGCAGCGGCGAAGCATCGCCGAGAAGCGGCGGATTGTGGAAGAGATACTGGCACCGGGCGCGTCGGTGGCGCGGGTGGCACGAGCACACGGGATCAACGCGAACCAGGTGTTTGGCTGGCGACGGCTTTATCTGGCAGGGAGACTTGGGGAACAGAAGCCAGGAATCAAGTTGCTGCCGGTACGGGTGAGCGAGAGTAAGTCAGCGCTGGTTGTGGTCGAGCCCATCGAGTCTCGTCTCACCGATATTGCACAACCCCAGCGCGGCACGATTCACATCGAGTTCAGACAGGCGCAAGTACGCATCGAGGGCAGCGCCGATCCCGCCTTGGTGCGGGTGTTGCCTGGAGTGCCTGAGCGGATGATCGCCTGGCCGGTAAACACGCGGATCTGGATTGCCGCAGGGGTAACGGACCTGCGGCGGGGCTTCCTATTTTCATGCTTGGTGGCGCGCCAGAGGCACATGATGTCTTATCGAAAACGCCTCGGAACGACCTCCTCTTCCAACCCGAAGTGTCATGCCGAGGCGTTTCCGATCAAGGCTAGCGACAAAACACCCACGATCCGTCCTGAACAGGGTAGACTTTGACTTCCTCAGCAGTAGCGCCCTAACATACGGCGACCTGAGGTTTCTGCGGCACTCATGATCGGTCAAACCATCTCGCATTACCGCGTTCTGGAAAAACTGGGCGGCGGCGGCATGGGGGTGGTCTACAAAGCTGAGGACACGCGACTGCACCGGTTCGTCGCGCTCAAGTTTTTGCCAAACGAAGTGGCCGGAGATGCACAGTCGCTAGCTCGATTCAGGCGTGAGGCCCAGGCCGCCTCGGCTCTCAATCATCCCAACATCTGCACGATCCACGACATTGGCGAAGAAAATGGACATGCGTTCATCGCAATGGAGTTCCTCGAAGGGATGACCCTGAAACACAGGATCGGCGGACGTTCGATGGAAATTGACGAGATTCTGCGGTTGGGGATCGAACTTGCGGATGCGCTAGATGCGGCGCATGCCGCCGGAATCGTGCACCGCGATATCAAGCCAGCCAACATCTTTGTCACCAAACGAGGTCATGCGAAGGTGCTCGACTTTGGGCTAGCCAAGGTGAAGGCGGAACAAGCCCACTCTTCTCAACTCGGGGGACTACAGGCTACCGTGGAAGGCACCAACCAGCACCTCACGAGTCCCGGCACTACGCTGGGCACGGTCGCGTATATGTCGCCCGAACAGGCGCTGGGAAAGGAACTGGATCATCGCACCGATCTTTTTTCGTTCGGTGCGGTGCTCTATGAAATGTCGACGGGAACGCTGCCGTTCCGCGGCGAGACCTCGGCTGCGATTTTCGACGCAATTCTCCATAAATCTCCTGTTGCGCCGGCTCGGTTGAACCCCGATCTGCCTCATCGATTGGAAGAAGTTACCCACAAGGCGCTCGAAAAGGATCGCAATCTGCGTTACCAGCAAGCCGCCGAGATGGGGACGGACCTGCAGCGCATCAAGCGCGATCTGGATTCGAACAGCGAACCCTCGGCTTTTTCCGGAGCCTCGGCAGTCCCTGTAGCCAGCGCATCCGCAGGGCAATCGTCCGGCGCCGCGAGTTCGGCGGTTAACCCATCGGCGCCCTCCAGTGGATCGTCCTCTGCCATTGCCGCCATCCGGCAACACAAGACCGCCACCGGGGCCGCTTTGCTCATCGGCCTGCTGATCGTCGCAGCCGCCGTCTACGGCGTATACACCCTTTTGCGACGCCCGGCCGCCACTCCTTTTCAAAACTTTTCCATTACCCAGTTAACCAATACTGGCAAAGTGCAGAACGCCGCCATTTCTCCGGACGGTAGATTTCTGCTCACCGTGCAATCCGACAACGGCAACGAAAGCCTTTGGCTGCGAAATATTCCCACCGGCAGTAACACGCAAGTGCTCTCGGCGTCGGGACAGTCGTTCGCTTCGCTCGTCTTCTCTCCCGACGGCAACTCTTTCTATTTCCGAGAGACCGAGGGCGGTGCAACAGCGTTTAATCTTTTCCGGGTTCCGCTTCTCGGCGGTTCGCCCACGTTGCTTGCCAAGGACGTGGACGGAGGCCCGATATTTTCACCAGACGGCAAACGCATCGTGTATGCGCGCTACAACGACCCCGAGTTGAACAAGTGGCGATTGCTGCAGGCCGACGCCGACGGCGGTAACGAGAAAGTGCTGTATGTCGAAGCCGCGCCAAACGGTCCGGCCGCCGAACTCTCTTGGTCTCCCGATGGGGAACGCGTCGCCATTTCAAACTTGACCGCGAACAGTAAATCTCTCAGCCAGATTCGATTCTTTGATTTTGCTCGCGGGCGCGTGGAACCGTTCGTCGCACCCGTGGACAAGATCATTTTGGGCAATGCCTGGGTGCCGGATGGACGTGGAATTTTTGTCGCCTATGTGCCCCGCGGAGAGCATTTGTCGGTCCAAACTCAGGTCGGACTGTTCTCCTATCCCGATGGTGCGTTCCGTCCGATAACCAACGATCTGACAGACCACACCTATCTGTCCCTTTCAGCCGACGGCCACACGCTGGCAACCGTGCAGAAGGAAACTTCCACCCAGATCGTCCTGATGCCGTCCAACGGAGCAGGCCCGCTTACGCCCGTGCCCGGCATCGCACCCCGTGAATCCCTGCCTAGCTTCTCGTGGACACGGGATGGGCAACTGCTCATCTCGCACGGCGATCGCCTGGTCCGGCAGCACACCGATGGCACCCACGCGGTAACCATTCTGAGCGATCCCGCGGCCTGGATCAGCGATCCGGTATCGTGCGACAACGACCGCTGGATTGCTTTGGATTGGATGGTTCACGGCGAAGGAAGCGGCAACGGAATCTGGCGGGTGAATCCTGACGGCTCCGATGCCGTGTCGCTCACCTCCAAAGAATTCGGCGGCCTTTGGGGATGCTCGCCGGACGGGAAGTGGCTGTACTATTCAGAGCTAGTCACGAACGGCGTCTCGCGAATCCCTTCGGGCGGCGGCAAACCCGAAGTAGTGCCAGGAGCGAACCCTCCGAATTCGCTCACGGTGCAGGCCACACTTTCTCCCGACGGCAAGATACTGGCGATATTTACCCAGCTGTTGAATCCCGAATCGAAGACCTACTCCAACCGGATTGTCCTCGACAGCCTGGACTCCGGCGTGCGAAACCTCGACCTCAATCCCGCTCTGAAAGCGGTCTTCCGTACTCAGGGTCCGCCCGACAGTGCCGGATTCCGCTTTTCTCCCGACGGCAAATCTATTGCCTTCGTGATCGACGAGGCGGGAGTGGACAACATCTGGCTTCAGCCTGTGGACGGGTCAAAAGGGCACAAGCTGACGAACTTTAATGATTCTGAGAGAATCCAGGATTTCCGTTGGTCCCCCGACGGCAAATCTCTGGCGATGCTCCGTTTTAGTTCTGTCTCCGATGTGATCGTCTTGCGCGACACCGGCAACAGTTCGAGGGTTGCTCATTGACGTGTCGCATTGAAGGAACGGAGGCCATCCCTCCAAAGTTCCACTAGTTCGACTGGTTCTCAAGGAACGTCTTCTCTCGGCTTTAGAAGTTATTTTGGGAGCGATTGTTGGGGTCTCAGGAACCCGAAGACGGAATTAGTCTAGCCGCCAAACAAAGTTCTTCGGAATCAACAGGAAGTTAATATACTTCTGCGTCATGAACCAATCGAAACGACTTCTCAGCGCCCGAAAGCTCGTGTTGATCGCCTTGTTCATCGCGAGTTCTCTCGCGGTACTCGGCAGGTATTTTTACGCCTACGGACAGGACAAATCGAGGTTCCCCGATGGCTTCGATGCCGTGCAAGCTGCCCCGAATAGTCACAAAGTGATTTTCGAAAATGAATTTGTACGCGTGCTCGAAGTTACTGTGCCACCACCGGGCACCACGGAACCTATGCACCACCACCGTTGGCCGAGTTTCTTTCTTGACTGGGATACCGGAGGCGGAAGGCCGCATATCCGTTATCACCGCCCCGACGGCAGCGTGAGGGACAGCCCTAGCACGGAAGAGCCAACTCATCCTGGCAATTGGAGTGTGCATTGGATGAAGCCGGAGCCGATGCACGCCATTGAGGTCGTGGGGAATCCTAAGAGTGCCTCCACTCTTCGTGAGGGCCATCCCGGCCTTCTTCGAATAGAAATCAAATGCCATCCGTGAAGGGGACGAATCTTACAATTAGTAAATGCAAAGGGAAATGCGATAGTCGGAAGTGATTGTTGTTAACCGCTTAGCGCCAATGACTCGGACTGGCTACATTCCTCGGGGTGGATCACGAGCGACTCGGAAGTTGAGATGCCGCAAGCGTGCAAACGTAAGGCTCGGGCCTAAGAATCGCCCGCATGTCCGGCTGACATTCCAATAGTCGTTCGGCCATCAGAACTCTCGTATTCCTTTAGACAAGTGTGCTATCGGTGCGCCTCTCCCTGCCCTCATACCGCACGGATCCGTTGGCGTCGTCGGGTTGTGCTGGACAATAGGGCAATCCATGTACCTCATTGATTCTGCGTGGGCTTGTAGTGCTCAGTCACGTCTAGGAAGCGGCTTCGATCACACCACTTGACGACTTCACAACTTGTGAAGTATTATTACTGGGTGCATATCGTTACGCGTAAGCACCTGAGGGAGGCAATAGAAAGCTACCCAGATGCAGCGAACGAAATTAAAGCGTGGACCGCCATTGTTGAGGCGGTTCGCTGGCACAATTTTGATGAGGTCCGCCGGACGTTTAAGGATGCCGATTCAGTAGAAGGCTACGTAATCTTTAATATTAGGCACAACCGTTACGGACTTGTAACCGTCATCCACTATGCTAAGACAACAAAGGAACGGCAAACCGAAGGGCATGTCTACATCCGATCTTTTTTGACGCACAAGGAATACGACAATCGGGGCAACTGGGACAGGAGGTACGGAAAACAATGAGCACAGTTCTCGCAAATCCGGCAGAAATGATCGCGCACGGCGCTCCTCACGTCATTCACAATGATGCAGAACTCGAAATGTATACTGATGCTCTTTTCCGACTAACGTCGCTAGAAAGCCCCTCTAGCTCTGAAATTGAAGCAATCGAGCTTCTCACGTTGCTTGTGGAACGTTACGAGAAAGAGCATTACTCTATCCCGGAGTCTGATCCGCTTTCAGTTGTGCGATTTCTAGTTGAGCAGCAGAATCTGACACAGCGCGACCTCATTCCCCAATTTGGTTCGGAGAGCGCGGTTTCCATGTTCATGACAGGACAACGCAATCTCACCTTAGAACAGGTGCGAAAATTGAGTGCTCGGTTCAATCTTTCCGCTGACGTTTTCATCCCCAAGGCGTCCGTCACGCACAGCGCAAAGCTACCCGTGAAAAAGCGCTCACGTTCTCGATAATTCTCGGCCCTCGTTTATCGGCGAGAACAAGTAGAGTAGATGACTTTCGGCCGATTATCCAACATGATGTTCTTTCAGGCTGTTACAACACCGGCAATCAACAACTTGTCCATAACCGAGCCTGCACGGAAGCACTCGATCTCGACGTTGCAACTGTGTGATATTCGCGCTACTCAATGCGTGACAGGAGCACACCCACGGCACAGTCTGTCCGTGCCGCCACGATCAATCAACCGCCTCTTTTCGGCCCTGAGATTTAGAACATCAAACGAAGCCCAAACTCGATTTGCCTTGGTGCCCCGAGCGAGTAGGCACCGCTTCCGACACCAACGCGATCCACGTTCTGGCTGGCGTGTGTGGTTCCATTGATCTGTCCAGCCGCTCCCGTCAGCAAGCCGTTGAGCGCGGTGCCTGGAAGATCGAAGTTTGCAAAGTTAAACAAATTATAGAATCCGACATTTGGTTGCAGCGCTACTCCCTCGCGAATCGTATACGACCACGCGAGCTTCAAATCGAGAGCGCGCAACTAGGAGAGGTTGACTTGGCCCATCGGCGCAAGCGGCACCGGAGGGGCCACCGCGCACAATGAATTTACTGGCAAGTTGTTCGGGTTGTAACAGAGCGAATTGCCCACACCGAGTTGAGCCGCCGTGACCGCATTATAAAAGGGCGCCCCTTTTGGAGTAGGTTGTGATCGTTCGCATCATCACCTACGAAAGGAGCACCCTCGTGAACGATGAAAAGTATATTGGGTACGAACGAATTCAGAATTGCTTGCCGGTGCAGCGCGGCAACGTGCGTCATGAGAACTTGGTGTTACTGAATGCGATCCTCTACGTGGCCGAGCACGGATGTAAGTGGCGCGGATTGCCCAAGCGGTTTGGCAACTGGCACAGTATCTATGTGCGCATGAATCGCTGGGCCAAGAAGGGTGTGTTAGATCAGGTGTTCGCCAAGTTGCAGCAAGAGCAGATTCTGCGG
>JAIQFH010000140.1 GCA_020073385.1 Terriglobia bacterium | reverse complement strand
CCTCTCCGCCTCATGCTGGCAGATACGCCTTAACCTCGCGATTCCAGCGCCAATCGTCGATTGTGGGATACGTTGTTCGAGGGCTTCGGACGGATTGTTGCCTCCCCGCCCCTACCTCGTAGGCTACGTGCGATGGGACGCACGGTCTAATCAAGTTAATCTTCTTGTCAGACAATCGTTTCAGTAGCTTAACAGGTCACAGCCTCAGCATGGTTGCGTCCCCGCAGAGCCCGCTTCCGTTTCACTTGGTGAGGTCATTGTAATTGGGGTGAAGGAGTGCGCCAACCTGGAAGACGCAGTCTGCTGCCGGCGAAGTTGCCGCTGGCTACGAGCTTCTTGTAACTTGCGATCGCGAGCCGCATGGATCTGGGCCTGTCGTCCGGCCAGCCGATCCTGCGGCGTCACATAACCGATGGCGCTGTGCAGTCGCACCGCGTTGTAGTGATCCACGTAGATTTGAATTAAGCGGCGCGCATCTTCCAGCGTCAACGGGGTCAGGGGCCGGATGCACTCCCGTTTGAGCGACTTGTGCCAGCGTTCGATTTTTCCGTTCGACTGCGGGTAAAACGGGGACGTGCGCACATGCGTCATTCCCGAGATGCGAATGTGCGTGAGTCCCAACATAACGGTGAAGAGCCTTGCCGCTGACATGGGAGTGGGAGTTGGGCGAACGCTTGAGAACGAGAGCCTTCTGGCAAAGTCAAATGTTCTTGCGGACATTCGGCGCAGACTCGCAAAAGATGACCGCTACGCCAGTAATCGTGAGTTGACGATTCTCGGAATGCAGACTGCTCTTCTGGTGCTCTCACGGGCTGTGCCAAAGCAGGGCTAGCCGAGAAGTGATCTGTGACGTGCTCTCCTGTTCGAGAAACGATGTGAACTCTTCGAGAAAGCGTTGATGCTTCTTCAGTTTGAATCCCAGGCTACGCCGCAAGGCAAGGTAGTCTCCGACCGCTTCGCGTACAGTTTTCATCGAGCACCTCCCGGCCAGGGAAGGGCTAAGGTGCGCAGTGCGGTCAAGTCTACCTTGGCATAGAGAGCCGTTGTATTTGGACTTTGATGGCGGAGCAGTTCGCCGATCTCGTCGAGAGAAAAGTTTTGTCGAAGCAGGTCGGTGGCTAGCGTGTGACGGAACAGATGCGCTCCCTTACGAGCAGAATCAACACCAGCATCGATCAGCGCCCGCCTCACGATGCTGGAGACAGTGGTGGAGTCTGCAAAACCACGCAGGGGAGCTCGATGCCGCAGGAACACTCGGCGACAGGTACAGCATGGGCGTCCGAAGCGCAGATAGCTTGCGATGGCTTCGCCGACGTCGGATGGCAACGGCATCTGCGCCAGGCGTCCACCTTTGCCATGGATGGTGATTCGACCATTGTCCCAATCGATATCGTCCAACTCCATCGCAACAATCTCGCAGGCCCGCAGACCCATGCGGGCAAGCAGCAAGAGAACGGCATAGTTCCTCTTTCCCCGTGCGGTTTCCCGCTCGCGATGATCGAGGAGTTGCTGAACGGTGCCGGCAGGTAGAAACTTGGGGAGGGTAGAAAGAGACCACATAGATACTGTCGGCACGCATCTTGCCAGGTCCAGAGCAATCTCTCCCTGGTATCGCATGTAGCGCAGGAGAGAGCGAAGAGCAGTCACCAGTAACTTGGCACGACCCGGGCTTAACTGGTAGGCGCGGTTTTGGACAAACTCCGTTACGTCCTTGGCACAAAGTTCGGAAAAGTTTAAGTCTCCACTGCCGAAGCGGGCAGACACAAACTGCTCGGCAAATCCGACAAAGTATGCCAAGGTGACTTCCGCCAGGCCGCGCTCCCGGCGGAGATAGCGCCGGTAATCATCCAGGAATCGCTCACGACAGGTCGTGGGTTCAGACGCCTTCGCCACTGTCACGCCAAGCGCTCGCAGCATTGCGATAAGCCGACGCAGGGTCGCACATTCACAGCTGTGGACAACACCCGGATCACGTTTCAGGAATCGGTTCAGCGCAGCTTCATCCACTTGGTACAAGTCATATTGCCGATCGCAGAGCCATTTGCTGAATCTAGCGATCGCGTACATCTGCATTGGAGCGGATGACGGCAGGAAGCCTTCCTGTTCAATGCGTTTTAGGTATGCGTCGAGATAGGGAGCCAGCGGGCCTACCCGAAGCCGTTGCAGCAGATTGGGATCGATGAAAGTTTTCATCTCTCCACTATCACTTGTCCAGCACTCCGAATTATGCCGAACCGTTTATGGGCTCCTCCTTGACCCATGCTCTCACTGCGGTGAAACTCGGCATAATCCGGGGTTCGGCATAGCGACGCTCATGCCGAATGCGGCATGAGCGCAGAACTTGTGCGAAGCTGTGCCACGACCGCGGCGGTGAGCTGGAGCAGATTCAATTCTTACTCGGTCATGCATCGGTCCAGACCACCGAACGTTATCTCGGCTGCAAGCAGAATCTCGGCCACCCGGTGAACGATCTTTTCGACCTCAGGATGGAGCAGTCGCCGGACAAGGATCGCGAACCTGTTGCGGCGAACTTCGTCGCCGAAGCCGTAGAAAAGGCATTGGAGCAAGGCATAGAATGCCGCCACGGAGGATCGAAACATGACCAGCCCGTCTGCGCGGCCCAATCAGTATCAGAACGAGCCCATATGGTCGAGGTCGTAAAAGGCCATCGCTCGCAAAGCTTTCGACGCTGCTCTGAAGCGGGAACTGCACGAGATCATGCAGGAAGCAAAACAGAAGGCAAAGGAGATGAGAGAACCAGCGGACGTGTGGGAGTTGGAACGGTACTTGACTCAGCGTCGTAAGGACATCGACCGCAGATACGATTTTCGGAATTCGCGCCTCAAAGATGTCTTGGGGAGACTGTTGTATGAAAATCGACTGGTTGAGGAAGACCTGCGAGGATTGAGCGCAAACAAGGTGGAACGAATCCGTTCTTTTGCGCAGTTCCTCGCTGAAGATGTAGCCTGACATCGGTTCTGAGTGCTAAGGCCTTCCATGAGAAGGCCGGTCGGAGTCAAGTCGATTCTGTTCTCGCGTCGTGGAACATCGTTGTTCTTTTCGCCGAGTAGCCACTGTCGCCATGCTTCCATCCGCACTCTCGAGGAGCGAATCATTTCGCTCGGTGCATGTTGGGCGTTCTCGGTTCAGCCGGTGCTGCCATCTGTTTGGCGCCCTATAGTTCTGCTCTTTCAGAGTGGAACCTGGGCCAGG
>JAIQFH010000099.1 GCA_020073385.1 Terriglobia bacterium | reverse complement strand
CAGCGAAGAATCAGTCCTGCACCGGCTGCCCAGTCGAATCCTGACTTGCCATGGTTGGCAAAAAGTGGGATAACGTAGATCGTATTGTTCTGCGAGGCTCTCTCACTGAGCGAAATCTTGCGAGGATGTGCGCTCAGAAGAGAGCCTTTCTCCTTCCTGCTCGATCAGCTCCAGAAGGATAACTCTCACTCCCACGCTACCGAAGATTAGCCGGTAAAATGCCGATCAGTCGACATCTCTCAATTCATTGAGAACCAAGATCGGTAATGTGCCAAAGGTGTGCCTACAGACGCTGCAGGCCTCGGAGTCAGTCCAGTAATTATGGTGGGAGCAAAGAAGCCACTTCAGGCCCGACATACCGTTGACTACGTCGTTTAGCAGCCGGACTCCGCGACTTCTGTCCTACGAAGGGTTACATGCATACCGGGCAGCCAAGTTAAGCAAGTCGGTATTGACTCCCACAGTCTCCAAGCGCACAATCGGTTTGCTTTCAAAGTCTTGGCGTTGTCACTTCCCCGATATAGCCAAGCAACAACAGTAACTCTTCCCCGACGTTTGGCTTGATTCTAAGATTGTTGCAGACTTGCATGAACGCTCCACAAAGGGACCAGCATCAGTCAATCGACTTCGGTGTGGTGACCGCGCTCGAAATTGAGCGCCGCGCTGTTTGTGCAGGGCTCGGTTTTGGCGACAACCACAGAATAAAGCGCGGTAGTCGCGTCTATTGGAAGGGCACGATGCCCTTTTCCGATGGATGCTCGTACGAGATTGTAGTAGCACAAGCCCCCGACATGGCCAATGTGGATGCGGCGCTTCTAACGTCCGACATGATCCACGACTGGCAGCCGGAAGCATTGCTCTTTGCAGGAATTGCAGGAGCAGCAGTCAGTGACGTAGGTCTAGGCGACGCGGTTTTCGGCAGCAGTATTTACTACTACGAACGCGGCAAAGTCGCTGACACTGGATTCAAACCAGAACCAATAATGTACAAGGCTGATGCGACGCTGTGGGCAAATGCGACAGCTATTCCCGAATGGAAAGACCCTATATCATGCCCTAGACCTGACGGCACGGATCAGCGCCCGAAGATCCACTATGGTGTTATTGCCTCTGGTGAGAAGGTGGTCGCCGATGAAGCTGCCAGAGATCGGATAGCCACAGGTCACCGGAAGATTCTTGCGATTGAGATGGAGGGATACGGGTTCAGCGCAGCAGTCTGGCAAAGCTTCCACAAGCAGCGTCATCTTGTTATTCGTGCTGTGTGTGACAAGGCAGACCGCAACAAGAGTCAAGATTGGCAGCCGTATGCTAGTGCCGTTGCGGCAGGGATTCTGCGACATTTCCTGTCTGATCGACCACTCCCGTGTCGGAGCAAGGTGACAGCCCATGTTCCAGAACCAGCAGTCAACGCTGCCGAACAGGCCGTGATTGGTCCTCTACCGGCGCGCTTGGCCGAAAAGACGCTGGATCGCAAAGCATACCGCTGGGATGTGTTCATAAGCTACAGTCACACCGACAGAGGAGTAGCGGAACGCGTACAAGAGGCGCTAGAGGAGCGAGGCCTTCGAGTCTGGCGAGATGACGCCCAAATCCCCCCCGGGGCAAGCTTTGCGAAGACAATCGAGGAGGCATTGCAGGAGAGTGCCGCGGTAGCGATCATGATTTCGCCTGAGGCGATTTCCTCGGAATGGGTATTGGATGAATACTATCGTGCGCTGTCTCTGGCGAACAGGCCGAAGAGCACTGTACTTCTCATTCCAGTCCTGGTGAAGGACGCCGCTCTTCCCGGATTTCTCGCGAACCGACACTGGGTTGACTTGCGCAGTGAGGGTGACTTTGAGAAGGGCATACAACACCTGGTTGCGGGGATTGCAGGCCTCAACCATGGGCGTAGGGTGACAACCGGTAGCGTTGCCGACATCACCAAGAAGCTGGCGGCCATTCGCTTCTTGTGGTATTTCCCAGAAGGATTACTGAAGCCAATCTACGAACAACTATATGTCCGCTTTTCGGCTGAGTCAGGGTCTCCGCCCGCTGCGGTCAGGGTTGTCACGAAGGATGGAATCGATCTTGTGCAGATCGATTCGGAGCAGCTGACCGAGTTGCGCCGGGCGATTCCTGACCCAACTGAAGAAGCGCGACGAGTGTTCGAATTACTTCATGAGTGTTTCCAAGACGAAGATCCCTTTGATCATACTGAAGAGCTAGGCTTAGGCCGGGCGCTGCTTTTACGCGATCTTGTACGCCTGATTGGTTTTCTCCGCCCTACTGACCAGACTGAATTGCAGGGCCGTGACCGGATCATAGACTTGGCCCGCGGGCTAGTTGATCAGCTGATACAAGAGCACCTGTTCCGCATCGCGTTTGAAATAAATCAGGATCTCGTGGAACTCAGTTTTGCTCCAGATGTCCACGACTACTTGAGAGGGGGCAAGCTGCTGTTGCTAATCGGTGACGCCGAGCGAGCTGCGGATGTGTTTGAAGTTTATCGAGGAGACGATCTTTTTGGGGATGAGGGATTAGACGATCTCCATCGTGTGTTGTTCGCAATCGACTGGGCAAAGGCGACGAAAGACGCTGGGCGCGCAAGAAAGATGCACAGCGAGCTCATGGCAGCTTACGCCCGCATGTTGGAACTAATCGTAGCTTTGAAGGCGTCCGGCATTGACATCAAGGAGCTCGAAGAACTCGAAGCGGATGTGCTGCACAACCGTGGAACCCAGGCTGCAGTCTTTGGTGACGAAGCAGAATGGACTGAAGCGCAGAATGATTTCAAAACAGCGGCGGCGAAGTACAAGAACAGGGGAAACCACGTTGGGGTTGCAGGATGCTGGGCAGATTTTGTAGCACATTCGCTGGACCGAAGCGACGACCTCCCTCCTGCCGAACTTAAGGATCTACTCCACCTCCTTGACTCTGCTGGCATTAGCGACAAGGCCCCGCCTGACGAACAAGTTTTCTTTTACTTCTATCAGCGAGGTCGTCTGTTGAAGCGCCTGCAGCACAGGGACTTGGCGCCCGCACTTGATGCTTACCTCGCAGCGATGCGCATCGCGGGAAATGCGCGTCTCCCCAATCGGTCAGTACTTGCAAGGGGCTGGGTGCTCGACATCCAATGGCAAATGAGGACGATTTCAGAAAGTGCGTACCTTGCCGGTCTGGATGAATGTGCTACAGCCATGAGAACTTATCCGCAAGATGCCTGGGTCAGCAATTCACTGGGAGGAGTTTTGGTCAAAATGGCAGAACTACGCGCCGCGCGTTCGGAGGCTTCCAAGGCCTGGTTGCTCGCGGCGGAGGCCGCAGGTATCTACTTGAATCGGCATTACAGAAGCGGTTCAGCCTCATCTCGGGAGCGTTTCGTTAAGCTATTCAGATGGCTAGACCATTTGCCGGTGGCGGAAGATCTTCGGAATGCTTTTGTCGTCGAGTGGAACCTGCAATTGCGCTCAGTTCTTTCACCTTCCCGTTTGGAATCGCTCAGCTGGGAACAAGTACGCGCAAGAATGAAGGCAACCTAAGGAGCCACCACAATGGGCACACAATTCAGCAGCCGCCTAAGCGAGAAGGATGCCCGTGAGATCCTGGAACGGATAGCGAATGCATTCTCAAAGAGGCTGGTCGACAAGGCGGCAAAACGATGGATTGATTCTGCTCTCAAACCACCGAAGGTGCGCGGTCGGCGCAAGAAGATAGAGGCAGTTCCGCCTCAGCCGGCCTCTGTTGCAAAACTTACTTCCGCACAGGCAAAGGAGGTTGGCGATGCGACCCTGAGCGGGGTGATTTCAGTTGCTGAGTCGCACGATTTCTTTCCCGCCCTCACCGCCTCTGATCTTTTTGTCACGATATTGGAATGGCTGTTAGGAGTGAAAAGCGATGCTTCTTTTAATGGCTGCAATACTACGATTCGAAGGTACCACCTCGAATCAAGCCCGAACCCCATGGCGGACCTGAGTCGGGGCTTACAGGAGCTAGCAAACCGAACTGACGAGGGTGCTCTTGATCCCTTTCACGGTGCAGTCATGAAAGCTGCGAAGTCTGTGTTGGCATCAGTTGCCGCCAGCTCGGTGCCGTTTCACCAGCAGGACTCGCCAGCGCGCCACCTCTGTCGAAAGTTTGCTGCTCTAAAGTCCAAAGAGCTTGTTACTCATTACGTGGAAGTGTTTATCAAGGCAGTTGTCGACTCCCTTCTGTCGCGGGCGGATCCACATCAGAGAACAGGAATCGCACAGACCGCGATTGGCCTCGTGCAAAAGACTGCTCAGCGCATTGCACGACGAACGATGGACAGGGCTGAGAAGGCTGGAGTCATTACGAAAGCGGGAAAGATTCGCGACATCGCCGTCGACGAGTTGAAGCAGTTCGGGTCGGCGCCTGTTACGCCTGGACAGCCGTGAGAGTTTGGAACGCGTGCGATTTTACCCACCAATTCCTTTGCAAGTAAGAATGGCATTCAAAGGCTATGCCAGAGATCTCACCTTGCATGACCTCGGCAAGGACTTGCTTGAGGTCGCAGCCGGAGTATTTCTAGCTGATCGCTTGGTCCCGCGGCCCCGAAGAGAGCCGGGCGCAAGACAGATTGGAGTCAAACTTGCGGTTCGCTGTCCGGAGAAATGGCGGGCCGTTGCGCCCGCCTTGGAAGAAGTACTGTCAGTCTTAACGGGTGATAGGTTTGCGTTTCACTTTAGTCCGGGGACCAGCAGCAATATTAGTTTTCCAACAAGGACAGTGGGAGATCCGCGAGACATCGTTGATCGCGTTGTGTTGTTTTCTGGAGGCTTGGATTCCGCCGTTGCAGCGGCTATGTCTGCAAAGCAAGGCATTCGTTCTGCGTACGTGACGCACTATGTCCGAGGAATTAATCGCACGGCGGAATTGTTGCGGCGGATCTACGCAACATACGGCCGCAGTGCTGAGTTGTGCCATGCGCAATTCTATCTGCGGCCTGCGGGTACGATCACTGAAAGGCTGAGAGAGAGTTCGCGGCGAGGGCGTTCCTTTCTTTTCGTGTCACTGGCTCTTGTTACCGCTGCTAGCTTGGGCGCCGATGAAGTGTGTGTCTGTGAAAACGGACCACTCGCACTGAACTTGCCTCTTACCGCCGCCATGGTTCCAACCCGTCATGCGCACAGCCAATTTCTAAAGGCAATGGAGCGGTTTGCACGTCAACTTTTTGGGACCAGCATCCGCATATGGAACCCTTTTGAGCTCCGGACGAAAGGACAACTAACGAGAACATTCGCGCCGCATCCGGACCTGGCTTTGGAAACGGTCAGTTGCTGGAACCAGCAATGGGCTGGCCGTGGGCGGAACTACGGTCGGGGCCACTGCGGGTTTTGCCTTCCGTGCTTGGTTAGGCTAGTATCGCTTGAAGCAGCGGGTATTCGATTTCCCAAGGGGCACTTCGACTACGACGTGCGGCACCATGCGCGGTTGCGCATGCTAACAGCTAACGACATCCCCCGGCTGGGGCCCTTTCATGCCTTGGTGCAATTTTGCAGGACGGTCAAAGAATGCAGAACGTGGCAAGAATTTGTTCGCACGTTTCCACTTGTCGTCGATTCTGAACCGACCTCAGCCACGACGGACAGAGACTGGTTCGCACAGATATTTCGCACGATGAAGAGGTTCGCGGTAGAGGTGAGCAGAAGCCTCGATAAGGACTGAATCGATATGCGGGTAGGACGCGCTCTCACGATAAGACAGCCTTGGGCGAGCATGATTGTGTGGGGACTGAAGACTGTGGAAGTGCGCTCATGGTCAACCGAGTATCGAGGCGAGATTTTCATTCATGCAGCAAAGCGTATCGATGAACGCGCCGCGAGTCTTTTTTGTCTGGATGATCTCCCTCGTGGCGCACTGCTAGGCACTGTGCAACTCGTAGATGTGGAACCACTAACGCCTGATCGCTGGAAGCAACTAGCGGATGACCATCTGCAAACAGGCGCATGCGAACCGGGCTTGTACGCATGGCATGTTGCCAGTCCCAAGGCTCTAGGCTACCCTATTCAGTTCCAGGGAGAACTAGGTCTGTTCCAAATTTCGATTGATGAAGCGCTTGTGCCGTGCTTATAGTCGCGGCTGTGCATCGGTCGATTCTTCGAACAAAGCATCGGTGAAAAGTAGTAAATGTTGAGGGTAGATCTCCGAACTTCTCCACCGAAACATCATCTGGACAGAGTCGTCCTCAATGCGTGCCCCGCAAGATCCTGACAAGCATGAGCACTCAGTGTTGTCGTACTACGGCTGACATTCCATCAGCCGTTGCCGGATCTCGAGTACAGAATGGACCCAGTGGGAGGTGTTAGTTGCGTGCGAGATGTGTGCCTGATCAACCGACCATCGGCCAGTGCCGTCCCGATTCGATATCTGGGTGACGCGGCTCGGATTCCGGCGCACCATGCTCGTCTCGAAGCTCGTCAATAGCGTTCAGACACTCCTTTGCCAGCTTCGCTTCAGAGTTTTCGCCGAAAATCATGCTAAAGAGTTCCTTTCGCAGCCTACTAACGTCGATGCTGAAGGAAACCGTCGCGCCCACCCAGTCTTCCGAAGGGCGCTCACCTACGGCAACGTGCCGTATCGCGGTATGCAATGCGCCATCGAACGGCTTTCCTTGTCGGGCATAGTTCCAAATAAGGAGGAGCAGTCCGGCTTCATCCGCGCCTTCAGCAATAGCCATCTCTAAAACGCCACATCCCGGACCGCCCGTATTGCGCTCGTACCGTTGATAGACCTCCATGCGGAAGTCGGGATCCATACGCATCGCAGCCGCGATCTTTCTGCATAGGGTCCACGCATCGACTCCTCCAGGTTTACTTGCGTATGCGCCTTCGCAGATAAAGCCCAGCAATGTGCGGCCGGCTACCGCTATTCCGCGCTTTTCAAGAGCACCGAGCCAGTCATACTCACCCAGGAAGCCCTCATATTTACGGGGCAAGCTTACCAGTACATCTTCCGCTTCCGGAGACGGCGAGTACGCCAACGCCGACAGCAGGCCCCGCAAGCGCCAGGGTTGAACCGGCTTCAGAAGCAGTTCCAGCGCATCGATCGTAGCCGCCGGCTTGTCGCTGAACGGCATCAGTTTCAGCCAGCCTTCCCACTCCCACCATTCATTGTCCGAGAACCATTGTCTCTTCTTGAATTCCTCTGCCGAAGATCTAATTCCATCAAGGACCATCTCAGACGGGATAACCTCACCAGCCAGCGCCAACACCGTCAGAAGCTTCTGTCGCGTGCGGAGGGCCTGCGGTAATGCGAGCAACGCGTCAATCGTTTTCCTCTCATCGCCATAAGGCAAACCAAAGGCGATACAAGCTAGTTCCAATGCATCTTTATGCGCCTCCTTGCCCTTATCCGGCTGAATAAGGTCTCGAACAACCGACAACATCGCCTCGGCGAACGCCGAAGACTTTCCACCATCGGATTGCCCCTGGCGCTCTATACGTCGAGATCGAGCTCTAACCCCAGAAAAATCTGGCCAGGAGACGAAGGGTCTCTCGGTCGTCTTCTGTTGCTGCCGATCCCAGATCTCTTTCAGGGCTCCAGCGGCATCGAGGCCAAAACCGTAAAACCCAGGATCCGGTAAATAGGATTTCATAAGTTCCGTTACAGCATCGCCACCGATGGCTGCAAACGCGCGGCTATACTGCAGCTTGTAACACATATGTGCGTCTGTATTGAGACGCACTCCCCGTTTCGCTGATGCCAGGAATTCCTCGCGCGTTTTGCGCCACCGCGTCAAATCCTCGATCAGCATTCTGTTCAGAACCGAGACGAGTTCCGGCGCCGCCAATCGCTCAACAACACGCGCAACATTCGCGAGCTGGGAACGAGTGGAGGATGGAGAAGAGATGAGTACCTCCCCCCATTTGCCAACAACCGCTATCAAATCCTGGCGAAGCGGGTCAGGGATCTGAAGCTTTGATCCTTCGTCTCTTTTTCCGTGTCGACTGATCAGCTCTGCAAGTAATCCGATTTCTTCGGGTTTCGATGTACCAGACCGCTCCAAAACTGCCGTGAGGAACGACGTGGCGTTGGTGACTGATATGCGGTCCATCTGGTTGTGGTAGCGTTCGCGCGTTGCGTCTGTTATCTGCGTTCCAGCTGCCTTGATCTCACCATCCATCTTGATAAAGGCATCGACCAATCGCCCAACCGTTTTCGGGCCTACGATGCTGCAAGCATCGACCGCAATTCTCTGTGTCGTTTCCGCTCGGAGTACCAATTCAGTGAGCGGCCCGTCGTCGATGGCCGGTTCAGTTGCCTGCAGAAGCTCCTCCGAACGGAACGGTATCTCGTGGCCGGATTCCAAGCGGTGGAGAAGAGCCTTTCCTACATCGTTTGGGTACGACTTGAAGGCTTCCATCAGCAGCCATCCCGCCTGTTGATCATTGCCAGGAAACTGTGTGTCTTCGATCTGATTCGCGATTTCCGATCCCACCAACCCATTCCGCCCTACTTTGAGGAGTTCACGAATTTTGCTTACAGGATCGCTCGCAGCGTCAATGAGTTTCTTTTGCTCGTCCCTCAAACGCATCGCCGCAGCGGCATCGGCAACCTCTCCAGCGTAACCATCATGGGCAAGTTTCACCCACACTTCATCAGGTGCCGTTCGCAGAATATCTGCGACCAATCGGTCCGCGCGACGGAACTGAAGCGCTTCTACCGTGGATACTTTCACGCCCAAACTGTTGTCGGATTGCGCCAGCTGCGCAGCTAGTTCAATTCCATCAGGTCCACTCTCTTGGGCGATTTGAGAAATGACGTGCTGGCGATGTTCTTCTGGCAACTCCGATATTCGCGCCTGGATATCGTCCCCAAGAACTGATGGCCGAAAACGGCGAGCAGTGCGGAATGCTGAAAGGTAGACCTGATCATCGGGACTGGAAATTAACTTCCAGATTTGAGGAGCGAAATCGCTCCGTCCCGTCGTAATCATGAACCGCACTGCGCGATCTACATTGCCGGCCTGATGCCAACGTGTCGCGAACTCAACGATCTTATCCTTGATCCAGCCCCAAACCCGCACGTCCGAACGATAAATCATTTCCGCAGCGAGCATTGGATCAATTCCGATTGTTTCTAGAATCGCCCGCCCGACGGCTTGCACACCGTCTTGATCGCTGCGTGACACCCGTTCGCACGCAAACAGGATGGACTCCTCCCAGGCGTATTCGTTAAGCACTTCGGTCCGAAGCTTTTGCCGGCTGGCATCGTTTCCCGCAGATTTGCGCATCAGCTCCTCAACGGCAAACGACGCATACCATTCCTGGAATTGCTGATGCTGAAATGAAATCCCGTCGCCAATGCGCACCAGCATGTGGAGACTGACCAAGATATCCAGAACCGCCGTCGGTTGCGGGGCCTGTGATATCTGCCTGTCGTTCAACAGCTGATCTTCGACCGATGCGATCACGGCGCGCGACACGCCGTCCGAGAGAACCGTAGTCTCCCGTCGTGTTGCTTCGACGGCGAGCGCACGCAGCATTTCCGCATGAAATCCAAAGAGCGACTCGCGCAATGCCGCGGCTTTTTCTGCAGGTTTTTCGTGTTCCTCAACAAATGATCGAAGTACCTCCTCCTTCGTCGTGGGCAGACTCCCGCCTGGCGCATGGCCGAGCAGCGTCGTCAAGTACAGCGGAATCGCGACCAGCTCTCTGAGCCCAGCGGTCCGCCATGCATGGTCAAGAATGGTTTCGCCTTTAGAACCTCTCAACGCCCGCGCAATCTCAAGCTGTTGGTTTGCAGTGAGCGCATCAATTTCTACCAGGGGCCCGGAGATAGGCACATCGAGGGCCTGTCGCCTTGTACTGACGACAATCCCCAAGCTTGCAAACTCTCTTTGCAGCGCCCTGACCTCCGCGGCGGCGCGTTTTCTTGACACCGCATCAAGCTCATTCCAACCATCAAGGATCAACACCAGACGGCCCGTTTCGGCCAGCAAACTTAAGTCCTGTTCCGTTATGTTGGCGAACGAATGGCGTTTCCGAACCGATTGAAGCAGTGAGCTCGATTGCGACGACCATTCCCCTAAGGGCACGAATGCCGCCACAAGCTCACCAAAGGCAAGCATTGCCTCCGCCAATTGCACAAGCGTCGTGGTCTTTCCGGTTCCGGGAGCTGCAACGATGACGATTTCGTTGAATGTCCTGTTCGCCGTAGCGACGGCCCCGATATCGAATGCCTGAGCTACTTTTCCATCGTTAATCCGGAGGTTCAGGCTGATTGCATGACGCGGCCAGGAAGCCTCGCGCTTAAACCCCGCCAAATCGGCCTTTGCCGCTCTGACCGACTTTTCAGTAACTTCTGATAAATAACCATTTGCCGAGGGAGCCACAGCTGTCGTGCCGGCATCAACTGCTTTCTTCAGTGTCAGAATGCTGCGGAGTGAATTGGCTTCCGCCGTTTCTTTCCACTTTCGCAACATCTCAACAGTGAAATGGTCAGCATCGGAATCCACCACCTTCCCGTGTACTTCACAAAGCCAGATGCCGTTCGAGTGGTGAGCTCTCTGCTCCGGCGAAAGCGCTGGATCGAAACGCGGACCGCCTGGAGCGGCCGCTGTGATGTGCGCAGCAACGCCAACGATCATTGACTTACCCTCAGTCGGTGCCGCGCCGACGGTGAGCATGCCACATTCAGGATTCGAACAGAGATACCCTGCCCGCTTTGCAAGCAGCTCGACCGTCGCTTTGCTGAAATCGTCCCTCATCTGCCTATGACCTGTCCGCCGCCTCCTGTTAACTCTGGCTATTTCCCTAAAGCTTATCAACAACCGTATGCTGTGCCCTTGGGCCGTTTTCTTCCTGTCCCAGCGTCACAACACAAGACAACTTCGACGTGCGCAAACCAAGCGGCCGACGTCGAGACCATCGCATCAGGCCTCGAAGAAACCTATGGATGCGGTAATCGGAAATGCTCTACTATCTCGACGGAGGGCATTTCGGTCTTTTTCCGCCCGACGTCCTCGCTGGCTGGATTAAGGGGCGCTGAACCCTCTGATCACATTATGTATTGATTCAGATCGGTTCGCGTCTTCGGTTGACAGCCCCGGGAGGACGGTGTCGGTAGGGAGGCCATTCCCAACCTCAACGACGCCTTTCCCCCGCCTGGTTCTAAGTGCTTGGTCTGAACTCCGGCTGACTGTCGGTCAGCAATTAGTCCAATTTTGCGGCTCGGTTGCCCAGCGTCAGGTGTGTCGCAAGTGTGCCGACCGACGTGGGCATGCGTACTCAACGTCCTGGACAGATCGGACGGGAGACTAGACAAGATCAGCGAATCGATAATTCCGAAAACAATCGGATAGCTTCAGGTTGGCGAGAAACCGGGAGCTATGCATCCTCCGTTAAGGAGCGTTTATCGGTGCATCTGACGACCGGGTCCAGGTGGAAATCGCAGCCACCGCGGTCGTGCCGGAATGAGTAAGCTCATCGGCCCGAAAGTGCGCTAGTCTTGTTCTAATCCGCATGGCCACCCGCTCCCTCGACCGGCTGCTCACTCAACTAGAACAATGCCGTTACCGTTTTGGAACCGGTGAGGGAACCCGTGTCGTAAGGCTCTTTTCCCAGCTAAGCAGACAGCGCTTCGCGGATGTTCCCTCTCTGATTCGTTTCCACGAAGCGCTCCTGTTCCTGCGCGCTTTTCCTCATGGCCAACGCGTCGTCCGCAAGTCGGAGGAACTGCTGCGTAGCTTTGCACAAAGGGTGGAACAACTTCAGCAAGCCGGGGCCGATATGGCGCAATTCGATCCGCTGGAGGTTTCCGGCATCGCGGGCAGCTGCATGGAAGATGCTCTCAGCTTCGACGTTCTTCGCTGGCTAGTGCGTCGTCTGCCGGGCAAGGTCGAAGTTGTCTGGAAGGGCTACGACGAAGAGCGCGCTCTGGCCGCCATCTGGCCGCGCTTCATGCCGCTGCTGGAAGAAGATGGCTACGTTGAGGCCAACGTTCCCTGGAGGCGCTGGCTCGCCACTGCCAGCAGAAACAAGAACGCCGAGTGGCTGGTGCGGCGCTTCGAGGAGTTGCCCGTGCCGGAGACAGAAAAATCGCAACTCTACGACGCGTTGCGCCTGCCCTTGCGCTGGAAGCTGAATAACCTGCCTCTTTCGCGCACACGTAACTGGAAGCCAGTGCGGCGTGTCTTTTATCACCACAGGCCGCTGATTACGCGCAGCGAGGTCTCACTCGCGCAGGAGTTGGCCCAACAGCCGCCGGAGCTGACGCGATTGCCGCGAGCGCAGGGCGAGGCTGTGCTGGATACGATCCGCGAAGTGATGCTCGTGCGCTACCGTGAACTCTACGGCACCACGTTGGGCGATCCCGACACCGTTGTGCGCGCTGATGTGGGTCGCGGCGTTTCCATCTATCTGTGGGGCCTGCCTCCGGCGCGGCGCCTGCCTCTACGCTTCTATGTTGCCGGATTCACCCTGAAGAACGGTGTTCCCATCAACTACATCGAAGCCATCGGACTCTGCGAATGGATGGAGGTCGGCTTCAACACCTTCTACACCTTTCGCGGTGGCGAAGCTGCCTGGATCTACGCGCAAGCCCTGCGCTGCCTCTGCGGCCTCACAACCGCGAAGTGCATTTCTGTTTACCCCTACCAGTTAGGCGAGCGCAATGAGGAGGCCATCGACTCCGGTGCCTTCTGGTTTTATCGGAAGCTGGGATTTCGTCCTGGCCGCGCGGACTTGCTGCGGCTAACTGCACGCGAAGAACAGAAAATTGTGTTCGATGCAAAATACCGGACCTCTTCGCGCACCTTGCGGCGCCTGGCCGCGGGACACGTGTTCTTTGAGCTCCCCGGAAGTCAAGCGGGCGCCTGGGACAAGTTCTCCATCCGCAACCTCGGACTCAAGATAAACCGGCGCATGGCTGCGAAATTCCAGGGCGAGAGTGCTCGCATACGCCCAATTGCTTCGGCATGGCTGGCACGCCTGCTTGGAGAGAAGGTCTCCTCGCTGAGGCCGCAGCAGCAAGCCAGCTTCGAGAACTTCGCGCTCGTCCTTTCTCTCGTGCCCAGCCTGTCATCCTGGGGCCGCGAAGAGAAGCGCGCCTTGCTGAAGATCATCCGCGCCAAAAGTGCGGCCAATGAGATGCGCTACGCGCGACTTCTCCAGAAGCACCGCCGCCTGCGTGAGGCGCTGCTGGAGCTAGGATCATAAGAGCGTCCTCTCTTGGGGCGCGTTCCGCGAGAGGGGTTGCGAGATCCATGTTAGCCATTGGAGATAGCGCCATCGGCTTGGACCATGACTGCAGTTCAAGATGCATATGGTTTGGCGGCGGCTCTCGGGATTGCGCCTGGATCACGGCTAATCAGAAGTAACTGTCGCCAAACAGGCTTCTCTGTGATTCAACCCTTGGACATGGATCGCACGCCCTGTTGCATTAGCCACTTGGCGATTGCAGCAGAGTCGAATCTGACGCAGGAACCCACTCGAAACGACGGAATGCTGCCCCGCTTCGCCCGCCGGAGAATCGTTATGCGAGACATCTGAAGTAGCTCCGCAAGCTCTTCAGCGGTCAGCAAGAGAAGAGACCAGTCTGAGTTGCGGTGATTTCGACCCGTGCCGAGCATTCTGGGTCGTCGTTGGCGACATGGTTGATCCGAGTGCTCACGGGATAGGACCGCATCGTCCGGGCATCATAAGGCTTCAACAGATCAGATGCCGCCTCGACATTAGTCATCCCCGGATCGAGCCACAGATCGTAATCGACTGGGTCAAGTATGACTGGCATACGGTCGTGGACGGGGGAGGTCACGGCATTCGGCGTTGTTGTCAGGATCGAACAGGACTTGACCCATTGCCCGCTCGGGTCTTTCCAGCGTTCCCACAGTCCTGCGAACGCGAACAACTCACCTTCATTGACTTCAAAGCAGTACGGCTGTTTCGCTTTGCCCGTTCGCACCCACTCGTAAAATCCGTCCGCCGGGACGACGCACCTACGACTCGCTAGCGGATCGCGGAACGCTGGTTTCGTCGCCGCCGTCTCCGATCTGGCATTAATCATCTGGGCGGCGATTGACGCGTCTTTCGCCCACGAGGGGATGAGTCCCCAACGCATCAGCGACAATTCTCGGCGGGGTTCCTTCGGGTTCTGTCGGATGACAGGAACCGGCTGGGTCGGCGCGATATTGTACCGAGGACTCCAGTCTTCCTCGCCCGAGACGCTGTCGAAGTGCTCCTCAATGATCTGCTTTCTGCGCGATAGTCGGTAGCGTCCGCACATCGCTGCATTATCGCAGATCGACCGTAGCGAACAGAGTCAGCCCGCCTCCTCGATTCGTCCTGATAAACGTCAGGCTGCATTCGTCGTCTCTTGCGACTTCAGCCACGCGAACACTGACGACTTCCTGAATCGAAGACCACAAGGTAGCCGCAGAACCGGGATGGGATGGTCATATCGTTGACCGCGATTCCTCGTCATGTTGTAAATCGACGACGGCTTGCATTTGAGCAGTTCTGCGACTTCAGCGACGGTCAAGATGTCTTGGTCTGGCGGGGCTGTCGGCACAATCTCCGTTCCTGCGTGCGACACCGTGACAACAAAGGATGCTGGTAGCGTGATTCCGGTCGTGGGCTTCATAGTTCTCCTCGACGGGATGGTAACTCACGCCCGCTCACGCAGACGAGCGTCAATGAACCTGTCGAGGTCGCCACGGTCAATCAGAAAGTGATTGCCAATCTTGCAGGCACGCAACTCCTTCGACCAAATGACCTGTCGAATCGCCCACACTGAACACGAGCAGTAGGCGGCGCCTTGCTTGATTGTCACTAGCCGGGGCGTAATCGGTGACTGTATGGCGGTCTGAGATGGTTTTGTGGGAGATGCGATTGACGCTTTGCGGGGCATGGAACCTCCGGTGCCATCATAAAGACGAAAGCCTGAAGTTGAATCTACGATGTATATAGCAATCTGAGATTGCAGGACACGGACGTTATGCACTGTCTCGTCGCGCTTCTACTCGCCCTTCAGTCCGCGACCGTCGTTGACGTGCAGGGCCATCACGAGGTCACACTTGCTGTGCAGGTTGGCGACGTGATCTATACCGCTGAGTTTTCGCGCCACGCACTAAAGCCCGAGAGCTTAATTGAGGGTGACCACGTCGGTGCTGAGGTCAGAGACGGCAAGATGAGAGTCAAGCGCAAGGACGGAAAGACTGTCTGGGGCCGTGTGATTTGGGAACAGCGGGTTCTAGTCCATCCGCACCCGTGAACCTTGGACGGTTCCGCCTTCCTCGAACTGGTTTCTTTAGTAGACTGGATTTAACAAACCATCGGCCCCGAGGAGAAAGTAAGACATGAAGATGACTGCCATCGTGCAGCAGTTGAAGAAGGAACATGATCGGTTGACCCGAGAGATCAGAGGGGTGTCAGCGGCGCTTGCCGCGTTTGGTGCCGCATACGCAAAACCGAGACGACAGCTTTCGGCAGGAGGAAAAGCCCGTATCGCAGCCGCTCAGAGAACACGATGGGCAAAGGTAAAGAGCGGGCAGAAGCAGGGCGGGACGGCGAAGAAGAGGACGATGTCAGTCGCCGCTCGGAAGAGGATAGCCGCAGCTCAACGAGCAAGGTGGGCGAAGGTGAAGGCACAGAGGAAAGCAGCCTGACCGTAATCGAGCCGTCGCTCTTGGTACCTCTGGAGAACGCCGTCTCGTAACAAGAAAATTGTGCTAAAACTGTGCTAGACCCCGGCGGATGTTAAGATTTTGATCGGGAAGAGCGATTGATTCTAAAGCTATTTGCTTTGTTTTCAATACGATAAGGAGTTCGATTCCGACCCGCGCCTCCAGTCTTTCATCTTCGCTTTACCCGGCCATCCTAAGTTGAGCCCATTCTCAAGCGTCGTTGTCGTCACCCTTTTGGAAAAGGATTCGAAATGATCACCCGGCGTGATTTCGTCACTGCACTGTCATCCCTCCCATTCGCAAAATTCTTCGGCCTTCGAAACGCGATCACGGGGACAACGACTCCAGCGTCTTTGTCCCCGGCGTCG
>JAIQFH010000098.1 GCA_020073385.1 Terriglobia bacterium | reverse complement strand
ACTGGATCGAGATCTTGCCCTTTGGGCCAAGCGCAAATACAAGAAGCTGCATCACCATCTGCGCAGGGCGACACACTGGATCGCCCGTATTTCGCGGCGCGATCCGGCGTTGTTTGCCCACTGGCAGATGGGGGTTCGGCGTGGCTCCATGCTGGGAGCTGTATGAGTCGAGAGGCTCACGTACAGTTCTACGAGAGCCTCGGGGTGAGATTCCCCGGGGCTACTCACCGCAACATCTACGTTCGCAGCGAGCGCGCGGGTCAACGAGTGATGGAAAGCATCACGCGATTCATCACGCAAAAGCTCAAACTCAAGGTGAATGAGAGCAAGAGCGCGGTAGCGCGACCGCAGGAACGGAAGTTTCTCGGGTTTAGCTTTAGCGCCGGTCCAGAAGTTAAGCGCACTATCGCGCCGAAAGCTCTGGAGCGGTTTAAGCATCGCATCCGGGAAGTTACACTTCGGGCGAAAGGCGTCAGTCTGGAGACGACGATAGCAGAGCTAGCTTCGTATCTGCGAGGTTGGCGCAGCTATTTTGGCTTCTGCGAAACGCCTGTGGTGCTGGAGTCCTTGACCCGCTGGGTCCGGCTCCGATTGCGAGCCGCTATGTGGCGGCAATGGAAAACACCACGCCGTCGCCGAGCGGCTCTACTAGCACTGGGGGTTCGCCCGCGACTGGCCAACAACACGGCCGGCAGCGGACTCGGCCCCTGGTATCTGGCTCGGGCCAAAGCCCTCTCTGTGGGGCTCTCCAATGCTTACTTCAAATCGCTCGGCCTTCCAACATTGATCGATGATGCTGGCGTAACCAACTCGAACCGCCGTGTACGGACCCGTACGCACGGTGGTGTGGCAGGGGTCGGCGGGTGACCGCCGCCCCTATGCCGATCAAGTCGGCTTCGGGGAAGCACGGTGTCGTTCGAATGCTGAGCCGGTTCACGTTTCCGAGAAGCCCGTTTCCTGTTGGCCTAACAACTGAGACACTACCCAAAATCGTCGCATCGGGCTGGAGCGTGATGTTCAGGCTATAATTGCGCGCACACATGGCCCTCACCGCTGGCATGAAGCTCGGACCATACGAAATCCTCGCTCCGCTCGGCGCCGGCGGAATGGGAGAGGTGTATCGCGCTCGCGACACCCGACTCGAACGCGACGTAGCCGTCAAGGTCCTTCCTTCCGATCTTTCGTCCGACCCAAATCTTCGCCTGCGGCTGGAGCGCGAAGCCAAGGCAGTCTCCAAGCTCTCCCACCCGCACATCTGCACGCTGCACGACATCGGTCATCAAGACGGCGTTGACTTCATCGTCATGGAACTGGTGGAAGGCGAAACACTCGAGCAGAGACTGCTGAAGGGATCCTTGCCGCCGGCGCAGACCATGTGCGTCGCGGCGCAAGTTGCCGATGCTCTCGGCAAAGGCCCACAAGCTAGGATTTGTGCATCGCGACCTCAAGCCCGCCAACGTCATGTTGACGAAGGGGCGGCGCCAAACTGATGGATTTTGGATTGGCCAAGCAGTCCGGCCCTGCTCCTCTTGCCACTGCCCTGACCGAGATGACGATGGAGCAGGCCAAACTCACCAGCGAGGGCATGTTGGTCGGAACATTCCAATACATGGCACCGGAACAATTGGAAGGCAAAGAAGCGGATGCTCGTGCCGATATCTTCGCTCTGGGCGAACTGATCTACGAAATGGCCACTGGCAAGCCGGCGTTTAGCGGCAAGAGCCGGGCGAGCTTGATTGCGGCCATCCTCACGACCGAGCCTCCACCGATGGAGACTTTGCAGCCTATGACGCCCATCTGGCTCGGCCGAGTCGTGAAGAAATGTCTGGCGAAGGATCCCGACGAGCGCTGGCAGAGTGCCAGCGATCTGGCCGCGGAATTGAAGTGGATTGCGGAGGCTGGTTCACAATCGGACCGGTCGATGCCGCAGCCAGCTCAGCGCACGAATCGGGAGCGCTGGATTTGGAGTTCGGCAGTGGCCATTCTACTTGCGGCGCTGGCTTGTACTTCCGCACTTCTCCGAAGCCCACGCAAGCAACGTGGTCCCATATTTTGGCCCCGGAGAACACTACCTTGGCCTACTTTGCCGGGCCGGTGACGGTTTCCCACAACGGACGCAGTCTCGCGTTTGTGGCTACGAGGTCCGGGGGACAGGATATGGTATGGGTGCGTCCCTTGGCGGGACTCAAGGCTCAGGAGTTGGCGGGCACCGAAGGCGGGTCAAATCCGTTTTGGTCGCCGGATGATCGCTTCATCGGATTCTTTTCCCATGGAAAACTTAAGACCGTTGATGCTGCCGGTGGGCCGGTCTTGACGATCTGCGATGTCGCCGGTTCGCGCGGCGGCACATGGAGTCAGAATGGCACTATCCTGTTTTCCGCAACCTGGGGTGTCGTCCAGCGCGTTCCAAGCTCTGGAGGCACTCCCATCCCGATAACAAAGCTAGACCAGTCTCTCGGCGAACTCAGCCACCGCTGGCCCTATTTCCTGCCTGATGGACGACATTACTTTTTCAGCGCGGCCAACTTTTCAGGTGGAACGGCCGAGGTTGCGTCAATCTATCTAGGAGACTTGGACTCAAACCACAGCAAGCTGCTGTTTCATGCCCGCTCCGATGCAGTTTATGCCCCTGGGCACATTTTATTTGTGCGCGACCGCATGCTGATGGCTCAGCCCTTTGACGAGGAGCGACTGGAGATCCAAGGTCAACCCTTCCCCATCGCCGAGCAAATCCAATACGACGAACTTCCCTGGCGGGGAGTGTTCTCCAGTTCCTTCAATGGCGTCATTGCCTATCAGGGCGGGAACACGGGAGCTAACTCTCGCCTGGTCATGCTTGACCGCACAGGCAAGGAGATTAGAGGCATCGGGACACCGGGGGATTTCAGCGTCAACCGGATTTCTCCCGACGGGCAGCGACTCGCGGCGGTCATGTTGGACTCTAGCGTTCGGAACTACAAACTGTGGATATTTGATTTGTTTCGGGATAAGCAGATTCGCCTCACCTTCGGTCCCGACCGGACCGCCTTCCCGGTCTGGGCGCCCGACGGCCGCTCCGTCGTCTTCGCTTCAAACTTGCGAGGAGCCTACCAACTGGTGGAGCAGCCCTCGGACAGCACGGGCAGTGAACAGACCATACTGGACTCCGAAATCAGCAAGTATCCCACCGCGTGGTCGGCAGACGCACGCTTCCTCGCCTACAACACCACCACTCAAGGAAAATCTCTGACGGAGCTATGGGTTCTTCCTCTTTCCGGGGAACGCAAGCCATACGCCTTTCTCCAAGGTGGCTTTAATGCAGGGCAAGGCCAGTTCTCTCCCGACGGACGATGGATGGCATACAGTTCGGACGAATCTGGCAAGCCTGAGGTTTATGTAACGCGGTTTCCCGGCGGAGGTACCAAGTGGCAGATCTCGCAAGCTGGCGGTACCAGCCCCAGATGGCGGCGCGATGGCAAGGAACTTTTCTACTTAGCCCCAGATGCGGACTTAATGTCAGCGGAAGTGGACGGCAGTGGCGCGATCTTTCAAGTGGGTGCGGTAAGACGACTCTTTCACGTGCTGCTAAAGACTGGGGCATCGAGGTTAGATCTCAATCCTACGAATGAACAGATCGGCTATGACGCTGCACCCGATGGGAAGTGGTTTGTCGCAAACGCACCGCCTTTGGGAAGTCCGCCTCCGATAACGCTCATCACCAACTGGACGCCGGAGCTGGGAAGATGATGCTCCCTGTCGGCACTAAACCCTCGTTACATTGACTGGCTGCCCTGATGGGTGGGCAGTGCTCGTCGTCTTCAGAGCACGTTGTTCACGTATAAGCAAACCGAACGGGTGTTCACCCTGTCACGCCGATAGTTCCCGAGTCACGTTAGTGCTTTTTCGGACGCGACGCCGGGATGAGTGCTGAAGGCTGAAAGAAGGTGTGGGCGCCGTGTTCGAAAAAGCCGTCAGAAGGAAGCCGCTGGCGCGTTGGATGACAAGGCCAACCGGAAGTTGGGCAGGGCGCGGTCGACTTGACGGGTAACGCCCAAATCGCTGATGTGCGGGGATGCTATCCAGAAGTCGGCTTCGAGGAGACGCCATTGACCTTCTCCAACTCCTTTTCCGAAAGTCCATCCTTATGTAATTCTCCACCGGGTTCTTCGACTGCTGCTCCTTAGATTTGCTCTCCACGGCGAATTGTCCAAAAATCATCCGAGAGATCACGGCTGGCGAGATACTCGTATGGCATGGAGAAATAACCCTTCATGCCCCATTTGGTCCCCCAGGAATTGCGGACAATGAACCACTTCTCTTTATCGTCATACCCCACGCACAAAACAGCGTGGCCACCGGTTGCTCGCTCGTGTGGTCCCGGCATCGACAGGACACCGGTTTTAGCGACATCTTGGGATTCAAAGCTCTCGTAAACCGAGAAGCCAAAGACGAATGGGTAGCCATCCGCGAGGCACGTGCGCATCTCATCGACTGTGTGTAGACGAGCGTACTTAGTCACCTGGTGCTGAAGGGCCTGCTGATAGCAAGCGGTATTGGGTCTCGCCTTCCATTTTGACTCCGTGTACGGCCATTTCGACTCATGGCAAACACCCTGCTTAACCAGCGTCTTGATCCCATCACGAATGTATGCGCCGTCGTCGGATTGAACACTGTGTTCCATCACCCGTTCGTTGTAATAAATGAAGAGCCGGCTCAGATTGACACAGCGAAGTTTATCTTTGTTCTCAAGAAATTCGAGCGCTCCAGCCAATGCATTACCAGTACAACTGTTCAGATCTCCCTGATTCTCAACCCGCGAGCACAAAGGACGCAGATCAACTTTGTCAGGAAGCTTTGCAGGAATCGGGCGCACTGCGCCATACCGCAGATCTCGCCTGTCGGGAAGATCTGGCTTCCAACCGTAACTAAGCTTTGATTGCATGCTCGACTTCGGCCGACTGACTGTCTTCTTCCTCATACCGACCTCCCATCTGAGTACCCTATCCGATCCCTCCGTGCTCATCCACATTGCGGGCGCTGATATATGAATGACGAAATCAAAACCTGTCCAGGCCGCGGTGTCAGTGACGGCAGTCACCAATGTTTTGGTGTGTTCGGATTTCGTAGAGAAATCGTCCAAGCGAACCTCACAAGAGCTCTGCCGAAAGCCCAGAGCACAAGGTGCGAGTGCGACGGATAATTTCGAAGAACACTCAACCACGGCAGGAGGTGCGCTCCGAGGGTACCCCGGACCTTCCCCAAGCGGAGCGGACGGAAGAGATAAATCGACGAGCGTTTTTGTCTTTCGGCCAATGATGATCAAAAAGCGAACTGGCGAACCTCCCTGCTACGCTCATTGGCGAGGTTCAGGTTTCACCAGATGCCAGAGTTAAGGCTACGCCTCCGAAGCGCTGCCCTTGGTAGCGTCCCATAGCATTCTCCTGCCGCTGCGATACGAGAGGTTCACCATGTGCCCCGCTGCGGCGGTGAGGTGTCCTACGTCGGCGGTCTCATAGCTCGGCTGCCGGGTACGAACCGAATCGAGGAAGTTCGCAAGATGCAAAACGGTTGCGTCTGGTTTATTGAAGAACTCCAGATTTTCCGGCGCAGGTTTGATCGCTGGTCCCTGTGATTCCGCTCGGTGGTTGCCCTGATTCAGGAATGCTTCCTGCATTGCCCTTGGCCAGCTGTCGATCGAGTACTCGTAGCCTTCGCGTTTGTATTCCGGCTGTTCGACCATGCCCGCGCCGAGAAGAATGGACAGCGACCCCTCCGTCCCCAGGAATTGGATTCCCTGACCTGCGGTGCTTGCGCTGTTAAATGTGCCTGCCATATTAACGCAGAAGGTGCCGTAGTCGAACAGGGCATCGAGGGTGTCTGGGACTTCGCGCCCGTCGTGCCGATGGAGGATTCCGCCGGTGGCGACGACGCTTTTCGGCATTTCTGCGCCCATGATGAAGTGAATGGAAGTGATGAGGTGAACGAAGAGGTCTGTGGAGATCCCTCCGGAATAGTCCCAATACTTGCGATAGCGAAATACGCGCTCGGGATTATAGGCGACCTTGGGCGCGGGCCCCAGCCATTCGTTCCAGTCGAAATTGACTCCGTCCTGCAGGCCCGTGGGAATGGGGTAGTTCCAGGAGCCAGTGGAGCTGTTGCGGTTGTAGGATGCCGTCACCTTGGTGACTTTGCCGAGTTTACCCGACGTCACGATTTCCCGCGCCTTCTTGTGTTGCTCGGACGATACCCACTGGCTGCCCACCTGCACGATGCGCTTGTTTTCTTTCGCCGCCCGGATCATTGCCGGGCCGTCTTCAATTCTGTAGGTCATCGGCTTTTCGATATAGACGTCCTTGCCCGCGCTCAGCGCGTCGAGCATGATGCGCCGATGCCAGTGATCCGGGGTCGCCACGACCACCGCGTCGATGTCTTTGCGGTCCAGCAGCTTCTTGTATTGCGCGAAGTTTGTTGCAATCTTACCTTCGGTGCGCTCCTTTGCCCGTTCGAGGTGGCCCTGGTAGCAATCGCAGACTTCCACCAGGTTTGCCCGCTGTGTTTCTTTGGCGGCCTCGAGCAATATATTGCCGCGAATTCCGAAGCCGATGAATCCGAGGTTCACGCGCTCATTCGGGCCTGCAGGTTTGGGCAAGATGGATGGAGGAAGAGGGATCAGCTTGCCATTCAGGACAAGGGCTACGCTCGCTGCCTGAGTCGCACTGCGTAGGATGAACTGGCGTCTGGTGGATTTTGACATATGAGAATTCCTGCTGAGGAACGAAACACCCAAGCTTAGCGCAAACGACCCCGTGGCGGCTGTAGTCATTTGGCGAACCCGAATTTCACTCATCTTCCGCAGCGAAAACCGTGCGACGGTCTGGCCGCCTTGCGTCACGTGCAAGGCGTTCCATCGGGAGCTAAAGACTTCGCTTCCGCCAGGCAGGATGTGCTAGTTTGTGCCGTGTGCCTCAGGGCCCAACGCTAGTCCCGGAGCGAAATCGTGGCCAGAGCTTCGAACCCAAACCCGTCTGCGCCGAAACCAACAGCACCTTTGCAAAGGAGAACGCGGCTTCCCCGCATTCTGATGGCTGTGGGAGCAACCGCATTGCTCGCCCTGGCGTTGACCGGCTCCACATCAGATAAACCATGGGCACAAGCCTACGATCCACTCGGCCATTGGTGGCTCTCGACTATTTGCGCCGCGCTCCCGGTCCTTGTGTTGCTCGGAAGCCTTGCTGTGTTCCGCATGAAAGCACACCATTCAGCGTCTCTGGGACTGGTGATGGCGATCCTAGTTGCAAACGGTTTGTTTCACATGCCGATCAAAATGGCGAGTATCACAGCGATCTACGGCGCGTGCTACGGACTGTTCCCCATCGGGTGGATCATCCTGAACGTAATTTTTCTCTACCGAATGACCTGTGAAACAGGGCGGTTTAAGGTCCTGCAGCAGAGCATGACGGGAATTACACAGGATACCCGCCTGCAGCTACTGCTCATAGCGTTCTCGTTCGGTGCATTTTTTGAGGGGGCATCTGGGTTTGGAACGCCGGTCGCGGTCACAGCGGCTTTGCTCATCGGCCTCGGATTCCGACCGCTGCAGGCCTCGGGGTTGTCGCTCATCGCCAACACCGCGCCGGTGGCGTACGGAGCCCTGGGCACTCCGATCGTCGCTTTGGCTGCAGTTACCGGTTACAGCGAATTCTCCTTAGGCGCTCAGGTCGGCCGGATCTTGCCCTTCTTTTCGGTGCTCGTCCCATTCTGGCTGGTATCCGCGTATGCAGGCTTCAAAGGAATGAAAGAAATCTGGCCGGCTATCATGGTTGCGGGTGTTTCCTTCGCCATTCCACAATATCTGGTATCGAACTACCACGGCCCGTGGCTTACGGATATCATCGCGGCGTTGTGCTCGATGATTTGCCTCGTTCTTTTCCTCAAGATATGGCACCCTAAGCGAATTTGGGGACACGACGGACATCATGACGAGCACCGAGCCGCGCGCGGCACCCATGGTTACGGGCGCGGCGAGGTCGTGAGGGCGTGGTTGCCTTGGCTGGTTCTCAGCATATTGGTCTTCTGCTGGGGCACCTATACGGGCAAGAAGGTAATGAACACGCCCGAAAAGGTGTTCTCCTTCATGAGCACGTGGCATATTCCTCCTAGCACAATCACAAACCTCCAGATACCGGTTGTGGGTCTTAACAAAATGGTGCAGCGTGTTCCGCCAGTGGTTCCGAAGCCGACGGTCGAGGCGGCGGTATTCGCGTTGAACTGGATTTCAGCTACAGGTTCTGGAATCCTTATCGCAGCTGTCATCTCCGGTTTCATCATGGGCCTGTCACTGCGACGGATGGTTGTCATGTGGTGGAAAACAGTCTGGCACATGCGCTTCTCATTGTTGACGATCGCGGCCATGATGTCGGTCGGCATCCTGACTCGCTACTCAGGTCTGGACGCCACCATGGGGCTGGCATTCGCGCGCACAGGACATTTTTATCCGTTCTTTGGAACGTTATTAGGTTGGCTCGGCGTGGCGCTTACTGGGTCAGACACAGCCTCGAATGTGCTATTCGGCAGCTTGCAGAAAATCTCCGCACAACAGATCGGCATCTCTTCCGTGCTGATGGCGGCGGCGAATAGCTCGGGTGGAGTGATGGGTAAGATGATCGACGCCCAGAGTATCGTGGTGGCGAGCACGGCCACGGAGTGGTACGGACATGAGGGTGATGTCTTACGCTACGTCTTCTGGCATAGCATTGCTCTGGCATCCTTGGTGGGCGTGGTTGTTTACTTGCAGGCGTACGTGACGCCGTTCACGCGCATGGTCGTGCACTAGGCGGCCATAAGTCCTGGAGAAATCAGTCCGCACTGAATGGCGCGGTTAATTTGGGAAAGGAGGCTGCTCCCATTTGCAACGATTGCGTACCCATAACCATCAATACAAGAGCTGGAAGAATACTCGGTGTTGTCGAACGGCCCATGCGCCGGTTTTTGTGTGCCACCAGTGCGCTGAATCTGATAACACGTCCTAAATGGGAGTCGCGTTTGCGCCCCCCATAAAAAAGGAGCTATGCCGTCTTCCTTCCAGCCTTCACCTTCCCGCCTTCACCTTCGCCCATCGCGCCCTCTGCGCAGCAGCGATCTTCCTCCGCGCCGCCACCGAGAGCCTCTTCTTGGCTTTGATGGGAACCACCTTGGCTGGTTCGTCGGAAGCCTTCTGCCGAGCCTTCGCCCAACGCTTCCTTTGGGCTGCAATCCTGGCCCGAGCGGCCGCGGACAGCCTTCGAGTGCCTGTTCTCTTTCCGTATGCGTGGCCGAAAGCTGCAAGCGCGGCGCCGATACCGCGAAGTTCCTTGGTCAACCGATCCTGCTCCTTCTTCAACAACTGGACCACTCCCGCTAACTTGGACATTGAGTTCCCCCTCGGTGCCGGATTGTATCAAAGCTGTGTGATGTCCAATTCCAGTCTTGCGTGGAACCGATCCAGGTCCGTAACAGATTACTGTCCCTATGATTGTTCTTTTTTTCTCACCCCAGTGCACCTCCGTCATCTGTCACCAACGTAAACCTCGGCGCTAGTCTTTCCACTAGCCATGACCTTAATGAACTCCCCTAAGCACTCAAGACGGCGGGACATCCGCTACCCACTACATCTGGCGGTCTCAGTCAAACTTGGCGATAAGGAAATCCGTGCCCGATCTGAGAATGTGAGCCTGGGTGGCATTCTGTTGTCCAGCGCCTTCATGATCCCGGAGGGTTCCGCAGTAGGCGTAGATGTTGGAGTTGCGCATCCGAGCCAACTTGGCGCTCTATTGACTGCTCGTGGCAAAGTTGTTCGCGTGCAGACCACACCCAGTGGAGATTTCGCCGTAGCTGTCCAATTGGAGCGTCCTTTCAGGATACCTCTCCAAAAGCTGAACAAAAGGTCCAGCTCCAAAAGGAAGGGATCTCCGTTTCTCGAAGGGAAGCTTAAGAGTGCGACCACCGGCAGCCTCCACCCTGCCATGGCCTGGCACACCGAAACGTAGTCCAATCGGCTCTTGACTCGGTTGCTGGCGGACTACGTCTTCGACAACGCTGGCCCTCCGCATGTTATCCACGTGAGGGAACCATCAAAAATGCCTGCTTGGCTGAACGAAGACTCGAAGACTGCGACCTTCAATGGATTCTGCCGCGACTTATTGAGCATTGCATAATATAGTTACAATGGAAACAGGTCGGCCTGCTGCCAAAAGGCGATCACCAGAGTTGGACGTCGGCGCATCCGGCGCAACGCTCGGCGCGCGTGATGGCTCAACTGCCCAAACGTGGTGGGGCAGAAGTTGGGCAACTCGTGCTGTTTCCAGTGCGACCACAGATACTCGACCGGGTTCAGTTCCGGCGCATAGGCCGGGAGAAACTCCAGCCACAAGCGTCCTCTCTGCTGTTGCACAAAGTCCCACACGGCGCGGCTGCGATGGCCGGGCAGACCGTCCCAGATGATCAGCAACTTGCCGGGGATGTGCCGGAGCAAGTGGGAGAGAAACTCGATGATCTGCTGGCTGCGAATCGCTCCGGGAAACAGCCGGAAGTAGAAGTTCCACCACGTCACGCCCGCGATCGCCGACAGCATCTTCCAGTTGAAGTGATATTGCAGCACCGGTGTCCGTCCTCGTGGCGCCCAGGTGCGGCAGCGGTGCGGGCGTTGGCTCAGTCCGCTTTCGTCGATGAAGACGATCGTTCGGCCTTCGTTTTTGGCCTTTTTTTTAACTCCGGCCAACGTTTCTGCTTCCAGATCCGGACCTTTTCCTCATCCCGCTCCAGCGCCCGCCCGGTGGGACGCTGACAGCTCCATCCCAACTGCCGCAGAATGCGCCAAGCCTGCGAGGCATGGTAGCGAACCCCGCATTCCTTCTCGATCAGGTGCGCCACCCGCCATGCGGTCCACAAACCGGTTTCGTAACCCAGAGCTTCCGGCCCGCGCTTCAACCCGCGCTCGATCTTCTGCAGGTCTTCGGCACGCAGCCGAGGTTTGCGTCCGGCCCGCCCCGCTTTCCGCAAACCGGGGACCCCGGCGGCCTCCAGTTGCTGTGCCCAGCGGCTCACCGACTGTCGATGCGCTCCGACTTGCCGCGCTACTTCGGACTGATGGACTCCCTTCTTCAGCAACCGCGCCGCCCGCAAGCGCCGCTGCTCCAGTGCCTGAAAATCTCGCCGCACCCCCGCTGGATTTCCCATGTGCGGACAATAGCACAAGAAGCCCGGGAATGTCACTATATTATGCAACACTCAATAATATGCGAGTCATCGTGAAGCAAATGCCGGGTGACAGACGTCCTCCAGAATGGCGTATGAACTTCAGCCAAGCCGCTGGGGATCGCGGCGTCGATTACACGGTCAAGGGAAGCAGCGAGGATTTACGCCTGTTTCTGACCGACAAACTAGAAATTGATCCAGCCAAGGTTTCCTTCATCATCGCGCAGTCGGAAAGCTACGGTCTTTCACATTTCGAAGTTGACCTCAAAGCCGATGAATTGCGAACCTTGGTCAAGCAAGTAGCTAAGGAGGCCAAAGAGCAGGCGGCTCGCACCACCGAGGCGGTGACAAAGTAGGATGGCGATCTGCAAGGCAAATCGGAAAGACGGCAGTCCATGCCGTGCGCTCGCGCTGGCGGGAAACAAGCGGTGCGCCTTTCATTGCGACCGGGCTGACGTCAAACGCGCTTTAATTCGCGGCAGACGGCAGGGTGGAGTCTCGCGCACCGGGAGCAGACCCATCGTGGCCGACGCGAAACACTTGCAGATTCACACGTCAGCCGATGTCACGACGTTGCTGGAGACGGTCGTTCAGAAGCTGCTTAGCGGCGAACTCGACCCGCGCCGGGCAAACGCGCTGATTCTGGCGGCTACTGCGATCAGCAATGCGTTGCGGATCGGGGATGGACGGCCCGTTGCCGTCGAATTTCATGTTCACGCGCCATCCGGCGAAGTGCCGAGCGATGCGAACGAGCAGGAATATCTTGCCGGGAAGCAAGAAAGCGAGAGCTAGGCGTGGGAGAGACGGCGAGTGACGATTGACCTGCCGCTGGCCTTGCGCCATCACCGCACATCGAGATGTGACCTATTTCACTGACATAATCTGCCATTCGTGATGAATTGAACAAGTCTCGCCTCCCCGAAGAGCAGTTCCCACCACGGGATGCAGCACCCCCTGAGGCAAAGACCCTCTGCAGTATCAGCGCACCAAGGGACCCCAAAATGAAGCTGCGGGCCAAAGAAGGAGGCTCCCATGTCCAAGATGATTTTCCAAATCGGGATCACAGCCATGGCGGTGCTGGCGGTTCTGGCTCCCATTGGCTATGCGCAAACCATTACTACGTTCGACGTACCTGGCGCAGGCGAGACGTTTCCCGCATCCATAAACCCAGCAGGCCAGATCACGGGGCAGTACGTCGGCGCGGACTTTCATCTCCACGGCTTTTTGCGGAACGCTGACGGCACGTTCATTACGTTCGACCCAACTGGGTCACGCTCTACGACCCCCAAATCCATCAACCCGGCAGGCCAGATCACGGGGGAGTACCGCGATGCGAATACCGCGAGCCACGGCTTTCTGCGGAAGAGGGACGGCACTATCATCACGTTCGACCCAACTGGGTCTGGTACGTTTCCCGCATCTATAAACCCAGCAGGCCAGATCACAGGGGCGTACGACGCGGACATCCGTCTTCACGGCTTTGTGCGGAGGACGGACGGCACGTTCACCACGTTCGACCCAACTGGGTCAATTTTTACGGACCCCACATCCATCAACCCGGCAGGCCGGATCACGGGGCTGTACTACGGCGCGGACTTTCAGCCTCACGGCTTTTTGCGGAACGCCGACGGCACTATCACCACATTCGACCCAACTGGGTCAACCTATACGTTCCCCTTATCCATCAACCCGGCAGGCCGGATCGTGGGGTCGTATTCCGATTCGAACGGCGGGGGCCACAGCTTCCTGCGGAACGCTGACGGTACTATCACCACCTTCGATGTTGGGGTTGGCTCTTCGGCTCGAGCCGTAAACCCAGCAGGCCAGATCACAGGGGATTACGTCGACACGAGCGGCCATCGCCACGGCTTTTTGCGGAACGCTGACGGTACTGTCACCACGTTCGACCCAACCGGGTCAACCTTTACGCTACCTTTCTCCATCAACCCGGCAGGCCAGATCACGGGAGAGTACTACACGGATGATCATGCCCACGGATTTCTGCGCAGCCCGTAGCAAAGGAGCCAGCGCTGCGGGAGTACGGTTTGGGTGTAATCTGTCTCTCCTCCCCGAAGAGCAGTTCCCACCACGGGATGCAGCACCCCCTGAGGCGAAGGGCCATTCCAAGGGAAGTACCAGCATTCTCGGTACCGAATGATGGTTGCCGTGTTCGCTTACTCGGTGATGATTGGCCAAACGATGTCGCACTGTTCCTCGAGTAAGTTACGGCGGGTCAAGATCAAGGTAGGACGATTCGTAATGAAGAAATTCGTTATAGGAGAACGAGATGAAACCGCTGATGCCAACATTGACTCTAGCTATCACTATCGCTTTCATCGGCTGCGGCGGAGAGGGAGGATCTTCCTCTCGTCAACTTCCAAATTCAGCTTCGGCTGTCCCGGCGGAGCATTATCAGGTGATCGACCTAGCTCCGGTGCTGGGGGCGGTTAGTTCGCAAGCGAATGCCGTCTCCGGCAGGCATGTCGCTGGATATTCAGTCTTATCCGATATGATCTCAACGAGAGCTACCTTCTGGCACGACGGGAAAGCGGAGGACTTGGGAAATGGGGTCGCAAATGCGATCAATAGCTCCAATCAGATCGCTGGGTATGTCTCCCAGAGTGATGGGACTTCCCGCGCAACGCTGTGGGATCATGGAAAGGTGATCGGTCTTGGAACTCTCCCGGGTTTCGACAGCTGTGTGGCAAACGGAATCAACGATTTCGGGGTAGTCGTGGGGGTCTGTTCCACCACTCCCGGAAATCAGGCAGGATTCTTGTGGACGGCCAAAACCGGAATGCAGCCGATCGCAGGCGCAGCGATTGCGAACGCGGTCAATAAGTCTGAGGCGATCGCGGGGGAGGATACAAATTTTCACGCTGCGATTTTCAAGCGAGGAACGGAGACCGATCTTGGATTGTTTGCGGTCTTCGCGGTGGCTACCGCAGTGAATAAGTCAGGACAGGCAGTGGGCGTTTCGCCACCGGATTACATCAGAGGTTCACATGCGTTTTTCTACCCCGGAGGCGGCGCGAAGATACAGGACTTGGGGACGTTCACCGCAAGCTCGGATGACACGGTGGCAACCGGGATAAGTGATTCTGCCTTGGTCGTGGGGGTCGACCTGTACCCGCCGGGGGGAGCACATTACACACTTGGCAGCGCTAGAACCCTTACACCGCACCCGCGCACCATAAACTACTGGACTTCGCTTGCCTTTATCTGGACGGCAAAAACTGGGCTTATCGATTTGAATACCTTGATCTCCAGTGGGTCGGGCTGGAAGCTATCGGGAGCGTTTGGCATCGACCACAATGGCCGAGCCATCGTTGGAGCGGGACTGATTGGTGAGGAAGTGCATGGGTTTATGCTGACGCCGTAGAATCGCAGCCAGTGCGCATTTGGAGCACACAGAGACACCCTCCATAACATCACTGCCGCACTGGTTGCAGAACACGTATACCCAGTCCCCATCTCTCGACGGCTGGCCATCTGCACAACTGACAGCGGAAAGCGCAATCGCTGAGGCTACTGTAAAGGATGGAACACAAGGATCAAATATCCCGTGATGACGATCACCAGTAGCGGTGATTGATCGCTAAATGGGCAGGTCGAGGATCACGTTCTGGCGACTGATTCTTGAAAGGTGGATTTCGGAAAGCTGGGTGAGAGTGAGCAGACGGCAACACCTAGAAAAGCACTCGCTCGTACTATGGCAGTGTGCGCGGCGTCACATCGGCGGCTTTGATCGTCCTGCTAAGCTTGGTTGGTGTTGCCAGTCTCCAGTGCATACCGCCCGATTGTCAGAATAGCTCTCACACTGATGCTGCTATCGCTCGCTTTGACTGTCGGGTGCTCGCGCGACTTGTCCAGAAGTAAAGCGGCCGAAATACTACAAAACAACCTTGGTAAAGAGCAGCTATCGTTATTTGTCAGAGTCGGAACGTTTGGTGAAGCGGGAAGCCCGTGCTGGGAAGTCGAGCAAGGACGGATTTATGGGAAAGCAACCCGAACACCTGCGCTTCTAAAATACATGGCATCATCTCAAAAGAACCAGAAACCGAGAGCGGTGGAAGCGACACCGCTCTTAACAGGCGTCGGCTTCCTGAGTGTGTCTAGTGTGCAGAACTGGTGGTGGGAGGCGGGCGGGGGTCGGAAGAATGGAAAATGGCAGAATTGGTCGATAGCCTACCGATCTGGGCACAGCCTATCTGAATGCAAGCCCTGAAGTGCGCGACAGCACTGATGTCGTGAGTTTTCATCTTCCTTTCAACCCCAAGGCTTCCTTCCCTCCATTTGAAGGTCAGCGGTTCTCCGGCGCTCAGTTCAGGCTCTACGATGATGGTTGGCGTTTTGAAAAAATCGTAGAGTGATTTCCGCGAATGAGAATCGCCACTACTGACTGGATTGTCGAAGCAGAGAGGCACTTGTACTAACTCCAAGATTTGCTGAAGAGTCTGCTCCTCGGGTTGGCGCACAGTTCCTAAAATGAGGCCCGCAATATGAACGCATTCCAACAGTTCCGCGATCTACCAGCAGACCCGACTGTCACATTTGAGCGGCTATTCCGCGCCGCGCTGGAGTCCTTGCTCCCCGATCTCGCTGAAGCGCCGTGGTATGTTCGGGAGCGCGAAGTGGTGAACCTTTTCGTATTCCGGCACCTATTGAGTGTTGCATAATATGGTGACATTCCCGGGCTTCTTGTGCTATTGTCCGCACATGGGAAATCCAGCGGGGGTGCGGCGAGATTTTCAGGCACTGGAGCAGCGGCGCTTGCGGGCGGCGCGGTTGCTGAAGAAGGGAGTCCATCAGTCCGAAGTAGCGCGGCAAGTCGGAG
>JAIQFH010000097.1 GCA_020073385.1 Terriglobia bacterium | reverse complement strand
GCGCGCACGTCTCGCCTCACGTTCATTTCAGACGAACATGATGTTTCTCATCTTCCTGGTTGGGTCAAAGCGCCTAAGCAAATTGCCGATGGCCACTTGAGCAAGCTTGCGAGCGCGAACGGTGCCGTCCTCGCAACTTTGGACGAAAACATTCCTGGATCGTATCTGATTCCGAAGTAGTGTCTCTCCTGACGGCTTCACGGCTCACCGGCACACCGTGGATTTCGCTCACACTGTCCGTATCGGACCGGGATACCGCCGCGACGAGAGAATCGACGGCAAGCAGCGTGACCCCTCCACAGTCGCCTGTGCCACCGAATCGCCCCGCGTTTGGTCCCTCTGATGAGGAAACGGAGTTCGAGAAGCTTGGCCCGGTGGGGCGGCTGTTGCGGGACTCGATCGCAGGAGACTGAAAAGCCAAACGGTCATAGATTCCGTTATTAACACCACGGTTCCGGCGAAAAACCTCTGTTTGCGTTATTAGTTTACGTTAGCAGGCGTTATCACAAGTTTGCGCCGTCTGATCGCCTCCTCGGCTGGGGTTTTTGAGCGAAATCGGGATATTACGTCAGCTGCCGATTGGCTACAGCTCGCCGGAAGCACGGAAGTGTCGCACAGGTGCCGAAGTAGCGCGCAGCGAACCCGGTCTGTGATTACGAAATCAGCGAGTAGTGTTTCCGCCAGTCCGCGGTGCCCGGTAAATTGGAATGTGTGGTGCTTTGACCGCCCCGACGAGTGCGCCAATTCCAGCCCCCCAAGCAGCGCCGCCAGCTACGATTGCGCCGCGCGATCCTTTAGTGCTGTCAGAGGCGCAGACAGCACCGCCAATGCCAGTGCCAATCCCCACACCAATGAGCAACCCGCGAATGACGTGCCGTCCGCGGCCTCTGCTGACCACGGTCACGCGATAAACATCGTCTTTAGGGATCGTCACTTCTTTGTCGGCGACTTGCAGGGTAATACCCGTCTCCGAAAAGTTCACATACTTTCCCGTATACTCTCGCAGCTTCTGGTCGACCACTTGAACCCTGTCGCCCGGTTGAATCCTGGAGAGGCTTTGCCAGTCCGATGCTACGCCGTGCAACAGGGGTGCCATCACAGTCATGAGCAGAACGGCGGTTAACAGACGCGATTTCATATTGCACCTCCACCGCTGGATGAAAGTTAGGATGAGTTCCTTCGCCTTGAGGAAAGTGCACAACGACATTTCAAGTCCCTTATTTCATGCGACGCAGTTCAGTGAACAACAGCCTGGGAGCGTTCGGATGTATCGTTCGGATCGGTGTCCATGGGCACATCCGTTCGCTGAAAAGCAAACAGGCGCTGGTACTCCGGTTTTTCGCGGAACCATCGGCTGGCGGGATCGTTCGTGATCGCGTCCCACTCAGGATCCGTCAGCTTGCGCATGCTCTCTGCATACGCGTCCAACCACTCCACCATGGCCGGATCGTTAAGGATGTCTTCTGAATGCCGATGGCCTTGAGGTACTAGGTACTCGTTCACGAGACGCCGCAGAACCGTGGGATTATCGACAATCATGCAGGGCCGCTTGAGATTGCCTTTCTCGTTGTACGGAAACTCGCGTCGGATGGCCTTGAAAAATGGTGAGTTCGCCGCCTCTAAAACACTCTTCTGGCGGATGTTGTCGGCTCCGAAATGCGCGAAGACGCAGGGTTCCACCCGGCCGGAATTCAGAATGTGCAGATAACGCCGGGCGCCACCCAGGCATCCGCCTACTGCCGGGCCATCGTTCCAGAAGTCAGCCAGGAAGATCGGGTAGCGGCTGCGCAGCTCGGCCACCTTTTTCCCGCAGCTGATACGCTGCTCCGGCGTCGGGACCAGGGCGAGCACGGGACTCTTCCCAACCGGCATGAACATAAAATACCAAGCGAACATCACACCCAGTTGCATGTAGTAGTCAAGGAATGCCGCATCTGTGACCAAGTCCACGTTCTGGCTGGTATAGGTGACGCTGATGCCGAAGATCACTCCATATTGGTTGAGCAGACGCATGGCGGCGACCACGCGGTCATGTACGCCTTTCCCCCGTCGCTCATCCGTTTGCTCCCGGTAACCCTCCACGCTGATCGCCGGAGCCACATTGCCGAGCTTGGCAAGCGCCTTCACCGTTGGCTCGTCGAGGTGGGTGCCGTTGGTGAACGTGAGGAAGAACATGTCGCTGTGCCGTGCAAAGAGTCGCAGTAGGGAGTCTTTCAGCAAGTAGGGTTCACCGCCGCTCAGCACTACGAAGTAGTCGCCCATTTGTTTTGATTCTGAGAAAAGAAGATCGAGTTCCTGTTCGCTCAACTCCCCGTCTTTGGCGTACAAGCCCGCATAACACCCGGTGCAACTGAGATTGCAGCGCATGGTGGGGCTGATCGCCAAGAAAAACGGTACCCAGTAGCCTTGCTGGCGCAGCGCGATCCGGTTCCGTGCACCCCGGACGGCCCAGTTGATGATCAGGTTTGTAATGAGTCTGCGTTTTGAGGCTGTATTTGCGATCTTGCCGAGCCGCAGCAGAAGGCCGGCCATTCCGCCGCCCTCCTCCATCTCGCGCCGCAGTCGCCGCAGGAACGCCCTGAGGACCGGACTGGGGTAAGGGATCTTCTCAAGCGCGAGCAGAAATCGAAGGTCTCGAGGACTACCAGTAAGACATCGCGCGACCGCAGGAGCCGCGATTTTCTTGAGCACGTGGTCACGGACGGACATGATGTCCTCCCGGTCAAACCAACGGCGTATATAGGATAGCAGACCGGAGATCTCCTACGAAGGACGCAAGCAAAACCCGCTCTTATGATGACTGTCTGAAAGTCAGGAGCCACAACATGTCTACCTGAGGGCCCTTTTTCCCCCGCTCTCCTCATCATTGCCCCTTACCAGAAAGGGCGACACGAACGTGTACACCAGCACCACACATAGCATGAATCCAGCCAGCAGCTTCGTAAGCAGAAACGGAAGACATAGCAGGAATACCACGACCAAGACCGCGACTGATTTCGACACGGTCAACTTGGGGTAGCGAATGCGCGAAACTGTCATCAGCGACAGGACGGGGACCGTGGTGTAGAGCAACAGCCTAAACCGGCCGGTCCCGAGCATGGTTTCGAGGTCCACCAAAACTGCGCCAGAAACTAGAAGCGCGTAACAGACAGTCAGAAGGCCGGGAAACCCGAGCCGCGCAAACGATTCTGTTCGCAGCAACACAGCGTTTCTGGAATATCGGACGGCGCCCGTCAGCAGCGGTACGGTGAGCAGTAATGCAGGATAGCCAATGTCGCTCCAGCGGAACAGCGTTAACGTCAACACTACCGGGGCTACGATGTAACAGAGATAGTCCGCGAAATAGTCGAAGAGAGCGCCAAAATCGGTCTGCACCCCGAGCTTGGCTGCGACCGGCCCGTCCAGAATGTCGGTGACCGTGGCGACGGCAATGAGCTTGGCGGCAACCGTGCTCTGATGAACTAGCGCGAACACAATCGCAGCCGCAGACAGGGCGATTCGCAGCCCAGTTAAGGCTTGAGGGACGGCGAAACGGAACGTCACACTCCAATCGTCATCCCGCATACAGTTCCTCCCACGTGGCACGGCGGGAGTTGCACGGGAGATTATTCCATAAGCTTTTACATCAAGGTAGGGCACAGAGTCTACGATGGCTCACGAAGATGTCCGGCAAGTCCACGAGTCTGGCCTTGCCGACGTTTCGGTGTCTGCGCGGCTATTTCTTTTGTTTCGGTTGCGCAGTGACTGCTGTTACCAGCCATTACACTCAAGTTCCCGTCCCAAAGGGAAGATGAGTGTAAAAGAGTTCTATCGCCAGTTGACGAATAAGTTCGCTGTTGCCGACGATACGGGCTTGAATGGGCTCATGCCCAACAAAGCGTTTTTCGTTCTTATTCAAGAGCTATCTCATGGTCCCAGGACGGCTCCTCGCTTCTTTTCCAGATGTTTCATGACCTTCTCGGCATTCTCCGGCTTGACTCCCACTTCTTCCAGGGCTGCGCGAAAGTACTTGAGGAACAGGTCGAAGTGCGCATCGTTCAGACCGTGATCTCTGGAGCGAGCATGGGCGTCATGAATACTTTTCCCTGTAAACACTCGTCCGCCGAGGAGCATGGTAATAAACATAGTCTGTTGGTAATGGAGATGTGCCATGTCAACTTGTTCAAAGAAATGGCGCAAGTTATCATCATGCAAAACCTTGTCGTAAAAGAGTGCAGTAGCAGCCTCGACAGCGCTACGTCCCCCGATCTGGTCGAATAAGTCTCCAATCATGGTGTCCTCATTGCCAATGAGTGCAATCGGGATTGTTCGCCAAATTGGCCGTATGACGTCGGTCCTTGGATGCGAGGGTGAGACTTCAATCTTTTGTTAGGCCGTTCTGCTGGCTAAGGTGGCGATGTCACAGGCAACTTCCCCGACGCTAATCCCTGTTTACGATATCAATTGCTTTTCACACCGAGCCGCCAACGCGTTTACAGGCCTGTTTGTCGCGGAAGGATTGTTCACGAGACGTTCCCGTTCACTGAGCACGCGCCAGATTTCATCGCCGAGTTCGTCATACCTCGCCGGATCGGTTTCCTTCATTATTTGCTGTATCAGTCGCCCTAGGCGCGAGTCTACATCCGAGAGAGGTTCCGACATGGAGCACCCCCAACGAAGGCGATGCGAGGAATTACATCTCAACTTGCGCCGGGGCGCTGTGACGGAAATCACAACAGGGTCAATGAGTTCTAAGGCGATTTTTCACCAATTGACCAGCGGCTTTCGTGATTTCCGGCTTGCCAACCATCCCCCTGCGTCGCTAACTTACAGCCGAACAGAACCCGTCCCCGTCCGAGTAGAAAGAAACAATGTCCACTTTGCCAAATTATCAACTGTATTGTCTGCATTGTTCAACGTCGTGAAGCGCGCGACCGTACTCAAGGATGTGCAAGGGCTGACGTCAGCCGGACGTGAGAGGGCCGGGAGTCTCTCTGGTGACCCCCAATTCTGTGCATTGGGAAGACAGGTTTGGCAGTTGGGCCGTCATTTCGACAGCACGTTCCATTGCTCTTGCCCTCAAGGATGATGTTGGCAGTGCTGCTCTCTACGTTCAGCGTCAGCTCAACCTCAACAACCTGCTTGCGGGTGAGGCTTGCCGGGTGATTTCTGGATTCACCGGCCTTCCAATGAGGCGGAGATAGCTCGATGCCGATATTCGCAGGATCATTGCTGGAAGCTCCTGTCCCTTGCTTGTGCACTCGAAGATGGCTCGTCTTAAATTCCAGCGCCACAAGCTACATGATGTACGTCCCGAAAGGAACCTCTGTCGCCTGGTTTGTTCCAACCGCGCTTTTTGGGATCGACGATGTGAAGCAGCAGGGATCTGCTATCGAAGGAACCTGCGAAGCACAGCCCAAGCGCCAGGACGCCAACCGGCCGTTGCATAGGCGCGGTCGAAACTGAAACAGATGTTCACCGCCACTTCCACACCTGGACCAGCGTCTGAATTTGTTTCGGTGAAGGCAGTCGGTCGTAGATCATTCGGCAACCTTCGTGGGCACGCTCGTAAACGAGTGTGATGGCTGAACTTTGGGACAGCTTGGCCCGGAGCACTCTAGCCAGTCCCACTTTCGCGGAATACCCTTAACTGTGAAAAAGGTTACGGTTTTGCCGGGATCACCGCTCTCGCAATATTCGAGTAGGCAGACTGTCCAGCATCGTTGACCACGCGCACGCGGTATCCGATGTGCTGCCCTTTCGTCAGCGTTGAATCACTGTACTCAGTGACGTTTCCGTCCAATTTCGCGACCTGTCCCCACTTTCCTTTCACGCCGTTGGGACCCTCAATTTGGCGTTCGACAATGACGCCGGTGGGATCCCCTCCATGGACTTCCCATGTAAGTTTTGCCATTGCGCCTGAGATCGCGAGGTTGAGCGAACTGGGGGCTTCTGGCAGAACCTGCCAGTCGAAATAGTCCGCATCGGCGATCGCCATGATGCTGTCAGTGACTGGAAGGGACTCGAGGGTATCTTTCGTCCCCTCCAGCCATTTCAGCGGACGGATGCTTCCCGAGGTCACGTCGATGAGGACGGGATTCTGAATACCCGTGTTTCTCAGAGTGAATGTCGAATAGAACTTTGGGAACACATTTCCGGGCAGGCTGTGAGCTGCGAGCCAGTAAGCCAAAATGGCTTTGCCGTTCTTCGACCGGAATCCATAGCTGAGGAACGGGAATTCGCTGCGGCGGCGCAGAGCTGGGATGTCGCTGCCGGTGATTTCAATCGATGGATCGAACGTCGTGTCCGCGAACAGCGCATTGGTGTTTTGCAACGCGTAGAAGACTGGACGTGGCGTGAAGTCGTAATCGTGATTCGTCAGGCCGTGGACGATGCCGAAATCGTCATACTCATTTCCATCGACACCGGCAGTGAGCAGCCATACAAAGGTTCTGACTCCGGCGGCGTGGTTGTAGATGAGGCCGCGCGGGACGTATTTAGCCTGCACGGATTCGTCGGATCCGATCCATGATGGAATGGAGTTGAATTCGTCGTCGAAAAAAGGAATACCTTTCTTAATGCCCGGATAGTTATTTACCAGATCACGCAGTTTCTGGGGAGATTCGTTGAGGTAGGCCCCGTAATCCATGGTTTCTGGATTCATGTTCTGCCCGTACCCGGGGTAAGTATGGTATGCGTAGACGTCGATGCCTGCCGCACACTTGCAGGTGTCGAGTGCCACCCGCGTGAACTCACGCGAGGGATCGGCCTGGCCTCCGTAGATGACCTTCGTGCCCGGCGTCTTGTGCACAGTATCGACGAATGATCCGAGCAAAGTGCCGTACTGCGCGGGGTTGCCCCAAGGATTCCAGTAGCCGATGTCCTGCTCGTTCCACAGTGCCCAGTAGTGAATGCGGTCTTTAAAGTGATCCACCATCCAGGCAACGTACTTGTTGAAGGAAGCCTGTTGCTCGGGAGTGAGGGGCGGCCAGAAAACCGAGTAGATGCTGCGGTCGTCGTTGTGGAAGGAGCCGGATTCGGGAACGCTGACGTCAGGCAGCTTGCCAGTGTGCGCGGTGTACATTTGGTTGCCATAGAGAAGTTGAACCTGCACATCCATGCCGTTGTCGATCAGCGAATCAACCGAGTCCTCAAGTAGCTGGGACGAGGCGTAGACACCGCGCTTCTGTTCAATCCAGTCCCAACTGGTGTAGTCGGAGCTGTTTTCGTACTGGCCGATGCGAATCCATTTGAATCCGGCGTCGAACATGCGTGTCCACCACCACCGGTTCCAGGGGAGATAGGGATCGCGTGGCAGATCGGAGTTGATGCCGAATCCATCTTCGATTTGAGACGTGCGCTTGGGAGGAACTTTGTCGGGGAGTTTTTGTGTCTGTGCCGACGATGGCACATTGAGCATGCTAAGGCAGAATAGGAAAATGAGCATGTAGTGGGTACGGCCGTTGCGGCTCATTGAGTTTCCTCCAGAAGATATTTCACGGCAGAATTCCACTTCCAAATCAAGACGGCTCCAACTGCGACTTGCGTGGACGGAATCCGCACCAAGAAAAAGAATTAGCGGACGACCTTCTCCGCAGTGGCTTGCGATGATTTCGCTGCAAGTTCTTTCGCGTTGCGCTGAATTTTCTTAATGGCGGCGGAGATCTCGTTCATGTCCTGCTCGTCGCCGAGCAGAGCGAACTGCGGAATCCACACGGTTTCCCATGCCGCTCGCTGTGTGTGCGGAAACGTCTGATTCAGGAAGGCATGTTTCTCAGTTGCTTGCGCACCAGCCAGGCACTTGCGATATTCTCCGTTGCGGAAGCAGTCAAGTTCGTGCAGAGGCGGATAGCTTGCCTGAGTAGGAATGCCTTCGGCGTTCAATGCAGCAATGAAGGTCTCAGTAGAAATTTCCGCGAATTCCTTTGCGTTTACGTGAAAGATGTAAGCGTACTGACCGTTGCGCGTGCAGCGCGGATCGCACTTCTGCGGCGTGATGCCGGGAATTTCAGTGAATAGCTTATCGAGCAAGCGACCTTGACGATGGCGATGCAGGGTCTGCTCTTCGAGGCGTCCGAGTTGCACTGTCAAAACGGCTCCTTGCCATTCACTTAGGCGGTAATTCGATCCATAAATGAAATGGCTGTAGAACCACTCTCCCGGCATGCGTCCGCAGTCGTGAACGGAGCGGGCTTGGCGCTCGAAGTGGTCGTCATTGGTGATGATGATGCCCCCTTCTCCGGCCGTCATCAATTTGCTGGCCTGGAAACTGAAGGTAGCGCCCACACCGAAGGTGCCAATCCTTTTGCCACGCCACTCGCTGCCATGCGCATGAGAAGAATCTTCGATCAGTGCGATGCCGTGCTTCTGCGCGATCTCTTGCAGGCGATCGAGGTCGGCGGGTAGTCCTCCCATGTGCACAGCGATGATCGCCTTTGTGCGTGGTGTGATGGCCGCTTCGGTCAGGTGCGGATCCAGGCAGTAGCTTTCTGGATCAACGTCAATCATCACCGGAAGGGCATTCGCAAACAGGACTGCGCTGGCCGTTGCGATGAACGTGAAATTGGGAACGATGACTTCGTCCCCGTGATTAATGCCTAATGCTGCCATCGCAATCTCAAGAGCGGCGGTGCCATTGGTGACGGCGATTCCGTGACGCGCACGGTGATATTCGGCGAAGGCCCGTTCGAATTCCAACGTTTTTGTGCCAGGAGTGCGCCACCAGATGCGACTTTCGAGAACTTCCTGCAATGCCCGGCGCTCGTTGTCGTCGTACTGCGGCCAGACTGGAAACGGCTTCTGCTTTGCTTTCTTTCCTCCGAATAGTGCTAAGTCAGACATGAGATCTCCTTTGGCTCTGGACGACCTTATTAGTACTGGACGAATCCTGTTGCGTAGCGGAACGCCTCAACATAGTGACCGTCCTTTTTCGGTTGCTCGTCGCGCATTTCTTTTTTTGCCTTGTCGAGATCGGCGGCTTCCCAGTCCGGACGATACTTGGTAACAGCAGGCTCGAACTGGCTGACTTGTTTTGCAGCGGCTTCGAGTTTCAGATCAGCCACGCTGTCGATGTTCACAAAATAATTTGCTTCCTGCGGCGACGGATAGAAGAAGTACATCTCGGGGACTCGGTAGGGCTGCAATCCCTGCTGAAGTTTCTGGTTTGGGAAATAGAGCCAAAACTCGGCAGCACGGACGGCATCGATGGTGTTGAACGCGGCCATGCGGTGATCGCTTTTGTGCCACCGCTCGTACCACTCGCCGGGATCGACGCTGAGCAGAATGTCTGGCCGGATGCGGCGAATGATGGCGGTGGCCTCTTCGGTGAGTTTTGGTTGCGGCGCGTATTCGAGCATGCCGTCGTCGTAGCCCATCCACATGATGTTGTCCTTCGTGGTGCCGAGCAGTCCCTCCGAGACTTCTTCTTCTTCGCGGCGGATGCGGGCCAGTTTTTGCGAGTTCATATCGGGATCGTAGGATCCCTTGTCATCATTTGTATAAATCGCAATATAGACCTTATTGTGATTACGGTTTAACAGCGCGATCGTTCCACCCGCGCCGAAAACGTCGTCATCAGGATGGGGAGTAAAGACGAGAATGGTTTTGTTCTGGACCTGCTCCAGGCGCGTCGTCTGCCCGACCGAAGCGCTAGCGATGAAGAGGAGTGCGAAGATCCACAGGAAGGCAGATCTCATTTGTGTCCTCCGAAATGAGGCGATTGCTAAGTCCAGTAAGGTACCGCAAAACAGGTCAGGAGTCATCCCGCTCGCCAAAGAAAACGTGGGGAACTGAAGCGGCGTGGTCTGTACCTGGATTCTTGCCGTCGATGTGATTCGAATCACAGACCGTCCTCGGCTGGGGATGCTCCCTTTGCGTGCGGTACCGAGATGACGCGACTGCGAGTCATAGTCGATTTTCTTGACAGTAGTCGTATCCGGCGTTTAGAACCATCGCAACGATCTCGTACAACTCACCCTAGTTCGCTAAGCGGAGGCCCCTATGTGGCTTCGACACGTGACGGTCGTTCTGGTTTCAGCGTTTCTTGTCCTCACCCTCTCTCTTTCGGCTGTTGGCCAAGTGGATCGGGGAGCCATTGTCGGCACTGTTACTGACCAAGCCGGTGCGCGCATCGCGGGGGCGGAAGTCACCGTTACAAACGTCGAGACGAACCAGCCTACGAGAGTCACGACGAACGAAGAAGGAGCGTTCGCGGCGAATCTGTTGCGGATTGGAACGTATTCGGTGAGCGCTGAAAAGAAGGGCTTCCAGAAGACCATCCAGCAGGACGTTGAGGTCGGCGTGAATCAATCCGTTAAAGTGGCCTTGGCCCTGAAGATTGGGTCGGCGACCGAAACCGTTCAAGTGAGTGCGGCGCCGGCGCTGCTGCAGACGGAGCAGTCGTCGCTGGGAACGATCGAAACCGAAAGACGCATTTCAGAACTCCCTCTCAATGGACGGAACTTTATTCAGCTTGCATACCTCGGCCCCGGAGCGAATAGCGGGCAGACGGGAACCAACGTTAGCGGGGGCGTGTTCGAGAATGAGCGAGCGAACGAGGCGATTTCGGTTAACGGTCTCCGCGTGTCAAACAACAACTTCCTTCTGAACGGCGTAGACAACAATGAGTTCGGCTTAGGAGGTGTGGTGGTGCTGCCTCCGCCGGATGCGATTCAGGAATTCAAAACCGAAGAGAACTCAATGAACGCCGAGTTCGGGCGCGGAGGCGCGGCGGTCAACGTTGTGCTCAAGTCCGGAACGAACCAGATTCATGGCGGAGCCTTCGAATTTATACGCAACGACAAGCTGGATGCGGTGAACTATTTCAATGTCGGCCAGCAGCCGTTTAAACGCAACCAGTTCGGCGTGTTTTTGGGCGGGCCGGTCATCAAGAACAAGACCTTCATCTTCGGCGACTATCAGGGGTCACGGCTTCGCAATAGCGCGCCGTATGTATCAACGGTTCCTCTGGCTGCAGAGCGCAACGGGGATTTCAGTGATCGGTTGACAGGTAACACGTTCTCGCCCTGTGCAACTCCGAGCCCGGGCGACACTTTCGACACGGGCACGATATTTGACCCGCTGTTGGCGTCGAACTATGCGTGTGCGAGTGGAGAGACGATTCTGCTACGGCAGCCAATTCCTAGTAACATCATTCCGCCTTGTGCCGGGTCGACAGGAAAAAGTGCCACGGGCGGAGCCTGCCTGGATCCCGTCGGTCTAAATATTGCGAATTATTATCCGCAGCCAACTGATCCGACGTCTGTAGCAGATAACTATCTCGCAAATCAAAACGTCGTTAACGATCAGGACTCCTTCGACATTCGTGTGGATCATCGTTTTCGAGCGGCAGATCAGATCTTTGTCTCTTACAGCTTCGGGGATGTGCGCAGCCAAAATCCGGGCCCGCTTGGGGTGCCGTGGGGAGGTTCGGATTGCTGCCCCAGCATCAGCGATTCCCGCGCGCAGCATCTCGGACTTGGCTTCACTCACACGTTTTCGCCGCTATTGCTGAATGACTTGCATGGCGGGTATTTTCGTTACGCTGTCAACGCGCTGCCATTCAATTACGGGAAGGATCTGGCTACGCAACTCGGAATCCCGAATGCAAACCGTCCAGGATATCCGAACTCCAGCGGACTCACGAACATTGATGTCGCGGGCGTGACATCGTTGGGCGACTCGCAGTGGCTGCCAGAGCACGTCTTCGAGAACATTTCTCAAATCGCAGACGCCGTAATGTGGATGCACGGAAAACATACGCTGAAATTCGGCATTGATTTCCGACGGCAACAACGTAACTTTTTCCAACTGTCTAGCCCACGTGGCTTATTTGTCTTTGGCGGCGCATACAGCGCAGACCCGACTACTACTGCTGGCGGCAATGGCTTGGCTGATCTGCTTTTTGGGTACTCCGTTTCGAATGGGCAGGACTTTCTGGGGGGTCTGTATCCCACACGGTATTGGGACCTAGCTGAGTTCGTACAAGATGATTACAAGATAACTCCGAATTTCACTCTGAATATTGGATTGCGCTACGAGATCGCATCCCCGCCAAACGGACGCGTCGGCAATTTCGATTTCAACCAGGCGATTGTCGTCACTTCTTACGGACCCGGAGCCGTATCACATGGCGGAGTGCAATTCGACAAGAGCGATTGGGCTCCCCGTGTTGGATTCGCATGGTCTCTGCCGCACAATACCGTTGTGCACAGCGCGTTCGGAGTTTTCTATTCCTCCGAAGGAAACATCTTCGATGATCTCGGGCTTAATCCGCCGCAACTAGCGTTCTGGGCCAATGCATATCCGACCGGCGTGGTTCCCAGTTCGCAGCAACTGATCTCGAATGGATTTCCTGCGGCCGTTCCGCTTGGCTCCGCGACCAACATTCTAGGGCCAGTGAAGACGACCGGACCGAAGCGGATTTTGCCGCGCATCATGGAGTGGAATTTATCACTTCAACGCCAGTTCGCAACCAATTGGATGGCACAGATCGGGTATGTCGGCACTCGCGCTTATCACTTGTGGAATCACGAGGCCAGCGATCTGAACCAGGCTATGCAACCGCTCGATACGAATTTCTGCGGTCCAGATTTGTCGAATTGTGATCAGCCCAACTATGGCCGGCCGTTTGCTACTCAGCAGCCGAACATGACGCAGATTCTGCCACTGGACTATCCGCAACTAGAAATGTTCTATAACGCATTCCAAGCCTCCTTGAACAAGCGGTTCTCCAACGGATTCAATTTCCTAGCGGCGTATACCTTCGCCAAAAACCTTGGCAATGCGGATGGGAACGTTGGCGGCTTTATCCAAAATTCCTTCCGCGCCGATCTCGAGCATGGTCCGGTGACGCCCGATTTGCGCCATCGCTTCACGGTCAGCTACCTCTACGAACTTCCAGTCGGGCACGGGCGGCGGTTCGGGGGAGATATGAAAGGGGTGGCCGACTCAGTGCTTGGCGGATGGCAGATTGCGGGCATTACAAGCGCGCAGACGGGCGAGGCGATTACGGCTGTGATGTCCACAGACTTCAGCAACACAGGCAGCTTCAGCTACCGGCCTGATCAGGTTGCGAATCCGTACGACTTCTCGTTCAATACTGCGTCACAGGGCATTGATTATCAGTGCTCGAATCCGGCGCATCAGACTCTGGATTGCTGGTTCAACCAAGCGGCGTTTGTCACTCCGGCCCTTGCGCCCGGACAGCAATCCGCGCATGCCTACGGCAATTCGAAAGTCGGAAGCCTTCGGGGACCACATATGGTGGACTTCGACTTCGTGCTGCAGAAGAATTTCAAGATCTACGAACAGCACCAACTCCAGTTCCGCGCGGAGTTTTTCAACCTCTTTAATCATCCGAATTTCGGATTGCCTGGCGGCTCGGGCCAGATTCCGGTGGATTTTCCGGGTGCGGCTGCGATAACCAGCACCGCAACGGATAACCGGCAGGTGGAATTTGCTCTGAAGTACACGTTCTAAATATTCCGCTCTAAGCAAGTTAGTGGGAGGCACCGCACGATATTACGTCGAGACGGCAGTCACTTTGCAATTGGTGTTTCTTCGTTGGCTCGCAGAGGCGGCAATCTAGACTGCTTGGAGACCACGGCTACCGACGGTGCAACTTCAATTTGGTGTTGGTGAGTTTTGAGTAATGAAGCGAATGCCGGCTTTCTCTGAAACGTCTTCGAATCGAATTGGCGCAGATAATTCGGGCTTGGTGACGGAAGGACTCAATTCTCCGCGCGACTGAAGATCGACGGATGATCCAGAGAGTAACCCATGGCGAGAAAGAGCAGGAAATTTCGCATACTGAAAGGCGAATCGCTTTGCCGCAAGCGCAAACGCTCGTCAACTGACGATTGGAGGTTAATCGTTAGTTTCTCAGGCCGAGCCGTTTCTCCAAGTCCTGGTATCGAGCCTCCGGCCTTCCGCAGCAAATTAAACGACAGCGTACCCCCTACCTGGTAGGGTCTAAAGGAACCTATGTCAAAGAAGTGCCAAGCCGGGCCATCGCAACCTTGGCGATCTTCCGGCCCCGGCGCATCATCAGATGGAAATACTTGCTGCGCCATTCTGGCGGGCTGCGCGTTGTAACTTGGGCTGCTTCCTCGGGCGTACCAATTCTCATTTCTTCTGATGTGGAGTATACTGTGTAATAAACTCAACATATGGAAACAATACAAATTGTTCTCGACAAGAGGCTCTTACAAGCAACCGATCAGGCCGCACGGCGTACAAAGCAGAATCGCTCCGCCTTAGTGCGGGACGCCCTGCGCGAACATTTACGGAAAATGGAGCTCCGAGCTAAGGAAGAACGCGACCGCCAGGGTTATTCGAGGCAGCCACACGCGCCCGATGCGCCGCTCGTTTGGGAAGCGGAGGCAGCGTGGCCAGCAGAATAACTCGGGGCGACGTCCGACTCTACCAGTTTGCCCCGCCGGACAAGAAACAGCCCGTGCTCGTGCTCACTCGCGACAGCGCTATTAGTTATTTGTCGACCGTCACTGTCGCACCTATTACATCTACGATTCGCGATGTGCCCTCTGAGGTAGTTTTGACTGAGGAGGATGGTATGAAGGGGCCTTGCGCGGTAAACCTGCACAATGCTGTTACCATTTCCCAGGACCGATTGGGGAGGCGCCTGGCCCACCTCAGCTCTTTGCGAATGAGCGAAATCTGCGCAGCTCTCCGCTTCTCTCTCGGATGCGACCTCAGTCAATCCTAGCGCGCGCCTAGTTTTAAGATCTTTATCTCAGATCCGGAACCTTCCTGAATGGCGCTCAAGAGTGCCATGGGTTGAGTACGGCTACACCAGTGGCCTGAAAATCGCTCACATTCCTGGTCACAACTGTCATGCCATGAACCAGCGCAGTTGCTGCGATGAGAGCATCCCGATCGTAGCGAGGATTTGGCACATGGAGCGATGCGCATCGCTGGGCCACAGCAGTATCAATCGCCAGAATTCGTCCGGAGAATGAAGGCAAAACGTGGCCCTCAATCCAGGCCCGAAGAATCGCGCCTTGCTTTCGGTCACGCCGTTCGACGAGAAGGGTTCCTATCTCTAGTTCCAGTACTGAGACCACCGACAAGTAGAGGCTGGCAGTGGGCAGCGCCTGCGCCCACATCCTGACGCTTCGCTCAGCCCTCTTGCCTTTCCTCAGTTCGGAAATTACGTTGGTATCGAGAACGTACATCAGGACAGATCCGCCTGCTTGTGGAGATCCCCGGCTAGGCGGGGTGGCTCAAACTCAATTTCAGCAGCTTCGGGCATGGCCAATAAGTCAGCGATGCTTTTCTGCCCACCGGTAATTCTCTCGTATTCCTCGGCTGTAAGCAGCACATGGGATGGGCGTCCCCGATCCGTGATGAAAACGGGCCCCCTTTTAGCAGCTCTCTTGGCCCTGCTCGTGTCCTGATTAAATTCGCGGCTCGATAGTTTTGTAATCGCCATACTCGCAACTCTGATGTAGCAACGTTCCTACATTATGCACACAACAGGATCTTCGCCCAAAGGCCGACTTCTTGTCCAAGCCTAGACAGGGAGCGAGAAAAGCCAAAACGACCAAAGCGGATGTGCCTCGGATCGAGGCGGACGATTGGGGCCTGGAGCTTCAGAGCGCGTTCCTGGTGGACTCCCAAAAGTTTGCGCTACTGCTACGCTTCACAGTCGAAAAGACGAATCCTCGTGGGCTCACCGTTTTCCGCAGCCTAATAGGAAAACTGGTTGGGCAGATACCAATCCCGTAGAAGAGGTATCAACTCCGAATGCTTCATTGGCGTCGCGCCAGTCCTGGCAAACCCGTTCTTCACTCTACGATACTGAACCCGAAATCGTGGCGGAGAATCCGAAGCTCGAAGGTGGCCACTGAATCCAAACAACTCAGGTCAGAAATAGGTATCACCGGAGCGGTATCACATCTAGCCGGTTCACTAGGGCCTGTTCACACTACGTCAACAATCTTCGAGTAAGATGCAAGGCATGGAACTTACTGCCGAGCAGTACGAACGAATTCAGAATTGCTTGCCGGTGCAGCGCGGCAACGTGCGTCATGAGAACTTGGTGTTACTGAATGCGATCCTCTACGTGGCCGAGCACGGATGTAAGTGGCGCGGATTGCCCAAGCGGTTTGGCAACTGGCACAGTATCTATGTGCGCAT
>JAIQFH010000096.1 GCA_020073385.1 Terriglobia bacterium | reverse complement strand
GAGTTCGACACGCGCGGATTGTTGCAGCGGGCGCAGATTGTCGCGAACTGGCCGCCAATCTACATCGGCAAAGAGTCCGACAAGCATTGGGAAGAGGGCGAAGACTTGAGTCTGTTGGAGTTCAAGACAGTTGAATACAAACGAAAGGGAAATGCAATTGCAACCGATGAACAACTAGCGCGAATCGCAACGGTACCGAAGCGGGAATCTTTTGACGCTGGTAGTCGAAGTATGCGGATCGATTGACAACATCAAGGTCAGGCAGGGCAAACTCGATTTTCCGAAACCTGTGAGAGCCACAACTCGTCTGTCTCAAGTCTGCCGTATTGATTACCGACCTTCGCGCATGGCCGGGCGGCAATGGTACCTCCGAGGAGATCAGGCTGTCGATAGACTCGACGACGTGCTTTAATGCGCGGCAATCATCTTCGTTGTATTGAAGCAGTTGCGCCTTGATATCGGCGGCTTTTGTGTTGTTCCAATTCTTGCGCCAAACTATGGCCTGCAGTCCTGTGGCGCTTTCATGGGCCCACTCAAACCCAAGAAAGCGCCCAATATCTTTAAGGCCATTCGAATAGACCGGAAAATAAATGTGAGGATGTATGACCGACAGCACATTTGTAGCTCGCTCAAGAAGTACATCGATCTTCGCGTGGAAACATTCTGGCAGCCTTGCCCGCATCCGTTTCAATGCGACTGTTTCATATCCACCGAAATGCAAGACTCGGAAATCAGCCAACTCGCAGACCGATTCGACAAATTGGAGGAATATGTCCGGCTCTTGTGACTCGTCGTCTGCCCACAACGAGTGGAAGCTCTCTTTCCCGTCGGAGACAATCAATGCGCCAATGAGGTAATAAGACTCGTTGTCAGGGAGTCCTTCGATATCCAGGTATACGTGGGTCTTTGACTTAGGAAAACGAGGAGCTCCATGGATATAAACAGTATTTTCGCGAATGGCAAGCGCCTGCAACGCGCAGTAGCGCGGTACTACAAGGTTCTTTGCTCTCTTGGGTGGTCTGCGGGATTTGAAAGTGTAGGATAGTTGGGTTACGGTGAATATCCCCTTGCTGCGATGACTGCTGCGTGCTGTCTCGGTGAGACCTGAGAGCAGGCTGAGGTCGTCTTTCTCAACCGCTTTTTGCCTGCACTGGGTCTGAAACTCGCACTCGGGGCAATGACGGTTGAGAATCAGTTCCGGAGGCGAGTTGGTGGAAAGGAGAATGTCGATCTTTTCAATCAGTCTCCGCACTTGGATCGTCAGAGCACCAGTGTTGACTTTGACTGTGGTGTAGTTGTTCCCGTGGATAATCTTGCCCGTGCCGATCTCGCAACCTAGCATTTGGGATAACACAAGCGCATCGAACGCCAACAAGAGTTTGTCGTGCTTATCTACTTTATTTCTGAAGACAAACCGAATTGGAGTGAGCGGCGCCGATTTGTCTTCCCTCTCTGATATCAAGCGCTCCACAGCGTGAAGGTACGATTCGAGATTCTGCGTGCGCGCAATGGTCTGTATCACTAGACGCGATTTGGGCGACCACGTCTCCTTCAAGTCGATTTGTCCGCTGACGCACTCGTCCTCTGCGACTCCTTCCACAAGATGTTTGAGTCCCTCAGAGGAGTAGGAAAGGTGTTCTGCCTTTACCCAGTTCGCGTAACTGTTGCCGGTTCCTGTTTCACCGAGCGACCGCAGGAAGCACTTGGTTGTACACTTAAGATAGGTCTCAAACAGATCGGAAGTAATGCGCACGCTGTCCTCGCTTCACTGCCACTTTTATCGTTCAAGCGACATGATATCTGAGCACGATCTGGGCGTGTGCTTATGGACGATTTGGCAATCGACCAGAAATGGGAAAATATTTCTCGGTGGTCAAGCGATCTGGAATCCGGCTGACGGCTTCCTTGAAATACATTTTGGCAGACGCTGATTCGAGAGAACGTTAGCACTGCTTCTCTGCATTCCCCACTATCCCAACTCATCCACTCGACATTCCGCCAGGGGGGTGTAGCATTTTCCCCTCAGGTCATAGTACCCCGGCATTGGTTTGACCCTTCTTTTCGCGCGCCTGTAAGATCAGAAGAACACTCAGCATTCAGCACTCCGCAGTCAGTGGAAGGGGCGTCATACAGGGTCCCTCGACTGCGACAGTTTCGCTACGCTGTTGCTTCGCTCGCGATGACGATGACAGTACGATTTCTTCTTACTGGCTGATTGCTGACGGCTGAGTGCTGACTGCTGACTGCTTTCTATGCCGCACGAACTTCCTAAAGCTTACGAGCCGGGCGCGATCGAGATGCGCTGGGCCGACTACTGGATCAAAGAAAAACTCTTCTCAGTACCCACGCCGCCGCCCGGCGAAACGCGTCCCGTGTTCACGCTGTTGCTGCCGCCTCCCAACGTGACCGGGCGTCTGCACATGGGGCACATGCTGAACCAGACGCAGATGGACATCATCGTGCGCTGGCATCGCATGCGCGGATTCATCACGTTGTGGCTGCCGGGGACCGATCACGCCGGCATCGCTACGCAGATGATGGTCGAAAAGCAGCTGGAGAAAGAGGGCAAGAAGCGGCGCGAGATGGGGCGCGAGAAGTTTGTGGAGCGCGTGTGGGAATGGAAGCGCGAGTATGGCGGCGCGATCCTCGATCAGATGAAACGGCTCGGGGCCTCCGTGGATTGGGACCGCGAGTACTTCACCATGGACGACAATCTCTCGCACGCGGTGCGCGAGGTGTTTGTCCGGCTGTATGAAGAAGGGTTGATTTATCGCGGGAATTACATTGTGAACTGGTGCCCGTGGCACGGGACCGCGATCTCCGATCTCGAAGTGAAGCACGAGGATGTCGCGGGAAAGTTGTGGGAAGTTCGGTATCCGGTGATCGGCGGCTCTTCTTCAGAAAAGCCCGAGTTCATTACGGTTGCAACGACCCGTCCCGAGACGATCCTGGGCGATACGGCGATTGCGGTGAACGCGAAGGATGAGCGCTACACGCATCTGCATGGGAAGAAGGTTCTGGTGCCGCTGATGAATCGGGAGATTCCGATCATCACCGACGAACTGGCGCAGCCGGAATTTGGCACGGGAGCAGTGAAGGTCACGCCGGCGCACGATCCCAACGACTTTGAGGCCGGCAAGCGCCACAATCTGCCGCAGATCAATGTCATGGACGAGCAAGTGCACATGAACCAGAATGCGGGCGCATATGCAGGGCTCGACCGCTTTGCAGCGCGCAAGCGCGTGCTGCATGATCTGCGGGAGCAGGGATTCCTGGTCGCCGAGAAAGATTACGCGCTGGCGATCGGCAAGTGCGACCGCTGCGGGACTGTGATTGAGCCGCGGTTGTCGGAGCAGTGGTTCATCAAGATTAAACCATTGGCCGATCGCGCACGCGAGGCCGTCGAGAGCGGCGAGATTACGATCGTCCCGGAAAACTACAGCACGATTTATTTGAACTGGATGAACAACATCCACGACTGGTGCGTCTCGCGGCAGTTGTGGTGGGGACATCGCATTCCGGCGTGGACTTGCGGATCGTGCAAGGAAGTGATTGTCGCGCGCGAGGCGCCGGAGACGTGTCCGAAATGCGGCGAGGCGAAGTTGGAGCAGGTGCCTGACGTTTTAGATACGTGGTTCTCTTCCGGATTGCTGCCGTTCACCACGCTCGGCTGGCCGGAGAAGACGCGGGATCAGGCAGTGTTTTATCCGACCACGCTGCTGATCACAGCGTACGAGATTCTCTTCTTCTGGGTCGCGCGCATGATCATGTTTGGCTGCCACTTCATGCAGGGGCACGAGCAGGATCCGGCGATCAAGAAGGCGAGCGGTTGGGCAGATAAGAAGAACGACAGCGTGCCGTTTCGGCGGGTATACATCCACGCCCTGGTGCGCGACGCTGAGCGGCAGAAGATGTCGAAGACCAAGGGGAACGTTGTCGATCCTCTTCATGTAATTGAACGCTTCGGGACCGATGCGACGCGCTTTACCCTAGCGGCCATGGCTGCCCCGGGGACCGACATTGCGTTCAACGAGAGCCGGACTGAGGGGTATCGCGCGTTCGCCAACAAGATCTGGAACGCGGCGCGATTCATGTTCATGAATGTGGATAGGGTCGAACCGGGCCTGCGGCCCGGGGACGGACGAGGCGTCCGTCGCTACACAGGCGTTGCCGGATTTCAGACTTCCACGCTCGAGGACCGGTGGATTCTCTCCCGGTTCAGTCGGGTTGCCGCGAATGTCAATGATGCGCTGGAGACCTATCGCTTTCACGAGGCGGCGAACAGCATTTACGACTTTTTCTGGGGCGAATTTTGCGACTGGTATCTGGAACTGATTAAGCCACGGTTGAACTTCGAAGAGGGTGCCGACAAGAGTGCGGCGAAGGTTGCTTGCGCGAACCTGGTCAATTTGTTCGATGCTTCGCTGCGCCTGCTGCATCCGGTGATGCCGTTCATCACGGAAGAAATCTGGCAGGCGATACACGAAGGCAAGCCAGCGTTCAAGTCAATTGCCTTGGCGCCGTATCCGCAGGCGGATGAGAAGCAACTTGATCTTGCCGCAGAAACGGAGATGGCGATCTTGCAGGATCTGATCGTTAACGTCCGCAATCTGCGCGCGGAATTGAAAGTGGAGCCGAAGGTCAAAGTGCCGATCGAAGTGTTTGCGCATGAACCGGAGATCCGCACGATGATTGAGCAAAATCGCGGAGCGGTGGAGCGACTGGCAAGCGTGAAGAAGATTACCTTCGTGGAAGGTTCGCTGGCGAAGGTCGCCGGCGCGCGCAGTACGGCGCGGTTCGACGTTCACGTGGTCTACGAACGCAAGATCGATGTCGCATCGGAATGCGAACGGCTTAAGAAAGAATTGGAGAAATTAGAGAAAGGTATCGGGAGCGGGCAGAGGCAGCTTGGCAACGAGCAGTTTCTGGCGAAGGCTCCGCAGAACGTGGTCGAGAATTTGCGGAAGCAGCAGTCGGAGATGGCGGTGCTCAAGGAAAAGACGGTCAGCAAATTAAGAGAACTAGGCTGTCACTGATCGTAGAGACGTAGCTTGCTACGTCTCTCTCGGCGCCGGCAAAGACGTTGCAAGCAACGTCTCTACGATATGGATTGGAATTCACGAAGACTTACGGCGATTCTGGAAAACGCGCTGCTCGAGGACCGGGCGACGCGGGATGCGACCAGCTATGCCTGCATTGATCCGAACCAGCGGGCGGCCGCGACCATCATCGCCAAGCAGGATTGCATTCTGGCCGGAATCGGATGTGTGGCGCGCATCCTCGATGTATACGCCGCTCTCGACGGCGCGGTCACCGCGCACTATGAGGTCACAACGCATCCGGAGATTTTTGATGGCGTGCGCCTGCGGCCGGGACAGTCTGTGGCGGTAATCCGCCACAACGCGCGCGTGATTCTTTCCTGCGAGCGAGTGATCTTGAATTTCCTGCAGCGCATGAGCGGGATCGCTACGTTCACGCGTAAGTTCGTCGAAGAGGTCTCCGGCACGCACGCGCGCATTTTAGATACACGGAAGACCGCGCCCGGCTTGCGCGCAGTGGATAAATACGCGGTGCGTTGCGGCGGCGGGCAGAACCACCGCCTCGATCTCTCCGACGGCGTGTTGATCAAGAACAATCACATCGCACTGGCCGGTGGGATCGCGCCGGCTCTCGAGCGTGCACATCGCAACCGGCGCGGCTCGCAGCCCATTGAGGTCGAGGTGCGAACGTTTGAGGAGTTGGATCTTGCTCTGGCGAATGGCGCGGAAGCGATCCTTCTCGACAATATGTCTGCGGAAGACGTGCGCCGTGCGGTCGAGCACTGCTCGAAGCTGGATGAGAGGAAAACTGGCGGCCGCATTCCGATTGAGTGCTCGGGTGGCATTCGCCTGGAAAACGTTCGCGCCTATGCCGAGACCGGCGTCGATTTCATTTCCGTGGGACTTCTAACCCACTCAACCCATGCGGTAGATATGAGTCTGCGGGTTGTGCCCGCCTGATTCTCCTAAGGCTGGTGATTTGTCCTTTCCGCGGCGTTGCGCGCATAATCTCCGCATCAGCGAGACCGCAAAAATCCGCCAGAAGAAGAGTGCGCGATCCGGGTCTGCGGCTCACACGTCGCAGCCCACTGATCTGCGGCTCGGCCACATCGTGAGTCTGTTGATGGAGCACGCCACGGTTGTCGTCAGCGGGACGAAGATCGCCGAGGAGATTTCGTCGAGCCGCTCGGAAGTCTGGCGACTGATTCAGCAACTTCGCAGCATGGGTGTGGATGTCGCGGGACACCCCGCGACCGGCTATCAGCTGCGTTCGGTTCCGGATCTGCTGTTGCCGGAGATTCTCCGGCCGCTTGTCCGCCGCACAATTTTCGACGCCCACCTGCATCACTTCTACAAGATTGGATCGACCAATACCGTGGCTATGGCTGCTGCCGCGGAAGGCGCGCCGGAAGGCAGCGTGTTTCTTGCGGAAGAGCAGACTGCGGGTCGCGGGCGCGGAGCCAATTCGTGGCAGTCTCCGCGATCGACCGGAATCTATTGTTCGGTGATCCTGCGGCCGGCATTGGCGCCTGCCGACGTTCTGGCGCTCTCTCTGGCTGTGGGGCTAGCGGTGCGGGCGGCGATTCACGAAGTGGACTCCCGCGTCGAGGTGGATCTGAAGTGGCCCAATGATGTTTTGCTCAACGGCAAGAAAGTCTGCGGGATTCTCACTGAGATGAATGCCGAGGCCACGCGCGTGCGTTACATCGTGGTGGGCATCGGCATCAATGTGAATCAGGCGAGTTTTTCCAAGGATCTGCCGGCGACCTCGCTGCGGCTTGCAACCGGCAGCGAGTGGTCGCGCGTGGAGCTTGCCGGCGCTTTGTTAAAATCACTCGACCGCGAGTATCGACAACTGGTTGATGATGCAGACTCGAAAGAATCCATTCTGCAGCGCTTCGCGGAGAATTCGTCGTGGGTGCTGGGAAAGCGGGTCCGCATCGAGGAGAACGGTTCGGCATTTGAAGGGACCACCGAGGGGCTTGATCCGCGCGGGTTCTTGCAGGTACGGACGCCGCATGGACTGCAGACGGTTTTGAGCGGGACAGTGCGGGAAAGGTAAACCCTCTGTGTCCTCCGTGGTGAGTTCAAGTGCATTCACCACAGAGGACACCGAGGGCCACAGAGAAAAGAGAGCAGAGGTGGCGGGCGCCCCCGGACGTCGCCTCCACGGCGGCACTACAAATCATGCTTCTTGTCATTGATGTGGGAAACACGAATACCGTGCTGGGCGTCTTCGCCCGTGTGGCCAAGGTGCATCCGGGGGGCGACGCGGACGATCCTCCGCGCTACGAACGCCTGGTCGCGAACTGGCGTGTGGCGACCTCTCGCACCAGCACCGTCGACGAATACGGAGTGCTGTTCCGCAACTTGTTTTCCATGGCGGGGCTGGAATCAAAAGGGATTCACGGGATTGTGGTTTCGTCGGTGGTGCCGCCGCTCGATCCCGTGCTGCGGCAGGTTTGCGAGCGGTATTTCAATCTGCGGCCGCTGTTGATTGAGCCCGGCGTCAAGACCGGGATGCCTGTGCACTACGACAATCCGGCGGAGGTTGGCGCGGATCGCATTGTGAATGCGGTCGCCGCGTTTGATAAATATGGCGGACCATGCGTGATCGTGGACTTCGGCACGGCCACGACCTTCGATTGCGTTTCGGCCAAGGGTGAGTACATGGGCGGGGTGATTTGTCCGGGGATCGGCATTTCGGCAGACGCGCTGTTTGAGCGTACAGCGCGATTGCCGCGTGTCGAGATTCGCAAGCCTGTACGGGTGATCGGATCGAATACCGTAGGCAGCCTGCAGTCCGGCCTGTACTACGGATACCTCGGGCTGGTGGATGGAATCCTGGAACTGTTGCTGGCGGAACTCGGGTCGGAGACGCACGTGCTTGCGACTGGCGGATTGGGCCCGATGATCGGCACGGGCTCGAAGTACATCAAGCACGTCGACGACTTCCTAACGCTCGAAGGGCTGCGCATTATCTGGGAGCGGAACGCGGTGGGGCGCAAGGACGCGGTAACGAAGACGGGTGCAAAGTCGACGGCGAAAGCTCCTGCGAAAAATCCGGCGCAGAAATCCTCGAATGGCGATGGAAAGGTGGGCGCTCCCGCGCCTCGCTCCGCTCGCTGACCCGCCGTGGAAAATTACTTCAATTATTTTACCGAAGTCGAGGAGCGCTACTTGCGGCGGCGCGGCGGAGGACTGCTGCTCTCCACCCTCGATTGGGCCCTGATTGAAACCTGGAAAGATGCGGGCATTCCGCTGGCCGCGGTGCTGCGCGGGATCGATGCGGCTTTTGATAAGTACGACCAGCGTCCATCGAAGACCAAGAAGATCAACAGCCTGGCGTATTGTTCGCAGGAGGTGCTGGCGGCGGCCGAAGAGATGAAGGAAGCGGCGGTCGGCGTGGGGGCGACGACGGACCGGCCCCGCGCGAATCAGGGATTTGAGCCGGAGACTATCTTCTCGTTCCTCGAGCGCAATGCCAACGAACTTGAGACCGCGAAGATTCCCGAGACCGCTAAGCTGGCGCGAGTCGTCGTGTCGGATGCAGCCAAGACCTTGCGGGAACTGGCTGCACAAGCTGCTGGCAAATCAGGCGGTCGCCTGGAGGATCTTGAGCGTCGCCTGACCGTGCTCGAGGAGAAGCTCTTCGCGGCGTTGCTGACCTCGACGCCGGATGAAGAGATCGTCAGCGTTCGCGCGCAGGCGGATCGCGACCTGGCGCCGTATCGACGGAAGATGTCCGGTGCGCAGATCGATCAATTGCAGAAGCAGTATGTGCAAAAAAAACTTCTCGAGAAATACGGACTGCCGCGGCTCAGCCTGTTCTATATGTGACTGCAAGTGACCCAGAAATTTGACGCGTTGATTCTCGGAGGCGGAGCGGCCGGCCTGATGTGCGCCATTGAGGCGGGCCAGCGGGGACGCCGCGTCGCGGTGCTGGAACACGCCGACCGGATCGGCAAGAAGATACTGATTTCGGGCGGCGGGCGCTGCAACTTCACCAACATTCACTGCTTGCCCGAGAATTTTCTCAGCGCCAATCCGCATTTCGCGAAATCAGCTTTGGCGCGCTACACGCCTGCCGACTTCATCGCGCTCGTCGAAAAGCATCGCATCCGCTATCACGAGAAGACGCTTGGGCAACTTTTTTGCGACGGCTCGGCGCGAGAAATCGTCTTCATGCTGGAAGAGGAGTGCCGGGCGGCGAATGTCAGCACCTTCCTGAACTCGAAGATTCGCGAAGTGAGCCGCGATGCCGAGTTCAGGGTCAGAACGGCAAATGCCGAATTCAGCGCCCCCGCGGTGGTGGTCGCCACCGGCGGATTGTCCATTCCGAAGATCGGTGCAACGTCGTTTGGCTACGATCTGGCGCGGCAGTTCGGACTAAAGATTCGCGAGCCGCGCCCGGGACTGGTTCCTTTGGTGCTCGCGGAACCCGATCGCACCCGTTATTGCGATCTCGCAGGTGTTTCAGCCGACGTGATCGCTTCGTGCGACGGACAGCAGTTTCGCGAGAAGATGCTGATCACGCATCGCGGTTTGAGCGGCCCGGCGATCCTGCAGATATCGTCGTACTGGGAGAATTCGCTTCCGTTGAATATTGATTTGGCACCAGGGCGACAGGTGACTGAATCCTTTCATGATCTCAAAGTTCCCCGGAGCGTGACCTCTTTGAGGTCAGAATTGAAGAATATCCTTCCGGCCCGATTCGCCGATCGCTGGCTGGAACACCATGCACCCTCCACGTGGACAAATGCTGCTCTCGGCGAATTTGAACAGCAGGTACACGGTTGGAGCCTTCGTCCTTCGGGCACGGAGGGATTCGAAAAGGCCGAAGTGACCGCCGGAGGAATCGACACCGACGAACTCTCCGCGAAGACGATGGAGTGCCGCAGAATTCCGGGCCTGTATTTCATCGGAGAAGTCGTCGATGTGACCGGACATCTTGGCGGCTTCAACTTCCAGTGGGCGTGGGCCTCGGGCGCTGCGGCGGGGCGGGCGCTCTGAATTGTCAGTTAGAATCGACTCTTGCTCCTCACCATCGAAAAAATGATTTATGGCGGCGATGGATTGGCCCACTTGCCCGCCGACGAGAAAGGCCGCGGCAAAGCCGCCTTCGTTCCGTTCGTGCTGAGCGGAGAGAAGATCGAGGCTACGCTCACGGAGCAGAAGCCAGGGTTCGCAAGGGCGCGGGTGGAGTCGGTCCTCGAGCCCTCCCCTCATCGAATCCAGCCAGGCTGCCCGTATTTCGGACCCTGCGGCGGCTGCCATTACCAGCATTCAAGCTACGAACATCAACTCGAGATCAAGAAGGAAATCCTGCGCGAGACGCTGAAGCGCACCGCCAAGCTGGAATTGTCTGTGGATATTCAAAGTCATCCATCGCCACCTTGGAACTATCGCAATCGCTCGCGGCTGAAGGTGCAAAACATGCCCGAGTTCAAGGCGGGATATTTCAAGATGGCGTCGCACGAGTTGCTGGCGGTGGAGGAGTGTCCGATCAGTTCGCCGCTGATCAACCGGGGCATCGCCGCACTGTGGCAGAACGGCCGCGCTGGAAAGGTGCCGCCGGGAGTCGACGAAATCGAGTTCTTTGCGAATACCGATGACACGGAACTCCTGATTGAGGTCTCGGCGAAGGCAGACTCCCGCCGCGCCGCCCTGCGAGCATGGGCCGAGGATTTTCGAAGTTCCATGGCCGAGATCGCTGGTGTGGTCGTCTTCCGGGAAGCTGCCAAGGGAGCACCCAGCAATCAGGAGAAACTGCTGACCGCAGGCGCCGATCATCTCATCTACCGAACCGCGCGCACCGCCTATCGGGTAAGTGCAGGGTCATTCTTCCAGACCAACCGATATCTCACCGACGAACTGGTGAAAATTGTCACACAGGGCCAATCCGGCGAGCTGGCACTCGATCTTTACGCGGGTGTCGGGCTGTTTTCCACAGCCCTTTGTGACATGCGTCACATCTTTTCTGTTGAGTCGTCACAGACATCCACAGCCGACCTTTCATACAATCTGAGCTCGAACGGAGAGGCTGTCCGGGCCACGACCGAAGAGTATTTATCCGGCAGCCATAATACGAGGCGGGCGAGGAAGGGCTCAGTTCTCCCCCATCCTGCATATAAGCCCGACCTGGCGGTGGTGGACCCGCCTCGAAGTGGCCTGGGAGAACGCGTGGCGCGCATGTTGGCGACCTTGGACGCGCCACGCGTTGTTTATGTTTCATGCGATCCGGTAACCCTGGCGCGCGATCTGGTAGTCCTGCTGGCAGGTGGCTATCGGATCGAGCAGGTGCACCTGGTCGATCTGTTCCCGCAGACCTATCACCTCGAGAGCGTCGTGCACCTCGCACGCTGAGGTCGGTCCGATTCTTCCGGAAGTCGGCTGCTTCTTCCTGAGTCCTTCTGATGATTTCGTCTTCCACCTCGTCCGGCCCTCCTGCCTTCGACTTCAAAGCGTCGCGGCAACCGATGCTTTGGGCGGCCGCGACCTATTCCCTGGGCATTGTGGCGGGCGTTTATGCCTGGCGTCCAGCTGCGTGGTGGGTGGTAGCTGCGGCGATGTTCTGCTCGGCAGCCGCATATTTTGTCAGCCGGCGGTCAGGAGTGGCCTGGCTTCTGGCTCTGGGGACGTTCTTCTTAGCCGGAGCCCTCCATATTCAAATGCGCTCTGCATCACCTCGCATCGACACGAGTATCCTGCCCTACGCCGATCGACGGGAGGTTCAGATCACAGCACGCGTAACCCGGGAGGGTCGGGTTCAGCCGGGAGGCCTCGGGGAACTGCGACAGACTCTCGATCTGGAAAGTGAACAGGTCCAGACGCCTGATGGCGTGATTGTGCCGGTCCAGTCCGGCATTCGCCTGAGTATCTATAGCCCGCGCGCGAATGAGGACGCTCCCACCGAGCGGGTCTTCTCTTCACCATCGACGCAGACGTTTCACTACGGAGATCGAATTCGATTTCTAGCCAAGCTGAAGCCGCCGCGCAATTTCCGCAATCCCGGCGCATTCGACTATGAGGGATACCTGGCGGATCGCGGCATTGCAGCGCTGGGCTCGGCGAAGATCGAGAATGTTGAGTTGCTCCCCGGATTCACCGGCAGCCGATTTGAACGCGCGCGCAACCGGATGCATGCCAGCGTGATTGCGAAGGTGCATCAGCTTTGGCGTCCGCGGGAGGCGGCGCTGATCGATGCCATGATCATCGGCGAGGAGGCGTTCATCGACCGCGATACCCGCGTCGACTTCCAGCGCTCCGGCACGTACCACATTCTGGTGGTGTCGGGAATGAACGTGAGCATACTGGCGTTCGTCGTCTTCTGGACGCTGCGCCGCCTGCGGGTCGGGGACATCCCCGCGACGCTGCTTACGGTGGCGTCGTGCGCGGGCTATGCATTCATCACCGAAGTGGGCGCTCCGGTGTGGCGGGCCACGCTGATGTGCGCCGTGTACCTTGGCACGCGGCTGCTCTATCGCGATCGTGCGATGACCAATGCGCTGGGTGCGGCCGCGTTCGGACTGCTGGTCTTCGATCCGCGGCAGCTCTTCACCGCCAGCTTCCAGATGACATTCTTATGCGTGCTGATCGTTTCGGCCATTGGCATCCCGATGCTGGAGCGAACCTCGCAACTCTACCGCCAGGCGCTGGCGAATTGGGATTCAAGGGACTATGCGGCGTTGCTGCCGCCGCGGGTGGCACAGTTCCGTCTGGACCTGCAGATGATTTCTGCCAGGGTGGCTTTGTTTGTGGGAGATCCCTGGGCTGCAAGGTTGCTGCGCGGTATGGCTCGCTTCTTCTTTGCAGTCTGGGATCTGCTGTTTATCTCAGCGGTGATGCAGGCGGGACTTGCGCTGCCCATGGCCTATTACTTTCATCGCGCGACGACAATCGGCTTGCCTGCGAACCTGATCGTTGTGCCCCTGACTCAATGGATGATGCCGGCCGCCGTGCTCGCGCTGGCGTTGGGATACGTGTCCGTGTGGCTGGCTAAACTACCCGTCTTAGCCACCACCGTCGCGCTCAACGGAATCACCGGAACCATTCAAGGTCTGGGCGGACTCCGTCTGGCTGACCTCCGGGTGGGAATGCCTTCGGCCGTCATGATCGCGCTCGCGGTTGCCTCACTTGTGCTGGCGATGTGGACGGCGCGCCGGAAGATGTCGGCCACCAGCGCGGGGCTGGCAACGGTCTTCGTCGCGTCACTGGCCCTGGCATTTGTCGCGCCGTCTCCGCGCAGACACTCCGGTGTCATGGAAGTCACCGCAATCGACGTCGGAGAGGGCGATTCGATCCTCGTCATTACCCCGACCGGGAAGACGCTTCTTGTGGATGCCGGAGGGCCCATCGGCCCCGGCGGCTCTCAACTCGACTTCGGAGAAGATGTGGTCTCGCCCTACCTGTGGGAACGAGGCCTCACTCACCTGGACGCGGTGGCGATTACGCATGGGCACTCCGATCACATCGGCGGCATGATCTCAGTCCTGAGAAATTTCCGGCCGCAGGAATTGTGGGTGGGTTTGCTCCCGCCGAGTCACGCTCTGGAAAACGTCATTTCGGCTGCCGATGCGTCGGGAGTGAAAATTGTGCGTCACTGGGAAGGAGACGAGTTTGAATTCGGCGGAACCAACTTGCGGGTGCTGTTCCCTCCGCGCGACTGGCCGGTTGGAGACAAGCCGCAGAACAGCGACTCCATGGTGCTGAGCCTGACTTACGGGCAGTCGTCGCTGCTGCTCGAAGGGGACGCCGAAAAGCGCGCGGAGCGCCGCATCTCGGCCGTTGAACATCCCAGGGCGAACCTGCTGAAGGTCGGCCATCATGGCAGCGCCAATGCGACCACGCAGGAGTTGATGGACTCGGCCCGGCCGGAGTTCGCAGTTATCTCCGTAGGATCAGGAAATTCCTTTGGTCTTCCGCGCGCTGAAACTCTGGCGCGACTCGCGGCGGCGGGAACTCGCGTGTACCGCACCGATCTGGATGGGGCCGTGACCTTCTACCTCGATGGTCACTCGGTGAAGGCTACTTTGGCGGCTCTTCAATAACATCGATCTCGGCGGTTTCGTCGTCGTCGGTGGGCGGGTTGGATTGACGATATTCCTCGATCAGGCGGCGCGCGGTCTCGGCGTCCTGCTCGCGCACCAGAATGATCATCCCTCCGAGCCCAGGAAACATGTCCTGGATCATGGCCGCAGCAGTTAGATCGCTGTCGATTCCGGCCGATTCGAGCAGGCCTTTAACGATCATCGCCTCGGACTCCACTTCGGAGTCGAAGACCTTGACCAGCTTCTCATTCGGATTGGGACGTGGTGTCACACTCTCTGCTGGATTCGTTGGCTGTGACATGCGGGTCTCCAGTTCAGGATCTTGCCCGAAGGCGAATCGGTGCCGCTGAGAGATTCTACTCCTTGCGAGGCGATCGAACTTCCCGGAAGTGCTGCAGGAAGGATGCCGTTTCCTGGATGCGGGTTGCGGCGGCGGTACTCCGGACGGGCACCTTCGGGCGGTTGCTTTCTTTCAGAATTGAGGCAGAATGGGCTCACGGGCGCAACGCCACAGGGCGGAGCGTCATCCAAAATTGTGGGGGAAGGGGATCGCATGAATGTCTCTCGGCGCGCAGGGGAAGAGTCTGGATATCCGTTGGCGGAGCAGGAAATGCACCGGGAACGGGAGCAAGAAGCAAAAAAGATCCGCCGCCTGCAGTTGATGATCAGCATGGTCATGTCGGTGATCGGACAGGATCCGAACCTCACCCTGGCGGAAGCCTCCGAATTAGCCGCCGGTGCGAAGAAAGCCGCGCTCGCCATGTTCCCTGATAAAGAACTTGCGTTTGATTTGCTCTACAAGCCGCGGTTGCAGCGGCTGATCCGCGAACGTTTTCGACTGCAGTGAGGACCACATCCGGGTGCCCCACTTCTGGCCGGTTTTGCCAGAAGTGCGGATTTTGGTTTCGGTGGGTGAGAACGGCGATAGCGCTCAAGACCCTGCTGGTCACAGTGTCGATGAGCGTAATAGAGATTTATCGACAACTATCCCGGAACTTTCGCGCGGAACAAAGCTTAGGCTAGTAATAGGTCAGCTTGCGACGGCGGACAGAGCCAGATGCAAGCGGTGCGCCTGGGTCGGAGCGGCTGGCAGTGGTCAGCTCGGTCCAATTGCCATACGCGTCGTACTGGTAACTGTATTGCGTCTCGAAGACGGTGGGTGGCTGCGCGGGCGGAGGCGGCCCATCGGGAAGCATAGTTCCGGCTTCGGTGACGCTGTACACCCTTCCAACCTCCGGATTCATGATCGTAGTTGTAAGCTCCGAAGCCTTGTCCCCGTGGTCGTTGTACTTCGTGATCGTTACCTCGTCGCCAAACACCCCGCCACTCCTGTGTCGTTCCGTGACATGGCCTTGAGCATCGTAAGAGTAGGAGTTGGCTCTGTTCTCCACGCTGGCTGCAAGCGCGCCCACAGCCGCGCCCATAGCCTTAACCTGTTCCGGATTGAGCTTTGATCGGATTTCTTCCGGAAGCTCGGGAAGCCCGAAATCGTGAGGAGCATCCGCGAACTGCTGCTCTGCAACGATGCGACCCTCTTCATCGAACTTGCGCACAATGTGACCCTGAAGCTTTCCCTCCAGATTACGGAACTCCGCGCCCGTCGCCACTCCCTGCTCGTTGTACAACGTCGTGACAGTACCACCAAGATGTGTAGCAAATCCCAGATCGGTTCCTTCCCAATGTGGCCCGTAAGCCATATTCGGAGGTAGCGGCTTTGATTCGTAGGTTTCAATGACAGACTTGCGCCCCTTGTCGTCATATTGATAGCGAACTTGCACGTTGTCACTCGATTTCACCCCGACCAGCCTTTGCGCGCCGTCGTACAAGTAGGTCGTTTCAGAACTGGGGGTGGAATTCGCATCCCCGGAAGCAGTTTTCCGCAGACGGCCATCCGGATAATAGGTGTAGCTCGTTCCCCATCCGGAGCCGTCTGGGTTTCTCGTTCGGTCTTCCAGAATCCGGCCATCGGGCGCGTACTGCGTTGTGGTAGTTGTGAACCACTGCTTGCTGTTGGCACCCGAAAAGGTCTGCTCGCCGACGATTGGGTGATTACCTGTAAGTCGGTGGCTGAAGCGCGTGCAGCGTTGGCAGCTGCGACTCGGATACTGGAACGGTTGGGTGTGCGGTTGAATCGGCAGAAGACGCGGATTGTGCACATTCAGCAGGGATTTGATTTTCTGGGATACCGAATGGTGCGAACCAGCGGGAACAGCAAGATTCCCCGCGGCATGATTCAGCGATGGAACCCAAGAGGGCTGATCGCATATCCCACACGCAAAT
>JAIQFH010000003.1 GCA_020073385.1 Terriglobia bacterium | reverse complement strand
CCTTCGTCCAGTTGCTTCTTGAACATCTCGACGCCCGTCACCACCGTCTTGCGCGTCTCGCGGAAGCCAACGATTTCCACTTCCTCGCCTACCTTGATCTTCCCGCGCTCAATTCGTCCCGTCACCACCGTGCCGCGGCCCGAGATCGAGAAGATGTCTTCGATCGGCATCAGGAACGGCTTGTCCAGTTCGCGCGCCGGCTGCGGCACGCTCTTGTCCACCGCCTCCATCAGCGCGTCCACCTGCTTCTCCCACTTCTCTTCGCCGTTCAGCGCGCCCAATGCTGACAAACGAATCACCGGCGCATTGTCTCCCGGGAATCCGTAGCTCTTCAGCAACTCGCGCACTTCCAGTTCGACCAAGTCGAGCAACTCAGGATCATCCACCGCATCGCACTTGTTCAGAGCCACCACGATGTACGGCACACCCACCTGGCGGGCGAGCAGCACGTGCTCGCGCGTCTGCGGCATCGGGCCATCCGTCGCCGCGACTACCAGAATCGCACCGTCCATCTGCGCCGCGCCCGTGATCATGTTCTTGATGTAGTCGGCGTGGCCCGGGCAGTCCACGTGCGCGTAGTGCCGGTTCGCCGTCTCGTACTCGACGTGCGCCGTCGCGATCGTGATGCCGCGCGCCTTCTCTTCCGGCGCGTTGTCGATCGAGTCAAACGACCGGAACACAATCTTCGGATTGTGCTTCTGCAGAACCTTGGTGATCGCCGCCGTCAACGTCGTCTTGCCATGATCGATGTGACCAATCGTCCCTACATTGCAGTGCGGCTTTGTACGCTCAAATTTCTCTTTCGCCATAACTCAGCCTCTAGCTCCTAGCTTTTAGCTTCTAGCTCAAACCTTGTCATCCTGAGCGGCGCTCTTTGCCGCGAAGGACCTATGCAAGTTCTTTCGGAAGCTACTTCGTCGTCCCTTGCACCTTGGCGATGATTTCCTCCGCGACGGATCGCGGAGCTTCCTCATAGCGCGCAAAGTGCATCGAGTATTCCGCGCGACCCTGCGTTGACGAACGCATGTGCGTCGCGTATCCAAACATTTCCGCCAGGGGAACGATCGCCTTGATTACCTGCGATCCCGCACGGTGCTCCATACCTTCAATCCGGCCGCGCCGCGAACTCAGATCGCCCATGATCGTTCCGGCATAATCTTCCGGCGTCACGACTTCGACCGCCATCACCGGCTCGAGCAACACCGGAGAAGCCTTGCGGGCCGCCTCTTTGAAGGCCATCGATCCGGCGATCTTGAACGCCATTTCGTTTGAATCGACATCGTGATAGCTGCCGTCGAACAGCGTCGCCTTCACATCGACCATCGGATAGCCGGCCAACACTCCGCCTTCGAGCGCTTCCTGGATGCCTTGGTCGATCGGCTTGATGAATTCCTTCGGCACCGATCCGCCCACGATGTCATTGACGAACTCGTAGCCGGTCCCCGGTGGTTGCGGATCGAGATAAATCTTCGCGTGACCGTACTGGCCGCGGCCGCCCGTCTGCCGAATGTACTTGCCTTCCGCTTCGGCGTGCCTGCGGATGGTCTCGCGATACGCAACCTGCGGCTTGCCGACATTGGCTTCGACTTTGTACTCGCGCATCATGCGGTCGACGATGATTTCCAGGTGCAACTCGCCCATGCCGCTGATGATGGTCTGCCCGCTGTCGGGATCGGTGTGAACCTTGAAGGTGGGATCTTCCTGGGCCAGACGTCCCAGCGCCATGCCCATCTTTTCCTGGTCCGCTTTCGTCTTGGGTTCCACTGCAACCGAAATTACAGGAGCGGCAAACTCAATCGATTCGAGCGCGATCGGATGAGCTTCGTTACAGATGGTGTCACCGGTCGATACGTTCTTTAATCCGACTGCCGCGCAAATGTCTCCCGCCAGAATCTCGTGGATCTCTTCGCGCTTGTTGGCATGCATTTTCAGCAGGCGTCCAATGCGCTCGTGTTTTCCCGTACGCACGTTCAGCACGGAATCGCCGGTCTTCAGCTGCCCGGAATATACGCGGATGAATGTCAGCTGTCCGACGAAAGGATCGGCCATGATCTTGAACGCCAGGGCAGCAAAAGGCTCCTTGTCGTCCGCCTTGCGCGTGATCGGCTTGCCATTGTTGGGGTCGGTCCCGTGCGTTTCGCCCACATCGAGCGGCGAAGGCAGATAATCCACCACTGCATCGAGCAGCGGCTGCACGCCCTTGTTCTTGAATGCCGTTCCCACGACGACCGGGAACACCTTCAACGCAATGGTCGACTTGCGCAGCGACGCCCGCAGTTCATCCGCAGAAATCTCTTCGCCTTCGAGGAACTTGTGCAGAATCTCGTCGTCGTTTTCGGCGATGGTCTCAACCAGTTGGGCGTGGAAGGCTTCGGCTTTCTTCTTCAGTTCGGCAGGAATTTCCTCAGTGAGATATTCGGCCCCAATAGTGTCGTCCTGCCAGACGATCGACTTCATGTTGATGAGGTCGACGACGCCCTTGAACTTATCTTCCTGGCCGATGGGAAATTGAATCGCGACGGGCTTGGCACTGAGGCGCTTGCGGATGGTATCGATGGCATGCTCAAAATCAGCACCCATCTTGTCAATCTTGTTAATAAAGCAAATTCTCGGGACACCGTATTTATCGGCCTGACGCCACACTTTTTCCGACTGCGGCTGCACGCCGTGAACGGCGTCAAATACCGCGACTGCGCCGTCAAGCACGCGCAGCGAGCGCTCCACCTCAGCCGTGAAATCCACGTGGCCGGGCGTATCAATGATGTTGATGCGGATATCGCGCCAGGTACAGGTGGTCGCCGCGGACGTGATGGTGATGCCGCGCTCCTGCTCCTGCTCCATCCAATCCATGGTCGCAGTGCCTTCGTGCACCTCTCCGATGCGGTGCGTCCGGCCGGTATAAAACAGGATGCGCTCCGTCGTAGTGGTCTTCCCGGCATCGATGTGGGCCATGATGCCGATGTTTCTGCAACGCTCTAATGGGACTGTTCTTGGCACGACTCTTATCTGCTCTTTCTGGGGCTCCAAATCAGCTGTCAGCTCTCAGCCGTCAGCTATACCAAAGTCTTGTCATCCTAAGGCGTGATGTTTGCGCCGAAGGACCTATGCAACTTCTTTTACCACCTGTAGTGCGCGAACGCCTTGTTGGCTTCCGCCATGCGATGCACGTCTTCTTTCTTCTTGATGGCGGCGCCGCGGCTGTTGGCCGCGTCCAGCAATTCATTGCTCAACTTGTCGACCATTCCTTTTTCGCCACGCGACCGCGCATAGCTAATAATCCAGCGGATGGCCAGCGACGTCCGACGATCGGCATTCACCTCGACCGGCACCTGATAGTTCGCGCCACCGACGCGGCGGGTCTTCACTTCGAGCAGCGGTTTCGTGTTCTCGACCGCTTTCTTGAAGAGCTTCAGGGCCTCATCGCCGCCCTTCGACTCCAGCTTCGTCAGGGCCTCATAGAAGATGCCCTCGGCCGTCGACCGCTTTCCCTGCCACATCATCGAGTTGATGAACTTCGTCACCAGGTCCGACTGATAGACAGCATCGGCCGGCACCGTCCGCTTTGCGATATGTCCTTTTCTTGGCATCAGCTTGTAAGCTCCCTGCGCTCTTGCCCAGGTTTCAAAGTTTCAAGGTTTCAGAGTTTCAAAGTAAGGCCAATTAACCCGCCTTGAAACGTTGAAACCTGTTTCTACCCCTTCTTCGGTCTCTTTGCTCCGTATTTCGAGCGTCCCTGCATGCGGTTGGCAACGCCGACCGCATCCAACGTTCCGCGAATCACGTGGTACCGCACACCTGGCAAATCTTTCACGCGACCCCCGCGGATCAGCACGATCGAGTGCTCCTGCAGGTTGTGCCCGACTCCGGGGATGTACGTCGTGACTTCGATCCCGTTCGTGAGCCGCACACGCGCCACCTTCCGCAACGCCGAGTTCGGCTTTTTCGGGGTCTGCGTGTATACGCGCGTGCATACGCCGCGCTTTTGCGGACATCCCTGCAACGCAGGGCTCGCCGTCTTATAACGAGGCCGCTTACGGCCCTGGGCCACCAACTGGTTAAACGTAGGCACTCTTGCTACTCCTTAGCCGCACACTCGCACTTGGCGGGCGGCTTCAAAATCCACAGTCTCAGAAGCGCATCCGTAGGCATGACCGACTACAGCCGATCATTACTTCCCGTCGCTTGTTGCGCAGCATTCGCACGCGCGCGCGCTGACGAGAGATTCTGGATTCCCTTTAAGACTTACGCCGCCGACGGTGGCGCCCGGCCAAACTCCGGGGGCACTCCGTTTCGTCAGCCTTGCCCTGCATATCCCCTCGCATAAGGGCGAAGGGCGCCGCAGGAACGTTTCAGCGAGGAATGTTTCCGGGCCTCACTTGCATCCGAAAACGTAGTTTCTCTAAAGCTCGACCGCCACTCTCTGCACACACGCCCGCAAAAAGTCGCAGCACACAGCAAGCCTGGATGAACTCGCGGAACCAAACTACTATAGCAAGTCGTTCGAAACATCGTCAACTCGTTCTTTTGCATCCCACTGACGGTACGTCGAGCGGTTGGATGAAGGGGGCACGATTGGGGCGCTTGCCGATTCCGGCCTCAACCTCTACACTACAGGTTTTCCAATTCATTCGAGTAGTTCCTCTGCGTCGTTGAGATGCAGAGACATGGCTGGCTCTCATAAGCGATGGATAACGAGGAGTGCATGGGTCGGTTTCGTTCGCTAAGTCTGCGCCTGGCAGTTGCCTTTCTTTCGTTCTTGACCATCACCGGATGTGGCGGGGGGTCCCACCCGGGCCCGCCTCTGTTCCCGGGGCGCATTAATCTCAACCCCGGTTCGGCGACTTCCCTGGTGCTGGGCGGCACCCTTACGTTCACGGCCAGCGTCCAAACCGCGTCCGGAACCAACCTCGCCGTTCCTGTCACATACTCGTCGAGCGATCCTTCCATTCTCAATCTGGCTCCAAATGGAGTCGCCTGCGCGGGTCACTGGGATGTCGCCTTTACTACCTGTACCCCTGGAGCCATGGGACCCGTTACAGTCACCGCAAGTGCCTTGGGTGGTACCAGCGTTCCAACCTATGTCTTCGTCCATCCGCCGATCGACAACATTACGGTAGTCGGCGTAATTCCAGATGGGGCCCAGGTGCAGGAACCCTGCCTTTCGCAATCCCAGTCAATGACTGTCGAAGCTCACGCCTACAGTCAAGGTACCGATATCACCGCTTCCGTAGGCCCATTCACCTGGTCTGCCAACAATGCATCCGTCGTTAGCCTCACTCCGCTGACCAACAACGCTTTTAACTTCGCCACCAATCAGGCCACGGCAAAGGCGAACACTCCTGGGATCACCTACATCTATGCCTCCGCCAACGGCGTGAGCAGCAGTTCGTTTCAGCAGCCACAACTGACGAATGCGCAGGGCGCGGGATCTCCAGTCCTCGATTTCTTTGCGACCTGCCCGGTCCAGAACATCGCGCTCGAACTTGGCGCCGCAGGTTCCGGCCGGACGACATTCAACGTCCCCAAGGGATCGGCGTCTCAGACGGTAATCGCCACTGTGACCGACATTATGGGCGTCAGTTCCCTGCCCAACACCGACGGAGGGATCGTCCTCAGCAAGATTCCTCTCACCTGGACCTCCTCGCAGCCAGGATCGATCGGGACGCCGACCTCGGGATGCACGCAGTCCTGCGCTCTGTCCCTGTCAACTCCGGGTTCAGCCACGGTGACCGCCTCCTGCTCACCGCCGACTTGTAACGTTGGATTCCCCACCATCCCGAACGCATTCCTAACCAATGGCGTGATCGACAGCAACAAGATTACCGCCTGCACCAACTTCTTCAAGGCGCTTTATCCGCAGTTGGCAGACTGTGGGGAACTCATTCCTGTCCCGGTTTACGCGTCTCCGGTTTTCGTGAATCCTGGGAACCCAACGCTGCCGCTTTCCCCGATGGCCGCGATCTCTGGCATCGTCACCGGGTCTACGTCCTCGCCGACGGTATTCGCTTCGAGTACGGGATGCGCGCAGGAACCTCCTTCGACGTGCAATACATCGGCGTACTTCGTCTCGACCAGGACCTCGGCGGGTAATGAAAACCCTCTGCCGGTTTCGCCCAATTCGTTTCTGTTCGATCCAACAGGGGGAAAAGTCTGGATGGGAAGCGATTTCGGCGCGCAGATTGTGACCCCGAGCAATCTCGGCACCGCAAACAGTCCCTTCACTCCACTCGGCACAGTGACGGGGAACGTGCTAGCGAGTTCACTGAACGGGGCCATCGCCGCCTTTTCCGATACCGTCCATACACCGAATCAGGTTTACATCGTCAATTCGTCCAACACGGGTTCACCGACTGCTCTCAGCATCCCTGGTCCTCTTGCTCCGCAGAAAGAGATCGCGGGCTTTTCGCCGGACGGATTGAAGACCTTTATAATCGCGGGACCGAACCTGACTTCGATGTATGTCTACTCGTCGCTTCAGGCGCTGCAAGGTCCGATTGCTCTCGCCCAGCCAGGCACTGCTATCGCATTCTCGCCGAATGGCGCCTTTACTTTCGTCGCCGAATCCGGGTTGAATAGTTTCAATCTCACCGCATTCGCGAATTGCATCAATCCAGCCGTTGCGCCGATCCAGCCGGCTGCCAGCATCGCGCTGCCCGGAGCGCCTCTCTTGATGAAAGTCTTGCCGGCGCTTCACATCGACGGCAAAGACTCGTTCGGAAATACCATCCCGGACGGAGTTCATGTGCTGATTCTCGACTCGAACGGATTCGACATTGTCACCTCCAAAATTTCTCCCCCAGCAACCGGGAAACTGTGCCCTCAGGGGATCCAGTTCGTCAGCGGCGATCCCCTCCGCGCAGTGCAGCGGATCGAATTGGGGCAAGGGACACTGCAGCCGGTGAATTTCTTCTACTCGGCAGATGACACGCAGCTCTACGTCGTCTCGTCCAGCAGTTCGAGCATCATTGTTTACAGCTTCATCACCGGGTCCGTGATCGGAGGTATCGAGCTTCAGAACAATGCCACGCCGATCACTGCCGACATGTCGGTGGATGCGGGGACCATCGTCATTGCGGGCAGTGATGGCATGCTGCACGAAGTCAGTACGGCGCTGGGCGGCAGCGACTCGGTTCCTATTTCGTTCCCCAACATCCCCAATGGCCTGAATCCGTTCTGCTCGTTTACTCCACTCGCCGGCCCTTGCACACTTAACGTTGTGCAATCCAGGCCCTAATCGCCAGATCTGAAAAGACCGCGTAGAGACAGCCGCCTCGGCTGTCCCGCGAAGGCGTAGCCAAGCGGAGCTTTCAATCTGAGACACAAGGCGAAAGAGGTGGAAACCCGCATGTTCTTGCGGGCCTTAGCGGCACGGCTGAAGAGGCTGCGGAAAAACTCCGATCGCCGCGATAGCCGACCACTGGGGCTGAAGCCCATTGTTGATTCTGCGCGCTTTGCGCGGCGCTAAAGCGCCGCTCTTCCACGTTACTACCGGCATTCAGGAGTTCTCGCAACCTTTGAAGCCGTGCCCTACCCAAAGTACTGAGAACTGATCACTGGCTTCCGCCCAAGTCCTTACCCACGCTATCGAGCACTCCATTCACAAAGTGCACCGACTCAGGGGAAGAAAACTTGCGCGCAATTTCCAGCGCTTCGTTGATTACGACGGCTCGCGGCGTATCCGGATATGCCAACAACTCCGCCACCGCGGCCCGCAGCAGATTGCGATCGACCGCGGCCATACGTTCCATGCGCCAATGCTCGGCATGCTTCTCAATCAAAGAGTCGATCTCGCTCAACCGATCCGTTGCCACCCGAAACAAATCATCCGCAAAGCCGCGCACCTCGGCGCTGGTGGCGCCGTGCTCGGCCCAAAACGTCCGTCGCACCTGGTCCGCATTCTGCTTCCCCATATCCGCCTGGAAAAGCATCTGCAGCACGATCTCCCGGGATTTTCTGCGCGTACCCATTCAGCAATCAGCTATCAGACACCAGCTACCAGCAAAACACGATGGCCGCAGCGTCCTCAGTTTACATGGAAGTGATTTTGGTAGAGATAGGTCAGGAGTTCTGCATGGATTTCGTCAACGCGAACGTCTTATTTTGAGCGATTTCCGACGATGGTTGCTCCCGGCACGGGTCTTGCTTTTACTGACGGCTGAGGGCTGAGAGCTGACAGCGTCTTTCAAGGACGCCATCTCCACCGCCGCCAGCGCCGCCTCAAATCCCTTATTCCCCATCTTCAGTCCGGCGCGATCGATGGCTTGCTCAAGCGTGTCGCAAGTCAGCACGCCGAACGCGTGCGGGACTCCAGTTTCCTGCGCGGACTGTCCAATTCCTCGGGTGACTTCGTTGACAATCACGTCGTAGTGCGCTGTGTCCCCGCGCAGGAGACACCCGATACAAATGATCGCGTCGTACTTCCCGGTCGAAGCCAATGTCCGAGCGGCTGACGGAATCTCAAACGCGCCCGGCACGCGAACTACTGCGATGTCCTTTTTCAAAGCTCCCGTCCGCAGCAGCCCATCACAGGCGCTCAGCAAAAGCCTCTCCGTGATAAATGAATTGAATCGTGAGACCACCACGGCAAACCGTTTCCCGGACGCGTCAAGCTTACCTTCTATAGCGGGAAGTGAGTCCGGCACCGGCTCGATCTTCATTATGTCTTTCTTCGCAGCGATGTCAGTGTCCTCCGTATTGATCCGACCCATCTTGTGATGCTGGCATCCTGAGCCACAGCTTTCAGCAGCGAAGGACAGCTGCAGCTCGCCGGCGCCTACAGATTGCATAGGTCCTTCGCGGCAAAAAGCGCCGCTCAGGATGACAATGGTATTGCGTTACCTTTGATGGAGCCTACTTGCCCTTGAAAACCGGCGCGCGCTTTTCGAGAAATGCCTTTGTTCCTTCAGTCTTGTCCTCAGTCGCGCACGCCACGCCGAACAGGACTGCTTCGAGATAGAGTCCTTCGCCCAGAGTCATCTCCATGCCCTTGTTCACGGCCTCCATCGCGTATTGCACGGCCAGCGGAGCATTGGCAATGATCTTCGCAGCAATCGCCTCGGCTCGCGGAATTAGCTCCGCCGCCGGAAGCACTTCGTTTAGCAGCCCAATGCGATGCGCTTCCTGGGCCGTGATCATCTCTCCAGCAAGGACCATCTGCATCGCGATGCCTTTGCCCACCAACCGTGGCAGGCGCTGCGTTCCGCCGTATCCCGGGATAATCCCGAGCTTCACCTCCGGCTGCCCCAGCTTCGCATTCTCGCTGGCCAGCCGCATCGTGCAAGCCATGGCAATCTCGCACCCACCGCCGAGCGCGAATCCGTTGATGCAGGCGATCACAGGCTTCCCGAGATTCTCAATCAGATTGAGTACGTTTTGCCCGCGATGGGTATATTCCTTCCCGGACACCGCATCGTGCCTGGATAGCTCGCCAATGTCGGCGCCGGCAATGAATGCCTTCTCGCCGGACCCGGTGAAGATGACGACGCGAATACCCGCGTCGTTTTTGATGTCATGAAACGCTGAACGCAACTCGTCCATGGTGGCCATGTTGAGCGCATTGAGGACCTTCGGCCGGTTCACGGTGACGTAGGCAATCGAGTTTTTCTTTTCGAGAATGATGTTTTCGAAGTTCATAAGTTGAACCTACTATTTGTCATCCTGAGCGTAGCAAATCGATTCGCCAAGCGAATCGATTTGCGGAGTCGAAGGATCCCTTTCAGTCACGGGAACTCACGCCTTCGAAGTTCTCTCCGGGCACCACTAGTCGAAATTCCCCGCAGAATCCATCGTCACGCATAGCTGAAAGGGATCCTTCGACTGCGTAAGAACTTCGCTTCGCGAACTTCTTACTCCGCTCAGGATGACAATTCACTTAGAGTTTCTGCGCCTTTGGTTTCTCCGGGTCCGAGTAATCATAAAACCCGCGCCCCGTTTTCCGCCCGTACCAGCCCGCCATCACCATCCGCTTCAGCAGAGGAGGCGAGGCAAAGCGGCGCTCTTTGAATTCGTCATACATCACGTGCGTGATGTAGTACGTCGTATCGAGTCCGACGAAATCCAGGAGCGTAAATGGCCCCATCGGGTAGCCGCAGCCCAGCTTCATGGCGCTGTCGATATCTTCAATCGATCCCGCGCCCTCTTCATACGCCCGGATGGCATCGAGCAAATACGGCACCAGCAGCCGGTTCACGATGAATCCGGTTTTGTCCGATGTCCGCACCGGAACCTTGCCCAGCTTCTTCGCGAACGCGTACGCGGACTCGTACACTTCGTCGGCGGTAGCAATTGTCCGGACGACTTCGACCAGCTTCATCAGCGGCACCGGATTGAAGAAGTGCAGCCCAATAAACCGCTCCGGCCGCTTGACCGCAGTCAGAAGCTCGGTCACGGAAATCGAAGAAGTATTGGTAGCAAAGATCGCATCCTTCTTCACGATGGCGTCGATCGATGCATACATCTTCTTCTTCTCTTCCACGTTCTCGATGATGGCCTCGATGACGACATCGCAATCGGCCAGATCAGATTTGTTGGTCGTGCCCTTAAGACGCGCTCTGATCGCATCCTTCTGCTCAGCGGTAATCCCGCCCTTCTCGACCGGCCGTTCCGCGAACTTCGCGAGAGATTTCTCAATTCCAGCAAATCCTTTGTCGAGGAACTTCTGCTCGACTTCAAGGACCGTTACGTCGAATCCAGCCGTCGCGCACACCTGCGCAATGCCAGAACCCATCAGGCCGCAACCGAGAACTCCAACTTTCTTGATGTCCATAATTGCTTCCTCGAAAAATCGGTTTGTCATCACTGGGCGAAGCGAAGGATGACATTCCAGTATCCGTGAAAATCCGCGTTAATCCGCGGCAAAGAAGTTAGCCTCACCACCAGCTCAACTCCACCAGGGAAAGGCTCTCACCTGGCATGGGAACATCCAAACGCACCGCACCGTCTTTGCTGTCCATCCACCAGGGCGATTCCAGCAGTTGCAACTTCCCCGCTGCTTTCAGCAATTCGTATTGCCCTGCAGTTGGCGATTGTGGAGACCCCATCGCCTTCCACACTGTATAGGAATTGCTGTGGTTCTGGTCAATGCGATAGTGCTTCACCAGAATTCTTCTTGCATTCCTCGGCAATCCCGCAAGGTTCAGTTGCACAGGCAATTCCGCGGCCGACGCCTCGTCATCCTGATAGTTCCACAGCAACACCGTGACTTCATGATTTCCACGAGCCGCTAGACCGTCGACGTCCGCCTTTCCGCGAACTCCAGACTTGAGCATCTCATCGAGATCCACCGCTGCACTGCTCTTTACCTCAACGCGTTCCCCCGACATCAATCCCAGCATCTTGAAGAGATCGAGAACTGGTTTGTCGATCCCATTCGTGGCCAGAGTTCGATATCCGAGAAAGTAAGGCTGGTCCTCAAACTCAAACGCCCAGGTAAGAATTCCCGCCAGGTTCGTCTTGGAGCGCTCGTTCAGATCGAGCATCTCCCGGATCGCCATCGCTGTATACGCCGGGTAGAGCGTGCCGTTCCGATACGCGTTCTGCGGGTGATCCTTGGCCGAACACGCCGCGCATCCCTCGGGGTCAGCCTCGCTCAAAATCACCGGCAGATGAGCAAACCGCGGAAATGACGAAACGATCTTCAGTCCTTCATCGACATCGCGTAGCTCGTGCGCCAGTCCCATCTGAACACGCCTTTCCCTCACCTCTGGAGCACCTTTCGCATGAAAGCTGATGAAATCTAGCGGAGCCCCGGTCTTACCAGTTGCGGAGTTCGTTCCACTCGCGCAGTGCTGGAGAAATTGCTTCAGGAATGCCGCCGCCTTCGCCGAACCAGGCCCAGTCGTCGCAGGCCCACCGACCTTTGCTTCCGGCAACGCGCGCCGCATGCCATCGACCGCGTAGTCATAGAGCTTGTCGTATTCCTCCGGAGTCCCATGCCAGTAAGGGATGTCGGGCTCATTCCACACTTCCCAATTCCACCCGACGACTTCCTTCTTTCCATATCGCGCAATGCAGTGCGCGACCATTTGATAGACCAGTTCCCGCCACTTCTCATAATCCTTCGGCGGATAGGTCCATCCCAGGAAAAGCTCGCCGTTAGGGAAGTGATGCCGATACGGCTCCGGATGTTTAGAGAGCGCCTCAGGCATGAAGCCGATCTCAACCAACGGCTTCGCGCCAGACTCGAGGTAGGTATCGATGATTTTGTCGACGATCGTCCAATCGTAAACCGCATGCCCGGCGGAATCTTCGGTGTACGCGTTGGTTGATCCCCATTTCAGCGCTGGCGTGCCGTCTCCGGTGGTCAGCAGATTGTGGGTCCGGATCTGCACCCGAGCAGCATTGCTCCCCGACAGTTCTGCAATCAGCTCCCGCCCGTGCTGAGAGTAGGTGTAGTTCGGCTCGTCATAGCCAAAAAAGTTCCAGACCGGATCGAGCGGACCAAGACTACGCGCGGCGTCGACTTGAATCGAAACATGAACCTGCGCGCTGAGAATGTGCGCAAACAGGAGGACGAAAGAGGCGGATACTACTTGAAGAAAGCACTTTCGATTCATATCCGAATCAGGCACAGCAACTTTTGTCATCCTGAGCGAAGCGAAGGACCCATGTACCCTGATGGTCGTCGGCAAACTGCACGGGTCCTTCGCGGCAAACTGCGCCGCTCAGGATGACAAGATTGATTTTGATCCGTGCAATCCGTGCTGATCCGTGGCAAAGGAACTTAGTTCATCGCTTCCACCACCATCGCAATTCCCTGGCCGCCGCCAATACAGGCTGTCGCAAGCCCATACTTCTTCTTGCGCCGATGCAGCTCATACAGCAGCGTGATCACCAGCCGTGTCCCGGTCGCGCCCAGCGGATGTCCCAGCGCGATCGCTCCGCCATTGACGTTCACTTTCTCGCGATCCAGCCCCAGTTCCTTCTCAACCGCCAGATACTGCGCCGCAAACGCCTCATTCACTTCAATCAAGTCGATGTAATCCAGTGACAGGCCAGCCTTCTGGAGCGCAATCTTCGACGCCGGCACCGGGCCGCGCCCCATCACTTTCGGCTCTACGCCCGCGACGCCCCATCCGACGAGCCTTCCGAGCGGCTTCAGCCCACGCTTCAAAGCATTCTCGAGCGACATCACGACGACCGCCGCGCCGCCATCTACGATGCCACTCGCGTTCCCGGCCGTCACTGTCCCATTCTTGCCAAACGCCGGCTTCAGCTTCGCGAGTCCTTCGATCGTGGTCTGTGGGCGCCGGTGGTCATCCTCAGTCAGCGACTCTCCTGTGGGCTCGCCCTTATGATTTCGCAGCGGCACCGGTACCAGCTCTTCCTGAATGCGCCCGGCCTTGTAAGCATCATCCGCGCACTTCTGCGAGCGCAGCGCGAAGTCGTCCTGCATCTCGCGCGTGATTGCCTGCTGCGAGCCATACAGCTCCGCTGTGTTCGCCATGTACGATCCGCAATAGGAATCGAGCAGAGCGATCATCAACGAATCTTCCAACTTGCCGCCCGGCGCCAGGGTGAATCCGTCGCGGCCGCGGATGACGAACGGCGCCTGCGACATGGCCTCCATCCCGCCGGCGAGCACGATCTTCGCCTCATCGGTCTGGATCATCTGTGCTGCGCTCACAATCGACTGCATGCCCGAGCCGCACAGGCGGTTCACAGTCAACGCTGGTGTTTCGATGGGAATTCCTGCCCGCAGCCCGACGTGCCGCGCTCCGTACAGCGCATCGCCCGAAGTCTGCTGCGCGTTGCCGAACACCACGTGATCAAACTCTTTCGGATCAATCCCCGAGCGTTCAATCGCGCCTTTTCCCGCAACCGCGCCCAACTCCTGCGCCGTGAAATCTTTCAACTTGCCGCAATACCGCCCAAAAGGCGTGCGCGCCCCACTGACGATCGCAATGTCACCGGCTTTTAACATGATGAATGATCTCGTAGAACCCCAGCCGGACCCGGCCAGAGTGATTTCGCCAAACTTGTCAGTGTAGCAGTGGGAAGAAGAATTCACCACAAGGGCACAAAGAGGATGAAACGAAAAAGGATGAGGTGGCTGAGGTCCGAGGGCTGAGGACTGAAATTCTGTTTTTCTACGCGACTGCACCCGCAGCCAGCGCTGTCGGCCCCAGCGCTACCACATGGCCTAATCCCTGGCCCATCGCCTGAGCCAGAGCATGCTCCACGCGGTTGATCACCTCGGTCACCACATCGACAGGATCAAATTCGCTGCGGACTACAGCCTCTGCCAGTCCTGCTGAGAATAAGGCAGCGGTTCCCTGCTCCGCTCCATCCTTGGGGAGCCAGCGCAATTGCGCCACGATCTTGCGCAGTTTCTCGATCGCCAGCATGCCCTCTTTCTCCGCGGTCTCGCCCAGCAGGATGGCAATCGTCGTCATATCGTAGCGGAACGCCAAATCGTTCGCCCGGATATTGGCCGCAAACATCTGTCCCGCGCGTTCCATCAGAGCCTGGACTTCGGAATCGCCATGTTCTTTCACCAAGGCGCCGCTCTTGCCGAACTGAAGCAGTACCACCGTCAACGGAGTCGAGTTCTGAACCGCGCGCTTGCTTTCCGCCATGAGTAAATCCAGATACGAAGCCCGCTTCAGAAGTCCTGATTTCTCGTCGGTCACGGAAAGATTCTTCACCAGCCGCCGCAGACCGGCATTGTTCAGGGCGATCACCATCTGGTCGGCAAGCGTCTTGAGCACCACCATGTCGGACTGTTGCCAGGAGCGCGGGCGACTGTGCATCAACACCAAAATTCCGGCTCTCTCTTCCCCATCCATCAGCGGAATCGACAGAATCGTCGCCGATGCCATCTCGCTGAGGCTCGTTTTCGCGCTCAGCAACAAGCTCGATTTGAGCGGATCCTGAATCGCCAAGGGCTCGGCCCCTTCCGTCGCGGAGTGCAGGCACGTAATCAACTCGCCGATGCCCGCGGGACTCGAACGCTTTATTCCTTCGGCGCAAAACTCATCCATCGCGGTCGGGGGCATTCCGGCCTTGCCCATCACCGCAATGCAGCGCGTCGCCTCCCACTGCACTCCAATCTCCTTGACTGCAGTACTCAGGACCGCTGGAGCGGTGCTCTGGTGATAGAGCTTCCGCGTAATCTCAGCGACGCGCGTAAACGTTCGTACGTCGGCGGCCGCATCAGGCGCTGGATCCGCAGGTGCGGCTGCGGGAGACGGGCCCGGCGCTGGAGGCGTCGCTGCCGGAGGCAAGGGCGCCGATCCTGCATACCTTGGCGTCACCCCCGCCGACATATACAGCCGCTGCAGATCTTCGTTCCGTTCTTCCTCGCGGGGAAACAGTTCCTGGATTCGCTGCAACCGCTCTACGGCTTTGTTGCGCATGCCGTATTGCACCAGGATTTCGGCCTGCAACATCAGATCCTGCAGCGTGGAAGCTCCTAGAGTCCGCTCGTCGATATGCACCGGCTCTTCCGGTGCCTTTGCCGCGGAACTGAATCGGGCTGCGATTACTTTGAAGCGCGCGTCATCGACCTTTCCCTTGATCATGTCGAGACGCTTCAGATGCCCGGGCTCATAGGGATCGACTTCGGCCGCCCGATCCAGGCACTCTGCCGCTTTCCCAAACTCCGCGGTGCTGCAATACAAATCGAACAATTTAAGCAATGTGCTGCAGTAATCGCTCTCGCGGTTTGACGAGTTATAGAGCTCACTAAGAAACTCGAGCATCTGCGACGACGGCTTGCGCGCGGAAGTGATGTCTTCCATGATTGCGGTGAACTGGCGCCGTTCACCGCGACGCCGCTGGAATTGCTCCAGCTTGCGCGCCAGCGCCACTGCCTCTTCATCCTGCCCGCCGTCCAGAAAACTTCCAATCAGTCCGATGACCTGCTGCACCCGCGCAGGATTCTGCTCGAACAAAGACCAGACCAGCGGCTCCGCCTCCGAAAACCTTCCCGCGGCGACCAGGGAATCGGCGTACGCTTCACGAAACTCCTGGGGCACCGGGCCCGCGTTCATCTGCGGCTCCAGAATAAAGATTGCTGCGCCCACCTGGCCTTTCGCCAACAGACTCTTCGCGTAAGCCAGTGCGATGGATTGATCCGACGCGTCTTCCTGATACGCCCGTTCATACCACTGCGCCGGGTCGCCACCTTCGGCCGCGGCGGTCAGGGCTAACCGCTGGAACGATGCCGCCGCCACTTTGCGATTCCCCAACTCTGAAGCCAGTTCTGCTACTCGCAGAAGATTCGCCTGCGTCGCCTCGATCGCCACAATGCGGTCCAGGACCTCTGCCGCCTCCTGTTTTTTGCCCAGCTTCGTCAGATCGAGCAGGGCCGCCTCGTACGTGCCGACGGCCAGCTTCTTGTTCGATCCCTCCAGCAGTTGACCGAAGCGGAACTTCTGCTGCCATGTCGGACTACCGTGCCGCGCCAGCTTCTTGTAAGTCAGGCTGGCGCGCGTCGCGTCTCCGGCCGTGACTTGCCGCTCAAACAATTCCCCCAGCAACTTCACGGCTTCAGCGTTGCGACTCAGCGAGAGACACAAGTCCGCCGTCAGTTGCCGTACTACATCATTTTCGTGATCGTCTCGGAGGACCAGCAGGTATTCTTCGAGGGCTTCGGCGGTTTTACCCTTTTGCAGGAGTTTTTCCGCGCGCTCAATGCGCTTGCCCACCTCGGCTCGGTCCAGTCGTCTTGTGATCTCAGGCATGCGGAATCGGGCGGAGTAACCCTGCTCCGATTCTAGGAGTGCCCCCTAACCCCAGCAATGCGGTAACGGCAGCCCGCGATTACGAAGGTCACACCCTGTTTGAGCGCCGGAGGCTAGAGTGACGCTCGATTCGCTAATCCTTGAAAACACAACGAGTTGAATCGGCGCTCCTGGCCGGTCTTTCGATGTGGCCGGACAGCTCCGCGCCCCGCCGGTCACTCCACATTCAGGACTGTCTGGTAGTTTTCGTTGGGCTGGACTTCAATCTTCTGCGCATGCTCAAGCCGATTCTTCAGGAGGGACAGATTTGCCCATTCGAGTTCCCAACCATCGTCGATCGCCAGCATCCGGTAGCGTCCTGGCAGCACGTCGCGAAGCGTATAAGTCCCGTCGCTGTCGCTCTGATCGCGCCGGAATTTGGGCAGATTCATCGAGGCATCTTCAGGAACCAGCAGAATCATCGCACCTGCAACGGGCTTTCCATCCCGACGCGCGGTGCCATTGATCTTCGACAGCGTGTTCGACATCGAGATTTCCAGTTCAACCGGCTTCCCACCCGTGATCTGAACCGTCTGTCCTACAACTTGCGCACCTGTCGCCTTCACGCTTGAGACGATGGAATTCTCGCCGTTTATTGCGTACACCGAATATGTGCCTGGGGTCAGGAAATCGGAATCGAAATTGATCTGGCCCTTCTCGCCGACTTGTGAATCCAGCACTTCGTTCGTGCGGCTGTTCCAAAGCCTCACGAATGCCTGCTGCTTCAAGTTCAGCCCGCCTTCCATCCGAACCACGCCTTGGATCGGCATCGCCGCCGAGGTGATCTCCGGGTCCAACTCGGTATCGGAGTCCAGATTCACGACCGCCGAACGCCTGGTGTGGCTGGCATTGTAAGACTCGATTTCCAGCACATATTTACCCGATGGCACGCCTCGGAACTCGACCGAATCGTCAATCTGAATCTGCCGCAGCCACACCTGGTTGACAGTCGTGCCGAAGACTCTCTCCTGCAGAGACACATTCATGTGCGTCTCCGGATCAGCATTGACGTGGTTCACCCTCACATGCAATGAGGGCACGGGATTCAAAGTAAAGTCGGCGGTGAAATCCTCGCCCTCATTCAGCGCGATCTGCGATGCCGACGCTGGATCCGTAGCACCGGGATAGAAAGTAGTTGGAAATGCCACGTCAAATTCCGGCTTTTTGAGGAGAGAATTGCCGGCGGCATCTGCCGACTGAAGGAGGCCACTGAACCACGGAAAGGCAGAAACCACCAGGTAATAACAGCCTGGCTCCAAATGAGCCAGGCGATAGCGGCCGCGGTCGTCAGAAACCGTTTGTTCGGAAAGATAAGTTTGGCTCAATCCGAAACTCGCGTCGGTGCGAAACAGATAGACGGTTGCCCCCGACACGGGTTCGTGCTCGTCATCCTGGATTACGCCGAGTACGCGGGCATCAGGGCGCAACCGGAACACCACATGGTCGGTGCTCAGACCTGCTCCCACCACGACCGCGCTAACGTACATTCCGTGTTGCTCGAAGCCTTGTCTCCTGAAGCCGTTCGCCTGGCCGCCCAGCAGATACTTGCCGGGCTCCGCAACATTGAAAGCGAACACCCCGTCGTCTCCGGTCAAGAGCTTCTGTTGGGTTGCTTCAAAATTCTCAGCCTTTCCGAACCAGATCTCAGCGCCCGTCAGAGGGTGGCCGTTCACCGCATTCACCACCTTGCCAGAGACGCGAAACTTCGCAGGGACATTTTGAGCACAAAGGTGGGTTGCGGCAGCAAGCACCAGCACCAGCGGAAGCAAACGTCGTGACATGGACACTACCTTTTCACTGAAGTAAGACCAAGGTTGACCGTGACCGTCGCATGGGCCCGCACGCTGACGTGTTCGGCATCCGATAGATAGGGATTCAAGATCTCAGGATCGGAGTATTCGAGGCGATCGCCACCGCCCAGAGCCAAAATCGCATAATCTCCAGGCGGAATGCCGCGAATAATGAAGTTGCCCTGCGCTCTGGTCGCGTGGATGATGTTTCTCATGCCATGCGGTTGCACCAGCAACACCAGCACTTGACCCGGATCTCCCGCCGGGGTGAGTGTTCCGCTCACCGTTCCCGCGCCATCGCGCAGGATCACCTCAATCGAGTCGGGCTGTCCGCCCTCGGGTACGATGAGATCGTCACTGAGCAGATCGACGCCTCCGCTCCGCGCCGACTTTACCCACCATTCTCCGGGCGTATTGCTATTGATCTCGAGCCTGTAAGTTCCCGGCGCGACATTCAGAATTCCGCCGGCTTGTCCTGTCCAGAAATAATTCCCCCGCCGAGAGCGCGACAGGGAAACCAGTTGCATCCAGAATCCGGGAACGATTCCTTGTGCCGCCACCCTATGCTCAGTGCCTGCTGCGCCTTGTTCCTTTTCGAGTTGGACGGTAATGCTTGACGCCGCATGCAGGGGAACCTGCAGGTCCGCTTCGTCGGAGCGGATCACTACAGTCGCTCCCGGCGTTGTCAGTTCTACACCGTCGCCCGTTGTTCCACTGACGCTGTACGCGCCCGCAGGAAGCTTTATTTGGAACTTTCCGTCCTGCAGGTTCGCAGTTACCTCGAAGTCGGCATCGTCCCCGGCTTTCCTCGCAAAGAACAACCCGGTAGCCACGTTCGAGGACCCCGTCAAGTTGCCGGAAACTTGATATACCGGCTCGGCCGATAGCGTGAAATTTGCCTCTGCCTCCTGGCCCGGAGCGACTTCGACCGGCGCCGCGGAGCTCAGATCCGAAACGGCCGGGTAGAACACCCTGGAGAAAATTTGCTCTCGCGGATTCGGAACTCCTCTCTGACCAAAGATAGTCTCGCTACTCTGGTTAACTGCGACATAGTAGGTCCCGGCCCGCAAGCCCGCGATGCGAAATTCTCCGTCTTCATTCGTCCCTGCCTGGTTCTGCTGATCGACCCAGACCAGCCGCCCTTGCACATTCTGCTTCGCCAAGAGGCGGACGTGAAATCCCTCGAGCGGCTGCTGATCCTTTGTGGTGACGCGCCCGCTGATGACTGCCCAAGGCGTCAGCTTCAGAACAACCGCCGGAGCATCCTTGCCCACTCGCGCAGAGGTTATGTGCGACGATTCATCATCGTAAAAACCCGGCTTAATCGCTGTCAGGAAAACGCTGCCTTCGGCCAGCCCGTCCAGTACGAAATGTCCGCCGGCATCCGTGAGCGTCACGCCTCCGTTCGGGCCGGAAGCTTGGACTGCCGCGCGCCGGAGCGGTTCTCCGGTAACGGAATTGATCACCGTGCCTGACAGACTGTAAGAGTTTCCGTCGGTTTTGGAGTCCGCCGTCCCATCGGGAGTGCTCGCGAGCTGCACGCCAGTCTCCTGCGCAAACCCAGACATCGCAAGCAGATGCACGGCCAGCGACAAGATGCCGAATCGGAGAAAAAAGCTACTCGACCTCATCTTCGGTCTCATCCCAGTTCTGAAATCGCTCACCTCAATCTTGACAGACCCCAACGGAGTCACCCAAGTTCCCAAGGTCACGCAAGTGGCGCCATCAGCGGAGCAAAGCTTCGCGCTCCGGCACCCATGAACAACCGAGATGCCGACACCTTCGTAACGGTTACCTGGCCCTCCACTAACGTTGAGCACCGTGAAGGACCTCTCATGCTATGTTGCTGCATGCCGACGGAGTCCTCCACTCCTCAACACTTTCACGAAGAAGGACTTCGCCACCAACTCTCCGCCGCGCAGATGGCTATGGTGGCCGTCGGCGGCTCCATCGGCACTGGACTCCTTCTCGGGTCCGGCGCGGCCATGGAGATCGCAGGCCCCGCTGCCATCCTGAGCTTCATCGCAGCCGCTTTTATCAACTGGACGGTGGCCATGGCCCTGGGAGAACTTGCCTGCGCCCATCCCGCAGCAGGATCGTTCGGCGTCTATGGCGACCTCTACCTGAACTCGTTCGCCGGATTTATCGCCCGCGCCGGATATTGGGTAGGTCTCGCCCTGGCCATCGGCACGGAAATGATCGCTGCCGCAACGTACATGTCCGCGTGGTTCGCCCGCGTGCCAGCCTATGTGTGGATCGTCGTCTTCGGCGCGCTTCTGCTCGTGATCAACCTGAGGAGTGTCGGTTCCTATGGGCGAGTAGAGTTCTGGCTTTCGATGATCAAGCTCGCGACGATCGTCGCCTTCATCCTGATCGGCGGCGCGTTGCTCACAACCGGGCGCGCTGTGCCGCAATATCACGCGCAAGGCGGATTCTTCCCGACCGGTTTTTGGACGCCTGTGGTTGCACTCACCTACGCGATCTATAGTTTCGGTGGTGTCGAGATGGTTGCGGTCACCACCGGCGAGTCGCGCTCTACCAAAGACATTCCACGCGCTGTTTGGATGACCTTTCTCACTCTGACCTTCGTCTACGTCGGCGCCATCGTTATTCTCGTGGGCGTCATGCCGTGGAATCGCGCGGGAGTGAGCGAGAGTCCATTCGTCACCACCTTCCGCACCATAAGAATCCCGCACGCCTCGGGACTGATGAACTTCGTTGTCCTCACTGCGGCGCTCTCCGGTGCGAACGCAACGCTTTATGTCGCATCGCGCATGGTCTTCTCTCTGGCCCGCACCGGATGGGCCCCGGCCAGCCTCGGGCGACTCAATCACGAGGGATCTCCACGGAACGCCGTTCTCCATTCTTCTTTCGGAATTCTGTTCGCACTCGTCGTGGTACTGTTCGCTCCACAAAACGCATTCCGCTACATGCTCGGGGCCGCTTTCACCGGTATGATCCTATCCTGGCTCGTCTCCCTCGCCGCTCACATCAGCTTTCGTCGGAGGCGGTCGACTGCGGAACTAGCGACACTTCCATTGCGTTCGCCACTCGGGATTTGGGGATCCGTATTCGGGTTTCTGGCCGTGACCGTCTCGCTGCTGCAGACGTGGTTTCATCCGCGGGTCAATCTCTGGAGCGGCCTCACATTGCTCGGCGCCCTGACGCTCGCCTTTATCGTGCTGAGAAGTCGTTCCATCAAAGGGCGCATATCCAACACATAAACGGCGCTCCCATCTGGGAGTCGATTTCATCCCTTACAAACGAACCGTCGCCACCAACCAGCATCTTCGGAGCTTTTCTGGACGCTGACGCCTCACCTCGCGCAATGCAGGTCCCAACTCAACTTCGTTTCTGACGCAACGCCCACGCAGCCGCCTGCGGCCCGGATTCCTCCCCGGGCCGCTTTCTTCTTGCAAACAACTCCAGGTGAGGTCCTTTAACACGTCCGTGTATTAGTATGTTCCTTCTGTCACAACTCACAGTCGGAAGGTAATCCATGGGCCGAGTCCTGGGTCTTCTCTTCTTCTCCGCAACGCTCCTGCGAGCACAAGATCAAATCTTCTTTCACGCGAAGATTTTTACTGGTGATCCCCAAAATCCCTATGCCGAAGCAGTCGCCATTCGCGGTGACAAGATTCTTGCCGTGGGCGCTCTGCCGGAGGTTGCGAAAGCCGCTCCCAATGCCACTCGCACCGATCTCGACGGCAAAAGCCTCTTCCCCGGCTTCATCGATTCTCACAGCCATACGATCGATGGCGGTCTCAACCTCATCAATGCCGATGCCACCGAGAAGGTCGACACTTTCGAAGAACTCCAGGCCTTCGTGGCAGAGGCTAAGAAATCCGGACGCGGAGTGCACGGCGAGATTCTCGAAATTCTCGGCCTGCCTCTCAAATTCTGGTCACACACCGACACGCTGAACCAGGACTTCAGCGCTAGCCCCTACGACAAGCAGTGCCTGATCTTCCGAGGCATGGATGGCCACACTGCCTGGGCCAATCGCGCCATGCTCGAGCGCGCCGGCATCACGAGCGACTATCTGAAGACACTCACGCCCGACCAGCGCAGCTATTTTGGGTACGACAAGGAAATGCAGCCCAACGGATTTCTCGTGGACGCAGGCCAGGACAAAATCGATCGCTTGATACCGCCACCCACGGACAATGAGATCCTTGCGGCAGGGCACGCTGCTCTCGAATACAACTACAGTCTCGGCATCACCGCATGGCTCGAGCCCAGCGCTCCAGAGTCAGCACTGAAGTCCTACAAAATGCTGAATGAACGCGGCGAGTTGAATTCCGAGGTCGTCGCTTTCCCCAAAGTCCTCGCCAAAGATCCCCCGGCGGAACTCGCGTTTGTGCACAAGCAGCAACAGTCGTACGGAAACATTCCCCACCTGCATATCACCGGAATCAAGATCTTCGCGGACGGCGTCGCGGAATTCCCTTCGCAAACCGCACACCTCACTAAGCCCTACAAGAACTCCGGACGCAACGGCGAACTGCTCTTCAATCAGAAGACCTTCAATCAACTTTGCATCGCGGCTGACAAAGAAGGACTCATCATTCACGTCCACGCCATCGGGGACGGCGCAGTGAAAGCCGCGCTCGACGGAATCGCTGCCGCACGCGCCGCGAACGGAGACTCTCACCTTCCGCACACGCTTACACACGAGCAATTCATCCGCCCCGAAGATTTCCCGCGCTTCCGCGAACTCGGCGTGATCAGTGCCCTGCAACTCTATTGGGCCGAAGCTGCCAACGACACCATCGAAATTCTCAAACCTTACGTGGATTCCGAGATCTACAAGTGGCAGTACCCGGCGCGCTCCATCCTCGACAATGGAGGGATTATCTCCGGGGCCAGCGATTGGCCGGTATCGACGGCGAATATATTTCGTGCGATTTACAAAGCGGAGACGCGCAAAGGAAAAGAGGGAGTGCTGGACGCCAGCCAGTCAATGCCGCGCGAAGCCATGTTCTATGCCTACACAAGGAACTCAGCCAAGGCGCTAAATCTAGATTCAATCGGCACAATTGCCGCGGGAAAGCGAGCCGACCTCGTCTTGCTCGACCGTGACGTATTGACAGTGAGCCCCGAGGAAATGCAGAACACCAAAGTTGTTTGGACAATGGTGGCCGGCGAAAAGGTCTACGAATCCAAATGACACCGCAGTCAACTCAATTTCCCGTCGGCCTCAATCACAATCCTGTGTCCTGATGGTCCCGTGGCTGAAGTCTGAAAGCACAGTGACGAAGGTAGGGATGCTTCGACTACGAACAACCGTCGTATCCGACGGTTGTTCTCCGCTCAGCATGACAGAGCTAGGTCTCGGGCCGACATTCTAATTCCATCATTTGCCATGCTGAGCGGAGTCGCGAACGCAGCGAAGCGAAGGTCGCGACAAAGCCGAAGCATCCCTACCAGCGGCAATGAACGCATGTGGCGTTGGAAATCAATTAAGAGAGAACTCACTTCACCTGCAACGTCCTTAACATCCCCTCAAACGCCGGCCGCATCGACGCGAAATCCTTGTCGGGAGAAATAAACACGAGATACAGCACCGTGCCATCCCGGCGGGCGATCGCTACTAGCCAGTCCCTCTCTTGCAACGCCTTGCCCTGCGCATCCTTGATCGGTGAACTCCCAATGAGCTCGGCCGATTTGCCGGTTACGTTCTTCGTCCGGATTGTCTCGTCGCGTCCAATCTGCTTCAAATCCGGGTTGGACTGCCGCAGTGACGCCACCAGTTCGTGCGTCGCCGCATCCAGGCTCTCCCCCGCTTCTTCCGGCTGATAGTTCGCGATCATCACTCCGTACGCCACCGCGTTCTGCGACACTCCGCTTCGCGGCGCGATGGTGACACTCGAACTCTGATCACCAAACACCTGCCAGTTCTCCGGATACGAAATCTGATACTCGTTATGTGTGAACACCTTGAGATTCGCACTGGGCGTCACATCACTCCCGGACGACCCGCCCTGCTTTTGCATCGCCGCGACTTCCGCCGAACTCAGCGGCTTCATTCCCGCCACCCGCGTCTTGATTTCTTTGAAGTCGGCGCTGTCCGCCAGATAAGTCCGCGCCATTAGAGTCTTTACCTCGCGCGTCACCGCCTCTGCGCGATTCCCCGGATTCGGATGATCGCTCATGAACTGATTGATCATCGAATTTGATCCCGGCCCCATCTGTTTTTCCAGCTCCTCGAAAAACACGGCCATCTGCTGAGGCTCGTACCCCGAGTCATACATAATGTCGGTACCGAGCAGGTCGGCTTCCGATTCCGCCTGCCGCGAATTTTTCAGGAAGTACGATCCGACGCCAAAAGAAATCCCCATCTCCGCCGCTTTCGCTAGCGTACTGTTTCCCAACAGTCCGCCCAGGATCGAAAGGGGAAGCTGCGCTCCCATTTGCTTCGACGCCGCCCTTGTCCCGTGCCGCTGCACTACGTGCGAAATCTCGTGCGCCATCACGCCCGCCAGTTGCGCTTCGTTATCCGCCGCCTGAACCGTGCCCAGATTGACGAAGATCGATCCGCCCGGCAGCGCGAACGCGTTAATCTCCTTCACGTTCACCACGTGGAAGTTGTAGGGCCATTGATATCCCGGAGCGCGCGCCGCCAGTCGCCCTCCCAGTTTCTGCACGTATTGCGTTACGGGATCCGAATCCGGCAGCACCGGCAGTTGCTTCATTACTTCCGCGGCATTCTGCTTCCCTAGTTGTATCTCTTCGTCCTGAGAAAAAATGTCGAACCCGCGGGTCGGCTCCACGCGAGCTTCCAAACAAGGCGATACGCTTAAGAAAACGATCAATAGCAGTGCAAACATGCGCGTGCAGGGTGAGTAGCAGCTCATGCCCGCAATGATAATCCGATTCGCTGCCGGATGGATCGCGCCATCTCCACCGCCTAACCCAGTGCGATTCTCGAGATGCGCTAAACTTGCAGCCGAGGTGCCGATGAAGCGAACGCTCGCGTTCCTCGTAGCCACGGCCGGAATGATTCTCACCCCGAACGTCCGCGCTCAGGAATCGGTTTGCGATCTCTTTTCTCATCTGGAGATCTCCGACGGGCAACAACTCCTTGTCACTGGTGACCTAATCATTTCCAAAGACGTCACCATCCTCGGCGCCGCCGATTGCGATAATCACTACACGTCCGCGTTGAGCGGTAGTCAGCGGGCCTGGCCCACCGCTCTCTGGCTCCATCCTTCTGCTGCTGTTAACCCCGTGCAGCTTCGGCAAATCCAGCATGCCGCCGCAGAGGCCGACCATCTCCGCAGCCAAGGCAAGGCTGTAATGGCGTCCGCCACTTTCTCGGGCCGTCTCCGCCTGGCTACCACTGGCGACATACCTGCCGAGTTGGATTTCGATTCCTTCGAGAATCTCAAGGTCGAAGCTCTGCCCAACGCCACTTCGTTGGAAGTAATCCCGATCTGTGCCCTTTTTCAGAATCTGTCCAACTGGAAGGGGAAGCGGGTCGCGGTCCGAGGCGAGTTCGTCAGCACCATGGAAGGATGGTGGATCCGCGGCAACTGCCAGGGAGCATTCGTCACCGACGGATATCGCTGGCCCGTCGTGATTAGCCTTGGCGTTCCGGCTTATCACTCGAAGGAGACCGCGGATCTCTACCAGGCAAAATGGCCCGCGGTCAGCAAAGGTGAGAATTTGAAAGGTATGCCCGATGTCATCAAGACGGTCACTTTTGTGGGAACCCTACGATTACACGCCGACTATCACGTCACCTGCGTCGGTAATGGCACCTATCGTGCATTCGGCTACGGTCACCTGGACGGCGCGGCCGCGGAGTTGATTGTCGAGAGCATTCGCGACTTTGAACTCGCGCCACGCCCCGACGTCCCTATCGATGCGAAAGCCGGCAATACCCAACAGCACTATACGCCACCGACTCGGGCCGAACTTTGCGCCCAGGCCGACTCCCTGAATCGCGCCGCCCAGCGCGGGTGCGTCGAAAAGGTCCGCGAATTCCTGGCTGCTAGCGGCATCGACAGCAAGAACGGCGGCGAATCGGAAGCGCTACGCATCGCGATTCGCTCTGACAATAAAGAGATCGCGCAACTCCTCATCAACGCCGGAGCTCCGGTGAACCCGGCGCTAACCGCGCTTTGGAGCCCCTTGGCCGACGCCGCCTTCGCCAAACATTTCGAGATGATGAAACTGCTCCTCCAATCCGGAGCGAAGGTCGATGCTCCAGACCATCGCGGCATGCCTCTGCTTGTGAGTACCGGATTCTTCGATCCCACGACCACAACGATTCTCCTTGAGGCTGGAGCCGACACGAATGCCACAGACCGCGAGGGCGAAACCGCCCTGATGAAGGCGTCTGGCTATGGCGTCAAGGAAACCGTGAAGATACTGATCGAGCACCATGCAGATGTGAATCGGAAAGACTTGAAAGGACGAACGGCTCTGATGCACGCGGCAGCCGGACGCCGCTCTGACGCGATCCCTCTGCTCCTTGAAAACGGAGCCGACCCGAACGTTCGTGATAACGAAGGCAAGTCCGCTCTCGATCTCGCCGATCAGTCTAACAACCTTGGCGCGATCGCCATGCTGTCATTGGCAGTAAAGCGTTCGCACTGACAACTCTTAGTTGAGTTACGGCCGTAAGCGGCAGATCTCCCGATCGAGTGATCTAATTCCCGCAGGGTTCCGAAATATGTCTCGTTGCCCCTATTGCGGCCGAGAACTCCCCGGCTTTGAAACACTGTGCCAAGAGTGCTTCGAAGCAGGTTATGAACAGGTCGCTCACCCGAAGTCATGGTGGCAACGTCGCCAGTTCTGGCGGCAATGGCCCCGGCTGACTCGCGACGTCTTGTACGTCTTCGTGCTCGTTTTGCTGTTCCTATGGGGACACTCCTTTCTTCACATTCGACTGTTCCGTTACCACCGCCTGAGCATTTTGGATTCGCCCTTGATGTGGCTGGCATGGGCCCTAATCTCGGCCCTTATGGAGAGCACTAGAAAGGAGTCCAGCAAGGAATCCGAGCGAAAAAAATAGGCGCCGGAAAACCCGGCGCCATTGAGAACGTCTCGCGAGATGCGGTCTAGCGAGAAGACAAAACTTGTTGGTTCAGAACTACTTGCTCTCCGCCACCCCCGGAGACGGAGCTCCGAAATCCCTGCGGTTGTTCACCGCCGCGCGTGCCCCGCGCGCCGACGGCTGATTCGCCGACGCCGCTCCGTACCGCTCGAGCAGCACCGGAGCCATCGCATTCTCGGCTTCCTTCACAAAGATCATCTTGTTCTCCGAAGCCATGTCGACGCGGACAAAATCTCCGAGCTTCACCTGCCCTGTCGCGACCAGATTCGCTAATGGGAACACCAGGTTCCGTTCGATTGCGCGCTTCAGATGACGCGCCCCATACCGCGGATCGGTTCCTTCCTTCAGCAAATACTCCTTCACCGGCTCGGTGCAATTGAACACGAACTGGTTCGTGCCCGCCGCCATCAGCACGCGCTGCTGCACCATGCCCAATTCGATGTCCAGGATCTGCGCCAGGTGCTCATCGCGCAAAGTCTTGAAGACCACGGTCTTGTCGATGCGGTTCATGAACTCCGGCGTGAACTTGCGCCGCGCCGCTTCGACCGCGGTGCGCTGAATCTTGTCATCGAACGACTCATCGACCTGGACTACCTTCGGGGCAAATCCGAAGCCTCCATCGACGAGGTTCATCATCTCGCCGGCTCCAAGGTTCGAGGTCATAATGATGATGCATTGCGACAGATCCACGCGACGGTTATCGCCGAGCGTCAAGGTCGCCTTGTCGAGAATTCCCAGGAGCAGTTGCCACAGCGAGTCCGACGCCTTCTCGATCTCGTCAAACAACAAGATGGAGAGCTTCAGTTTCTCGGTGAACCACTGGTTCAACGCTTCCTGCGTGAGCAGCGGATGGGTCTCGCGGTGTCCCAAATATCCCGGAGGCGATCCGATCAGCTTCGCGATCTCGTGCGAGTGCTGGAACTCGGCGCAATCGATCTTGATGCAGGCCCGGGAATCTCCAAACAGCGCTTCGGCCATTGCCTCGACGACGCGGGTCTTGCCCGATCCGGTCGGTCCCAGGAACAGCAGATTCCCCACCGGACGTCCCGGCGCATTCAACCCGGCCAGGAACATCTGATAGATCTCTACGACCTTCTCGACCGCCTGATCCTGACCGACAATCCGGCGGCGAAGGGCTGCGTCAAACTCTCCAGCATCGTTGCTGCGACGGTTCGGATCGAGCACTGTTGCGAGGTTCGTTCTCATAAGATCGTTGCCCCGTGCTGCCCGGGCATTCCCTTTCGGCCGTTTAGGCTCTTCTATTAGATGTCTTTCCGGACTTTTTAGGCCTAGCCCCCGGCCCGTATCCTGGGTTCCCCATTTCCCCAGAAATTGTGGCGCATCCGGCTACCTTGAAATAAGCAAACGTCTAGCCATGCCTGCAGCAAAACCGGGCCTAAGCGTAAGTCTTTTGTGAATATAGAGTTAGAGCGTCTTGCAGGAAGTTCGGCGAAACCGGCCGGCTCGCGTCTGAGAACATAAGGTAAATACTTTGCACCATCACGGAAGGAACATGTACCGGCAGTGAACAGACCCAAGCGCGGAAACAATTGTGGCCAAGAATCGCTTTTCGCCTGCCCATCGACGCTAAACAGGTAACGAATTCCCACGCCCGACCGTGTTACTCCACCCGTAACTAGCGGCAACCGTTCACCGACTCTACTATCGATTTGTAACGGGGAGGAATCGCTTGCGCCTTTCGTCTGTTCGCGTTGTCACGGGGATTTCCTGTCTTCTTTTCGGCGCTGCCGCTTGGCGCCTCGGACCACATTCCGCTAACGACTTTGTCGCCGAAGCCCAAACTCCGCAGGCGGCCGTAGCCAAGCAGTACGCGGGCAAACTAAAGACGGCCAGCGTAACGACCGCCAAGCCGTCAATTCCCGACCCCAAGCCTGTTGCCGCGCCCGGCACCGAAATCTATACGGCGAAGCGTGGAGAAGCGATCCCCACCATCGCCCGGCGCTATGTCAGCAAGACTTCTTACCTGACGTCGTCGGAGCTGGCCGACGCCATTCGCGCCGTCAACCATAAGTCCGACTCGAGCAATATTCTTAAGGCGAACGAAAACGTCATCATACCTGGCATCCTCGCCGCGCCGATCAATGAAAAAACGATTCCTATCGCCAAAGACTTTGAAGTCCGCGCCATTTACCTCACCGGATTCATGGCCGGCAGCGAGCACGGGATCCGCGTCATCAAGCATTGGCGCGAAGTCGGCGGCAACGCAGTCGTCTTCGATATCAAAGACTCCGACGGCAGCGTAACCATCGCGTACGATCATCCGCTGCTCGGTCAGCACAACGTCTACGTTCACGACGTTCCCAAGCTCGTCCATTTTCTGCACCAGCAGAACATGCACGCCATCGCCCGTATCGCCATTTTCCGCGACGAGCGCCTGGTGGTGAATCATCCCGAACTCGCCGTCCAGTCGCGCAAGAACAAAACGGCGTGGCGTGAAAACGGCAAGCTGGTATGGACCGATCCTTCCAATCCCCAGGTTCAGGACTACAACATCGCCCTCGCCAAGCACGTAGCCCAGCTGGGCGTTGATGAAATCCAGTTCGACTACGTCCGCTTCCCCGCCGAAGGCGACCAGAAAGATGCAGCATTCGTCTTCCAAAAAGACCAGCCCGAAGCGGCGCAAGCTGACGCTGGCAGCGACAGCGGAACATGTGGCGATGGCCGCCTCGGCCGTCCCGCCGATGCGAAGCAAGGCGGAACCGCTCCAACTGCCGACACAAAATCCGCCAGCACCACAAATGCTGCATCCAGCGAAACCAGTACTGTGCCCGCCAAAGATGGCAAAGGGCAAAAGCATGCAGCGGCAGTTGCGAAGAATCCGGCCAAGTCCCGTAAGGGCGGCACCAACGCGGCCTGCCACGTCCCTCACGGCCCTCAGCGCTCCGACGTGATCGCCGGATTCCTCAAGAAGGCGTACTCCGAACTCCATCCCACAGGCGTGCTGCTTTCGCTCGACGTCTTCGGCGTGATGGCATGGCAACGCCCGATTGACCTCTCGCACACCGGACAAGACATCGTCCAAATGGCTCGCTACTGTGACGTCCTCAGCCCCATGATTTATCCATCTCACTTCTTCGGCATGGACAACATTGCGCACCCTGGCGACGAACCCGCCCACTTCATCGGCGAATCCATGGACCGCTTCGAACTCATCACCAAGGGCAGCGGCGTCGTCATCCGCCCCTGGCTGCAGGCCTTCCACTGGCGCACAAAAACGTATTCGCCGGAATACATAAAGATTCAGGTGGAGACAGCCAAGGAAAAAGGCGGCATCGGATTCTTGTTCTGGAACGCGGCCAACGATTATTCGAAGCCCTTCACGGCGATGCCGGAAATGAAATCGGCGAACCATAAGGACGGGGCCAAAGAGCTGCGTTACTTCCGCGGCGACGAACTCCCTGCCGCGACGGTGCAGGCTGCGCTGAATCCAGCCACTCCGTCTGGCACCCACTGAGGAGTTGACTCCTAACGGACGGAAAGGAGCTTTTTGTCGCTCCCTCAGGGGCTAAAGCCCGCGTCCATTGCGGACCTAGACGCGGCGCTAAAGCGCCGCTCTTCCACGGTACCACCGGCACTCAGGAGTTTTTCCGCATCGTGTGAAGCTGTGCGCTACCCAAAACCCGTTCTGCTCAAACCCCTCTTAGGCGACGGCGTCTGATGGTCCGCCCTCAAGGGCGGCGGACAAGAGTATCCGCTCCACACGCTATAATGGTCTGTAACGTGGGTCGGGTTCGGGCCTCAGAGTTTTCCCTGCCGGAGGAATGGCTCCCCTCGTTACAACTTTCACCTGTAAGGAGTTTCGATGGGCATCCAGAAGACCGACAAAATCTGGCATAACGGCAAACTGATTAACTGGGATGACGCCACGCTGCATGTGATGTCCCACGTCGTCCACTACGGCTCTTCGGTCTTCGAAGGCATCCGCTGTTACGAACTGCCCACGGGCCCCGCGATTTTCCGTGCGGTCGAGCACATGCAGCGTCTGGTCGATTCGGCCAAAGTCTACCGCATGGACATTCCCTTCACCCGCGATGAATTGGTGCGCGCCATGGTCGAGACTGTGGGCCACAACGGCGCGTGGCCTTGCTATATCCGGCCCGTGGTGTTCCGCGGATACGGCGACGCCGGGGTCAACCCGCTGAACTGCCCTGTCGAGGTCTATATCTGCAACTATCCCTGGGGAAAATATCTGAGCGGCGACGGCGATGGTGTGGACGTCTGTGTTTCTTCCTGGACGCGTCTGGCGCCGAACACGCTGCCCGCGATGGCCAAGGCCGGCGCGAATTACATGAACTCGCAACTGATCAAGATGGAAGCGATTGCCAACGGCTACGTCGAGGGCATCGCGCTCGACAAGAACGGATTCGTCAGCGAAGGCTCGGGCGAAAACCTGTTCCTCGTGCATCGCGACAAGCTGATCACGGCGCCGCTCGGCAATTCCGTGCTGCCGGGCATTACCCGTGATTCGGTGCTGCAGATCGCGCGCGACCTGAACATTCCAATCATTGAACAGACGATTCCGCGCGAGATGCTCTACATTGCCGACGAGGTGTTCTTCACCGGTACCGCCGCGGAGGTGACGCCGATCCGCTCGGTCGACAAGATCAAAGTCGGCATCGGCGGAATGGGACCGATTACAAAGGCGCTACAGAAGGAGTTCTACGCCATCGTGCGCGGCGAGAAGAGCGACCGACACGGCTGGCTCACGCCGGTGCCGGTGCGCAGCAAGCAACCCGTCGGAGTATAATTCCCTCGTCAATTCGAGCTAGGGGCGCGGCGTTTCAGAACGACCGGCGCCCCTTTGGCTTCTCTGGCCGAAAAACGAAACAAAACATCCGTCACGAAGGAGAAAGAATCATGTCCCAAGGTCTAACTCCGGATTTCATCCTCGGCTATCGCGCCATGATGCTCGATGGCATCGCGCGCGAAGCAGAATGCACGAAGAAAGTCATCGCCGCCGTCCCCGACGCGAAGTCCGATTATCGTCCCGATCCGCACGCCCGCACTGCGAAGGAACTGGCGTGGCACATCGCCAATTCCGACATTCAATTCCTCGACGGAATCGCCGACATGAAGTTCAGCATGGAAACACCCGAGATTAAGCCGCAGACCTCGGCCGAAGTGGTTGCCTGGTACGACGAGAACATGAAGCGTGGCATGGCCCGCATAGCGCAGATGACGCCCGAGCAGTTGATGACACCAGTTGAGTTTTTCGGTGTCTTCAACCTGCCCGCTGCGTTCTACCTGGGATTTCTGAACAATCACAGCATCCATCACCGCGGAGAACTCACGACCTACCTGCGCCCGATGGGATCAAAGGTACCTTCGATCTACGGTGGCAGCTATGACGAGCCGTTCGTGCCGCCGGTGCCTGCCGAGACAGCCGCATAGTCAGATTTTGTTCCAGCAAGCCGCCCGCTCTGGGCGGCTTTTCTATTTGCGGACGTCGAGGCTCCAGGGGCCGGAGCCGAACTGGGTGATCAAGAGGGCGCTCGCCGAGCGTGGCAACAAAGGACGCTCACAGATCCATGGGGAGTGTCCGGATTCACGCCGAAGGCCATTACCTAGGTCATCTTGGGTAAGGTGACGATTCGGGCGATGATGCTGGAGAGCGTCGACGCCGAAGTTGGGCTTCGATGGAAAAGAACTGCCCATGAATATTGATGATCTGCTACGGATTGCGACGGAACGGCGAGCCAGCGACTTGCATTTGAAGGTGGGAAACTATCCCCACTTGCGCATTGACGGCGAGTTGGCGCCGTTGACCGACCAGCCCCGCATCAGCGCGGAAGACATGCTGAATATGGCCTTCAGCATGATGTCGGCGCGGCAGAAGCAGAAATTCAAAGAAACCACGGAAATCGATATGGCCTACGGCGTCGCCGGCCTGGGACGCTTCCGTGTGAACATCTTTCAGCAGCGCGGCAACGTGGGACTGGTACTGCGCGTCATTCCAACCAAGATCCGAGCTTTGGATGAACTGTTCCTGCCAAAGGTCGTGGAGCAGATCTGCGACATGCCCCGCGGGCTTGTGCTGGTGACAGGCGTCACCGGTTCCGGTAAGTCTACTACCTTGGCCGCGATGGTAGACCGGGTGAACTCTTCGCGGGCGGAACACATTGTCACGATTGAGGATCCGATCGAATTCCTGCACCGAGACAAAAAAGGATACGTCAACCAGCGCGAGGTCGGCGTTGATACGCCCTCGTTTGGCGCGGCGCTCAGAGCTTCTCTCCGTCAGGATCCGGACGTGATCCTGGTGGGCGAAATGCGAGATCTGGAAACGATTCAGACGGCGCTGCATGCGGCGGAAACCGGCCACATGGTGTTCTCGACCCTGCATACTCTCGACGCCGTGGAAACCGTCAACCGCGTGATTTCGATTTTCCCACCGCCCGAACAGAAGCAGATACGTATGCAGTTGGCGGCGGTCTTGCGCGCGATCGTTAGCCAGCGCCTGGTGCGGCGCTGCGATTCGGAAGGACGCGTGCCTGCGGTCGAGGTCATGATTAATACGGCGTTCATCCGCGAGTGCGTGCTGGTGCCGGAAAAGACAAGGTCGATTCGCGACGCAATCGCCGCTGGTACCTCGCAGTACGGCATGCAGACATTCGATCAGTCGCTTTGGGACCTGTTCCAGGCTGGCTTGGTCAACTACGAAACGGCTCTCGAGAACGCTTCGAATGCCGACGACTTCAAACTGCGTATGCAGGGTATTGCTTCGACGGCGGACATTTCGCGGCAGTCGATGCAGACGGCGGGGTTTGGAGGGAGATAAAGGTTTTCCGGGCTTCAAATTGCAGTGGGGCGCGACTCTCAGTCGCGCCCTTTTCTTGCTCCTGCAGCGTGCACATTTAATGCTGAGTTGAGGCTGCGAACTCTGCAAAGGTAACGAAGTGTCCGGCTGGGTCCCTGATGCCAATCTCTGTTGATCCGTAGAAGGTTTTCCGCTTGGGCATCACGAGTTCCGCACCTTTGACGGCATTGATCGTCTCCTCCAGGTTATCCACTTCTACATAAAGGAACGTGGGGCCTTTCCGGACCACCTGAGAGATCGCAGCGACGTCTTTGTCAGCGCTGGCATAGCTTTGATACATCAGTTCGACGTTACCCTTTTGCAACATAACGAAGGCGAGGTGATCGCCGTCGGGCACTTCGGCAGTTTTCTCGAAGCCGAAGCGACTGACCCAGAACTTCACGCAGGGCTCCACGTCTTCGACAAACAGCACGGGCGTAATTTTCTTCACATGCATCTGTTGGTTCCTTTCCTCAGGCAGGTTTGGACTTGTCGTGTCCTCCGGGTGCTGAGACTGGGACCAGGGCAAGCCAGTCCAAAGCAGCACGATCGATAGAGCTAAAGTTTCGATTCTCATGCGGGTTTCCCTTGTCAAAGTTATGTAGTCTCATTTAGACTAGTGCCACGATACGATCATTCTGATATCCATGTCAAGGAGAATTCTGCATGGCAACAGCACAACGACGTCTCGAGGATCTGGTTTCTGTGGGACCGGCGATAGTTCGTGACTTCGAACTTCTAGGGATTCAATCGGTGGCTCAGCTCGCACGCCGCAATCCTGAAAAACTGTACGAGCAACTCTGTATCAAGACCGGGAAAGCGCAGGACATCTGCTGTCTGGATGTCTTTCAGGCGGCGGTGGCGCAGGCGAAGAATCCGAAGCTTCCCATGGAGAAGCGCCAGTGGTGGTACTGGAGCCGTCAGCGGAAAGCGCGCGATGCCCGGCGCTAAGAAACGTGAACTGACGACGCCGGACCTGGTTCTGCTGAGCCTGCTCGCTGAGCACCCGATGCACGGGTACCAGGCGAACCTGGAACTAGAGCGGCGGCAGGTACGGGACTGGGCGGGCATCTCGCGTCCGCAGGTCTACTATTCGCTGGAGAAGTTGCAGGCGCAGGGCTTGATCCGCGCTGCCGAGAACGCGGATCCGGCGGCCGGGCCGGAACGCAGCGTTTTCACGCCAACCGCGAAGGGGCGCAGCGCTCTGGCGGCTGCGCTCGAGCGCGAGGAATGGGCAACGCAACGGGAGCGGCCGCCCTTTCTCACGTGGATGGCTTTGTCTTGGCAGGCGAGACCTGGAATCTTCGAGCAGCAACTGCGGCGACGGCAGCAATTCCTGGAAAAAGAAATGAAGCGCGAAGAAGAGACGTTGCGCGCGATCCGGAAGGAGGTTGGCCACGGCTATCATGAAGCAGTCTGGATGGTCAGCCTCATGATCGAACAGTTGCGCACGGAGCTGCGATGGCTGCGGAAACTCTCCCGCGAGAGCGGGCGGCGAGCGCCCGCGCGGCGTCCGCAGTACGCAGGCGCGGATAACGAAAGAGAATAGCTCCCCGCTGGTTCTGAAAGTGCGCTATCGTGGGCTGTCATGGCGTTCTCGCGTCCGAAAAGACGGACTTATTCTGAAGAAGAGATGTACGAGTATGCCGTCGGGGCGCTGGCGCGACGCATGCGGACAGTAGCCGAGTTGAAGCGGCTGATGCGAGCTCGTGTGGAAGATCCGGAATCGGAGTACGCGGAGACGCTGGTGGAGTTGGTGATCCGGCGGTTGAAGGATCAAGGCTACCTGAACGACTCGAACTATGCGTCGTATTACTCGTCGATGCGGCGAGACAATCAGAAGTTCGGGCGTGGACGCGTAATCACAGAGTTGAAAACGCGCGGCGTACATGCCTCGGTGATTGAGAAGGCTATCGAGACTGCCTACGAGAGCGTCAACGAAGAGAAGCAGGCGAGGGAGTATCTGCATAAGAAACGCATGGAGAAGCCGAAGGATCAAAAGCAAGCCGCGCGGGTCTTTCGTCAACTCGCGCGGGCGGGGTTCGGAACAAAAACAATCTTCTCCATATTGAAGAAGTGGGATGTGGATGATGAGACGCTGACTGCGCTGGAAGGAGAGCAGGAATGAGTTGGTGCTTGTCCGGATGGTTCGCTATTTGCGTTGCGGACTGAATTGTTCCATACTTCACAACGTATCCCACACAATCCAGGAGGGATCCCATGAAACCAAAGTGGGTAGCATTTCTTCTGAGTGCCTTGCTATGCGCGGCGCCCTTTGTCTTCGGGCAGGACACGGGCAGCGGCGATAAGAAATCAACCGGCAGCGAAATGAAAAGCGCTGCCAAGACGGCAACAAAGGACACGGAGAAGGGCGCCAAGACCGCGACCAAGGATACCGAGCATGCGGTCAAGAAGACCGGGCACGCCACGAAAACCGTCGCCAAGGACGCTGAGAAAGACACGAAGGTTGCGGCGAAGGATACCGAGAAGGGTGTAAAGACTGCTGCAAAGGACACCGAGAAAGGCACGAAGACGGCCACGAAAGATACAGAAAAGGGTGTAAAGACGGCGGGAAAAGATACGGAAAAGGCCGCGACCAAGGCGGGTACCGCGGTGAAGAAAGGCGTCAAGGGAGTGGGTCACGATGTCAAGAAAGGGACTGAAAAGACCGCGGACACATTGAAGTAGGGCTGGAACAAGTTCACCACAGAGGGCACAGAGGAACACAGGGGAAACCTGTTCTCTGTGCCCTTCGGCTTTCGGTTATGAGGGAACGCCGCTGTTCATCATTTAGAATTGAAGATTCATGCTGACAGGCTCTGAGATCCGCAGAAAATTCCTGGACTTCTTTGTGCAAAATGGGCACAAGGAAGTGCATTCGTCATCGCTCGTCCCGGCCAACGATCCTACGCTGCTGTTTACCAACGCCGGAATGAATCAGTTCAAGGATGTGTTTCTTGGCCTTGAGAAACGCGATTACTCGCGCGCCACGACCTCGCAGAAGTGCGTGCGGGCGGGCGGCAAGCACAACGATCTGGAGAATGTCGGGTTTACGAACCGGCATCATACGTTTTTCGAGATGCTGGGGAATTTTTCCTTTGGCGATTATTTCAAGAAAGATGCGATTGCTTACGCATGGGAGTTGATCACTTCCCCGGCGTGGTTTGGGATTTCGAAAGACAAGCTGTACGTGACCATCTTCAAAGGTGAGGCGGGCGTCGCGCGCGATGCTGAGGCTTACGAGCTGTGGGCCGCGCAGGGTGTTCCCAAGAATCGCATCTATGAAATGGGGTTGAAGGACAACTTCTGGCAGATGGGCGATACGGGGCCCTGCGGACCGTGCAGCGAGATTCATTACGACATGGGCGCGATCGCGTCGGATCAGGGACACACGGATTGTGAGTTCGGATGCGATTGCGGGCGGTATGTGGAGATTTGGAATCTGGTGTTCATGCAGTTCGACCGGGATGCGTCGGGCAAGCTGACACCGCTGCCGAAGCCGTCGATTGATACCGGCATGGGGTTGGAGCGGGTGACGGCGGTGCTGCAGGGAGTGATTTCGAATTACCAGACGGATTTGTTTACGCCGTTGATCAAGCGGGCGGCGGAGTTGACTGGAGACAGAGCTGGCGAGCTTCGCTCGCCCGGACAGCCGAGGGCGGCTGTCCCCACACAGGCAGAGAGGACCACCGCTGCTGGCATGGGCACAGGCCATGTGGAGACGGCCGCCACCGGCCGTCTGGCCGAGCAAAACTCGGCAGGCTCTCCCAGCCACAAATCAGCAGCTTCCCTCCGAGTGATTGCGGACCATTCGCGCGCGGCTACCTTTCTCATTTCGGATGGCGTGGTGCCTTTGAATGAAGGGCGCGGGTATGTACTGCGCAAAATCATTCGGCGGGCGATTACGCATGGACGGCTGCTCGGGCAAACGAAGCCCTTTCTGTATCAGATGGTATTTGCGGTCCGGGATCTGATGCGGGATGCGTATCCGGAGTTGAACGAGACCGCGGATCGTGTGTCGAAAGCAGTGCTTGCGGAGGAAACGCGGTTCGCACACACGATGGAAGTCGGACTCGAGAAGCTGGAAACACTGCTCAAAAATTCTCCTGAGATACTCGCTGGCGAGGATGCATTCAAGCTCTACGACACGTTCGGCATGCCGCTCGATTTCATGCAGGATGCGGCGCGCGATCAGGGGATTGCGTTTGATCGAGCCGGATTTGATCAAGCCATGGAGAAGCAGCGCCAGTTAGCAAAAGCATCCTGGAAAGGAGCCGCGAAGCAGACGGCGAATCCCGCTTACCAGTCATTGCCCAAGTCGGAGTTTGAGGGGTATCGGCAAACGCGCTCTGACGGATGCGAGGTTCTGGCGATCATTCATAACGGGCAAGGCGTGAAGCAGCTTGAGGCGGGATACGAGGGCGAAATCATTCTCGATCACACGCCATTTTATGCCGAGGCGGGCGGACAAGTAGGAGATCGCGGATGGCTTTATTCCGACGATCACAACACCGTCGTCGCAGAAGTGAAGGGATGCTACTACCCGATTCAGGGTGTGCGGGCGCATCAGGTGTTCGCGAAGCAGATGATTCGCGTGGGCGACAAGGTGGACGCGGTCGTGAATACCGACATCCGTGAAGCAACCATGCGCAATCACACGGCGACGCATCTGCTGCATGCCGGGTTGCGCGAGGTATTGGGCAAGCACGTGAAGCAGGCGGGATCGCTAGTGTCGCCGGGGCATCTGCGATTTGATTTTTCGCACTTCACGGCTGTCGAAGACGAGGAACTTCAGGACATTGAGGACATCATCAATAAGGAAGTCCTGCGCAACCGCAAAGTAGAGGTCATCGAGAACGTTTCGATCGATGTGGCGGTGAACGAGTATCACGCGATGGCGTTGTTTGGCGAAAAGTATGGCGACAAGGTGCGCGTGATCCGCATCGGCGACTTCTCGACTGAACTCTGCGGCGGAACGCACACTGCTGCAACGGGCGAGATAGGGCTGATCAAGATTTTGAAGGAAGGCAGCGTGTCGTCGGGCGTACGGCGCGTCGATGCAATCACCGGGGAGGGATCCCTCAAGCATTTTCGGAAAGATCATCAACTGGAACACGTGGTGTCTGCATTCGTGTCTCCCACCCTTGCGCAAAAAAGGCGCAAGGATGGGGCACCCACATCTGATGTAGATTCCGACGGCGAAAAAGCCTTCTCTCCGGCTGACGCTTTGAAGGCCGAACTTGAAAAGAAAGACGCGGAAATCAAGCGGCTGGCGCGGGAACTCGATCAGGCCCGAATGAAATCTGCGTCATCGTCGACGGCGAACATCGGCGAGAAGGTGAAGGAGGTCAAGGGCGTGAAGGTGCTGGCGCATCGCGTCGATAACCTCGAGCGCGCGCAGATGCGGACGCTGGTCGATCAACTTCGCGACAAGATTGGGTCGGGCGTCGTAGTGTTGGGATCGGCTTCGGACGGGAATGTCGCGTTAATTGTCGGCGTGACCAAGGATTTGACTGCGCGCGTGCAGGCGGGCAAAGTGGTCGGCGCCGTTGCTCAAAAGGTGGGCGGGAAAGGCGGCGGGCGTCCGGATCTGGCCGAGGCTGGGGGAAAAGATGCCTCCCAGCTGGATGCCGCACTGGACGGGGTTTACGGAGTGGTCGAGGGATTACTCGCATGAACCTGGACGACACGGTTGGTGACGCTCCTCGTGAGCGGCTGCGCTTCGTTAAGCACAAGGGACAAGCCATCTTTCTGATCGACTTCAGCCACTGCAAGGGCAAAGAGATGTTGTTGCTTCTCGATCAAATACGGGCCGATGTGGCCAGGCACGCGCCGGGATCGGTGCTGACGCTGGCGGACTTCAGCGGCGCCCAAGTCGACAAGGCTGTTGCCACCAAGATCAAGGAAGTGCTGGTATTGGATCGTCCGTACGTGAAGAAGTCGGCATGGGTGGGCACCGACAGCCTTCCGCACGTCTTCTACGAGAATTTCAAGAACTTCTCGCAGCGGGAGTTTCCTGCATTTGAGACACGGGAAGAAGCCATGGACTGGCTGGCGAAGGAGTAGCAGTTCTCAGTTCTCAGTTCTCAGTATCCAATCTCAGCGGCGGCTTTCCTTCGAATGCGACTCCAGCAGATGCTTGGTGAGCACCACCATTCCCAAAATTTGCGTCCATTCGGAGATGATGTTACCCACGACTTGTCCCCACTTGGACATGGGGTCGGAAGTGGCAAAGAGCCAGATCCAGAATGCGCCAGAGATGACAAGAAATATTGTTAGCGAATGCTGTTGGAGTAGTTTGGCGACCGGGCGAAGCCAACGTTGAGGCGGCCGGCGACTCTCGGCAGATCCGATCTCATAAAAATACTTGGTGGCAAGAACGGTGACCAGAAGGCCGGTCCAATCAGCGATGGCATTACCGAAGAAGGAACCTAGATGGGTCTTGGAATCGGAGTGGCTGTACAGCAAAATCCAAGCGGAAAGAATTGCTGCCGTGGCGAAGCTGAGAGAATGGTGGTGCAGGAAACTCTTCTTGCGTCCGGTGTGCATGGCCGTTGGATGGCGGGATCACGCGCAGGGCTGCCCTCGTAACCGAAAGGAGTGCCCGTTCCAAGCCCGGTTTCCTTGACACTTTGAGTCCTCCGCCTTTATTCTAAGTCTTGCTCCTTGCGGTACTTACGCCTCTTTGGCGTGCTCCCGCGGGCTGGTTCGGCGCGATCGCCGCGGAGGTTTCGCCATGTTCCTCGACATCAAGAATTTGGCACTTCATCCGCTGGAATTTGCGGAGGAGTTTCAGCCAGATGTCATCGACTTGGGCGGAGAGGCTCGGCTCCGAGGGCCGGTGAACGCCTCCGGGCGCGCCGAAGTGGTGGAGGAGCATCACGGCAAGCATCAGATAATCAAAGATATACGCCTGCGTGGGCGGTTGTCCGCGAGTCTGGACTTACAATGTGCGCGCTGCCTGGAGCCGGTGCCGCAGGACGTAAAGCGAGAGTTCGAGTTGCTGTACCGTCCACTGGGCGCGGATGCCGGGCGCGACGAGCTTTCTGTGACCGATGCAGAGGCCGAGATCGGTTACTATCAGGGCGACGGTCTTCTGCTCGAAGACGTGCTGCGCGAGCAGGTATTGCTGGCGTTGCCCTTGAAGGTTACGTGCCGCGACGACTGCAAAGGATTGTGCCCGCAGTGCGGCAGGAATTTGAACCATGAACAGTGTTCCTGCTCCATCGAGGTGGAAGATCCGCGGTGGGCGGCGTTGAAGGATGTACGAAGCCGGTTAGAACACTGAAGAACAGCCATTAGCACTTGGCATTGGGCCCTTCAGAGTTCGCGACAGGCCTCCACTGGCTAAATGCTAATTGCTAAGTGCTAAATGCTATTTCGGGGCGGATTGCGCCCTTCAGAAGGAATTCACCATGCCTAATCCAAAACGGCGACACTCCCAGAAGCGCACCTCCACACGGCGCGCGCACGATGCTCTGAAGGGGCACAGCCTCTCGGAGTGTCCCAACTGTCACGAGAAAAAAATGCCACACCGCGCTTGCCCCAAGTGCGGGTACTATAAGGGACGCGAAGTCGTCGACGTCGAAGAAGCCAGTTAACGACAATCATGCCTAGCGTCATCGCGCTGGATGCGATGGGTTCGGACCGTGCGCCTAAGCCCGAGATTGAGGGCGCGATACAAGCCGCACGCCAGTACGGCGTACGCGTGCTCCTGGTCGGCCCGGAGTCTCTGGTCAAGCCAGAGTTGCAGCGGCATCTCACTGCCGCGCGGCTGCCCATCGAAGTCGTCCATGCCAGCGAATACATCACCATGGAAGACAAAGTGGAGGCGATCCGCGCCAAGCGGGACAACTCCATGCGGGTGGGGTTGCGCCTGGTCCGCGAGGGACAGGCGAACGGCTTCGTCACGGCCGGCAATACCGGAGCGGCCATGGCCACCGCCAAGATCGTACTGGGCGCGGTGCCGGGGCTCGATCGTCCAGCGTTAGCTGCGGTCTTCCCTACTGCGCCCGGGAATCCGGCGATGCTGCTCGATGTCGGCGCCAACGTCGATTGCACTCCACAGAATCTCGAGCAGTTCGCGGTAATGGGCGACGTGTACTTTCGCGCCATGTTCGGCAAACGGCCGGCCACACACGGACCGCGGGTGGGATTGCTATCTATCGGCGAGGAAGAAGGCAAGGGCAACGATCTGACCAGAGAAGCCTTTCAGCTGCTCAAGCAGCTCCCCCTGAATTTTGTGGGCAACGTCGAAGGCCGCGACCTCTATAACGGAAAGGTCGACGTGATCGTAGCAGACGGATTTGTCGGCAATGTCGCCCTGAAGATTTCCGAGGGCGTAGCCAACCTGGTGCGCACCGCTTTGAAGGAATCGCTGAAAGCGACAATTACGCGACAGGTTGGGGCGTTGCTTTCTCGCAGTGCCTTCACCGATTTCAAGAAGCGCCTCGACCACACCGAATATGGCGGCGCGCCGCTGTTGGGCGTAAGAGGCGTATGCATCATCACCCATGGCTCTTCCAACGCTAATGCCATGAAGAATGCGATCCGCGTAGCGGCGGAGTTTTCCCGGCGCGGGGTTAACGACTCGATCGAGCGCGGACTGGCGTCGCTACCTCCGGCGCCAGTCGAGACGGCGGCGCAATCGAATTAAAAATTCTCTTCCATGATCAACAGCAAAATCGCACTTATCTTCCCGGGGCAAGGCTCGCAGGTTGTGGGCATGGGCAAGGACCTGGCCGAGAAATATCCGGTTGCCCGTCAAACCTTTCAGGAAGCCGACGACGCGCTGGGCTACAAGCTCTCGCAACTGTGTTTCGAGGGACCCGAGGAACAACTGCGGCTGACAGAAATTACGCAACCTGCGATTCTCACCACGTCGATCGCGGCGCTGCGCGTGCTGGAAACGCGGGTCCCAAAGCCCTGCTACGTAGCGGGCCACAGCCTGGGCGAGTATTCAGCCCATGTCGCGTCGGGGACATTCAGCTTTGCCGATGCCGTTCGCACCGTGCGGAATCGCGGGAAGTATATGCAGGAAGCAGTCCCCGTCGGAGTGGGGACGATGGCGGCCATCCTCGGAATGGAATTCGAGAAAATCGCCGGCGTTTGTCGTGATGCCGCGCAGGGCGAAGTTTGCTCGCCGGCGAACATCAATTCTCCGGAGCAAGTAGTGATTTCTGGCCACACGGCAGCGGTCGAGCGTGCGGCGAAACTGGCCGATGAGCGCGGAGCGAAGCGAGCGAAGTTGCTGCCCGTGAGCGCACCGTTCCATTGTTTGTTGATGAAGCCGGCACAGGATCGGCTGGAAGAAGATCTGAAGAAACTTACGATGCACAAGTCGGTCTATCCGGTGGCCTGCAATGTGGACGCTGAACTTGTGGACGATGATCTGCGCACGCTCGACACGCTCTTGCGCCAGGTCACGGGATCGGTGAGATGGGATCAGTGCATGCGGTTGCTGATCGGGCAAGGCGTGGAGACGTTCATCGAAGTGGGTCCCGGGAAAGTTCTGTGCGGATTGATGCGCCAGATCGATCGATCGAAGAGTTGCTTGAACGTTGGGGATGAAGCGTCACTAGAGAAGACAGTGGAGAGTCTTTCGAAACCCGCCTAAAAACCACGGAGGCTAAAGCCCCGATTTTTTGCCACGCTAACGCGGCCCTAAAGGGCCGCTCTTCCAAGGTCGCGCCTGCAGGCCAAGCTCATCGCGTCGGGTTGCGTCGAATCTCGTTATGCCAGCTTCTTCGAATCTCAATGCGCTGGCTTCGGCCGAATCTCAGTGGAAGATCAGTTCGCAGGGTGGGTAGCCGAGCGTGTGGTCGGAATTCTCCACCCAGACCTGTGCGTGCTCGGTACGGTCATTCACGATCACATCGACCAAGATTCCGCTACTTGGACGGGGGCAGGGGCTCGCGCCATTCACTTTCACCGTCTTGATGGTTCCCCATTGGCCGCCCGGTCCCCAGTCGCGATAGAAATCGTTGAACGGATAGTCGTGAATCGATTTGCGATCGAGATGTCTTTGCCACTCGGGATCGTGCGCCCAGATCGCGTAAGCGGTTTTGAAATCCTGCTTCTGCAGGGCTTCGAAGAAGTTTTTTACGATGTGCTCTTCGCGCCAGTAGCGGAACCACCATCCGAGACAGAGAATGATCACTGCGACCGTAATGATCAGAATGAGGCGTTTCCTCTTCCTCGATTCTTTTTCCGGATCAAATTCTTTCGCGTCCAGGAGCGTCATACCTCTCTAGCATAATGGACACGATGGGAAAGTCCAAAGTTCCCGACGGGCGTACAATTCTGCTAACGGAACTCCACGGGAGGTTCCCATGCCCGTATACGATTACGTTTGCCTTGATTGCCACAAGCCCTTCGAAACGGTTCTTACGCTGAACGAACACGACAAGGAAAACCCCAAGTGCCCGCATTGCGGGAGCAAGAATGTGGAACAGGAAGCGGCCGCGTTCTTCGCGGTGACGTCCAAGAAAAGCTAGTAGATAGCCTGCGGGTGAATCAATTGCTGCCGAATAGAGTCGGCAGCCTGCTGCGCTTCGGCAAGGCTTGGAGCGATTCTTGTCGCTTGCTCATAGGCAGTAAGCGCCTCGAGAGTTCTTCCGGACTGCTGCAAAGCCCTGCCGAGCGCCAAATACCCCCGCGCGGTGGGCTGTAGTTCGACGGAGCGGGAAAGATTCGTTATCGCTTCGGGCAGCCTCCCCTGCTTCTGCGCCAGCAGGCCAAGACCCAGCCAGGCATTGAATTGGTTGGTGTTGTATTGAAGCGCCTGCTTATAGCTCGCTAGCGCACGTTCGTCATCGCCTAAGCCGCGGTAAGCGGCGCCCAGGTTGGCGTAGGTCTGAGCGAGCAGACCGGCATCAGATGTCATTCCAACTGCAGCTTCGTATTCCTTTACCGCTTCGCGCATCTGGTTGTGAGTCTCGTAGTACGTCCCGAGATTGCTGTGGCTCATTGGATCTTTGGGATTGATGCGCGCCGCGGCGGCGAAGTGCGCGTGAGCCTCTTCTTCCTTTCCTTCGAGGATGAGCGCACCGCCTAAATTGTCTTCAGCGACGAAGTTGTTACTCGTGACCGCGAGCGTGTGCGACCAGAGTTCTTTGTTCGACTGCCAGTATCCGATCTGGCGGTAGGTCGCAAGCGACAGCGCGATCAGGGCTACTGCGGCCGGAATCGCAGGGAGAACCCCCCGGCTCTTTTGCCGGGCTACATCGGAAGAGCCGAAAGCGATCATCACAAAGATGCCGATCAGCGGGATGTAGGCATAGCGGTCCGCCATAGCAGCTTCGCCGACCTGGATCAAGCCGATGACGGGAACAAGCGTGCCCAGGAAGAAGAACCATCCAACGAGAAGGTAACGGCGGCTGCGGAACTTCCACACGACCGCCGTAATGATCGCAAGAATGACGGCAGCCAGCAGCACCTGCCATGCTGGAAGCGAACCGCCGGGGTGCGGATAAAGCGGCGCCAGATGACTGGGCCAAATTAATTTCCAGAGATACATCGCATAGGCGCAAATCGCATTCGCGATGCGGACACCGAAGGAGAACTCAGTATTGGAGCGGACGGCGCCACCACTCTGCTGTGCGTGCATGGTAATGATGGCGCTCGCGATGGAGAGCGCGAAGAGCGGAAGTTTCTCGAGAACCAGCCGTGACCACGACGTTCTGTTTTCGGCATTTCCCTGGACCCGCGACAGCGGCCAGTAATCGAGCAGCAGAAGCAAGAATGGGAATGTGATCACCATGGGCTTCGATGCGAGCCCGGCAGCGTAGGATCCGAAAACGGTCAGATACCGCTTCCAGCTTGGTTTGTGCGCGTACCAGCCATACGCCCACAATCCCAGGAAGAAGAAAAACGTGCAAAGGACGTTTTTGCGTTCCGCGACCCACGCGACCGATTCGACATTGATCGGATGCAAAGCGAAGAGAGCGGCGACGAAGAGGCTTGGACCGAGGCGCTTCGTGGCCCACATCAGTAGAAGAAATAGCAGGCACACGTTTACCACGTGCAAGAGAACGCTTGTCAGATGATGCCCGGCGGGGTTTAGCCGAAACAGCGAGACGTCCAATGCATGCGACATCCATGTGAGTGGGTGCCAGTTGGCTTGTTCGGTCGAGGTGAGGGACCACGCGATCGTGTCGGCGTTCAGGCCTTGGCGGACGTGTGCGTTCTCGGTGACGTAACGGTCGTCGTCGTAATTAACGAAGGGATGGCGGTTGACTGGGTTGTACAAAGCCAGGGTTACGACCGCCAGCAGCAGGCACACGATCGGATTGCGTTTTTCAGCGGACGCGAACGGGCCAGCCGGCTTCGGCTCGGGGGCAAGTTTGGTTCTTGGCGGCAATGACAAGATTTAACCACAGGGGGCACAGAGGGACACAGAGGAACGCGTCGACGGAAGCACCGAAGTCACCGGGACGGAGGATTTCAGATTTTTGATTTCAGATTGCAGAATGAGAACCTCAGCGCAAATCGGCGGTCAATCTGCAATCTAAAATCTGAAATCTGCAATCACGCGAGCTTCCACCGCAATACCGGCTTCCTCGCCGCTGCGGTTTCATCCAGGCGCGAGACTCGCGTGGAGTGCGGCGCGTCGAGCACCGTCTGCGCATCTTCTTCCACTTCCTGCGCGATGGACTTCATGGCGTCAATGAACAGGTCCATCTCCTCTTTGGATTCGCTCTCAGTGGGCTCGATCATCAGGGCTCCCGGCACGATCAGCGGGAACGCCGTTGTGTACGGATGAAATCCGTAATCGATCAGGCGCTTGGCAATGTCCATCGTGCGCACGCCCTTTTTCGCCTGCACCTTGTCACTGAACACGACCTCGTGCATGGTCGGCGTCGAGTACGGCAGGTCGTACGTGCCTTCGAGGCCCTTGCGGATATAGTTGGCGTTCAGGACGGCGTCTTCGGTCGTCTGACGCAGACCGTCGGGACCGTTCGCCTGAATGTAGGCGAGCGCCCGCACGAACATGCCGAAGTTTCCGTAAAACGCGCGCACGCGCCCGACCGAATGCGGACGGTTGTATTCGAAGCCGAGCGTGCCGTCGGGTTTCGTCACCACCACAGGCTTGGGCAAAAATGGTTCGAGGGCTTTCTTGATCGCGACCGGGCCGGAGCCAGGGCCACCGCCACCGTGCGGCGTGGAAAACGTTTTGTGCAGATTGAGGTGCATCACGTCGACGCCGAAGTCTCCAGGGCGAACTTTGCCGACCAGCGCGTTCATGTTGGCGCCGTCCATATAGAGAAGGCCGCCTTTAGCGTGGAGAATATCGGCGATCTTGTGAATGTCCTGTTCAAATACTCCAAGTGTGTTCGGATTGGTGAGCATGAGCGCAGCTACATCTTCATTCATCTGCGCTTGCAGCGAGGCGATATCGACCATGCCGCGGGAGTCGGACTTCAGATTCTCGACGGCATAGCCCACCATGGCTGCGGTTGCCGGGTTGGTACCATGGGCGGAGTCAGGGATCAGAATCTTCTTGCGCGCATTCCCTTTCGACTCGTGATAGGCGCGAACCATCAGCAAGCCCGTCATTTCGCCGTGCGCACCAGCAGCGGGCTGGAGCGTAATCGCGTCCATGCCGGTAATCTCGATGAGGCATTCACTGAGCGTCTTGATGATGCGTAGCGCGCCCTGCGAAATCTTCTCGGGCTGATAAGGGTGCCCGTTGGCGATGCCCTCGACGCGAGCGACCGCTTCGTTCACGCGCGGGTTGTACTTCATGGTGCAGGAACCCAGCGGATACATGCCGAGATCGATGGCGTAGTTCCATGTGGAGAGCCGCGTGAAGTGGCGGATGATTTCGATCTCGCTCACTTCGGGCATGTGGCCGAGGTCTTTCCTCTCCGCTTCCCCGAGGAGCTTCGCAGTATCGACTTCAGGGACGTCGAGCGGCGGCAGCTTCCAGGCGGCTTTCCCCGGAGAGGATTTCTCGAAGATAAGGCCTTCGTTCTGGTTGACGTGACGCGTGGCTTTGGGGGTTGGATGCTTCATCGCGCCACCTCCTCGACTTCTTCCTTCGCCGTTCGCACAGAGCGTTCGCTTTCGGCGATCAGGCCGGCGGCGGTGTCAATCGCGCTGCGGGTGGTGAGTTCGGTGCAGCACCACAGGGCTGCATTACCCAGCTCCGGGTAGAACTTCCGCAGCGGCAGGCCCCCCACGATCTTGTGTCCGAGCAGCCGGCTGTTCACTGCGTATGGATCCTCGCTGGTCGTAACGACGAATTCATTAAAGCGGGGCGATCCTGCGAATAAGACCTTCCCATGTTTTCCAAATTGGCTGGCGGCATACGCTGTTTTGGCAAGATTCTGCTTCGCCAATTCCTTCAGCCCGACCTTGCCGTAGACCGTCATGAAGATATTCACCATGAGCGCGACCAACGCCTGATTGGTGCAGATATTCGAGGTGGCCTTCTCGCGCCGGATGTGCTGCTCACGGGTGGCGAGGGTGAGGACGAATCCGCGTTTGCCTTGCTTGTCGACTGTCTGGCCGACGAGCCGTCCCGGCATCTGGCGGACGTATTTTTCGCGGGTGGCGATCACGCCGCAGTAAGGGCCTCCAAATCCCAGAGGCACGCCAAAGGATTGCGCTTCCATGGCGATAATATCGGCCTGCCGCGGTGGCTCAACGATGCCCAGCGAAACAGCCTCAGCGATCGAGACGACCAGCATCGCGCCGTGCTTGTGCGCAATTTCGCCGATGGCGTCCACGTCTTCGATGGTCCCGAAGAAGTTCGGAGACTGGATAAGCACGCATGCCGTCTCCGGGGTAATCGATTGCTCAAGTTCTTTCAGGTCGATGCGACCATTGTCCGCAAATCCTACTGTCGTGAGCGGCATGCCCTGGTGCGTGGCGTAAGTGCCCAGAACCTCGCGATACTCCGGGTGCAGGCTCCGGGCCACGACCACCGAGCGGCGTCCGGTCAGGCGGACGGCCATCATCACGGCTTCGGCGGCTCCCGTGGAGCCGTCGTACATGGACGCGTTCGCCACTTCCATGCCGGTGAGCTCGCAGACCATCGTCTGGAATTCGAAGATGGATTGCAGCGTGCCTTGCGAGATTTCGGCCTGGTACGGAGTGTAGGCGGTGAGAAACTCTCCGCGGGAGATCAGGGAATCGATGATCACGGGACGGTAATGAAAGTACGCCCCGGCGCCGAGGAAGCTGGTGTATCCGTCGCCGTTTTCGCGGGATCGCTGGCGAAAGAAGTCGACGATCTCCGATTCCGCCATCTGGCGCGGGATGTTGAGATCGCGGTTGAGGCGGTACTCGGCGGGGATGGGGGCGAAAAGGTCATCGACCGAACGCACGCCGATGGCTTTCATCATGGCGTCGCGGTCGGCAGGAGATTTAGGTAAGTAGCGCATAAGAAGTTTATTTGATGTTGGATCGCGTCATTGGGCTTCCGTCTCCCGGCTAACGGCCTTAGACTTCAAAAGCTCGAACCACAGAGGGCACGGAGGGCACAGAGGAAAACTCTCAGTGGCCTGCCTCTTCAGCAACGAACTTTTCGTAGTCTGCGGCGGAGAGAAGCGCATCGAGTTCTCCCGGATTTTTCAGCGTCATCTTCACCATCCAGGAACCGTGAGCGTCTTTATTTACCTTTTCCGGCGATGTGGCCAGGTCAGTGTTCACCTCCGTCACTGTGCCGGACGCCGGGGCGAACAGGTCGGATACCGCTTTCACCGATTCGACGGTGCCGAACGTCTTCCCTGCCGTGAGTTCTCCCCCCACTTTGGGGGTCTCGACGAATACGATGTCGCCAAGAGACTCCTGCGCATAATCGGTGATGCCGATTGTGGCGGTGTTGCCACTGACCTGAATCCACTCGTGCTCTTTCGTGTACTTGCGATCTGTGGGATAGGGCATAAAAGCTTCTTGCTCCTGGCTGCTAATTCACCGGCTTAACAGCGCGGCTCGAAGCCGCGCCCTTTCAAAGCAAACTCAAGCCGCTTTCTTAGGACGCTTGTAGAACGGTGTTGGCACCACCACCGCTCCCACGCCTTGACCGCGGATTTCTGCTTTTACCTTCGTGCCTACGGCTGAATGTTCTACAGGCACATACGCCAACGCTACATTCTTCTTCAGGAACGGAGCGGGAGATCCGCTCGTGACGTAGCCGATCTCGCGGCCAGATTCATCCTGCACCTTGTATTCGTCACGGGCGATGCCGCGCTCGGTCATCTCGAGTCCCACTAGCGTGCGCTTGGTGCCAGCAGCCTTCGCCTTTTCCAAGGCTTCGCGGCCGATGAACTCGGGCTTCTCCATTTTGCAGAAGCGATCGAGGCCCGCCTCCCAAACATTAATCGTATCGGAAATTTCGTGGCCGTAGAGAGGGAGCTTCCCTTCAAGGCGAAGCGTGTTGCGGGCACCCAGGCCACATGGGACGACACCGAACTCTTTGCCAGCGGCAAGCAATTCGTTCCAGACGCGGGCGCTCGTGGCTTCGTCCGCGGGAATGTAAATTTCGAATCCGTCTTCGGCGGTGTAGCCAGTGCGGCCCATCAAAATGTTGGACAACCCGCAGAGCTTGCCACGCGTGACCCAGTAGAACTTCACCTTGCTCAGGTCGGTGTCGGTCAGCTTCTGAAGAAGGTTGACGCCTTTCGGGCCCTGGATCGCGATCTGCGTGAAGTCATCAGACAAATTCTCGACAGCGCAGTCGAATTGGCGCGTATTGTCGCGGACCCAGTTGAAATCCTTCTCGCGAGTGCCGGCATTGATGACCAGCAGGTATTCGTCGTCGGCTAAGCGGTGAACGATGACGTCATCGACGAAGGTGCCTTGCGGGTAGAGCAGCGCGGAGTACTGGGCCTGCGCGATGGCGAGCTTCGACGCGTCGTTCATCGAGATGTGCTGGACGGCAGCTAGCGCCTGTGGGCCAGCCAAGCGGATGTCACCCATGTGGCTGACGTCGAAGATGCCGACGCCGGTGCGGACGGCCATGTGCTCGTTAATGATGCCGCCGCCGAGCGAAGCGGGGTATTCGACCGGCATGTCCCAGCCGTTAAACTCCACCATCTTCGCGCCCATCTGGCGATGGACGGCGTTCAGCGCAGTTTTGCGGATGGCGGGCGCCTGGACCGACGACAAAATCGACCTCAATCAACGAGCAGTGGCTGGCTGCCGGGATGGTGTGACTGATTACCGTAACATGCGGTTTTTCGGTGGGTCAAACGAAGAAGGACTCACCACAGAGGGCACTGAGACCACAGAGGTTCGCTACCTGGTATCGCGGTCCAGCCACTTCTCTACATGCACCGGGCGCCAGTCCTCGAATGCTTGTAACAACTCTGAAGGTGTATCGCGCGCTAACACTAGCGCTCGATTCTGGGGCTTCAGAAAACACTTTTGGACGGCGTGGTCGAGCATTCCGAGCAACGGAGTGTAGTATCCCATCACATTCACGATGCCACAGGGTTTGGCGTGCAAGCCAAGCTGGCTCCAGGTCAAGACCTCGAAGAATTCCTCCAGCGTTCCGAATCCGCCGGGAAGGGCGATGAAGGCGTCCGACAGATCGGCCATCAGAGCCTTGCGCTCGTGCATCGAACACACGATATGGAGTTTGGTGAGTCGGTTGTGCCCAATCTCGCGGGTCATCAGGTGCTCCGGGATCACCCCGATGGCCTCGCCGCCTGCTTCGAGGACTGAGTCAGCAATCGCTCCCATAAGGCCCACATTGCCGCCGCCGTAGACGAGGCCGATCTTGCGGCGCGTTAGTTCGGTGCCCAGTTGTTCGGCACACGCGCGATACTCCGGTTGGCTCCCTGCGCTGGAACCGCAGAAGACGCAGATTCGCTTCATTGAGTCATTCTAAGTCGGCTGGGAGTGGAAAACTGGTACGGGAATGAACGCAGGCCGCGCTATCGTCCGAATTGGACCGTTACCCGTGAGCCTGCGGGAACGTGGCTTCCGGCTAGGGGCGTTTGCTGGCGGGCTACACCACTACCTAAAGCTTCTAGCTCGAGACCGGCGTCTTGTGCGGCCTCTACCGCACCGCGGAACGTTTTGCCGACGAAGGATGGAACTTCGATACCGCCTTGCTCGACGTCCAGAACGACTGTACCGCTGGTGGGAAGTTCAGGTTGCGTGGCTTGAGCAGAACTGTTGGCCTTGTTTGGTTGAATCGGCTGGCTTACAGATTCACGCATTGCTGCCCGGACTACCGGTTGCACACTCTCGGCGCTCGCGGGTGTGGGCGCCCGCGCCACACCGGGCTTTGCAGGTTCGCCCGCGCTCTCGTTCACTTCTGCAGTTTCTAACGGCTGTCCCGGATGATCCGGCGTGCCTTCATCCAGGTCCTTGTCTTTTACTTTCGCTTGCGCCAGCAGGAGCTGATGCTTCGGTGCCAGGGGAAGATCGTGCGGAACGTGCAGGTATTCCAGGACCTGTTGCGTGATGCGGCGAAATACCGGGGCGGAGACCTGACCGCCTTGGTGGAGGCCGACAGCCGAGTCCAGAATCACCGCGACAACAATCTGCGGATTGTTGACCGGGGCGAATCCCGCGAAGGAGCCAATGTATTTCGTTTTCGAATACGCGCCGGTTGCGGGATCAACTTTCTGCGCGGTGCCCGTCTTGCCGGCGGCCGAGTAGCCTTCGAGTATTGCCTTGCGGCCGGTGCCCTCAAGGACCACTTTCTCCATCATCGAGCGCATCTCCGCCGCGGTATAAGGTGAGATCACGCGGTGCGCGGCGCCGGGGTGGAATGCGACCGTCTGGGGTGTGCCTTTGGGCTGGACCGTGCCTGCGACAATTCTCGGTGCAACCCAGACGCCGTCGTTTGCGAACGTCGAAACCAAGCCTGCCAGTTGGAGCGGCGAGATACCGATTTCCTGTCCCATCGAGATCGCCGCGATCGAAACCCTCGACCATCGGCTCGGAGGCTTCGTGAGTCCGCGCGTCTCGCCCGGCAGTTCGATACCAGTTTGCTGTCCGAAACCATAGGCGCGAATGTATTTATAGAAGCGGTCTTCGCCCAAGCGCAGCGCGATCTTGATCGATCCCACATCGCTCGATTCAGCGAGCACTCCCCAGACCGGCAGAATCCCGTGCGGCTTCGAGTCGCGGATGCGCATTCCGTTGTACACGATCGATCCCATCTGGCAATCGAAGAGTTCGTCCGGTTTTGTGACCTTCTCCTCCAGCGCGGCAGAGATCGTCACCAGCTTGAAAGTCGAACCGGGCTCGTACACATAGCTCACAGCACGGTTGGTGAGGGTCTCAGGCTTGATCTGCTTGCGAAGATTTGGATTGAACGTTGGCCGATTCGCGAGCGCGAGAATTTCTCCTGTGTGCGGGTTCTCGACGATCACCGTGCCCGAGATCGCTTGCGTGTCGTGGATCGCCTGCTCCAGTTCCTTTTCAGCGATGTACTGTATGTTCTTGTCGATGGTCAGAACGATGTTGTCACCGGGGTCCGGCTGGGTTGCGACATCTGAGAACCACTGTTTGCGGGCATCCACGGAGATGAACATCTTGCCGGGCTTGCCCCGGAGCTCATCGTCGAATGCATGCTCAATTCCGCTGAGGCCGGTGTCCTCCATGCCGACCGAGCCGAGCACTTGCGCGGCAAGATCACGGGCGGGATAGAAGCGCTTTGGCTCCTTCTGAAAGTGAATGCCCTGCAGCTTGAGCGAGTTGATGCGCTCGATGGTTTCGTCGTCGCCTTTGCGGGCAACCCAGCAGAAGGTTTTGTGCGCACGGCAATCGGCGAGGACGACGTTATAGTCTTCGCCGGTGATGCGGGTGATCAGGGCGACTGCAGTCGGAAGATCTTTGACTTCGGTGGGGACGGCAAATGCGGAATCGACCATCACCGACATCGCCAGTTCGTGGCCGGAGCGGTCGTAAATCACTCCACGCTTGGCGGCTAGCGGGATAGCACGTTGCTGCTGGTGTCCAGCTTGCTTGACGAATTTTCCGTAGCTGAAGACCTGGAGGTAGATCAGGCGGCCGCAGATGGCGACGCACCATAGGGCGAGGACGGCGCCGAGAAGGTAGAGGCGGGAGTTCTTTGAGAGCCTAAAGTCAGCACTGGCCATGGGAACCTGTCATCCTGAGCGGAGTGTGCCGGTGAGCAAAGCGAATCGGCATACGAAGTCGAAGGATCCCTACCGCTCGTGCAACTGCCAGCGTAAGGCAGCCGAGCGCCGCTCGGCGGACAGCCGAAGGCGGCTGTCCCCACATAGGCCCTTTCCCTACACCAAGTCTTATTGCGCCACTACCATCACCGGGGCGTTACTCGCCATGACCGGGCCTTGCGTCTCCGCGCTGTTTCCTTCCATGCGGATTACCTGTCCCGGCTCTGGGGGAACCAAGCCCATGCGGCGGGCCAATAGATCGATTCGCTCGGGATCACGCAGCGAGGCGTCTTCAAGGCGCAGAGCGTGATTCATCTCGGTGATCACGGCAAGCTCACGCTTGGCGGATTCGATCTGGTAGCCGTACTCGATAGCCTTAAAGTGCTGCCAGGCATAGGTGAAGACGAGCAGGAACAGAAAAGCCATGGCGGTGCAGAACTGCTTCATCTCGCGGTTGCGCCGTGGGTCTTCGACTTTCACCAGTCGCGAGTTGTCGATCGCTTTGGAGAAGTAGATTTCGGGCGTGCCTGCCCAAAGCGAGCGCCGTTCTGCCGCCGGAACCATGCCACGAATTGTCGCCGCCGCTGCCGCCATTATGCCGCTCCCTGGTAAACCTGGTCGTTTCCCGTCACCGGGATCTGCATCGTGAAGATCTCGTGCAGCTCCTCATTCATCTGCTGCTCTGCCACATTGCCGATCCGCTCAGCTGTGTCGATCAAATCGTTGATGAGTGTGCCCGTGTACATTGCCAGAACCTCAAATTGGATTCCTACCACGGAACCCAGCACTGCAGCCTTCAGCTATCCAGCCGTCAGCTCTCAGCTACTACTCCCGCCCCAGCGGATCTTCGTCCGCATTGGTTCGAACCTGATCTCTAAGGCCCGGCACTGCCATCACAGCTCGTGCCGGGACTCCGGCAGGTTTTCCGGAGCTAAACTCTCGAAGCGACGTCCGACTTCGGACCTCTGATTTCAGCGAACCCGATCCCGGTCAGATTGACTGAGATCTGAGGTCCGAAGTCCGGCATCGCTTCAAACTCTTTCCGCCGCCCGCAATTTCGCGCTGCGGGCCCGCGGGTTACGATCGCTTTCTTCTTCCGATGCCGTTACCGGCTTTTTTGTCAGAATGCGGTAGTACATGTCCTTCATCGCGCCCTCGCGGAAGGCATCCTTCACGATGCGGTCTTCCAGCGAGTGAAAGCTAATCACTACGATTCGTCCACCTGGTTTCAGAATCTGCGGAGCCGCTGCTAGCAGCGCCTTCAGATCGTCCAGTTCGCGGTTTACGAAAATTCGAAGAGCCTGAAAAGTTCGCGTCGCGGGATGAATTCTGCGTTCAGCCTGATTCATTGGCCGGGCCGCGGCTGATATGACGTCCGCAAGATGTGCGGTAGATCGTATCGGCCGCGACCGGCAAATGGCTCTGGCGATTCTCCGCGACCTCCTTTCCTCTCCGAATTCGTAAATCACATCGGCAAGCTGTCGCTCGTCGAGGTGGTTTACCACTTGTTCGGCGGTACGCTCCGAATGCGGGTCCATCCGCATATCGAGCGGTCCCTCCGCCTGAAAACTGAATCCGCGCTCGGCGTCATCAAGTTGCAGACTGCTGACCCCAAGATCCGCAAGCAGGCCATCGGCCTTCAGACCTCGGACCTCAGCCAAACCTGCAAAAGAACCCTGGAGCAGCGTCACCGTAGGCCAATCAAGCGCCTCATTCCCTGTTCCGCCTGAGGTCTGAAGTCCGACGTCCGAGATCAGTTGCCTGACGCCTGACGCCCGAAGTCTGACGCCTGCGATTCTGAGCGCTGCCGGATCCTTATCGAGCCCAATCAAATGTCCCGGTGCGCCGAGGCGTTTTGCGATTTCGTAACTGTGCCCGCCAAGGCCCACCGTGGCGTCGATATAGGTCCCGCCACGCCGCACGGCTAAAAAGTCGATCGCTTCTTTTAAAAGAACCGGAACATGGCTCACTTCCCTCCCACCGCCATGCCCAACCCCCTGAGGGGTGTCTGTAGATCCCCCGTCCGATAGATGGTTCACTAGATGCCCAGCGTGTCGAGCGTCTTCTCATCCTCAGGCGTAAACTTTTCTTCTTCGATCTCTTTCTTGAACAGTTCGAGGTTCCTGACGACGAGAAACGTCAAGTTCCCCAGAACCGCTACCTCGCCCTTGATTTGTCCTGATTCCCGCAACAACTGGGGCAGCAACAACCGGCCCTGCCCATCCATCTCGACCTGCTGCCCGTAGTAATTCGTCCGATCCAAAAACTTCTTCTTCGTGGGATTGAAATTGGAGAGCCCGGCCAGCTTCTGCTCGATCCGTTCCCACTCCTCGAAGGGATACACTTGAGCAACCCTCCCATCGAGACTTGTGATGTAGAATTGCTGCCCGTATTTCTCGTCGATCACCCGCTTGAACTCGGCCGGAATCTTGAGACGGCCTTTCTCGTCGACCCGGGTTGGATGATTGCCGCGAAACATGATCTTTATCTGTCATCCTGAGGCGACATGCCTTTTGTCGCCGAAGGATCTGGGCGCGCCGTGCGAATCGTCCGCGTTCTTTACGGACGACAAAAACGCGCGTTTGGCGCGCTTCCCTATCAACCACAGCAACCACGAAGGAGGTAGAAGCGGCGCAAAACACGGGCAAAGTTGGGCGATTCGGGCTGTTTGTCGTGCTGCTGGGTCGGATTTCCACCGGCTCCTCGATTTCAGCTCCTAACTCCCACGGACTCTACCGCACTAGCCACTTCTTACCACTTTGTACCACATCTTATCTCTAAGTCGTTTATTGTCAAGCAGGAACTTGATGGTGGGAGTTCCACTTCAGGACTGAATCCGGAAAATACGAAGCCTTGTGGTTAACCAATCGAGCGACCACAAGCTGTTGGGTTTATCCACTTGGTTCTTTCGCTATTCGTTCGCTGAGATTTCTCTTGCTTCCCGCGACTGGCGCGGATTTTCTTCAGGAGATTTGCACATATCCGCCGGGTGGACGACGTTCCACTAAATTCGCAGTTGGATCCGTTTCCCTGTCCCGTGCTTTATCCATTTCTTCAGACTGGCACGAAAAATTGGGATGGCATCCGCCTTTAGGCGTCGAGAATCTCCCAGTTGCCTGATAAAACGCTCCCGAAGAGTGGTCAACCGCGCGCCAAGTCAGGGATGCTATCAGGGGGGATTCAGCTAAAGAATTTCACCTAGACTGCCGATATTCCTATGGGGACCTAGGGCTAGGGTTCCTGCGGTTGGACCGGCACGCCGATGTCAGTTTTGCGACTAAACCTTGGACAGGTGCATGGAAAGGCGATGGCGATACTCAGCAACTCACCGGATGCAAGCCGCACGCAAGTATGGTGACCATGTCTTCGACCCGCACCACCATAATCGCGGCTGGCTTGCTGTTGTTGACTCATGTCGCGATCCTCGGCACTTTCGGCAACCAGCCGTTAGGCGCTGTACTCTCCGATTTCGTTCAACTCCTGCTTGGGCTGCTGTGTGTCCTCACTTGTGTGCAGGCATTCCGGCGTTCGGGCAGTGTCGCCCGCTATTTCTGGCGATGGCTAGTAGTGTCGTTTCTGACTTGGATGGCTGCGCAATGCCTGGGCACCTTCATCGATATCACTTCGAACCATTCCATCGATTTCGTCGACGATCTGCTTTTCTTCGGCGCCCAAGTGCCGCTCGGCATGTTGATTTTTCTGGATCCTGATCACGAGTCCAATCACTTCGATCGCCTGCACTGGCTTGACTTCCTGCAAGTATGCGTATTCCTGGTCAGCGTCTATCTCTATTTCTCGCACGGACCCGGCAGACTCACTACCATGTCCCTTCTCGGTCCCTTCGGCTGGACACGCAGCCTGGCCTTTAACCTCACCCTGATCGCGGCTTTCATCTTGCGGGGGGCGCTGGCGGATTCCGGCGTGGTGCGCGCCTTTTTCGGGCGCATGGCGGCCTTTCTGGTTGGCTCCGCTGTTGCCGATTCCTATGCCGACTTCGCTCCCAACAATCTGCAGTCGGGAACCTGGTTTGATCTGGTTTGGACGGCGCTACTCGTGATCCCAGTCTTGATTGCGGCGACCTGGCACCAGGAGGAGTTTCCGGCCTCGCCTCCTAGACCCGCCCACAGTTTTGTGATCAACCAGTTTTTCCCTCTCCTCTACCCCTTCTTCAGCATGCTGCTACTGGTCCAGGTGGCTCATACCCACAAGATGCTCGCTTCGGCCATTCTCGTCCCTAGCTTCGCTGCCCTTTGCATTCGCGTTCTGGTAATTCAGCACCGCTTGGCACAAGCCCGAGAGACCATGCAATTCGAGGCCGCTCACGACGCCCTGACTGGTTTGCCGAACCGGGGCGCCATTTTCGACGTTCTGGAAAAAGAAGCCCAGCGCTTCAAACGAGGTGGTCAGCCCTTTGGCGTGATCATGGCAGACATTGACTTCTTCAAGAGAATCAATGACAACTATGGCCATCCCACTGGAGATCTCGTCCTGCAACAAGTGGCCTGCCAGTTGAAAGACACCGTGAGAAGTTACGACTCTGTAGGCCGTTACGGAGGAGAGGAGTTTCTGATCATTACCCCCAACTGTGATCGGGACGCAACTCTCGCCAGCGCGGAAAGGCTGCGGCGCTCGATCGCCGAATTGGAAGTTCCCACCGCCTTCGGGGCGATTCAAGTCCGGCTGAGTCTCGGCGTGGTCTCGGCGTCGAATCCTGGGGATTGTGGTTGCTCGGTTCTGCTACGTCGGGCTGACGATGCCCTGTATCGCGCCAAGGCCCACGGCCGCAATCGCGTGGAACAAGCCTCGGAAGAGTCGCCTCCCGCCGAGACATTTGTCACTCCCGCGGATGAAACCCTTCCTTACCCCAGCTAGATTGCGCATTTCTACTTTGTCGGTTCGACGAACACCGCGGTGCCGTACGCCAGCACCTCAGTGACGCCCTGCATGATCTCGGTGGCATCGTAGCGCGCGCCCACAACCGCGTTCGCGCCTAATTCGGCGGCGTGCTGCAGCATGAGGTCGAATGCTTCCTGCCGGGTCTTCTCACATAAATTGGTCAGCAACGTGATGTTGCCTCCGACCAGCGTTTGCAGCCCAGCGCCGATGGTGCCGAAGATCGAACGCGAGCGCACCACGATGCCGCGCACGACACCCAGGGTGCGGGTCACGTGAAATCCATCGAGTTCGAACTGCGTGGTCACCATGTTGTGACTGACCGATCTACCGGCAGTGTAGCCTGTCGTCATAAGGAATAGTCCTCTCTATTGAGCGCATCTACTGCGGAGTTGCTCCGAACAGCAGACTATAGCGCGGTCTGCGTTGCACGACGAGTGTTTTGAGAGTTGCGTTGCGCCCGACGCGCTCACTCCAGTTCGGCGGTAATGAAGAATTCCTGCGACGAATTGTCATACTCAATGCGGAGCACATTGGGCTTGCAGCAGACCTGGCAGTCTTCGACGTAAGACTGCCGACTCCCTGCTGATTCGTCAACCGAAGTGACATTCCACTCTCCGCACGAAGCGCACTGGAAACCGGCTTCCATTGTTGAGAAAAGCATATCCCGCGGCTGAAATCTGCGCCTCACTGAGTAGTCTGGCGCTGAGTGGGTCTGGCGGACTCGGTGGAAAAGTTGTGCTCTCCCCTGCCTGCTTTTTTGGCACTGTCCGCTCTCCCCTATAATGACGGATCGCAATCTCTTAACCTTGGAGGCTTCATGATCTCGCGGCGAAAGTTCCTCGAATTAAGCGCGACATCAGCAGGTGTTGCGGCCCTCGCGCCGCCGCGGTTGCGCGCCGAGTCGCAAGATGCTCCCTTGCCTCCGTCGATCGCCTCGCTCAAGTCGCGAAAGGACGAAGCGACTCCCATCACGCGCGAGGAACGGCAGCAGCGCCAGGAACGCGCGCGCAAGCTGATGACAGAAAATTCGCTCGACGCCATGGTGCTCATGACCGGGACGTCATTGCAGTACTTCAGCGGCATCCGCTGGTGGGGCGGCGAACGCATGTTCACGCTTGTCCTGCCCGCGAAGGGGAATGCATTTTATGTGTGCCCGGCCTTCGAAGAAGGGCGCGCGCGGGAACAGATCAGGAATGGGCCCGAAGGCGAGCATCCCGACGTACGTGTCTGGCAGGAAGACGAGAGCCCCTACCAGCGGCTTGCTCAGGGACTGCAGGATCGCGGCATCGCCACCGGAAAGATCGGCCTCGAGGAGACGGTTCGGTTTGTCTTTGCGGATGGCATCGCGAAGGCGGCGTCGCAGGCGGCGATCGCGAGCGCTACCCCGGTGACGGCCGGCTGCCGCATGATCAAGAGTCCGCATGAGATCGCATTGATGCGGCTCGCCTCGCAGGTCACCCTCGCCGCCTACGAAGCAGCCTATCGTGCGGTCAAAGACGGTATGACGCAGCCCGAACTGGAAGACCTGGTGCAGAAGGCCCACGCACAACTCGGCTTCAACGGCGGAACGGATGTGCAGGTGGGCGAGTTCTCCGCCTTCCCGCACGGCTCGGTGACGCCACAAGTTGTGCATGAAGGCACGATCGTTCTCATGGACGGCGGGTGCACGGTCGAGGGATACCAGTCCGATATCACACGAACATTTGTATTAGGAAAAGCCTCCGACAAAATGAAGACCGTGTTTGACATTGTCCACCGGGCCCAATCGGCGGCGCTGGCAGCGGCCAAGCCAGGAGCAGAATGCGGCTCAGTCGATGCGGCGGCGCGGAAGGTTGTGACCGACGCCGGCTACGGCCCCGACTACAAATACTTCACTCATCGTCTCGGACATGGGCTTGGGATGGATGGCCACGAATGGCCTTATCTCGTCCGCGGCAATCCAGCGAAGTTGCAGGCGAATATCACGACCAGCAATGAGCCGGGCATCTACATTCGGGGCGAGTTTGGCATCCGTCTCGAAGACGACATGCACATCACCGCAAACGGCGCGGAGTTATTCACGCCGCAGACTCCGTCGCTGGAAGATCCCTTCGCTGTGCGGTAACTTCTGTGACCACAAAGGACACAAAGGTACACGAAGGTAGTCTGGTCCAGTTTTTCCTTCGTGGACCTTCGTGTCCTTTGTGGTTGAAGCTCTTTGGTTTTGGCCCGGGATCGTCCTGAGAATATTTCTCTATTCAATCGACTTTCGTAGACCGTCGCCATTTGGCGTGAAGCCAAGCCAAAATCCCCAGAGCGCAGACCTCGACCGGGCCAGGGGGCATGATTTGCATGCGCCAGAGATTGGCGTAATCGACGGTTGCGACGTATACCGCCCAGACGATACCACCGGCGGCAATCAGGCTGCCCAGTCGCTCTTCCGCGCGAATACTCAGACCACCTTGGCTCTTGGCCTTCTTGGCAGGCTTGGGAATCGAAACTACCGGAATGAATCGGTTCTGGGAATTAACGTAGCCTTCGCGGCCCGAATCCCAATCGATGAGGTCGCCTTTGTGTGATTTCCCCACACCTCAAGGTGCCATGGAAATGCTTGAGTGCGCAGCGTGACACAAGTACATGTTCCCCTGTTCTGGGATTGAATCCTCGTCGAAAGGCTCTGCAAGACGCTATTCGGGCACCGGCGGACAGCCAGGAAACTCCAGAACGTAGGTATTGCCGATATAACCCAGGTAATCGATGCCGATTTCGCTGGTAAAAAATCCGTCGGCGGTAAGCTTGCGCAGGAAGCTGAAGAACTCGATTCCCTGCCCCAGGCTGGGATCGTTCTTCGCGCTTTTTCGATAGGCGATCAGGTCGAGAATCTCTTTCTGCCGCTCGGCGGTGCAATCGAGGTAGGGCTTCTCATATCGGTCGATGCAGGTATTGTCGAGCCACATCAGGCCGCCGCCAAGCGCGATCTGGTAGTCCTTGTTCTCGCTGGTGAGAAGATCAATGAATTCCGGTGCGCCGGCGTCGACTGCGCCTTTCGCTTCTTCATCTGTCGGGATGATGGAATTGCAGAGGCTTTGAAGGGTCTTATACGCGTGCGCGGAGAAGAATTTTGGGGTGTACGAGTGAGTGCTCGTAGCCGCCTTCTCGGCCTTCACCATACGGTGCGCATACTCAGCGGCCTCGAGCGGAATCACGCGCAAGACCGATCCGCTGATCGCCGTCATTGTGAGCGATCTGAGTATGTCGCGCCGTGAGATTGCCATGCTTACGCTCCGAGATTCCCTTTCTTCGCCTGGTCCAACAAGTAGTCGCAGGCGCGCCAAGTAAGCGCCATGATCGTGAGCGTCGGATTCTTGTCGGCATTGGTAACGAAACATGCCCCGTCGGTGACGAAAAGATTCTTCACATCATGCGCCTGGCAGTATTGATTCAAAGCGGAAGTTGCCGAGTGCTCTCCCATGCGCGCCGTTCCGACTTCGTGGATGATGACGCCGCCATCGGCGATGCCGTAGGGATGATCCGCATCCTGCTGCGTCGAAGGAATGAAAACCCCGCCGGCTGCCTCGACGATGGCGCGGTAACTTTCCTGCATATCTTTCGCCATCTTGATTTCGTTGTCGCTCCATTTCCAGTGAAAGCGGAGCACGGGGATGCCCCATTGGTCAACGGCCGAAGGATCGATCTCGCAGTAGCAATTCTCGTTGGGAATCATCTCGCCACGTCCGGCGAATCCGATGTAAGTGCCGTACTTCCTCTTGCACTCTCGCTTCAGAGAAACTCCATAGCCCTCGAACTCATCGCAAAGATCGTCGTAATCGCCGACGCCCGGCATGCCTCGGCCCCCGCCGAATTCCGTGTGATAGCCGCGCAGAAATTCATTCTTGCGGTCGAATTTCCACCACGGCAGATACATATGCATTCCGCCTACACCGTCGTGATTGTGGGCGGGCACGCGTTCGAGTTGAGGGAAATATCCTCCCGCGTCGCTGCCGACTGTGTCCATGAGGTTGCGGCCGACCACGCCGGAGGAATTTGCCAGCCCGTCGGGGAAGACCGTAGACCGTGAATTGAGCAAGAGTCGCGCTGACTCGCAGGCACTGGCCGCAACAATGAAAGCGCGTGCATGCAGCCGCCTTTCTTCCTTCGTCGCTTTGTCAATGTAAGAAACCGCCGCAACCTTCCCGTCTTTCCCCACGACCAGCTCACGGGCCATGGCGCCAGTGATCATCGTCAGGCGTCCCGTCTTCTCGGCCGGAGGAATCATCACCTGGCTCGAACTGAAGTTGGAAGCCGTGATGCATCCGCGTCCACACTGCGCGCAGTAGTGACAGGCGGGGCGTCCGTTGTGCGGCTTCGTCAAGATCGCCAACCGTGAAGGAATGCACAAGATGCTCAGTTTGTCGCACGCCTTCTTGATGATGGTCTCGGTACAGCGCGGCTTCGGCGGTGGCAAAAATATGCCGTCGGGCGCGCTCGGAATATTCTCCTTCGTCCCAAACACTCCGATGTGCGACTCCACTTTGTCGTAATACGGCGCGACATCTTCATAACTGATGGGCCAATCGTCGCCCATGCCATCGCGCGAGCGGACTTTGAAATCCACCGGCGCCATACGCAGCGCGATGCGTCCCCAGTGATTGGTGCGCCCGCCAACGATGCGCGATCGAAACCAGCGGAACTTCGATCCGGGAGCAGAGACGTAAGGCTCTCCCTCGATCTCCCACGCACCGTTGGGGGCGAGAAACTCGTTGTCCAGATCATGCCGCGCTCGCCCGCCGACGCCGACACCACGGTGCGGCAAATCGTAGGGCCAGACATGTTCTTTGTAGTCGCGCTCGGGAACAAGCGGAGGCCCCGCCTCAAGCAAGGCGACGCTGAGCCCGCCCTCGGTAAGCACTTTGGCGGCAGTGCCGCCAGCGGCGCCGGAGCCAATGATGCAAACATCATAAGTTTTGGGCGTGCGCTTGACCTGCATGGTCCCCTGTGAAGTTTGCCCCCAGAAAAAGTCGCCGCCGCGGGAGCGGCGGCGTTCGTCACAATCTATTCGCTACCAGCGCAGCTTGCTCAGATACTCGTAGCTACCCTTGATGCTCTCAATCGGCTGATTAGGTTTGTCGTGCTCGACGATGTAGTGCTTGATTCCGGCCTGATCCGCGTGGGCAAAGATTCTCTTCCAATCGATGATGCCGCTGCCCACCTCGGTCAACTCGTTCAATGAGCTGCCGAAATCCTGTGAGCCTCCCTGCGTTACCTTGGGGATCTTCTTGATGTCTTTCACGTGGACCAAGGCGAAGCGCCCGGGATACTTCTCGAAGTACGCTACAGGGTCAGAGCCCGCCGCCGTGATCCAGCAGAGATCCATTTCCATCTTCACAAGATTCGGCTCGCACATCGCGAGCAGTTCGTCATACGGCTTCTTCCCGTTGACGGGTAGGAATTCGAACCAGTGATTGTGATAGCCGAACTCCATGCCGGCTTTCTTGCTCTGCTCGCCGCACTTGTTGAACTTCTCCGAGGCCTGCTTCCAGATATCAGGATTCTTGCGCAGATCTTCGGGAATCCATGGACAAATGATGTACTCCAAACCGATGGTCTTCGAAAATTCGATCACCGACGGCAACTTGTCATCAAGCTCGTCGTACTGCACGTGTGTGGAAGGAGCCTTGAGACCATTCTTCTGGAGCACAGCCTTCACCTGATCCGCGGTGCGGCCGAAGTACCCCGCAAATTCCACTTCCTTGTACCCGATCTGTGCGACCTTGGCGATGGTGCCTTCGAAGTCATCCTTCATCAAATCACGGACGGTGTAGAGTTGCACGCCGACCTTGTCGATTTTGTGTTCGCCAGCCGCCCAAAGCAATCGACCGGGCAGCAAGCTCACCGCCGCGGCGGTGCCAGCAGTTTTCAGAAACGTACGACGATTGATGGCATGAAAACTCATGATGACGTGTCCTCCAAGTGTTCCGTTGGGGCCGAAGTCAAATCCGGGGAGAATTATACGCGCGCAGCGCAAGGTTGGTAGGCGGGCAATAACGATTTTGTCGCCACGCGCACCGCGCCGACTGAAAGTCGTGCAAAGAAGAGAAGCGAGAGGACGACAACGCCATCCCCTCGCGCCAGCTATTTCGACCCCACGACCTGCAGATTATTGTCCACCGAGAAAGTACCCGGCACGCCTTTCGCGCGAATATTTGCCAGATCCTTATCGGCCTGGTTATCCACGACGCCTTCGAGCGTCACGTGACCGTTCTTGACAATGATGCGAATGGGCTTCTGCACTCCCAGCGCATATTTCTCCAGACCCGGATCACCGTAGATCGCACGGAAGAGGCGGAGGCGGATTTGGTCATCCATCGAAGATGGAGGAAGAGCCTCGATCTGGTTGTTGACGTGTTCGACGCCTTCAATGTGTTTTATGGCGTTCTCGGCATCGGACTTTAGAACCGGCCGAACCACCTGGCCCAGTAACGTAACCGTGTCGCCATCGACTTTGAAGGCGATGTAGTCGAACACGCCGAAATACGGCAACATGAGCAACTCGTGCCGGACTTCCCTGATGATGCGGTCTTGAGATTTGGCCGAAGGCTGACCGCGTTGAGTGTCTTGTGTGGCGGCGCTCAAACACAAAAGCGAAAGTAGAGTGCCGAGAGAAACAAGCGATTTGACTCTCATAATTCAACCTCGCTGTAGTCTTTAATGGATGCGGTTCCCGGACCCTTAGTTGGTCAATACCTGCGAAGATTTTAACGCTGAAATGAAGAGCACAGATACCGAGGCGAAGGGTTGGAGAACGGAGGCATTCAAAGAGCTCGCCTGGCATGCCTTTGACAGAACACCCGGCGGAGTTCGCGGGACGCAGCTTTATCGCGGCAAACGGAGCGCCAACCGGAGATCCTTCATTCGATCCAACAATCGAATATCCGCGCAACTGTTCATGATCCAATCGGCGCCCGCCTCTTTGAGCCCCGTCGCCTTAACCGTCGTCGTAAAAGCAATCACTCTCGCCCCAGCGGATTTCCCGGCTCGAACTCCCGCGGGAACGTCCTCCAGCACAACGCACTCCTCTGCCGGAAATCCCAGGACGGAAGCTCCTTTCAGATAGGGCTCGGGATGTGGCTTGCCGTGTTGGATGTCGTCCGAGGTAATCATCTTCTGCGGCAAGGGGAGTCCCGTGGCCTTGATCCGAACTTCGGCCAACGGTCGCGTGCAAGATGTCACGATCGTCCACCGGTCCTCGGAAAGCCTGGACAGCAGATCGAGCGCACCGGGTAACGGGACCACACCTTCCAGGTCTTCGATCTCACGACGCTCGATCTCCAGGTTCTCCGCCTCGTGATCGGCATTCGGAAGATACTCGCGCACAGTGGCAAGGCTGGGGCGGCCGTGCGCTCGAGTCACCACCTCCTCAGGATTGAATCCGTGCTCCACCGCCCATCGCCACCACACGCGCGCAACGGCTGGAGTGGAGTTGATCAGAACTCCGTCAAGATCGAACAGCAATGCGGCACAGGAGATTTCTTTCATCGCGAGAAGCTGGCGGATCGGAAATTGCACATCGTCATGTGATTCTAAATCAGATGGGAACGGACCTTGCTTCCCTCCCGCGCGGGTGACACGAGTCACCCAACACCGTATCCGGCGTCACCTCGCATTTTCTCGATCTCAAGTACGATTTTGGTCACGTGGCCGGGAGGCATGCGCGCATGGTCTCGAAATGCGCCAATCCCACATGTTCCGAGAGATTCCTATATCTGCATCAGGGGAAGATTTTCCGACTGACCCCTACGCCTGAGGTTGAGTCAGTCAGCGGATGCTTTCCGCCGTCGCTATACGAGCGCTTATGGTTGTGCGACAGATGCTGCAAGGAAATGACAGTGGTTTGGGGAGGAACCGAGGCCAAACTTGTGCTGTTGCCCACAGGGCCCCTTGCGCAGCCGTCCGCAGCGGACGCGAGACAGAAACAAGAAAAGCGCGCCGCGACAGCAGAACCTCAACGGCGATCACAATGAGAAAGAAAGAGGCAGAGACGCCTCTGGGGAGGAGTGAGAAGTTTCATCACTAGACACGACCGCGTTGCAGCCGCAATCGAACGGTGTGAGCCGATCAGGATTGAACGATCTTCTCCAACCCCGGACGGTTGCGGATGATCAGGGTCGATCCCTTCAGTTGCAAGAGCTGTTTTCTCTTGAATTCGGAAAACAGCCGGCTGACCGTTTCGCGCGTGGTGCCAATAATCTCGGCGATTTCCTCGTGCGTAAGCGTCAGCTTCACCTGCGCCCCTTCGCCATTTGCCGCCTTCGGAGACCATGACAACAGAAGCTTGGCGAACTTCTCCGATGGCGAGGTTGCAAGGCCCAGCGTCCGGATCTCCTCGTACGCCGTGTAGTAGTTCCGGCTGAGCTGTTCGGCAACGCGCAATGCCACTTCTCCGTGCTCTTTCAGGAACTGCAAAAGAGATTCGCGCGGAATGAAGTTAGCCTGGCCCGGCTCCATCATTTCGGCCGTGACTTCATACGGCCGATTGGAGATCACCGAATTCAGGCCTAACACATCACCGGATTCCGAAAGCTTGGTGATGATAGTCTTGCCTTCGCGCGAGGAGGTGGAGAGTTTTGCCTTTCCGGCACACAGCACGAAAACACCGCGGGGCTGCTGACCTTCGATAAAGAGCATCGCCCCTTTGGGATACACGGCTGTAGATTTAATTTCGTTTAGGCGTTGTCCGGCATGTATCGAGAGATTGCAAAAAAGATGTTCTTCTCGTACCGGACAAGTAAGGCAATTATCAAGAATATTAAGACCGTAAGGGGCGCGCATTTCGCTGCACCTCCTTACCGATTAGAGTGCACCCGCGCACTTTTGGGTGTGATCATCGTCACAAGCCCCTGTGATTTCAGGTATGTCCTTGATACACAACCAGATAGAAAAACTCCTGCAATAATGAAATTGTTGTAAACAACAACATGGTTGGGCACGATCTCTATCCGTATGAAAAAATGACCGTATCCGCCGGAGGAGTTCTGTGAGCTTGTCAAGCGCACCCGTCGTTTCTCCTGTTGGGAAAATCTACACCGCCCCTCCACCTGCACGCGGAGCGCTCGAACCCTTGTTCTTACCTCGGTCCGTGGCTGTGATTGGAGCCACAGACAGCCCCGGCACAGTGGGACGCAGCGTCGTCTCCAACTTGCTTGAAAGCAAGTTCCCGCTCAAGATTTATCCCGTCAATCCCAGCCATCCGGAAGTCGCTGGACTCAAAACCCAGCAGCGGATTGCCGACATTCCCGGCGGAGTCGATCTGGCGCTGGTGGTAACTCCAGCGCAGACCGTGCCGCAGATCATTGGCGAGTGCGTCGATGCCGGAGTGAAATCGGCTGTGGTGATCTCCGCCGGATTTCGCGAGCAAGGTCCCGATGGCGCTCGACTCGAAGATGAAATCAAGAAGCACCTGCAGCGCGGATCCCTGCGCCTGATCGGGCCCAACTGCATGGGCTTCATGAATCCCACGATTGGTCTTAACGCCACATTCGCGAAAACCATTCCGAAGAAAGGCAGTGTCGCGTTCCTCAGCCAGAGCGGTGCACTCCAGACTGCAATCCTCGATTGGAGCCGGAAGGAGGACGTCGGCTTCAGTGCGATCGTTTCGACCGGCTCGATGCTCGATGTTGGCTGGGGCGACCTCATCTACTACTTCGGCGACGATCCCCACACCAAGAGCATTCTCATTTACATGGAATCCGTGGGAGACGCGCGTTCGTTCCTTGCGGCCGCGCGCGAGATTGCGCTGGGCAAGCCGATCATCGTGATCAAGGCTGGGCGCTCGGAGGCGGCCTCGCGCGCCGCAGCTTCGCACACCGGAGCGCTGACCGGAAGCGATGACGTTCTTGAAGCCGCCTTCCGCCGTTGCGGTGTGTTGCGCGTGCAAAATCTCGCGGATCTTTTTTACATGGCGGAGACACTGAGCAAGCAGCCGCGTCCTCGAGGGCCGCGGCTCAGTATCGTTACGAATGCGGGCGGACCAGGAGTCCTGGCTACCGACGCCCTCATGGCCACCGGCGGAGAGTTGACCGTCCTCTCGCAGACCACGCTGCAAGAACTCGACGGATTTCTTTCCCCCCACTGGAGTCGCCACAATCCTGTCGACGTCTTGGCCGATGCCGACGCCGAGCGCTTCGTGAAGGCAGTCGACACTGTTTCGAAGGATCCCGCCGGCGACGCCTTGCTGGCCATCATCGCGCCGCAGGGGCTTGCCGATCCCACGACAACCGCCAAGGAGATGACGAAATACGCCCGCACAACGGGCAAGCCGGTGCTCGCGAGTTGGATGGGCGGCGACGGCGTCGCCGAGGGCACCACGATTCTGAACACTGCGGGCATCCCCACATTCTCGTATCCCGACACCGCCGCGCGGGCGTTCACCTACATGTGGCGCTATACCTACAACCTGCGCGGGCTCTACGAAACTCCGGCGATGGTCGAGGGACCCGAGCTGGCAATCGATGCGCGCAAGAAGGTCACAGAATTTGTGCAGCAGGCGCGCGCTTCAGGACGAACTTTGCTCAACGAGTTTGAAGCCAAGCAGGTCCTCGCTTCCTATGGCATTCCTGTCGTGGAAACTCGAGCCGCAGAGACGGAGGAGCAGGCAGTCGCGACGGCATCGGCCATCGGCTATCCCGTCGTGTTGAAACTCCTGTCGAATACGATTGCGCACAAGACGGATGTGGATGGAGTCCGCCTCAGCCTGCAGAACGAAGATCAGCTACGAGGCGCATTCCGCTCGATTCGTACTGCCGTCACAGAGAAGGCGGGCGCTCAACATTTCCTGGGCGTAACCGTGCAGCCCATGGTGCGGCGCGACGGATACGAACTCATTCTCGGAAGCACCATCGACGCACAATTCGGTCCCGTGATTCTATTTGGATCTGGCGGTGTGATGGTCGAGGTGTATCGCGACCGCGCCCTGGCTCTGCCTCCGCTCAACACCACTCTGGCCCAGCGGTTGATGGAGCAGACCCGAATCTTCGCCGCCCTGAATGGTGTGCGCGGGCGCAAGCCGGTGGACTTGTCCGCGCTCGAGCAGTTGCTGGTTCGCTTCAGCCAACTCGTTCTCGAGCAGCCATGGATCAAAGAAATCGACATCAATCCCCTGCTCGCCACACCCGACCACCTGCTGGCGCTCGACGCGCGCGTCGTCCTGCACGACTCCAGCATGACCGCGGAGGGCCTGCCGCGTGCGGCGATTCGTCCTTACCCCGCGCAATATGTTTGGGACTGGAAACTGAAAGATGGAACTCCAGTCACCATCCGCCCCATTCGTCCTGAAGACGAGCCGCTGATGGTGCAGTTCCATCACACGCTCTCCGAGCGTAGTGTGTATTTGCGATATTTTTGCTCGCTGAGTTTGAGCACGCGAGTCGAGCATGAGCGGCTCGTGCGCATCTGCTTCGGCAGCTACGATCGCGGGTTCGCCTTGGTCGCCGATCGCAAGAATCCAACGACCGGCCAGCATGAAGTATTAGGCGTCGGACGATTCAGCGCGATCAATCGTGGCGAAGCGGAAGCGGCCGTGCTGGTATCCGATCAATGGCAGGGACGCGGACTGGGAACTGAACTTCTCGCCGGAGTGGCGCGAGTGGCGCGCGAAGAAAAGTTCAGACGTCTCTCCGGAGAAATCCTGCGCGACAACCTGGCCACGCAGGCGATCTTCAAGAAAGTCGGATTCAAGCTGCGCGCAATGGAAGATCCCTCGTCCATCTCCGCTCGGCTGGAACTGTAGCTTTAGCTTTGAATACTAAATTCGCGAAGCCACGATAGCGCCTCGCTTTTGCGAAAGCGAGAGACCTGTATTTTCGACGAAGCAGTGCAAGAGCGGCGCTTTAGCTCCGCGTCCGAGGCCACAAGACGCGGGGCTCAACGCCCGCGATTTATGCGATCGACGCCGGTTTAATAATTTCCAATTGCGGCTCGAACTTCAATGTGGTGCCCAAGGCTCGCGAGACCAGGCACAACTTCTCGGCGCGCTTGAGCAAATCCAGGGCGCGGTCACGCTCTTCGGCAGAGGCGATCTTCAGATTCGGACGAACCACAATCTGCGTGAAGCTGTAGCCTGACTCCGCTTTGCGCACGGTACCGCTGGCTTCTACCTGCAGATCAGTGAAGTCGAATTGCGCACTTCCTGCGATGGCGCGCACGGTCGTGGTGTAGCAACCGGCTACAGCAGCGAGCAAAAGTTCTTCGGGAGTCCAGCGGCCTTCCAGGCCGCCAAATTCCGTTGGTGCAGTGAAGTGGATCGCGTTGGGGGCAGAATCGGACTTGGCCAGCCCAGTGCGTCCAGAAGTCCACCATGCGGCTACTCGATATGCGTGTTCTTCATTCATGATTCTTACGTCTCCTTGGTCCAGTAGGGCTGGAACGGACAACCTGCAAGCTTCGATAGAAATTTGGCAGCGGGCTTAGGCTGCGCCTTCCCTTGGAGAAAGCGCGCGTTCCCGCTCGATCCGCTGAATCTGGGCGCGCAGCCATTTGGCCAGCGCCTCTTCCATTTCGGCCTGGCTGCCCGTGCGGTACAGGTCTTCTACGGTCAGCCCTTCTTCTGTCAGGCGGATGAACCGGCACGGGATGCTTTCCTTCTGCTGGCCTTCCGGTACGAATTGTTCGAGCAGGCAGCTCTCACACGGATGCGGACGCGCCGGATCGCAGAAGTTCGGACATATCGGCGAATCTTCGAAGATGGCAGGGGCGCGCCAAGGCGCCTGCGGAGACCGCCCATAGCCCCCATCCTCCAGAAAACTCAACTCGAACTTCAGAATTTCGAGAATGTCGCGATCGTCTTGAGCCATAGGGCACCTCAATTGCGTGTCAGAATGCCAGAGGGAGTCGAGGAAGACCGTGTATTGAGTCACCTGGAATGGTGATTTGAATCACAAGGGCGTGCCGCACATGCCTTGCCGCCCCGCTCCATTGCCCCAATTTTCTAGGAATCCCGAAACGGGCTGCGTGACCAAAAGCACAACTGTTTGTGATTTAAATCACGACGAGATCTGCGAGGCCCGCGAATTCAGCGCCTTCCGAGCCGCCCGCAAGGCTGGCAACTCGGTCAGAACCGCTGCCGCCGCAATCACAACCCCGTGTGATTTCACTCACGCAAAAACACGAACTAATCGAGCGCCCTGGGGTTGTCAGCGAGAACTAAGAATTGGGTACTTGCTACAGCGTACTGACTCACGGCTCAAATGCGCAGCAAGGATCGGACGCGAACAGGTCGCCGGTCATCACATAGGCGCGAGCGCGTGATCCCCCGCACACATTACGGGCCGGGCACCGGCCGCACTTCCCTTTCAGCCGCGAACTATCGCGCAACGAAACGAACAACGGAGATTCGCAGTACACATCGGCGAGCGATTGCCGGGTCACATCGCCGCCGGAGAGGGGAAGAAACCGGCTGGGAGAGGCCTCGCCGCGATAGTTGATGAACACCAATCCCTTTCCGTCGCTGAGCCCCTTCGGAGCGCAGGTAATGGCTTCGGCCTCGGTCAGCCGTCCACGCGATTCCCGTACCCGTTGCTGCAATAGATAGCGCTGGTAGTGCTGTCCCTCGGTAGTTTTGATCTGGAAATGTACATGCCTCGAGGCCTGGTAGAGCCTGGCAAAAGCGTCCTCATGTTCGTCGGCGCTTAGCATCGTGCCGGCCTCGTCGCGGCTGGTTGGCACGAAGAAGACGACATTCCACAACACCACGTCGAGCCTCGTCAGGAGCTCAATCATGGAATCGAGATCCTGAACGTTCCGCCGCGACACGATGGTGTTTACCTGCACCGGCAGCTGCACTTCATGACATGTGCCGATGGCGTCCAGCGTGCGCCGGTGTAGCCCTGAGATTCCCCAGTAACTGTCGTGGAGCGCGGGTGTCGAGCCATGCAACCAGAATCCAACCCGCATCAGCCCGCATGCTTTCAGTTCGGCGATGATGCCCGGCTCGAGATTGGGCGTTGGCAGCAGGGTAAGAGCGGTGCGCACCGAGTGGCCCGACGCGAATTCGATGATAGGAAACAGGTCAGGGCGAGTCAGAGGATCGCCGCCTGTGAGCGCCAGCAGCGGCACGTGCATGGCGGCAACGTCCTCGATCAGGTGAAAAGCTTCCGCGGTCGAGAAGTGGTTGGCTTCACGCGATGCACTCTTGGCTGGGCGCGCCGTCGCAGCCTTCCCCCCACCGGGTCGCGTCATTTCCCAGGTCACCTGCAATGGCCGGAGCGGGAAGCCGCGTGAAGCTCCAATCGCATCAGCCTCCGAAACCGCCGCCCGTCCGGCGCTGACGGGGGTCGATTTCGAGCGTCCGGGGGGTAACTGCGAGGCGGTAGGCATGCCGCCCATCGTAGGACGCGCGATGTCTTCGAGCAGTGCGGAATCGCACACCCACCCGTGATAACCATCACAATTGACTGGAGAAAACCCTGTGATTCATGTCACAGGGGCGAGTGACTTCTGCCATAGGTCGGCTTTCCCCGGCATGCGAACCTAGGCCTGCGAGTGAGTTCTCAGGGTACGGGACGATAGCACGATCCACTGCAACCCGCTTTATCACGGGTTGTGGCAGTGAGGCAACGGGCGACCCCTGCTCTGTGATATCGTGCCAACGAAAAATCTTCCTTAGGAGGAAGCTAACTATATGAAATACCTCTCCTTTCGAACGGCCCTTGTAGCTTTGCTGGCTTGCGGTCTGATCGCGGCCTGCGCGTCGCCGGCATTCGCTGATGACGCTGCCGCCACTTACAAGGCAAAGTGCGCTATGTGCCATGGTCCGGATGGCAAAGGCACGGCGGTGGGCACCAAGATGGGCGCCCGCGACTTTGCTTCGCCCGAAGTTAAGGCTGAAACCGATGCCCAGTTGACCGACATCATCACCAAGGGCAAAGGCAAGATGCCGTCCTACAGCGGCAAGCTTAAGGATGCGGAGATCAAAGACCTGGTCACTCACATTCGCGGTCTGGCCAAGTAGATCTGGCAAACAATGAGCGGCAGCAATGCCGCCTAAGAAAAATCGCTTGATTCTGAAGAAATGGCGGGTGAGAGCATGTCCACGCGAACAATACGGAATCTTTTTGCGCCTGGAGTTGCCCTCACCCTTCTTTTAGCAGCGGGAGCGCTCCACGCTGCGTCCAAGAAAGATTCCCCGAAGCCCACGGCTGACGAATGTCTCGCCTGCCACAGCGATGCTTCTCTGTCGCACGAAGTGAACGGCAAGGTTGTTAGCCTGCACGTCGATCCTCAGGCGTTTAAAGATTCCATCCATGGCAGCATGTTCACCTGCGTGGATTGCCACACGGACGTAAAGAGTTCCGCGCATGAGACCCCTCCGCAGCGGATCACGTGTGCCACCTGCCACGCCGACGAGCAGGCAGCCTACGAGCGCAGCTTTCACGCCAAGGCCGTAAAAGGCGGGAACTCAAACGCGGCCACTTGTGTTGACTGCCACGGCAGCCCACACGCACTCCTGCCGGCAAGCGATCCCAAGTCGCGCGTGCATCACAGCAACATTCCGGCGACTTGCGGAGCCTGCCACAGCCAGAAGTTTGTAATGGAGGGCAGCGGCCTTCGTGTCCAGACGGTCTCCTCGTATGAGCAGAGCGTTCACGGACATGCCGTCGCCAACGGGTCTGAGAAAGCGGCGGTCTGCACCGATTGTCACGGCACGCACGAAATTCTCGACGCCAAAGACTCGAAATCCCCCATCTTCAAATTCAACGTACCAGTGACCTGCGGCAAGTGCCACGAGCAGATCTCCAAGGAATTCCAACAAAGCATTCATGGCCAGGCGATCGCGAACGCCAACTGGCAGGCGCCAGTGTGCACGGACTGCCACGGCATTCACTCCATCAAAGCGCATACTGATCCGAACTCGCCGGTGTCGGCGCAGAATGTGGCGCAAGCCACATGCGCCCGCTGCCATGAAGGAATGCGGCTCTCGCAGGAGTTTGGCGTCGAAGGCCGCCGCGCCACAACCTATCTCGCCAGCTATCACGGACTGGCCTCGCGCCTCGGTTCACAGGTCGTGGCCAACTGCGCCAGTTGCCACGGCACTCACAGCATTTTCCCCTCGAGCGATCCGCGTTCGACCATTCACCCCTCCAATCTCGCACGCACCTGCGGCCAGTGCCATCCGGGCGTGACAGAGAAATTTACTTCGGCGAAGGTTCACGTAGACGCGCCGCTTTCAGCCGACATCGGCAGTAAAGCCGTCCGTTGGATTCGCAAGATGTATCTCGCCCTGATCTTCATGGTGATTGGCGGCATGCTGGCGCATAACTTCATCATTTGGCGCGCCAAGGTGATCGCGCGGCGCAAGCTTGAGCATCGATTCGTCACCCGCATGCCACTGCGCTTCCGCTGGCAGCACGCCGCTTTGCTGACTAGCTTCATCCTGCTCGTGCTTACCGGCTTCGCTTTGAAGTTCCCCGATTCCTGGTTCGCCTCGATGCTGTCCCTCGGCGAGCGGATGCGGCACCTGCTACATCGCGTGGCAGCCGTGGTTCTGATCGGCGTGAGCATCATTCACCTCTTCGACCTTTTTCTGACGCGCCAAGGACGCCGCCTGGCGCGCGATCTCTTCCCCACAGTGGACGACGTCAAGGGCGCATGGCAGAATCTGTCGTACTATCTGGGCTTCTCCAACATCAAGCCCGACTTCCCGCGCTTTAATTACGCGGAAAAGGCGGAATACTGGGCCCTGGTCTGGGGCATGTTCGTGATGGCCGGAACCGGTGTCATGTTGTGGGCGAAAGTGTCCTTCGGCAATCATCTGCCGCGCTGGTGGCTCGACGTCGCGACCGCAATCCATTTTTACGAGGCAGTATTGGCAACCCTCGCGATTATCGTCTGGCATTTCTATCAGGTATTCCTCGATCCTGACGTTTATCCGATGAACTGGGCGTGGTGGGATGGGAAAATGACGCTACATCACTATGAGGAAGAACACGGCCTGGATCCGAGCCCGGTTGTCGAAGTCTTGAACCATGAGGAATCACACGCCACGATAGCGGAAGAACCAGAACCAACTGAGGTCAAGCATGGACACTGAGAAGACTCCACCGCCTGCGGTGGAACCCTGGCATCGCTCGCGCATGCTGCTGCGCAATCCGGTCAGCCTCGCGGGAGTGGCGCTGGGAATCGTCAGCGTGGCCAACATTTTCATTTTCTTCCTGATTGATCAGATTGCGACCAAGCCCAGCCCTTACATTGGCATTCTGGCCTACATGGTGTCGCCGGGATTCCTGATCCTCAGTTTGCTACTGATGCTGGCCGGCGTGCTCCTGGAACGCCGGAAGCATGCAGCCCCTTCAGCTTTCTATCCCCGCATTGATCTGAACGATCACACCCAGCGCAGCGCTGTCATTTCATTCATCACGTTCTTACTTGTGTTCGTTGTCGTCAGCGCCGCTGGTAGCTATAAAGCGTACGAATTCACGGAATCGACCTCTTTCTGCGGACAACTCTGCCACACCGTGATGATTCCCGAATATACGGCGTACCAACTTTCTCCCCATGCCCGTGTGGCCTGCGCGGAGTGCCACGTGGGCGCGGGAGCCACTTGGTTCGTGAAGTCGAAGCTTTCGGGCAGCCGCCAGGTGTTTGCGACGATATTCAATACCTATCCCCGCCCGATTCCTTCTCCGGTGAGAAACCTCCGCCCGGCGCAGGAAACCTGCGAACAATGCCACTGGCCGAAAAAGTTCTACGGCGGCCAGCTGAAAGTCTTCTCGCACTTCGGCAGCGATGAGAAGAACACCCTCCGCCAGATTCGCATGCTGATCAAGACGGGCGGCGGAGATCCCGCCACTGGTGCGCCCGAAGGCATCCACTGGCACATGAACATCGGCAACAAGATCGACTATGTTGCCGCCGACGACAAGCGCCAGGTGATCCCTTACATCCACGTCGAAGACCTGCAGGGACGCGTCACCGAGTACTACGCGAAAGACTCAAGCCTGAGCAAAGATCAGATCGCAAAATCGCCGCGTCACCACATGGACTGTGTCGATTGCCATAACCGGCCCACGCACATCTACGTTCCGCCGGATCAGTCAGTCGATCAGGCATTGCTCGCTCGCCGCATCGATACATCATTGCCCTTCATCAAGCAAGAGGCGGTGACGGTCCTGGCGGCCACTTACAAAACCAACGACGAAGCGTTGCGCGCCATTGCCAGCGGCCTCCAGGGTTTCTATGAGACGAAATATCCGGATGTAGCCAAGAGTAGGCAACTGGAGATCCGCAACGCAGTCACGGAAATTCAGCAGATCTACAGCCGCACCACTTTCCCCGACATGAAGCTGAATTGGCAGACGCATCCCAACAATCTTGGGCACTACTATTACCCGGGATGCTTCCGCTGCCATGACGGCCAGCACGTCAGCGCCGACGGCCGCGCAATCAGTAAGGACTGCAACCAGTGTCACTCCGTGATGTCGGAAACCGAGGGCACCGCCACCGCGACTGCCCCCGCACCTGCGTTCCAACATCCGGTAGACATCGGAGATCTGACGCAGGTCAGCTGCGCCGATTGCCACACTGGCGGCACCGGGCCGTAGACTTTTGGAGTCACCGCTCCGCTTCGGGCTTCCATTCGGCAGATTCTCCGCATCTTAAGAAACCAATTCCCGCGTACGCTCATACAATGAGTGGAACGGATGCGTGCCCTCCTCCTGACCGTCGCTCTCGCCTGTACGGCCGCCGCCCAAGTCGGCTCGGTCCCCGTGATCACAGTGGTTGACGAAAACGGAGTCGCGGTTCCTTCCGCACGGATTTCTTTGGAAGCCCCATCGCAGCTTTCCATTCGATGCCAGACTGACTACACGGGACGCTGCCAGTTCCCTAATCTCGCGCCGGGGCAATACCAGCTACGCGTCGAAAAAGAGGGCTTCTACGAACTTCAGCAGCCCGCCGTGGAGATGACGCGAACTTCGAACATTGAAGTGGCGATCTCTCACCTGCAGGAAGTGCATGAAACTGTCGACGTCCACGAATCCCCTCTGGCCATCGATCCCGCGCAGGTCACGTCGCAGGAAACCATCAGTGGGCTCGACGTCATCGACATCGTTTACCCCGGCACACACGACTACCGCAACGTGCTGAACTTTATTCCCGGAGTTGTCCAGGACCAGTTTGGCCAGCCTCACGTCGCCGGGGCGCAAACCTATCAGACCCAGACTCAGCTCGATGGCTTCAACGTCACCCAACCTGCCAGCGGACAACTCGTGGTTCACGTCAGTGTCGACGCTTTCCGCTCCATACAGGTCGAGCCCTCGCGCGAGCCTGCCGAATCCGGCAAAGGATCTGCCGGAGTCCTCCATCTGAATACTGGGATTGGTGATGACCACTATCGCTTCTTCGCCACCAACTTCATTCCATCCCTCCAGAACAAGCACGGATGGCGCTTTAATCAATTCCTTCCCCGCTTCACCACGTCCGGCCCAATCCTTAAGGGGAGAATCTGGTACTACAACGCATTCGAAGGCGAATACAACAATCTGGTTTACACCGCTCTCCCGGTCAACCAGGACAGCGATTACATCTGGCGCATTGGCAATCTGTCGAAGGTCCAGGCCAACATCACGAGTCGCAACATTCTCACGACAAGTTTTCTCATCAATTACCTGCACGACCAGTACACATATCTCTCGCCGCAAAGCCCGCAACAGACGAATCCGCAGGATGTCGAGACCGCCTACATATCCAGTGTGAAAGACCAGCATTACTTCAACGGCGGCCAGCTGCTCGAAACCGGACTTGCCTTCAGCCAATACAATCTGCGCCTCACCCCGTACGGGACGGCCCCCTACCAGATCACTCCCAGCACCGCGTTCGGCAACTACTATCTGAACCAGCACACGTCAGCCACTCGCTGGCAAGGCTTGGCAAACCTGTATCTTTCGCCCCACTACTGGCACGGCCGTCACGATTTCAAAGTCGGCATCGATCTCGACCGCCTCTCTTATGATGCCCAGTTCAATCGTCAACCAATTTCATTTTTGACGGCACAAGTTTCCAGCCTGGAACCTGGCGACATCTGTTTCGCTGCGCCGAAAGACAAAGACTTTCCTTGCACTCGCTACTCCACCTTCACTGCCGCCCTGCCTCATGAGCAAACAAATGACGAGGTCAGCGCCTACATCGAAGATCGCTGGAGTGTCACCGACCGCCTGCTCATTGAACCAGGAATTCGTTTCGATTGGGACTCGATCGTCCACGAAGCGGCTCTTTCCCCGCGTCTTGCGGGAACTTATGTTCTCGACAATTCCGGCGATACCAAACTCTCAGCCGGAATCGGCCTTGTCTATGATGCGACGCCCCTATTCCTCATCGCCCGCCCGTTTGCGGGCAGCCGGGAAGACATATTCTTCGCTACCAATCCCACTTGCACCAACCCGACCAAGTGCGTCACCCCAACAGGGCCTTTCACGACCACGTTTTCAATCGACACCAACACGCTCGAGCCCCCGCGGTTCCTCAACTGGAGCCTCGGTTTAGAAAAGAAACTGCCGAGGGCGATCTACCTCAAAGCGGAATTTCTGCGCCGACATGGCACCAACGGCTTCGTCTACGACACGCGGAATTCGACAACGACGGGCGATTTCATTCTTCGCAATACTCGTGAAGATCACTACGACGCGTTTCAGATCTCGCTTCGGCACAACTTCCGCGAGACCTATACGATCATGGGTTCGTACACGCGCTCGCGAGCCCGCACCAACCAGGCGCTCGATTTCAGCGTCGACAATCCAGTCCTCAGTTCGCAACAACCTGGTCCTTACCCGTGGGACACTCCGAACCGCTTTCTTTCCTGGGGATATGTTCCTTTCTTCAGCCTTCCCGTCTTCCACAAATTCGAACTCGCCTACTCGATGGAAGCCCGCAACGGATTCCCGTTCAGCCTTTTGAACGATCAGCATGAACTCATTGGAAAACCTGGTGCGGAGCGATACCCTGACTACTTTTCCCTGAACGTGCAACTCGAAAAGAAGTTCCATCTCTTCCATAACTATTGGGCCCTGCGCGGAGGCTTCGACAACATCACCGGTCGCTGCAATCCTTATGTCGTGAACAACGTGGTCGACTCCTCCCACTCGACCCCGACATTCACCGCCTGCCAGGGAAGAGCCTTCACCTCAAGAATCCGCCTGCTCGGCCGGAAGTAGTAAAGCAATGCCTGAATTCCTCTGTGTTACCCAGTGTCCCCTGTGGTGAGTCCCCAACCCATTGCCATCCTCAAGCTATAATGACCCAACGAACCTTGCATCGAAATCCAATCTCCCGTCATCTCACAAGCCTGGAGGAACGATAAATATGGCTCACGAACTACCCCCCTTGCCCTATGCCTACGAGGCACTCGAACCCACGATCGACAAGCAGACCATGACGCTGCACCACGACATGCACCACGGCGCCTACGTGAAGAACCTGAACGCCGCCCTCGAGAAGCATCCCGAACTCGCCGGCAAATCTGCCGAAGACCTGATCCGCGACCTCAACGCGATTCCAGAAGACATCCGCGCGGCCGTCCGCAACAATGGCGGAGGCCACGTCAACCACAGCATGTTCTGGAAGATCATGAAACCCAAGGGCGGAGGCGATCCCACCGGCCCGATCGCGGAGGCGATTCAGAAGACCTTCGGCAACTTCAACGACTTCAAGACGAAGTTCAATGACGCGGGCGCGAAGCAATTCGGCTCAGGATGGGCATGGCTCGCCGGCAAGCCGAATGGCGAAGTGCAGATTATGTCCACGCCGAATCAGGACAATCCCATCTCGCAGGGCCTTTATCCGATCTTCGGCAACGACGTCTGGGAGCATGCGTATTACTTGAAATACAACAACCGCCGCCCCGAATACCTCACCGCCTGGTGGAACGTAGTGAACTGGGACGAAATCAACAGGCGCTACGCCGCCTTCAAAGCCGGCAAGGGCGCCCACGAACCAGCCATGGCGCATCGCTAAAGCTCGCCACTTCAACTCGCTTGTCATCCTGAGCGAAGCGAAGGACCTATGCAATCTGCTGAACGAGGCACATTGCAGACGACAAGATGCAGCTCAAGGAAAGGCCCTTGCTAAATGCAAGGGCCTTTTGCTCATTTCGCTCCGATTATCCTAAGCCGCCGACCGCGCGTACTGCTCCGGATTCTGCTCAAACTCATTCTTGCATTGCTGCGAGCAGAACGAATACGTCTGGCCGCCATACTGCGCCTGATGCTGCGAGCTGTTGTCATCGACTCTCATTCCACAAACCGGATCAGTAGTCATTGCAGTACTCCTAACGAATTTTTGTACCTAGAGGCGATTGTCAACAGATCGGCTCTTACTTCCGCTCGGGTAATTCCTGTAATCTCCAATCCTCTGTGCTCCTCTGTGCCCTCTGTGGTAAGTTCTCTTGAGGCGGAGACTAGGGCTTCCGGAACACCACTCCGCCCTTCATCACAAAATCCACTTTCTCCATCAGTGAGACGTCCGCCAACGGATCCCCCGGCACCGCCACAATATCGGCCAACTTCCCTGCTTCGAGCGTCCCCAGCGAATCCTTCATCCCCAATAACTCCGCGGCATTGATTGTCGCCGCGCGGATCGCCTGCGCCGGAGTCATCCCAAACTTCACCATCGACGAAAATTCCTTCGCCGGATTGATCTTCCAATCGAACCCTCCCGCGTCAGTCCCAAAAGCGATCTTCACCCCGGCTTTCATGGCCCGCCGGAATGTGTCCTCATGAATCTGGATCATCTTCACCCAAACCGGGGCCCCCTCCGCCGCCCGCCCCTGGGCGACGTACTCGCCCACATAAATGGTCGGCACATAGAAGATCCCGCGCGACGCCATTGTCTTCAGGTCGTCATCCGCGATGTAGTTCCCATGCTCGATGGAATCCACACCCGCCTCAACGGAGTTGTGTACGCCATACAGGGCCATGGCGTGCGATGCGACTTTGTGCCGCTCGCGGTGAGCTTCATCCACAATCGCCTTCAGTTCTTCCGGCGTGAACGTGGGAATGTCGTCGAGCACGCCGTCCTCTTGCACCCGATATGAGCGGTCGCTGTAGACCTTGATCCAGTCGGCGCCATGGCTGATCTGCTCGCGCACAGCCTGGCGCGCGTTGTCTGGGCCATCCACGACCTGCACTCCGTGCGGGACCATCACGGCAGGCGCGTATCCCTGCAGCGGATACGCTCCAGTCACATCGAGCGCGCGTGTAGCGACCTGCATCCGCGGCCCGGGAATCACTCCATTGTTGATGGCCTTCTTCACATCGACGTCGGCATATCCGGCACCCTCGGTCTCAAGGTCGCGGATCGAAGTGAACCCATACTCCAGAGCGCGCCGCGCATTCACAGTCGCCAGGATCGTCCGATACTCCGGCGATTGCTTCAGCAATTGCTCATCGTAATCCGCGGCCGTGATGTCTCCTTGCAGCAGAATGTGCGTATGCGTGTCGATCAATCCCGGCAGGCAAGTCTGGTGTGAAAGATCGATCACCTCGGAGCCGGCAGGCGCAGCCGTTGCGAGTTCCTTGATCTTCTCGCCTTCGATCACAACAACGACGTTCTTGCGTGATGAATCTCCGCGCCCATCGAAAAAGTTTCCGCAGCGCAACGCGATCGTTCTTGAGCCCGCAGTCTGCCCGAACAGACAGGCCGACAAGCCCACGAAAACTGAAACTCCCAAAGTAACCCTGTGTCGCATGGCTCCTCCAGCTGAGAACTGAGAACTGACTTTCTGCATTTCCTGTGCATGCCCTGTGGAGATTCCGGTTGCCCACTCTACCAGATTTCATTCAACGCCTCTGTCACATCCAAGAAACGCCGTGATGTCGGCCCACAGCGTGATGTCTTTCATCGGCTGCTTGAGCCAGGCCACTCCATCGAATCTGGCCACGCGGTTTTCCTCAAATGCACCAAAAAGCGGAATTGACCCGCGTGCAATTCAACCTTACATTCAGCTTCGACCTCACAAGAGATTTCGTTTCGTCCCAGATACGCTCTGAGGACAAACTTCCAGTAGAAAGTTCTGGGGCAGCGCGCCATGAAATCGGTTGAATGGAAAACGTACCGCACGCGATTCCTTGTCAAAGCTAAACAACTCAATTCCAATCTCACCTTCACCGACCATCTCGGCCGGCAGCACTGTGGCCGTAAGGGCGACTATCTGGTGGAATCCTGTGATGGGGTCCTCAGCATCGCTCCTCGCCGGATATTCGAAGACGTTTACGTTCCCATGGGGCTGACTCCTAATCCAACTCCTCAGCGATCGAACGAAGAAGATGAACCCGTCAACTTGCGCTTGGCGAGTCTCCAGATCGAACCGCTGAGGATCGAGAAGATCAAAACCAATTTCCGCGACGATGCCTACGGAAGCTTACCCCTGGACAAGACGTCGCGCACTCAACGGAAAACTCCCCAACCTGTGCGCGTAACTTCCTCCAGGCTCGGCCTCATGTGATGAAAGTGTTTAAGATTTCGCGTTCTCGAGTTCTGAATTCCAACGAAACCCATCGTCATCCCCGTATTCAAGGCAACCCGTGGCAGATGGAGGGTCAAACTGAGAACTGAGAACTGAGAACTGAGAACTGAGAACTGAGAACTGAGAACTGCTCTTTGTGGAAAACCCACCCCCAATCCCGCATCAAGCCCGTCATTGCTAGGGATACAACCTATAGTGTTTCCCTCTTGACATGCACAACCTGCAGGAGTAACTTTGCAATCCCAAGCAATGAAATTTCACCCCACGGGAATGGGGTGGAAGTTCGAAGAGTGAAGGAAGACCGGCAGCCCGTCCGAGCCAGAGGTGACTCGGCAGCTGCAGGAAAAAATAGAGGCGCAGGCGCCAGACTCCTGATCCGTAGGTCGGGCGCCCAAACCTTTCATAATCATAAACTTCAGCCTTCCGGCGGCCGAAAAAACGAAGGTCGGAAGTCCGGTTTGAGAGTGCGGTGGCCGTGCCCCGATCCTCCCCCGGAGCACGCCAGCGGTACGGCCCGTGTGGAGACAGCCGCCTTGGCTGTCCCGCGAACGAAGCGAGCGGTGCCAATATAAGAACTTTTTTCGTTGGAGTAGTCCGAACCTAGGAGCCCGCAATGGAGACCCTTACTCGACTAGTTTCTGAATCATTGGCACGACACGGTTTCGACCGTCCTGTGGATTATCGTCGCCTGCAATGGTCACGCTGGTTCCGTTGCGAGTCCCCTCACAGTCTTCTGGTAGTCCCCAGCAAGCCCGGTGTATTCGCCCTGGCAGAAGAAGTGATGAACCTAGCCAGCACTGGTCATCCCGCGGACCCAATGACTTCGCAGGATGACGTGGAAGAGCGGCACTTTAGCGCCGCGTCAGGCGCCAAAGATAGTGCGGCTTTAGCCGCTGTGTCCCCAGAAGCCGGAAGCCGAGAGCAGGAAGCCCGCCGCATGCTGGCCGTCACCCAGTTCTTTGAAGACGACGACATAGCCTTCGTGCTCGACCGCATGTTGTCGCACCCGAATCCCATGCAGGCGCGCCTGGCCTCCGGACGCTATTTCGTTCGCTTCGTCGAGATTCACGATCAAGCCCAGCGCCGCAGCATCTGTAGCGCCCTCAACCAGTGGATCATTTCCTCGGCGGAAAAAGCGACCGGCATTGGCTCGCACTTCGCCACATCTCTGGAACTTACTGCCGAGCCACTCAGTACTCGTCCGCCTCGGCCTGATACCGCAGATTCCCTTACCCAGCAAAACGAGTGCGCCCCGTCGGCAGCTATCACCACACCTCGGCTCAATTCCGCCGTGGCCACTACGATTCACTGTTCTTCCTCGTTCCCTTCCGGTTTCTGACGGAAGGGATGCAGCCGCGAAGCGGCGCCTGCACAAAGCCAACGACATGAGCCGTGGGCCGTTCGTCGAACCAAAGAGCCCGATACGGGCCTAAGAAAAGGTTCCTTATAACCAAATTCAGCTACACCCGATTCCCCGCCCGACCCGGACGCCCGAATCGATAGAAGCCGCATAGAATCTAATTAGGAGAGCCCCCTTGATGCCTGAAGTCAAAACCGAAACCAAAACCGCCGCCGCTCCGTCTGCCGTCACCGCATCACCAGCCGCTCCCAAAAAGAAGGCCCCCGGCCTCTCTTTCCGACGGCTGTTCACCAAGCCGGGCGTCTCTCCCTACGACGAAGTCGAGTGGGATCTCCGCACCGCTCAGATCACCGACTCCCATGGCGGAGTCATCTTCGAGCAGAAGGACGTCGAAGTCCCTAAAGACTGGTCGATGACCGCGACCAACATCGTGGCCAGCAAATATCTGCACGGCAAGATCGGAACGCCTGAACGGGAAACTGGAGTCCGCCAACTGGTATCCCGTGTCGCCGAAACCATTCGCGATTGGGGCATGGCTCAGGGATACTTCCGCACTCCCGAAGACGGCGCAACTTTCCACGATGAACTGGTCCACATCCTTGTGCGCCAGTACGCCGCGTTCAACTCACCGGTCTGGTTCAATGTCGGATGCGACCGCATTGAGCCCAACTCCGACGGCCAGAACTGGCACTGGAACGTCCAGAAGCAGCAAGTCGAATTCGGCGCGACGGGATACCGCAAGCCCCAGTGCTCCGCCTGCTTCATCAATTCGGTCAAAGATTCGCTCGACTCGATTCTGACGCTGGCGAAGACAGAAGGCATGCTCTTCAAGTGGGGCAGCGGCACGGGCACAAATCTCTCTCCTCTGCGTGGATCGACTGAAACTCTCTCTGGTGGAGGCACCGCCAGCGGCCCGCTCAGCTTCATGAAAGGATTCGACGCCTTCGCCGGCGTCATCAAGTCCGGAGGCAAGACCCGCCGCGCCGCCAAGATGGTCATCCTCAACGTCGACCATCCCGATATCGTCGAGTTCATCGAGTGCAAGCAGAAAGAAGAAGCCAAGGCGCACGCCCTCGTTTCCGTGGGATACGACGGCTCCCATCCCGACTCCGACGCCTACTCCAGCATCTTCTTCCAGAACGCGAATAACTCTGTCCGCGTGACCGACGATTTCATGTACGCCGTGGTTCGCGATACTGACTTCTCCACGCGGAGCGTCACTGATGGCTCCGTCGTAAAGACCTACAAAGCAAAAGAACTGCTGCACAAGATCTCCGAAGCAACTTGGCACTGCGGCGATCCGGGCATGCAGTACGACACCACGGTCAATCGCTGGCACACATCGAAGAATACCGCCCGCATCAACGCCAGCAATCCGTGCAGCGAATACATGTTCCTTGACGATTCGGCCTGCAACCTGGCCAGCTTGAACCTGCTGAAGTTCGCGCCCAACGGCACATTCGACGTGGACGCCTATCGTCATGCGGTAGACATCCTGATCACCGCGCAGGAAATCCTGGTCGACAACGCCGGATATCCGACGCAGGCCATCATGGCCAACTCGCACGACTATCGCCCGCTAGGCCTGGGCTATGCAAACTTAGGCGCGTTGCTCATGGCGGCAGGCCATCCGTACGACAGTGATGCCGGCCGCGACTACGCCGCCTGCGTGACTGCCATCATGTGCGGCGAGGCCTATCTGCAAAGCAGCCGCATTGCAGAACAGTGCGAGCCCCTGGTTCCCGCCACAGAAGCAACAAAGAAGAACCTGTCAGAAACAAACTTGGGCTCGAGCGTGGTTCGTGTAGCGACGGACGCCTCGTCCGTCTCGAGAGGCGAAGCGAGCGGCCCGACCACGATCCTAACCATGCCCGGAGGAGCCTGCCCCGGCTGGTACATCAACCGCGAGCCATTCCTGGACGTAATCCGCATGCACCGTGCGTCAGTGAATGGAATCAATAAAGGAAATGTGCCAAGCACTTTGTACGAAGCCAGCAAGCAATGCTGGGACGAAGCCCTGCAGCACGGCGAAAAACACGGCTACCGCAACTCCCAGGTCACGGTCCTAGCCCCCACCGGCACCATCGGCTTCATGATGGATTGTGACACCACTGGTATTGAGCCGGATCTCGCTCTGGTGAAATACAAGAAGCTGGTCGGCGGAGGCATGATCAAGATCGTCAACAACACGGTTCCCACCGCGCTCTTCAAGCTCGGATACACGCACGAGCAAACCGACGCCATCGTCAGCTACATCGATGCGACAGGCACCATCGAGGGCGCGCCACACATTGAAGATGACGACCTCGCCGTCTTCGATTGCTCCTTCAAGCCGGCGAAGGGAACGCGCTCCATTCACTACACCGGCCATCTCCGCATGATGGCCGCCGCGCAGCCCTTCATCTCCGGAGCAATATCGAAGACCGTCAATCTTCCCGAGAATGCGAGTGTCGAAGACATCATGGACGCCTACCTCCAGGCGTGGAAGCTCGGCCTGAAGGCAGTCGCCGTCTACCGCGACGGATGCAAGAAGAGCCAGCCTCTGAGTGCAGCCGGCACAAAGACGGCGGAGTCCTCGGCTCGCGTAGGGACAGCCGCCTCGGCTGTCCAGGTTTTGGAAGAAGAAGATCTCAACGCTCCGCCGCGCGCCGTCCGCCACAAGCTGCAGGAAGAACGCGCCTCGATTACGCATAAATTCAAAGTCGGAGACCACGAGGGCTACATCACCGTCGGCCTCTATCCCAACGGTACGCCCGGCGAACTCTTCATCACGATGGCGAAAGAAGGATCCACGGTCAGCGGCCTGGTGGACAGCTTCGCGCTGGCAGTCTCGATCGCCCTGCAACATGGCGTGAAGCTGGAATTGCTCTGCGAGAAGTTCGCCCACACCCGCTTCGAACCCAGTGGATGGAGTGGCAACCCGGAAATCGGCTATGCCAAGAGCATCATGGACTACATCTTCCGCTGGCTCCAGTTGCGCTTCCTGACCGGCCAGCAGCAGATGCTGTTCGAGAACCTCAGGCTGCGCCCCGCAGGCGGGTCTCACCCTGAAGGCATCACAGAAGCCAACGGCACCGTGGAAGCTTCAGGCCTGAAGCCCGAGGTCCGAGGTCTGGGGTCCGGTTCCGTCCACGCCGCCGACGCGCTGTCCAGCATCGTCGACCTGGGCGACGCCCCCAGTTGCAGCTTCTGCGGCAGCATCATGACCCGAAACGGCAGCTGCTACCGCTGCATGAGCTGCGGCAGCACCAGCGGCTGCAGCTAAGAACGCTCGTGTAGAGTGTCACATCTGATTTAGTCGGGATCCGGAACGAGGCACGGCAAACGCCGTGCCTTTTCTGCAGCCCATCGGGAATATGGACTTAGAGAACGTAGTCTCCGAAATAGCGAATGCCATAGTGCACGTAGACAAGAGCCGTGTGCCTTTCAGAGGATTTCAGCCTGGAGTCGGCCCCTACGGAGAGCCGCAACTTGTTAAGCTCATCTCGCAGTATCTCAATCAACTCCCCCGCTTGAGCGGAACTGTCCGAACGAAGCGGACGCCAGATCTTCTAATTAAGAATGAATGGGCAATGGAATTCAAGATCGTGCGTCCGTATGGAGACAACGGTCAAGAGGCCGAAAACTGGTCGGTCAATCTTCTCCACCCCTATCCCGGCAACGTGAGTACCATTGCGGATTGTTGGAAGTTGCAGAGTCTTGAATGCCCGGAGCGGAAAGCAGTCGTTGTAGTCGGATATGAACACACTCCTCCAAAGACTGACCTCACCTAATTGGATGCTTCGAAGCAATAGCCAAGCATGTCGCCAATATCCAGCTTTCAGCTCGCATCGAAATGCGCAGAGAAGGATTAGCGCACCCGGTGCATCAGACGACCCGAATCTTCGCTTGGGAAGTGCTTCGACAGCGAGATTCTGAATAAAACCGTATGATGCGACCGACTGGGCGCGCCCGCTAAACGAGTCGGCCTTGAGCGGTGCTGCCGTCGATCCCGTGGAAGAGCGGCCCTTCAAGGGCCGCGTCGAGGACGGGAGAGATCGACGCCCTTTAGGGCCCGTGGTCGTATCCTTCACTGCGAGCTATGGCCTCAGGGGCTGAAGCCCGATCTTGTGGAAACCCTAACCCGCCGCTAAAGCGCCGCTCTTCCACGGCTGTCCTGGCGACATTTTGCTTCGACGACATCTGTCCCGTTTTGGAATTCTCCGCAGCCGTTTGTGACATCCCTCACCGACAACGTTCTCTCATCTCCGCGACCATCGAGGAATGGATTCCGACCGCGTGTTTTTCGTCACCACCATCACCGCCCAGCGCATTCCGATATTCCGCCGGGAGGCAAACGCAAACCTGATGATTGACACCCTCTCGCATTATCGAGATGCGGGAAAGTTCCTGCTCCACGAATTCGTCATCATGCCCGACCACGTCCACTTGCTACTCACGCCCGCGGAAGAAATCTCCCTGGAGCGGGCCATGCAATTCATCAAGGGAGGATTCTCCTTCAGGATGGATAAACGCGGCTCCATCTGGCAGCCGAGTTTTACGAATCATCGCATCCGTGATTGGGAGGACTTCGAACACCATCGCGATTACATCCGAATGAATCCTGTGCGGGCGCGGCTTACCCTGTGTCCCGACGTGTATCCGTATTCATCAGCAGCGGGCGTATTGCGGATGGACCCGGTCCCACATGGGCTAAAGCCCCGTTTCCATCCGGCCTTAACGCGGCGCTAGAGCGCCGCTCTTCCACGATTGCCTCGCTTCTGCATAGCACTCAAGATTGATGTTCGGATTTCGTAACATCCACTGTTTCCTTCCGCCATCCCGCACGACATGGTTCAGAGTTGACCCATCATTGTCCTTCTCACTTCGTCCCGGGAAACGTTTTTGGGGTAATCTGCACTATCCATTAAAGCAGGAGTGCGCCCATGCCAACCGGCCTCGACAAACTGCAGCACATCGTTGTGTTGATGATGGAAAACCGTTCCTTCGACCACATGCTGGGATCGCTGAAGGCCGTAAATCCCAAGATAGACGGGTATGTCGACGGAGATTCGTACACCAATCCGGATGCGAACAATAAGCCCGTCAAGCCGCAGCCCAGCGCCAAGTTTCAAGGCCAGTTGCAACCAGACCCGGATCACCACTTTCCCGCCGTCGACTTGCAAATCTTCGGCAAAGGCAGTGACCCCAAGTCCAACAACCGCCAACCGAACATGCAGGGTTTCGTGGCGAGCTATTTCAACCAGCAGCGCAATCTCGGACACTCGCAGATGATCATGTACTACTTCCCGAAAGAGAATCTGCCTGTGTTGACGACGCTGGCCACGGAGTTTGCCGTCTTTAACCGCTGGTTCTCATCGATTCCCGGGCCCACCATCTGCAACCGCGCCTTCGCCCATTACGGCACCTCGTTCGGCCGGGTGGATCTGAACCCGATCTATCCTCCGGAGACGATCCAGAGTGTCTACTCGCGGCTGATCAACGCCGTCCCCAAACGCACTGCCAAGGTCTATTACTACGACACGACCAGTTCGACCATGGAGGTCGCGAACCTGCTCCAGAATCAGCCGGAACTGTTCGGCACCTACAAGCAGTTCCTCGAAGACTGCGATAACGGCGATCTTCCCGACTACTCATTCATCGAGCCCAACTACAGCGATCACCAGGGCGACAGTGGTGCGCTGATCGCTAACGACCAGCACCCCGACCATAATGTGCGAGCGGGTGAGAAATTCATCGCCGAGGTCTATCAGGCAATCAAGGACAATCCGCGACTGTGGGAGAGCACCGCCTTGTTAATTACCTATGACGAGCATGGAGGAATCTTCGACCATGTGCCGCCCCCGAACTGCGTGGCGGACAAATTCAAGGCGGACGGCAATGCCACCGGGGTGGGCGTGGACTTTCATTTCGATCGCCTGGGCGTGCGCGTGCCGACGATTCTAGTTTCTCCCTGGATTCCGGCGAATACAGTGGAAAATCGAGTTTTCGATCACGCCTCCATTCCGGCGACGATCACGAAATTCTTCCTCGGAGACTATTCGGCGGATCGTTCCCCGCGCGAGATCAACGCCGACATCTTTATTGAACCGCAGGGGCCCGCGGTCGATCCTGCCAGGAACCTGCTGTCGCTGGATGTGATGCGCACGGATTGTCCGGACTTCGACTAGAGTTGACAGGGTGCCCCACTGTTGCCCTGAGCGAAGTCGAAGGGTCTGGCCGGTTTTGCCAGAACTGGGGATTTTCAATAACGTGCGGCAGAATGCCGCAGGGAAGGAGTCTTCCAACATGGTTCTCATCCACGTGCCGAAGCCCCCGAAAGATGCCTACGACCCCGATCGCCCCATGGGGTCGCTGCTGAAATCGCAGGTCGAACACATGCGGGAAGCGGAGAGCAAACTTCCGTTGCGGTATCGCCAAGAAATCGAAATCTATATAAAAGCCGTCAGAACCGAAGGAGAAGCCGCCCGCTACATTCAGGCGGTCACCAAGGCCATTCACCTTGCGCATGAAGATGCAGAACGGGAGCGACGGGCGCCAAAACCTGTAGCCAAACCCGTTATCGAGATTGCTGCCGTCGCCGACGAAGCCGCGGAACGGGTGCAAAAAAGCGCGCGCAAACGCCCGACATCCAAATCCAAAAAGGCCACTCGCGCCAAGCGGCGAAAGAAATAGCAGGAGGTAGTCCATGCGGTGGATCGCAATAGTTCTTTTGTCGCTGATTTCGGCACCGATGTTTGCCCAGAACTCCCAGGACGAAAGCTGGTTCCATGCGGATTTTCGCCGTGAAGGCGAACGCATCCACGATGCCTGCAGGTTTTACAGTTTCATGAGTGTGGGTTATTGCGCGTACCCTCTGTTCACTGATCACCCGATGCACATCGTGGCCGGCAGCATGCCGCCTCAGAACGGATTCGGATTAGGTCTCGCGTATGTGGCCACGCGCAACACCGACAACTGGCGGTTGAGTTGGAATGTCGACGCAATTGGCACTACCAGCGGAACATGGCGCGCCGGAGGATATCTGAAGCTGATCCATACACCCGTCGAGCCAATAGGCGTCCACAAGCCCAGCGCTGGTGCTCCCGAGAAGAAGCCGAAAAAGCATGTCATCCAGGAGCATCCTTTTACCGTTTTCAATCTCTATGCGCAGGCCATCTCGCTCGATAAGCTGAACTACTTCGGACTGGGCAACGACACTTCCCTTGCTGGCGCATCGGTCTTTGGGATGACACAAACGATCGTGGGCGCCAATGTGACCAAGCCTGTATTCGAGTTGCCGGCGCTCAGCAAGCTGAACCTGTCCCTCTTCGGCGAAATGAATGGGCGATTCGTGAACATTCGCGGCGAAGGTGGACAGTCTGTGCCGACCATTCAGCTCCTCTATGATGATGTAACCGCTCCGGGACTGAGCCACCAGCCGGGATTCCTGCAATTCGGCGAGGGAGTCCGCATCAAGCCGGTGATCGGTGATCATCTGGAACTGAACTATGCGGGGAGCCTCCAACAGTTCGTCGCGCCCTCCAGTTCCCAGAACACATTTGAACGATGGACGGTCGATCTGAACCACACCTTCTACCTGTACGGCTATACCCAGTCCGGGCCGAAGACCACCACCATGACCGGTCCCAACGAGTGCGCCCCTTCCGGCGAAAAATGCCCGGAAATTCCGCGGTCACGCAATCTGAACGGATCGATCGGAGTGCGACTGCTCCTTTCAGAGTCAATGAACTCGGTATCCAAGGTGCCGTTTTACTTTCAACCGACCTTGGGCGGCCAGGACATCGATAGCAGCCTCACACTCGGCAGCTATCGCGATTACCGTTTTCGCGCACCCAACTTTCTTTTGCTGCAAGAATCTTTCGAGCACTCCATTTGGGGGCCGTTTGGCGCAAAATTCATGGCTGATCAAGGCCGCGTTGCGTTGACGCGCAGCGATGTTGGCTTCAGCCACCTGAAACATAGCTTCGCCGCCGGACTGACGCTCCGGGCTGGCGCGTTCCCCATGGTCTCTCTGATGTTCGCCTGGGGCGGGTCGGAGGGACATCACAATATTCTCAACATGGGTTCGTCGCTGCTGGGTGGCGGGTCGCGGCCGCCTTTGGACTAACGCGCTCTTCAATCTTGTCGCGGCCTGGAAATATTCACAGGACGATGTGACATCTGACCTTGCCTTCCACAGACCAAAAGGCAGATCATAGCCACGGTACAGAAAGGAAACTGCCGAGTTCCTTGAAAACTCGATTCCGGCTGCTAACTCTTTGCGGCTCAAGATTTTGCCACTAAGTGATTGCGGCCCATAGATCAAATCGAGAATTTCCTCTAACTCGATGATTCCAATAGACCACCGGGGGGGAGGGTACCCTGCATCGGCCGCGCCTTCCCAAATTGGGAAGCCCCGCAAAAAGCACCTTCGGCGAAAATTGTTTATGGCGAATTTTCACACGGCAGCGCGCTGGCCTTCCGAGCCTGCCTGGAGCGCTAGTTCAACATTCCTCCGCTGACTCTTTGCGTCGCTCTTTCGACCAGCCATCCGCCATAAATACATCGCCGCATATGCACGCCACGGACGCCACGGCTCGGCTCGCCGTTCGACCTCGCGCGCGCTGCCCAGAGACAGAGCGCGCAATAGTCCCAGATCGCTGGACGGGAACGCATTCGGCTCACCCAGAGCGCGCATCGCGACGTATTGTGCGGTCCACGCGCCGATACCTGGAATCTCGCAAAGGCGGCGCAGAAATGGCTCAGAGTCTACGACACCCTCGAACTTGATCTTGCCGCTGCTCACCGCACGCGCAAGCGCGCGAATCGTCTCAGCCCTTGCGCTGGTAAGTCCCACCGAAGTCAGCTTGGCGCTCGCCAAAGCCTCCGGCGAAGGAAAAAGATGCGTTAGCCCGTTCGGTCCATCGAACTTCTTGCCAAATGTCGCTGCCAGTCTTCCAGCCAGTGAAGTTGCTCCGCGCACTGTGACCTGCTGCCCCAGAATCGCGCGCACCGCAAGTTCGAATCCATTCCAGCAGCCCGGCACGCGAATGCCCGGATCAGCCTGCACACTGGCGCCCAGCGCGGGATCGCTGCGCAGCGTCTTCACAATCGAAGCCCAGTCGGCGTTCAAGTCGAACATCGAGCGAATGCGCTCGACGATGCCGAACAGCGATCGCGGGTCGGGAAAATCAATGCGCACCAGCAAGGCCTCGCGCGAAGGGTCGCGTGACACTTCGAAATATCCTTCAAACCCGTTCGCCGCGATGCTGCGGCGATAGATAGAATCCTGCACCACCTCGACGCCGGGAGTCGCGCGCGGTGCCAGAAAATCGAGCATGCCCTGCCAGTGATACGGAGGACGGAAGTGTAGCCGAAACAGATATTGATGGCCTGCCTGAGTCCCAGTCTGATGCGCCAGCCGGCGGATTTGTGTCGGGGTTCGGTGATAGACCTTGAGAATCCCGGCATTGAAGCGGCGAACCGAACCGAAGCCCGAAGCAATCGCAATCTGATGCATCGGCAATGTCGTCTCGTCGATCAACTTTTTGGCAAAGTGAAGACGGCGCGTCTGTGCTACTGCGATCGGAGTTGCGCCGAGATGGCGCACGAACAACCGCCGCAAATGTCTGGAGCCAACTCCCAGGCGCTCGGCAAGCCACTCGACGCCTCCATCTTCGAGCCCGCTTTCCCCGATCAACCTCAGAGCGCGCGAAACCGTGTTGGAAGTTCCCTGCCAGCCCGGAGTTCCCGGACAACTTTCCGGCCGGCACCGCAAGCACGGCCGGAAACCCGCTTCCGCCGCGGCCGCCGCCGTAGGAAAGTAGCGGCAGTTCTTCTCCTTCGCCGTCGGCGCGGGACAAATCGGACGACAATAGACGCGGCTCCCCAGCACTCCGATGTAGAACTTGCCATCGAAGCGCGGATCGCGCGACAGCCTCGCCCGGGAACACACTTGCCAATCCAGCATCATGCGAACCGTTCGTAAATCGGCAACGGCATTTTGATGATAGTCCAGCCAACGAGGAATTCTGGACGTTTTCGGACCGCTATGGAGTGTGGCAGGCGAGATCCGACAACGTCCAGCTGAAGCGGATCGGAGTCCGGTAACGTCCAACTTTGCGGGGACACATCCGTTACTGTCGCTTTACTGTAGGCTGTCATGACCTGGCGTGTCCGTCATTGCGTGGAGTGTCCGAAATGCCGCACACGGTATTTGATCGGATTCAGTCCGTATCGCAACGGTTCGTACCTGGTTCCGGTCGCGAGGGGTTCGCTGCAGGAATGGATTCTCTATTGCGCGTGCGGTTCGCCGCCCAGTCCTAGCCGCTGGAATTGGGATGAGTTACAACCGTACGAAGTCTGCCGCGGCGCTCACGTTCGCGGCTACGGTCCGCCCGAGGAGATCGTTCGAGTTCGCCGACGGCGCCTTTCAATCAGCTCTTCTTCGTTACCAATGAAATAGCAGCGATATGCCCTAGCGCCGCTTCGCTGATGCTTTTTTGGCAGTCTTGCTAACCGGTTTCTTCACTCCAAACACGCGCGCGAAGATTTTGTCGACGTTCTTGAGCTGGCGCTGCAAGTCAAAGGCGTACTCGATCTGCTTGCGCGGAACTTTGGCGGTAATCTCCTTGTCGGCAAGAATCTCTTCGTGGAAGTTGAGGCCCTCTTTCCAAGCGCGCATGGCGTGACCTTGCACCAAGCGGTACGCGTCCTCACGGGTCATGCCGTGTTCGACCAGATCGAGCAGAAGTTGTCCGCTGAAGATGAGGCCGCGAGTGCTCTCCAGATTCGCGCGCATGCGCTCGGGATAGACGAACATCATGTCGATAACGTTTGTGGTCTTGGAGAGGAGATAGTCGGCGAGCGTGGTCGAGTCCGGCAGGATAACCCGCTCGACTGAGGAGTGCGAGATGTCGCGCTCGTGCCATAGAGGAACATCCTCGAATCCGGCTTGAGCGTTGGCGCGCACCACGCGGGCGAGGCCGCTGATCTGCTCGAGTGTCACGGGATTGCGCTTGTGCGGCATGGCCGAAGATCCCTTTTGCTTTTCGCTGAAGAACTCCTCCGCTTCACGAACCTCGGTGCGCTGCAGGTGGCGGATTTCAGTGGCGATCTTGTCGAGTGTCGAGGCAATGACTGCGAGCGTGGAAAGGTAGTGCGCGTGACGATCGCGCTGGATCACCTGCGACGAAACGGCAGCGGCTTTCAATCCTAGACGCCGGCAGATCTTTTCTTCCAGTTCCGGAGTGAGGTGCGCAAAGATTCCTACCGCGCCCGAGAACTTTCCGACGCGCATGTCTTCTGCTGCAGCCATGAAGCGCGCAATATTTCGCTGCGTTTCGGAATACCAGTTGGCGATCTTGAATCCGAAGGTGATGGGCTCGGCGTGGATGCCATGCGTGCGCCCGATCATGGGAGTGTCTTTGAACTCCCAGGCGCGGCGTTCGAGCACTTCAGAGAGGCGCTGCAGGTCTTGCGCGATGACTTGCGAGGCCTGGCAGATGAGAAGGGCCTGCGCAGTGTCTACGACGTCGTTGGAGGTGAGTCCGTAGTGAAACCAGCGGGCGTGCGGGCCGACGATTTCGGCAACTGCCGTGGTGAAGGCGATGACGTCGTGCCGCACTTCGGCTTCGATCTCGTGGATGCGCTCAACGCGGAAGTCGGCGCGTTCCTTGATGGCTTGGGCGGCCTCTTTGGGCACGAGTCCTGCTTCGGCGAGGGTTTCGGTGGCGGCGACCTCGACTGCGAGCCAGGTGCGGAAGCGATTCTCGTCGCTCCAGATGCGGGCCATCTCGGGACGGGTATAGCGCGGGATCACGGGCGGTCTCCTGTCCGGTGTGGACAGAGGATTCTAAATGGATGGGTGCGGAATCGGCTAGCGAGGTCCGTTCACCACAGGGGCACAGAGGAACACGGAGGAAGTCTAGGGATAAAGCCGTGACTCCCCCCGGCACGGTCAACGTTATCCAATCGGTTATATCGCAGTGCGATATAATATGTAGAGACTATCGTTGCACGATAGAATCCACAGCATGAAGAAGCTGACGCTGGCGGATTATCGGGCTCTGGCGGAATTCAGGTATCAGATTCGGGAGTTTTTTGCTTTCAGCGATCGGGCCGTGCAGGCGGCGGGCCTGGAGCGAGGGCAGTATCAATTGATGCTGACCATCAAGGGGATGCCGGAGGGGCTGCGACCGCGGATTCGGGAACTGGCCAACCGCCTGCACATCCAGCATCACAGCGCGGTGGAATTGATCAATCGGCTGGAAGCTGGCGGCTATGTGCGGCGGGAGCGGGCCGAGGACGACCGGCGCGAGGTATTGATGGCCCTCACGCCCAAGGGCGAAAACGTGCTAGCTGATCTGGCGCTGCACCATCACGACGAGTTACGGGAGGCAGCGCCGCGTCTGGTGGCGGCGTTGCGGCGCGTGATGGCGGGAAAACAGGATGGAGCTGACAAACGAACGCGGAGAAGGACCGCGGGGGCTAAGGCCCCCTCATCGCACGATTCTTCGCGGCCCTGAAGGGCCGCTCTTCCATGGTACTGCTGGCGCAAGTTTCAGGCTCTCGAACGTGTTTGCGGTGCGCCAGAGCTGCGCATTGCGGACCGCGCTGAGTTTGGAAAAGGGAAATCGACGCTTCTTACAAGGTCAGGAAGAAGTGGGCCATCCTTCAGTGTTAGTGCCGCTTCTGTGATTGTATGCAATTCGAAAGGGAGAGTTCATGAGCAGCCGCAACAACAACCACGGGTCCGGGGCAATTCCGAATGAACCGCTGGCGGCCTCGGGGGTGTCGCCTTTAGCGCTGGACGCGCCCGCGCCATTCCGGATTGTGCTGATGTCTTTTCTCGCGGCTGGGGTGGGATTGCTCGCCGGGATCGTCGCCTACATTCTTTACAAGCTCATCGGGTTGTTCACAAACCTCTTCTTCTTTCACGAGGCAACCACAACTTTCCGCAGTGTGGGCGGACACCATCTGGGATGGTGGGTCATTCTGGTTCCGGTAGTTGGTGGATTGATTGTCGGAGTAATGGCCAAGTACGGCAGCTCGAAGATCAAGGGACACGGGATTCCTGAGGCCATGGAGGCGGTTCTGGTGAACCGCAGCCGGATCGAGCCGAAGGTGGCGCTGCTGAAGCCGATTTCCGCGGCGATCGCCATCGGGACGGGCGGGCCGTTCGGCGCGGAAGGACCGATCATTCAAACAGGCGGTGCGTTGGGATCGCTCGTTGGCCAGGTCCTCCATACGACGGCGGTGGAGAGGAAAGTTCTGCTGGCTTGCGGCGCGGCAGCGGGAATGTCGGCCACATTCAATACTCCGATCGCGGGAGTGATCCTTGCCATTGAACTGCTGCTGTTCGAATTCAAGTCGCGATCGTTTATTCCTCTGGTTATCGCGAGCACGCTGGCCACGGCGGTGCACATGCAATTGCTGGGGCCGGGACCGATGTTCCAGGTTGGAGCGGTGGATTTTGCGATTCCCCGGGCATTGCCCTTCTATCTCGTGCTGGGACCGATTTGTGGGCTGGCCGCGATCGTGTTGAGCAAAGCGCTGTATTGGGTGGAGGATCTTTTTGAAAAGCTTCCGGTGGACGAACTGTGGTGGCCGGCGATTGGCGCGCTGGGATTGGGCATCATCGGATTCTTGGTTCCGCGCGTGTTCGGCGTGGGATACGACACGATTGGGGCGATCCTGAACGGCGAATTAGCGTGGAAGGTTTTGTTGGTGGTGATGATCGCGAAGTTTGCGGCGCTAGTGATTTCGCTGGGATCGGGGACCTCAGGCGGTTTGCTGGCTCCGACATTTATGTGGAGCGCGGCGATGGGCGGGCTGTTTGCGATGATCGGGAATCATGTTTTTCCGAATGCCCATCTGTCGCCAGGGGCGTTTGCGCTCGTCGCCATGGGCGCGGTATTCGGAGCGGCTTCGCGGGCCACATTCTCTTTCATTATTTTTGCGTTTGAAATTACCCGAGACTACAACTCGGTGCTGCCGCTGATGCTGGTGGCCGTGATTGCGGATGGAATCGCGATGCTGTTTATGCCACGGAGTTCGATCATGACGGAAAAGCTGGCGCGGCGCGGGCTGCGGGTCCATCAGGATTACGAGGCCGACGTCCTGACGCAAGTCACCGTTGCAGAAACCATGGAAAAGGATCCTCCGGTGATCGCGGCGGGGACCAAGGTTGGAGAAGTGGCGGAGCGAATCGCGAGGCACGATCCCGCGGTGGCGCGTTATGAAGCCCTCTTGATTCTGGACAACGATAAGCTGTCAGGGATTGTCACGCGCGGGGACATTCTGCGAGCCCTAGACGGAGATCCGAGCGGAATGATTACGGTGGAGGAAGCAGGAAGCACCACGCTGGTGGTGACTTATCCGGATGAACTCGTGTCCGAAGCTGCAGCCAAGATGCTGCATCAGGATGTGGGACGTTTGCCGGTGGTGGACCGGAGCGATGAGCGGAAGGCAGTGGGATACCTGGGAAGAGCGGCGATCCTGGCGGCGCGAACACGCCGCTTGCGGGATGAACATGTACGCGAGCCGGGGTGGTGGGGAACTACGACGTCCCGTACCACGAAAGTGCATGGATCCTGAAGCTGGGGGGAATCCAACCAAGAAACGGCAATTTCACAAAGGACACGAAGGATCACGAAGGAAGTTCGAACCGAGTTACCTTCGTGGGACTTCGTGTCCTTTGTGATTTACCCGAACGGTTTTCGAGTAAGTATAATCGGGCAGTATCTTCTATGACTCCCGTACGGATTGCTGGTGCGCTGGCGGTGGTTGCCGTATTTTGCGTGCTCGCCATCTTTTTTCTCCCCGGCCACGAGGGACCTTACCCGGCCGTGCATGGTCCGGTCACGGCGCTGCTCTCGATCCGTGCGGCGACCCGTTTGCGTGTTGTCATTCGGACAGGAATAAAGGCGGTCCAGAATTGGCTTGGCCGTGTGAGCCTGGGGATAGTGTCGCCGTTGTGGACACCAGCTCTATGCCAGGAATCTGGGTATAACTATCCCTCATCCGGATGTCCTTCAGTTCTTCGCTGCTGATTCCGTTCATCAGTCACTTCCGAATCAATTCACTCTAAGTTGCAGCGGCGAATGGAAGCGTGCGCCTATGGCGGCGTTTTTCTTCCGCTGTGACGATTGAGCAAGTCTGTCCGCCATTTCAGGCTTAACTCGATTTTCTATGAGGAGGATTAAAGTCATGCAGCTTACACGCACGTCGTTCACGATTGCAGTGATTCTCGCGGGCGTATTTACATTTTCGGGTTGCCACAAGAAGACCGCGCAAGCCACGCCGCCGCCTGCCCCCGCGCCGCCCGCGCCGACGGCAACGCTGGCCGCGAATCCGGCGGTCATTGAGCAAGGACTGGCCACAACGTTGACCTGGCAAACTAATAACGCGACAGACATCAATATCGACGGCGTTGGAGTCGTAACGGCGTCGGGTTCGAGGACGGTGACCCCGGATTCGTCGATCACCTACACGCTCACGGCAAAGGGACCGGGCGGGACCAAGGACGCGTCGACCCGGGTGACCGTCAACGCCCGAGTAGCGCACGCCCCAACCCCTTCCATCTCAGATGAAGACCTTTTCGCCCGTAACGTGAAGGACGTATTGTTTGACTACGACAAGTCCGAGATCCGGCAGGACCAGGCGCCGAGTGCGCAGGGCGATGCCGCTTTCCTGGCGCAGCATCCAGCGATCAAGGTTGTGGTCGAGGGACATTGCGATGACCGGGGATCGGAAGAATACAACCTCGCGCTGGGAACGAGCCGCGCCGAGTCGCTGAAGCGCGCATTGTTGCAGCACGGGGTCTCGGCGGACCGCATCAAAACCGTGAGCTATGGGAAGGAGCGACCCTTTTGCAGCGAGGACAATGACGCGTGCTGGCAGAGGAACAGAGCGGATCACCTGGCGTTCGCGCGGTGAAGCTCGAGGGAAGCTGGGAGAAGCTTGCCCAGAATGCGCACGTGATCCTTCCGCTCTGTCGACAATTCGTACTGCGTGTGCAAAGTCAAAGTCCCCACCCTGTCCCGCCAAAGAACGCGGGACAAGGGGTGGGGCACCCGCTGACACTGTTTCTACATCGACCGGTCGATTGAATATTCGTCTTCGATTCCTAATAGTAGTTAGGACTTCGCAGTTGCGGATGGACAGGAAGAAAAGATGGCATCGGAAGCATACGCCAAATACCGGTTTTATCTGCGACAGCGGCCTATCATGCTGGCGGTATTCTCGGTGCTCGCGATTGTGTTCTTTCTTGGCGTGACGGTCTTGTCGCGCACGCATCAAGCCCAGAGACAGGCGATCGGGGAGCGCTGGTTCAACCGTGGCATCGCCGATCTGAATGGTAAGCGGTTTGATGCTGCGGTTACCGATTTCCGGGCGGCGCTGCTTTACTCACCCGATGAATATTCCTATCAGCTCAACCTGGCCGAGGCTTTGATCGGAGAAGGCCATACGGGACAAGCCTTCGCATATCTGACAAACCTATGGGACCGAGAGCCGGAGAATGGAATCGTGAATCTCGAACTGGCGCGAATCGCAGCGCAACGAGGAGAGACCGACAACGCTATTCGTTATTACCACAACGCGGTATATGCGGTGTGGCCGAGCGATCAAGAAGGAATGCGCCGCAATGCACGTTTGGAGTTGATCGAACTCCTCCTGCGGAATCACCTCAAGGCACAGGCGCAGAGTGAACTGATTGCGCTGTCGGAAAATGCAGGGCCCGATCCAGTGCAGCAACAACGCATCGGCGACGTTTTTCTGCGCGCGGAAGACTACGAACATGCCCTGGGGGCGTACAACGCTGCCCTGAAGTCTGACCGGCATAATGCAGCCGCATTGGCGGGAGCAGGATACGCGGCCTTCGAACTAGGACGGTACCAGTTAGCCCAGCACTACTTGCAGTCCGCAATCAGCGCCAATCCGAACGATCCGGAAAGTGCGGAGCGGCTGAAGACAGCGCAATTGGTTTTGCACCTGGATCCCTTCCGACGGCAGATTCCTGCACGCGAGCGCAACCGGATCGTGATGGAGGCGTTTGTCGCCGCGGGGCAGAGACTAAGAAGTTGCGCGGTGCCGACCGTCAAGGCTACCGCACCGGCAAGCGTGCCCTCTCTCGGCGACAAATGGGCCCGGTTAAAGCCACAGATTACAGGAGCGGGACTGCGGCGCAACCCGGACCTGGCAGATACGGCGATGGATCTGGTGTTTCGCATCGAACGTGAGACCAGCACGGTGTGCGGGACGCCGACGGGAACTGACCTGGCCTTGCTGCTCATTTCGAGAATGCACGAGGGAAACTAATGGAGCCGCAGGCGAAAGCCGAGGACATGCTGGCAGAAAACGGAAACGGGCAGTCAGCCTCTGCATGGATCCAAGAGCATTCGCCCCGGGCGGTGTGGCGCTCTGTGTTCCGGGAAGATCGTTTGTTTCTGATCCTCTCGGTGTTCATCGGAGTGTTTTCGGGACTCGCGGTGGTATGTTTTCGGTTTGCCATCGACTGGTCACGGCTCTACCTGCTGGGAACCGGGGCTGTGCTGACGCCTGTGCGGATGGTACTGGCACCAGCGCTGGCGGGGTTGGTGATTGCGGTTCTGGTGATCCATTTCTTTCCGACGGCGCGCGGCAGCGGCGTCAATCAGACCAAGGCGGCGCTTTACATCTTCAATGGAAACATCCCGATCCGGACGGCAATCGGGAAGTTCATTACGTCCGCGCTGGCGATTGGTTCAGGGCATTCGCTGGGGCCAGAGGACCCCTCCTTGCAGATCGGGGCATGCATTGCTTCGGCGGTGGGGCGGAAGATGCGACTGCAGCGGGACCGCATGCGCTTGATTGCGCCAGTGGGAGCGGCGGCTGGATTGGCGGCAGCTTTCAATGCGCCGATTTCGGCCGTGCTGTTCGTTATCGAAGAAGTCATTGGGCGGTGGTCAGCGGGGATTTTGGGATCGGTGGTTCTCTCTGCGGTGTCGAGCGTAGTGGTGATGCGCTGGTTCCTGGGCTCGGAATCGCTGTTTCGCATTCCGGCGGTGGAATTGAAACGGCCTACAGAGTTGATTGCTTACGCCGCTCTGGGAGTGGTGGGCGGACTCGCTTCGGTTGTATTTGCCAGCGGAATTGCCTGGCTGCGCCCAGTGTGCAAGGCGCTCCCCCGCTGGTCGCAGTATTTTCAGCCCGCCGTGGCTGGATTGCTGATTGGAATCATTGCGGTGCTGGGCGCACCGCAAGTGATGGGCGCGGGCTACGAATATATCGATCAGGCAATGCACGGGCAGTTCACGTGGCAGTTCTTGGCGATCCTGGCGGGACTGAAGATTCTGGCGACCTTGCTGTCGTTTGTCAGTGGGACGCCGGGCGGAATGTTCGCACCCACGCTGTTTATTGGGGCGATGCTGGGAGCCGCGGTGGGCGGCGCGGAGCATGTGCTCTTCCCCCATCTGACCGGGTCGCCGGGAACTTACGCATTGGTGGGCATGGGGGTTCTGTTCGCGGGATTTCTGCGAGCGCCGATGACATCAGTGTTTATGGTGCTCGAGGTCAGCGGGAACTACTCCATCATCGTGCCAGTGATCCTGGCGAATACCGTCGCCTATCTCATTTCGCGCGGTTTGCAGCCGACTGCGATCTTCGACTTGTTGACCCGGCAGGATGGCCTGGAACTGCCCTCGATGGAGGAGCAGCGGGAAGAGGACATCCTGCGTGTGGAAGATGCTATGCAACCGGTCGAAGCACCGGTGCTGGATGCAGACATGACGCTCGATCAGGCACTTCAGGAGTTGGACCATTCCGAGATGGAGCGGGTGCTGGTACGACTGACACCGAGCGGGTGGGGCAGCGTAAGCAAGCAAGAGCTGCTGACGATGTCGAGCGAGGGCAAGGGTGCGACGAGTCTGGGATCGCTGCTACCGATCCTTCATGTTCCGTTCCTGCATCCCGATCATCCGCTGGAAACTGCCTTGCGTTATGTGGACCGATGGCCGCTGGTCCCGGTGGTGAGCCGCGCGGACTTTCGGCATTTGGAGGGCGTGGTTACGCAGCGGCATGTGCTGGAGCGGTACCGGGAGTTTGGGGAGGGATGAACTAAATCGTTATTGTTACAGTTCGTAATCCTCAGGTTGCCTTTGGCACGCTCTCCTCTTGAAAAAGGCCCTTTCCATTCAGTAAGCTTCCTCAATTCCAAGAAGGCATTTACTCAGCAGTACTGTATTCATAGCGCCTATGGCACAGGAGCAACCTATCTTGATTAGACAGGACGATCGGATACGGACCACGTCTGTCGCTGCCAAGGCAAGGACTGTCGACTGTTGTTGATGCTTTCCGTTCGTGATTCTTCTGTGAAAACAATTCGATTACCGTTTACGCAATGGGGGAAAAGACCATGCTGGGTTCTTGGAAGAAGTGCATAGCTACTAGTGTCGCTGCGTTGGCCTTGGCTGCGGCGGCTTTGGGGCAGGGCGGTGCGACGGGTGCGATCACCGGGACGGTGCAGGATCCGAGCGGAGCATTTGTGGCCAATGCCACGGTCCGCGTCACGAACCAGGACACTGGTGTGCTCGAGCGTTCGGTCACGACCGGGCCGGATGGAGCATTCACGGCTCCGCTGATGCCTGTCGGCAAGTACAGCGTGAGCATCCAGGCCGAAGGTTTTGCCGAGACGAAGGTCGCTGACGTTGCAGTGCGCGTCACCGAGACAACGCGCATGACGGCGAAGCTCACGACCAAATCGGTGCAGCAGAAGATTGAAGTGCAGGCAGAGGTGCAGACGGTCGATACCAGCGATGCGACGACCGGTCAGGCGATCGAGAGCACCACGATCCGCGCGCTGCCGCTGGCCACGCAGAACTTCCAGCAGTTGCTGACGCTGTCGACGGGGGCGGAGGGTGAACTGAATGCGGCATCGCAGCTGGGCCGTGGGCAGGTCCACATTTTTGTGAACGGGCAGCGCGAGGATAACAACAACTATTTGATCGAAGGCATCAGCACCACGGATTACAACGTGGCGTCGCTGACGAATACTCCTCTGCCGAATCCGGATGTGGTGCAGGAATTCAAGGTGCAGACGTCGCTCTATGACGCGAGCCAGGGGCGCAACGGCGGCGGCAATATCAACGCAATCTTGAAGTCTGGCAGCAACCAGTTTCATGGCGATGTGTATGAGTTCTTTCGAAACACAGTATTGGACTCGAACGAGTACTTCTTGAAGGGGAGCGGGTCGCCTCGTCCCGTAATTCAGCAGAATATCTTCGGCGGCAGTCTGGGCGGACCAGTGACGCCGGGCGGCAAGCTCGGGTTCTTTTTCGTCAATTACCAAGGGACTCGCCAGCGGAGCGGCGAATCGCCGGGAACGCTGATCAGCACGTTTGTGCCCTACATTCCGGCGGCCGACCGCGGGACCGACGCCACCTCGATGGCCAACCTTGCCAACGACATGCAATTGTCGAGTGTCGGGCTTACGCTCGATCCGGTTGCCGCGTCTTTGCTGGCATTCAAGAGCAATCAATTTGGTGCTCCCGCAAACGGCTATCTGTTCCCGCTGCCGAATGCTCCCGCAGGCACCGCGGCAGGAACTCCAGTCCAATTCACGGTGAGCAAACCGGGAAAGTTTGTCGACGACCAGCTAACAGCGAACTGGGATCATGAGTTCCGTGATTCGCAGGACTCCGTGGCGGCGCGGTTCTTCTTTTCGAATTCGGAGCAGGACATTCCATTTGGTGCCGGGGGATTGCAGGCGTCCCTTGGTGCACCAGCGAGCGGAACAGATTTGAATTTCCCGTACAACCTGCCGGTGAAGGATCGCGCTTTCATCATGTCGGAAACGCACGTCTTCAATTCGACTCTGGTGAATGATCTCCGCTTCGGGGTGGTACACATCAACAATAGCGGCATCAATGTGAATCCGGTGACAGCTTCCGACGTCGGGATAGACCGGCCGACGAGCAATTTGACGAGCGCAATTTACAAATTCACGCTGCTGACGTCGGGCTTCCAGTTTGGACCGACACCGCCGGCGAACCAGTACCAAACCCAGAACAGCTATAACTTTGTCGACAACCTCAGCTGGGTCAAGGGCGCTCACACGTTCACGGTTGGCGGGCAGTTCACGCACGTGAGTCTCGATAAACTATTCCCGCAAGTGTTCAATGGACAGCTCTTCTTCACCGGCACAACTTTTACCGACCAATCCAATAATCAGATTCCGGTCACTGACTTCCAAAACATGCTAGGTGGAAATGTCCAGTTTAGTTTTGGCGGCGGTGGCGTTTACAACCACAAATACCGCCAGAACGATTCAGCTGTCTTTCTTCAAGATGACTGGAAGGCGACGAAGAGCCTGACATTGAATATGGGCCTGCGCACAGAATTCCTGGGTGCCTGGACCGACGGCTCGTGCCACATCGGCAACATCGAATCTGACCTGACCAAGTCCGGGACGTATCCCTTCATCTATCCCAGCTGCGTGAACAAGCTGGGCGTTTCCGGGCTGACAGGAAATGCTGCTGGTTCGACGTTCAGGAACAACGTCTCTACGGGTTGGGGACCGCGCTTTGGATTCGCGTGGGATGTACTGGGGCGGCACAAAACGACCGTACGCGGAGGCTATGGGATCTACTACGATCGCGAAGATATCGGGGCGGTCGACCAACTCAGCTTCCAGTCGCCTTTTATTCCGATCGTGTTCTTCCCTTCCACTACGGGCTTCACGCTCTCGAATTTCTTCACAGGAGACCCGACCACTAATCCAAACGCTGTGCCACAAGCTGGACAACTCTCGGGCGCATGGATCCCGTGCCTGGCGCGGCTAACCAGCTTTGCACCTAGCGATGACCCTCTGGTGCCCGACGGCAATTACGCATGCACGGGCGGTCCCGGCGTGAATACGACTCAGAACCTGTTCGTGCTCGAAGTACCGCGTCACTTCCGCGTCCCCAATACACAGCAATGGAACCTGACGCTGCAGCAGGAACTCGGAAAGAAGTGGGTATTGGAAGCCGGTTACGTCGGGACGCGGGGAATCCATTTGCGCGAAACGCGGGATGGCATCCAGTCGGTGAACGCCACTCCGGAGCATCCGTTCACGGTCACGGATGTTAACGGAAACAACTACACCATTACTGACAACACTTTCTCGAATGCGATCGCGCGCACACCCGCCCCTGGGCTGAACGGATATAGCGGGTACCAGATCTTTGCAAACGACGCATATTCGATTTATCACTCATTGCAGACGACGCTGTCCCGGCGGTGGGGTGGGAATTACGTGCAGGCGGCTTACACGTTCGCGAAGAACATCGACGCCACATCAAGCGGAAATACCGCCTTCAACACTGCCTACAACGATCAGAGCAACATCAACGCATCTCGCGGACTGTCGGACTTCGACCGCAAACACCGGCTCTCAGTCACTTATGTGTACGAGTTGCCGTTCTTCCAACACTCCAAGGGATTGGCGCATGCCGCGTTGGGCGGATGGGCGATCAGTGGCGTTAGCATCTTTCAGTCCGGAACGCCATTCTCGATTCTCGATTCCGGAGCGGGCGATGCGTTCCTGGGACTGGGCAGTACGCCGCTACTCGGCGCGAGCCTGACTCCTGGCGCAACAGTTTCCAGCGGCATGACGAGCGGCGGCATTCACGAACGGCTGGCGGGATACCTGAATCCGGCTACTTTCACCACGGCTCCTCAGCTCTATCCGACCGCATGCGCCGGCGGCGACACGGACCGATGCACGACGGGCTTCGGGGATCTCGGACGCAACATCTACCGCGGCCCACACGAGCAGAGCTGGGATGCTTCACTGATCAAATACTTCAAGATCAACGAGCGGAATGAAGTGCGATTCACAGCCGACTTCTTCAACGTGTGGAACCACGCGAACTTCGCGAATCCGGCGGTCACTGACATCGAGGCTTATCTAGCGTGGATAAATGCCGGAAACACCGGGAACGGTCCATTCGGGCAGATCGTGAATTCGACGGGCACGCCGCGGCTGATTCAGTTTTCGCTGCGTTGGGCTTTCTAGACTAGCAAGAAATTCACAGACGCCGGGAGGCGATCGCCTCCCGGCTTTTTTATTTCCCGAAACTCCAACGAGTTTGAATTCAACTTGTGGGGGCGGGACGCCCCCACCACAGCCGCCGGGACGGCGGCGCTACGCCTGACGCTTCTTACTGCTCGAGCATCGAGACGTTGGCGCTACTGCTGTGAACGTGGAGGGCCAGATATTTTCCGTCGCGGGAGGGAATCGCCCAATTGACTGTCACGTTCTTGGGGTGCCAGACAGCGCGGGCATTTCCCTGCAGGTCAATTCGCAGGAGCGTGTTCTCCTTGTCACCTGGCGTCGTCGCCCACAGGCTCTTGCTGTCGGCCGCCCAATCGAGAGCCATGATTCCCGGCCAGCCGCGAATTGTCAGCGATCTTTCCGGAGCACCGTTCAGAGAGAACAGGCTAATTCGTGGTTCAACGTTGCCCCACTTTCCTTTGGCGATGGCGAGCATGGTGCCATCGGGCGACAAGCTCCAGTTGAAGAGTTGGGCGAGATCGTCTTTGAGCTGGAAAATCTGTGTGCCTTGTCCCTGGGATGGATCAAATCGGAAGAACGTGACACCGGCGTCGGTATTTACGCTGTAGATGCACACGGTGGCGGGCGCGCGGGCACATTGATGATTGCTGATCCACTTGGCCTTGGCTATTTCCCGAGATGCACCCCCAGCCAGCGGAGCGATCATCAGCGGGACTTCAAAATCTGCCTCTGCCCGATTGGGATTGACCAGATAAAGAACTTGCGTACCATCAGGACTCAATCGCGGCTGCACCAGTTGTTGATTGCTGGTCATTAACAACTCGGGGACTGTCTGGTTAATCGGCTGCTTATAGATGCTGAAGGATCCAGTGCGATCGGAGACGAAGATCACAGACTTGTTGTCGGTGGTCCAGTCATAGGGCAGGTCCTGACGGTCATCGAGAGTGAGGCGCTGGGGCTCTTCCAAGGCGCCGGAAGGTTGCAGCTTGGCGACATAGACGTCGGGTTGGGGAATGCCCTTGATGTAGGCGATGCGCTTGCTGTCGCCGGAGGCGCTAACCCCGAACACCGCTCCTTGATCGTTCGTGAGGCGCACCGGGGCTGCGGCTGGCTGGAGCTGACCATTCAGGCGAATCCACCACAGGTTCGAGTCCTCCTGGCGTGGTCGAGATTCCGCGAGGGTGTAGACCAACCGGCCATCTGGTGTCCACGCCATGGAAGCATCGAGCCCGGTCAGGGACAGAACAATGGTGGGCCGCAGGCGCCCATCTGCAATCGGCGGATGGCTCAAATCGGCCACCGCGATCATGCCCTTGGCACCGTATCCGTAGGTGAACTTCGCCGTGGTGTAGGCGATCTTTGTGCCATCGGGCGACCAGGTGATGGTCCCAAAAAGGTCGCCATCCTCGCCCAGGAGTTCGCGCGGTGGCTCTCCGTTCAGTCCTGCGAGCCAGATCCTCTGGTGCAAAGGCTGACCCGCAACGAAAGCGATCTGCTTCCCGTTCGGCGAGATCGCGGGCTGAGAGCCATCATCGACAAGTCTGCGGGCGCTGCCGCCGAGGACGGAAATATCCCAGAGGCTCGGTCGGCGATTGGTTGCGGCCAAGGCGACGATCATGTGGTCGTTATCGGGAGCCCAGCTGATCGCGGTTGCCGACATTTCCTCCGGCAGAGCGATGGGATGAGTTTCTCCCGTATCAATCTGGCGGAGATAGAAGCCGGTTTCATCCGCAAAGGCCAAGTGATGCCCGTCGCGTGAAATCGCGGCCGTGCGAACCGGATCGCCTGCAGGATTTGCCGTGAGGCGCGTGATGTGACCAAGTGCTGGCGGACGTGGCGCCAGAAAGAAGCCCACGGCGAGCCCGATCAGCACAAGGGCAACGGCAACAACGGCGCCGATAACCCACCAATGATGGCGGCGAGGGGCTGTGATCGGCACGACTGCGGCCAGCTCTCCTTGGCCAGCGTGGTCTCCATTTGCCGGACCAGCGCTAACGGGTGCCAAAAAACGGTATCCACGGCGTGCCACGGTTTCTACAAACGTGGGATTCTCAGCGGAATCACCCAAGGTGTCGCGCAAACGCCGGATGGCGGCATTCAGGCTGTGGTCGAAATCGACATAGGTATCGGCAGGCCAGAGGCGGTTGCGCAATTCCTCGCGGGTGACGACTTGCCCGGGGCGCTCCAGCAATTCGGTCAGCACCTGAAAGGGCTGCTCCTGAAGCTTGACCTTGATGCCATTGCGGCGGAGCTCTCCGGCGCGCAGATCGAGCTCGAACACGCCAAAGCGGCGCGTGGAAGTTATGTCGTTGCCGTTTGTGCTCCCCACAATCGGCAAGTTTAGCATTCTAATAGCTCGGTTCCCCATGTCATCCCACTGTGTAAATGTTTGACGTGCCAGAGCTTAGCTTGTCACCCACGTTTCATCCAGCGGTCATGCGCCGGGCATTGAGGCACCCATCCCGCTCGACCACCTTAGTGGAGATACGGAGGGTGGGGTTATGGGGTTCAGCAGTCGGTGGGAATTAGTTCTCGCGGGTGTTTTGTTATGGGGCGGCGTCGCGACCGCGCAGGATAAAAGCTCGGGGGTAACGGTCCTGGTGAACGATAGTGCCGGCGTGAAGCCGTCGGTTCTAAGACGGGCGGAACGGGAAGCGGCACGACTGTTCGATGCCGCGGGGATTGAGATTCAATGGGTGAATTGCGCTGAGACCGAGGAATGCCGGCGCATCCTCGGGCCCAATGAGTTCGTGCTACATATCGTACCTGCAGGTCACACCGCGAGCGATTTCGTTTTTGGCGAGGCCTTTCTGGGAGAAGATGGGCGTGGCCAATATAGTGATGTCTTCTTCGAGCGGCTCAAACAAGAACAAGGAGACGTTAACCTCGCGCTATTGTTAGGTGCCGTCTCGGCACACGAACTGGGTCACCTGCTACTGGGTTCCAATTCCCATTCGCGAATCGGAATTATGGAGCCGCGATGGCAGGAGGACAGCGTGCAGAAAATCGGGAAAGGAATGTTGCTATTCACGCAAGAACAGGGTGAATTGATGAGAAAGCGGATTCAGAGAGAAGAGGATTTATCAGTTCGGGTGAGGGCGGCAAGCAAGCTGACGCGCGTCGATTATTAGAACATTCACTCCGGCCGCGTGCCGGGGCGAGACGCCCCCGCCACAGCCGGCGCTACGCGGAGCTACGGCTTGAGCGACGATACAAACGCCGCGATGGCGATCATGTCATCGATGCTCAACTTCACAACCTGTCGGCGCATTTGCAATGAGAGGGCTCCGGAGCGCGCGCCGGACTTCATATCGAACAGTTGGCGGACGATGTAGCTGGGCGAACGTCCGGCGATCGGCGGAACATTGCCGCTGCCGCGGAGGCCGGGGCCGTGACACTTGGCACATGGGGACATCTTGCCGTCGCCTCCGCCGGTGACCAGCCACTTCCCCCGCTTGAGGCTGCCTTCGGGGACGTATGCGACGAATCCTGACGCGTCGTCGCGCAACTCGGTGCGTTCCAAGTCTTCCGGCATTTCAATGATGCGCTGGCCGATGGGCTCGGTGGCAGCAGGAGTATCCGCGACCAGCATCCATCCGGCGACGTGCGTTTTCGGCACGGTGCTGGTTTCCACAATGCGGATCCAAATCTTGCGCTCTAGCTTGGAGAAATATTCTGCTGCCGCGGCGATCTCCTGGTTGGTTGCTTTGGTCTCGCGGGAGATCATGTTCGCCACCGGGAGATGACGGGGCTCGGAACTCTTGCGGGCACCGCTACGAAAGTCGGTCATCTGGTGAATGATGTAGTCCGCGGACAATCCGGCGAGGCTCGAGTTCTCGGGCCGCCCCATGCCGTTGGGCAAGTGACAATAACCGCAGGCGTAAACGTCCGGCTTTCTGCCGTGGACCACGATCTCTGGCATCGGCGGGTGGTCGGGGGGATGCCAGTCGGGGGGATTGAAGAGATCCTGCGTTTGGGCAGTCGTGAAAACTGCGCTGCTGTTGGGAACGCGGCGGGGGTTATCGTCGGGCTTCGCCGGAGTGGGGGTAACAGGGTTGATGCAGAACGCCCAATATGGCGTGGTCTGGCTGGGGGTGTCGGCAAGGGCGACGAAGGCAACAACAAGCAAGAAGAAGACGAACAGCAACAGACGGAGATGGGGCATGCAGATAATGTAATGGGTCAGGCGAGAAGAATGGCTTCAAAATGTAGCCCCGGACGCCTCGTCCGGGGTTGCGCGCAGAAGCGCGCAATAAAGACAGCCGATATTGAGGTAAGCGCCGAGCTCAACGATGACACGCTCGCTTCGCTCGCGGAGCGGACGTGGCGTCCACCCCTACACAATCATTTAGCGGGGGTTGGCTTCGTCGATCAGGGGGCGGAGAGCATCTACCGAGACACCGAGTGTGCCGCCGGAGAAACCGTCCATATAGGCGGAATTCACGCCGATGACTTCTCCCTTGGAATTGAAGACGGGACCGCCGCTACCACCGTGGGCGGTAGGAGCGTCATAAATGAGCTTGTCGCCGACTACGTCGCCGAGGTGGCCGCAGGTCGTCGAAGGGCGAATCAGCGACAGGGCGGCAAGTTCACTGGCCGCGTTGATGTCGTTGTGACGGTAGGCAAGGCGCTCGTAAATTCCAGAAGGAGACTTGGCGACCATGCCGGCGATGCCCATGGGATAACCGATCACAGTCACGAGCTGACCAGGCGCGCCAGTTGATCTCGCGAGTGGAAGGACGGACAACGCATGAACTGCGTTCGCATCCTCGGCTCGGACCACCGCGAGATCAGAAGTTTTCGAGACTGAGGCGGGAGTGAGGTTCACCGGCGTCGGGGAGCCGGGAAAGAAAATCACCAGGCTCTCGATAGTACCGAGGGCTCCTTCATCTATGAGTTTCTGCGCTTCGGAGTCGCCGTACCAAGGCTCGGCAACATGGCGATTGGTGGCGATCAGACCATTCCCGACGAGGAATCCGGTGCCGGAAACGCGGGCACGAATATTTGGCCGATGATTCGGGAATCCTACCTGGTACACACCATAGATGTATCCGATGGAATTGCGGTAGCGGTTCAAGACGACCGCCGGCATCGATTGCTCTTGCCTGAGTTGCTCGACCTCCGCGGTCAGTTCATGCACTCGTGTCTGCAAGTCGTCAGGGGGAAGTCCTTGTGCTGCCATCGGACCGTAGTAGTGGACCATCGCCACCGCTCCCACCAGCATCATGACGGCAAGAACGCCCTGAATCATCTGCTGCCAGCTTTCACAAACGATACTCGATTCCGGCTGGGACTCAGTTTTGGGCGTAGGGTCGGGATGTTCGGGCGGGTTTTGGGTCTCGGCCATACGTTTCGATGTGGCGATCGATACTCCATACCCCGTCAGGGCTTTACGCCAGGGTCTCAGGGCAGGAGGACCGGGAGCAGCTATCTTCGCCCTTTAGGAGTGAGTCCGCCACGGTACCGAAGGGGATGTACCGGGGTTATGTTGGAATTGGTCATGTAGCCCCGGACACCTCGTCCGGGGTTGCGCGCGAAGCGCACAATGAGGGGTGCTGGCAGTAAGACAAATGTTGGGATGAACGACGCTCTGGCACGCTCGCTCTGCTCGCGGGGCGGACGAGGCGTCCGCCCCTACACTTTAAGGATTTTCGATGCCCAGAAGTTCTGCCATCTCTTCGTAGAGGAATCCTTTACCTGGGCGATAGGGCTGGAACCATCGACCGTCGATCACCAACTGCGGGATGGCACGCTTACCCGTAGCCCGGATGACCTCCTCGGCGGCTCCGGGCGTGGTTTCGATGTCAATTTCCTTGCAGGGAATATTGTGTGTGGCCAGAAAGCGTTTAGTCGTACGGCAATCGGGACACCAGAATGCGGTGTAGAGCGTAATCTCCATCAACAGGATTTAACCACAGTGAGCCAAGGAGGGGATGCAGGGGAATCCCCTTACACCTTCTCCAGTTCGCGATGGGTGCGCTCATTGACGACATTCCCCGTATTCAGCGTAGTGGCGGGCTCGAACAGCAGGAACCAACACTCTTCCTCGGCGACTGGCTTGTGCTCCACACCGCGCGGGACCACCACAAACTCACCCTCCTCGATCCATTCATGATGGTCGCGATACTCCATGCGGAAGCGGCCCTTGACGACGAGGAATAGTTCGTCTTCGTGGTCATGGTGGTGGAAGATGAACTCGCCCTTAATCTTGTCGAGCTTCACGTATTGGCCATTGAGCTCGGCGGCGATGTAGGGCTTCCAGTATTCGGAGATCTTGGAAAACTTCTCGGCGAGGTTGACCTTGGGCATGGTAGAGGGATTATTTCAGAGAAGGAAAAGTCGCAAAGAAGTTTCGATCACCAAATTGGATCATGGATTGACACTCGCCTGAGGTTTTGGTTCTTCCAACCGCTTGAGGTAAGGGAAGAACGGAGACACTTCGAACGGTCGATTCTCCGACGCCGATTCGAGCAGAGGCGGTTTGCTCTTCAGCATCTCGATCCGATCCGACCAGGGATCGACCTTGATCCGCGAACCCAGCGGCAAGGCGGCGATCTGATCCGGCTGATTCGGTTGAAGACGTATTGAAGGGTTAGCGAGCGCTTGCATTCCGACCAAGTGACTGCTCCCGAAATCGTTGCTGAATTGTGCTTGCAACAAACCGGGCAATCGCTTGGAGCGAGCCTCCAGCGCTTCCAGAAAAAGTGGCACGCTGGTGGCTTTGTCTTTATACGGAGATTTCGAGAATAATTCCTGGCCCTTCCTGTCGGCGTCGGCTTCTTTTGCAGGATCGAAACGGAAGTTGAGCCTGGCGAAGATTTCGAGATCCGAAACAGGCAAACTGAATTGCGACGCAAATTCCGCACCGAGGGAATGCTGCAAAACGACGTGAGCCAACTCGTGCGCCAGCACCGCTGCCAGTGTGGCTTCATCGGGTAATACGTCGAGAAGTCCGCGACTCACAACGATCGTTCGGCCCAGGACGAACGACTCCAACGGCGTGGTGAGCAAGACGCGGCAACGCACTCCGGCGAGATCAAGATTGTTCACGATCAACAGGTTGTTGACCACGGTCTCGAGGATGCGGTCGACCTCGCCATCGGGCGCCATGAGTCCGGCGACCTGCAACCGCTCCACGACATTGTCTTCCGGGGTATAAGTGGTTCCCCCCACGGTTAAATCAGGGCTCACATTTTGCGAGGCTTCGTGGCGATTGGGATCAACTCCGGCGGGATTGTCCGTCAGGGGCTTCGCATACTCGCGGTGGTCTCCTGCATGTGCCAGGTCATAACCCCAAACCCGAGTCTGCGCCTTAAACCAGAAACCGTGGCTGGATGGATCGCGTGGGTCTGACTCTTGCGTATAAACGTACGCAGGCATCCACATGATGCCCAGAGTATTCAGCCGCCAACTGTCGAAGTGAAATGAGCGTTTGGAAAACGGCTTTGACGTGTAGGTTCCCGTGAAGCGGACGATGTTGAAATTCTGATCCTCGGCCCAGATCCGGCCGACAAAGCCGCGATTCTTCGCATTCTCACGCGGACTCACATCGATCACCACGCAACGTACGTCGCCGAGCGTCTCCCAGCGGACGAATTGAAACGCGTAGTTCTGACGGTCGAAGTGGTCCAGGTCCGGGAACACCGACTGGGCGAAGCCGCCTGCGGCGAAAGCCGCCGCACTCTTGGGCGACTTCTTCTTTCTTTTGTGTTTCCAGTACCCGCGGGTATCAAATCCTCGGTTGGCGGGAGCATCGCCAGTCAAGTCGAGACGGCTCAAGAAATAGTGGTCGTCTTTTGGCGAGATCTGACCATCAGCGCCTTGCTTTTCTTCCTGTACGTAGGTCTCGACGACGGGCTTGAAGTTGCGCATCAGTTTCGTGAGGCGCCGTTCCTGCAGGATAGCCGAGTCGACGAACTCGTCAAAAGTGACGCCTTTGCGCGGGGGTCCCTGGGATGGCGCCTGGAGTTTGTCCGTCGACTGGGGCTCGGGACCCGCGTTCTGAGCTGCCGCAGGCCATGCGAGCATAAGCCCGAATAGCGCCCAGGCTAGCCAACGGAATGTCCGGCCTAAGTACATGCGAAGATTAGTTTAAATCGTTTGCGAAGGGGAGGTGGTTCCGGGAGGGCACCATCTGGAAAAAGCAAATGCCGCCAGCTTTTGGCTGGCGGCAGATTTCCCCACTCGCTTCGCTCGGGGCAGACGAGGCGTCCGCCCCTACACGAGCTAGTTTTCGTACAACAAGACTCCTTCCGCCTTTTCCGAATCTACGGGGCGGTAGAAGAGCTTGTTGTCTTCTAGGAAGACCTCGATGAACGCGGGGCGCGTGGTGATGGTGCCCTGGATCAGCGCCTCGGACAGCGGGTCTTCGATGTACTTCTGCAGCGCGCGGCGTAACGGACGCGCGCCGTAACTGCGGTCGGTCAAGGTCTGGTTAAGGATCCACTTCTTGGCATCGTCGGCAACCGTGACCGTGATTGACTTCTGCGCCAGATTCGTGTTGAGCTGCGCAACCATCAGTTCGAGAATCTGGATGAGATCGTTCTCGCCCAGAGCGTTGAAGATGATGATTTCATCGAGACGGTTCAGGAACTCGGGGTTGAAGGTGCGCTTCACCTCGTTCTTGACCAGTTCCTCAACTTTTTCGGCGATCGCGTCTTCTTTCGTCGACGCGAAACCCAGTCCTTCGCGCCTCTGCAGGTGCCGGGCGCCAATGTTCGACGTCATGATGATGATCGTGTTCTTGAAGTCGACGGTGTTGCCCAGTCCGTCGGTCAGCTGGCCGTCTTCAAACACCTGCAGCAGGATGTTGAAAACATCCGGGTGCGCCTTCTCGATTTCGTCGAGCAGGACGACCGAGTAAGGTGCGCGCTTCACGCGCTCAGTGAGCTGTCCGCCCTCTTCGTAGCCGACGTATCCCGGAGGCGAACCGATTAGCTTCGAGACCGAATGCTTTTCCATGAACTCGGACATGTCGAAGCGGACCAGAGCCTTCTCGGTGCCGAACATGAACTGCGCCAGCGTACGAGCAACTTCGGTCTTGCCGACGCCCGTCGGTCCGAGAAACAGGAACGAGCCAATCGGCCGGTTCGGGTTCTTGAGGCCTGCACGCGAGCGGCGAATGGCACGAGCCAGGGCGCTGATCGACTTGTCTTGCGAGATGATGCGCTTGTGCAGCTCTTCTTCAATGCGGAGCAGCTTCTGCGTTTCCTCTTCCTTGATCGAGGTAATGGGCACGCCGGTCCACCGCGAGACGACATCTTCGATGTCCTCGCGGTTGACCACTCCAGTCGAAGATTCGTCGAGATGATACTTCTCGCGCAGGGCGCGCAGGTTCTCGCGCTCCTTGCGTTCTTCGTCGGAGTAAAAACGTGCCTTCTCGAACTCGTGATTCGCGATGGCGTTCTCCATGCGATGCACGATGAACTTGATGCGCTTCTGCACTTCGGTCAGCTCTTCGGGCAAAGAAGTCTGGCGCAGCTTGACGCGCGCTCCGGCTTCGTCGACCAGGTCGATCGCCTTATCCGGAAGGAAGCGATCCGGGATATAGCGGTTCGAGTGCGAGACCGCGAAGTTGATGGCCTCGTCGGTGTAGGTGACGGCGTGAAACTTTTCGTACCGGTCTTTGATCCCGAACAGAATCTTGATCGCGTCGGTCTCGTTCGGAGGCGGAACTTTCACGGCCTGGAAGCGCCGCTCTAGCGAGCGGTCTTTCTCGATCGACTTGCGGTATTCGCCGGGGGTGGTGGCGCCGATGCACTGAATCTCGCCCCGCGATAGTGCGGGCTTCAGGATGTTGGCAGCGTCGAGTGATCCTTCCGCGGAGCCGGCGCCAACCAGAGTATGAAGCTCGTCGATGAATATGATGGAATTCTGCGACTCCATCAGTTCCTTCATGATGGTCTTCAGGCGCTCTTCGAACTGGCCGCGGTACTTGGTGCCGGCCACGATCAGCGAGAGATCGAGAGCCAGAATTCTCTTATCGGCCAGGAACGAGGGAACTTCGCCGTCGGCGATGCGCTGGGCCAGACCCTCTACGATCGCGGTCTTTCCGACTCCGGGTTCGCCGATTAGAACTGGATTATTTTTGGTTCGACGGCACAGAATCTGGATGACCCGATCGACTTCACCCTCACGGCCGACTAATGGGTCGAGCTGGCTGTCCATCGCGGCCTGGGTCAAATCACGCGAAAATTCCGCCAAGAGCGAACTTTCACGCTGCCTTTGGGGCTGTGCCTTCTCCTGGGTGGTGCGGGCCAACTCTTCGCGGATCGTCGACAACCGCAGGCCACGTTCGTGCAGGATCTCGGCGGCGAAGCACTTCTCTTCCCGCAACAGGCCCAGCAGCAGATGTTCAGTGCCGATGTGCCGGTGCGACAAGCGCTCCGCTTCTTCCGCCGCATAAGCCAGAACTCGTTTGCATTCATTACTTAGCGGCAAGTCGACTGACGTTGAAACCTTTTCACGGATGGTGGTGTGTCCCTCGATCTGCTTGCGGATCGATTCAACAGAGGCGTGTGAGCGAAGGAAACGATTGGTTAGGGCCTTGTCTTCACGCAGGAGTCCCAGAAGAAGGTGCTCGGTCTCGATATAAGGGGACCCGAACTGGCTGGCCTCGTAGCGTGCGAAAAAGATGACGCGCCTGGCTTTCTCCGTATAGCGTTCAAACATAATGCCCTTCCCCTTTGACCTTCCTGGGTGGAGAGCGTGGCTCCCGACCCGACTGAAGTTGGACCTGAGCCCCGAACCTCCGGTCCTACCTTATTCTATTCCCACATTATGCAATCAAGAGGCCATGAAACCCAAGCTGAGAAAACGGGGCCCATGTCTTTGATCACGTTACCGAAGGTATTCCCTGGAACACCCTCGGCCCTACCGCAAAACCAATGCGTTGCACTTTGTCTAACTTATCTTGCCTTCATCCCTCAGGGGCTAAAGCCCCAGCGATTCTAACCCTAACGCGGCCCTAAAGGGCCGCTCTTCCACCACCGTTAGGTCTTCCACTACTTCACGTCTTCCACTTCCACAACATCAGCCTCGAAGCCACATCTTCAGGCCGGGAGCGACTCCGGCGAAATCTCCTCCACACGCCCTCGCTGCAACCGCAAGACACGGTGACAACGTCTGGCAAACGACAAATTATGCGTTGCGATGAGGGAGGTGAGTTGGTGCTCGCGATGTAGTCGCGCAATCAAAGCGAAAACGGCTTCCGCAGTCTGTCCGTCCAAGTCTCCCGTAGGCTCATCAGCGAGCAAAAGCTTGGGACCAGTGATGAGCGCACGCGCCAGAGCAACCCTCTGCTGCTCACCGCCGGAAAGCTCACCCGAGCGATGATGCGCCCTTTGCTCCAGCCCGACCTCACGCAACCAGCGTGAAGCTAACGGTTCTGCCTGCTGCCATGTCTGTCCGCGAAGCAGCAGCGGCATGGCAACGTTTTCTGCTGCCGTGAATTCCGGCAGCAGATAGTGAAACTGCCATACGAAGCCGGTCTCGCGATTGCGAAAGTCTGCGGCTTCGTCGTGGGACAACGAACTCAATCGCAAGTTGGCGCAGTATACGTCACCTGCGGAAGCACGATCAAGGGCGCTCAGGATGTGCAAGAGTGTACTCTTCCCCGCGCCCGATTCTCCCACGATGGCGAGCATCTCTCCTTGCTGCACCTCAAACGACAGATTTTCAAAGAGCACCAGATCCGACTCTCCGGACCGGAAAACCTTCTTCAAGCCTTCGACTCGAAGCATTTCGCCGTTATCCCTTAGATGCATGGTGCCTGACTTTCGTTCCAAGCGGTCGCCAGGGTGCAGGTTGGAAGATCGGAACTTACAGCCCCGCCCGTATTCACCGGCTCCATCATTACGAACATATCTCGGCCCCGTTCTCGTTCATGTGATGAGAATCACTACAGTTACGAATATCCAGACTGCCTCAAAACCACGAACACCTCTGCCATGAGATTGCGTTCGCCGCGGACACTTGTCGCTTCGCGACTCGGGGTGGACCCTTCGACTTCGCTCAGGGCAGGCGAGGCGTCCGCCCCTACATGAGCTACTCATAGCGGAGGGCCTCGGCGGGGAGGATGCGGGAGGCCGACCATGACGGGTAGAGGGTGGCCACGAACGAAACCAGCAGAGTGAACACGGCGATCCATAGGCCATCCGCCATGCGAGGCGCGAAGGGAACGTAGTTGATCGAGTACACCTCGGGCGAGAGGGAAATCACGTGGTACCGGCCGCCGGCATACGCGATGGCGTATCCGGCGATGAGGCCGATTACGGTACCGACCACTCCGATCAAAACTCCCTGCGCGATGAACACGTTCCGCACCTGCCTGCGTCGGGTGCCCATCGACATGAGCACGGCGATGTCTTTGGTCTTCTCCATGACCATCATGATGAGGCTGATCAGAATATTGAGCGCTGCGACGAAGACGATCAGGCCGATCGTGATGAAGGTAACCAGGCGCTCGGTCTTGAGAGCCTTGAACAGAGCGCTGTTCTGCCGAAGGGCGTTGGTTGCCATAAATCCAGGGCCGGCGGCATTTTCGATCTCGTGGGCAACGGCATCGGCCTTGTCGAGGTCGTCAATCTTGAACTCCAGGAGAGAGATCAGATTTCCAAGCCCAAACAGGCGCTGCGCATCGGAGAGACGGGTGAAGGCCCAGGTTGAGTCGTAGTCGAAGAATCCGGAGTTGAAGATTCCTACCACGCGAAACCGATTGTATTTGGGCACCATGCCGAAGGGTGTGAGCTCGCCTTGAGGGCTGGTCACTAGCACGACGGAACCGACGGTCGCGCCCAGGTTGTCAGCCATCTCTTTACCGAGAACGATGGGCGGCATGGCAGCGACGCGCTGCTGCACGCCTGCGAGAGAATCGGGAGATTGTGTAGGGGCGGACACCTCGCTTGCCCTGAGCGAAGCCGAAGGGTCCGCCCTCGCCGAAGGCGATGCAGGAACCCGTGACGCATCGGCGTCCAACTCGGCAGCCGAACCCTCGGTCACCGAGTTCAGCAGGTCCCCAACCTGCCGCTCGTACTTGGGGATCATCCCTTTGAGTACTGCCCCTCTCGCTCGAGGTCCACGCGAAATCAGAACCTGCTCGAAAATCGCTGGAGCAGCAGCAACCACGTGCGGCTGCTTCGAGAGTCGCTCCATCAGCGGAGGCCAGTCTTTAATGCCGTCGTCAGCAATCCTCTGCAGAGTGATGTGCGAGGTCGAGCCGAGCAGCCGCTGCTGTAAGTCCTGGCGGAATCCGTTGTTAATCGCGAGAGCAACCACGAGCGACGCCACTCCCGCGGCAACTCCCGCGATGGAAATTCCTGTGATGATGCCAATGAACGCCTGGCGGCGCTTGGCGCGCAAGTATCGGCTTGCAATGAAAAGTTCGAAACGCATGAAAGCGGGCGTCGGACCTTGGGCTTCGGACCTCAGCCAAGTCGGACTATGGGCAGTATAGCGGGGACTTTGCGTCGATAGGCCATGAACTCTGAGCCGAATCTCTTTTCCAACTCCGCGTCCTCCATGCGGATCATGACCGCACCGGTCGCAATCGCGAAAGTCGTTAGAAGCCAGCAGACCACAAGGCCCGTGCCGAGGCTCCAGGCCAGCATCTCGCAGAGATGTCCCAGGTAGACGGGATGGCGAACGCGGGCGCGAATGCCGGTTGTCACCAGGGGGTGGTGGCCATGATCGGAGCGAACTTCAGGCAAACCTCCCAGTTGGACAAAGCTGAAGTGGGCGCCGGAGCGGCGATAGAGAAAGATGCCGGTGGTAAAAAGCAGTGCGGCGGGAATCCAGGTCCAGGGCGTCGAATACAGGGCCAGTTTGCGCCACGGGCCGGTCAGGGCGCCGACGCCGATCCACATGGTGATCCACGCCGGAACGAGGACGCGAAAGGGCGAACGCACGCGGGCGCGCCAGCGGTGCGCGCGCGGATGCACCATCAGCCAGAATGATGGGACGGTGGAATACAGAACACAAGCCAGCCAACCCACCGTGCGAACGAACTCCATGAGTTAGATTCTAGCTTGTGTAGGGGCGCACGCCTCGTCCGCCCCGCGAGCGGAGCGAGCGTGCCGCGGGGTCGAATCGTTCCCACATCTTGCTGTTCCGCCACGGGCCTCGCGTGCCGGCCGCATGGGGCGCTAATTCAGCTCATCACTTCAAACGTCTCATTGCGCTTCGCGCAACCCCGGACGAGGCGTCCGGGGCTACACAAATTCTGCGGTAACTACCAGATTCCCCGAACTGCTGCCATACTGTAAGAATGGGGCGTATTTTCCTCAACGAAAATTGGCTTCCGAAGTCGGTCCTCTTGCTGAGGACTTACGACCGTCACAAGTTTCTTCTCGACCTGGTCGCTGGCGTCACCGTCGGTCTGGTCGCCTTGCCTCTGGCTATGGCCTTTGCCATTGCCTCGGGACTCACGCCGCAGGCGGGCATTTATTGCGCCATCGTCACCGGCTTCCTGGTTTCTGCGCTCGGCGGCTCCAAAACGCAGATTGGCGGGCCGACGGGCGCGTTCGTTGTCGTCGTAGCGGGAATCGTCGCGGCGCACGGCGTCGACGGACTGTTCATGTGCACCGTCATGGCGGGCTTACTACTCGTCATCATGGGAGTGACGGGCCTCGGCACCGCCGTGAAATTCATCCCGCGACCGGTCGTTATCGGATTTACCAACGGAATCGCCGTCCTCATCGCCAGCACGCAGGTGAAAGATTTCTTCGGACTGCATCTCGACAAGGTTCCCGGCGTGTTCTCGCTGCGCATGGAGGAATTGGCGCGCAGCTTCCACACGCTATCGTTCGAGGCTACCGCGCTGGCGGTCTTTACATTGTTGACGTTGATCATTTGCCGCGGTCTCTCTCCCCGGATCCCCGGGCCGATTGTCGCGCTGCTTCTGGCCACTTCCGCGGTTTATTTCTTCAAGCTTCCGGTAGAGACGATCGGCACGAAATTCGGCGGAATCCCCGGCGGGCTGCCGCACATGCAGATTCCGAAGTTTCACTCCGACCTGATTCATGGATTGCTTGGCCCCGCATTCACCGTGGCCATGCTGGGAGCGATCGAATCGTTGATGTCGGCCGTCGTCTCTGATCGCATGAGCAACGACCGGCACAATCCCAATGTCGAACTGGTGGCGCAGGGCGTCGCGAATGTTTTCTCGCCCATGTTCGGAGGACTGCCGGCCACGGGAGCCATCGCTCGCACGGCCACCAACATTCGCTCTGGCGCGCAGTCACCGGTGGCAGGCATCATTCACGCGCTGACTCTGCTGTGCATCCTGTTGTTTGCGGCTCCGCTGGTCAGCTACGTACCCATGGCAGCATTGGCGGGAATCCTGATGATGGTTGCGTACAACATGGGCGAATGGCTGGAGATTCCACAACTGCTGAAGCTAACTAAGACCGATATCAGCATATGGCTGGTCACATTTGCCCTGACCGTCTTCGCCGATCTGACTGTCGCTGTCGAGGCAGGGATGATCCTGGCGGCGCTGCTATTCATCAGCCGTGTGGCTTCGACTACCACCGTCTCGCAGGTCACCGATGACTATGTTGAGGACGGACGCGTGCACATTCTGCAGGATAACGATATCCCCTACTACGCTACGATCTTCCGCATCCACGGACCATTCCTGTTTGGCGCGACCGACAAGATTTCTGTGGTGACGGAAAATCTGCATACCCTTCCGCCGGTCGTGATCTTGCGCCTGCGCAACATGACCGCGCTCGACGCTACCGGACTGTTTGCGCTGGAAGAAGCGGCGAAAGCGCTCCATGCGAGCAAGCGGACGCTGATTCTCTGCGGTGCCCGCGAACAACCCGCGCAGCTTATCCATCAGGCCGAATTCGCCGAAGTCATCGGCGAGGAGAATATCTGCGACAACGTGCAGGAGGCGCTGCGGCGGGCAGAAGAAGTGTATGAGCGGCGGGAAGCGAAGAGCACCGCCCGGGCGTCGTCGTAGAGAATCAAGGGTGTGTAGGGGCGGACGCCTCGTCCGACCCACGTCGCGAAGCGACGCGTGCCAGCTGTGTAAGTCGCAACGGCCAGTACGCTTATATCCAGCTTCTTCATTGCGCGCTTTGCGCGCAACCCCGGACGAGGCGTCCAGGGCTACACGATCTAGAAGCGGAACACATACGAGGCCTTCACGAAAAACTGCCTGCCATCATTGATGTAGCCATTGCGCGTGGTCAGGATCGCGCCGGTCACGGGATCGACCGCAAGGTTCCGATCCAGATTCTCCAGATCGCTGTTGTAACCCACGTAGATGGCTGTCCCCGGATGAATGAGGTAAGTGATCAGGAAATCGGTGTTGAAGTTCTTGGTGCGGGACAGTGAACTGATATCCGGATTCGCCAACACCGCGTTGTACTGAAGGATCAGGCGAGCGGACAGATTGCGCGTGAACTGATAATTCCACTTGCTGCGAATGATGTGATTGGTAACGGCGGTGAGGTGAGAATCGCGTTCGCGAATGTGTTCGATCAGGTAAGCGTTATCGATGCGCAAGCGTCCGGCCGCGTGAAAGGTCAGAGTGAAATTGCCTTGGTCCTCGTGTCCTATCTTAGGGGCCTGGTTCGCGGCAGGATTGAAGTTCACTCCAACGCCGGACACAAAGAATGCGGTCAGGTCGAATTCCTTGAACCAGCTCGTCCCGGCATCAATTCCCCAAAATGGTTGCGGATAGGCAGTCACCCGCGACAGCGTGCTGTAGTCGATTGGGCGCAGGCGGACGTCGTCGTATCCATAGGGATGAAAGTTGACGTAGGTGCCGCGCGTCATGTCCACACGAAATCCCGGATACGCAAAGTAATCGAGCGCCGTGCCGCTGTGGTCCCAGATATTAAACATCTGAAGCGTCGGCCCATACGATATGAGGAACTTGCCCTCCGGCCGCCAGTAGTAGCTGGCTTTAAGAATCTGCTCCCGGAGGTCGACCCGGTTCACGAATCCGGTCTGGGTTTCGAAGTTGGGGCTGAAGTCGAGGTACTGGGACTGCAGGTTGAGCTTGCGTCCGATTCGTTCAAGATCGAGTTTGTAGCCGAGCCCGTCCAAGGGTGGAGTTCCCGCGATAATGTCGTGTGTGGAGCTGCTCACTGCCTGACCCTGCAAGCGCCAGTGCTGATTGAGCTTCAGATTTGCGTCAATGCCTCCGACGCGGTTGTATCCACCGGCAAATTCGCGATCGGTGTAGATCGCTCCAACCGTGGATTGATCAAGAATGTCCCGGCTCACGCGCGCGATAGTGAAGGTTGCCCGGTCACCGGAGTGAGAATCGCTCAAAGGCAAAGCTTCTCCCGGAGCGCGATCATCGCTGGCGAGAACTCCTACTGCCCACGGACCCATCTTGCCCGTCAGGCGTAGGCCAAATTCTGGATGCCCGATGTTGCGAGTAAAGACCAGGTCGATCGGGCTGGTGAAGTAGTTGCTGTTTTCCAAGAAGAACGGCCGCTTCTCGGGGAAGAACACGGCGAAACGCTGATTGACGGTGATCTGCGGCTGATCCGATTCGATCTGGCTGAAATCCGGGTTGATCGTGGCATCAAGCACAAAGCTGTCATGCAGGATGAACTTCGCATCCAGTCCCGCTTCCGGCTGCAAGGTACGGTTGGCGAAGATTGGATGTGTGGGATCGCGGTCATCGATGTCACGAAACCCGCGCAGTAGTCCGTAGGGGATGAGTTGAATGTTGCGAGCCGGCGAGATGTGATCGATACCGGTTGCGGTCGCAGCTTGATTGAATCGTCCCTGAATGCGGTTGGAGATACGCGGCCAAAACAGGTTTTCGTTGGTGCGCGGAATGCTGCGGTTGAGGATTATCCGCCACTGCTGAGGATCGGTTTTCGGAAAGCGCAGGCTCTTGAAAGGGATCGTCATCAGCAACATGTAACCCTGGCTGGTGAGCCGACCTTCGGAGTTCCACACGGTGTCGAACGACTGATCGAAACCGTTGTAATCGGCGGGAAGTCCATTGCCGATCGAGCCTTCGGTCCAGAGCGCGTCCCACTGGATGCCTAGGGGATTAGCGGCGAAGGCGTATCCGCGGCGGGCGTCGTTGAAGGTGTCGATCATGATCTCAGCCGAATCGTCGGAGAAGATATCTTCGCGGCGAGTCATGCGGGCACGAATCTTGTCGGGCTCCTTGTCCCAGCAGATAAAGACCGCGTAAAGGTTGTGGTCGTCATAGGCCAGATAGACGTCGGTGTCTTGCGTGGGCGGCGCACCGTCAGCGGGCTCGCGGGCGATAAAGCCGGAAACCTTCAACATGTTTTCGGACGCTCCGCCGGCGGGCCGCATAGCCTCGAAATCGGCGAGCCTGGGCGCGTGCTCGATACGGGGAATCTGTATTGCAGGCGGCGCGGCGTAACCGAAAGGCACAAAGAGCAGGAGCAATGCCGCAACTCGGGGCAAGCTTGATCTGAAATCTTTTCCAGTCACGAGGGCGAGAAGCATTGTAGACGAGAGACGGGCAGATCGGAGTACCGAGGGTGATGCAGTCCCGCAACGCCCGAGCGCCGTTGCTGACTTTGACGTGCGCGCCGCGGAATCGATAGCAACTCCGCGCCACTCTTATGTCTGCGACTGGAGCTCACTCGCAGCGACTGGGATAATCCTCTAGACTGTCAGTGAGGACCGCCCTCGTCCGATGATCATCAACCACGCCGAACGCGCGCATAACCATAACTGGGAACTCGATCCCGTCATCCGGTCGCTGCTGGATACCGACTTCTACAAGCTGTTGATGCTGCAATTCATCTGGAAGCATTTTCGCAACACACAGGTGGAGTTCTCGCTCTTCAACCGTCATCCCGCGGTACGCATCGCCGATATCATTCATATCGAGGAGTTTAAGGTTCAGCTGCAGCACGTGCGCGGACTGCACTTCCGCAAATCGGAACTGGTCTGGCTGGCGGGCAACACGTTCTACGGACGGCGCGGAATTTTCGAACCTGCATTTTTGGAATGGCTGGAGAAGGACTTTCGCTTATCGGATTACCAGTTCCGCGTGCGCGACGGCCAGATCCAGTTGACGTTTGAAGGACCATGGACCGCGACCACTATGTGGGAACTGTATGCCTTGGCGATTCTCGACGAGTTGAAGACACGCGCGCAATTGAAGACGCTGAGCGAATTCGGGCTCGACATTCTTTACGCGCGGGCGAAAACGAAGTTGTGGGGCAAGATTGAACGCCTGCGCGGCGTGCCGGGGTTGAGCGTGGCGGACTTCGGAACCCGCAGGCGGCACAGCTTTCTGTGGCAGGAATACGTTGTGGTAGCGATGGCCGCCAATCTCGGCAGCAATTTCATCGGCACCTCGAACGCCTTTCTCGCCCACAAGCATGATCTGGAAGCGATCGGAACGAACGCCCATGAGATTCCGATGGTCATGGCCGCTCTGGCGAAAGATGATGTCGAGTTAAAAGCATCGCAATACAACATGCTTGAACTGTGGCAGCAGACGTACGAGGGCGCGTTGCGCGTCATGCTGCCCGACACGTTTGGAACCACTCAGTTTCTGGCCCATGCGCCGGAGTGGGTTGCCGACTGGACCGGCCAGCGCGTTGACAGTAAAGATCCCTACGTCGCGGGTGATGAGTATATCGAATGGCTCACGGCCAGAGGACGCGATCCGCGGGAGAAACTTCTGATCGCTTCCGACACTCTCGATGTCGACACCATCCTCGGGCTGCATGCGTATTTCGCCGGAACGATAGCGGAGGGCGGCGTTCCCAGCGATTTTCGAAATGCCTCTGACTTTCACCATCCGAACAAATGGATGGCGGATCAAAGGATCCGTTTCAGCGCAGGCTGGGGAACTTTGTTGACCAATGATTTTCGCGGATGCAACCCGAACGACGGAGGTGGGTTTGATCCGATCGGTCTCATCTGCAAAGTGTCGACCGTCGAAGGGCAGCCGGCGGTGAAACTCTCAGATAATTATTCAAAAGCGCTGGGGCCGCCTTCGGAGATTGAGCGCTACCGAAGAGTGTTCGGGACCGCTGGGATCGCGAATGTTCCGCTAGTAGCGTGAGCAGAAATGTAGCCCTGGACACCTCGTCCGGGGTTGCGCGCAAAGCGCGCAATGACGACTGCAGGTGAACGCGGAAAGGGCGTGCACTTCCAGGCAGCCGAAACGCTGGCTTCGCTCGCGGGGCGGACGCTTCGACTTTGCTCAGGGCAAGCTGCCTCCGCCCCCACACGAACTCTCGTTACCACGTGCAATCCATTCTGTGTCACATTAGACGTTCATGCCTCCGATTGCCGATGCCAGGGCGGGACGCGCGGCCTTTTCCCATCCGGGATTCTTGCTCTTCCAGATAGCGCGATTTCTGATTGTGTCCGCCGTCGAGATGCAGGCGGTGGCCGTCGGCTGGCAGGTTTATGAGATCACAAAGCGGCCGCTTGATCTTGGATATGTGGGACTGGCGCAGTTTCTGCCCGGGATACTGCTGTTCCCGATCTCCGGACACACCTCGGACCGGTTTGAGCGGCGCAATGTTTTGTCGGCCTGCTATGCGGGATATGGCTTGTGCTTCGCCCTGTTGCTGGCGCTCAGCCGCCGTGGCGTCCCGTCCATTGTGCCGATCTACGTCGTTTTGGTGATGATCGGAATCGTGCGTTCTTTCAACGGACCCGCCAGCCGGTCGATCCTGCCGCAACTTGTGCCGCAGGAGCACTTCGCGAACGCCGTTGCCTGGAATGCGACGATTTTTCAGGCCGCGACCGTTCTCGGTCCCTCCTTCGGAGGAATTGTCTACGCGGCATTCCGTGGGCCCTCCGCGGTTTATGTGATTGCCATGGTTACGGCGATTGGGGCGACGGTTACTACATTCCGCATTAAGTCGGAAGTGAAAGCGCGTCCTCGAGAGCCGATGAATCTCAAGACTCTCTTCGCAGGTTTGCATTTCATCCGCAACAACAAACTCATCCTGGGCGCGATCTCGCTGGATTTATTCGCCGTCATGCTCGGCGGTGCCGTGGCCCTTCTTCCCGTTTACGCTCGCGAGATCCTGCATACGGGGCCGTGGGGACTTGGATTGCTGAGGACGGCTCCGGGAGTGGGTGCGGCGCTGATGGCAATTCTGCTGGCGCACTGGCCGTTGCGGGGAAACTCGGGGCCGAAATTGCTTTGGGCTGTCGCCGGATTCGGGGTGTTCACGATCATCTTTGGACTATCGCGCAGCCTGACCCTCTCGCTGATCGCGCTGGTGCTGCTTGGAGCGAGCGACATGATCAGCGTCATCATTCGCGCGACTTTGACACTGCTGGCTACGCCCGACGAGATGCGAGGCAGAGTGACTGCTGTGGATATGATCTTCATCGGCACCTCGAATGAATTTGGACAGTTCGAGTCCGGCCTCACCGCGCAGTGGTTTGGAACTGTGCCAGCTGTTGTGCTGGGAGGAGTGGGAACCTTGTTGGTCGTTACTCTGTGGGCCTGGTGGTTTCCGGACCTTCGACGGGCCGGCGAGTTGCATTCCATAACCACCGATGTTCAATCGACAACTGCTGATCCAGCTTAAGAACTTTCACCACTGAGGACACGGAGGAGCACAGAGGGAACCTCTTAACTTCAGTCGAGCGCTCTCGCCAACTACGAATGCCCGACCTCTTGCCGTAGAATATGCGTTTCCTTCTCCAACGAGGAATCGAATTGATCGAGCGCTACTTCCGTCTCAAAGAAAACCAGACCACGGTTCGCGCAGAGTTTCTTGGCGGGCTGACCACCTTCGTCACCATGGCCTACATCGTGGTGGTGAACCCGCAGATTCTCTCCAAGGCAGGAATGCCGATCGAGGGAGTCGTGTTTGCCACCTGTATTTCGTCCGCCGCTGCGACGCTGGTGATGGGGCTTTACGCGAACTATCCCATCGCGCTCGCTCCGGGCATGTCGTTGAATGCGTATTTCACGTACTCGGTGTGCCTGGGGATGCATGTACCCTGGCAGACTGCGCTTGGCGTGATTTTCTTCTCGGGCGTCTTCTTCCTGATTCTGACCGTCAGCCGTGTGCGCGAAAAGATCGTGAACGGAATCCCAGACTGCTTGAAACACTCGACCGCGGGCGGAATCGGAATGTTCATCGCCTTCGTCGGACTGCGGAATGCAAACTTGGTTGTAGCGAATCCTGCGACATTCGTCAGCCTGGGAAGCTTTGGAAACCACGAGGCGCAACTGGCGTGCGTGGGCCTTGTCATCATACTGATCCTGATGACGCGAAAAGTGACAGGTGCAATTCTGATCGGCGTTGTCGCTACCACCTTGCTCGGCATCCTTCGCGGGATGGCAACATGGCCGGTGCATATTCTTTCTTTGCCGCATCCGTCGGCAACTTGGCTGAAACTGGATTTGCGAGGAGCGCTGCACCTCGGTTTGCTCGAGATCATCTTCGTGTTCCTCTTCGTCGATCTATTCGACAACGTGGGCACGCTGCTGGGAGTCTGCGAGCAGGGCAAATTTGTAAAGGATGGGAAGATTCCGCGGGTTGGGCGAGCGCTGGTGTCGGACGCTATGGGGACGGTTTTCGGTGCGCTGACCGGAACCTCGACGGTGACCAGCTACATCGAGAGCGCTGCGGGAGTCGCTGCCGGTGCGCGGACCGGATTGAGTAACGTCTTCGTGGCGGCACTATTTCTTTTAGCGGTTTTCTTCACTCCGCTCGCGACGGCAATCCCGGGATACGCTACCGCGCCTGCATTGATCGTGGTGGGCGCGCTCATGACTGAATCGATCGGGCGCGTGGTTTGGTCCGATTTCACCGAGGCGATTCCTGCATTCGTGACCCTGCTGGCGACTCCACTCACCTTCAGCATTGCGACCGGACTCAGCCTGGGACTGATCTCCTATACGTTGGTGAAAGTGGCGGCGGGCAGGTTCCGGGAAGTGAGTCCCGTGATCTGGATCCTGACTCCGCTGTTCATCTTCCGCTACGCTTATTTGGCCGCCGAATAAACCTTCAACCACAAAGGGCACCCTTAAAGGGCACCCTTCGACTGCGCTCAGGGCAGGCTAAGGTACACGAAGGAAATTTACGGGACGGTCACTGTGACCGTGGCCGTCGTGCGTCCGTATTGATTCGTGACGTACAGCGTATAGGTCGTGGTCGCGGTTGGATTCACCGTCACGCTGGTGTCGCGGACGGCACCTGGGCCCGGGGAAACGATGACGTAATCCGCGCTGCCGGCGGTCCATGAAAGGGTCACGCTTCCTCCGGAGGAAACGTGAGTCGGCGAAGCCGTGAAGCTGCTGACCGTCGGCGCGGCGCCCGTCGGATAGTTGGCGCTGGTATAGATGGGATTCATCTGTACGACTTCGAAGGCGGATGCGGGGACCGTCTTGAGAGAATCGAGATCGGATCCCCAACGGCTGTCAGACACTCCCGTCACGAATAGCGAACTCCCGTTGTCGGCCAGGATCAGTCCGTAATGCTTCATGGCCATTAGGATGACCTGCATCTGAGAAGAGAATCCAGAGATGTCATAGGTCGACTTCAGTCTCAGGCGCAAACCCATCGGCGGGGCGCTCGGGTCGCTGGTATTCCCTGCCCAGTGCGAGGCTGGCGGGACGATTGCAGCACGCGTTCTAGGCAAAGTGAAACGGAAGGCGTGTTGAATCTTTCCTGAAGCGACTTCGTCATATCGCACCAGGCCGGGGAAGATTGGCAAGCCCGCGGCATCGGCGGACGTCCACGTGTAAGGTCGTTGCTCGTCAGAAAGCAGATCCCAGACCGCGGTCGAGTCGGCGTTCCAGCTTCCGTCCCCGTTCACGGAGGAATTGTAGAGTTCGTACAGAAAGCAGTTGCCGTTGTCGAGGACGAGTACGTGGCGATCGCCCGTACTTGATGATCCGCCTTCTATCGGAGCATTTGCGGGAACCGGCATCGGGCCAGGGTCACTTTCATCGCCGTAAGCCTGAAGATTCACTTTGACCAGCGACTGGTTACCGTTGACCACAACGTAAGGAATGCCGTAGGTCGGATCGGTGCCCCAATCCGGGTGCACGTTCACAGAGCCAACCCAGTTCGTGATAATCGCGCCAGAATTCGGATCGACCGGGGCGGATGAAATGTCGGTGTTCCACAGATTGCTGCTGGTGAACGGAACAAAGCCGTTCAGACTCGCAGTCTGCCCGGTGGACATACCATTGCAAGCGAGATTACCGCCGCCGGTTCCTCCGCCATTCCCTCCGCCTCCACCGCCATTGCCGCCGTTCCCTGATCGATTGGAGACGCCTGAGCATGCGGTGAGAGACACGACCGCTGCTGCGATGGAAATGAAAAACGCAATCCGGAGGGCTGCCCGAGACTTACACATGAGGATATTGTCCGGGAATCTCTCGCTCTTCAAAAGAGGCCATTCGGACATGTCCCGATTCGAAGACTTTCAGCACTGCCCAGATACCCGACATGCGCGGGCAAGATGCCCGCGCCGAAGCCGGCGGGACGCCGGCGCTACTTTGCCTTCAGCACAGTTTTCGCCGCTCCCATGTTGTCATACTTGTCGTAGGCGCGCACGACGACTACGTGTTCGCCCGCCGCATCTTTCGTGGAATCGAGTGCGCCCTTGAAGTCGTAGTCTTCGGTCTTCGAATCAGACAACTGTCCTGCCGGTTCTACGTACTTCCAATCGCCGGCGTCCACAGAGAATTCCGCGCGTTTTATCGCAGAGAATCCATCCTCGGCGCGGAAACGGACGTGGAACTGTCCGCCCTCGACAGAAGCAGTGAGATTTTCGATGCGCGGAGGAGTGGTGTCGACTTCAAAGCGGCGGCTCTCGCGCGACGTGGAAAGCGCGTCACCGGGAGAATGCGAAGGCGCATCGGAGGCGACCACCTTGATCGTGTAGCCTCCATCGGGAAGCAGACTGGCATCGAAGGAATACGCCTTATCGGTGATGCTGTCCTTCAACAACAGCCAGCGGGATTCTCCGTCGCCGCGGTAGTAGACGGAATATGCGAGTTGATCGTCGTTGTCGTCGTGCGCCGTCCACTTCACGCCGATCGCGTCCTTGTCATGAGTGCTGGGCACGGGCGATTCGAAGTGGATGCCAGAGGATCCGCTGATATCCGTGCTGGCGTTAAGCGATGTCTTCGGGAGCGGCTGGTAGCGCACGCCAATCTGCGCCGAAACGTCGTCAATCTCTGGCGCGATGTTTTTCGGCAAATAATTCACGGTCACAGAATCGACCGAGGGCTTCGCGCCTCCGTCGTGCAGAACCGCCTTCCACTGTGCGTAGCGAGCCGGCGGGATGTTTAACTCGACGCCCTTGCTCAGGTCCACTTGCTTCCATGGACTCCAGTTGCGGTCCGGATTGTCGACATTGCCGCTGCGAGCCAGGAGATCCACATTTCCTGAGCCACGAAATTCGGCGCGTCCCCAGCGCGAAAAAATCTTCGCATCGAAGACATCGCTTTCGTAAGAACCCTCTTTCTCAGCGCCTGGCCCGAGGACAAAGATCTTGCCGAGATTGCTGGTCGCGGCATAGAGGCCGCCACTCGGAGCTTTGGCAAATCCGGTAACTTGCGAGGCTGGCGCTTTCAGCAGGTCAGAATAGTCATCGGGCCCATCGATCGCAAAGACATGTCCACGGTTTCCGGTGCCCGCCAGAAGCTTGTTGTGTGAATCGAAAGCAAGGGCATAGACAATGTCTTCCCGCGAGGTCCAGATGCGCAAAGGCGAGCCGTCAGATCCGATCCGGTAAACATCGGAACCACCGGTTGCGCCCGCGCCGGGGATCGGAAACGTGGTAATGGCCCCGGGAGTGGGAGTCATCACAATGCCAGGCGTCTGGACACCCGGGATGGCGGCAGGATTCTGTCCCATCGTAATCATCATGGAAGGAGTTCCCGGTGCTCCTCCCATCCCGGGACGCTTCTCACCGACACCTGAGGCATAGATATTTCCGTCATGGTCAAGAGCCAGCGCCGTGATTTCCTTCTTCGGCGCGCTATAGAGAACGAACCCTTCCCCGGCTGGAGAAATTCGGTAGACCAACCCGCTGCCGTCAGTTCCAGCGATCAGGTTTCCTTGCGCATCCAGTGCGAGAGCCCGGATATGGGTTTCGTCGCTTTTGAAGAAGAGCGAGTGCTCACCCTTCGGAGTTACCTTGTAGATCTCGCCGCGATCGCCGGTGCCCACATACAGATTTCCGGTCTTGTCCAGAGCCAGGTCCCAGATGTACTTGGTCCCGGGCGCAAAGTACTCAGAAGAGGTCCATGAAGAATCGACTGCAGGCTTGGCCGGATCTTTCTGCGCATTGTCGCCGGCCTTGTTTTCGGCTTTGTTTTCAGACTTGGAAGGTTCAGTCTTGTCTCCGGCCTTGTGCTCGATCTTGTAGACCTTGCCATCGGGCGCGGTGGCTGCGTAAATTACGCCTCCCGGAGCGACTTGCAGCGCCTGCACCTGAAGTTCCTTCGGCTGGAAAATGATGGTCGACTTGCCGTCGGGCGTGATGCGGTACACACGCGCGGGTGAACCTGTGGCGGCATAGATGCTTCCCGCATCATCGGCTGACACCGCCCAGATATAGGTCGAGGGCGTGGCATACAGCAGCTTGAACGATGGCGCCAGTTCCAGTCCGCCAGAACTGCGGATGGCCACTCCGGTAGCCGTACCTTTGACCAGTTCCTCAAACTTCGACTGCTCCCAGGTGCGCGTGCCTTCGGCAACGGCCGGACGGGAAACCGAGGTGATGGCGAAAGAAAGAAACAGAAAGACAAAAACGTAACGTGGCATCCTGAGCGCGGTGTGTAATGTCATATCTCGATTGGGTAATCCGGAACCGCGGACTGCGATAGCTTTCTGCAATACCCGGAAACCTCAGGTTAACACGCAAACAGCCCGTATTGCTGCGGTCGGACTCGAATTCCGCAGTACAGCTTCACACCCGGTAGGGCATGGGTCTCGGCGTTATCAGCGGCTTTTCTCGGCGATCTCTGCGGTCAAAAAGGAAAACCAAGCCGCAGAGAACGCTGAGGACTTCGCAGAGGACGCTGAGAAAACCTGTAACCCATGGCGTGATATCGTAGATTTTCATGCATTCTGCGCGGCAAAAGTTGCTCACCACGCTCGCCCACAAGTCCTTTCGGTTGGGGGAGTTCAAACTTTCCTCCGGCGGGACGAGCGATTACTACATCGACTGCCGCACCACCACGCTCGACGCGAAAGGGTCGCGGCTGACTGGGGAAGTATTCCTGGAAGAAATCCGGAACCGCGAATGGAAGGCCCAGGCTATTGGCGGCTTGACGATGGGCGCCGATCCGATCGTCGTCGCCGTTTCAGTGGTGAGTGGAGAACTCAATGGATTTCTAGTGCGCAAAGCGGAAAAGCAGCACGGTACAGGACAGCGCATCGAAGGCTTCCGCGAAAAGGGTGCGCGGGTGGTGATCGTCGACGATGTCTGCACCACCGGCGCTTCGACAGTACAAGCCATCGAGGCGGCGCGTGAATTTGGATTTGAAGTCGTCGGCGTGATGTGCCTGGTCGAGAGGGAGGAGGCGAAGGGGCGTCCGAGTGTAGAAAAGGCTGCTGCCCCGGCGCCGTTCGTTTCCATCTTTACGGCCAACGACATCCGCAAGGAACATATTGCGCAGACCGACGACACGGAGCCGAGCATTTTCGCGGTCGCGGCCGCTTGCGAAGTGTGCGGGAGGCCCGCGGTGACCAATAGCCCCAGAAACCGTTGCGAGGCGCACAACGTGTGACGCGGAGCCTGCCGGGAGGGCCGTATGACCGAAGCCTCAACTAAGATGAAACCTTTTATGGCACAGGGCATTCTTGTTGAACGCTGGAAGCAATATGTGGTTCGCTTTGTATTGTTCTTGTTCATCCCCCCGACGATGGCCGCATTATTCGAACTGCCCGGGAGATTGGTAATTCGGGTGATCGCGGAAGGATTGGCTCTCGCCGTCACAATGTCCTTTCTTTATTGGTGGGCGGAGCGGCAAAAGTCCGGCAACTCACAAAACTCCCTATGATTCAAACTCTCGAATGGACCGACAAAGGCGTGCGCTTCATCGACCAGACGAAGCTGCCGACCGAAGAAGTGTACGTAACCTGCAAAACACATCAGCAGGTTGCAGACGTGATCCGCAACATGGTAGTGCGCGGGGCCCCCGCGATCGGCGTGGCGGCTGGTATGGGCATCGCGCTCGGCGTGAACAATTCCAAAGCCGAAACTACAGGCGATCTGAAGCGTGACTTCGACGCCATCTGCGATCTCATCAGCAAAACGCGGCCGACTGCGGTGAATCTCTTCTGGGCGATCCGGCGGATGCAGGAGAAGTTTGATCGCATCCGCATCCGTCCGATTCCGCAGATCAAACGCGACCTGATCGAAGAGGCGCAGCGCATGCACGCTGAAGACATCGCGGCCAACCAGGCCATGGGACGACATGGCGCCACGCTCATGCCGAGTGACGGTGGAGTGCTCACGCACTGCAATGCCGGAGCACTAGCAACAGCAGGATATGGCACAGCGCTGGGCGTGATCCGCGCGGCCGTTGAGCAAGGAAAGAAGATTCACGTCTATGCCGACGAGACGCGGCCATTTCTGCAGGGCTCTCGCCTCACCGCGTGGGAGTTGATGAAGGACGGAATCCCGACAACGGTAATCTCCGACAACATGGCGGGCGCGATGATGAAGCAGGGGAAGATCGGAGCCATCGTCGTGGGCGCGGATCGCATCGCGGCCAATGGTGACGTGGCGAACAAGATCGGGACATACACGGTTGCGATACTGGCCAAAGAGCACGGAATTCCCTTCTACGTCGCGGCACCGATCTCGACCGTGGATATGGCGTGTCCAGACGGAGCCGGGATTCCCATCGAGCAACGGGATGGCAAAGAAGTGACGCACATCGCGGGCAAGCAGATGGTGCCCGACGGCGTTGCAGTCGAGAACCCAGCGTTTGACGTGACCCCGGCGAAGTACGTAGCGGCCATCATTACCGAAAGGGGTGTGGCGCGCGCACCCTACGACGAGTCCCTTCGGCGGCTCGCCGGGCAGGAGGCGGAAGTGCAGAAGTAACAATTTCAGATTGACGATTGCAGATTTCAGATTGCGTAATGACCCAGAGACGGTTTCAATCTGCAATCTAAAATCTTCAATCTGCAATTTGTTTTGTTGGCAATTGTGAACTTTGTAAACCCTTGAAAAACTTTGGTCACCTTCCGCTACTTATTTTCCAGGTTCGGGTTGAATCAAGCGACAAGTCACACGTGCTAGTCTGAGCCAAGAATCTGGCTTTCTGGGCCAAAGCTATATCAGGGGGATGTTATGTCGCTACGCAATCACTTCATTCTGCCCGTGATCCTTTCATCAATCGCAGTTCTGGCTGCCTGTGGAGGAGGGAGCAGCAATCCTCCGGTCAACCCGCCCCCGAGCGGGAGTTTCAGCAATAGCAATCTGAATGGGAATTACGTATTTTCGGTGACGGGCACGGCAGCTGATCAGTTCAATGATTTTGTGACGATCATGGGTGTGTTCACTGCCGACGGAAACGGCAACATCACAGGCGGAGTGCTTGATCAGAACAGCACAGCCAGCAACGGCCTGATACTCGATACCATCACGTCCGGTACGTATAGTGTCGGCTCGGATGGCCGTCCGACCGGAAGTCCCAGCCTTCCAGCAGGTCTCCTGACGCTGCAAACTCAGAATTCAGGAACATTCCAGTTCGACTACGTGCTGACTTCGAGCACGCACGGATTGGTAACGCAATTTGAGACTTTCGGAAGCGCCAGCGGCACCCTCGATGCGCAGAGCGCGGTCACCCAGGCCAACATCAATGGGAACTCATATGCGTTCAATTTTACTGGCAGCTCCGGCTTCGACACTGTGTTCTGCAACCTTAATGCCGGTGGTTCTGTTGTAATCCCGTACGCTACCGTTGGGGCGTTCACGCTGGACTCTAGCGGCCACATCACCGGCGGAGTGGAGGACTTTAACAATAACTGTTTCTCGAGCGGCGCAACGAATGTTGCTGTCACCGGCGGCGGAATAACTCTCGGACAAGGTTTCGGCACGGCTACAATCACGTCAGGAAGCGGCGCGAGTGCGGTTACCTACACTTTTGACGTCTTCCCGATCGATGCCACGCATCTGAAGTTCATTGAAACTGACGCGCTTCCTGTTCTGGTTGGAGATGCGTTTACGCAGACGTCCTCGATTCCTACCGGCAACAACGTGTTTACAGTGGCGGGCTTCGACAACGCAAGTAATGTGATGGGACCGTTCACAGCCGCTGGCCTACTCCATGCCGATGGGAGTGGAACCATCGTTTCCGACTCCGTGCAAGACGTCAATGATTTTGGTGTTGCCTCCACAGTCAACTTTACAGGTACTTATACCGCTCTGACCGGAGGCCGCGCTGAGCTCACGCTTACTGGCTTCATCAATGGGAACGACGGGTTAGGCTGCAGTGCCTGCGTGTTTGCGGTGTATCCCTCGAGCGGCGGCCTCCAAATGCTAGAGATTGATGATGCAGGGTCGACCAACGGTATCGCCTACCCGCAAACGGCCACAACCCTCGCCTCAGGTGAGGGCTATGGCATGAATCTGAGTGGCCTGTTTGTCACGGCCAACAGTGGCAGTTCGGAGGATGATATCGCTGAGTTCACGAATAACAACGGGCATTTCAACGGCATTATCGATTTCAACGATCAGGGATCGACCAGTTTCAAGAATACCTTCTCTTCGACTTATGCAGCCGACGCAACTGTCTCTGGTCGCGGAACTGTCACCCCCGGTCGAAACGGCTACGATCTGACCACCTATGTCGTAGACAGTTCCACAGCAGTTGTGGTCAGTACGGAGGCCAACGTGAACGATGCCTACATCGCGCTCGGTGCATTCGTAAAACAGAACGCAAGCGCTCAGTCGAACGTGGTGGCGAGTCATCTGACAACACTACGTGTCAACGCCTCTCCACGTGCTAAATCCGCCCGGAAAGGCACGCCTCACACCCGCCCGACGAATGCCCCGCGGACTCGCTCGAAATAGGAACGAACAAAGGGCGCGGCGAGAAATCGAACTCGACCGCGCCCTTCGTGTCTCAACAGTCGCTAGTCGTTAGTCCTTGGTTGTTGGCCGAACTCTCCAACAACTTTGTCATGCTGAGCGCAGCCGGAGTGTAGCGAAGCGGAACTCCGGCGGAGTCGAAGCATCCCTACCCTGCTCGATTAGCCCGACCAGAGACTATTCGCTAGGTTTTGGAATAAGCTTGCGGCACGGCTATGCGAACTGGACCGCACCGACCTCTATTGAATAGCAATCTGGCGCCTCGGCTCTACAACTCGGTTGGGACTCGCTCTCCGGTCAATTGCCCAGGCGATTACGCGATACATCAGCAGCATCCCCAGCACGAACGCATACTCCAGAGGTTTCTTCAAGTCCGCCTTCACCAGCCAGATGTAGTGAATCACTCCGGCGGCGGCGCTGAAATAGATCAAACGATGTAGTATCTGCCAGCGCTTGCCCAGCTTGCGGATCGACCACTTCGTCGACGTCAGCGCCAGCGGAATCATCAAGGCGAAGGCGGTCATGCCCGCGGTGATGAATCTGCGCTTGGCGATGTCGTGCAACATCTCATGCACGTCGAAGAACTTGTCGAGCCAGACGTAGGTCGTCAGATGCAGAATGCCATAGAAGAAAGCAAAAAGCCCGAGCATGCGGCGGAAGCTGATCAGCCAGTACTGGCGTGTGAGCTTGCGCAGCGGAGTGATAGAAAGAGTGACGAGGAGAAAGGTCAGCGTCCAGTCGCCGGTCGAGTGGGTGATGAACTCGATCGGATTGGCGCCGAGACCCGCGTGAAGCCCGCGCCACGCCAGCCTGCCGAGAGGTACCAGGCAGGCGAGGAAGACGACGGGTTTGAAGTAACGATGCATTCGAAATGTGGCGTCAGGCGTCGGACCTCAGACCTAAGTTTTTCTCACGTTCCGAGGTCTGAGGTCTGATGCCTGAAGTCCGCTTCTAGTAGTTCTTTTTCAAGTCCATCCCGTTGTACAGGCTCGCCACCTGATCGCCGTAGCCGTTGAACATCAGCGTCGGACGCTTCAGGAATTCGCCCAGCCGCCGTTCTTTGGCCTGGCTCCAGCGCGGGTGATCCACGTTTGGGTTCACGTTGGCGTAGAAGCCGTACTCCATTGGAGCTGAAATGTTCCAGCTATTCAGCGGCTGTTTTTCGACGAAGCGGATGCGCACGATCGCCTTTGAACTCTTGAATCCATACTTCCACGGCAAGACGATGCGCAGCGGCGCGCCATCCTGGTTGGGAAGTTCTTCCCCGTACATACCGAAGCAGAGCAGGGCCAGAGGGTTCATGGCCTCGTCCATGCGCAGGCCTTCGACGTAGGGCCAATCGAGCACCTGCCGGCGCTGGCCGGGCATCCGCGTCAGGTCAAACAGGCTGGTGAACTCGACGTACCTGGCCTTACTCGTGGGGTTGACTCTTTTAATGAGTTCGCTGAGAGAGAAGCCGACCCAGGGAACAACAATCGACCATCCTTCGACACAGCGATGACGATAAATGCGCTCCTCAGGAGGAGCCATCTTGAGAATGGTGTCGATGTCGAGCTCCTGCTTCTTTTCCACCTGGCCTTCGATCTTGACCTTCCACGGACGAGTACGGAAATTCTTCGCCATCTCGGCAGGCTCATCTTTCTCAGTTCCGAACTCGTAGTAGTTGTTGTAATGGGTCACGTCGTTGTAGGGCGTGACCGTCTCGGTGGTGCTGAGAGAGCTTTTCTTAACCCCGTCGATTTTGTTCCCTGCCAGCACACTCGTGGAAGGGGAAATCGTCTCTTTCAGTCCCACGCCGATTGCCGCGGCGGCTCCGGCCATGGCCGCCTCTGCCAGAAACTTGCGGCGATTCAGGTAAAGGCTCTTCGGTGTGATTTCCGAGGAACGAATGTCTTCCGCTTTCTTGATAAGCATAAGAACCCCACCTCTTGTACGCGCCATCCGCCACAGACGGATTCGGGTGCTATATCTGATTGTTCATCAAATGGGACGCGAACGGCAGGAAAAAGTTGCAGACTTTGATGTGGTCTCCGAAGCGGTAGCCGGCCGGGCCTGCCTTGGGCGTAGTCGATGGGATGTCGGCGCTATGGCAACGCTATCCTAAAACTTCTCTTACTTTCCGAGAGAGGCTCTGTAGGGTAAACGGCTTTTGCAGGAACGCGGTTCCCTTCTCGATGGAGCCATCGCTGATAATCGCGTCTTCGGTGTATCCCGACAGATAGAGCACTTTGATTCCGGGACGGGTTTCGATCAGTTGCTTCACCATCTCGCGTCCGCCCATACCGGGCATGACGACGTCGGTGATGACCAGGTCGAGTTTTCCCTGGTGGCTGGCTGCCGCGGCAAAGCCAGCCTCGCCGTTTTCGGCCTCCAGTACCTTGTAACCTTTGGCGGAAAGCGTATCGCGCACCAGCTGGCGCACCGATTCCTCGTCCTCCACCAGCAGGATCGTTTCTGTTCCACCCACGGCTTCAGGAACGGTAACGGAACGCTTTTCTACCGTTCCTTTCACCAGCGGGAGGTATATTTGGAAGGTCGTGCCACGTCCCAGTTCGCTCTGCACCATCACATATCCGCCGCTCTGCTTCACGATTCCATAAACGGTGGAAAGGCCCAGCCCGGTTCCCTTGCCTTTTTCTTTCGTGGTAAAGAACGGCTCGAAGATCCGCGACTGCGTCTCGCGATCCATTCCCATGCCGGTGTCGCTGACCATAAGCGTCACGTAGTTGCCGGGCCGGATGAACTGCTGACCGCGGCGATGGTTCTCGTCGAGGACCACGTTCTCTGTCCGAAGCGTGAGTCTGCCTCCGGCGGGCATAGCATCCTTGGCATTGACCACGAGATTCATGATCACTTGTTCGAGTTGGCCGGCGTCGGCACGGGTATGAGCGGCTTCCGGAGAGAGGACAGTCACCAGATCGATGTTCTCGCCGATCAGCGGACGCAGCAGGCGCTCCATGTCTTGCACAATCGCATTCACGTCTACTACTTTCAGCTCGAGCAGCTGCTTTCGGCTGAAGGCCAGCAATTGACGGGTCAACGTGGTGGCGCGATCGGCGGCGAGTTGAATGGCGCGGCCCTTCTCGAGCAGCGGGCTTGCGGGATCCACCTGCGCCAGAATCACCTCGGCATAGCCGCTGATGACCATCAGCAGGTTATTGAAGTCGTGAGCCACACCACCAGCGAGGCGCCCTACGGCTTCCATCTTCTGCGCCTGGCGGAATTGATCTTCGAGCGCACGGCGGTCGGTGACGTCCTCGGCGATGGCTTCCAGCACATCCGCCGGCTCATCGGCGCTGCTGACGGCGCGTCCGCTGATGCGAACGGTGATCGCGCTGCCATCTTTGCGCTTCCACTTCACTTCGAATCCATCGAGCCGTCCGGTACGGCGGAATTCATCGATCAGTCGGTCGTGTTCCTCGGCTTGCGCGAACACATCGTTTTCAGGATCGAGCAGCAGCACCTCTTCAGGGGATGCGTAGCCCAACATGGTGATCAGCGCTGGGTTGACGTCGAGGAATCTGCCTTCCAGGCTGGAGCGATATATTCCGTACACTGAGCTTTGTACCAGCGAACGGTAACGAGCCTCCGATCGCCGCAAGGCCTGCTCATTGCGCTTGATCTCGACGGCGCTGGCTACCTGGCGGGCGACGAATGTCAGGATCTCCTTGTCCCGTTCCCCATAGCGGATATTCTTCGAATAGGTTTGCACCACAAGTGCCCCAAAGGTGTGGTTGTTTACCTTCAGTGGGACGCCCATCCAGTCCAGGGATTTCGAACCATTCCGCGCCACCTCGCCCCGGTTCTCCATGCCTTCGAGAACCTCGGGCGTGGCCAGCAGCGATTCGCCCGTACGGATCAGGTAGTCAGTCAATCCCTTACCCAGCCTCTTTGGCGGAGGAGCAGAATCCTGCTCGTCGACGAAATACGGGAAGCTGAGCAGCTCAGTCGCGGGATCGTAAATCGCAATGTAGAAGTTCTTCGCGTGCATGAGCTCGTCAACAATGCCATGCACAGCGGCGAAGAATTGCTGCAGCTCATGCGCGCTGCTGCTCTTCTCTGCCACCCGATACAAGGCCGAACTGAGCGCTTCGACGCGCTTGCGATCGGAGATGTCGTGATATCCGGTATAGAAGCCTACGACTTTGCCGTCGAGGAGAAGAGGAGCGCAGGACACGGACACATCGAGCAATGTTCCGTCTTTCTTCCGGCGCTTGGTCTCGAGCGTAGTTCGCTCGCCTTTCGCCAGCGACTCCGTCACCCACTTGGATTCGGCCAGCCGGCTTGACGGCACTACTAAACTCTCCAGCGGTTGGCCGACGATTTCTCCCGCTGCGTAGCCAAACATCGCCATGAATGTCTGGTTGGCCCAGACCACTCGATGTTCGCTGTCAGCAATACTCAGTGCGTCCGGAGAAGCCTGGAACATCTGCTCGAAAAACTGTAAACGAGCCTCGGCGCTCACCTGTTCCAGGTGAGGCTCAAGGATCGGAGGCACCGGGCAAGAGGAATTAGAGCAAGATCCATTCGTTGGCGGGATTTCTGGATTAATAAATGAGGGAGCGGCCCCGGTTTCCAGAGCTTTCTTGAGCCGTCCGGCGCGAATCAAATCAGCACGGCGTGATTGGGTGACACGTTCGCCCATCCCGCGGATTCCCCCTCTGAACTCGCAGTGCACAAGCATGGTAGAACGCGAGGTACTCGCCAGAAAGTTACGTGGGTAATCCGGATATGAGACATCCCAATGCAGGACGGCGTTAGTTACTTTGGTGAGGCGCAGGTGGAGCGGGCACCGCTTCTCCGTGGCACAATGAGCAAACTGATCTCACGCACATAACAACTTGGAACCTCAGCGAGTGTAACCCAGTGCGGGGGAAATACTTGGCACGAGGAGATAGGCATGAGCCGTCTTGGGACGGGAGCGGTATGCACCTTTTTGCGCGGCATTGGGCTCGCGCTTCTCACATCAGCACTTGCGGCGTCCGCGGTGGCGGAAGCTCCGGGCGTCACCGATAACAGCATATTGATCGGGTCGTGCTCCGCATTGGACGGTCCGGCGCACTTCCTTGGCCGCCAGACTGTGCTCGGTGCCTCTGCCTACCTCCACATGATCAACGACGACGGCGGAGTCTTCGGCCGCAAGATTCAATTGCAGGCTTTTGATGACAGCTACGACCCCGACCGTGCTCCCGCTTGTTTCAAGCGCATGACCAAGGAAGGAGTCTTCGCCCTGGGATTCTTTGTCGGCACTCCCACGGCCAAGGCCTATGTGCCCTTGGCACAAGAGGAAAAGATTCCAGTGGTAGGCCTCTTCACCGGCGCGCAGTTGCTGTACGAACCGTTGAAACACGAAATCATCAACGTTCGCGCCTCGTACTACGACGAGACTCGGGAGCAGGTCGACAAACTCTGGGAAGTGAACATCCACAAGATCGGCGTGATTTATCAGGACGATCCATTCGGCAAAGCTGTGCTGGATGGCGTAAAGCTGGCACTGCAGAAGCATAATGCTGCTCCAGTGGGGCTGGGCACGTTCACCCGCAACAGCGTCGACATTGCTGGCGGCCTGAAGGAAGTAATGGCAGCACACCCGCAGGCCGTCATCATCGCCGGCCCCTACGCTCCGGCTGCCGCCATTGTGAAGCAGGCGCACTCCGACGGCTGGAAGCCGCAATTCCTCACCGTCTCTTTTGTTGGCACAGAGGAGTTCATCAAAGAGGCGGGATCGGATGCCGAAGGAACCATCATCACTCAGGTGATGCCGCCTTACGACCGCATCGATTACCCCACCGTCGCCCTTTATCGAAAATGCCTAGCGAGATACTCGCCCGGAGAAGCGCCGACATTTGTCAGCCTTGAAGGATTTGTGGATGCGATGGTCCTGGTTGAAGGACTGAAGCGCGCCGGGAAAGATGTGACGCGAGAAAAGTTCATCTCTGCGATCGAGTCGATTCACGAGATGAATGCAGGGCTCGGGCCCAAGCTGATCCTGAATTACAGCTCGTCGGACCACAAGGGCTTCGACAACGTGTATCCCACCATCGTCAAGAGCAGCCAGCCAGTTCTGATGACCGAGTGGTCGGGCGTCGGGAAGTAAACTTTTGTTCGGTTTCTTGAACGCGGGAGAAATCTGTGTCCAGTTTTCTCCCCGCCTTTCCTCAACCCTGGATCGTTCAAAAAGTTGCGTATTTCCTGCGAATTTTGACTGAATTGTCGCCTGCTTTCCGCCTCCCGCGCATGCATCTTCGAATGACACCTCCGCATCGAAATAATTAACCAGATGGTTAATTAGTAAAGAATTGTCAACGGGTCAGGAGGTGACCTTATGATGACTAGAAAGCAAAGTTTTAAGAAATTGGCGGGTTCGTTGCTGGCGGTCGGGCTGCTGAGTGCAACCCTCATGGCTGAAACCAGCGCAGCAGCCTCTCGTTATGACACTCAACTTCAGAATGCGGTGACGCAGAAACTGGCGTCCAAGAGTCAGTACAACGATGTAAAGGCTTCGGTCGAGGATGGCATTGTCACTCTTACCGGAACCGTGGACCTTTATCAGCGTAAGCTCGATGCGGCCAAGCTGGCGCGGAAGACCTCGAACTCCCAGGGAGTTCGTAATCTGATTACGGTCGCAGGCCCTAACGTTCCGGACGCGCGGCTCGAGCAGAAGCTGGCGAAGAAGCTGACTTATGTCCGCACGGGCTATGACAGCACCTTCGACTACTTCGCCATTGGCGTGAAGGATGGTGTGGTCACGGTGGAAGGACAGGATCGCACTGGCGTGGGCCGCGACGAAGCGCTGGCAGAGATCGCAAACATGCCTGGCGTGAAGGACGTCATCGACAACGTTTCGATCGAACCGGTATCGCCGTTCGATGACAGCGTACGCCTGCGAGCACTGCGTGCCATCTATGGTGATTCCGTGCTCAGCAAGTACGCCATAGATCCCGCACGTCCGATCCGCATCATCGTCGTCAACGGACATGTAACCCTGTATGGTTCTGTCGACAGCACGATGGATAGGAACATCGCGGGACTCCGGGCCGGCGGCGTGTTCGGCGCGTTTAGCGTCGAGAACAAACTGCAGGTGGCGAAGAGCTAAGGCAGCCGAAGACTGAAGTTGATGTAGCGGTGACGAGGGCGCGGTGAAAACTGCGCCCTTTTCATTTCGGCGGCGTGTGCTCGAACGGCAGCTTCGTGTAGCGCACTTTCTCCACTTCAATCACCAGCGCGACCCGGCCTTCGGGGCTGCGGAACGGGAATTGCTTCCCCGTGTACTTGTGCGAGATGGCATCCATATATTTGAAATCCGAGTCGGGGCGGCGCTCCACGACTTGTCCCCGGATCTGAACCTCTTCGTAAGGATTGGTGAAGTCTACGATCGAAAGCGCGACGCGCGGATCACGCTTCGTGTTCTTCGCTTTAAGCGAGCCTTCCCCGGTGCAAACGACAAGGTGCTCGCCCTCACGCCCGATCCACACCGGCACCGATTGCGGCGAACTGTCAGACATCAGCGTGGCAAGGTGCGCAAAGTTGGGGCGATCGATTAACTGTTGCACTTCAGGAGAGAGTGAGATGGGCATTGCAACTCCTTTGACAGATCAAGACAAGCGGTTGATGAGCGAGGCAACGTACCCTGCGCCAAACCCGTTATCGATATTGACGACGCTCACGTTCGAAGCGCATGAATTGAGCATGCCCAGCAGCGCAGCCATTCCCTTGAATGACGCGCCGTAGCCAACGCTCGTAGGAACGGCGATCACAGGAACGCCGACCAATCCTCCGACGACGCTGGGTAGAGCTCCTTCCATTCCGGCACAAACAATCACCACACGCGCCTTGGTGAGCGCCTCGCGGTTTGCGAGCAAGCGGTGAATCCCGGCGACGCCGACGTCGTAGAAATGTCGCACTTCATTGCCCATCATTTCAGCCGTGACCACGGCCTCTTCGGCAACGGGAATGTCGCTGGTTCCAGCGGAAACGACAGCCACCATTCCCTTGCCGTATTTCGTCGAATCCTTGTGCAACACGATCGCTCGTGCAAGTTCGCGATATTCGACCCCGCGGACTTTCTTCTTCACCGCGGCGAATTGCTTATCGCTCACGCGAGTGGCGAGAACATTCCCACCGTGCTTGGCAAGCCGCGCGAAAATGCCCGCGACCTGCGCAGGAGTCTTCCCTTCTCCCAGGATAACCTCCGGCATTCCCGCGCGCAGCGCCCGGTGATGATCGACTTTCGCAAATCCGAGATCTTCAAACGGCAGATGGCGCAGGCGGTTGACTGCCTCGTCAGGAGTAATTTCACCGTTGCGGACCCGTTGGAAAAGTTGGCGGATGGATTCGGCGTTCAAGAGGCACTCAGCAGTCAGCAGTCGGCATTCAGCCGAGCTGAAGTCCTAGATTAGCATTGAGCGAAGCGGGAAGGTGGAAGAGGCGATCAATTAATGGAGCAAGACCGTTTGCTCACAGCTCATCGCTCACCGCTTCAAGCATGAGCCGCGCTAGCCAACGGGCGGGAAACCGACTTGAGTTTGGAAACGATCGCACCGCACACCTTGCGTGCCATGCCCGGTTCATCAAGATGCGCCAGGAAGAGCCGCCGGAGCCCTCTGAGAGGCACCTTGCCGGACAAATATGCGTCGTAGATCTGACTGCCGATGCGATGCCCAAGCTCCAGAGCTGTGGGCTCGATACTGTCTTCACTTCGACTTGCCGCCTGGGCCATCTTTTCGATCCCCGCGCGTTTCAGCGGAGCATTATCCGTGACCGCAGCAGGCCGAGAAGGATACAGCACGCGCGAACCGAAGTACGCGATCGCGTGCTCGATCACGCGAGCATAAAAGCGGTCCAGTGCGGGCTGCTCGTCAGCAACCGCGGATTCTGTTCCAGAGTGGCCGTTCAACCGCTGCGGCAAGCCCTGGCACGCCTGATGCAGAAAACGTGTGGCATCCTCGGCGGCGTGCATCATCTGGAATTCGCGAACATAGAAGGCGTTCACCTGCGGCAGATAGGTACTGCCGCACTCCTCCACTCGGGCGAGCATCTTCCGCAGATCGTCCTCGCTCACACCCTTGCGCAGAAGAAGTCGCCCCAGCGTCGCAGCCGATGAGCCGCCATAGACTTCCGGCAACATGTCGACTAGGAATTTCGGCTGGGTACCGTTGTGAGGCGAGTAGCGGTTGATCTCGAGGAAGTTGGCAAGGCTGTCGATCAAGTTGTAAATGGTAGGGGCGTAATCCGGGCTCTCGTCGCATCGGCTCCACTGATCGAGAAACAGCCGGTAGCTTTCGTATTTCTCCAGCGGCGTCGCGTTGAATACGCAGAGAACGTCTTCCTTGACTCGAACGGCCTCGATCTTATCTGCGCGTTCTCCCGCAGCACGCCAATACAATGAATCTACGTTCTGCAGGACGGTCGCGACCTTGGCTTCGGGATTCTGTTTGCGAACTGCTCGTGGCAGATGCCCTGGAGCCATATGCGACTCGCCAAAGAGCACGTAGACCACAGCGTTCGGATGCCTCTGCCTGATCTCTGCGATCTTCAACGCGGCATGCCGATCGCGGGCGCCGATCTTGCGCAAGTCCTCGCGCGGCATGCAATCCAGGCCGTACAGCGCCTCGGCGTTATCACGCGCACTGACCAGCAAATCGTAAAACGGAGCCCAGTCGTATCCCCAATCCAGATCGAAGCGGATGCGCTGCCGCAGTTCGGCTTCATCAATCTCGCGCCGCCACCATTCGTCGAGAATGTGCTGGTCGCGAGCAAAGACGGTCTCGACGCCGAGCACTACTGGCCGATCTCCGGCCAGGGCCCGTTGTTCAACTAGCGAAGCGGCACAGCGCTGCGATGACGACAGAGCGTGATAGTCCCCGATCAGGACCACGTCGGCCAAGCCTAACGTCGCTTGAACTTCCTCGCTGGTCAGAACCGATTCATAGGTGCGGAATGATTTGTTGAACTCGCGAAGATACTTCCGGCGGCCATTCGAGTCCTGCGCGCGAATCTCGCGCTCTACACCGGCAAGCGCGTGCAGTTGCGCTGCGCTGCGACGGGACCGGAGGTTGGCCGTAGATGCCATAATTCAGCTTCTAGCTTCTGGCTCCTAGCTCGTTCGTCTTGACTTCTACCTCGTGCGCTACCTATGCTCCTCAGTTCGAGGCATCCGTGCCCAATCACCTGCCGAAAAATCTCATCGTTGCGACCACTGGCGCGAGTGGAGCTATCTTTCTTCGCCACTTCCTGCTAGCCGTCGAGCGCGATGAGCGCGTTCAGACCATAAACTTCATCGCATCCGACAGCGCGTTGCGGGTCATGGCCGAGGAACTGGACCTCAAAGGCAGATCCGATCTCGTTGCCCAGGTGCTCGGCTCGTCCGCTAAAACATCAAAGAGCAAAATTCAAGTGCAATCGAACGCTGACATCGGTGCCAACGTCGCCAGCGGTTCCTATCCCGCTGATGCCATGGTCGTTATCCCGTGCAGCGTGGGCACTCTGGCCCGCATCGCCAACGGCGTCGCCGCGCAACTGATCGAACGTGCCGCCGACGTCACGCTCAAAGAGAAGCGTCCCCTGGTGCTTTGCGTGCGCGAGACGCCCCTCAACAAAATCCACATCCGCAACATGTACCGGGCCGCCGATGCCGGCGCGACCATCTTTCCTTTGATCCCCGCTTTCTACTACCGCCCTGCTTCATTAGATGAACTCGCTCGCGAGTTTGCTTATCGCGTGCTGGCTCACCTGGGCCTCCCTCAGCCTCAGGCCTTCCACTGGAAAGGCTGAAGGATCAGAAACTTAGCCTCCTAAGGAAAAGGCTCTCCTTTCATCAGGAATATCGGCAGGTGGAGGACAGGATTTCAGTGTAGAGACGCAAAATTGCTACCGGCAGATACCCCCGGGACATGTCCGGCGGGAACCGTTCCTGTTTCCGGCGAGATTTCCAAAGCTGCAAATCCGGCTTGATGGCGTAGAATGCGGCAAATTCAGCCGAGGAAATTCATGGCAGGACGAATGTGGGTCGTGGGAGTGGTGTTTCTTGCATGCGTGGCCAATGGGTTAGGTCAGAATCCGCTGGCCGGTGATCCCAAGGCGGCAAAGGCCGGCGAGTACGAGTTCCGCATCAATTGCGCTCTGTGTCACGGACTCGGCGCCCGCGGAGGGGGTCGCGGCCCCGATCTGACACGAGCGCAGAAGAAGCATGCGCACGCTGACTCCGACATGTTTCAGATCATCAGCAACGGCATTCCCGGAACCGCGATGCCCGCGAACGGCACGAATGGCCAGGGCGTGGGCATGACCGATGAGGAGATTTGGCAGATCATCACCTACATTCGCAGTCAGGAAGTGACGGCCTCAACCAAAACGACCGGCGATGCGGTTCACGGCAAGACATTGTTTTACGGCGATGGGAATTGTTCGATGTGCCACATGGTCGAAGGCAAAGGCGGCAGGATGGGGCCGGATTTGACCGGTGTAGGGGGATCGCGCACCCGTGAGGCGATGATCGAATCCATCCGCAATCCAAGCCGTCGGCTTGCCTGGGGACTGACGGAAGCAACCAAAGAGTTCCCGCAGGAGTACGAAAGCGTCATTGCGGTCACAGCAGATGGAAAACAGCTTAAGGGCGTGATCCTGAATGAAGACAGCTTCAGTGTGCAGATTATGGATTCGGGTGAGCACATTCATCTGCTCCAGAAAGACAAGTTGAAATCCTTCAAGAAGAGCCGCGAGTCGGCGATGCCGAAGTACGACCCCGATGTATTGAGCGATAAGGAAGTGGAAGACATCGTGGCCTTCCTGGCCGGCGTGGGGGCGAAATGAGCACCCGGATTCTGCGCTTGAAGGAATACGGCGTGATCTGTTGTCTGCCGCAGCAACCGAGTGGTTGTCTACTGGAGCAACCGAGGAAGAGCGGACTAGCACAAGCGTCGACGCCACCGTGGAAGAGCGGCGCTTCAGCGCCGCGTCAAAGCACAAACAAGTTCGGGGGCTTTAGCCCCGGCATCCCACGGGGCCTAAAGGCCTTCGATTGTCGATGTGTTTACGCGGCCCTGAAAGGGCATCTCTTCCACGAGTTGGCCAGAGCCGGAAAGATCGTCGCGGACCGTATCCAGGTCTGCGGCATCCTGGTCTGGGTTATGACGTTTGCCGCCCACGGCCAGGTCACCTTCGAACGCCTGGTCAATTCCACGAAAGAACCGCAGAACTGGATGACCTATTCCGGCAGTTATTCCGGACAGCGCTTCAGCAAGCTTGAGCAAATCAACACGGGCAACGCGCACAGCATGGTGGCAAAGTGGGTATATCAAACGGCAGCGACGGGAAAGCTTGAGACGACTCCCCTGGTCGTGGACGGGATTCTCTACGCTACCGCACAGGACGATCGCGCCTTTGCGCTGGATGCGCGCACGGGCAGGCCCATCTGGATGTATCAGCGGCAGCTCCCGGGTGACATTCGTCCGTGCTGCGGACGCGTGAATCGAGGGTTGGCAATCCTTGGCGACAAAGTTTTTCTGGGAACGCTGGACGCGCACGTGATCGCGCTCGACACCAAAACCGGCGCGGTCGTGTGGGACGTGACCGCGGCCGATTATCGAACCGGTCATAGCTTCACGGTTGCGCCCCTCGCGGTGAAGAATGAAATCGTGATTGGCATTTCCGGCGGAGAATACGGCGTGCGCGGATTCATCGACGCCTACGATGCAGAGACTGGCGCACGCAAGTGGCGTTATTACACCGTGCCCGGTCCAGGCGAACCCGGCCATGACACGTGGGAAGGCGAGTCGTGGAAAGTGGGCGGCGCTCCGGCCTGGAACACGGGCACATACGATCCGGCGACGAACCTGCTTTTCTGGCCGACGGGAAATCCATCGCCTTCAAATCGAGGCGAAGGGCGCGCGGGTGACAATCTGTATAGCAATTCCCTTCTCGCACTAAACGCCGACACCGGCAAACTCAATTGGCATTTCCAGTTCACCAAACATGACGAGCACGATTGGGATGCCACCCAGGTTCCCGTGCTGATCGATGCCGGCGGCAAGAAACTCATCGCGCAGGCCGACCGCAACGGCTACTTCTATGTCATCGACCGCACAAACGGGAAGCTGCTCTCGGCGACGCCCTACGGCAAGACGACCTGGAGCGATTCGAAAGACACGGAGGGGCGTCCGGTCGCGAACAAAAACGCCTCACCCACGCTCGAAGGGCACACGGTTTGTCCCGGTGCGCTCGGAACGACGAACTTCATGGCTCCGACCTACGATCCGCAGAGTGGATTGTTCTACGTGACGGCCCGCGATCAGTGCGACATCTTCAGCACGGCGCCGCAGCCGTATGAGGCTGGACACGCATTCTATGGCAGCGCGTACTTTCCGTCGGAAGAGGCTAGACCGTATCTGGGATTCCTGAAGGCCATTGATCCAGCGACTGGCGAGACTAAGCAGAGGTTTCAACACACGTCGCCGACCTGGTCGGGAGTGCTGTCGACAGGCGGGGGCCTAGTGTTCAGCGGCGACGCTGAAGGGAACTTTATCGCTTTCGACGCGGCCACACTCAAGCCGCTGTGGCATTTTCAGATGGGCGGGGCCGTCTATGCAGCGCCCATGGCGTTTGCGGTCGATGGAAGAGAATATGTGGCCATCGCGGCGGGCAGCGCAATTTATACCTTCGGGCTGCCCTGATTGTGTAGGGGCGGACGCCTCGTCCGCCCCGCGGAGCGAAGCGACGCGTGCCCTCGCATCATCCCCCGCTGCGCCAAAAGTCATCATTGCGCACTTTGCGCGCAACCCCAGACGATGGCGTCCGGGGCTACACGAGTTGTTATCTGCGGCGGTCCCCCGATTGACGCGGACTCTCGTTTCGTACTAATCTGCGTTTACACCGGAAAGGAGGTGGTCTGATGACAAGTTCTGAAGGCAGTAGTAGATGTACCCAAAGACCAGGTGAGGTGGCTGAGACTTAGAGCGGGTTGCTCTAAGCGGGGCTTTGGGCGTCACAACGCCTGAAGCTACAGCCCGCAAACTATCGGTGAGTAAGGATTGATTCCGCCTGACGCAGGTCGGTCAGGAGCCCGGAGTTGCCGAAGAGGCCACGTAGAGTGACCACCTCTTGGTCAATCCACAACAGTCCACCGGACGGCTCGCAGGTTTTGCCTGCGGGCCGTTTGTTTTTGGACCCCAAAATCTTGAACCACAGAGGACACAGAGGTACACAGAGGAAAAGCTCTAGGCTGGATTCCTTCGTGAGACTTCTTGGCCTTCGTGGTTCTTGCCTTTTTTCTCTGGCACGCCTTTGGTGTGGCAGTTGATGCACTTGACCGTATGCACGTTGTGGGAGCTCTTCAGGGATTTGAACGTCGTATCCATGGTCTCAACGTTGATGCCGCAGTTGGAGAGTTGCGGATGGCACGTCGTGCATGAGGCTCGCGTCGTCTGGCCGTGCTTTTCGTGGCAGGCGAAGCAACTGAGGCCCTCATGGACGCCGATGGGAGTGCGGTCGTCGCCTGATCCAACCTGGGCGGTTGCCTCTGGGGCGTGGCATTGGTAGCAAAGAGCCTGGCGCCGGTCGGGACTGATCTTCACCAGGCGCGTACCTTCATGCATCTGGGGCAGCGGAAGACGGTCGAGTGAAACGTAATCTTGTTCCCGGCGGTCGAACAGCGCGAGAGAAGGCCGAGCTAACTCCTCGTGCGGGCCGGCATCGTCTGGCTTCGTCGCAGGTGGGCGGGCGAGCGGGTCGCCGTGGCGGTGCATTTGATGACAGGTGAGGCAGGGGATCGCGGGCTGATCGGCGAGTCTGGAATCTGTCAGGCGCCACGGTCCCTCTTTATTCAGCGGCGTGACCAGATCGCGGATGCTGCCCTGAAAGTGCATGGAGTGGCAGCGGAGGCAGTCGTCCATCAGGAGCGTCTGAGTGTTGTGATCTTTGCTCAGGAAGATTTTCGCGTAGCTGGCGCTGTGCGGCCCCGCGGACCAGCTTGCGTATTCTTCACGATGGCATTTGGCGCAGCGCTTCTCGATCTGGAGGACGTCGTCCGTCTTGAGGCGAACTTGCTCGGGGATTTTTCCCCGCAGATGCGCGGCCAGTTGGCGAATATTCTTCAAATGAAAGCCAGCGTCAAGGGTCAAGACGTCGCCGTGGCATTCCGAGCACGCGATGTTGCGGTGCGCGGAGTCGTGCCAGTCGCGGTAAGGCTGCCAGATCTCGTGACACTTGGTGCAGGATTTTCCTCCGGAATAGCTGTAGTAGAGGCTCGCGCCGGGTAGAAGGAATGTCGCGAACAAGATGAGGAGCACCGGCGCGATGACCCGAAGGCGGAGGAATTTGCGGTCGTTGGTCATCTTTTACGTAGCTCCCATTCCCTTCCGCGTCTTCACCAGGTTGGCGGAGGCGTAATACGCGATCGCCATGATCGTCAGCACCGGATTGAATCCGCCATTGTTGGGATGGACGCTTCCATCGACAACGTATAGGTTGTCGACGTCGTGCACGCGGCAGAACTTGTCGACAACGGATGTTTTGGGATCACTCCCCATGCGGCACGTACCGGCCTGATGCTGGCCGCCACTGGGACCATCGAGCGAGATGGGACCAGAACGGATGACTGTGGCGGCGCCAGCTTCTTTCAGCCAGGCTTCGGCCTTGGCGGACATGAAATTCGTTCCCAACAGATCGTTCTGGTGGCGATGCCCGGAGAGGCGGGCGACTGGAATGCCCCAGTGGTCTTTCACCTTGGGATCGACTTGCACACGGGAATCAAAGATCGGCATTTCCTGCATCGGTCCCATCACGGAAATGCTGCTCCGGTAGTAACGCCGCACGAAGTTCTTATGGGCCGCTCCCCATCGAGGGATTCCTGCCGTTGTGCGGGAAGCAAACTGGTAGGGCAGGCGAATGAACTCGTTGGCGAGCAGTCCGCCGCTGACGAATCCCGAATTCCCGTGGTTGAAATCGCAGACAGCGATGGAAGCTCCGGGTCCGAGATCATCGTAGGTTTCACGGTCGAACAGGCCGATCGCCCCGGTGTAGGCGTGGCCCTGAAGGTTTCGACCGACCCAGTCGTAGCGGTTACCCAATCCGTTGGGAAAAAGGCGGCTTTTGGAATTCAGCAGCAGGCGAGCGGATTCGATCGCTGCGCAGGAAACCACGACGAGGTCGGCGCTCTGTTCCTGCAAACGTCCGTCGGAATCGTAATAGGCGACGCCGGTGGCGCGCCCGCGATCGCTGGTGAGAATCTCCCGGACGATGCATTCGCAGCGTAAGTCGCAGTTGCCGGTCTTTATGGCTGTCGGAATGACCGTATTGTGAGTTCCGCACTTGGCATCCACTTCGCAGGCGAAGCCCACGCACCAGCGGCAGCGCATGCAGGCGCCGCGTCCGTTGTAGGGAATGGAATTGCGCAGCATCGGGATATCGAAGGGATGAAGGCCAAGGCGTTGCGCTGCAGGTTTGAGAATCTGGTGCTCCCGAGTAGGAGGAAGCGGCGGCATGGGTAGCGGACGCTTCCGGGGCGCACGAAAAATGTTGTTGGAATCGTCTCCGGAGACTCCGATCTCCCATTCCGCCTTTTCGTAGTAGGGCTCGAGATCCTCATAGGTGATGGGCCAGTCATCCAGCGTGCTGCCTTCGACTGTGCCGTAGGTGGAGCGCAGGCGAAAGTCCTTTTCCATGAAGCGCCACGCCATGGCTCCGTAGCTGAGGGTGCCTCCGCCGACGCAGGCGGCGTTGTTGCTATAGGCCCCGTAAGTGGGAGGAACAATGCGCTCATGCCCGGAGGCATCCACATAGACGCGCGGATTGCGCTCGTCGGGACCGAAGGCATTCCCCAGCACGCAGGTCCGCTGGTTGCGCAGGTCGTCTTTGCGCTCGTCGAACGGAGTGAACCATTTGCCGCGCTCGAGGAGAACGACGCTCAGTCCGGCTTCGGCGAGTTCTTTGGCGACCACGCCTCCTCCGGCGCCGCTACCGACGATCACCGCGTTGACATGTTTCAGGGACATCAGCCGGACCTGGGTTTTGGAAGGTCGGAGCGAACTCTGCCACGAATCGGCGGGTATGGAAGGTTCAGCATCTTCCAACTCACCCCTTCGCGATTGCCGCCGTGTCGGGGATCGCCGTAGAAGCCCTGCATGGTGTGATCCACGACGTACCTGAAGAACTCCGCTGACGAGACTTGCTTCCAGGCAGCACCCGGAGCTTTGCCGTCTTCCAAACGATGCAGAAGCTCGATCTGCTGGTGAGATTCAAGGTCGGCAAAAACCTTCCCGTAGGTCGATTGGCTTGTCTGGTCAACAGCTTCGAGTCCGTAACGGTAGGTCTCTTGGAGAGTCTGATAAGGCCCGCAAAGCTGGCGGTCGATGTAGTTGACCACGCCCGCCCAAACCGCGCCGGCGTCCTGGTCAGGAGGGATGATCTGGTCGACCATGCCGGCGAGAGCCCTGGCTTCGTCGAGAGTAAAGAAGCGCCAGGGGGATCCGTTGCGGCTGCAGGCGACACCTGCCCCCGCAGCCGCCGCGGCCGTGAGAGCGGCTTGCAGAAAAGCTCGGCGATTCAGTCTGAGGCTCGGTTGCATCCGGGGTACTCGCTTGGACTCTAGAATCGGGCGGGTAATGGGTCTGTGACGAAGATCACGGGTAGGAGTGACTGAAGAGAAAGCGCTAACTGCTAGTGTTTTCGCGGGTTCTCACTATATGATGGCGTGCCATGACCATGATCGATCCAGAGCAGGAGCGACGAAGGCTAGCCGCCTTCTATGCCGGCCAGTTGGATGGTGAACTGGAGAAGGTCGCGGGCGAAGCCTACGAGTTGAGTGATCTTGCCCGAGAGGTATTGAGGTCGGAATTGGAGAGGCGAGGCCTCAGCGTGGAGTTTGCCGAGCAGGCACCGGTTCCGGTGAAGAAGGCGCCGGAGCCCGGGGATCCTCCGGAAGAGGATGCTGCGGAGCCGGATAGTACACAGCAAGAGTTGCCGATGTTGGACGGCGAGGCTGGAGACGGAGAGTTCGTGACGATTCGCAAGTTCAGGGACCTGCCGGAAGCTCTGCTGGCGAAGGGAAGTCTGGAGTCAGCAGGCATCGAGTGCGCTCTCATTGATGACAACATGGTCCGACTCGATTGGCTTATCTCGAACCTGCTCGGTGGCATTAAGTTGCAAGTCAAAACCGAAGACTCGGATGTCGCAGAAGAGATGCTGCGGCAACCGATTCCGGAACATCTTGAAGTTTCCGGCGTGGGTGAGTACGAGCAGCCCAGATGTCCGAAGTGCGGCTCGCTGGACATTAATTTTCGCGAACTCAATCCATCGGCCTACCTGTCCATGGCTTTGAACGTGCCCATTCCATTTCAACGTCGTGCATGGCGCTGTCACTCATGTAAGGTGGAGTGGGAAGACGACGGAGTGCCAAGCCCTGAGTCACCGGCCTAACTTTTCGAATCCCTTTTTGATCACATCCAGCGTGTCCTCTGCCAGATTGAGGGCTGGAAGTTCTTCACGGGCAAACCAGCGGACGTCGGCGGCGTCGCTGGCAGCGATCAGTTCACCTCCTACTGGGCGGCACAAGAAATCAATTAGCACATAGTGATACTGCACCCGTTGCCCGGGATCGCGGAGGATGCGGTCGTACACCCCAAGCAGTTCGCCGGGTTCGACGATCAATCCCGTCTCTTCGCATGCCTCGCGCACGGCCGCCTCGCGAACCATCTCGCCGACTTCGAGGACGCCTCCGGGAATCGACCAATGTCCCTGGATCGGCGGATGGGCCCGCTTCACCAGGACAACACGGTTGCCTTCGATGATGATGGCGCCGACGCCGACCAAGGGTAATTCTGGGAATTCGCGGTTCATCGATTGTCCAGGAGCTTCGAGTTAGCATACCCGAGTTGGTTCTTTGGTCGAAGCTCGGGGCTAACAGCTCGCGGCTTGCTACAATTTCGCGCAAGCTAAAAAACCTGACAACCACAGAGGGCACAGAAGGACACAGAGAAGAGACCATGGCTCTTGAGGAATACAAGCGAAAACGGCGGTTTGAGGACACGCCCGAGCCTCCGCCGGAAGTCGCGAAGAAGAAGGGGAATCGCTTCGTCGTACAGAAGCATGATGCGACGCGGTTGCACTATGACTTTCGGTTGGAGATGGAAGGGGTACTGAAATCGTGGGCGGTGCCAAAGGGGCCGTCGCTCGATCCGGCCGACAAGCGGCTGGCGATGCACGTGGAAGATCATCCAGTTTCCTACTTCGACTTCGAGGGAACCATTCCCGAGGGCAACTACGGCGCAGGCAGCGTCATGGTGTGGGACGTGGGGACGTGGGCACCTCTTTCGCCCGTGCCGGTGAATGGGAAATATGTTCCGGGAACTGAGGCCGACGCGGTGGCGATGCTCGCCAAAGGCGATTTGAAATTTCGGCTTAATGGCAAGCGACTCAAGGGAGATTTCGCGCTTATCAAGATGAAGGGTCGGCGTCCCGGCAGCAAGGGCAACGAATGGCTGATGATCAAGAAGCACGACGAGTATGTGGTTGAAGGTTACGACGCCGGCGACATCGACGAATCGGTGCTCAGCAAGCGAAGCATGGATGACATCGCGGGCGATGCTCGGTCGCGGGAGTGGACGAGCAGCCGTCCCGCTGGGCGCGGGAGATTGAAGGCGGCTTGGCTGGCCGACGCCGTGGCACGGCTCGATCAAAAAAAAAAGCAGAAGACCACCGCGGAGAACACAGAGAACAACGACGCAGAGGACGCGGAGAAAAGCGAAAATAGGCGGAAGACAACCGCGAAGACAAAGAGTACGTCACAAGTTGCGGCTGTTCAGAAAGTCGCGCCAGTTGCGAAACCAGAGAAGACCAATACAACCTCCTCCGCGACATCAACGGTATCGCAAGCGAACTCCGCAGACGCTCCTCAGAAACGGCCCATGCCGACTACGATCCATCCCATGCTGGCAGAGTCGATTGAAAAACCGTTCGACGATCCGGATTGGTTGTTTGAGATCAAATGGGACGGATACCGGGCGATTGCCTTCATCGAAAACGGGAAGGTGCGACTCGTCTCGCGGAATCAGAATGAGCTGACGACGCGGTATCCGGAGCTGAAGGACATGCCGGAGTTCATCAAAGCGAAGACGGCGATTCTGGACGGAGAAGTCGTGGCGCTGGACGTCGACGGGCGGGCATCATTCAGCCTGATGCAGCAGCGTACCGGATTTCGGCCCGGCGGGAAGCGGGCTGCGGAAAAAGCCGACGTTCCGGTGTTGTATTACGCCTTCGATGTTCTGTATCTCGACGGCTACGATTGGCGGCGGGTGCCCCTGGAGGAACGCAAGAAAAAGTTGGCTTCGATTCTGGAGCCGGGAGATTCGCTGCGCTATTCGGATCATTATGAAGCGCAGGGAAAAGCGCTGTTCGAGATTGCTCGCGACAAGAAGTTGGAAGGCATCCTGGCCAAGAAGCGGAACAGTTTCTACGAAGAGCGTCGCAGCCGCGAGTGGCTCAAGATCAAAATCCGGCATCGCATGGAGTGCGTGATCGGCGGCTTTACCGAACCGGAGGGCACCCGGGCACACTTCGGATCGCTAGTGCTCGGGCTATACGACAAGCAAGAACGACTCATTCACGTTGGCCAGGTGGGGAGCGGATTCGACCAGAAGCTGTTGACCGAGATTTCTAAAGTCCTCAAGAAGCTCGAAACCAAGAAGAACCCGTTCTACGGAGAAGTAGAGGCCCTGCGCAAAGTGAGCTGGGTCAAGCCGGAACTTGTGGCGGAGATCGAATATGCAGAGTGGACTGAAGGTGCTAACACAGGGAGCGGCCCCAAGCTGCGGGCCCCTGTATTTCTTGGATTACGGGACGACAAAGATCCTAAGGAATGCGGGTTCGATCAAACCCCAGCCCAGTCTTCAACTGGCTAGAGACAAGGCTTACTTGATGTCTTTCATCGCGAGCAAGGTGCCATAATCCCGGCCCGAAGTGTCCACAGCGCGAGCAAGAACGGCGGCAAAGGCATCACGAACTTCAGGGAACTTCGTAAGAAGTGCCTTCATGACGTTTACATTGTCTTGGTAAGCGATATTCGTATTGGAAACATTGGCCGATTCGTAAGTCACAATTAGGTCTAGGTCGTTTCCCACCACTTGGGGAAACATCGCCCTGAGCTTATATGAAGTTGTGCCTGAAATGAGATCAGCAGCCTTGCCCTCTGCCGGCAAATCTGTTGGCTTCGCGGCCTCCGATTCGTCGTAGAGATTGTCGGTAACCAGTGTGGTCATGAATGGGAGTGGCGATGATAGATCGCGAGCTTCCCGGTAATAGAACCACGCGTTGTGCATCTGGCCTTTGGCCTTGTACTGGCGAGCCTGGGCGAGAAACCAGTCGCTATCGTGTCCCGCGATCTGGGAGGACTTGATATAGAGTCCACCCAATTTCCAGTCGCTGCCAGCCTGCTGTAACACCTCTGAGAACATGACTTGCCCTTTCGGCGAATTGGCGTCGATCAGGACGACGGCGTATTTTCCGGGCGGAAGGTTATCGAGGTAGAAGGCCGCGCTATTAGCTGTCTGTCCATTCTTGTTGAAGACGCCGCACCAGAATTCGGCGCGCTGGTTCGGGGTAGCGTCCTCCGCATTCAACAGGAAAAACGACTTGAGACTGGGCTGAGCTCCGGCCATGGCGGGTTGGTGCTCCTGGATCGTGTTTTGCACTCCACCGAAATCCGATGCCAGACTAGTGATGGCACTTTGCCGTAAGGAAACCGTATCGCCCTTCACGGCCATCGCAAAATAACGCTGCCCCGCGTTGGTAATGGCGGTCCGTAGCGCGGGATCCATGTCATTCGCCGTCCGGCAGGTCTGCGCACGGGCATTCCCGGACAGGATTGCCAGAAGAGCGATCGCCATGCAGTACAACTGGTCCTTGAAGCACCGCGAGATCGGTCCCATAAGATTCCTGCCTTTGTTTCAGAGAGTTGCACAGCCTTGGCTTGGACGATGCGCGCCTTGGTTGGCCGTTATTAAGATATTGTGTCGCCTGAAATGGTTGACTGCAATCGTCTTAGACGGTAGTCCGCCAACTCATTTCATGCAAGAAACGCCAGGACCCGCGTTCCTATTACCGGGGATACTCTTGGCGGCTCCTCGTCCGGTGCTAAAATCATAGGAAGGCGCCACCGGTTAAATTCCCCGAAATCCGAGTCCTGAGAGGAAATAGGTTAGGAAGTCAGGTCATGAGCACAGGATCGAAGTTGAAAAAGATCGCGATCGCAGTACTCCTGAGCTCGGGGCTCGTGTGCGCTGCCGATCTGGCGTTCGCCGATGCTGCGGCGCAAGCTAAGCCCCAGGTGCATCGAAAGAGCGCCAAGAAGAAGCCAGTCGAACCGCCTCCACCCCTGCCCTCTGGACCAACTGGAAGACCAGTCCAGCAGATGCCGCTGGATGCGATTGCCGCGGTTCCACCACAAGTGACGTACGAGAATAACCAACTCACCATCCTCGCGCCGAACTCGACGCTCGCGGACATTTTGCGCGCGGTCCGCAAACAGACAGGGGCTGACATCGAGATTCCCGCGGCTCCGGAGCGTGTAGTTACCCATCTGGGGCCCGGACCTGCCCGGGAAGTGATGGCGGACCTGCTAAACGGGTCCCGATTCAATTACGTCCTGCTGGGATCTCCTTCCGACCAATCCGCTCTCACGCGTGTCGTGCTGGTGGCCAAGACCGGTCCTCAGGAGATCACGCCGAATCCGGTTGTGGCGGGCACTCCTCCGCCCGAGAACCAGGCGGTAAATCAGCCCACCGAGCCGGAACCAGCAGCCGAGGCAAATGAGGCGGAATCCGCTGACGACAATAACAACGCAGACGAAAACGCCGATCAACAGCCGGCCGAAGCTGAGCAACAGGCTCCCGGAGACCAGCCGCAGGGCGTAAAGACTCCGCAGCAAATGCTGCAGGAGATGCAGCAGCGGCAGATGCAATTGCAGCAACAACAGCGGCCGGGCCAACCCCCGGTTCCGGGCTCAGGCATGCCGCCCCATCCGCCACAGGAAAACTAGGCAGAAGCGTTCGCGAGACTCCGCGGTTTATTGTCGATTTCCGTGAATAGCGCTGGCGTCCAGGCTCGTAGAGCGGGACGTGAGGCTCGAATCGCGTTCGGACACCGCTCTCTGGAGCAGGCTCCAATCGCGATCCACTTCGCTTTCAGAGATGGTGTGGGGCGACGGATGACGCAATTCCGATCCTAGTCTTGCCTCAAGCAACTGGCGCACCAGTTCAGGCGGAGCATCGCCATTCATGATGTTGCTGGCAGAAGCGCCCACTCGGACAAACTTTTCGCCAACCTGCATCTCGAGAATCGGATGCCCCTGCGAATCGATGGCAGGTTGTGCCTTCGATTGCAGCTTTGCCCAATCCTTCTCGACGTGCTCTGCCGAGGTCTCCGGGTAAGCACCGGCCAGATAGTGCTTGAGCTGCGACTGATAAGCCTTGATGTCCTCACGGTCGACCTGCGACTCAGCCGCGCGACCGGCGATAAAGATGTTCGCATTGCGGGCTGGCTCGAAGTGGCGCGCTCCGGTTGTGAAGTAGACGCCGGCTACGCAACCGGCGAAGATCGGGCTCGCCACAGCGCTCGGAACGATGTATTTCTTCGACTTGAAGAACGATTCAACCACTCCATGCGCGGTCGTGCTGCGGGACATGCTGCCCGGAACCTGAGCGATCACGATACGCGAGAACGGAATCTCCGGGTGCCGGACGCTGAACTTGATCATGGTTTTCGCCATCTGCTTCGGCGTAGTGATGCCGACGTCGGCGAACACGCTGCGGTGCAGCGCCTTTGGGAAATAAAAGTTGATGATGTCTTTCGCGAAATCGGCGCAGTTGCGCGAGACGGTATGAAAATGAGAAATGTTCCGTGACGAATTCAGCTTTTGAATGAGCGCGAGGTCTTGCTCCCGAGTCGTCTCGATCTCAAAGCCGTAAATCGTACGATCGTAGGATGAGCCAATGAGCTCGTACCAATTACCGCCTGGAGTCTCCCCGCTTCTGACGTCAGGAGCAATTGCCTCCAGATACTTGCGGCGGTAGCGGTCCCGGAGAAACGCGGTCATCTTCGCGTCGGCGAACAGCGGGATATCTTCCGGACGCTCGACAGCGTACAGATACGGGATCAGGGGAATCGCCACCCAGTCATACTTGCCGACACCGTCGTAGCGACTGATAACGACGCCAGTTTCCCCCGGAACACAGGGACGAAGGACCACAGGCGTCTCAGCGCAAACCCCGGACAGATACACAGCGGCATGGCCGGTTGCAGTGAAGAAGCCCAGCCTGCCATATGGTTCTTCGAGGAGCAGTGTGGCAGAAGAACCCGCGAAGGCCGAGCATGTCATCATCAGCGCGATGACCATCGCTGCGGCGCGGCTCAGTATTCGGATACGACGTGACTTCATAGGCGACGGCTCTTTGGTCTAACTCGCTTAGTTAGAACCCCTTAGCGGAAGATTAGTTGTGCGGTTGCTGAAAAACCAGTTACGGAAGTTCGAAACCCAGTAGGTGTAAAATAGCGAAGATATAGCGAACATGGTGCCTTTTTAAGCAGTGTTTATAACAGGTTGCGTAATCGCTCCATCGCCCAAATCGCGCTTTCAGCGACGGACTCGTCCTCATCAATAACGAGTTCTTTGAGAAGCTGCAAAAACTGACCGTTTCCGCTGTTCCCCATCGCGAGTACAGCGTTGCGGCGGAGACCGGAACGCTTGGCGCGCCGGATCGGGGAACCACGGAATGTCTCCCGAAATCCTTCGGCCGACATTTCGGCAAGCCAATCGAGGGCGGGGTTCACCAAACCTTCTCGAGCAGAGAATTCCGGTGCACTCGTTGCAGGAGCTTTACGATTCCATGGGCAGACATCCTGACAAATATCGCACCCGAAAACGTGCCGTCCGATGCCCGCACGGAGTTCCTCAGGGATCGAGCCCCGCTTTTCAATCGTGAGGTAGGAGATGCATCGGTTCGCATCAAGTTGGTACGGAGCAAGAATCGCATCTGTGGGACAAGCCTCGATGCAGCGTGTGCAGGTACCACAACGGTCAGGCGCGGGCACATCCGGCGTCAAATCGAGCGATGTCAGGATTACGCCGAGAAAAAGCCATGAGCCGATCTTCTGATTGATGATGCAGGTGTTCTTGCCGATCCACCCGACGCCCGCGTACTTCGCGAAGACCCGTTCGACAATCGGGCCCGTGTCGACGTAGCTGCGAGTGATCAACTGCGGCGCTGACTCCTCCACAGCCTCATGCAGGGCAGCTTCGACCTGCTGGAGGCGACGTAACACGGCCCCGTGGTAATCCTCGCGACTCCAGGCATAGCGCGAGATCCAACCGCGGTCAGGATCCTGCACTTCGGTCGAGTAAGGATGATCGGTGTTGTAGTTGATGGCGCAGACCACAACACTGCGGGCCCAAGGAGCCACGCGAGAAAGCGAGGCCCGCTTGAGCGAGCCCTGCTCGTCGCGGGCTTCCATGTACTTCATTTCGCCGGCATGACCGGCGGCGATCCACTCAGGAAAGGATTGCAGTTCGGGGGAATCGGCGGCCGGAGCAATGCCTGCAAGCTCAAAGCCCGCCTGCTGGGCGGCCCGCTTCACGATGGATTCAACCTGGAGGATGGAACTGGCCAACCCGTTACCTCTGAGGAAGGGGCGTAGAAGAGAGAGTTATACGCCGAACTTCTTTACTTCCTCGTTGTAATACTTGCGGTAGAGAATGTCCCATTCCTGCGAGCCTTCGAGAATGGTTCGCTTCTGGGTGTCGATTTTTGCCCGGGCCGCGAGATCGATCCTTGCTTCCTGATTCAACAACTCTTCAAGAATCTTCCGGGTTTCCTGGCGGATGGTGTTCGGATCTTCGATGAACTCCACCTCGTCCATCTGCTTGAGAACGTCCGAGACGGCGCGGGCCAATACGTTCACCTTGTCGCGGCTGAGTCTCACAGCACCGCCTTGTATTTGCGCACGAGTTCGGTTTTCACCTTGCGGAACATCTCCTGATAGTTGGCACCAGTGTTGCGCATCTCGTCCGAGTAGGCCTCAAGAATGACGCGGACTTCGTCATTGATGCGGTCTTCGAGGGAGAGTTCCTCAAGCAGGGCGGCATGAACGCGCTCAGTCACCGCAGGGACGGCCGCGGTCTCGATGAGTTTGCCTGCTATCAGTTTTTTGGTAACTTCGCGGGCCAAATAGCCCACATATTCCTTGGAAAAAAGCATGTATGGGTTGAGAGTGCTGCGTGCAACTCTTTTGTTTTGAATTATGAAGTGTAACACAGGGCGCCGCGGAGGCGCAGCAAGACGCGCTGCGCCCCCGGACCGACGGAGACTGGAAATTGTCTCTTTTTGAAAGGGCGCGGCTTTCAGCCGCGCCGTAAAAAGCCAGAAAAGACGCGGGCTTCAGCCCCTGAGGGAAAAGCCTTAGGTCAAGCAACCCGATTTATGGGACCAAGTAACCAGGTGTAGTTCTGATGGGCGTTTATCTTCCCAGAGTCGCGATCATCGTTTCTAGAATCGCAGCAAGCAGAAATCCAAACACGAAGTAGGTAGCAACACGGCTGGGCGAATTATCTTCCCGGGTTTCCGGCATCATTCCTCGCAGGGGTTGAGTTGGGAACTTCCCACAGATCCACGGGGCGGGATTATACACTGTCGGCAGTTCAGTACAAGTCTGCGGCCGGTATCAGTGGACCTGCGGCGCGGACTGGTCACGCAGAGTATAGACAAATTGTTTGATCTGGTGGCGCTCCTGCTCTTGCTTCTGCGCCGATTCTTTGGCCAGTTGGCCATAGAGACGCAGTTCCTCTTTCACCTTTTCGGAGTCTCCAATGTGGCGATATGCCTGCGCTAAACGATAGTGCGCTTCTTCCATCCCAGGATCGGCGTCGAGGGCCTTTCGGTAATCGGAAATCGCTTCGCTATATGCTCCCTGCTCTGAGTGAACAATTCCCAGTTGGAGGGCGGCGGCAGCGTGTTTCGGGTTGATCTGGATCGCAGCTTTCAGGAGAGATTCCACTTGCGCAACGCTTTCCTTGTCATGCGCAGCCTTCCGGAATTTCCATAGCCCGAGCGCATAGTAGTAGTTCGCGTCGGCGCTTTGCGGCTGCAGCGTGAGGAAGCGGTGGAGTTTCTCCACGAGATCAGTGGTTGGTTTATTCTCAGCCAGTTCTATCTTCCCGAGAAACTGGTAAGGGACGGGATCGTTCGGATTCAGATCCGACGCGCGGCAGGTCCATTGGACCGCCTCGTCGTAAACGCCGCGCGCGAACGACGTAGCTCCGAGTCCGAGGAGAATCCGTTCCGAGCCAGGAAAAAGGCGGTTCCCCTTCGAGAACACTTCCATGGCCGGTTCGGGCGCGTGATGCAAAAGCAACTCCGCGCCCCAATCGAACAAATGCGATTCGCTGGGATCTAACTCAGCGGCGCGTTGATAGTGCCGGACCGCTTCCAGGGAGTCTCCTAGTTTTTCGTCGACATCCCCAAGAAGATGATGCACATCCGCTTGCTCGTGAGTTGCCAGCAACTTCGTTGCTTCATCTCGGGCGACGCTGTAGTTGCCGGCCTCGGCGTTTGCCAGTGCCAGGTCGTAGGCATTCTCATAATTGGCGGGGTCCTTGGCAGCGGCGCGGCCGAGAAAAGGAATTGCTTCGCGGGCTCTGCCGCTGGCGATAAGCAACTGACCCAGTTGATGGTTGGCAGCAAAGTCGGCCGGTTGTCGCTCTACAAGTTTCCTGAGCGACGCTTCGCGCGCCCCGTCGGATGGCGCCTTGACGGTAGTTTCTCCGAGAGAGACTGTGTCCTTAGCCAGCGAATTCCGGTCGCGCACAACCGTGTCGGAACCGTGGCCACCGAGATTCGTCGCGTCGGTGACACCGGCCACCGTGAATTGTGGCTGATCAAAGAATTGCGGAGCAGAAGTCGCCGATCCTGGGCTTACCAGGGGTGAGAGGGTTAGATCGACGATTTTGGATTCTTTCGGCCTGAAAAATACCGCTGGGACCTGAGCGGCGGCGTATCCATCTTTTGTGGCCTGCAGACTATAGACACCTCCCGGCAATTGAGTAAAGGAGTAGCTCCCCTGCGCATCCGTGTGGACGAGGAAGCTGTCCGTGGAGTCTTTGTTGCGCAAGAGGATGGAGGCCTCTGCGACCGCTTTTCCGTTGGCCTCTCGAACGACGCCGCGCAAGCTTGTCGGTGCAGGCTCTTGAGCTAACGCAGAGAGAGAAAGCAGAATCGCGCCCACGGCTAACAGCGCACGTCGGCTGAGACGGTCGAATCTGAAGTGGGACCAGTACAAACGAATCATGGCAAAGCTTCAATCTGCAAACGCCAGGCGGAATGCCTCCATGCGAAGATTCTAGAGGTTGAGAATCACCGGAGCAAACTACGGCCAGTTCATTTGGCGGTGATGTACTCGAACGAATACAATGCAGAGCTTCGCGGCTGCTCTATGAAGAACAGGCTCAGATTAAAACTTCTCACCGTGCTGTGCGGAATTGCGTGTATCCCGGCGCTGGGGCAGCAATCATCAGGGAAGCGCAGGATCATTATCGATCAGGACGCCGCGGGACCGGCCGGGACCGACCAGCAATCCATCCTGTTGCTTATTCAGTCTCCGCAGACTGAAGTTCTAGGCATAACCGTGGTGACGGGCGACGCCTGGCTCAAGGATGAGGTCGCACACACCCTGCGCATGCTCGAACTGATCGGGCGCACCGATATTCCCGTGGTTGCGGGAGCGGAATACCCGCTGGTGCGGCGAAAAGACGAAACCGAACTCTGGGAACAGCATTACGGCTCCGTGCCGTGGGTGGGAGCCTGGACGCCCCGCCTTTACCATCCGCCGGATCAACTGGGTGACATGCCGGAAGGCAAGCCGTCGACCAAGCCGCTCGCTGAAGACGCCGCGCATTTTCTGGTGCGCATGGTGCACAAGTATCCGCATGAGATCACGATTTATGCCGGTGGTCCCATGACAAATATTGCGTTGGCCATCTCCCTCGATCCTGAATTCGCCTCTCTGGCGAAGGAATTGATTTTCATGGGTGGCAGCTTGAACCCGATCACCGACGACCCCGAATTCGTGAATAATCCGAGGCAAGAATTCAATCTGTGGTTCGATCCTGAGGCGGCGCACATTGGGCTGACGGCGCCCTGGAAGAAAGTTGTCTGCACGACGGTCGACATTTCAGTAAAGACTCGTCTAACGCAGGAATTGATCGATCGCGTGAAGACGCATAACACGCCCGCTGCGCGATACGTGGGAGCGTATGCGCGCGTTCGCGGTCAATACAATTACCTGTGGGATGAACTGGCAGCCATGGCCTGGCTGGATCCGAGCCTGATTACGGCCAAGGGCACTCGCTATCTCGACGTTGATCTCAATCGAGGAGCGGGTTACGGCAACACGTTGAGTTGGTCCGAAGCGGATAAGCCAAAGATCGTAGGGCCGCCGGTGGAGATTCAAGTCGATCTGGACGCGCAGAGGTTCTACAACGAATTTGTCGATTTGCTCGCTGCTCCAACACCGAAGCCATAGCGCGCTACTGCTGCAATTGCTCAAGCATCTGCCTGGCTTGGGGATGATCCGGATGCTGTTGGAGTAAATCCGACAGCACGCTGCGGGCCTTGTCGTGAGCCCCTTCGAGGGCGTAGACGCGAGCAAGATTCAGGTAGGCCTGGTCGAAGCCCGGCGCCACGCGGATGCATTGCTCAAAGCTGGCAACAGCCTCATCCCGACGCCGAGTCATTAAATAGAGAATTCCCAAATTATTGAGAGCCTCGGGATAGTCTGGGCGGGCTTTCAATGCGCGCTGCAGATGCTCGAAAGCCTTCGCCCTGTCGTCGATCTGCGCAAATACCATTCCCAGACTGTAATTCGCCTCGGGATCGTCGGGAGCAATTTCCAGGGCGAACTCCAGTACTCTTCGGGCCTCATCCCACTGCTTCCCGGCGCGGTACGCATTGCCAAGGTTGTCGAGTGAGAGGACGTGTCGCGGGTCCAACTTGAGCGCCTGCTGAAACTTTTCGATCGAATCTGAGATCCGGCCTTCCCGCGTGGCAAGCACGCCAAGATTATTCCAGGCATCCGGCAGCGTTCCGGGATAGCTTGCTTTCAGCTTCACGCACTTCTCAAACATCTCCCGTGCGAGTGCGTTCTTGTTCTGATTCATGTAGACGCTGCCAATCCCGTAGAGGGCCTCGGCGCTCGAGGGATCATCCTCGAGAGCTTGTCGGAACCAGACCTCCGCTTGCTCGAGATATCCCCGCTGAAAGAAGAGAGCCCCGGAGGAAAGATGATTTCGCCCGACCGCAAGCGTGTACGTTCGACTGGGAAACGGCAATCCCCGGGCGAGGCGATCGGCATCCGAATTCGGTATTTGTCGAAAATCCTGCTCTACGTGTGCCGGCTTGATCGTTCCTTGATACACCTTTACGATGTATCCCTCGTGATTAATCAGAAAGGACGTCGGCAGGCCGAGATCGCGGTGGAGATCGAATAGCTGGCGATAAAGAATGTTGTAGACGGCGGCGACGTCCGCCGAGCCGCGGATCACAGGAAAGGAGAACCGCCGGCGCTGCAGGAAGGCATCGAGGCGTTCTGCGGGCGATGGTTCCTGCGGACCAGAGGGAATAGAAAGATCTACGCTAACGCCCAGCAAGCCTCGGTTTTGTGCAGACCAGCGCGAATGATTTTCTTCCAACGCTGCCAATTGCGCCTGACATTCCAGCGACTTTGCCGTCCAGAAATTAAGCAGAAGAAACTTGCCTTTTAAGCCTGAAATCGACCGAAGCTGCCCAGACAAGTCAGGCAACGAAAAGTCGGGCGCCGGGACCGGAGCGAGAAGCCAGGTTTCTACCTTGTCAGGGAGAGACTCGCGGACCATTGGGGCTACGTTGGGCGAAGGCTTCTGAGGTTCACTACGCTTGAATGGCTCAAGGCGGGAGGGGTGGGTGCCTTCCTCCACCCAGATTCGGTGATTGATCGGCAGATCGTTCAACTCCTGCACCAATCCGCTGGGCCAACGAATAGACGCGTGCACTGGGCCGCGTTCATCGCCGAGGCCGAAGAAAACATCCTTACTGTGTTGCGAAAGAAAGCCCGACCCGGCCTGCAGCATCCGAGTCTGCTTCAGCTTGCCTTTTTCTATCGTGATCGAGGCGCCGATCGCGTCGCGGTTGCTCTTGGTGCCTTGCAGCCGAAACGAGATCGAGGGGGGAAGACCCTCGACTACATTCTTCAGCAATCGCAACTGCGGAGCATCTCGATTCTTCAAGGCGATTTCTACGCGGCCGTTGTGATCGAAATCAGCGAGCGCGAACGATCGCCCGTCTTCCACGAAATCCAAACCTGCGAGGGCCGAGACATCGGAGAACGTTCCATCACGATTGTTGGCGTAGAACACGTTGCGTTCGTAGCCGCTCCAGGTGCCGTCGGCGCGGACCAGTTCGTTGATAGCATTCCATCCCTGCTCGTAATCCTTGTTGGAAACCGCCCCGTCCGGGGAATTTGCGACGACTTGGCGCCAGAAGAAGCTATTCAGGTCCTCGCGCGACGTCCCCGAAACCATGCCGTTCGCTATGTAGAGATCAAGAAATCCATCATGGTCAAAATCGAATGCATCGCTCGACCATGCCCAGCGGCCCATTCCCGTGCCCGACGAGTGTGTGATGTCCTCAAATCTCGCCCCTCGGTTCGCAAGCAGTGAATTTCCCATCGCGTGCTTCTGAAACAGCGCCCGCGTCGGCGGCGCCGAGTCCTTCTTGAAGATGTCCTGCATCGAGGTGCGCAGGCCAGCCGCGGTCCACATGTTGGCGACATAAAGATCCTCGGCTCCATCATTGTCGTGATCGAACCAACAGACACTCATCCCCGCGCCGACGTCCTCCACGCCTGACTCAGCTGCGACGTCAGTGAAGGTTCCGTCACCGTTGTTGCGGTACAGGTTCTTACGGCCGAAGTCATTCACGACGTAAAGATCGGGCCAACCGTCGCGGTTGTAGTCTCCCCATCCACAGCAGAAACTGTAGCGCGTGTTGTTGCTGTTCAGCCCGGACTCGGCCGTCACATCTCGAAACGTGCCGTCGCGGTTATTCCGCATCAGGAAATTCGGTGGACCGTTTTCTGCGTCGTGGTACGGCAGTGGGTATCGATATTGGCCAGTGCCCTGATAGTACGTGTAGAGGCAGAAATAGATGTCGAGCCAGCCGTCGCGATCGTAGTCCGCGATTGCGGCCCCGGTGAAAGTTCCCTGTGGCTGCGAGGCGAATCGGAACGCATCAGGCTGATGCCGGAACTTGCCGCTGCCATCGTTCACAAACAGGATAGGGCCGCTGGAACTCACCAGAATGACGTCCTGGCGGCCGTCGTTGTTGTAGTCGGCGAACAGCGCGCACACCGTGTTGTCAAGAATGCCCAGGCCGGAAGATTCAGTGATGTCTTCAAAAGTGCCGTCTCCGCGATTGCGGTAGAGACGATTGGGTAATCCGGCGGTCTGACAGATATACAGATCATCGAATCCGTCGTTGTCGATGTCGGCCACGGAGACTCCGTTGTGTCCGTAAACGTCGATCCCAGACGCGCCGTCGATCAGGGTCCGCCAGTAGTCGGCCCCATGCAGAATCTGGGCCGCGTATGAGGAGTTGTGGCCCAGAGCTGCGGCGGTTATGTCCGCATAGATCGGCGACGATCCGCGCGCCTGCGTCTCGTCGAGAGTTCGCCAACTAGCGACTTGAAATTCATCTCTGTCAGACCGCTTCCAAACTAACTGCCAGCTTCCGACGCGCTGGTCGCGATGGAAGGTCTCGCCCCTGCCGGAAACTTCATAACGAATGCGGGTTTCGATTCGGTTTGGAACATCCGATGACGAACTGACTGGTGAAGCATCGATCCGTGTGATCTGGAACTCGGCAACGTCGATTTCGGAAAAGTCGTGCAGAAAAGACTGCAATGCGCGGAGAAATGCTTCCCGGTTGAGAACCATTTCACTGGCGAATTTGTTGTGACGGATTTCCACAGGAGGCGCGGTTCGAACCGGTCGCGACTCGGATGCGACCGGCGATGCTCCCGCGAAATCTGCGGCAAGACTGTTGAGCAGAACGCTTAAGCCGTGCGGAGAGCGCAATAGGGCTTGGCTCCATTGTTCGAGAATCCCGGCCAGTTCATCTGCGTACTTCTCCGTGATGAACGCATCGAGGCCCGCCTTCGCTTTCAGCAATGTCGCGTCGAGAGGCCGCTCGTTGCGATAGCGCGGGTGCAGGTAGAATCCGGGACGCTCCGCTTGAGGATCTAGAGCAGCGAGAGTGAGCGGAGTGAACTTCCAACCCCACAAATTCAATGGAATGAGGGTTGCGCCGGCCGCCTGACAGAAGCGGAGAAGAAAGTCGCGCCGGCTGAAATCGAGTTTGCGCCGCCGCTCCGCCAGGCTCAGAGGACTGTCTCCCGCAGAATCACGTGTAAGGCGAACCTAACATCCGTGCCGAAGACGGTCAAGGCTGGCGGAACTCTTGGTCACAGGATTATTGGGTGGCGTACTGCGCGATGTGCCCCGCCAGAATCGCAGAACTGTCGCCAGCGCCGTCCAACACCGTGTTGCCACCGGGATGATTCTTCCGGATAGCTTCGACGGGAACCGCTTTGATGATCTTGTAGTCTTGATATTCGATCGAGAGGGTGGCTTTTCCTCCGAGCCGGATGAAGCTTTCTGTGTGGTTCTCCGCCGGTAGCCAGAAACCATCCACTTTAACGTATCTGTGAGCGATGCCGGTTTTCTTGATCCACATTGAAGGATTCTTGCCCGGCTCTCCCTCGATCCGAGCCACGGCGAAATCTTTGGCGTCGATCCAGATTTTCCCGCGGTACAGGAACTTGTTCTTCGTTTTGGGCAAGAGTTTCAGGACATATTGGGCGCCGTCGGGCGTAGTGTCGTATCCCACCAGTTCGAAATTGTAGTTCTGCCGGGTCAGCGCGGTGTCGTGACGATTTTCTCCTTTGAGCGCTTCCTGCTCACCTTCCAGCAACTTCTTAAATACGTGGTCGACGACAAACTTCGAACCGGTCTGCGACAGGACTGTAAACTCTTTGGAATTCGGAGCGTGAAAGCTGACCTTCACAACCATCTCAGCGTCTCTGTCGCTGGGAAAGCCCCGATACTGCATTCGGTAAGTGCGCTTTCCTTCGAATTGCTCGAGGGCGGCGGCCCGCTGCGCGTTTCTTTGTTCCAGATTTGAGAGGATTTGTTCCAAACTGAGCGGCGCGGGCTGCGCCGACTCTCCCGGTTCAGTATTCTGCAGAGCGCATACCGCACAGGGTACGGAAACAAGACTCAATACAATCGGGAGCGCTTGGACTAAATTCATTGGCGTTGGCCTCACCTGGTCACAGGGTCTTTAGGGTCTTTGATGCGGTGGGATACGGCGGTGCTGCCACAATAAGTGGAGTCGGGGCGAAACCGTAGGCGGACTGATCCCGCTGAGAACAGCCTTTCGGTGTACATCGAAAAACCCCTAATACGCCTCGAGTGTACCCGCGGTGGTATCCGTGCAACTGTGCAGAAATGAACAGATTTCCATATCATGACCAGCGGGCTTAACGCACTCCTGCTAATATTCGGGGCATGCCATTGCGGCCCGTCCGCAGCCGACGTGAGTTCGGGATGCTCGGGCAGCGCGAAACGGCGAGACAGGGAATGGCGAGTTCTCCTACCAGCTACGAATCGACGGCCGAATCCCTGACGGATGAATTCCAGCGTTCATATCACACCCGTCCGTCGATCTTCCGGGCACCGGGACGTGTCAATCTGATCGGTGAACACACGGATTACAACGACGGATTCGTAATGCCCGCCGCGATCGGCTTCTATACCTGGATCGCAGCCAGCGCCCGCCCTGATCGCACTCTCCATGTTCGTTCCGGCGAGTTTCACGAGACCATTGACTTATCTCTTGATATCCTAGCTGGTCCCCCCAGTAAACACTGGAGTGACTTCGTGCGCGGAGTGGCCGCGGTTCTCCAAAGCAGGGGTGTTCACCTATCGGGCGCCAACATAATCATTCAAGGCCAGGTGCCGATGGGTGCAGGCTTGAGTTCCTCTGCTTCCCTGGAAGTGGCAACGGGCCTTGCATTGCTGGCGACATCCCAGGCTGAAGTGCCGCAGCTGGAACTGGTGAAGATCTGTCAGCGCGCTGAGCACGAATATGTGGGCACACGCTGCGGCATCATGGACCAATTCATTGCCGTGTATGCCAGTTCCGGACACGCCCTCATGATTGACTGCCGTTCGCTCGACTATCAATCGCTTTCGATTCCCGACGATGCCCGGCTGGTGATCTGCAATAGCATGGTGAAACACGAATTGGCGAGCGGGGAGTATAATCGCCGCCGCGCGGAGTGCGAAGCCGGAGTCAAGGTCTTTCAAATGAGTTCGCCCGACGTGCACGCCCTGCGGGATGTCAATATGGCGGATCTCGCGAACCACCAAACGGAATTGGCGGAGGTCGTATATCGCCGCTGCCGTCACGTGATCAGTGAAAACCAGCGCGTGCTCGATGCTGCAGAGGCGCTCCGAGCGAGTGACCTGGACCACTTTGGGCGACTGATGTACGAATCGCACCGCAGCCTGCAGCGGGATTATGAAGTGAGTTGCAAGGAACTCGATCTGTTGGTAGAAATCGCCTCATCGTGCGAGGGTGTTTATGGGTCGCGCATGACCGGTGGAGGATTTGGAGGCTGCACCATCACTCTTGTCAGCGCCCATTCCGTTGAAGCTTTTCAGCAGAAGGTCACTCACGCATATAAAGAGAAGACTGGAATCACACCTGACATCTACGTATGTTCAGCAGCTCAAGGCGCCGCTCCTTGGCAGTAGCGTCAGCAGAAGCTTCTTTAGTCCACGTTCGCTTCTTTTCCAGAGCCAATGGCGCGAATGAGCTCGCGCACACTTTCTTCCAGTACCTCCGTCCGCTGGTACTCGCGCCCTGGAGCTTTGCCGAGTGACAAACGCGAATTCCGATGCAGCATCGGGCTTCTCACTGGAGTCGCGAGCCCTACGTGGATCTCAGTCACGCCAGTTTGTTCAACAATGGTCGGAGCATTGTTGATTCCGATTCTGCCGCCAGCCATGATGGCGATGCGGCCTTTCGCGGCTGGAACGAGCCGTGCGACTGTGTCCACGCCCTGCAGGCACTCTTGCTCACCGCCAGACGTTAGGAGCCGGTCCGCCCCTGTCGCACACACATCTTCGAGGGCGCGAAACAGGTCCGCAGACATGTCGAAAGCGCGATGAAACGTGACCGAGAGCGGCCGCGCCAATTCGACTAACTGCCGCGTGCGGGCGACGTCAACATTTCCTTCCTGCTCCAGGATCCCGAGAACGACGCCATCCGCTCCTTCGCTCTTGGCAATTTCGACGTCTCGCGCCATGCACTCGAATTCCGCTTCCGAGTAACAGAAATCCCCGGGTCGCGGACGGATGATGGGATGTACAGCAATCGAAAGCTTGGTGCGCACGACGCCCAGCAGCCCGACACTGGGAGTCACTCCTCCTTCCAGCAGATCGCTGCACAGCTCAATCCGTTGAGCCCCGCCGCGCTCCGCCGCCATGGCGGATGCGACCGAATCCACGCAGACTTCAACAAGCACTATTTCAGGCATGGTCACGATTCACGACAGTTCTGGGACCGGATCTTTCGGCTCGCCTTGGAGCTGAATTTGAGCTGGGACAGTTGCGACTCCCCAATATTGCCGGAAGCCTGCGCTTCCGGCAGATGAGGGAGACACTGATGCTAGAACATGTAATGCAAGCTGAGCTGAATCTGTCGCGCTGGCGATCGCACGGAACTGATCAAGCCAAACGAACTGTCGTTTATACCACTGTCGGGGTTCCCGTAGCTGGCAATGTTAAAGATGTTGAAGAAGTCAGCGCGGAAACCGAGCACATGCTGCTCTTTCCACAAATGGAAGTCCTTAAACAGCGACATGTCGACTTGCCGATAGCCTGGGCCACGCTCGGTGCTGTTGTGACCAGTCCCGAAAGTATTCGTTGCAGCCACGCCGTAAGCGCAAGTTCCGTTGTCGCCGCCAGTGGGATTCACAAGCGGAATAGGCAGGCACGGTTGTGCTGATGGATCAGTGCCCCACCAGTTCTGGATCGTGCGATGACTGATAATCATCGGGCGGTACTGGTTGGCCCGACTCAATCCCCATCCGTTGTTATTAGTATTGCTGTTGTTGGGACCGAAAATGGTGACAGGGAATCCCGTGTACAGGATAGCTGAGGTAGCGAATCTCCAGCCTCCCAGCGCCGCGTCCACGAACCGGCTCGCGTTGCCTCCGTAGGCGCGGCCACGCCCGAAGGGAAGGTCATAGACGCCGACGAAATTCAGACTGTGTCGGATATCCATACCAGACGGTCCGTAGTCAGCGTTGGGATCATAGCCGTTCTGCACGGAAAGACCGTTGAAACTTGTTCCCGACACAGCGTAGTTCCCCGACGAGCTGGTCAAGGACTTCGCGTAGGTGTAATTCAGGGTATATTCCAAACCCCGATGCGTCCGCTGGCGCAAACTCAGCTGACCTGCGTTGTAAGTCATTCTCGCCTGAGATTCGGTCACCAAAATGGGGCCGCATTCTCCCACCAGGTTGTAATAAGGCGTCTGGAGGGCCGTCGGAAAAGCTACACCGCAGTCTCCACCGTTGGCACTGAGTATGGCAGTTACTCCAGGTGCCTGCGCAGCCGTCAATTGGTTGCCGTTGCGATAGTCAGCCAGATGATGGCCCACTTGTCCGTGATATCCCGCGCTCAGAGATAGCTCGTGCGTCAGCGCGTATTCCGTGACCAAGGTAAACTGATGGACGTACGCAGGCTGCACATCCTGCGGCCATACCGAATACAGCGAGTTGTTGATGCCGAGCGGCTGACTGAAAGCGTCAGCAACTGTGAAAGGCGTTCCACCCGAGGCCCCGGAAGGAGTCGTAGCGTTGCTGTTGATGGCGAGTGAAAACGGCGGACTCGAGGTTAGACGCTGATTGAAAGAATATCCTTCAAAAAAGCTGGTGGCACCGTAGCCGCCACGAATCACAAGCTTGTTCATCGCCTGGTATGCGAAGCCTACACGCGGCATAATCTGCTTGTAGTTTGCGTTGTAACAAGCATGATTCGGACAGACAACAGAGCCGGCAATCGCCCCCGCCGGAACGTGGCCGGCGTATTCGACAGTTCCGCCGGGAAGAACGTTGGCGGTCTTGTTGTTCTGTTCATACCAGGGCTGATCGACTTCATAGCGTAGCCCCAGGTTCAGCGTGAGCCTTGAACTCAGCTTGAAATCATCCTGGAAAAAGCCTGCCGCACGCCACTGACGCTGCCCGACCAACCCGAGCGGCGATGCCAGTTGAACGTTCTGGATCCGGCCCAGGACAAAGTCAGCAGGACCGTATCCGCCACCACTCGCGAGGCCAGTGTATTGCCCGGTGTAGCCGAACGTACCAAGGAATCCAACGTTCCCGGCATTCAGATAATTCTGTTGGTACCGGGTGGCCTGACCTCCGATCGAGATAAAGTGACGTCCGCGTTGCCAGGTCAGAGTGTCCTCGTAATTGAATGTATTGTCAGTAAAAACCTGGGGATTGGCACTGGTCCCGATATAGCTCGCGTTGTTACCGATGTTTTGCCCGGTGAAGCCCACGTATTTCTGCGTGCCGAACGGAATGCCAACTTTCTGGTCCCCGCTCAACCCGAACAGGCCTGTGGGGTCGCTAGGCACACCATTATTCCAGCGCACACGGGTAAATCCAAAACGCGCTTCGTTCACGATTGTGGACGAAAAGGTGTGTACCCAGCTGGCGCCGGCAATCTTCGTCGGATAGTTGTTGTGCGCTGGGAAGAAGACCGGAAGAATAGCGCTGGTGAAGTCTTTGCCGGTACCCTGAGAATAGAACCCGTTGATCTTGTCCAAATTGCCCAGATTGTAGTCGACCTTGAAGTCTTCCTGGTTGTTCTGGACGAAGCTGCTTTGCGGACCGACGTAGTTATCCTGGATCAGTCCGTCAAGTGGCGTTCTGTTGGGGGCAGGATAAATCTCCGGGTGAGCGGCGAGGTACTGGGCCACTGGACTTACCACCGGAATCTGATTTCCGGTGTACGGCACAAAGTTGTTCTGCGAGTCGTAGAGTTGAGTCGTTAACGCCGAGAAATCCCCCGCGAGCATGGCTGGAGTGAGAACGCTGGCTTGCTGTAAGGGCTGGGCGGTGTGTTTGCGGATGCCCTCGTAGTCCACGAAGAAGAAGAGCTTATTGCGCAGAATCGGCCCGCCGAAAGTCCCGCCAAAAATGTTCTGCGTGTATTTCGTAATCGGACTATTCGTAATACCGTTCGCCCATGTATTGGCATCGAGATTCTGGTTTTCCAGTAAGTCGTATGTTGAGCCGTGAAAGTTGTTCGTCCCGGATTTCAGGATAGTGACAACTGCTCCGCCATTGGCATTTCCGTAGGTAGCGTTCGCGTTCGCTGCAACCACACGAACTTCGGCAATCGCATCGGGCGCGGGGTTATAGCCGATGAGGTTGTTCTGGGGTTCGTTGTTATCCGCCCCTTCCACCATGTAATTGTTGGCCTGCTGGCGATTGCCATTAATGGCCACGACACCGCTGTTATACGTGTTCCGCTCGATGGCGTTGTTCCCGGTCAGGCCGGTCGGGTCGGTGGCGACCGCTCCGGGCTGGTAGAGCGTTAAGGAAGAGAAATTCCGGCCATTCAGCGGGATATTCGCGATCTCGTTCGTCGACAGCGTATTTCCCAGCGTCGCATCCGTTGTATTAAGAATCGGATGAGCCTCGCCTTGCACTACAACGGTCTGGGCCGAACTGATCTTGAGCCCGACGTCGATTTTTGCAGTCTGGCCAATCTCCAGTGAGAAGGGGGCGACATTCGTGGAAGCGAAGCCCTTCGCGTCAACGCTGAGCTTGTAGCTTCCGATTGGCAGAAATCGAAGAGTGTAGACGCCGGCGCCATTCGTCTTCGCTGTGGTCTTAACTGAGGTGGCGACATTTTCAGCGGTAACGGTCGCCCCTGCTACCACGGCGCCGCTGGGATCCGTGACTTGGCCGGTAATAGAACCTGTGACGGTCTGTGCCGCGACGTGCGTGAACGAGAGGGCGACGGCCAAAAGGACGCCAATGCAGTAACAGAAACTTCTCATGGTGAAATACCTCCAGTCGCCGACGGCCTTCTACCGATCGGCGTGGTCGAGACGAGTTCTCACTGAATCTTTACCGGGACGCTAATTGCTGAGCGTGACGACTGTCAAGCGCAAAATGATCGTTTTAGGCTATTTCGCTCATAAAAAAGACATAAACACACAATATACGTCTCAGGTATGGCCAGATGGAGACATATCCAGCCGAGCAGCATTCAGCGGTCTTACCGCTGGAAGCGCCACGCATGGCTGCAAGGAAGGAAGGGCCCAATCCTCCGGACCGGGCCCTTTGAGATACCACACCAACTGCTAACGCTCACTCGCCGAACATCCGTGGCTAACTTTGGTCAGGGTGTTGTTCTTCGACGCAATCCTGCAGTCGTAGAAACGGCCGCCCGAATCGAATTGCGTGTACTCCTGGCTGCTCTTGGCTGGCGACACGTCTGTCGCCTTCCCCGAGTTCGTAACCGAACTGAAGCTCGGAAACTCTCCGCCACCGACGGCTTCTCGGTCGTCGTGGTACGTCTGGCTGGTTGTCACGTTAAAGCCAAACCGGGAAGTACTGACCGGGTAGATGAAATCCACATTGATGGGGAAGGTGAAATTATCATGGCTCACTGCCGTTCCTTCTCTCCCTGAGACGGTCGTGGTTGCCGAGACCTTGTTCTGGACGGCAGTGTTCTGGTCGAGCACCGTAAAGTTCACCGTATCGAAATCGATAGTTTGCGTACTCGAAAAATACTGATGCTCTTGAACCGAGGTCGACACCTTGCCATGCGAAGTGTTGACGTACCCGGCGATGGTGAAACGGCGGTCCGACGTGACGCCGATGGTCCCGGTCACGGTCGACGTGCCCTGCAGATTCTCTGTCACGACGGGTTTAGGAGCAGCCAGCGTGTTCTTCGATACTGCACCCGTCACCTGCGCCGACCCTTTGTCCAGAAAGAGCAGCAGCGACGCTGTCTCGGCGAAGTAGCTGTCGTCGTTGAAAATGCTCAGCGACACCGTATGTGGATTGCCGTCGCTCAGCAATCCGGCAAAGGGAGTAAGGTTCACGCGATAAGGAACGAAATCGAGTGTCTGCACCCCTGGCGACGGGATCCATTGATCGGGCAGGAAGCCCGTGTAGACCCACGGAGAGACCGGCGCAATGCCGGCGGGCTGGCCATCGATGGTGATCTCGGTCTCCCGAAAGTCTGTATTGCCGCATCCATAGACCTCGTTGATGCTAGCAAGATCGTTGGGAAAGCACGCGAACCACTGTTCGTCAACGGACTGGCTCTGTGAAACCACATCCAGGTACACGCCTTCAATGTTCGTAGGCAGAGTGAATGTAGTTGAGAACTGGTCCGTCGGACTAAACAAGAAAGCCGGGAGATTGATTCCGCCGCCGCTATTGGTTTGTTGCAAGGGCAAAACCATGTCTGGGGTCCGGGCTCGGTCTCCAGAGTCGCGACCCGCGGGATAAAATTCCAGATTTGCGCTTACGGTGAAAACTCCATTGAGACGGGTGTTGTACGGCGGTGGGCAATCCGTAGTGCAATTCCCGAGCACGATTGTTCCTGTCTGTGGCATCGTCAGCAAAGCGGAGTAATCGGTGATGTCGCGCTCAATGTGCCAGGTGTTCGTCAGGACAGCAAGCGGCTCGGGAGTTGTCCCAAAATAAACGTTCGTGTTCCCCAGATAAATGCTCGCGGTCCGATCAAACTGAACTCCCCCGTTCTCGCTGAAATCAACCTCAAATACGACCTTCTTCCACGGGCCGGAGCAGTTGCTGGGCGGTGTGAACTGGAATGTTTGCGTCGTATCGGAAAAGAACGCAAACTGGTACGCGGAGAACAGAGGAACAACGCAGGGTTGCTGATCCGGCCGCGCAACTGTCGGATCGGCTGTCACCTCGAATTGGGTCCCGATCTGCCGGTTCGTGCTTTGGGCTACCATGAAGTTGGGATTGAAGAACGACAGAGCTGCGATTGCGACGAATATCGTTAACGAGCGGTGGGGGAGGTTCATCGGAAGACTCCTTAACGGAAGTGCCCGCCTGGAAGGAAATTCCCAAATCGGGGGATTCTCTTATCGCACCGGATAATGCGGAATGTCAAGGAAACTTTGATTGAATTTGCCTAACTCGATCAAATGCTTGCCCAATTAGGTTAAATTCTTGCACGCTGGACGTACCCGACAGCCCCTACTTCCACTCGAATGAGTTAAACTCTGGGGTCTTAACGGTCCAGGCAATTTCAGATTGTCCTGCCGACAGATGGACGGCACCAACGGACGCTCCACATGAACGCACGAAATCGCGCAGACAAAATCTTGCGGGAATTGCGACAGGAGGGTGACCTGTCGCTCGACGTCCTGATCAAACGGCTGGGAGCCTCAGCAGCAAGCGTCCGCAGGGATCTGACAAAGTTGGAAGCAAAAGGTCTGGTCCGCAGAACCCATGGCGGCGTTACCTTGGTTGAGCCGCTGCTTTACGAGCCGTTCCGCTACGACTCTTTGTTTCAGAATCGGGAGCAGCACCGTACGCCTCAGAAGCGGCGGATCGGGCTGCATGCAGCCGAACTGATTCAGGAAAACGAGACCGTAGGCTTCACCGCAGGCACGACGACGACTCACGTCGCTCGCAATCTCCGCAATCGTCACAACATCCGTGTGATTACCAACGCGATCAACATCGCCATGGAATTGAGCAATTGTCCGGGCCTGCGGACATTCGTCACGGGAGGCTTCGTGCAATGGGCCGGCTCATTCTCCCTGGTTGGCCACGCTGCCATCGACTCACTCAAAGACGTTTATATGGACCGCGTGTTCGTGAGTGTCTGCGGACTCGACCTGGCTCGCGGGATCACCGTGATCGAACCCGAAGAAGCTCTGACGTTTCGTACCATGATCCAGCAATCCAAGCACATCGTGGTGGTGACCGACTCCACCAAAATCGGCGTGGTCACGGCATCGTTGATCTGCCCCATCGCAAACATCAACATGATCGTTACCGACACCGACGCTACCGATAAGGTGATTGCGCCGTTTGTAGAGCGCGGAATCGACGTGCGCCGCGTTTAGGTCCTTCACTTCTTGCGGGATTCCGCAGACGCTTCGTTCGAATTGAAAATCTGGAATTCGCGGATGTGCGCCTCCGCCGACGAAGACAGAATGTGCAAACGCACGCGTGATGCGGTGACCGGCGCGAAGGGATCGATACGCTTATGCCCGATCGCCTGACCTCGGGCAACCGCGCTCCACTTCCCTTCCCGGAAGACTTCGATGGCGTAAAGCTGGACCCGCTGTCCACTGTTCAGCCATTCCATCGTCAATGCGCGGTCGAACGTGACCGGATGATCGAACCGAACATCGAGAGCGGCGTGATGCGAACCCGCCGGCGCCGACCAAAAAGTATCTGGATCGCCGTCAAGCGCCAGTTCCTCTTCTGCCCCCGTTACCAGGTGCTTCGTGACAAGATTCGTGCCATACCTCGAGCGCACCGCCTCGCCAAACTCTTTCAGACGCTGAACATCAGCCTCAGGAATTAACCCGCGTCGATCGGGCGCGATCCCGAGAACGAGTTGACCGCCACGCCCCACGGTCTGCTCGTACATGGTCATTAGTTCTGGCAAACTTTTCAGACTGGCCTCGTCATTGGGATGCCAGAACCAATGATTCTTTCGCAGGGGAGTATCCGCCTCAACCGGACGCCAGCGCAGATAGCCGTGCCGGTCGATGACATTCCAGTTCTCGTAAGGGATGACTCCGTCTTCGTTCCCCACCCAGCGAATATCGCCATACTCGAAAAGCGCCATATCCGCGAATACGAGCGTGTTCGGCTGCCACATGCGCAACTCTTCGACAATGCGAGGAAAGTTGTAGACATGCCCGCCGCTGCCGGCGCCGTCCAGCCAGAACTCCTCGAGTTGACCATACCCTTGCGCCAGTTCATCGAGTTCGGCCGTGTAGTATTTGTCGTACTCGGCGGAGTTGCTGTACCGCGGCTCGTGCCGATCCCAGGGAGACAGATACACTCCAAACTTCATCCCGTACTTCCTCGCCGCTGCTTCCACCTTGCCAACCACGTCGCCTCTCCCGTTCTCGAACGGGCTGCTCTTCACGCCGTAATCAGTCTGCGCCGTAGGCCAGAGACAGAAGCCATCATGATGTTTGGCCACAAAGATCACGTATCGGATCCCGGCGGCCCGCAGTGCCTGCATCCACTGGTCTGGATCAAACTGTGTCGGATTAAACACCTTCGGATCGGCGGTACCGTCTCCCCATTCTCGATCCATAAAAGTATTCGGACCAAAATGGATGATCGCTCCCATCTCCAGGTCTTGCCACTCCACTTGCTGTGGAGTCGGCTTCAAGTCAACCGCATTCTGACCTAACGCAGGAGCGATGGCGACCAGCACGGAGAGCAAGCAGCGCAGAATATGGGAGGAAGGCATGCCAAGAAGACTAGCATTTCAAATTCCGTATCGAATAGGCCCTGCCGTGATACAAGCTTGTATAAACGGGGCAGCAGATGTTGCGCGCGGTGTTGGCGTCGCCGCTAGTCCAATGAGCTGCTTGGATTCGAACCATCGACCCTCTGCGCCCAGGGCAGGCGCAGGACAAAATCTAAGTGCTTCACCTGGCATCGCTTAGGGGCCAGAAAGCATTCTTTTTCCGGCCTCACTGAGTTGCACCGAAATCTCTTTGAGGGCTCGGGAATAACTTCCTAATAACCCATGATCTGAATAGCGATGCCAGATTTTCCTCCGCCGCTGGAGCGGAGCCTTGGTTTTTACATTACGCATAACACTGCCACCTTTTTTTCTATGCCCTAATTGGATTGGGGCGTGGGGCCGAGACGTTAGGCGGCGCTTTGCAAAGGGATTGCGGTATGTTCACTTGTGCAGATCGTCGCCAAAGATAAATAGTACGATTCGATTCATGGATCCGAATTCTCACGAGGCCCTCCTTCGGCGCCGGGAGACGGCAACGCTGACATGGAGAGGGCCTGCGCTGATGCTGTTTGCGCGCGCTGCTTGCGCTGTCGGAGCGCAAGCGCTTGTTGCGGCCGTCTTCGCCCTGCGAGCGTCGCCGACTCCATGGCATGACGCTGAGCCATGGCTGCCGGTGTACGGGACATTGATCGACGCCGGATGCCTGGTCCTGCTGTGGCGGCTCACTCGCCGCGAGGGCATCCGCCTGTTCGATCTCGTCGGGTTCGAGAGGAGCCGGCTCGTGCGCGATGTAGCGCTCGGCTTCGGACTCGTCCCGGCGAGCCTCGTGTTCATTCTTGGTGGCAGCTACGCGGCCGGCTGGCTGTTGTACGGGACGCTCACGCCGCCGTACCTCTTTGGACACTTGTCATTACCAGCCGCTCTCTATGCGGTGCTGATGTTTCCGTTCATTTGGGGGCTGACCGAGCAGATGACGTACAACGGCTACCTGGTACCTCGCTTTCAGGTTCTTTGTCGGAGTACGAGCGTGGCAATCGCCGTTGTGGCGTTCACCTGGTCCTTGCAACATGTGTTCATGCCGTTGACCTTTGACGCGAAGTTCATGGCGTTTCGGCTGTTGTCGCCGGTGCCATTCAGCGTGTTCGCAACACTCGTTTATCTGCGACTGCGCCGGTTGGTTCCGCTCGCGATTGCGCACGCGCTGATGGATGGTGCAAGCGTGCTGATCGGCGTGCTCCTTCCGCTGATAAGGGCATGAGGAGGCGTTCGCGGGCTTAAGTTCGGTTTTACCACATGGGTGCGCGGCTGACCTACTACTATGGCGAAGGGCACCCCAAGACAGCTTTGGGCATCATCTTCGGGCGTCGGCCATTCGCCCAACATCAGACTATTTCCGACTGATATCTGGGAACGATATCTGGGGATAGACGGGACGTTCCCCAATTCTCTTAAAAGGCAGCGGCAAAAGGGCTGGCGGTCCTGGAATCCGAGATTTTCCCAAAAAACGCTTGTCGCGAAACAGGAACGCACACAGTGTAAATGGTCGGGGAGCGAGGATTTGAACCTCCGACCCCCTGGTCCCGAAAATGGGATTCGGGAGTTGTGCTGAATGTTTTCAATCTCTTACAGTGATGCTTCGACCATCTCAGTCCTGTTGAATCACCCCATTTAGGGGTGAATGTAAGTCCTCGAATGGCAGTCCCATTTCGAGTGGAAAAGAAACCCTGGCACGTGCCAAGAGGTTCAGATCGAATGGCACGACTTCGCAAAGTGTGTTTTTCAAAACGCATTCTAGTGGCGCGCCTGCCTTGGCGCACACACGCCCGCTCTAAACGCTCTTCTCGTTCTGACGACTTCTAATGAAAACAAGAACTTGGGGAGTCTGCTTTTCTCTCGAGCATATCTCCAGAGCCCCGAATCGAAGGGGTTTTGACACAGTTGCAGCACAGCTGGCGAGTACTCCGGCAACGCGTTCGTGAACTGCACCTCAGAATGCCCGTTCAGGATTTGCGCCGCCTCCTACCTTGAGTGCGAGAAGAAGCCTTCGGCGATGGCGGCGTTTCCGGTGAAGGGGACTCCGATGTCGACGCCTGCGGGCCCGATGAAGGAGTCCCGGCCTTGTCAGACGGCATGCCTGAGGACTGCAAAGAATCGATGATGGCCTGATTCTGTTGAAGCCTGCAGTCAAGAGTATGCAGTCGCGATTCGCGCTCCTGCTTGAGGACGTCAACTTTTGCGGCGGCGATCCGGACTTCGATTTCGCGCCGGGCGCGAACTTCAAGAGACGCAGCCTTGTTGGGTTGAATGTCCTTTGAATCCTCCAGTTGGAAGACCCGGGTCTCGGTCTGACCAAGCCGAATGCATGCGGCATCGGCAGTCTCCTGGACAACCTTGCCACCTGGCGTCACAACCTGTGCGGCAATGTGCTGATTGTCGAATTCCTTTGCCCCCTGTTCCGGAACGGCAAAGAATGCATTCCCATCGGGATCGGTGACCGCAGTAAAGAGAGGTGTTTTGCGATCCCGGGGATCCAGCAAACGTACGATCATTCCTGACAGGCCGAGGTGACCGTCCGAGGCTGTGACCTTTACCGCCAGCTGGTACGTTCCTGCGTTACCCGGAATGACCAGGGGAGCGCCGGCAGCTTCCATCGTCTTGGCCAGGTTGGCGCTCCTATCTTTTGCCGCTGTCATGCGCTGATCGAACGCCTTGCCTACCGTGCTCTTTTCTTCCTCGAGACGCTCCGAGTCTTCCTGATAAACGTTCAGCATCACATCCTGAAGATCGGCGACAGTGGCCTTCACGTTGTTCTGCCACTCCGGCGAATTGGTGAGGCGCTGCGTCAGGTCGGCGATGGCCTGCGCGACTGAATCAAGCTGAAGGCCATCGAGGTGCCAGCGGCTGAAGTCGAATTGACTCCAGTCCTGCTCGTCGAATTTGGGCGGATCGCAAGGTGATGGCACGGTGTTCTCCTCTATTTATTTTACGGCGCGGGGAAATTGCCCACACGATTCAGCACGCCTCCGGATGAAGCGCTGATGAAAAGGCCGGAGGTGAGATTCGACGTGAGAATTAGAGCCACGGGCATTGGCCCACCCACGAAAAAGGCGCTCGCCTGCAAAGCGAACAGTCCGGGACTCTCCACGGAGTTTGCATTGACGATCAAGCGATCGCCCCAGACGGCAAGGCCGATCCCACTGCTGGCCTCGATGGAATTGCCACAGACATTGGCGCGCTGGGCAAAAAGATATACGTCGTGACCGCCCGTGAATCCCGGTGTCACGGGGCGGAAAGACTGGTTCCCTCCAAACAGCAGCGAATTGGCGCCCGCTACGGTCACGAAATACGAAAACTGATTCGGACCCGCCGAGAAAACATTGTCCTGGACCATCACATCCGTGGGCCCGGTTTGCGAACTGAAGTTGCCAAACAAGTCGAACGCGCTTCCCCCGTTTCCTCGAATCACGTTGTCCTGAACGCACGCGGCGCCGGTCGTGTGCAGCAAGGCCGCTCCGATGAAGAGGCCAAGCCCCGCCGCGGTTGCGTTGTCGCTCACGCGGTTGCCGCGCATTTCAAGTCCGTCCACACTTCCGAAGTACACGGCAAACCACAAGCCAGGAGCGTTCTGGGGACGGGCCGGCAGGTTGTCCGCTATAACGTTGTCGATCAGGCGCACGTCTTCCACGTCCGCGATCGCGACCGCTCCCGAAATGAAGGAACCGGCGTCCGGCAGATTACCGAGACATCCCTCAATCCGATTGCGAGAGATGCTCAACTCCTGCAGGAGAACCCCTTCGCTCAGCGATCCGATTCCGGTACAGCGGGCAACCTGGATAAGATTGTCATCAACCGCCGCGCCGGAGACATCCTCTCGGAAGAGGATGCCGTGTCCGGGGGCGTTCACCAGTTGGTTGCCTGAGATCGTGACCTGGCGCGCGCCGTTAAACAGATTCAAAAGACCGACTCCGCCGAGGGGTGCAGTGGAATACGCGTAGAGAAAGTTGTTCTTCACCGTGCAGGCAAATGAGTCGATCTCGACGGCCACCGACTGGCACTGAATGTCGTTTTGTTCGATGAAGGTGAGCGGAGTGGACGTGATGATGCCTATGCCACTGACGGTTAGTGCGTTGCCCTGAATCAAGTGACGGAGGCTGAGGATGCGCAGCAGAAAAACTGCAAGCCGCTCCGCTCCGCGCCCTCCACCTCCCAATTCGATTCCGGCGCGGGAGCATAGGAGGAAAGAGTTGTCGATGATGGAGACGTCGGCGCTCAGTACAGAGTCCGTCTTATAGATCCCACGGAAGAAGGTTATAAAATCGTTGCGGTGGATTTTCGCCATGATCACCAGGCCGAAGCCCCGCGGCTCGCCGGCCGCGTTCGTCCCAACTTTGAATGTGTTGTTCACTACCCCTGTGCCGCTTCCTCCGAATCCCACCGCGCCGAGAGCACCGGCCACCAACTTTCCGAAGCCCGCCAGGAGTTCGGTGAGAGACATCCACACGATTCCGCTCAACCCGATCCACTCGTTAGAGGTGCAGTCGACAATGGCAGTGATTCCCGCTTGAATGACGCACGCCAGCAGGCCGAACACAAAATTGTCCTCGACCTTCATCAGCACCGAGAGAATGGACAGTACTCCAATCAAGGACAGGACATCGTTCTGCCTGATGCGCACGTTGATGAACAGAAATCCAAAAATCGCGACCTGCGCCAGAATCTGATTCTCGCTGATGACGACGCGATTCCCGGTGATGATTAACACTCCAGCCGCCTGAAAGTCGATGATACTGGTGGCCGCCGCAAAGAGGCTCGATATATCCCGTTGAAAGGAATCGATGGTATCGCGCGTCAGGCCGGGGCCGTTCGGGAAGGCGTTCCTGGGCAGGCCGCGCAATTGGTTGTGAATAATCTCCGCGCCTTCGGCTTGCAGCAGGGACACAGAGACTTCAAGAGCCATTGCCTGATTGTCGCGGACCAGCAGCTCGGAAATCCGCCCGCGTAGGGAGGCGATAGGTTTGGCCGCAATCAACGCGTTGTGAACAATCTCACAGTGGCTGCAATTCTCGATGAACTCGATGGCGCGTGCGGCGGTTCCAGCTTCGCGCTCCCCCGGCACGTTGACCAGGATGCAGTCGGTAACCCGGCAGAACTGCGACCCGGTGATACGAATCAGCGCATCCGCGTTGAATGCCACGACCAGGACATCTTCCAGGCGTACGTGATCGGTGCCTAAGATCTCCATGAATACGCGCGGAGAACCTTCCTCTGGAACGAACGCAATCCGGGTTGCGGGTCCCATGCCGCGAATGATGACGTTTCGCTTCGTGCTGTTTAGGCGAAGCGTCGTCCTTACCGTGTAGAAGCCGCGCCCGATGCACACCAGCCCGCCACGGTCTCCAAGAGCATCAATCGCCTGTTGAATGTCGGTGAATTGTCCATGACTATCCACGCCGTCACCGACCGTGACTGTGCAGCAATCGCAATCCCCGGCGGGCCAATGATGGCGGCAATCGCTGACGGTGGTGGTCTCAACCGTATTGCCCCAGTGAATGAACGCCAGCCGGCAGAAATGGCGGAGTATGCCGCGCGGCGGCGCATTCTGCAGAATCTCAACGGAACCGTCGGCGGTGCGGGCGGAGAAGCACCAGTAGTCGGCGATCTTGAAATTGCCGCCGGCAGGGTCGAGGGTGAAGGTCACGCGGATTCCATCCTCAATATCGATCGGCCCCGCGACCACGTCGAGCAAGCCATTCGCGTCGACGTTTTGGGTCTGATCCCACCGCGTCACGCGAGTGTGGCGAGAGGGGTCCGCCGCATTGAAGTTGAAAGCACCCGGAATGGCGGGAGCGAAAGTAAGAATACGGTTGGCTTCGTCGATCGCGGTGATCTGCGCCATGTGTCCGGCCAGACCCTGGAACTCGCGGAAGTCATCGGTAATTTCGATCCAGTTTCCAATCTCGAAGCGCAGGACGCGGTCGCGCCCGATCTGCTGCACCGTAATTTGGGTTGTAATCGGAATGGCTGTGACAGAGGACGCGACGCTGGCGTTGTTGCGCGACCATTTGAACTTTGCCGGCGCGCCGCCTCCGATGGTTCCGACGCTATGAATCTCTACTCTGTAGAGCCGGTTTTCCAGACCACGATATCCGCCGCTGGGGGCGATGATGCAGGGATCATCCGCGGCGGGCGGCGCGACGGCAGTTGTGGTCAGCCGTCCAGCCGATGGCGCTACAGTCTGATCCCAGAGAGCGATGCCGTCTCCGCAACTGTGATCCCCCACGTCCTGCAGCACGCGCACCTGCCAGACAGACTGGATGCGATTTGCCGTATCGGGGCCGCCGAGTGCAATTTCACGGATCGACGGATCTTCGAGCACATTGACTTCGCGCTCCCAGACATCGATGTAAACCAGATCAGTCGTACCGGCAGCGGCGGCAAGAGCAGGGGGGAGCGGCGCAGGTAAGTAGGGCTGGTCGCTATACAAAACAGGCAGCGTGCCCTCGAGTTCGCCCAGTCGTCGCAGGTAATGGTCGGGGAGCAGGCCGTGGTTTTCCACCTGAATGCCATCCACATACATCCGACCGATTCCGATATCAAAATCTCCCAACACGGTGGGGGTGACCAGGAAAGCGTCGGGAGTCGTATTGGGGACGGTGCAGCATCCGATGATGTCGATGGTTTCGGAGCGCCAGCGGCGGTCCATGATCTCAATCAGTTCGTTGAAATCGGCGTCCAGGTCGACGCGGCCCTGCTGCTTGACGACAGCGGAGTAGTCCTTCTTCGGCTTGAAAGTGAATCTCGTGTAGTCGCCGCTCACGGCCGGCCTCCTTGCTCATGTGACATAGATCACCCCGGGGTTCAATCCGAAGGGAAGATATTCTTCAAGCCGAATGCGCAGGTTAGTCTCGCGTTGTGGCTGTTTCAGGTGGCAAAAGACACCCATCTCCGAGCCATCGTCGGCGCCGGTGCGGATTTCGATCGGGCATCCCAGGCGAAGCTGGACGTAGCCGGGATCGCCATAATGAATGGAAGTAAAAGACGGCACGACCCGGGCCTGAACTTGCGCTGTGACGGCGGCGCGCTGGGCGAGAGTGAGCGGAGCGACTTTCTCCGCTTTCTCTATTGCCGTCTGGATGGCCAGGTCGGGCTGACAACGATAACGCTGCGGAGTAATCGAATTCGCAGGCACGAAACTGAATCGAACACAGCCCGCATGACGCTGCTCTGCGATAACCTGGCCGGTAAAGATCACTTCGGTCGCGAGCACGATTTGCCGCATGAACGAGCTTCCCAGGATGGTGACGCGTTCCAAGCTGACAGGCGGTCCCGGCTGGTTGACGGTGCCGGTATCGGCGAGGGCAGCGCCGCCGAGTCCATCGACGATCGAATCCAGAACTGTGAGGCTATCCGACTGGTTCGGTACGCGCAGCGGCCCGGTGATGCTGAAGGCAATTTGCAGTCTGAAGGCGGCGTTGATGCGAGCGCCCGCCGCGTTCAGGGGCTCAACGGTGATGCTCGGCAGAAGGGTTGTTGGAGCGCCATCTTCCTGGAGTCCGCGACCGGGGACGAGGGTGGTGTGCAGAATCCGCAGCCGATGTATCTCGCCGACGAGGTGAGCGGCTCCTTCAAACAGCAGGCCGGAGAGAGTCAGCTCAGAGCCGGGATGGTCGCCGGTGACTTGTAGTTCTCCGCCATCGGCGATGATGTGAGGGCGCTTGCGATCGTCGGCCTGGATGATGAGGAAGTTATCGTCGGCAAGCGAAAGCGGAGAGGCCAGCGTGTAAGTGCGATTGTCTTCGATGGTGATGACTGTGTTCGGCCGGCCCGCAGCGACCCACGCGGCGATGGCTGCGTTCAGGGTTGGAAAATCGGGGGCGACGCCGTTCTCGCGCACCGTCATGCGAACTGCGGTGATCGCATCGCCGACCAGCCACTTCCCTCGTTGGTAAGGGCCTCCGCCAAGATCGGCGCTGAAGCCGTAGTGATCGAACACATCGACTCCGTTCACGGGAACGAAGGTGGTGCCGAATGCCATCCGTCCGCGCTGCACGTCGATGCCGACAATGTTTCCTGTAGGTTGCGCCCAATTCTCCAGGTTTTCGCAACGCACCTGCACCGGCGGGACAGGCACACCGTCGCGGATCACGACAAAGCTGGCATTGGCATTGGGCACCATGATGCTGGCCGGAAAGGGTTCGAACAGTCCATAAAACTCAGTGAAGTCCGGGAACGGGGCCACCATGCTCTGGAGAGGAGAAATGTCTTTATAGAATGCGGCCGGACGCACTGGGCCGGGAACGTGGAGTTCGGTCGCCAGGCCGGCCGGGTCGCCTTCCGCGCGAAGCCTGGAGAATAAAGGAGCGGGATTGCCAAGCGGACTGAAATAGTACTGCCACGGCAAACCGCCAACCCGCGCCGCGACGTTGTCCATCGGATATGCGCGGAGCCGCCACAGAAAGAAACCTATATTCGGGATGTTGTACCAGCCCTCACTCTGGACCGGCTGGCGGACATCGACGGTGTGACTCATGAAATCGAACGCGCCGTTGAGCCGGTCTACCGCCTCGGGGTTGCGCAGATCAGGGCATCCCGTGCTGAAGAGCCGGAGATGATTGAGATTCTGGCTCCAGATGAGCAGTTCAAAGAATTCCACCGCGTGAGCGGGCCAGCCGGTTACGTCTCTCGCCAACTCTTCCAGCATCGGGAGCGTGCCTTTGCGGCGGCGGTAGTAGATGGTCTTGGCGACGTCCGCTCTGGTGCGGATGGCGTTCGGAGGTCGCAGATCGGGGCCCGCCAGATCGGGAAATAGTTCAAGAGCGGTATCCGGGTCATTCAGATTCTGGGCGCCGTTGAGCAGGCGGTTGCTAACCAGGTCGCCGATGTAGGGGATGGCCCAGCGGTCGCAGGTTTCGATGAAGAAGTTATCCCACAGCAGTTGGACGTCGGAATAGAGGATGTCGGACTGTTCCGTAACAAGGCGCAGGAGGTCGCGGAGCGGAAAGGCCTCTTGCTCGTCACGCTCGCGGTACACCGCGGGCATCAGTTTGAAGAGCCGGTCGCGATCGCCAATGCCACTCATGTTTGCCTGCTACTCGGGCAATCCGCCCGAGGTGAGAATCACAATGTCTTCCGCCGGCGTCTCCACAAAAGCAAGTTCCGCGGGTAGCACCGCCGGCGGAGGAGGCGCAGGGTTTGGCCGCGCCGAGAAAATTCGCAGCGTGCGTTGGATCGGGTCCGCCGTGGCGCCGCGACCGACAAGAAACGCCGCAGTCTGATCCTTAAACTGGAACTCATCGATGTCGACGGAATCGACGCCGGCCAGGTCCTGGAGCACGTGGTAAATTTCGCTTAGCGCCACGGGTTCGCCGAAGTTCAGTGTTGCGAAGGACAACGCATCGAGCAGTTTCGCGCGCGCGTCGTCTGCGACCTTTTTGGCGATGTAGGCGCCATTGACTCGAACCGTCGCGCGAATCACGATCGGGACCTGAATGAAGTTGTCCAGCAGCAAGGTGTGATTGGGATCCCGTTCCGCGTTCAGGCTGGCGTGAATCCGCGAGAGATCGCTCTCGGTAAAGAGTCCGCCTTCCTGGGCCGCGATGGTGAGGTGGATCACGCGCTTCTCGCCGTTCCAAACCCAGGTTGCCAGGGCTTTGGCGACTTCGCCGGAGGAGCGGACGATGTCCTCGAAGTCCTGGATGGAAACGGCGCGGCCGAAGGTACGCACGGTAGTCGGGGCATTCTGACGGGCTTGTTCCAGAGCTTCGGGATCGGCGCCTCCGGTGGCGCTCGCCGGATTTGTAACGGATTTCAAACCCACGGGCAGATCGAGTGGAGACCGAAGCGAAAGGGCTGTAACTCGTCCAGCGAGACCCGAGCCCTTGCGATAGTCAGCGATGACATTGCCACGACCGGAAGGTAAGCGGGCGCCGTTCACGCCGTCCCCGAAACGAATGGAGACGGTGCCGTCGTCGGCAAGACGAGTGGTGTAAACCTGCGCGGTGGGCAGCTGGCCAAAGAGTGTTGGCGATTCCGACCAAAGCACGCTGTTGACGAGAACCCGCAGCGTAGATTGCACGCCGGAAGGTCCTGGGGACGGCACATACGTGAGAGGCTTCTTCTGCAGCTCAAACTGCTGGAAGATGCTGGAAAGATCGCCGTCGCCAAGGGTCTCGTCCTTGACGCTTTCCCCGTGGCTCGCCTGCGCGATGTTGCCCAGCAGCACCGCGGACGCCGGATCGAGCGAGAACGACCCTTCGGGTTGGAGTCTTATCGCCAGATAATCCTGCACATCGGAACCGAGGAGTCCAGGCAGAATCAGCAGCCGCGTCGGCAGCGTCACCACCCGCAGCGTGGAAAAGGCTGGGCCAAGATCCAGCACCCGAAGCGCCGCCCGCAGAAGGGCTCCGGCCGCAGGAATCGAGGAAGGTGAAGCGCTTACACTTACAATAAACGGGCCTACCGGACCGAACGCGACCGAAAATTCCCGAAGGGGATTGGAAAGGGCGATGGGAGGCGACAACTCCGCCGAGAGGAGTCCAACCACTCGGCGCGAATCGGTTACGGAAAAACCAAGTTCGAGCGCCGTAGTAGCGTCGTTGAGAGTCGGTGCGATCTGCACATCCGCGTGGGGCACTCCGGCCAAAACCAAGAGTCGGCCCCCAACAAAAATCACCTTGCTTCCGGCAAACTCGGGAACGATTGGAAGCGAGTTGCGCAAGTGGAGCTGAAGGTTGAAGGCTACCGTGCTCGCTGCTATCGGGGACGAACCGCCCAGAGCGATGGTTCGGGGCGCAAGCGAGCCGATGGTTACGCTGATCTCGGGAGCAGTCGCAGTGAATGAGAAAAAACTGGGAGCCGGCGCCGAAACCAGGCCGGCGATCGACTGGGATACATCCGACGCCAGGCCCAGTTCGAAGGCGGTCGTGGGATCGTCTGGCGTCGCCTGAATATCGACGTCCACTCCCACAATACTGCTGCCAGTTACGGTGGCGGCGATCGGTCCCTGCGTCGCATCCTGCAGCAGCACTCTGCGGCCCACGTTGACTGAGGGAAGAGACAACCGAGATCCTGCAGTGAACGCGTTGTTCTGAATGGTCCTGCCCACTTCTATCGTTTGCGCGCCCACACGGCGCCCCGGAACGTAGAGTGTCGGTTCGGAAACTGCGTCCCCCAGGCGATAACCCCAGAAGCGGATGGGCGAGCCTTTCAGTTCGTGGATCACGGCGAGGCGGCGGTCGATGATTGCGGGAGCCGGGGAAACGGTGATCCGCGTCACTGTGTCCTGAAAGGGTGTGGTGGCTGAAACAGGCGCGCCGGAGTACTTGAACGCCGCCTGACTCTGGCTCACCGCCGTCACTGTGACCAGCGTGTTGGCGCCGGGCTCGGAGATCAGCAACTGAGTCCCGGCGGCGATGCCCTCATATTTCGCATCGAGCTCAATCACTCCACCGCTGGCGTTGTAGCCGTAGCTAGTCGCGAGGCTGCGAAAGTGCCAGATGAAATTGGATGAGCCGGCCGGGTTCTCTTCCGCTTCCATGTAGTGATCGGGGGTGTTGTACCCGAAGATGCGGAAGCTGCGCGCGGTCACGAATGCGGTGGACTGAATGTTCCAGTTCGTCCGCTGTACGGGCCCCGTCCAGGTCAAAATCAGCCGATCCTCGTCCACACGAAGGCTGCGGACAATAAGCTCCTCTATCTCCGACAGTGAGAACACCAGAAAGCGCGTGTTAGGAGAAAGGCCGGCAGCCGCCGCAAGCCCGTCGAGCCCGGGTGCCAGAATGGCTGAGACTCTTCCCGGAGCCAGCGGGTTGATACCGATGGGCGCGGGGAGAATGCGTAAGCGGTTGAGCCGGCTGTCGGCCGAGATTGCTTCGAGCGACTCAAAGATCTGCGGCTGCTCTGAATCCTTGGGCACGCTTTGCACGCGCAAGCCAACGGGGAGGTCAAGCGCCGCATCCTTGTCCAGGGTGAATGCCAGCAAAGTGGTAGCTGCTACTCCGGGGCGAAGATGGTAGTCCAGCATTCGCGCCATGCGCAGCACGGAGTCACGCAGCCGGGCTGTCCGTAGGAATCCCTCGTTCGCGATTCGCTCCTGATAGAACGTCAGGATGTCGGCGATGGTCGCCCACATGTCGAGCAGGGTGATGGCATAGTCGTCGTCGCTGCGCGTGCGCAGGCTCGACAACGTGCCCATGCGTGCGATCTCTTGCAGCATCGTCATCCGGAATGTGCTATAGGTTCCGGTTCGAAACGCAATCGCGGAGAGTCCCGGCCGGTTGTACACAATCAGCGGGGTCGAAGGAGGGAGGCTGCAACAACCGCAGGTATTGGAATTCATTTGCCCCCTCCCGCGGTAATCCGGATCACGCCGTTCTCCTTGAAATCAGGATCGTTGTCCAAACGCGCGATCTCCCACGATCCAATCGGCAATATGCCCGACTCCAGTTCGCCGTTGTCCAGCTTCCCGAACCGGCGGAAGACAGTAATGAAGACCGATAGCACGCCTTGCACAGACTGGATCGCGTCGTAGAGACGGCTGACATAAACCGCCTGACCGAAAGTGAAATTATCGGGATGGAAAAATCCGCGGCTGCCATCCGGATTGATGCGATTGCTCAACGCGAACAACACAGCCTGGACGATGTCCGGGCGGAAGTAGTCGGGCTTCACGCACAACTCAAGCGCCAGTTCCAGAGAAACGTACTCGGCGGAACGGATTTCAAGGTCACGGCCAGCCAGCTTGTATTGCGTCAGAAAAGCGCGCACGCGCCTGGCGAGTGTAGGAGTAAGCAGTGTCCTTCCACCGGGCAAGGTGATGAGATCGTCCGGTTCGCGGGGATCGACACCCACGAAGACGGTGTACCAGCTGCCCGTCCAGCGGAAGCTGGCCACGGCTCCCGCAACTTCCGGAAGTTTGCGCGCGGCGGTGGCATAGTCATCTTCCGTGACCGCGCGGAACTGCTCGGCCCGAAATTCCGCGGGCGCGATCTGCCGGACGTGCTCGATCGTCTCCGGATCGGTTCCCGCAATCGCTTGGAGCGGATTCCTTACCAACTGGATCGCCGGCCAGAACGGCGCGACTGTGGGCTGTACGGCGTGGGCCAGCGCTTCCGCGCCAACGTTGCCACTACGGCCGTTGCCCACGCGATAGACGGCATGGAATGCGGTGGCACCGGTCGGACGCTCGCCGTATTCATCGTCGCCAAAACGGAGCGTAGCCCGGCCGTCGTCCCCGACCTCGACGGCAAAATCGCGAGAGAACTGAGAGCTGTTGAGGAGATCCGACGTCGGTTGCCACAGCTGGCCTGGATCGGCCGGAAAATCCACGAGCAAGGCGATTGCCGGCTTCGCCTGACGGACTGAGCACGTCAGATCCGTGCGTGGCGTGATCAGCGCCGCCGTGATTGGATCGTAGGAAACGGAGTCAGGCTGGCACTCCATGGTCAGAGGACTCTTCGACAAGCGGAAGCGAAAGATCCTGTCGGTGGGGACTGGAGTTTGCGGCGTGAATGTTTCGTCCACGGTGCGGCCGTGGTCCGCCAGTACCAGATTCCCGCGAGCCACGGAAACGTTGAGCAAAGGCTCCTGGCCCGGGATGGTTGTGGAGAGACACAGCGGAAAGCGCAATGCGTCCGCGCGTGGCCACGTCACGCGAAGCAGGGGAAGCGCGGTGTCGCCCGGACGAAATACCTGGAGCTTTCCTTCCTGCGTCAGCTTGTCGCGATAGGCGGGGTCTCCCGTGATCTCGATGCGCGCATCGTCCAATCGCACTACCTGGCGATGAAGAGGGTCGGCATCCGAGGGAGCGCCGGTTTTCGGGCCGACGACTTCTTCAAACAGGAGAAAATCTCCGGCCACCAGGTTCGGCAGAAAGGCCTGGCGCTCGCCTGGACCCGGCGCGAGCGAATACAAGTACGCGATCCGGGCGCCCTTCGGCATGCAACATTCCACATTCCCCCAGGTGTGGATGTTGATGGTGTTGTTTTCCGGGTGCACGGACAAAGGGAAAGTCGTCTCGAACACCCTCACCTGCGCCAGCGCAGGATCCATCCGCACCTGCGTCAGAGCGGGATCGGAATCGAAGGAATCGCCGGGGATGCTGACTTCGGGAATCACCACGTCCGGAACCACACTCTGCGAACGAAGCGGCGCGGTGATGCGGCTGAGAATTTTGGTATGCAAGGGAATCGTCCCGCCGCTATTGACCTGACAATGAACAAACGCCCATGCGTTCCGCCCGTCGTGCATGGTGTAGTCCACCAAGCGGGCATGTTTCTTGGCGGAGGCACGCTGCCGGGCGGTATCGAGATAAGCTTCGTTCGCGACGGCATCCTGAAAATAGCTGAGGTGGTCTCCCTCGTAAGCCAACAATTCAAGCAGTGCGATTCCAAGGTCAGAAGGATTCTGCTCGCGCCAATTCGGGTTGAGCTGCGGAATCAGATCGATCAGGAGACGGCGAAAGCTGGCATAGTCTTTCGCCATGTAGTCGATGAGTGGCTCCGCAAGGCGCTCGGGGCCACACAATTGTGGCTGACGGCAGTCGAAGTCAACCGGACAGCCGGCTTTGAAATTGATCGGCGCGATCGAATACTGCAGGTCCAATGCCGGGATCGTCTGTTTCCAGGAGTTGTCGGGTTGTAACTGCCATCCGAGCGCGAGATAGTAAATCGAGAAATCGCCTTCTTCGCTGACTGCAATCTCTAACCGACCGCCGACCAGCGTCACCGCGATTGGCACAATGCCGACAATCCGGGCTCCGCCTTGCACCGTAACCAGCGAAAGATTAGCCGCGAGAGTGAGACCGTAGGCGCCGTCAGGATTGGAATTCGGCGGGTCCGGCAAAGGCTTGAGGAATGTCACGACCAGAACGTGAGGATTAATCGCCAGGGGCCGCCGTTCGTATTCGACGAAGTCGATGCCGTTCAGAACCGGATGGTTCAACAAATCGGCGCGGCGCTGTACGTCGCGGCAGACCGGACCAATTTCCAGTACAGATGGCATAGTGCAATTTCCTAAACCACACCTGTAGGTGTGAACACATCCCGGCGAGTTCCGCCGCCGGACCGTTTGCTGTAAGTAACGGTGATGCGCAACTCCGACTCCGCCGCATCCACCTGCACGTTCTCCACAGAAATCACGGAGTCGAGCCAGCGCTGCAGCGATCCCTGCACCAGTAACTGCGTTGCGGCGGCCAGCGCATCGCTATTGGGCGCAAAAACAAACTGCTTGAGTCCACAGCCGAAATCCGGCCGGTTGACGCGCTCTCCCGGACTGGTGAACAGGACCTGGAGAATCATGTCCCGGATGTGGTCGTCCTCGGGCGTCTCCGCGGTCTGGCCGCGGCCGTCGAGATGAAACGGAAAATCCAGAAACAACGCCATGACTACGACCTCACTTGAATCACCGGATTCGTCGTGATGTGATCGAGGCCGACATCGAAATCGATCTTCAGCGCCGCTTGTTTTTCCGCCAGATGTTTGATCACGCCATTTGCAATAGCGATGAAGAGCGCCCGCCGATCATGCACGACCTTGGGTGGCACAGAAGGCAGCGGCCCCATGAGAGCGGTTAGCGCGTCCTCGATGGCTTGCGCCATACTGTCATTGAAGTCGGCCAACGTTCCGGCATAGAGCTCAGTGGGCATTGTCTTCTCCTATCCGCATTTCACCTTGGTAGAAAGCAGGCTCGGCGTAGCCGAAGGAAACGATGGCACCGGAGGCGCGGGCGTGACGGGAAGTATTCCGATGGCCAACTCTCCGGGATGAACGTGGGCGTTGAACATGGTGACGAGCTGGTTCAGGTACGTGAGCAGGTCGTCGCCGAAGGGCACGGGATGCGTAGCGCTCTTCACCAGTTCGATCTGCGGTGCCTCAACGATCACCTTCGTTCCCGCCTGAAGCGTGATCTGGCCTTGCTGCACTTCGAACTTCAGGATGTTGTCCCCGTTCGAATCGCTGAGACTTATGGTTTTGCCTCCGTCGTTGAACGCCAGGAGCAGACCGTCGGTGGTGCGGATAATCTTCCGCGAAGGTTTTGTATCGGAACCCGATTCGTCCTTGGGCAACTGGTTATCTCCCCACCAGCAACCGCTCCAGATCGGACGCGAAACGTCTCCGGCTTCAAACTCGATCCACACACCCGCGCCTGAGTCCGGCACCATGTATACTCCGACTCCGTCGCCAGCGTAAGGAGCCACCGGCAACGCCCATCCGGTCGCCGTATCTTGCAACACCTCGGGCACATTCGCCTTGATGCGGCCCAGGTTGAGCGGATCTTGGTTGTCGGTAACCAGGCCGCGATACTTTCCGTAGAACCGCGTCGTCTGATCCGGCGATGTCGCAAGTAGAGTGTCGGAGCCCATCCCGCTTCCTTACGCCGATAAGGCGTTGCTTTGCACAAATGACTCTTTGCCCGAAAGCCCCAGGGCATTCCTGCGCAGCGTAAAATTCTGTTTGTAAGAATCCGCCGTCAGGATGTGATTCACGCTCTCCACGTAGTACGTTCCGCTGAATTGCTGTCCCGCGCCGCGAACGGACACAGGCCGCTTAGCGCGCAGGATGCTGCCGTAAGCCACCGTGTTCAGTTCGCCCTGGGCAGTGATCGCCAGCGCCGACTGATCCACCAGCGCCTGGGTGTAAGCCTGCAGCTCACCGGTTCGCGCGAGTCCGGTGCCGCTGGGCAGCAGCCGCCGCTGCTGCTGGGAAGAGAGCGCGGTATTTTTTCCCAGGGACGACTGTTGGGCGTTGGTCACTTGCGATTGCTGTGAGTCGCGGCTCGACACGTCGATGTTGTTCGATTGCGCCGTCGCGGGACGCAACATATCGAAGCTGGTGTGAAAGCTGTTGACGTTCGTCGCGTCCCGCATGTTGACCGAGAGAACACCCTGCGGCGGCTGGGTCAGACGGGGCGCGTGAAAATGGCCTTCTACCACACCCGTCGCGCCGTTCGTTTCCACGTAACACTCAAAACCATTCCGTTGCGCCAGTTGCTGCAGGAACTGGATATCGGTCGCGCGTTGAATCAGGGTTTGTTCATTCTCCTGCCGCTTCCACTTGGTCACATCGACGATGGGAGTGAACTTGTAATCGGCCGAGGAAAAAATGGAGTTGGCGACGTCACTGTCGGCCATGTTTGGCCAGGATTTCACTTTCTCCTCGAGATTCATGAGCACCGTAGGATCCATCGCCACCACGTTGAGCACCGAAGAACCCGGCTGATTGGCGAAGTCCGCACTGGTCTCGGTTACGTATGCGTTCATGAGGGTCTCGGCTCGCGAACTTCCGACGGAAACGGAGATGCGAAGGTTCACCAGCCGTTCGAACACCGAGTCATCGATGAACGACCAGCCCGAGCATCCGTCCTTGATTCCAATCACAACGCGCAGCCGCATCATGTCCGCCATGGTGGCGTGATCTTCGACTTCGATCTGCTGGATCGCCTGCAACAGCGCCTGGCTGGCGGGCACTCCATCGATGAATAGCGTGTAGGTGACAGCGGGCACAGGTTCATCCCTCCGACGCCGGAATCAGCAGCGTCCGGTTCGTTTCGTCGACCAGGTCGTCGGGCCAGGTCGCGCGGTTAGCGTCACAGACCAACCAGAACAGCTCGGGGTCCTGATAGATGCGTTGCGCCAACTGATCGAGCCGCTCGCCCTGCCCGACCAGCACCGCCGCCGAAGCCGGCGTGTCCGGGATGAATCGTGTCTTCTTGAAGATGACGGTTCTCCCGTCCGCGCCCGTGATGCTGTCCGACGCGACATTTTCGTAACGGCTCCCTTTGAAAAACATTCATCCTCCTTAGATCGGGATCAGTCCACGAATCGTGCTCGCGGTGGTGCCGGTCCGCACCTGGCGCGACAGAGCTTCTTTCTGCGCCTGATACGCGATATAGGTGCTGAAGCCGACCGTATCTTCCTTGAGTTCCATGTAAGTCAGGACGCGCATGCCGAGATCGACTTTTGCCTGAATCGGATTGAGCTTCGGGTCGAACGCCTCCTCCGTAATTGAGAAACTGGTCACCCGTACCGGAACGACACGCGCCTTTCCCCAAACCAGTAACGTGAGCGGCAGGTCTGCCGGGCAAACCTGGACTTTGCCCGCCTGCGCCAGGTTGCGATTGAGTAATACCTGTGTGCTCGGCGGATAAAGCAAAAGTTCCAGCGCGGCCAGCACCGGATGCAATCCGTTCTGCGCCACTTCCGGATTCTTGTCCGGCTCCTCGAGCTGATCTGCCGCATCCAGCACCACGGAGAGGTTGATGGTCTCCACCGGCGGCCCGAGGACGCGAAACGAGTCTTCTCGAGCCGACCCGACATCGCTCGGCTCGGGCGGCGCAGCGCGGCTGGCCAGTGAGCGCGTGACTTGCTCCGCGTTGTACTGAAAGACGATGACCCGCGGCGGCGGGCCGGGCTTCTGGGAGTCGAACACGACCAGTGCGCCTTTCAGCAATCGCGGGCTGCGTGGAAATTCAGAGGGCATAGGCTTCCTCAATCACGGACAACACCGGGTATTTCCATATGCGATCCGATCCCCTACGTTACCGAAGTCTCCTGTGAACGGAGGCCCGGGCGCGATTCGCGCCGCGATGCTGGAGCATCCCGGCGTACTCGGGACGTCTGTTGGCAGAGTTCCGAAGCGCGAGGAATCGTATGGCGTGCAGCGGTCGATTGCATTCTGCTCCGCGTCTACCTGCGCTTTGCAGCAAGCGGAACTTGCCAATCCGGACGCACGGCATGTCGTTATCGCGGCGGACCATTCTGGCGTGGCCGACCCAGGAATCGGCCGCGCCGGATCGTGGAGCGCGTCAAGGGCAGTGCGCCAGTGGCCCCAAATGCATCGGTTGACATCCTGGAACCAATCTCCCTTGTCGTTGATGTCTTTCTTTATGAAAGGAATGCCCACCGGATGCAGGCGGTGCTCGGTTTCTAAGCACGCCTCCAGCAAGGAGCCCTGGGTTCCGGAGAAATGGAAAGCATCGACCGCATCGCAGATCTGTCCGGATGTCGTGCAGACACAGTCGAGCCATGGATTACTCGGAAAGCAACTGTGTGCGTCACAGTAGCCGGTGTGCCGATCCGCGCAGGTCCCTGGCGTGGTCGTCGGAACCGCTGGACACAGTGGGGGCGGTGGCGTAGGTGGCGTCGGAGGCAGTGGGGCCGGCGAGCTGATCGCGGCCCGCCGATTAGGGGCGTCGGGATCAGTTCCTCCGGTACGCGAAAATTCGCTGGTCTCCCCCTGAGCGAACATACTCAGCCTGGCAGAAGGCACGGCGGGAATTCCGGAGGCGGTGGGTCTCAAGAGTTCGGAGGCAACGGCCTGAGCACGTTCACACGACAAGCGCCAGTTGAGTTCGTCCGTCCCTGCGGGGCTGGCATAACCATCGACACGAACATCTGTTGAAGCACCGGCGGCATTCCAACTCACGGCGAAGGACTGGATACTGCGTTTTTGAGTCGGAGTAAGAGAAGTCTCTTTGTTGGGAAAAAGCACGTCGACAATCGAAGATACCGGGCTGTCGGTGGCCACTGGGCAACTCAGCCCGGGAGGGACTTTTGAGGGATCGCCCATGCGTTGCACGGCGGGCGCAGAGTCTCGAGCATGGCCTTGTTGAATGGTGTGGGTGAGTTCGTGAGCGAGAAGCCGTTTGCCTCGTTCCGTGCCGGGGGAGTACTGCGAAGGAGCGAAGACGATGTCGCGGCCTGTAGTGTATGCCAGCGCATTGACGGAACGCGCCGTTTCAGCAGCCTTGCTCCCCTCGTGAATGCGCACGTCGCTGAAATCGCGCCCAAAGCGCGGTTCGAAGAATTTTCGAGTGGAGGCGCCCAGCGGTTGCCCGCCACCGCGCAAGCCAGCAATTTGCGATTGCAGTTTCGCGGACACCTGCGGCGTTCTCCTGCTCCGATCGTTTGTCCTGCGATGCATCTGTTCCTCGCACTCGGAGCAGAGCCTCTGCACACGCGGCGCTTCTAACTCATTCTGGCAATGCGCGCACATACGCTGGATGCGCGGCGGATCACCGGCGCCGAACTTGGTCATGCGCATGACCTGGTCAGACACGCGATCGGCTTCCTGCTCGAACTGATCATCCGGCTGGTTGATCGTGAGCTTCGCCTGGAACAATTGACTGCTTAGAAGTTGCTGCACGGATTGATTGCTGGCCGCAGCGCGCAGTTTGGCCGACTGCGGCCTCGCCCAGGACCCGCCGGACGTCCGCTTCAGCCCCGCCGTGTGCGATGCTGATGCGAGTTTTCGAATTGAGCGGGCAGCTCTCATAGCGTTACGGGTCAGGATGCAAACAAGTTGATCCCGTTGGCGCGGGACACAGGATCTTGCTGAAGTTGACCATCGTATTCCGAGTGGGATTGGGGGTTGAATTTGATCCACTGGGCTCCATAATGGTGCCCGGGTCGCCAGGATTGAAAGGCGGGCGGTCGCTTGGGTGATCAAGGCCTAGAATATGCCCAAGTTCGTGGGCAAGAAGTGTGTTACTGGTTCCTCGATCTGAGAGCACAATATTTCCAGTTACGCCACAACCTGCTCCGATCGGCGGCGCGGTGTCTGCGCCTCCAGCTGTTGTCATGTCGTTGTCAACTAGGAACACTTCGACCCCCGCTCCGGATCTAAGCGCCCTGACTCGAGTACGATCTGCCGCCGTGGTTCCCGACGATTTGAGAGGCGTGTCCAGAGTAATGGGCCCCAAATCGTTGAAAGTAACACCTACCTTGCCCCATATTGTGTTGGCCTCGCCCAACCGCCCGCCCCAACTAGTACCGGTCGGTGACGCGTCAGTAGGATCGGTCCGTAGGAATACGGGCTGTAAGTCTAGAGACCGAGAGTCTCCAGGATTGGCACATGCCGGCGGAGCCGAGAGATCGGCGCTGATTGTGGCACGACGGTTTGGTTCGAGAGCCGTCGAGAATTCGCTCGTCTCGCCTTGAGCGAAGACTTGAATGAGTGAGTTCGGTACACCGGGAGCTCCAGAGGATGGACTCTCCAGTTCTCGAGCGACTGCGGAGGCGCGATCACACGAGAGCGTCCAGTTGAGCGGCTGCGGCCCGTCCGTGCTGGCGAAGCCGTCGACCCGCACGGCGCGATCCGCTCCCGCTGCGCGCCACCTCCCAAGAAAAGCCGCAATGTCGGCTATGCCTGCGGCGCTCAGACCCGGTGAGTTAACTGTGAACAGAACACTAGTGTCCACGTTCGCGGCAGAGGTAGTAGCTATGGGACAACTCAATGAAGCGGGCGCTTGGGCGGGATCGCCCATACGCCGAACCATGGGTTGGCTTCCGCCGTTTCCGTGATTACCCGACTGTTGGACGACATGTGTCAATTCATGAGCCAGGAGGTGTCGGCCACCTGTGGTTCCTGGCTCGAACTGATTTGCGCCAAAAACAATGTCTCGCCCAACTGTGTAGGCCAACGCGTTGACACGTTGGGCCGATTCTGCGGCAAGGGCATCAGTGTGAAGGCGGACGTCGGCAAAACTGCGCCCGAAGCGCGGTTCGAAAAAGGAGCGTGCCGAGGGGGGCAGTGACTGGCCAGCGCTTGCTCGAATCGCTTGGATTTGTGAATGAGCGGGCGGCGTAAGTTCGGGGGAGCGCCCGGGACTCTCCTTCGCGCGAAGGTTTCCTTCTTGATCAGTATCTGAGTTGAGTTGGTCCTCGCAGTGCGAGCACAGCCGTTGGATGTTTTCCTGTGGACGAGACTGTTCTTCCTTGCAGTCCGCGCACATACGTTGCAATGCGATCGGAGGGTTGGACACATCAGCAGATGCCCCCAAAACTGAGGGCTCGGGCATTCGCATGATGGCATCTGCAACCTGGTCTGCCTGCTGCTCGAATCGATCGCCCGGACGATTCACAGTGAGTTTGGGTTGGATCATCAGTCGCTGCGCAGCCTGGTTGCTTTTTGTGATCGCGGTCGCTTGTCTTGGACGACCGTGCGCTCGCACGCCACGGAAGGGATTGCCCGTCCGCGTGCTCTTTCTCGACATTCGTGCCGCCGAAAACATGCCTAGACTCCTCTCCGCTGCACTGCCCGGTTTGCGGCTCGCGTTACTTCGCGTGCCACCGGGACGTGTATGTCTGCTCCCGCAGGCGCGTTTCCAACTCCTGCTTCCTTCAGAGCGCGTAGCACTGCCGATTCAATTGCCGCCGCCTGGGGGTTCCCGGTCAGCGCGAGTTCCTCGATCTCGATCACCTGTGGCCGTGTTTTCATTTCGTCATCGTCCTGTAGTGTTCTCCAAATTCCGCCTCGGTCAGCAGCTTGTCGACTTTTGTGTATTCGCGTCGAGCGGCATGCAGGACGTGCTCCAGTCCGATGCTCGTTTTCTCCCCGGCCGCCAGGAACGCGGCGTTGAGCGCGATGTTGCGGATATTTCCACCGGAAATCTCAAGGCGGGACAGGGATTCGTAATCCAGCGGGCCGAGCGGCGCCTCAGGAGGAAATACTTTCTGCCAGATCATCCGGCGATGGCTCCAGTCAGGAAAGGGAAATTCCACGAGGAAGCGGAGCCGCCGCAGAAACGCGCGGTCTAAAGCCGAACGGCGATTGGTGCACAGAATCGCCAGGCCGCGATAATCTTCCATTCGTTGCAGGAGATAGTTCACTTCAATGTTGGCGTAGCGGTCGTGGCTGTCCTTGACCTCACTGCGCTTGCCGAAAAGCGCGTCGGCCTCGTCAAACAGCAGGATCGCGCCCGTCTGTTCCGCGGCTTCGAAGACGTTGCGGAGATTCTTTTCGGTTTCGCCAATGTACTTGCTCACTACGCCTGCCAGATCGATACGATACAGATCGATGTTCAATTGCCTGGCCAGAATTTCGGCGGCCATCGTCTTTCCCGTCCCGCTCGGGCCGGAGAACAACGCGCTGATGCCGCGGCCTCGCGGCAGGCGAGCGCCGAAACCCCACTGTTCGTAAACCAGAGGTCGAGCCGCCACTTGGTCGGCAATTTCCCGTAGTTGACGGAGGACGTCATCCGGCAAGACGATGTCGTCCCAGCGATAGCAGGGTTCCAGGCGCTGAGCGAGATCACCCAATCGCCATCCGACCTGCTCGCGGCATGCCTGCCACAGGTCGTTCGCCTCAATGACGGCGTCCTTCGCCGAGCGTTGCCGCGCTTTCGCGATGGCCGCGTTCACCGCCTGAGGAATTGCCTGCGGACCTAAATCGAACTGCTGCACGATATCTTCGACCTGGCCGTTGACCGAATTGGCCACTGCTTGTAGCGAGTTCCGCCACAACACGCGTTGCGCGGCAGCATCGATTTTCGGGACCGCGATGTGGAGAGTGCCGCGCGCCGTGTGCCAGCGTTCGCGGCCTCCGACAAATAGCAGCCCCCCGGAGCGCTCAATCCAATCGCGAACCGCAGTCGTCAGGCCTCGGTCGGTGGGTTCAACATCGCTGACATCCATGTAGATCGCGATCCGAGACAGCAGGGTTTCGCGTTCGATCAGGTGAAGGAGTTGATGCCGCTCGGCATCCTGCAAAGGGAGGCTCTTGGGATCGAGTGCGCAAAGATGGAGCCCAAAACGGGCGCAGAACTCACGGGCGAGCGCCTGATTGCCTGAGCCGGCGGGTCCGGTCAGCCACATCACGGGCCATGATTCGTTGGCGCCCGCCGATTGAGCCCACTGCGACAGGCTCTCAATCAGGCTGAGATGGGAATCCGCCATGGCGACGGCGGGAACCGCACGCAGAAGATAGGAAACCCTTTCATCGATGGCGTTCAGTCCGCGCACATAGGCTGCGATGCGTTCCTCGATCTGGAGCGGCCGTTGGCACATGGGCAGCGCTATGGAAGACTCGCCGAAGGCGACGAGGCGAAAGCGGCGCAACGGCGAAGCGGGAAGAAATGCACGGCGCGCGGTCTCCCGTTCGCCGTCGTCGGCGCAGAAAAAACTCGACGCCAGGTGCGGAGTAGGAAAACGCGCGTGCACATCATCCTGTACATACGCGCACAAGCTGGCGAAAGCGGGATCTTCCTCGATCGCCCAGCACAGCAGAAGCACATCACGTTCATAGGACTGCAGTCCGAACGTGCGGCACAAAGCTTCCAGGGCCGGGATGCCGGCGCCTTTGGACAAGCTCGAACGAAGTTGCGCCAGCCCGGCGTCCGCTTGTTTGATGGAACATGAGAGCACACACGACTCCGCATCCTCGCGGTAGAAGCGTGCTTCGGCTTCAATCTCGTCCCCGCTCAGGTGCCAGTCGGCGTTCGCTTCGCTGATCACTGCGCCCTGCGTGGAGCCCAGCGGATCCTGCTGCCAACGGCTGCGCAGCCATCGCACCTTGCGGCGAAACAGCAGTCGCAAGCGCTCCAATTCCGCGCGGAGGTAGCTCTGATTAGCCGACGCCCAGGTAACCGGCGCCTCCACGGTTTGTGTCATCGCTTCGCTCATGTCAATTGAAAGACCACGTTCTCCATGCTCTGAGATCCGTTGACCATTGCGCGCACCGGATAAAAGCCGGGTTGGGTCGGTGGGGTAGTGAGCGCCAAAGCCGCAATCGGCACCTGCACCGCCGCATCCGTGGGCGCGGCCCAGGGATCACCCGGCCCCGGTTCGCGCACCGGTATAGAAACATCGCCTACCAGCACCACACTCTTTGCGGGAGGCCGATACAGGCGACGGCCGTTCACGGTAAGAATTGTGCCAATGGCGCCATTGCCGGGAGCAACTCCGGCCACTTCCGGCGCAAGCATGAACACCATTTGGTTCGACAGTTGCCGGCGGTTGTCCAGGACGACCGCTCCGTGATCGAGTCCTCCCTGCACAACCTCCGTCGGATGCAGCGTCTGTACTTCGACGGTTTGGGCTCCCGGACGAAGACGATCCTCCACGGGAATGGGCCGTACCGCTGCATGGTCGAAGTCAATCGGATAGGTATCGTCCGGAATGACCATTCGGATCCGCTGGTCCGATGTGGGCTGAACACCGATGGGTTCGAGATTGCCAAGCTTCACCCAGGTTCGCTCCGCGCGAAAACGTTCGCCCTCAATGGTCAGTTCTTGCAAAACGTGCGCCCGCGGGTCCCCGATCACTTCTCCGGGCGCAACCGGAGTGCGGTAGACGGCAGTAATTTCCGGGCGCCGCGTAGTCGCGATGTGGATACGCCGCGTCTGTACCGGAGCCGCCAGCGTCTTGAGCCGCCGGCTCTCAATCTGCACCACGCTCACGCTATACGCCGCCGACAACCGGTAGGGGCGGGTAAGGGCAGTCCAGATTTTGGAGAGATCTTCCAGACTGATTGGGTCAAGACAGAGCTTGATCTTTTCGAACTCCCGCCGAAGGCTGGGATGGAGAATGGTTTGTCCGGCGGGCGCCTGCACGGTGACGAGGGAGTCAGTAATGATGGGATGATCGTGGAAGACTCGCATCGCGCTGCCCAGCAGGAACTGCGAGCGCGTTTCGTTGACGATGCCGTTGTCCTGCGTGGGCCCGTAGGCGGTGACCAGATAGTGAAGGACCAGGCTCAGCGGAGGATGGCCGTACTCGCTCGGATGCCCCTCCCCGGGAATCATCTGATTCTTCAGCACGCCATTTTCTGTGACGCGATAAAGGAAAAGGTTGACCCGTGTTTCCTCCGCAGGCACATCGTCCCCCTGAGGAAGAGCAACGGTTACCTGGAGGCTCGCGCGCGGCACGCCTTGAGGCAATTCCATCCGATCTCTCAGCAGCGTCTGAAAGGTCGCACTCACGCCGCCAATGGCCAAAAAGTCACTCATCGCGGCCAGTTCCTGTAGGTTCGAAGACGCAGGTATGAGGTGAAGCCCAATGGAGCAGGGGGAGCAACCGTTCGCGGAGCATGGGCCGCCGGGGTGGGCGTGCCGCGAACTTCAACGCGTCCGATGCGAACGTGGATCGGAGCAGGCATGGTTTCAGCGGGTTTGTGGATCTCGCTTAATCGCGATAACGCAAACCTTTCACCAGACTCGGAGACAGCTGGCTCGACTAGCACGGGTGCTGAGAAGCCTTCCTTTATTTCTTCGCGAGCCACCCAGTGCTGAGGAGGGGAGACAGGGCTAGCCTCCGTGGCTGGCGAAGGTGATGCCGTTTCGCGCGGTTCAGAATTGGGTCGCTGCCGGCGGGAAGAGCGGACTAGTTTCGTCTTTACATTGAGTTCGCTCAGATTCTCATTGGAGTCTTGATGCCCACCTTCAATTGCTGGCGTGGCCGATAGGACGATCTCCGGTTCCTGATGCGGGCTCGATACCGGCGAGGAAGGCATTGACCGCTCGATCGTGGACGCGATGTTCGTACCTTGCGTCCGCTTCCGAGCCGATTCAATTTGCAGGCTGGGACCGTGCGCTGGCGGAATCTGCGCCGGGGAACTTTGCAAAGGAGTGTTCGCCGGAACCGGCTCCGGGGTTATCGACGCCTCGACCTGCGGGCCGGCTGAATCACCTTCCGAACGCGATGGCGCGAACGGACTCGCGACAATCGGAGACAGGTGCGGCTGTTGAGTCGTCCGGTCGTCATTGCTGTTGCTTCCGACGAAGTCCGCAGCCGGTGCGAGAACGGCAGCGGGAAACACAGCGGCCGAGGCCGCAGAAATTGCGGCGGGGGTCGCCGGCAAACCCGCTCCTCTTCGCGCCAGGTTGACGAGAAAGCTGCTCATCTGCTTGCTCCGGCCAATTCCGCTTCGAGTAACCGAAGGAACTGGTGACGAGTCCGAGCGCTCATCCCGAGGATTTCTGCCAGGCCCCAATGGTAGTGATAAGCAAGCAGGTGGACTTCGTGCAGCAGATTCCGCATCCCCGCTTGCAGTTCGTGAAGCAGATAGCTGGCAACATCGAATAGTGCATCGAACACGCGGCCACACGCCGAACACGTAACCTTCAATCGTACTTCCGCCTGTGGATCGAGTTCGCTCATCCGTTCGCCCAATTGCTCTTTCAACGCAGAAGGCATTTCCTCAACGACCGTGCCGGAGCCTCCGACACGGTCGACACAGCGGCGGAGCAAGACATCGCCGGCGGCAAGGTAGTCGCGCCGGGCGAGTTCTATGACGGCCTCCTGATCGTCCCCAGTTACTAGACGGAACCGCACAGTACAAGTCGTCTCTCCGTCGTTCAATTGCGCTTCGTGTACATCCATCTGCAGTGGAGCCACCGACTGCAAAAGCTCGCCGGCCCTCAGTTCCAGATCCAGTTTTTCCTGGCAATCAGGAGAGGGACAACTCACCACACAATCGAAACGGTTGCCGAAGCTCAGCTGACGCAATTGCAGCAGCAGAGCTTCGCGATCGCCCACGTTTAGAGATCGGATCTGTTCTCGGTTCACGTCTTCCGCGCCATCCAAGCCTGAGAGACAGCGATGCAAAACCTCGGTCGTCCACTGCGCCGATGGCAATTGCCCCACTACATCGCCGAGAAAGATCTGATCCTGGCCCGTCAGTTCCCGAAGCCGAACCTGATGGCAACGAGCGCCGTTTACGCGGTAGCCTCCGGGAATCGTGGCGACCACGGTGCGGATCATGACTTATGCAGGCTCCGTGAAGCTCGGCTCGCTCGGCTCGACTACGCTCACATCCCGTTCCCAGCCTTCGTTTTCGAGCTTGATGTGCTGGATGGCGACCGCGTTGGCATTGGCGTCTAGGTCGGGCAATGACTGATATTCCGAGACCCAGCAGCGAAACACGTTGTAGGCGATCACCTTCTGTCCCGCCTCGTTGTACATCTCGATGCTGATGTCCTTGCGAAAATCCTTCAGCGAAACTTCCACGCCAAGTCCAGCGCCGAAATTCCAGACCTTGTTGGCCCAGCGTTCAAATTCCAGGTCGTGGGTCACGCCGCGCTCGAGGGTAATGGCCTCATACTTGGTCCGCCCCGGCGATTTCCGTCCGGTGCTAGGGTCGCCACCCTCGCGATGCTCCACGAGTTCCGTGGTTCGCTTGAGCGCGCCGCACTTGCTTAAGCCGGCCACGTAGCGCCCGTCCCACTTGACGCGAAATTTGAAGTTCTTGTACGGATCGAAACGATTGGCGTTGACCGAAAACTGGGCCATGGCTGTCTCCTATACCTGAATCTGCCCGGCAATCTGGCTGATCTGGATGATGACGAATTCGGCGGGCTTGAGCGGCGCGAATCCGACCAGAATGTTCACGATCCCCAAGTCAATATCGTTTTGCGTTGTCGTGTCCTTATCGCACTTGACGAAGTAGGCTTCCCGCGGCGTCTGCCCTTGGAACGCCCCTTGCCGGAACAGATTTTGCATAAACGCGCCGACGTTGAGACGAATCTGCGCCCACAGAGGTTCGTCGTTTGGCTCGAAGACAACCCACTTGGTGCCGCGATACAAACTTTCTTCCAGAAACAGCGCGAAACGGCGCACGGGAAGATATTTCCACTCCGAGGCCTGCACATCCGCGCCGTCCAGCGTGCGCGCTCCCCAGGCGATGTTTCCGTAGACCGCGAAATTGCGCAGGGCGTTGATGCCCAGCGGATTCAGCACGCCATTTTCGGGATCGGTGAGCACGTAGACGAGTTCGTTGATATTGCGCAACGCGGTATCGATCCCAGCTGGCGCCTTCCACACCCCGCGGTCGTTGTCGGTGCGGGAATAGACGCCCGCCATCGTGCCACTGGAGGCAATGTCGCGAAGGCGGAAGTTGTTTAGAGGGTCGGCGATGCGCGTCCGCGGGAAGTAGATGGCCGCGTTCCTGGTTCGGAGATTGGCGTTCGTCTCCAGAAAATCCTTCATGTCTTGCACGGTATCGACCGTGCTTGGGATATCGACAATGAGGAATGAACGTCTCTCCAGGCAGTACGCTTCCGCATTGCTGTACACGGTGAGCATGGCCGCGGCCGGCAGATCGGCGGCTCGCGGGATACACAGAATGTTGAAGAGATCGGCGTCTTCCAGGGCAAAGATCCCCGTCTTGTTTGCGCGCACCCCGATAATGTCGTTGGCGTCGGGAAGATTTCCATCCACGCCGGGCACGGCATTCAGCTGCGCGCCAGCGACTCCCAGACCGAGCGAGTACTGCTGCACGTTGGGCGCAACACCGGCAAGACCGAAGTCAGCAGCCGTCGTGCCGCCGCCCTGCTCCGTAAAGGTCAGAATGGACTCGGGATTGAACGGAGTGCCCGGAACTCCGGGAGCCCCGGCCCGTCCCATCAGTACGCGAAAGCGGCCGCCGATCACCTGCACAACGGTATTGGTAAAGCGAGGATCGCTCGCGTTCACTCCACGAATCGCCGCTTCCAGCAAGCCGCGCGCATCCTGAATGACTTGCGCGGGCGTTGCGCCGACAGGAGCGCGAGCCAGGGTCGCCAACTGGGAGCCTTCGGCATTGATTTCCACTCGGCACTGGAAAGGCGCGGCAGTCCCCGCAAGAGTTGCAGAGTTCAAGGCATTGCTGATCGTTCCCGTCTGGGCTGGACGATTCGCACCCGGTGCGCTGGCTTGCACCATCACGGAGTCTTCATTAATGACCGGTACGGCAAAGTTCGTCGCCGTGTTGGTCATCGTCATGTTGCGATAGGTTTCGGTGCGCAACACCGGTTGCGTGCCGGCTGGCGAAACTTCCGAAACGGTCAGATTGAACAGCGTCGCGGGGTCGGTCGTGTCGTAGTCGACATCCAAGCGGATGAAGTTTCCCCACGCGCCAGGATCGGGAACCGAGGCGCCTTTGATTTGGCGACCCGCGGTGAATGTCAGCGACGCCGCGCCGCCCACAGCATCAAGCACATCGATGGCGGCCGCGGCAAAGGATCCCGCTTGACCGACTCGAACCACGAACGCTTCGCTGCCCCCGTTCAGAAAGAACTGCTGGAGGGCATAACTGGCTTCGCTCTGCGCGTTAAGACCACCGAATTCGCGCTCGAACTCCGCATAGCTCAGGATGTCGACCGCTAGGTCCATGGGCCCGCGAGCAAAGTAATCGATGAACGCGCCGATGGAGGTAGCCACCCCCACGATGGTGCGCACGCCGCTGGGAATTTCCTCGATGTACACACCCGGAAAAGTCGGTCTCACTGGCATGGTTCTGCTCTCCTTCTAGTAACGGACGACCGTCAGGTGGCTTGACGTCCGACGAGGATCTGCAGATTCGCGTCGTGGCCAAGGGGTGTTGATGAAGATAGTCTGTCGATTTGCGCTCCCAGCAGGGCCAAGCTTCCCTCTCCCCCCAGTACTAAGGTGTCGTTCATCGTTTGTTCGGGATTCCTGGTTGCGTGGACTTTGTACTTCAGGTTGTCGCCATAAACGTCGGAACGAACGACGAGAGACCGCACGCGCCCCACCGTACGCAGCTGCACATCGACCTCTACCTCGACCTGCGCTGCTGCGGTGGGCACGGTGCCCGCGATTCGATCATGGGCATCGACCGAAATAGCGCTGGAGAGTGCGAGTTTCGGACCAGACGGACTGTTCACATTCAGTTTCCACGAGATGCTGGTTGCCATCGTTATCTCTTCTCTTCAGTTGGATCTGAAGCCCACTCAGTCATTGACCCTGAGCGCTCCCCGATTCGAGAAAACTCCGCCCTCTCGGCAAGTCTTCCTTCGCGATCGAGTAGATCGAACCCGTATAGGGCTTGGAAACCATGGCTAGGTAGCCGTTTTCTACCAGCCAATCGAGCGCTTCTCTGATCTGCTCCACGGTTCGGTGCTTCTGTGCCCCAGCAAGACGCCATCGCGCCAGTCCTTCCACTGTGTCGGCCGTCTGAGGGTGCTCAAGGAAGTAGCCCAGCACTTCGCGAATCGCATCTGTCTTGTCCTGCGGATTCGACAAGAGCCTCACTCCTCTCGTCGTTACCGCAGGTATTGCATTCAGAGGGCCAGAGCTATCTCATTAGTTTTGGGGCGAATCCGAGAGATTCAAAGCCAACAATGGGACAAACGAGCCATGGCGGCGGCTTCCCGCACCATCGCGAGGGTTCTACAACGCAGTGTTTTCGTGGTCTGGATCGGCTCAGAGGGTGGGACGAATTCTACCCATCGACCGGGTGAATCCGGTCGCACTTGATATCGTACTTTTTTACCAGCCGCCCGAACGCGCGACGATCCTTGCGCGCCGCACGTGCTGCTCTTGATATGTTGCCCTGGTTTCGCCGGAGAATGTCTTCGACGTAGTGCCGCTCAAAGATCTGAATGTTCCGTAAGCGTGCCTCGCGGAAGCCGCTGGGAGGGTTCTCTTCGAGAGTTTCCACAGTCGGCAAACCAATATGGCAGGGCAATATCTGACTTCCCGTCGACAGCACCAGCGCGCGCTGCACAATATTAAAGAGTTCCCGGATGTTCCCGGGCCACTCGTAACCCCATAGCTTTTGCAAGGCCGCGGGGGTGAACGACTTACTGGCCCCGCCGGTGCTTGCGAGCAATGAAAGAAAATGTCTGGCCAGGGGCGCAATATCGCCGCGCCGGTCCCGCAGGGGCGGCAGTTCCAGACGGAGTACGTTGAGCCTGAAATAAAGATCGGCGCGGAAACGCCCGTCCCGCACGCGCTCCTCAATGGAGCGGTTGGTGGCCGCGATGATACGGACGTCGCTGCGCGCAAACCGCTCCGCTCCCAACGGTTTGTAACTATGCTCCTGAAGAAACCGTAGAAGCTTGGCTTGAACCGTCACTGGCATGGTGTCAATTTCATCCAGGAGCAGTGTTCCACCCTCCGCCAGAGCGACGAGTCCTTTCTGATCGCTTTGCGCATGAGTGTAGGCACCGCGAGCGTGGCCGAAGAGTTCGTTCTCGAATAGACTCTCAGGTATGCTCGCGCAATCGACGGGAATGAAAGGACGATCGCGGCGCGGACCGAGGTGATGTATCGCCCGCGCGCACATCTCCTTGCCCGTACCCGTTTCACCGGTAATCAGCACTGGAGCTTCGCTCTTTCCGAAAGCAGGAAGTTGACGAAGGACGTCAGAGAACCGAGGGTCGCCACCGATAAGATCCGTTGGGCGCGCCGGCTCATCGTTGCCGACACCGGCCAACTCGGTGTCCGGAACGAACACACCGAGCAATCGCGTCACCCGGAAATGGATCTCCTCAGCACGAATCGGCCAGAGGACAAAATCATCGACTGCCCGGGTAGCGATGCGAAGGGTCTCACCATCCACAGTCTCGGGCAGCACGGCCAGTGCCGGCGTGGGAATCGGATTGTGTCGCAACCAGTCCCAGAGTTCAGTCGCACGGTTCGCCTGGCTGAGGGCGACGGCAACGATCAGGCTCCGGCTTCGGCGAAGATCGTGGGGACGGACCTGCTCCAAAGCCCGCCTCTCGACCTGCCAACTGCCGTGCACCAGCAGATCGCCAAGGTTAGCCGAGGCTTCCGGATCGCCGGCATCGATAATCAAGAGGCGGCCAGGCACATTGCACCTTCAGGAAAACCTCCCCGGCGTCCCACGAGGGCAGAAGACCGGCAAATGTGATCGAACTTCCTCGAGCGTGCGATAACTCCGACACAAGTCTCCGTAGCCGTTAGGTTGTTCAACAGGCGGGTCGTCCATGTCTTGACCTCCGTACCTCAGTGAGGTGTGGACGGTTAATCTTGGCCAGCATTATTGCCAGGTTAAGACGCTCTGCCGGGGCACTATCTAATACTGCGACAACTAATCCAGTCGTTTACTCCAATCGTCGTCGCCGCGTGTTTTCAGCCAGGGGTGACTATCGCCCAATGGGAAGCCTTGTAAGCGAGACGAATCCCTTTTGCGTTCACTAATGCATCCCAGAGCATCGGCTAACATGGCGCGTCGCTGTCAGTTGTTTTGGGAAAGTCGGCGGGTGGAAGCCCCCTCGGATGTGAGGCCTTGGTCAATACCCTCACTCTTCCGACCGTCGAGATTTGGCATTCAAAATATGCCTTGCCATACGAATTGTCAATAGCGAAACACACATCGGAGTTTCCCCTACCCCACGATACCAGCATCGTATGCATTGACAACGAGTCGCCCATGATTTCAGATGTTCGCTCCCGACCGATGCGTGTTCCTTGGGTTGTCTGTGCACAGGTACCGACTTACCAAGGAGATTCAAGAAGGACAGCATGAGCCATCCAAATGCGGACCTTTTGCACCGGCTGTTCGCAAGTCTGAATCAACACGATCATCAAGAGATGGCCGCTTGTTATCACCCGGACGCGACTTTCAGAGATATCGCTTTCGACCTGCGAGGCAGCAAACCAATCCACGCGATGTGGCACATGATTGCCGAAACCGACATCCGTGCTTCGTTCCACTTACTCGATGTAGACGACCGAGTTGGACATGTGAAGCTCATCGATGATTACACTTTCAGCTCAACCGGACGTGCTGTGCACAATGTAATTGATTCGCACTTTCGTCTGAGAGACGGATTGATCATAGAACATCAGGACTCATGCGATGCTCGCATCTGGGCGGCGATGGCTTTAGGCGGAGTAAGCGGGTTCCTGGCGGGAAGATTTCGTTTCTTACGGAGCCTTAAGGCTCGACAGTTGCTCCGAGAGTTCATTGAAAACCATCCTGAGTACCAATAGGCGACTCACTTGGAAATCCTCCCAAACACTTTGAAGAGAACGCCCTGTTACGGTATTCGGTGTGACATGCGATCGGTTAACAAGGTCTTAATATCTCAAGCGTACTTGTAACTTTCGCTCCTTCGTTATGATCTCACCGTCTTTGTCCTGCAGCGTCCCTCTCAAGGCCTTTAGTCAGCGGTGAGATGTAAAGAGATGCGCTTTGCCCTTCTGCGCGCCAGCAGACTAAGTACGGAACGAAACTCGAACCCGCGGCTCCTGCCTTTATGGCAGGCGCGCACGGGTTCGGGTCCGTCCCGCGACTCTGGAGATCTACGGCGGCTGGGGCAGGGAGACGGGTCGGGGCTGGCTCACAGTCCAAGGACACTGCTTAGTCTATCTCAAGGAATCACCTGCCTTTGGGAAGAAGCTGGTAGCCCGTTTCGACTGGGCTTGTCGCCATCCCAACTAGTTCTTCAAGAATCGCCGAATGGTTCGCTTGCAAGAACGCCTTGGACTGTTTACTAATCGACCACCCGCTTCGGAGGAGAGAATGGGCGAAAAACGAATCGTCCAAAACTTCCGACGCAAGATCGAACATCACCTGTGCTCCCCTGGGCCATGTCGGATCAGGCTTGTTCACAAGAGTTCGAATTGCAAGTAGGTCATGATCTGTGATGTAGCAGGAGATTATTGTCACACCAAGATCCCGCAGCTCCCGCGCTAGCGGAACGGGATCTCCATCCGTTGGCTCGCCATCAGATACCAACAGAAAAACCGAGATAGGGTCTGCTGAGATATGTCTATTGATTTCTGACTTGAACCTTTCAACCGCCTTCTTGAGCGCAGCACACATCGGCGTGTCCCCGAAGACGAGGACCTCGGCGTTGTTCCAGCTCGCTGAGTCGCTCTTCCAGATATTTGCAACCTCATTCAGAGTCATCGTCGTTTCGCCGATGGCTCTCAACCGATCTGATAGGCGTCGCTGCACCTCAGCCATGATTCGGTTTTGGACTTCCGCCTCGGCATCCGTACGAATTCCTTGCTTCACCGAATCGACAAATCCCCCAAAGCCGTAACTCCGCGCCAACGACTCCAGCCCACCTATTCCTGAATCACGCGAGTAGCGCTGCTTAATCTCACGGGCATATTGGTCCTTCAATTGTTCGATTTCTGCTTCGGAGATAATTCCTTCCGCCGCCTTTACCAGCGAAAGCAAGTCGCAGACGCTACCTGAACGCATTCCAAAAGCATAGGCAAAGACAAAAGCAGAACTCTTCAGGTCATCTGGGGTGGCTTGGACGAAATCTCGTGTCCTTGAAATTGAGCGCTCAAAGGCTGATGCAAAACCTTGCAGTCTAGTCTCACTTCGGTTCAAAGAAGTGGCGATCTTTTGCTCCATTGATCCGGAAACATCAAGGCCTATACCAAGGACTAGCGTCCGGTGTCCCGATGGTATAGATCGATTCAAGGAACCGGGTTGCCCGTTCTGAATGGGGGCTGAAGGCTCCAGCACTGTGATGGCGTTCTTTTTCAACAAGTGCGGTACGGTACTGTCGGTGTGGCCGGCCAAACGCAATGCCGCAATGCCCTGGCGAAAAGAGAATTCAATGTCCTTCCCAGCTCCAAGGGAATCGTAGAAGCCACCGGCAAAGATGATGGCAGCGTCATCCGAGATCGGCCCCTCCATTGCAACTGAATACGGTACGCCTAGGGATGTGAATTGCCCTTGAGACATGGAATAACAGGCATTCAGGATCAAGCACTCTATCGGAGGCGAGAAGTCTGCCAGGAGCCCGGCAAGCGCCTCCCGGGGAGGAACGTACAGCATTCCGCTGCTACTCTCGAATGCAAGACCAGTCCCCGTTCCATGTCCTGAAAAGTGAACGACGTGATAATCATCATCCAACAGCGCGCGTCTCACATCATCGATCGTTACTGCATGCCTGATGGTGAGTGTCAATCGGTCGCGATTCTTGCTCCGCCGGATGCACTCTTGTATGGTTCTATCCTCCTCGCCGAGTCGGAGAGCGTTAGTCCCTCGTGGATTCGCAAAGACAACTAGGATTTTCACATGCTCCTTCCAACTTTGATCACCGCCGACCGGCATACGCGTGTCAGAAATTGTCAAACATGTTAGTTGAGTTCGCCCCTTACGTCATTGGGGAGAGAGTTGAGTACCGCGGCCATTTGAGTACCAAGGTTCACGATCGCGGAGTTGCGCCCCTGGAAATTCAGCACCTTTGTACCGATGGAGCCGCGGTGGATATGGCCGACAGAAAGGCACCCGAGATACTCTCCCGATGCGACGAGCGGCGCCGAGAGCCAGGATCGCAATTGTCTGTGCCCCTTGAAGGTGTGCCATTTTTCCTCTGTGTTTGTGTCGCCTATCAAGATGCTCTTTTGTTCGGTCAAAATCCGATGGAAAAACGTCGACTCTTCCGCGACAAAGGTCAGGGGAGCGCGGGGTCCTGGCTTTTTCGGCTGTTCGGGGCAGGTCCTTTCTCCAAGGGCGAGCATATGCGGACCGCTCTCGGGTACCAGCACGCGAGCGCAGGTGTACGGGACTAATTCAGCGAGAGACCTCAGCAGGGTTTCCATGATGAAATCCATCCGCAGGTCCTGAGTGAGCGAAAGCGTGGCCTTGCGCAACGCCTCGGCTTCCTCCTCCGCTTGTTTCTGCGCTGTAATTTCGAGCGCCGTACCCACGAGCCGGCGAATCTTGCCCTCGGCATCCCGAACAGGAAAGCCGCGGACCCACACCCACCGGACTTCGCCTCGGCCAGAGACGATCCGGAATCTTTCGTTGAAGTGGCCGCTCCGGGTGGCGTCGTCGAGTTTCGAGAGCACATGAACCCGGTCCTCAGCGTGGATGAGTTCTTCGTAAGAGGTGGGGTTCTTGTGCAACGACTCGCAAGAACGGCCAGTGATCGTCTCGTAAGCGGGATTCACAAAAAGGGCCTTCTTAGTTTCAGCATCGATCATCCAGAAGCCTTCGTGCAGATCGATCCGGAGCAAAACAAAGTAATTCGAGGCATGTGGCCGAGCGAACACGAACGTCCGGTCTATTTTGTGGAATTGCGCGACAACCGTTATGCCGTCTGTTGGTGCGAACTCGAAGGAAACTATTTGCTTCTGGTCCCTTCTCCAAAATCTCCGGTACCCATCCGGCATCTTCGATACCCGCAGGACGCCGACATCGTGGGTCGCGTTGTGGGCTTCGCCCACCTGATCGCCCCGTTGCATTCGAAGGCCGTTGCCGCTCCTCCGCCCGGTCCGAATATTCTCGAACCGTAAAAGGGATCAAAGATACCAACAGCGGGGATCCTACTTCCGAGCATCTGCTGATTCGGGCGCGAACACAATTTTCAGGCCGGCCCGACACAACTCCTGAACTGCCTGAGGAGTCAGTCCGCGGCCTGCAGCCGCTTGCGCCGCACCTCGAATATCGTCCGTTACCTTCGAGAACATCGTATCGAGGGCTCCTTCCACGGTGCGAATCGCACCCTCGGAAAGCGCCTGCCGCAAACGGTTCCACTCGTCTGTCAGCACGTCTAGCGTTCCGCCAAGTAATTCGATTGTGTCGTGCAGATACAAAATATCCTTGGCACGAGAGCGCCGGTCCCGCTTCTCGTGGATCAACAGCTTCTGCGCCATGAAACGTGTGGGGTGCGCTATGCGTACCTGCTTAGGTTTTTCAAACGGAAAACCATTTGCTCGGGACAACTCGACGTTCAATGGTGAATCCAGCAGCAATTCCACGTAGCGGAGTTTTTGCGATGTAATCCCACCCACTTGTGCCGTTGCTTGTCGGTTGCCCTTCCGGTCGTATTTGCTCCCAATCAGTGGTGTTAAGAATTCCGCATAAAAAGCTCCGCCTTCTTCTCCGAGTTCATAGTGCGTGGCCGGAGGCTGGTCGTCTCCCATGAAACGCTCCTTGAAGTCTGCTCTGATGAGCCGATCGCGCAACTCCTGTTCCCGGACTTCGAGCGCAGCAGGCACTGCGACGTCGGCGTCATTGGTAAGTAGCGGTTCGTGCGGAACAGCTTGTGCGAGCGGATGGTATCGGAGAAGACGGTGTGCCCAGCCACCCACGATGACCAGTTGAGAAAGCCAGGGATCGAGCGCCTCAATTAGCTTGGCCAGGCGCTCAAGATCAGGATTATTGGTTTCGTTAGCGATGGGTTGACATTATAGTGCCGTCAACGGCTGAGCAGAGGACTGAGGACCTGGTCGCGAATGCGATCGGCCTGTTCCTTCCCCCGTGAGGGATGGTTCGATACGTCAAGCCAGACTTGCAGGGCGTCCGATGCGAGGACCCCTTTGTGCTCAACCGCCGCGCGAAAGATGGATTCCTTGTGTGATGGGATTCGCAAATAAACGTCGGCCTGGATGGCCCTCTCTTGAGAAATGCCCAGCTGCTGAATTAGTTCCGCCTGCATGCGCTCGACGTAAAGGACTGGCGGAACTCCTTGAACGAAACCTACGCCAAGAGCTTCCGCGGCAGCGAAAAGTCCTAAACAGACGCGGGGCGAATTTCTCTCTCCATAGTTTTCAGCTGGCTGCTGATGAATTTGTCGGGCGGAGTAGTCTTGTAGCGCCGATTCGAGTTGTTTTCTCCCGTGGCCGGGAATCACCCAGCGGCAGGGAATCTCCTTGAAAGCTCTGCGTTCGGCGGCCTGCCACTCTTCAAGCAAATCCTCGATTCTTACCAGTTCGATCTGGTCTGCATACCGGTCCAGGAAGCCCTCGGCTTCGAGTTGACGGACCAGGCGCGAAGCACTGACCTGGGAAACGCCGGCTGCCAGGGCCAACTCGGATGCATTGCGAATCTTTCGCCTCGGAGCGCTCAGGAACCTGGGCTCGATGTGTTGAGCCAGGATCACCTTGAGCATCCACTGTCCGAGATCCGAGAAAAGCGAGTAGGACTGCGATTCCGGAACAGCGCGCCTTCCTTGATCGATTTCCGGAGGGGGTGAATTCAGCGATTCGAGACCTGGCGCCCGGAACACTCGGAATCCGCGATCGTCCAAGAATCCGACGGCAACATCGGGAGCATAGTTGTGGTGAAATTCGAGGGCCTGATCGACAACGGCGGAGGATAGATGTGGTGATGCAATGATGGCTAATGCGTGAGCTTGAGGAACCTTATGAGCGTAGGCTTGCGCCTGCAGGATGGCTTCGGCGAGGAGCGGAACGACTCGATCTCGGCGTGACTCAGGAGCTCGTTTAAGCTCGATCACGTATTCCAGATTGCCGTTCTTGACGACGAGGTCCGCTTCGCCGGGGACTTGAGGCTCTCGGCGAACTTCCCAACCGGAGTCTCGGAAAAGATCCACCAGTTGGTTCTCATAGGCTCGTTCGGGTTTGGATACTCTCGGCATTTTGTCATGGCCATGATAACTGTCATGGCCGGGATAGTCAAGGCCATGAAATAAATCATGGCCACGAAAATATCTCTATAATAATCAATAACTTATAAAGCATTTTCACTACCAGCTTCCTCTTCCAGGCAAGTTGATACAAAACCTGATGCCTTTTGCGAACTATGCCAAACACGTGGTTCACCGCAGACTTCCATCTCGGTCACGCCAATATCATCCGCTACTGCAATCGGCCGCTCGCGAACGTCGAAGAGATGGATCAAGCAATTGTCGAACGGCTGAATGCGTCCGTAAAACGCGATGATGTTCTTTATTTCTTGGGTGATTTTTGTATGGGAGGCCAGCAGAGGATCTTCGCTTATCGGCGACGAATTCATTGCAAGAAGATCTTCGCCGTGCCTGGAAATCACGACAAACAGGCGTGCAAATTGAAAGAAGAATTTTCCTGGCTAGACAATCTGGCCGAGGTTTCAGTCAACGGCCAGCCGATCGTGCTCTGCCACTACGCCTTGCGCGTCTGGAACCGCTCCAATCGCGGATCATGGCACCTCTATGGTCATTCTCACGGACGTCTTCCAGAGGCACCGAACTCACTTTCCATGGATGTGGGAGTCGACACCCATAACTTCCGTCCATGGCACTGCGACGAAATTGCGGACATCATGACGAAAAAAGCGGAGGCTCGGGAATCGAACAGTTCTTGATGATGGTGCCACGGCTTCGAGCTCAGGGCCACACTCGTCACACGTGGTTCAGCTAAACCGGAATCGGTAAGACTGTCCTTCGAGGAGCCATTCGCTAAGCCAAGAAGCCTGCCTACATTCCGTACGTCTAGCAGTGGAAAGACCTTCCAAACGAAGCCCTACGATTTTCAATCGGAACCGGCCCTCACCGCCCTGGCCTGGGAGCGAGAACAGTTTTGACCGAAGACGAAAAGCAGGATAAAACCTCGCAAACAGTAGCCGCAGATCCTATCTGCGGCGGCCATGGAGTATGCCATGTCAACCAGCCAACACTCACCTCTATCCAGCGATCTGGCAGGAATGGGAGCAGCAGACGGCTGCCTTCTGACGGCAGACGAAGTTGCAGGAATTCTGCGTGTGCCGAAGAGTTGGATCTATTCCCATCTCAACGAACTCCCAGTTATCCGGCTCGGGCGTTACGTGCGTTTCAAACGCTCAGAAGTGGAACGATTTCTCGAAAATCGTGGACCGGAAAATCGTGGACCTTGCCAATGATCTTTGTTGGTGCTACTCCTAGATCACGGTCGAAGCATCACGGAAAGGAAATCGTGATGCGAGAACGACACCAACGGCCCCGAGTACAGGACTGCGGGGCCAAATGGAGAATCTGCTATTGGGATTACCGTTCCACGAAGCGTAGCCGTCGTACCAAAAGCTGGGCGAAGAGCTTGGTTCCCACCAGAACCGAAGCACAGCGTTTGGCCGACGGCTTCATGGAAACGGTAAACCAACGAAACAATGAACCTCAACTCTTTCCGGGTGGGGAAGAAACACTCGCAGGACTGGTGGCAGTTTGTAGGGAAAAGATGTGGCCGTTGCTTAAGAACTCGACACGCATCAGCTACGACTATCATCTCGACACCTACATCTTGCCGAAATGGGGATCGAGGAACCTCACAAAGTTGAGGACCATCGAACTTCAGGATTTCTTTAACTCTTTTTCTCCGCGTCTGGCTTCCAAAACGATTCGCAACATGCATGGTTGTTTGCGGGCACTACTCAATCAGGGGAAAGCGTGGGAATTGGTTCGCGCCAATCCCGCTCAAGGCGTCCGGTTGCCACGCAAGAAGGCACGGAAGCCTCCCGTTGTGCTCGCAAAGCAAGACATACGCCGTGTGATCGAGGGGTTGCGAGAACCCACCAAATCCATCGTGACCTTGATGGTCGTGGGTTCGTTGCGGGTCGGAGAGATTGCGGCTTTGCGTTGGGAGAGAATCCATCCGGATCGAATCGAAATCGTGGAGCGTTTCTACGAAGGCGAATTCGACGATACCAAAACCGATGCTGGTCGCAGGAGCATTCCGCTCGATTCGCATGGAATCTTGCGGGGGGTTCTGGATGCGGCGTGGCAGCGGTCAAAACATCGAAATCCGGGCGACCTGGTTTTCACGAACGCAAAAGGTGGTCCGGTGAACCGGCGGAATCTGTTGCGGCGGCAGCTCAAGCCGACGATCAAGAAGCTTGGATTGCCCGCTTCCACCGATTTCCGGAGCTTTCGCACCATGCACTCCAGCCTGATGAGCAGCATTGGCGTCCGGCCTGAAGTGACGCGGGACAACATGGGACACGCCAATATAGACGTGACCCAAAATGTCTACAATCGCACATGGTGGGAAGAAAGAGTTGAAGCTGTGAGCATGGCTGCCGCTACGGTGTGGCGCGAGTTTTTGGCGCAACCTGTGCCGGCGACGCGAATGTAAGTCCTTTTGGAAGTCCTCGCACTCCCGGCGATTTTGGAAGTTGTTGATCCAAGTTCGACGCCTTCCTGGACGAATTCAATCACGAAAGACCCCATGAAGCTCTCGCCATGAAATACCCGGCCGAGATCTACTCTGCTTCCGCTCGCCCCTATCTAGGCATCCCCGAACCTCACTACCCGTTCCACGACCGCACCGTCGTCGTCACCAGTTGCGGACGTCTTTGCTTGTACAACCAGAAGATCAACCTCAGCGTATCCCTCGCCGGCCAGGCCGTCGGCGTCAAAGAAGTGGACCACAGCATCTGGTTGGTCAGTTTTATGGATTACGATCTCGGCTATATTGATTTGGAGGAAAAAACCTTGCAGCCCTTGCAGAACCCCTTCGGGCCCAAAGTGTAACCTATGTCTCCGGAACGTTCTGTTACCTATGTCTCCGGAACGGACACTTGAAAAGATGGTCGGGGAGAGAGGATTTGAACCTCCGACCCCCTGGTCCCGAACCAGGTGCTCTACCAGGCTGAGCCACTCCCCGACTTCGGATGGGCGCTGGAAGGATCGGGAATGCGCCCAATGCGATCCATCGATTATAACATTCGCAATGAGTTCTCGAAGGTGACCGTTGGGCCTTGCTTCAATCCTATCGTTCCTCCTCGCCCGCTAGAGCCGATCTGGCGCTCATCTTTGCGTTCGCGCAAAGGAATGCCAGCTTTCCGCCAGTCCCATTTGTCGTTAGACGCCTTGCGGAATTAGGATAGGTGCTTCTCACGCCTCATGAAAACCGTCGTCACCGCGCGGCGTCTCTATACTCCCGTGGAGGAGATCACGAATCCATGGCTCGTCATCGAAGACGGGCGTATCACTGAGATTTCCTCACGCGCCGCTCACGCCGCTCCAGCTAATGCGTCGTTCGTGGATTTCGGCGATGCCGCCCTGGCTCCGGGGTTCCTCGATATTCACATGCATGGCGGCGCAGGCCTTGACGTCATGCGTGCGTCTGCCGCTGAGTTGCCGCGTTTAGGTCAGTTTCTGACCTCGCATGGCGTAGCCGGATACTTTGCCACGACCGTGGCCGCTCCGCTCGATGTAACTTGCTCGGCTTTGGAGCGGCTGGCGGATGCGATCGAAGAAAAGACAAAGGTCAACGGAGGTCCACCCGAAGCGCGGCCGCTGGGGATTCATCTCGAAGGACCATTCCTCAGCCATAAGCGGCGTGGAGTTCACCCGCCCGAGTACCTGGTAGAACCTACCGTTCCAATTTTCGAAAAGCTGTGGCAAGCAGCGCGCGGTCATGTGCGCATGATAACGATTGCGCCGGAGATTCCCGGTGCGATGGAAGTGATCGCAGAAGCAGCTCGCAGAAGGATTTGCGTCAGCATTGGACACTCGGATGCGGAGCTCCCTGTGGCACGCGCGGCCGTGCAAGCCGGCGCTCGCCATGCGACGCATACCTTCAACGCCATGCGCCCACTGGACCATCGCAACCCGGGAATCATCGGCGAGGTTCTTAGCGATGACACCATGACTGCCGACATCATCGTAGATGGCATTCATGTATCCCCAGAGGTTGTGAAAGTCTTTCTCCAGGCAAAAGGGCCGGAGCGCGCAGTCCTGATTACCGATGCGATCTCTGCCACCGGAATGCCCGACGGGCGCTATCAGTTGGGGCCCATTCAGGTCGATGTCAAAGATGGCAAGGCCACCGCGGGCGACAGTCTCGCCGGCAGCGTTCTAACCATGGATCGAGCGGTGCGCAACGTTACCCGATTCTCCAACTGGACGCTCGCCCAGGCGGTGCGTGCGGCGACTTTGAATCCTGCACAGGCGGTCGGCCTTTCGGCGAAATATGGGAAACTGGCCGCCGGAGTGGAAGCGAACTTTGTTGTCCTAAGTTCTGCCGGTGAAGTGGTCAAGACAGTCGTCGGCGGCAGAGGACTATAGCACCACATTCTCTGGTTTCTGTCGTGAGCGTCCAGAAACAAAACCCAGACCTGCCACCGGATAGGATTAATTCGGTTTGCGCCGTTTCGCGTCTGCCAGGTGGTGCAGCAGCATCACTTCGTCGACGCGTGAGAGTTGATCGAAGAATGAAGTTTCTGACCTCGGCGTATCGCCATTTGCGGATTCCTTGTTTCCTGCCTGCCGCATATTGTCGCCGAACTCGGGCTCGTTTCTCATGACCCGGGAATAGAACCACAGAAAATGACGCATCTGATCGAGCGCCACGCGCAAGGTTTCGATCGGCTCGGTCTCCGAGAGCGAATTCAGTGCTTCCATGAGCTCCGGATCACTCGGCGCCTGCATCGCAGCGCAATTCAATTCCTGCTGGATATTCCGCAGGTCTTCCGTCACGCGCGCGATTCGTAGATGAAGATCGTCCATGTCGTCGAAGGCCATTCCTGTTCGCTGTCAACCATCTCATCGGCAGCGTCTGGCTTATAGATGTCCCACGGGCATGCGCTTTCGTAATTCTGCGATTACTTTCGTCGGCCATAAGGTCACATCGCAGAAAGCCTTGATGGGCGCGGCTTTTCACTCGGTGATCGAGCGGATCTCCGGCACTCCCATCACACGTTTCCCCTGGACCGGATTCTCCACGGCAAACGTTAGTGCACGCAGCATCTGCTCCAAAGTCACCAGCCCAAGCCGTCTCGCTCCATCGCGAGTCTGCGGCAGCAATTCGGCGACCTTATAAATCGGCAGCAGGCAGTACGGCCAGCGATGCCCCGGCCCCAGAACGTACCATGGCCGCAGAATCGTGGCATGCAGGCCCGCTAAATCAATTGCGGCTTCACACTCCCGCCCTCACGGCAATATAGGCATGCATCATGGGCGCGGGGTGCGCCACGCTTACATACACAAAGTGCCGAATACTGGCCGCTTTGGCCGCGGCGATGGCTCCCAATCCAGCTGGAAGATCAATCTTCCGGAATTCGGCGGCTTTCGCAGGGCTCGGGTGCGCGACTCCCACCAGTTGCACGAATGTGTCAGCCGGGGAAATGTTCCGGGCATAGCTGGCTTCATCGAGCGCGTTGCCGATCACGGCGCTGCAGCCTTCCGGCAGCTTCCTCTCAGAACCGGGCCGCACCAGAGCGCGTACTTCGTGCCCACGATCCAGCAGTCGAGGGATCAGTCTCAGCCCGATATAGCCGCTGCCTCCGGCAATAAAGACGCTGCGGCGTTCTTTGGTCATGGCGAATGCTTTGAACTCCTGACTGAACTACGCTGGCCGCCCCATTTTGGATTGGCGGGATTCTAGCTGACCGACCGTTTGAACCGCCAGCAGGAGGGCCACATGTGATACAAACTCGCGATGCCAGAAACAGTCCCTGAAACGACCTCCAGCGAAGGCTTAGTACGCGCTATCGGGCGCTGGAGCATGGCCGCGCTGACGGTGAATTGCATCATCGGAAGCGGCGTCTTCGGGCTGCCTTCAGTTTTAGCGAACCTGCTCGGAAGGGCCAGTATCGCGGCCGTAGTTCTCGCAGCCTTTGCGGTCGCAGTCATCATGGGTTGCTTCGCTGAGGTTGCTTCTCGCTTAGCCCATACCGGAGGCCCTTACCTGTACGCCCAGGAAGCGTTCGGGCGCTTCATGGGCATACAGGTGGCATGGTTGGTATGGTTCGTCCGCCTCACCGCCTGCGCGGCGAACGCCAACCTGTTCGTTACGTATCTGGGGGAATTCTGGCCGCAATCGACTCGGCCCGCCATGAAGTTGGCTATTCTCACACTGCTAATCGGGATCCTTGCGGCGATCAATTTTCGCGGGGTAAAAGGCGGTACTCACGTGAGTACGTCGTTTACCGTCGCGAAGTTGGCATCACTTGTGTTCGTCATATTGGCTGGCGGGTTCTATTTGTTGACGCATCATCCAGCGCCGGCGAACGTGGGCCTCAACCTTGGCGCGAGCCAGTGGGCACGGGCGATCGTGCTTCTCATCTTTGCTTACGGCGGGTTTGAGGCAGCGCTGATTTCCGCTGGCGAAGCCAAAGATCCGCGCCGTGACTTGCCGTTCGGATTGTTCGCCGCATTGATTACCTGCGCCGTCATTTACGGGCTGATTCAGTGGGTCGTGGTCGGAGTCCTGCCTGACCCGGCCCACAGCGAGCGCCCCCTCGCCGACGTGGCACGAATCGTCTTAGGTAGCGGCGGCGCCGCGCTTACGGCGGTCGGCGCCCTGCTCTCCATCTACGGTTACCTCAGCGGCAACATCCTGGCGACACCAAGGATCACCTTCGCCCTGGCCGAGCGTGGCGACTTCCCTTCGGTTTTCGCTCTTGTGCATCCACGCTTTCGGACGCCTTATTTTTCGATTCTCGTGTTTGCGCTCCTGGTGTGGTTGCTGGCCCTGTTTGGCAGCTTTGCCGGGAACGCGACACTTTCTGCTGGATCGCGCCTCTTCTACTACGGGGTCGTGTGCGCGTCGGTCCCAGTTTTAAGGAAGAAAAGGCCGGAACGCGCGTTGTTCCAACTCCGCGGCGGGACTCTGATCAGTATCATCGGAGTGCTGATCTGCACCGGACTGCTGACGCAAATCGAATACAACAAATCTCTGATCCTGCTGGTCGCAGTCGCAGTGGCCTTCTTCAACTGGCTGGCCGTGCGCAAGCGCACGATCACGCAAATCTAGTTCGTGTCTACGTGTTTCATAAACCGTTTTGAAAGGGCGTGGCTTTCAGCCGTGCCGCCACGAGGTCACTCTGCTCTCTTAAAGAGTTTTAGTGGAAGAGCGGCGCTTTAGCGCCGCGTCAGATCCGACACGGGACTCGGGCTTTCAGCCCATGAGGGAAGACTCCTAGATCCAGCAAGCCGGTTTATGAGCCCAGCCCTAGTTCGTGTAGATTCGCACGTAGTCGACCAGCATCTCTGACGGAAACGGTGTGGTCTGGTCGGGTGCCCCGGGCCAACTCCCGCCGATCGCCAGATTCACGATCAGGAAATTGCTCTGCCCCGCATCGAACGGCCAGACTGCTCCGCTCAAGACGGCAAGGCTGGATGGCGTAAATGATGCGTAGATGTTCAACGGATCGTCGATGTAATACTGCACGCTGCCCGGCTTCCATATCATGCCGTAGGTATGCCATTGCGCTGCGGTCTCGCCATTCGGAAAATCGTACTGAACGCCCAGCCCTGTCCCACCGGTGAAACCGGTCCCGTGAATAGACCCAGCATTCCAATCGGGTGAACCAGCTGCGTTCACCCGCTCCAGCACATCCATTTCGCCACATGCCGGCCAATTCACGTTCACGATGTTATTGCCCAGCAGCCACACCGCAGGCCAGAATCCCTGCGCTTCCGGCACCAGAGCACGGAATTCCAGCCGTCCATACTGGAAGCTAAACAACCCTTGACTCTTCAGCCGTGCTGACGTGTACACGCCTGGCGACGGTTGCCGCGCCCAGATATGCAGATAGCCGTCGGTTCCAACGTACTCGCTCGGGTCGGTCGTGCTGCAGGGTGACGTCGACGATCCCCAGGCGCAGTAGTTCTCGAGTTCGTTATTTCCAAATCCACTATTCCCGGTGTCATACGTCCAGATCGCCGGATCAGGCTGCGCGTCAGCCCCAGTGTTGTTAGAGAATTCGTCACTCCAGACCAGCGTTCCCGATGGGATATTGGGTGAAAACGACGCGCTCGTCACCTTGCTAGTGGCGAGGTCTAACAGGGCGATCGCCTGCACCGTCACGTTCGATGCCACGAGAAAAGACGCCTGATACGTCTGCGACAAAGTCGAGGGCGTACTCCCGTCGACCGTGTAGAAGATCGTCGCCCCTTGAACCGTCGAGGCCAAGCTAACGATCACAGCCCCGTTCTGCGCATCCCTCGTCGAAACGGTCGGCGCCGCAATCGTGCCTCCCCCGACCTGTGGGCTTGATCCACCACCACACCCAAACATGAAAACGCAAGAAAGAACAACCACTGCCACCTTGACTCGCATGACACCGCCCCGGCAGGAGGGTCCCCCAAAGCCCCCAGCAACCGCATATTACACCGCTGCGCAAGCGTGCGGTCAAATCTTTCTTCAGCGGATGGAGTTGATCGAGGCAGGACCTCTTTTTGAAAAAGAAGATTCCGCATGCGAGATTTCGGGCTCCAGATTGCAGATTCTCTGAATGCCCGAAATCTGAAATCTGCAATCTCAACGGCCAGCGCCGCGTTCCATCTGTAGCAGCGCTTTCTTGCGTTCCAATCCCCAACGATATCCTCCCATGCTGCCATCTTCGCGAACCACGCGGTGACACGGGATCGCAACTGCCACCGGGTTCGTCGCGCATGCACGAGCCACGGCGCGGCAGGCGCGGGGCTGGCCGATCGCTTTCGCGACTTCGCTGTAGGATTTCGTCTCGCCGAATGGAATCGATTGCAGATAGGCCCACACCCGCCGCTGAAACGCAGTTGCACGAATGTCGAGCGGCAGAGACGAATTCAGATCCTTGCCCCGCAAGTGCAGCAGCAGCGCATTCACCCATGACTGCAGCCCTCCACTATCGGTCCTCCGCATGGCGAACGGGAACTCCCGCTTCAGGCCCTCGATAAGCTCACCATCGGTGCGGGCAAACTGGATCGCACAAATACCCTTCTCGGTAGCCGCAATCAGCATCCGGCCCAGCGGCGAATCCGCGCAGGTATACCGGATCGTGGCCGCGATCGCGCCCCTGCGGTACTTGTCAGGAGTCATTCCGAGCTGCGATGCGGTGCGCTCATACAAACGGCTGCTCGAACCGTATCCGGCGTCGTACATCGCTCGCGTGACCGAATCGCCTGACTGCAGCCTGTGCTTCAGGGTCTTCAACCGGCAGGAATCCGCGTATTCCCGGGGCGTAATCCCGAGCACCGCCTTAAACCGCCGCTGCAGGCGAAACGGGCTCTGGTGGAATTCTTTGGCCAGACGGCCAAGCGTGAGCGGCTCATCCAGATGCTGCTCAATAAACCGGCAGATCGCCTTCACGCCATCCGACTCGACGTTCCCCGTGAATGCACGCGGACGGCAGCGCAGACACGCCCGATATCCCGCCTGTTCCGCAGCGTCCGGGGTTCGAAAGAACTGCACATTCTCCCGCCGCGGCCGCCGTGCGGCGCACGATGGCCGGCAGTAGACGCCGGTCGTCGAAACGGCAAAGAAGAACTCGCCATCGCGCTTTGAGTCGCGCGCGATGACGGCGTCCCAAAAGCGATCGTCTGATGAATCGGAAGATCCCGCGGCTTTGGCTTGGTTGACCGGCATGGTTTCCAGTGCGTCCAGTGCGAGTATGGCATTCGTTGTCATAGTAAGAAAAGCCTACGGCGAAGCCTCCGAACGGACTATCCGAATCTTGCCGCCAAACTGAATTTCCTATTCTTCCGACAGAGGAAGCATTTGCTCCGCGCCACGGGAAAGACTAAAGTTCCCCAGAGTCAATTTGAAGCTCTTTTACGGGCTTTGAAAGGGCGCGGCTTCCAGCCGCGCCATAAAGAGGTTCTAGTGGAAGAGCGGCCCTTCAGGGCCGCGTTAGTGGGCCACGATTGGAGGGCTTTCAGCCCCTGAGGGCCCAGAAAAGGAACCGTTACGATGAACAAGTCGGGTCTGAAAATGCTCTCCATTGTTGCAATCACACTGATTGGATACGCCATCGCCCAGCAAGTCTCAAAGCATATCCTCAACAGCGACGAACTGAAGAAAGCTGTTCCCGCCGAGTATTTTTTCCGCGGCCAGAAGGCTCCCGTGCAACTGCGCAATGCTGTCGGATTTCAGCTCGCGGACGGCAAGATGATGCTGGCCGCGCTGGTAGATGCCTCCGGATATTCCACCGCGATCCAGCAGAAGTACCAAGGCATGTTGATCACAGAAACGAAGCTGAACGTCGGCGGATCATCCCTGCCACCCGGCCAATACGGCTTCGGTTTCGCTGCCGACAATAAGTTCGTGGTGATGGACGTAGCTAATAGCGACGTTCTAAGCACCTCGTACCAGACCGATCAGGCTCTGCAGCATGCGGTCCCTCTCAAACTGGTCGAGGATGGCGCCGGCTACAAGCTGTATGCGGGAAAGAAGTGGATCGCAATCAAAGCGGAGTGAGCCAAAGAGCGAACGGCGGAAGCCATGAACCATTACCAGTATTTCAGCAAGGAATGGATTGTTTCCGAGACGGCACGGCGGGTCTATCGTGCTGCCGCCGTCGTCTCGCTCACGGTATACGTAACATTCGCGGCACTCTACGTATACGGACCAATTCCTCTTCTCAAGCAACTCCTGTTCGTTGGCGTGCTTGCAACCGCCATCAACGCGACTGGGATGGAGTTCTTCTTATTTCGCTTCGATGATTCCGCAGCGTGGAAGCAAATCCTTTGGTTCTGCGCGATGATCTTGATCCCGATTGGGCCAGCTCTCTACTGTTTTCTCGTGTATTCACGCTCGAAGGTGGTTTTGCATGCCCTCGCCAGCGCAGATGACAATCTTAAGCGCCACGAAACGAGAGTCTGAGGTCTGAAGCCCAAGGTCCGAGGTCCGACGCCCGCTTATTAGTGCGCCAGCGGCTGAAACGGCCCCAACACAGTCGTGATCCCCGCCCGCTTCCTCAACTCTGTCAGCAGAGCACTGGCCGCATTCTGATAAGTTTTCCCCGGGTCCGAAGGATCGGCCCACACAGCGTCGTAAATGATCTGCGCCGCTTCTTTCAAATCAATGTGGAGCGCCGCCTCGCAAACATCGAGTCGCTCTTGCACCCGCTCATAACACCCGCCGCACACGTCAGCCTTGCCCGGCTCTCCGGGATGGTGCTCCGTGAACTTACAGATCGATTCCGGACCGTTCATCACTTCTGCGTGGGCCTCCATCAGGTGCGACTTGAATTGGCGCAGAAATTCCTCCCGCTCCTGCTCCAAAACGGCGCCATCCGGAACAGCGTCGGGAACGGCCTGGGCCGGCCTGACGGGCAGCTTTGGGGCGACAGGAGAAACCCGCTCCTTGTGATGGCAGGTCGGGCATTCATCGAGGTCAGCGGGGTAATACAGATGGCATTTCGAGCATGGCAGCCCGTATCCCGCTTCCTTTCTCGACGCGTGTTCTTGCGCGTCAGATGCCATCCGGCGCGCGCCCGCATCCTTTGTCAAAGCCGCTTGAGCGGCTGCCGCGCCGTTGTTCTGCTGTGATCGGGTTACGTTGCTCGGCATCGAGTGATCCCCTGAATACCGCGCCCAATGCACGGCTTAAGTCTTTCTTGCTTTAATTTAAGCGTTGTAGCCTGTTTCGCCTACAGACCGGAGGTACGACGCCCGCACTGACCCATTGGGCGGATTTACCGTGAGTTCGTGTCCTTGATGAGCTTCAGCAGTTCTTCGCGGCGGGCCCGGTAGAGCGTCCGCTCTGGGTCGAGTTTGGTGGCTAGATCGATCTCGGATAGCGCCTCCTGGTAGCGATCCAGGCTCATCAGGCAGGCAGCCAGCGAGTAGTGATTGTCGGCCGAGGCGTTCACCCGCAACGCTTCCCGGAATTCTTTTTCGGCCGCCACGAGATCGCCCTGCTGAAACAGGACCGTTCCCAGCAGGTGATGAGCGAGGTCCGAGTCCGGATTGAGTGAAACCGCGATGCGCAGTTCGTGCAGGGCCTCTTCTGGCTTGTTGTCGAGGAGCAACGTCTGCCCGAGAACGCGGTGCTCGGTCGATCCTGTTGGGTTCTGATGCACGGCGAGTCGCAACTGCTCGACGGCATCGTCGTACTTGTTCTTCGCCATGAAGGCGCTGGCCAGGCAAGCGTGGCCCTGCTGCCACTCCGGATGCTGGCGATAGAGTTCCTGCATCTCCGTAATGGCTGCATCGTACTCCCCCTGGTCGCAGTACGTATTTCCCAGGTTGTTCCTGACCGACGCCTCATCCGGCGCAATCCGCTTGGCTTCGCGATACTCCGCCACAGCCTGCGCAAGATTCCCTTCCTCGTGCCGGATCAGGCCCAAGTTCGAATGCGCCTCCCAGAAACCCGGACGGAGTTGGATCGCCCTTTCATACGCCGACACCGCGCCCGGGAGATTGCCGGCCGCGTGCAGCGCGATGCCCATATCGTAGTAGGTATCGGGATTGTCATGATCGCGCGCCAGCGATTCAGAATATGCATGTACCGCTGCCTCATACTGTCCTAGCGAATAGTGTCCGAGTCCCAGATACTGGTACGCCTCACCATTTTTCGGGTCGATGCTCAAGGCTGTGCGCGCCTCGGAGATCGAATTGGGCCCGTCATCCAGCCGGTAGAACAAATAGGACATCGCGCTGTGATTTTCGGGAAGGTCGGGCATCAATTGCAACGCGGCCGCCAGTTCATCGTAGGCGTCGTCAAGCTTTTCTTGCTGCCGCAGCACCACCCCCAGTGCGAAGTGCAGCGCTGGATTCCCGTCATCACCAGAGATCAATGCTCTAAGTTCGGTCTCCGCCTCGTGAAAATGCTCCGCCTTCACTTCCGAGGCCGCCTTCAGAAGCCCTGCCGGAATCGCCGGGCCAACCTCAGGCGAAAAAGCGTTCCCCGAACTGACGACCTTCATCAGGTCCTTGCCGGCCCCGGCCGATTCCAATTGTCTCAGCTCATTGTTTGTCGGAAGCGTGGCAAGTCCGCGCTCGGCTACGACACGCGCCAGACGGCTGCTCGAGACCCCGCCTGTAAGCCATGCCGCGAGTTGAGTGGTGGTTACGGCCCGGGATCGTGGATCGGGACTATCGGAAGAGCGTGCGGCCACCGTGGCCAGAACTAGCATGGACAACAACAGCGAAGCCTTGATTCTCACCGTACTCCCCAACTCGTGGATTGGCTTGCGTAGAGCGGCTCCTCACGGGAATGCCAATGCAAACGCCTGCGGAAAGCCCTCCTGAAAATAGCCTGCCCGCCGATTCGGGGGTAAGGTCACGGAGGTAACCGGGCAGAATAACCCGCCCTTGAAGTTACGATCCTAATCGAGTACCGCAGAATCGCCTGCACGCAAAGGGCACGACAAGGGTTTGGTTTTCTCCGCGAACTCGGCGGCTCTTCTCTGCGATCTCTGCGATTAAACGCTGTTAACCACAAAAGGCGCCACGAATTCGCGGAGAGCGCAAAGACCCACGACCCCGTCACATGATCCACAACTCGGCTGTGCGTCAAATCACACCAGCGCGTGGCTCGCTTCACCGAACCGGGCTTGCAACCCGCGTAAAACACAGGGCAAAGCTGATTTCGAGGCTGGCGGGAGTGGTCCTTTCCCTCGACCCCGCAAATAGCGTATGATCTTTACTTGCTTGGTATCCCTCGGAGGCTCCCGATGTTAGAAGGTCTATTTCAACCGATGCACCTGCTGGTGATCTTCTTTATTGCCCTGCTGGTCTTCGGTCCCAGGAAACTGCCTGAGCTCGGCAAAGGTCTGGGTGAGGGGATCCGTGCCCTGAAAGACGGCATGAAGGATAATCCCCCCGCACAGGCTTCGTCCGATCAGAGCAAGAAGGACACCGAAACCAAGAGCTAGCTCGACTCCTAAGTCGGAAAGCACTCCGGGCAGAGCTGTCTGCCCCTTCGTCTGAGTTTCTCGAACGATTCACCGCAATCTCGGGTTCCCAATCGCTATTCATTACTTCTGCAAAATGGAGGTAGGCCGTGCTACGCAAGTTAGAAGTATTGGCCCTAATCGCATTTTTTGGATTTTCAACTACTCTATTCGCTGACCAAGTCACTCTGAAGAATGGCGACCGTCTCACCGGCACGGTGGTCAAGTCCGACGGCAAGACACTGGTACTGCACACCGATGCCGCCGGCGACGTCACGCTGAAATTCGATGCCATCCAGGAAATCAAGACCGACGCGGAGCTTCACGTCACCGTCAAAGGTGGAAAAACCGCCGTCGGCCCGGTCACGACTACCGACGGCAAGCTAGAGGTCGCTACCAAGACCGCCGGCACAGTCGCAGTGCCGAAAGAAAACGTCACGCTGATTCGCAGCGAGGCCGAGCAGCAGGCATACGAAAAGTCGCTTCACCCGGGACTCACGCACGGCTGGAACGGCGGCATCAATGTGGGCTTCTCCGTGGCTCGCGGCAACAGCCAGACCGAAAACCTGGCGCTCGCGTTCAACGCCGTGCATCCCAGCCTGCACGACAAGATCACGCTTTACGCTAGCTCCATCAATACCACGAACGACCTTGCCAATCCGAGCACGGTCGCAAATCTCGAGCAAGGTGGACTCCGATACGACCGCGACGTGAATCCGAAGCTGTTTGTCTTCGGCGCCGGTGACTTCATGGCCAATGCGCTGCAATTCCTCGATCTTCGCCAGGTCTACACCGGCGGCTTCGGCTTTCACGCTATCAAGTCCGACCGCACCATTCTGGATTTTCTCGGCGGCTTGAACTATACGCACGAGACCTACTCCAACGGGACGTTGCTTATTCCTGCTGCCCCCCCGAATCCCGCCATTTATGAGTCCTACGGCAAGACCAACAAATTCGCCGCCCTCACGCTGGGTGAAGAGCTCAACACGAAGCTAGGGAAAAGCACGGTGCTGACCGAGAGCGCCGGTTTCTTCCCCAATCTGCAGCAAACCGGCGAGTACCGCTTCACCTTCAATCTCGGCACGGTGACGAAATTCAACAAGTGGCTGGGCTGGCAGAATCAGTTCGGAGATATCTACGTCTCGAATCCTCCCACCGGGTCGAAGAACAACGACGTGATCTTCACCACCGGGCTGAACATCTCATTTACCCGCTAGAGCTCTATCAGATATGGTTTTGAAAGGGTGCGGCTTCAGAGGTTGCGGAAAAACTCCTGAATGCCGGTGGTAACGTGGAAGAGCGGCGCTTTAGCGCCGCGTAGAGCGCGCAGAATCAACAATGGGCTTCAGCCCCAGTGGTCGCCTCTCGCGACGATCGGAGTTTTTCCGCAACCGCTTCTAGCCGCGCCGCTCAATCCCACAAAAGATGCGGGCTTTAGCCCTGAGGGCTCCGCTTGGGCCTCGCATCTCGCGCGAACGCACAGTTCGGCGCATCCCCGTCGTTACTCGTTAGGGCTGATCGTTGCTCGCAAGACGGAACCACCCTTGACAGTAGGCTCAGCAGAAATTACCGTTCATTCGAGGCTCAGGGCTAAAGGTGGGGCGAACCGACGGGATGTTCCTTTTGCTGTTTGAAAGCTCAATTCGGGTGGCTATGCCGCCCGCGCACGATCCCGAGACTGCTCACCACGAAAATGAGGCCTGGCCCGCTCCTTCACTCTCGAAAGTCAACACTTCGAAACGGATCTGTCCAGACTGCGATACGATCGCGGCATCGATTTCTTCGCTTGTCGATGTTCCGGACAAGACGTTCTCACTCCGGATCTCGGCAAACCCAGCGATGCCGGAAAAATTCTCTGCTACCGCCACTTTGCAGTTTCGGATGTAATCGGCTTTCGCTTTGAAATGCCGATCGCGCTCTGGCCGAGCATCGTTGATGAATCGCGCTTCGAACCAAGATCCTGAACGACCGCGAGTACGGATCTAAGTCTCCATCGAACGCGAACAATGTGTGCCAAACCACGCATTGAAAGGGCCGAATGCAAAAAAGGCAACCGGGGCGTACCAAACGGCGGGTAGGATTGCCAACCGTCAAAAAGCGACGCCGCACTGAGGCCGCGAAGATCTTCGCCAGAGTTTACAGGTTGTTGGAGGAATACGGGCCACGCTGGTACTCGATAAAGATGAGACAGGAACTCCGGGCCGCCTTGAAATCCCTTCGTCAGTGACGCTTGCTCCCGCGAAGCTTATACCGTTGCACCTTCCCTGTCGCGGTTTTCGGAAGATCGGGCAGGAATTCAATCCAGTGTGGCCGCTTGAAGATCGGCAGACGCTCGACCACGAATTTCTGCAACTCACCCGCCAGCTCTGCACTACCGTCCCCATTCCGCAAAACGACGCAGGCTCCCGGCTTTTGCAGCCCGTCCCTATCCGGCCGAAACACCACGGCGACCTCCAGCACTGACGGATGCTCCGTCAACACACGCTCAATCTCGATCGGACTCACCCACACGCCGCTCACTTTCATCATGTCGTCGGTGCGGCCCGCGTACCAGAAATATCCATCTTCGTCCTGATGATATTTGTCCCCCGTGCGTAGCCAATGCCCAGCTAGGGTATTCTTCGTCTTTTCGTGTTCATTCCAGTAGTAGGCGCAGATCGAGTCAGCCCTGACCACAAGGTTCCCGATCTCACCCTGCGGGACAGGGTGATCGTCATCATCAACGATCTTTGCCTCGAAACCCGGAATGATCTTGCCGCTGGACCCCGCACGCACTTCTCCCGGAACGTTCGAAATCATCATGTGCAGCGCTTCGGTTGAGCCGATCGCATCCAGAATCTCAACTGCAAAGCGCTCCTTGAAATGGTGAAACACCGTGGCTGGCAGCGCCTCACCGGCGGAGACAGCATGGCGAACAGAAGTGAGATCGAACTCTCTGTCCTCGGGCGCAGCGTGAGCCAGGAGTTTGACGAAATTGGAAGGCACTGAGAAGAACAGCGTCGGCCGGTGCCGTTCAATCACCTCAAACACGCTCTGCGGACGCGGCGCGCCTGGCATCAGAATGCTTGTCCCACCCACCGCCAGAGGGAAATACAGTCCGTTCCCCAGGCCGTAAGCAAAGAATAATTTGGCCACGCTAAAGAAACGATCCTCCTGGGAAATCTTGAGAATCGCTTTGGCATACCGTTCGGAGCTGACCACCATGTCGTGCTGCAGATGCACGCACGCCTTGGGCTGTCCTGTGCTGCCCGACGAGTAAAGCCAAAATGCAGCGTCATCCTTGCTGGTTGCAGCGGGCTGCAATTCGTCGGAGCTGCCCCGCAGCAAATCATCGAGAGCCAGCGTCCCCGCGGGAGTTTTGCCCTGCACCACGATCGTTTCGAGATACCGCAACTCGCCACGCGGGATCGCCTGCACCAGCGGTAGCAAGGAATCTCCGACAATCGCCACCCGCGCCCGCGAATTGTTGAGCAGATATTTGTAGTCCTGGGATTTGAGCAGAGTATTGACGGGAACGGCAACCGCGCCAATCTTAATAGCCCCAAAGAAGGAGAACGCAAACTCCGGTACATCCGGAAGCAGCAGAAACACGCGCTCTTCCATCCGCACGCCCAGGCTCTTCAATCCATTGCCCAGTTGGTTGACGCGAGCGCAGAGCTCGCCATAGGTTACGCGAACGTCGCCGCACTCAATTGCGATCTTGGATGAGCGCCCTTCACCCATGTGCCGATCGACAAAATACGTCGCAGCATTGAACTCGTCCGGAAGCATGATGGGAGGCGACCAAGTCATAGGAGGCACAAGAGTGTGCCAATTCTATCGCGCGGGTTATGCAGGTGCGAAAGCCATAAAGCCGCAAAGGATGCGAAGTCGCAGAAAGCTCTTTGCCTTACTTGATAAGGCCCGGAGGAACAAACGGCGTGCCGGTCAGGGCACGCCGTTATAGTTTTCAGCTGTTGAGAGCTTACGCCATAGCCTCTTCCGCGTCATGCACGGGCGTGATGTCTTCCATCTCTTCGTCACGAATCGGCGAGTGCGTCTTCGCCACCAGCATGTAGATCGAGGGCACCACGAACAGCGTGAACGCCGTACCGATAATCATGCCGCTCACCAGCATGATACCGATGCTGTTCCTGGCGCCCGCTCCCGGCCCTTTCGCCAGAACCAGCGGGAAATGCCCAAACACCGTCGCTGCGGTGGTCATCAGAATCGGCCGCAATCTCGTTGTGGCCGCGCCAATGATCGCCTCCAGTTTGCTCAGCCCGGTTTCCTGCAAGTGGTTAGCGAACTCCACAATCAGAATTCCGTTCTTTGAGATTAGACCGACCAGCGTTATCAATCCGACCTGGCTATATATGTTGAGCGTGGTGAATCCCAGGAACGAGAACACCAGCGCCCCGGAAATCGCCAGCGGCACCGACCCCGCCAAAATGATGAACGGATCACGGAAGCTCTCGAATTGCGCCGCAAGCACCAGATAAATCAGGATCGCCGACAAAAAGAACGTTCCCAGGAACTTGCTGCCTTCCACCCGCAGTTGCCGGGACTCGCCCGCGTAGTCGACGGTGAATCCCTGCGGCAGAACCTCCTTCGCGTCATTCTCCAGTTCGGTCAGCGCCTGATCCAACGGCACCGGCGGAGGAATGACTCCCTGAATCCGCACCGCATTCAGTTGCTGGAATTTATTCAGCGACCTAGGCTGCGTCGTCGTCTTCAACGTGGCAAACGTCGAAAGCGGCACCAGTTTGTCCGCCGATCCCTTCACATAAATCTGCGAAAGCTGATCGGGCGTCAGCCGCTCGATCCGCTTGACTTGCGGAATCACCTTGTAGCTGCGTCCCTGAATGCTGAAGCGGTTGACGTAGTTCCCGCCCAGCATCGTCGACAAGTCTTGTCCCGCCTGGCTCAGATCCACGCCTTGCGAGCGCAACTTATCTCGATCGAACACGACCTCGGTCTGCGGCTGATCGAACTTCACATCTGTGTCGGCAAAGATGAAGATTCCCTTCGCCATCGCCTTCTTCACGATCTGCTCCGCGAGCGCGCTGACCTGCTGTGGCTCAGCGGCCGAGGCAATCACGAAATCGACGGGGAAATTTCCGCCTCCGGGTAGCGGTGGCGGAGTCAGCGGAATCACGCGAACGCCGGCAATCTTCGAGAGCGGCCCCGTCGACTCTACCAGCAATTGCTGCGTGGTCTTCGTACGCTGGCTCCACGGCTTGGTCACCATGCCGCCGAAACCGCCATTCGGAGTCGTAATCTGGAACGTGCTTCCGTTCTCCGGAAACGAGTGATACACATCGTAGACCTGCTTGGTAAACAGGTTCGTCTGGTCGATCGTTGCGTTCGGCGCAGCCTGAATCACGCCGAACACCACGCCCTGATCTTCCGCCGGCGCCAGCTCCCTCATTGAGAACATATAGAACGGAATCATCAGCACGGCCACGATCGCCCACACCGTCAGCACCACCGGACGGTATTGCAGCGTTCCGCCCAGCAGGCGCGTGTACAATCCGCGCACTTTCTCGAAGGTGCGGTTGACGATGCCTGCCAATCCCTTATGGGAAGCCCCAGCCCGCAGCAACTTCGATCCCATCATCGGTGACAACGTCAACGCCACGATGCCGGAGACGACCACCGCGCCGGCCAGCGTAAATGCGAACTCGCGGAACAGCGCTCCCGTCAGTCCACCCTGAATTCCGATCGGCGCGTACACCGCAGCCAGCGTAATCGTCATCGCGATGATCGGGCCAACCAACTCTCGCGCCGCGTCCTTCGCAGCCTGGTAGGGCGTCTTGCCCATCTCGAGGTGGCGCTCTACGTTCTCCACCATCACGATCGCGTCGTCAACGACGAGTCCCACCGACAGCACGATCGCCAGCAGCGTCAACAGGTTGATCGTAAATCCCGCCACCAGCATGAGGAAGACTGCGCCAATCAGCGAGATCGGAATCGCAACCACCGGAATCAGCACGGATCGGAACGATCCCAGGAACAGGAAGATCACCACAATCACGATCACCAGGGTTTCAGTGAGCGTGTGCAGCACTTCGTTAATCGCGTCCTGGATGTAGGCAGTCGAGTCGTAAGGAATGCCCAACTTCATGCCCGCAGGAAGTTGCTGCTCGATCCCGGGAAGCGTCTGGCGCACCGCCTTGATCACGTCCAGAGAGTTTGCCGTGGGCAGCACCCACACGCCCATGAACGTCGCCGTCTCACCGTTGAACTTGACGTCCTGGTCGTAGTTCTCAGCGCCGAGTTGCACGTCCGCCACTTCACCCAGACGTACAACGGTCCCGTTGCTCTCCTTAATCACCATCTGGCGGAACTCCTCCGGAGTCCGCAGATCAGTGTTCGCCACCAGGTTCACCGACACCATCGAGCCCTTGGTGCTGCCCAGAGCCGACAGATAGTTGTTCTTGGCCAGCGCGTCGTGCACATCCGAGGGCGACACTCCACGCGCCGCCATCTCCTGCGGCTTCAGCCACAGGCGCATCGCAAACGTGCGGTTGCCGAGGATGTCCGCCCGCTGCACGCCGCTGATCGCGCTCAGTTTCGGCTGCACCACACGCGTCAGGTAGTCGGTGATTTGATTCTGATCTAGTTCCGCGGAAGAGAAGCCGATATATATCGCCGCGAACTGGGTATCCGCAGTCTGCAGATCAATCACAGGAATTTGCGCGTCCGGAGGAAGATCGTTCCGCACCTGCGCGACCTTCGCCTGAATCTGCGTCAGTGCCGCCGTAGTGTCGTAGTTGATCTTCAGGTGGACCTGAATCGTGCTCAGTCCTTGCGCGCTCGTCGACTCCATGTAGTCGATGCCGTCGGCGCTGGCCACAACGCGCTCAATCGGAGTCGTAACAAATCCGCGCACCAGGTCGGCATTGGCGCCGACGTACACCGTGGTGATCTGCACCACCGCGATGTCGCTGCGTGGATACTGCCGCACGCTTAACGATCGGATTGCCTGCAACCCTGCGATCAGGATGACGAGGTTTACCACCATCGCCAGTACCGGACGCTTAACGAATAAATCGGTGAACTTCATGAGTACCCCTCACTGCAGCGAAGAAAAAGAAATATCCCGCACCCCGCTTTTCGCGCATTTCCTCCGCGAAAAGCGGCGCTTTCGCGAGTGTTTGAGTTTAGCTGTCCTCAGGCTTCGGAGCCGCGTTGTTGCTGGGCTTCACCGTGTTGTTGACCACAACCGGTGCCCCATTTCGCAGCTTGAACACTCCCGAGCTCACAATTTCATCGCCGGGATTCAGACCAGAAACGACCGCCACCTGATCCCCGCGCGATCCTTCAATCTTCACCACTTGCTGACGCACCCCGCGGAACGTGTTTCCCTTGGCGTCTTTGATATCGGTCACGACAAAAACCGAGTCTCCGTAGGGAGCGTAGTTAATCGCCGACGCCGGCAGCGGCACCACTTCACGCGGGCTGCCTAACGGCAGTTCCACCTGCACAAACATTCCGGGCCGCAGCTTGTTTTCTTTATTAGTAACGATCGCCTGCACCTGAATGTTACGGGTCTGCTCGCTGATCACTGAATCCAGAGCCATGATTCGGCCGGTGAAGCCCATCCCCGGCAGATCGTTATTCGTAACCCGCAGCACATGTCCGGGGATGACCCTACCCGTGTCCTGCTGCGGTACTCCAAAATTCACATAGATTGGGCTGAGAGTTTGCAGAGAAACAATCGCCTGCCCTGCCGCCAGGTACTGCCCCAGGCTCACTTGCCGGATTCCCAGGACTCCGGAGAACGGCGCGTGGATCGTCTTTCGGGCGATGGCCGCCTTAATGTCGCCCACCTGCGCCTCCGTCGCCTTCTGCTGCGCGGTCGCGTTATCAAATTCCTGGCGGGCGATGACGCCTTGCTTCACCAACTCCTGCGCCCGCCCGTAATTGACCTTTGCCAGATCCCGCTGCGCTTCCAGGCTGGCCAACTGCGCCCGTTCCTGCCGGGTATCCAGTTCCACCAGGATGTCGCCCTCTTTCACCCACTGCCCCGACTCGAAATGAATCTTGTCGATCGTCCCGGGCAGATCGGCGCTCACCGTCACGCCCTGGATCGCCGCAGCCGTCCCAATCACGCTCAGGGTCGATGGCCAAGTCTCCTTTTTCGCAACCACGGTGGTAACCGCTGTTGGCGGGATCTTGAAGTTCTTGCCCTGCTCGATCGCCGCCTCGACCTGCTTGAACTTCACAAATCCGAGGCCCCCCACCAAGGCCAGCATAATCACCAACATCAGGACCATCCGCTTCGCCATACCTTCTCCTCTACAAAAACAGCTCTTGATTGTCTGGTTTTGCTTCCTACGAACCCCTGAATGAACCCCAGTATTTCGAATATTGATTTAAGCAGCGGTCAAAAGGATTCAGAGATGAATCCGACTTTGGTCGATTGGGATGGCCTAAACCATCGGTAATGGAAGGAAAAAACGCGAAACTGACCTGAGCCGCCACGTTTTTATAACTGGCTGGCAGGTCCTGTGGTTACGAAACAACGATCGGGAGGAGGAAAATGTCGGAATGAAGTGTTTTTCACTCGGCGTGCGCCGTGTGCCTGGTGAGTGCGTCAAACAGTCGCCGGTTTCCCCTGTGATCCTCCGTGCCCTCCGTGGTTAAAGCCTTTGACCTCCCCGCCGGACACCACAGATCACGCGAATCGAGGCGCAATATTTAACGATCACGATTTCCGACGCACTACACTAGTTCTCTGATCGCCGGAGTGCCAGGACGGGCGGTAGCACTCCAGTTCCAGGTATGCGTCTTGCCATCTTCGGCTAACACCAGCTCTTCCACAGCCAATTGACCCTCAACCACATCGATTCGCAATGAGTGTAAATTCAGGGCGATGGTTCCTAAGCCCGCAGCACACGAGAAGAAAGTTCTGAACGGGCGGACACTGAGTTTCGGCCCAAACCACAGCCTCTTTTGCACGGCGGAATATCGAAACCCGGATAGCGCAGCCAGAAGCGCATAGCTCGACATAGCCCGCGCGTAGTAATTTCCGCATTCGTATTCGTTCCACGGATTGCGCACTCGCCCGTCATACCGGCTGCGCAGGGCCTTGACGATGGTGAGCCCTTCCGCGACAAATCCCTCCGCAATAAGGTGGGACGCAACCTGGTACTCGATCCCAGTCCAGACCTCATCGGAATAAACGAACGGCAGTGTCGGCTTATTGCCCCGTGGCCAAGTGCACAGGAGCAGTCCGGGCTCGTGCCCCATGGCGTACCCCGGACGCTGCGCATTGGCATGTTGGCTCAAATCGGTCTTGAAGTTGTTTTTGAAGATTGCCTGCAGCGTGCTCTTCACTTTCTCCCGAGAGAGCGGGGTTTCCACTCCATACATCTGCGCCATCCAGATACCGATCACTCCATCCGACAGGCACCCGGTCCCGTACTGATATTTTGGCCCTTCCCGCTTCAGCAACTTCTCCATGTCGCCGCTGTTTTCGTCTACCTTGGCGATTCTCGCGGCAAACGACTGGTCCCGCAGGCCCGCGTACTGTACCTTCTGTTCGTAATACTCGCCATTGAACAACTGCTCGTCCATGAATTTCGCGCAACGTCGCGCGAGATCCCCATAAAAGGTCGCATCCTCGAGACGGCCCGTTGCTCGCGCCATTTCCGCGAATGCTGAGAGCGCCCCAAGATAGATGCTCGTGCACATCCCATCCGGTCCCCAGAATTCGATGTCATACGTATTGTGATGTGGCTCGAACAGACCCCCGCGATGGTCCGGATCCCAGGTTCGAATGCAGTAATCCAGACTCTGCTTGGCTAGCGGATACATCTTCTGTAGCCAATCCGAATCACCGGAAATCTGCCAGTCGCGAAACATCTTCAGAATCCCGCCCAATTGCCCGTCCGAAGCGGCATGAAAATCGTGTGGCACTGGCCCCTCAGGCAACGCCGACCGGAACGTGACGTGCCCCTCCTCGTTCATCGAGCGGACGAGTTCCAATTCACGCAGCGAACGCTCGAGTTTGGGGAACAAATGCGGGAAAGCCTGGGCATAGTTCCAGACATGCGTACAGGACCCGTGGCAGCATCCCGCATCAGGAAAGCAGCCTTCCCAACCCCAAATGTCCCCATTCTCGAGCCGCAGCACAGTTGGAGATTTCAAAATCGCCAAATTTGCAGAAATGGCATCCAGCACATACGGAGGCAAAGATGACCCGAACAGGGCATCCTTGAACGCCTTCGTGCGCGCCCGCAGGTCTGCATAGTTGTCCGCAACGTAAGAAGCTACTTCGCGCGCATCATTCCAAATTGAGGCATAAAATGGCCGCCACAACGGAGGCGAACCGGACGGCAAGGTATGGCATCCAGCCGCGCCTTGTGGCTCAGACGCGCCCGCCGGACGAACGCCGCCGACCTGCAAATAACAATTCGGAAAGTGCCACGCAATCACGATGGCATAAGTGCGGGACGCGCCCGGCGCGAGCGATCCCTCAAAAAGAATCGATCCGCCATTCCGTCCAGCGGTCTCGGTCTGGTTCGAACCCGCATTCTCGGTGAAACTTGCTGTCGAGACTTCACGCCACAGCGCCGACAGCGAATCGAATTCCCATCCCGGACTCCGTAGCCACATCCCCTTCACCTTCGGATGGTCTCCGACTGCCATGAGGCAAGCGCTGCCGTACGCTTCAGCATTCCGTTCCTCCTCGTTGTGCAGAAACACGCCGCGTCCAGGCAGCGCCGTGTTTCGGCTCTTCCCCTCGTCATTGCCGCATCCGGAAGCCAAGTGCGAAAGGTGATAGGAAAACTCAAACTCGACCGATTGCTGCGAAGCGTTGTGAAAGGTGTATTCCAGGATCGCGCAAGGGATCCCGGAATTCTTGTCGTCCAAAGGAATGAAGGGATTCCACGAGGTGACCGTTACCTCCGGCGGAATGGACGGATCGCTGACCTTAGCTTCTCCGAATGGAAACTCACCTTTGAATTCGCACTTCTGAAAGCGCGGAAATCCTTCAAAGCCCCCGCGCCGGTATCCTTCGCCCTGCAATCCCTGATCGAAAATCTTCAGAACCGGAAAAGGTCCTTCGATCAGCTTCGTAACCGCAGAAGGCTTCTTGATATGCAGAATCGCAAACCCAGCTTTAGACGCGGCAAATCCCTCGGGCAAAGCGGTAGTAGCCGGATGATTCCAAATCGAAAAATCCTGCAGCCCGCCGTACCCGTTGAAGCAAACGCATCCCGCCCCGATCCCACCCACCGGCATCGCGACCTGCGTGGCCGTGTCCCGCGCAAAAGTGCGTTGCGCTCCCGGCCGAACAAGGTCTTCCAGTGAATATCCGGCACCATTCGCCCGCACATCGGCAGTCTCTCCAGCCGCAGACCCCGTTGTCGTGCCCAAAGGAATCGCAGCCCCCAACGCAACCGAAGAAGAGGTAACCAGAAACTCTCGCCGCGTAGGCTTCTCAGAAGAAGACATGATGGTTGCTTTCGAGACGACGATGGTAAGAGTAAAACGCCAAGCCAGCCACTATACCCAACGCCAACGAACGTCACAATGATCCGCATTCGTAGCGCCGGCGCCCCACCCTCGCCGCGGTGTTTGCGACAGAGCCTGCCCTGAGCGAAGTCGAAGGGTAGGGAGTTTGACTTCCCTGATGGGTGCGCCCCATTTCTCGCGCGCTCTTTGCGCGAGAAGTGGGCTTTTCACCGCAATCGATGAAGACTTCAAAGAAATCCACAGCCCCCTGTGACATCTGCCCTTGCGCCGGAATTTCAGAAAGCAGATCATTGCCAAAGCGAAAGCGGTACATGCGCGGCCCGCAGAAAAGCCCGCAAGTTCTTTGAAATCAAGATTTTGACCTCTAACCCTCAGGCGCTCAATATTTTGCAACCCATTTTTGCAAACCCCGCGCCAGTCGCGGCTTTTCAGAGGCTGGGGGGAGGGGGTACCCCAGAGACAGAGGGTTTCCCAAATTGGAACTCGCGAAAGTACCTAACGAAATCTCGACCGGACGGAATATTTTCCGGCCCATTTCCCAGAGCGAGAGTCCGGCAAAAATCAAAGAAAAACCGCCCAGCGGGCGGTTTTCAATCAGCAATCTGAAATCGAAAATCTGCAATCTCCCTTAATCGATCCCGTGAATCCTCATGCTCACCAACTTGTCGATGCTCAAGTCCTTCATCCCTCGCGACCGCATGTCGGCAATGTATTCCGGCGTGACGTTGTGGATGCGCATCGCAATCAGTTCGTCCGGATCCGGATGCGAGTATCCAAGCCCCTGCAGCTTCTGAATGAATTCCGGCGAAACCCCATGAATGCGGAATGCGATTAGCTTTTGCAGTTCCAGGTGATCGTAGCCTTGCTTCTTGAGTTCTTGCATCCATTCTGGCGTCGCGCCATGAATCCGCATCGCCACGAGTGTGTCTTCGTCTGGAGAATACCCAGCCTGATGCAGGCTGCGAACCATCTGCGCGCTCACGCCATGAATTCGAAACGCCACCAGTTTGTCGGCATCCGAGATCTTCAACCCCTCAGCGCGAAGCGCGTCGATGAAAGCCTTGTCCACGCCGAAGATGCGAAACGCGATCAGCTTCTCGGCGTCCAGATCACTGAGATTTTCATTCTTCATCTCGCGCGCGAAAGCCAGGCTGACATCCTGCACTGCCATGGCAAACTGCTTCTCTTCATCCACACTGAAGTCTAGCGATTTCATCTCACGCGGGTAATTCGCGTCAGGCTGGAAGTGAAAGACTCCCGCGCCTTCGCCATCGTTCAAGTAGCCCTCGCACTCGATCTTGCCCGCATCACGCGCGATCGTGAAACGCACGTCCTGTCGCCCCGGCTTAGACAAGTCGACGCCCTGAAACGCGCTCGCAGGCCAAGTGGATTGATGGTTCGAGCTTCCGTCGCGGCGGTGTTCCATCAGCGCGAACTCGACTTTGCCAGCCTCGTCCGACTTGCTGATCGCCCAGCTGCCGCTGCGAACTTCGTTGCCGAGTTCCGCTGCCCGGTTCTTCACCACAATCAGAAGCACGCAAGAAGCAAAGACTAAGTAAGCCAGTGTTCGACGTATTCTCATAAGAATCTCCTTTCATCACACACGTAGAGACAGCCGCCTCGGCTGTCCAAGCCAAGGCGAAGCCAAGCGCCATGAAACGAAAACTAGATGTCCCCTTTGCTGTCCAGAATCCCCAGATGTTTGAGCTGAATGAGTTTGTCGATAGTCAGGTTTTGGAACCCGTGCTTGCGCGCCGCATCGATGAAATCAGGTGTAATTCCCTGCACCTTTGCGCCGATCACTTCATCAACGTCAGGCTTGAATCCGGCCGACTGCAGTGCCTTGACGTATTCCGGCGTGACCCCCTGCACCTTCATTCCGACGATTTCGTCCGCACTCGGGTTCAGTCCCAAAGCACGAATATCACGGATGTATTCCGGAGTCACGCCCTGCACGCGCATCCCGATGACATCATCGGTGCTCGGATTCAGTCCTTGGTCGCGCAATCCCTTCACGTACGCGGCTGTGACTCCTTGCACCTTGAGCCCAACGATATCGTCAGCATCTACCTTCAAACCCGCGGCTTGCATTTCGCGGACATACTCCGGAGTCACGCCCTGCACCTTCAGTCCGACAATCTCATCCCCATTCGCCTGAATCCCGACTGCCTTGAGCCCCTGCACATAATCGGCGGTGACGCCTTGCACCTTCATGCCAATGATCTCGTCCACATCCGGCTTAAAGCCGAGCGACCGCAGTTCCTTGATGTATTCCGGAGTTACGCCCTGCACCTTCAGTCCGACCAATCCATCTGCGTCAGGCTGGAAACCCAGATCGTGGATGGCGCGAACATACTCAGGAGTGACTCCCTGGATCTTCAGCGCAATCAGATCGTCTGCGCTGAGATTATTGAGACCAGCTGACTTCATCCCGTCGATATAGGACTGAGCGCTCACCGGATGTTCCCCGGGTTGAGGGCGTTCCGCAGGTTGAGGGTTGTGCGCCGCAGTGGGTTTCGCCGCAGGCGTCGCAGCAGCTTGTCGAACCGGCTGAGGTTGCGGCGTTACGCTCGCCACGAGTCGTTGAATTGGTCCTGCACCTGTGTATGAAGTGGGTCTCGAATAGGCGAGGCCAAACAGCGCGTTGCCTGCGAGCAGCGCCGTACAAAGAAACAGGACACTTCCCGCGAATCCCAGCTTTCGCCCGCCATCTCCGGACGCGTTCATCCCCAACAGATGCCGGATCCGTTCCGAGAGCGGTCCGCGATTCGCCGCCATGGCAAACACCGGAGCGCTGCGCCATTCTTCCATGAGCGTCAACGCGCGCGCGTACTCGATTGCATTGCCACAGAGCGCGACTGCGGTCTCATCGCAGCAGTGCTCGCGTTCGGCGCGAATGCGTCGATTCAGCCACCACACCGCCGGATGGTAAAAGAGCAGCGTCTCGACACAAACCTGGAACACGTTCACGAACGCATCGAACCGTTGGATGTGCGCCAGTTCGTGCGCAATCACCACACGCAACTGCTCCTCAGAGAGCCCTGTTAATGCGGTTGCCGGCAGAAACACGATAGGACGAAACCACCCAATCACCGCTGGCGCCTGCAGGAAAGTGCTTTCGCAATACTGCACAGCACGACGGGTGCCGAGTTGGTCCTGCAGTTCGTAGCAGATCTCGAGCACCCAGTCTTTGACCGCGATCGATTGTGTGCGCCGCTCCCGCTCCAGCAGAAGGAACCCTCCTGCGGACCGCAGGCTGAACAGCGCGACGCCAAGCAGCCAGATCTCAACCAGCCATGGAAGAGCGTCGAGGGATCGAATCGGAACCCGCGGGGTCGTTCCGCTCGCCGCGGTGTTGCCCCTCGCAATTGGCCAAGCGGCCGCGGCGAGCGGTGACGACTTTACGAAATCCGTGGAATTCGCATGCAGCTGCGAGTAAAAGACGAATGTCGCGACCGGAGCCGCGAGCATCAGCCCAAGCGCGACAATCCCAATGATGTAACGCGCCGCAGGCTTGCGGAATGCAGCCATTGCCGCTGCCGCAATCGCCGCCAACGCCGTCCCCTGCCACAGGAAGTGCACCAGCGCCCAGCCCAGGGATTGCATCGTGTCCGTACTCATCCAGTTGGTCAGAGTCGTCATCGGCGGTTCCTTTCATACTCGTCGAGCAGACGGCGAATCTCCTCGATCTCTTCCCGTGAGGCCCTGTTGCCTGCCAGCGCGTGCATCATGAGTTGGCTTGCAGAGCCTTCGAAGACGCGCTGCAACATGTCCCCAGCAAGCTGCCGCTTGGTCTGCTCGGCGGGCAGGCATGCTTCATAGACGTGCGCCCGCTGCGTTTCGTTTCGCCGCACAGTGCCTTTTGTCGTCATGATCTGGAGCAGTTTTAGGACCGTGGTATATCCCAGCGATTTCTTTTCGCTGAGCGCCTCATGCACTTCACGCACAGTAGAGGGGCCACGCCCCCACAAAACGCGAAGGATCTCCAGTTCTGATGCTGTCGGTTTTTGCGGCGAACGCGTCATGCACGGGACAATACTACGAAGATATTCGTAGTGTCAACGAAAATCTTCGTAGATGCATATCTTCAGGCTCCGCTCGCGCTTCGCGCTTGCGGGATAGCCGAGGCGGCTATCCCTACACGAGTAATGGCGGATTGATTCTATTTGCCTGTGCGAGTAGATTGGTCTGTCCCCATGACAGCCCAGCAGGACACTCCAGGAGATCCCCCATGCTAAAACGATTTACTGTCTGCATTTTTCTGGTCGCAGGACTCTCTACTCTGGTGATGGCCGCCGATGAAAACGCCTGCAAAGGCGACCCCGGCAAGTGGCAGCAACTCTTTAACGGCAAAGATCTGACGGGATGGAAGCACGTTGGCCCAGGTGGCGACACCGTGGAAGACGGTCTCATCCGCACACACGGGGGAATGGGCCTGCTCTACTGGACTGGCGGCAAAGTTGGCAACTGCGAAATTCATGTTGTGTTCAAGATGCGCGATGAGAACGACAATTCCGGGGTCTTCATCCGCATTCCTCTCGAGCCTCGTGAAGAGTGGATGCCCGTGCACTACGGCTACGAAGTGCAGATCGACAATCATCCGGAAAAGTCGAACGAGGACGAGTATCACGAGACCGGCATGCTGTACTCCTTGACCAAGCCATTGGTCAAGAACGCGTGGAAGCCGGGTCCGGAGTGGAACACGATGGACATCACCCTGGACGGTCCACGCACGATCGTTATGCTGAACGGGAAAAAGGTCACAGACTACAAAGAGGGCGATCCAGTGCCGGAGAAGAAGTTCGACTTCGAGCCACAACACGGCACACGCCCGAATCTCGGCTGGTTCGGATTACAGAATCACAGCGACAACGACATCGTGTTCTTCAAGGAAGTAGCGATCAAACCGCTCAAGAAGTAGGGATGCGAGCCAATCGCGGGATCGTTTGCGCAGGATCATGCGCGACGATCGTGCGTTGGGTTCTTTGGCGCGCAGAGCGCGCGTGCACAGCAAGACAACTTAAACCCTAAAGAGGAGGAATTCGGCATGAAACGCATTCTTTCCCGGCGTGCATTCTTACAAGGAAGTGCGGCCGCGGCCGGCGGTCTGGCAGTTGCGAAAACAATCAGATTGGAAGCCCAACCATTGCGGCGGGCGGTGGCGCCGAGCGATCGAGTCCGCTTCGGCATGATCGGAATCGGGATGCAGGGCTCAGGTCTGCTGGCCCAGTCGATCACCATTCCTGGCGTGGAGTGTGTCGCGGCTGCCGACTTGTACGATGGACGGCACACACTGGCAAAGGAAATTACGGCGAATCCGAATCTGCCGACCACGCGGAAATATCAGGAGTTGCTGGACCGCAAGGACATCGACTGCATCGTTGCTGCTGTCCCCGATCACTGGCATCGCCGGGTGGTGGTCGATGCCTGCAATGCGGGCAAGGATATCTATTGCGAAAAACCGATGTCGCACACCATTCCTGACGGCTTCGCAATGGTGGAAGCCTCGCAGAAGAACAATCGCATCGTACAGATTGGCTCGCAACGCGTGAGTTCGGTGCTGTGCGCCAAGGCAGCGGAACTGTACAAGGGCGGCGCAATCGGCGACATCGAAATGGTCGAACTCACACTCGGCCGCAACGATCCGACCGGAGCCTGGGAATACCCGCCGCCGACCGATCTTTCGCCGCAAACGCTGGACTGGGACACCTGGCTCAATGACGCTCCGAAGATTCCCTTCAACAAACTGCACTTCGCGCGCTGGCGGTGCTGGAAGGCATACGGCACGGGCGTCGCGGGAGACCTCATGGTGCACTTGCTTAGCGGCATGATGGCGACCCTGGGCTGGAACGAAATTCCCCGGTCTGCCATGGCGATGGGCGGCATTTTCCGCTTCAACGACGGCCGCGATATGCCCGATTTCCACACCGTGCTCTTCGACTATCACGGAATTCCGGTCTATGTCCGGCTCGACCTGGGATGCGAAACGCCAGAACTGGCGCGCTTCATGGGACCGAAAGGCATCCTCGACGCGGGCGAATTCGATCTCCGCCACGCTTCTCAGACGGGCGTAGATATGGCTCCCAGCTATTACGCCTTCAGCTTCCCGGCCAAGATGCGCGAAGAGTATATGAAGCAGTGGCACGCGGAGCACGATCCATCACTCGGGAAAGAGCCGACGAGCGAGGACACCGTTTACAAGGGACACGATTGGGACGATATGAAACCGCACCTGAACGTATTCTTCCAGTCGGTGAAATCGCGTAAGCCGGTGACTGAAGATGCGGTCTTCGGGAACCATGCGGCCGTCGCCTGCCATATGGCAAACGAGTCGTATTTCCGCCAGAAGCCGGTCACCTGGGATGCGGCTTCGAAAACGATCAAGTCGTAGCGCCGGAGGAAGGGCATGCACTCCACCTATATAACCGGGCGGAACCGGAGAATCATGTCGGTTCTGCTCGGAATTTTTGTCCTCAATCTCATCGCCATCGCGCAGGATCTTCCTGCGGCTAAGCCAGAATCGGTCGGACTTTCTTCCGATCGTCTGGAGCGCATTGCAAGCTCCGTGCAGAGGAATATCGACGACAAGCGAGTTGCGGGTGCGGTCACGCTGGTCGTCCGTCACGGCAAAGTGGCGTGGTTCAAGGCCCAGGGGATGGCGGACCGCGAAGCAGCGAAGGCTATGCCGACCGATGCGATGTTCCGCATTTGTTCGATGACCAAGCCCGTCACCAGCGTGGCCGTGATGATGCTCTACGAAGAAGGCAAGTTCCTGCTGGATGATCCGGTCTCGAAGTACCTGCCTGAGTTCAAGAATCCGAAAGTGCTGGTAAAACCCGCGTCGGGAGCGACTTATACGATTCCGGCGACTAAGGAAATCACAATTCGCGATCTGCTGCGACACACTTCCGGAATTACCTATCAGTGGAATGACGATCTGGGACCGATGTACGAAAAAGCTGATGTGGCCAGCGGGTTGCTGCAGTTTGACGGCACGATCGCCGATAACGTGAAGCATCTGGCTGCGCTTCCTCTGCTGTTCAATCCGGGAGATCGATTCGAATACAGCCTTGGCGTCGACGTACTGGGCCGTCTTGTAGAAGTTGTCTCTGGAAAGCCGCTGGACGAATTCTTCCGCACGCGAATCTTCGAACCGCTGGGCATGAAGGACACGTATTTCTTTCCGCCCGATAATAAGTTGGATCGCATGGCAACCGCGTACACCTACTATCCCGACAAGGGGCTGAACCGATTTCCGGATACGCCGATCCGCGAGGGCAGCTTCGTCTATACCGCGGATTATCCTTCGCGCGGGCCGAGGAAGCTCTTCTCCGGCGGCGCCGGACTGGTCTCCACTGCTATGGATTACGCTCGTTTCTGCCAGATGATGCTCGACGACGGCAAAGTTGGCAACACACTTTTGCTCAGCAGGAAATCAGTGGAACTGATGACCCATGACCAGCTCGGCAAAATTGCGACAGATATGGGTTTCGGTCTTGGGTTCGGAGTGGATGGAGTGAAGGCACCACTAACAGAGCTGGGATCAGTGGGGTCCTACAACTGGGGCGGATTTTTCTACACCGGGTTTTCGATCGATCCGAAGGAACAGATGATCGTGATCTTCATGGCACAACTGCATCCCACCGGCGATTTGACGCTGGATCGGCAGGTGCATGAACTGGCGTATCAGGCGATCAACGACTAGGGACTATTGTTGAATTTTCATTGTTGATTATTGAATGAGAGCCCGAGGTTGCGGTTTTCATTCGACAATCAACAATCATCAATCAAAACAGAGGGGTATCTGCTTCACTCAGGTAGCCCCTACAGGTTGTGGTTTGGCTTTGACCTTGGCTGCGGGGTGAAGAATTCGGTCCAAAGGAAGCGGCTCCACAGCCACTGCTTGCTGCGCCAGGCGGAAGAACAGCTTGCCTCGGCTTTGGGATTTCCGCCGGTTGAAACGGAAGGTGAACTCGTCCAGGTAGTAATCGAGATGCTTGTGGCTGACCGCCCCTTGATGGGTTCCCATCAGCCATCGCTTGAGCAATGAGATCACGCGGTGAACCCGTGGCATCAGCTCCGATGGAGTCTTCTTCTTGCCCCGCAGAAAGGTGACCTCGTGTGAGTAGCCTCTCCTCCCCAAAGGTAGGTAACCCAGCCAGCCATCGGTGTGGATGACGCTGCCCGGTTCTACCGAGTCCTGCACAAAGGGCACCAAGCTTTCGGCCGAAGCGTCTCTGATCTGGCGCATGCGAATCCGTCCAATCCCAGGTCCATCTTCTTGAGCGGCAACCACAATCAGTGCTTTTTCCAAGTTGAGACGACCGGGCAGACCTTCCTCCAGACCGCCGACATAGCATTCGTCCACCTCGACTCGGCCCGTCAGCAGGTCACGTCCCGGCCTCACCATGGCGCGGCGCAATTTGTGCAGCCACGTCCAGGCCGTCTCATAGCTCTTCAGGCCCAGCACTCGCTGCAACCCCAACGCGCTGGCGCCATTCTTCTGGGTGGTCACCCACCACATAGCGCGAAACCACACCGGTAACGGCGTCCGCGTGTCCTGGAAAATCGTCCCGGCAGTCACCGAAGTCTGGTGACCACACCCGGCGCACTCCGATACCTCTCGAACCGGCCATGCCTTCCCCCATCCACAGCGCGGACAACGGAAACCGTTCGGCCACCGCAGTCGTGCCAGGTAAGCCCGACATGCCTCCTCGGTACTGAAGTTCGCCTCCAACTCCGTCAGATTTCGGGGGTACTCTTCCACCATCCCCGCACACTACCTATTGCGGCTACCTGAGTCAAGCAGATACCCCTCTCAAAACATTCTTGCTGCACGGTATATCATTTCATTAACGCAGTCGTCGTCAGTCTTCTGCAACCTTCTCCGCTCTGGAGCGCGGCATGTCCACGATTCATCTCGCGATCAACGACAAGAGTTACAGCGTCGATACAGATCCCCAAACCAGCCTGCTCACCGTCTTGCGGGAGCATCTAGACCTAACCGGAAGCAAGTATGGATGCGGCGAGGGCCAATGCGGCGCCTGCACGGTGCTCATTGATGGCAAGGCGCAGCGCTCGTGCATCACGCGGGTCGGCGCGGTCTCCGGCAAACAGATCACCACGATTGAAGGACTCGCAAAGGGAAATCGCCTGCATCCCGTGCAGCAGGCTTTTCTCGACGAAGGCGCGATGCAGTGTGCATATTGCACATCCGGGATGATCATGTCGGCTGTGGCCTTGCTGCAGAAGAATGCCGGGCCCGACGAGAAGGAGATCATTGATTTCATGGACGGCAACATTTGCCGCTGCGGAACCTATTCGCGGATCGTGCGCGCTATTCAGAAGGCGGCGAAGGCACAAGCTCCAGCCGTAGCGAAGGGAGCGAGCCGATGAGGGCGAAAACGAATATCGGAATTCCTCTGGAGCCGGAACGTTATGAACTCAGAGCCGCGGCTCCGTACCGATTCGATCTCGATCGCCGCGACTTCTTCAAGTTTCTGGGGGCGGGCGTGGTCGTCGTGTCAGTCCTGAAGCCAGCTATCGTCGCACAAGAGTCGGGCGGCGCAAGACAACGGCGAGGAGAATCCCTGCCACAGCAGATTGATGCCTGGCTGCACGTCGGGGAGAACGGCAAGGTAACGGCTTACACCGGGAAGGTCGAGGTGGGCCAGAACATACGGACCTCGTTGAGCCAGGCTGTAGCAGAAGAGCTTCACGTGCCGATCGACAGAATTGAAATGGTGATGGGAGATACGCAGCTCACGCCATTTGACATGGGAACGTTCGGCAGTCGGACGACTCCTACGATGAATCCGCAACTTCGTAAGGCGGCGGCTGCAACGCGCGAGGTATTGATTGGCTTGGCTGCGTCGCAATGGAAGGCTGACCGGCAGCACTTGGTCGCTTCCGACGGCAAGATCGTTGATCCGAAGAGTAATCGATCCATCGAATATGCAGCTCTGCTGAAGGGGCAACAGATTACGCAGAGTATCTCGGCGGATCAGCCGCTCATTCCTGCGACGGAGTGGAAGGTGGCGGGACAGCCTGCGCTGAAGATCGATGGCCGAGACTTCGTTACCGGCAAGCATCGCTATCCTTCAGACCAGAAGCTGCCGAACATGCTTTATGGCAAAGTGCTGCGGCAGCCATCCTTCAACGCGACACTAGTGTCGGCCGACACGAAGAAGGCCGAGCAAATGAGCGCGACCGTCGTGCAGGACGGCAATTTTGTCGGAGTCGCCGCCTCAAGCACACCGGCCGCCGAGGCCGCGATCGCAGCGATTCACGCTGAGTGGAAGTCCGAGCCGCAGATTTCGAACAAGGAACTTTTTGACTTCCTTCGAAAGGATGCGGCGCAGGGCAAAGATCCATCGGGCGATGGAGATCATTACGAGACCGGCTCTGTGGATCAGGCAATGTCATCCGCTGATCATCGCCTGCAGCAAACCTACACGGTCTCTTACATCGCGCATGTCCCTCTGGAACCACGGGCTGCGCTGGCCAATTGGGATGGCGACCAGTTAACGGTTTGGACGGGGACGCAGCGTCCGTTTGGAGTGCGCGGGCAACTGGCGGAAGCATTCCATATTCCGGAAGAGAAAGTGCGAGTGCTGATGCCGGACACCGGTTCGGGATACGGTGGCAAGCATACCGGGGAAACCGCCATCGAAGCGGCGCGGCTAGCGCGTGCTGCCAAGCGCCCGGTGAAAGTTGTGTGGACCCGCGAAGAGGAATTTTCCTGGGCATACTTCCGACCGGCCGGCGTGATCGATGTGATGAGCGGCGTTCGCAGCGACGGAACCATCACGGCCTGGGAGTTTCACAACTACAATTCGGGATCCGCGGGAATTCGCACATACTATGAGGTTCCCAACCAGCGCATCGTGTTCCACGAGGTGCACTCGCCTTTGCGGCAGGGATCTTACCGCGCGCTGGCTGCGACGGCGAATCATTTTGCGCGCGAATCGCACATGGACGAATTAGCGCATTCTCTCAAGATGGATCCTCTCGAATTCCGCTTGAAGAATCTGAAGAATGAGAGGCTGCGGGCGGTGTTTGAGGCGGCGGCAAAACAATCCGGATGGGGCAAGAGCAAAATTCCCGGACAAGGCTTTGGCATGGGCGGCGGCTACGAGAAGCTCGGGAATATCGCGACGTTCGCCGAAGTCAATGTGGACAGCAAATCGGGCGAAGTCAGGGTCGTGCGTGTAGTATCGGCGTTCGAGTGCGGTGCGATCGTCAATCCCGACAACCTGCGCAATCAGATCGAAGGATCGAATGTGCAGGGACTTGGCGGAGCGCTCTTTGAGGCTATCGAATTCGAGAACGGCAAGATCTTGAACGGCCGGCTGTCGCGGTATCGGCTGCCGCGATTCAGCGATCTGCCAGCGATCGAAACCGTGCTGCTTGATCGCAAGGACATTCCGTCTGTCGGCGCCGGTGAATGCCCGATGATAGGTCTGGCGCCGGCCATCGCGAACGCGATCTTTGATGCGACGGGCGTGCGATTGCGCGCATTGCCGCTGGTGCCCAACGGGCTGAAAACAAGCTAGCGGACCACATTTCTCGGCCACAGCGAATTCTGCAGGAGTCATCATGAGCAACTTCGTTCCCGTCAATCGCCGCGAGTTTCTCGAAAAATCGGCTGCCGCAGTAGCAGCCGGGGCTGTACTGCCTCACACCGCACTCTCGTATTCCAGAATCCTAGGCGCTAACGACCGCATTTCACTGGGTCACGTCGGCATCGGGAATCGCGGCAGGGATCTTGATCTGATCGCGTCGAAACTGAAGTCCAGCCACAACGTCGAGATGACGGTGGCATGCGATTTGTGGACGGTGAATCGTGACAAGGCTGCGGCGACGAATGCCGGCTACTATGGCAGGACGCCTCGAGCTGTGCAGCACGTGGAAGAGGTTCTCGCCATGAAGGATGTGGACGGCGTGCTGATTTCAACGCCGGAGCATTCGCACTCCCCGATCCTGAAGATGGCCGCCGAAGCGGGCAAAGACGCTTACGTCGAGAAGCCGATGGGAAATGTTCTCGCGGAAGCGAAAGGGGCGCGCGATGCGGTGTTGCAGGCTAAAACCGTCGTTCAAGTTGGAACGCAACATCGCAGCGAGCCTTATCAGCAGGCCGCACAGAAAATCGCGCGCAGCGGCGCGCTAGGTGACATCAGCAAAGTCGAAATCGAATGGAATTACCACGGTCCACGGTGGCGCGGTCGCCCGGAAGTGAAGCAGATTCGCGAGCAAGACACAGACTGGAACAAGTGGCTACTGACGAAATCAGCGCGGCCGTTTGATCCGCAGCTCTATTTCGAGTTCCGGCTGTATAAGGATTTCTCCAGCGGGATCCCCGACCAGTGGATGAGCCATGCCATCGACGTGGTGCACTGGTTCATGGATGACAACTATCCAACGTCCGTGATGTCCCATGGCGGAGTCTTTGCCTGGCACGATGGGCGCGAGAATGCCGACACATTTCAGACGCTACTCGAATATCCCAGGGGGTTCCTGGTCAGCTATTCCACCAGTTTCGGCAACGACGCTCCGAGCTTCACGCGATATATGGGGAAGAAGGCGACGCTGATAAACATCGGGGGTGAAGGAAGTCCGCGGTATCAAGTGATCGAAGAAAAAGGAACGCATGAGGACGATGTCGACATCGACCGCAAGAGAGAATCGAAGTATGTCTCACTGCCGGGAGAAAAGGGTTTGCCGCCGATGGGTATTGACGACCTGACACTCGAGCACATGGCGAACTGGTTTGAGTGCATGCGGTCGCGCGAGCAGCCCCATTGCACTGTGCACGAAGGGTACGCGCATTCTGTGGCGTGCATGATGGCGACAGAGTCCTACTGGACGGGCAGGAAGATTTTCTGGCACGCCAAGACCGAGACTTTTTCAGACACCCGGCCGAGCTAGCCCTTGCATGCGTGCGTGTTGCCCAGACACTGGCCGACGACGTGAGCAAAATCGGCGATTGCAATTTCCGGATCGGCGAGATCGGGGTGCCAGACTTTCTCCCACTCGAAGCAGTAGAAGCCTTTGTAGCCGATCGACTGCAGCGCCTTAATCTGGCGCTCGATCGGGACGTTGCCGGTTCCGGTCAGAACGTATTTTCGGTCTTCCCCTTTACCGACTGAATCTTTCAGGTGCGTGTGGCGAATCCAGGAGCCAAGTTGCTTCACGGTGAATTCCGGATCTTCATTCGAAGCGGCAAAGGTGTGATGGGCATCCCAGAGCAGGCCGACGTGCTCGGAATCAGCCGCCTTCAGAACATCTTTGAGTGTGGCTGAGGATGTGAAGTGATCATGGGACTCAATAATCACCGTCACGGACTTTGGACCTGCATATTGGCCGAGTTCACGGAGTCCGGCAGCCACTCGAGCCTTTGTTGGATCATCGGGCACCGGAGCATTGTCAGATTGCGCCTTGCCGCCGAAGACGCGGACGTAGGGCGCTCCCAGTGTTGACGCCAGATCAATGAATCGTCGCGCATCAGCCAATTCCTTGGCGCGCTTATCCGCGTCTTCCATGTAGAGGTTTGCGGAACTGCTGACGCAGGCGATGCGCAGCTTGTGATCTCGAATTTCTTTCTTCGTTTGCTCCATGCGGTCGGGAGCGAAGATCACATTAGAAGGAAGATCCATATTTCCTTGCAGGCCACGCAACTCGATTGCGGAGAAGCCGTGCTGATGAGCGAACTCCAGAATCCTTGGCCAATCCCAGGCTGGGCATCCGAGTGTCGAGAACGCGATCGGAATGCGGCTCTTTTCGGTCTTTCCAAACAGAGGAGACAAAACCGCCTGTGAGAGTGCCACAGCTGAGAGCGTTTTCAGGAATTGTCGACGGCTGCTCATGAGCTACAGTTCCCCCTTCTTCATCTGCCGCACGGCGTAATCGCAGGCCCGGGCAGTGAGGGCCATATACGTTAGCGACGGATTCACGCATGATGACGATACCATGGCGCCTCCATCGGTGATAAACAGGTTCTTCACGTCGTGGGATTGATTGAAGGAATTCAGAACCGAGGTCTTCGGATCGCGGCCCATGCGCGCCGTGCCCATTTCGTGGATCGCGAATCCTGGCGGATCATTTCTTTCAAAGGGTTCGATCTCTCTGCCTCCGACGGCGGCGAGCATCTCCGCCGCCGATATGGCCATATCTTTGCGCAGAGCCAGTTCATTCTCACTCCATCCGGAATGAATCTTGAGCGTAGGAATTCCCCAGGCATCGACCTTCGCTTTGTCGAGTTCGACGTAATTATCGTGATTCGGCAGGCACTCTCCGAACCCGCCAAAGCTGAATCGCCAAGGTCCGGGTTTGCTCAGTGACTTCTTGAAGTCTGAGCCGAAGCCCGTTTGCGTGATTCCGCGGTTCCATCTCTCTCGGTGAGCACCGCCTTGAAAGCCATAACCGCGCAGGAAGTCCGGATGCTTCGACTTCACATTGCGAAAGCGCGGCATGTAAATTCCATTCGGCCTTCTGCCAAGCTCAGGTCGGTCTTCATTGCCAGGAATTAATGCGGTTGCTCCCCCCGCGGTCACATGGTCCATCAAGTTATGGCCCAGTTCGCCGCTGGAGTTGGCCAAGCCATTCGAGAACTCCGGTGTAGCCGAGTTGAACAGTATGCGTACGGATTCAAGCGCCGACGCACACAGGAACACTACCTTGGCACGAAACTCGATTGAGGCTTTCGTCTTGGAATCAATGACGCTCACACCCGCAGCTCGCCTCGTTTTGGCGTCGAAGATCACACTGTGCACCACGCTGAACGGACGCAGGGTCATCCGCCCCGTCTTCTCAGCGGCAGGCAACGTGGCATTCAGGCTGCTGAAGTACGAACGCGTGATGCATCCGCGCTCGCAAGGACCGCAATAGTGACAGGCAGCGCGACCGCCATGGTCCTGCGTGAGGATCGCTGCTCGCCCGATCGTGAGAACGCGCTCTCCGCCAAAATGCTTCGCCAACTCCGAGCGCACAAATCTTTCCGTGCAGTTCAATTCCATCGGGGGAAGAAACTTGCTGTCCGGGAGTTGCGCGAGTCCCAAGGCTTCTCCCGAGATTCCGGCAAATCCCTCGACGTAGTCATACCACGGAGCGATGTCGGCATAACGAATCGGCCAATCGACCGCGATTCCCTCGCGCAGGTTCGCCTCGAAATCCAGATCACTCCAACGATAACTCTGGCGTCCCCACGTGATAGAGCGTCCGCCAACCTGACGTCCACGAATCCAGCGGAACGGCTTGTCGGGATCAGTAGTGTAAGGATTCTCTTGGTCGCTGATGAAAAACTTCGAAGACCATTCGTCGCACGCGTAGCAGGTACTCTGGATCGGTTGGTCGACTGCCAGCTTTTGCCGGTCCCCCATGCCGCGGAACTTCATCTCCCACTGAGGAACGTGCTCAACATAATCTTCCTCAGGCACGATGTTGCGCCCGGCCTCGAGGACGAGCGTCTTGAGTCCCTTCTCTGTGAGCTCCTTTGCCGCCCATCCGCCGGTGATCCCGGAGCCAACAACGATGGCATCGAAGGTATGCGGATCACTCATCGTTGTTCAGGTTCCTCCTTGATGGGCTCTGCTGGGCATCCCTGATAACTACCGGGAATTATTTCGAAGTGTAGTTCGTCAGTCGCGCCCGCTTCCGACGTGTAGTAAGCGGTCAAAGTGAGGTGACGCAACATGGCATAAAAGTTGGCGGGGGTGGAAACATCTCGGCGTCTCATAGGCCTGAGTTGTTCTCCAACCTCCTCAACCATTTTTTCGCCGAGAGCCATCAGAATGTCCGACTGCTGAAGGGGTGAGCAATCCACAAAGTCATTTCCAAATACCGTTTGGCCGCGGGAATCCACCTCCGCAAGGCCAGAGAGAAACCGCGTCCGTTCGCCTTCTTCGTACCACTCGGTCAAAATCAAATCGACGAACTCGGCGACGCCTACATCCGAGGCGCCCGGAGTATCCGTGCGCGGAATGATCATTTCTGCCATGGCTTTCACGGTGGCATGCTGATGCGCATTCAAAGTGCGTGGTAAGGTCTGACTCTGAATCAGGCCGCGCGCCTCGCGCAATACCGCAAACAGATTGGGCGGCGCGAGCTGCAGCAGGCTTCCAGTCGCAAGGAGTCGTAAAACTTCTCGTCTACGCATAGATTCGGGCCGGGCAGAGTCTATGTTACCCAATTCTTCACCCAGTGTGGGTCGGTCCGCGAGAGATCGCTTATTCGGATCGATTCGGTCCTGAATGTCTCACGATGTTCGTGTTGGGATAGTAGTGCAGCAAAATCTCTCGGAAGCCTGCTCCAGATGCTGCCATGGCTCTGGCTCCGGCTTGGCAGAGTCCAATGCCGTGCCCGTTGCCGACTCCCCTGAGTAAGACACGATCGCCATCTTTCGCGGAGGAAAAGTCGTTACTGGGAACAGCACTCCAGCCAATGTGGCGAGCGACCGCCAATCGAGCAGTCTCGTCAGAAGCGCGCAACGATTCAGCCTGGTGCGCCGGAATATACGATGTCCAACGGACCGGATGCCGACGACAGTATTCACAATCGACGGAGAAATATGGGTACGCCGCAGCAGGCAGTCCCACTTGCGCCGGAGTGCGAGTCTGCCCACTGCAACTGCGCGTGTACATGGCAGCGAACGGCATGGATTGATAAGCCAGAACCAAACCGCGAGTAGCCTCTACCGCAACGGCGACGCGACTGGTTGCCGGAGGAGCCGCACGAAGGAACTGGCAGCGAGTCGTGTCGCAGAAATCGAAATTCCGGTGCCGGCCGCGACCCGCGATGAAATAAGAACGCGCAGCAATCGCATGCGCCTTGAGCGCCTCGAGCGGAGTGTCCGCCGAGCTCTCGGCAGCAACCGCGGACGAAACCGCCGTTTCAAGATCGAGAGTGACTACCGATAACAGGTTGCCTGATGAAGGTGTGATGTCCAGCGTGCCGTGATATTGGCGTTTGATTTTGCTGGGTATCTCAAGGATGAAATCCGCGGATTCATTTCCTCTTCCTGCGACGGTAACCTTAGTCGCGTGCAACTCCCGCCTTCCTGAGGAGACTACGAGGTGGGGGCCGTCGATCCGAACGGTCGCTGATGAAACCCCGGAGCTTTCCAGAACTACTCTTTGTTCGCCAGCCTGCAAAATGAGCGCATGCCCGGCAGGTGCGGTCACGGCGAATTCCCGAGGCCGAAACAGACCGAACACCGAAATACTCACAGCATCATCCGCTCGCGGAGAGCCGTCGTGTGCTCGGGCGTACGCTTTCGATACCTGCGGAGTGGAATTCGCCGTGATCAGCAGCAGTAAAGCCAGGCGACACGCCAGCGACAATCTCGTCGTTGAGAATCTGCTTCGCAATCCCGAGCTACTCCTCAATTCGTCGAAGCATCTGGCCAGCGGTTCTTGCGGCAACTGAGCCAGGCACGCCATGCACGCGGACCATCAACAGGAGTCGGGGATCCTCTGCGGGAACGAGCGCTACGGCGAAACCGTCTCCCGGCGCAGGTCGCGAATGAGTGCAGGCCGCCGTTCCGGTCTTCACCAGCGCCGTTTCCGATTGCAATGCGCGGTCCACTTCCGCACCGGTTCCGCGCAGAGCAGACTGCTCCATTCCGGCAAGGATCTGGCGCACGGCTGGCCGCTGACGCTCGCCAAGCAGTCCCACATAAGCGTGCGCCATGCGCAGCGGAGAAATCCGCCATCGAGTTCCGAGCCCAGCGAATTCGCCACCGTGGGTGCTGCTGTCAGGGAGATCGAGCCCGAACCGACTGGCCGTCGGCGACACGTCGGCGGCGGTGAGGTCTGATGTCAGAAATCGAAAATAGGAATTACAGGAAAAGGCGATCGCCGATGTGAGGTCGACATCACCGTGTCCGCCAGGACGCCAGCATCCAGTTTCCGACCCGCGGCAGGTATGCGAGGGATAGTGAAACTCATGCTGTTCCCCGTAAGCGAGAGCTGCAAAGGGCTTCGCAAGCGATCCCAGCGGAATCGGATCGGTCGCATGGTCCCAACGGGAAGCGAGCAGTCGCCCTGTGTGCGCGTCGAGCAATAGAAAGGAGACGTTGACATCGGGAAAGTCGCGGTTCAACGCTTGCGCTGCAGACTGCGCAAAGAGTGATGTGCGAGCAGCGGTGACCTGCTCCGCGTCGGGGCGACTGCGCGACACCAACGGCGTCAGCAGAATCAACACCACCACCTGAATATGCTTCACTGAGACCATTCGTAGGTAACTGTCTGTCTGACTTTGCCTCCGTCGCTGCGAATTTCAATTCGCTCGGCAGATACATCCGCCAGAGTTGCGCTCAGACTCGCCATGTTGCCCGAGAAAAATTGCGGCTCGCGCTCGGATCCGGGTCCTGCATTTACGGGCATATTGGGACGATCGACCAGCGAAGTGAAACGCGCGAAATTCTCGCGCTCCTGCTGGTGATTGAAGCCCGCGAAGTATTCCAGCGGCTTACGGTCTGATTTGCGCGCAAAGTTGGCCAGCACGGATTCCATCAGGGACGGATCATCGCTGACGATTAATTCCTTACCCCGGACGGCAACGGTCAGCGGCCACAATCCATCCAGTTGTTGATACCCCGATTTCTGCCGCCACGAAGTTCCCAACTGACCGGCCGTAAGGCCCGGGCGCACGAATTCGTTGAGCGCCGAGTTCACGCTTTCCTCACTCCAATCCGAAGCGGCGGCGAAGATGACAGCAGTGTGAGTCCTAACGAAAACACCAGCAGAATCGCGCTGAGTCGATTGCAGCTGAAGCGAGGCCAGGATTGGAGTCTTGCCCAACAGATCCTTCAAAGCCGCTGCCGAACTGGTTGTGGCTGGAGTTTCCGCCGGTGCCTGATCAATGCGCGTCTCAAGATCGGAACTGGCTCCCTGTTCGCCCGAAGTCAGTTGTACCTGGGGAGCGATCTGCGAGATCGGCGCAGGACCGAGATGAGGCGCCAGGATCTTGGTCTCGAGCAGCGCAAAGCATGCATCCGCGCCCGGATTGGCCGCCGTCACGTAGACTCCGGCATTTTCCGGAATTAAACGCGAGAGATCAGCGGCCGATGCGAGGCTGTCGGCAGAAGCGGCTTGTGCCGGTTCCTTTTTACGAATCAGCACCCGCTCTTCGCGATATTCCTTGCCTGAGCGGAACAGATCGGAAACCGCCGCCGAATACTGCGAGAGATCAGTGATGTTTTGCTGCACCCAGTAGGTTCGAAAGTACCCATTTGGAACGAGTGTCTGAAGATTCAGTACCATGCGCAAATCTCCGGCATGGCCTGCTGCGGCGGTCGATTGCGTCCACCACGATTCGCTCTCAACCGTCCGATCCTGCTTGCCGGACATCAACTGCAAAGCGCCCGCAATCAGGTCTTGCCGGGTTGCCAACAACAAGTAGTCGCCGGATATGGCGAAGGCAACTTCCCGCTCGGATTGCGGGTCGCGGCGCACGTAGAAGTCGATCCCACCGGCGTTCCGAGGCTCGAACTTCGCCCGAGTTTGATAGAGAGAGCTTTGCATGGACTTGGCCGATGGAAGATAGGCGATGTAAAGGAATTCCAGCTTGCCGATGTCATAGATCGCAACCGCACTGCGCTGTCCCGCGACCTGGGCGAAGAAATCCATGTCGGGGGGCAAACCGGCAGCAGCGGCGAATTGCTCGCCCGCCCCTTTCAGACGTAGAAATAACCGCGAGCGCGAGAAGACTTCGTAGCTGTCGCTGTTGATCCATTGCCTCTTTTGAGGAGAAGAATTCCAGTCGCTCTGTAGCGAGGAGAAGTCTTGCGCCTCGAGATAAAGCAGCGGCCCGGCGGGAACGAACTTGGATAGCGGTACATCTGGAGGCGATACGGCGCGGTAGCCGGCCCATCCAATCCCGGCACCTGCCAGTGCAACGCACACGATGATGAGGATACGTTTCATTGTTTCCCGCCTCCTTTCCCCGTGGCGGTTTTCGTGGGGCCTGAGCGTGCCTGCAGCCTGGGCCGAACCACGCGGTCCTGCTCCAAAGCTTCGTGCAGTAGCGGTTGTCGCGCCGCATTCTCACGCTGAATTTTCAGCATGGATTTCATGTCTGCGATCCTGCGATTCAGTTGTTTACGATTTTCTGCGGAGGTCTCGAGGCTTCGCGCCGTCTGGTAGTACGACAACGCGTCGGGGAAACGGCCGACTCGAACCATCGTGTCGGCGATGAACTTCGAGACACGTGCGCGCTGCGCTCGAGATAGCTGCTCATCTCCCGAGTACGGAGCGTCCGATTCATTCCCTGATTGGTCCTCGTCTTCACCGGAACTGACGATCTGTTCTTCCTCATTAGCAGCTTGCGACACGTCCGAACGGAAATACTGTGTCTGGAAGAGCGGCTCGATGATGGCCAGCGCGTAGTTGTCGGACTTTGCGTTCGCGGCGGCTTCAAACAATGGCACGCGAGCGCTTTCGCGTCGTGGGAAATCGATGACGCAGTGGCTGAGCAGTTGGAGCTTGACTTGGGGATCCGCCGTGTTCTCGGCAGCTCGCTCGCGCGCTTCGTAGTAGTAGAACTTGTCGGCTGCAGCGGGCGCGAGGGCGCGCTTCCCAGCTGCCAGCAAGTTCAGTTCTCCACTGCCCAAGTCGCGGCTGGACGTTCCTGTCAGTGAGGTCGCAGCTTTGAGCCGCAGATCGTAAGTGGATGCTGGAGCGGAGGCGATTGCAGAGAGGGCATCTTGAGCATTGGCTGCATCGCTGCCCGCCGCGAGTCTCGCCTTGGCGAGTCGCAGACGATAGGATCCGTCCCAAGGCGCGGACTTCACGAGCTGTTCTAGGAACTCGATGGCTTCGGCGTTATGGCCCGTTTTCTCGAGCAATGCCGCAGCCGGATCTAGGTTCTCAAAGGGACTTCCCACAGCGACTACCAGACGGTGGAGCAAATCGAGAGCCCCAGCGTTGTCTCCTGCTGCCAGGCGAATTTCCGCCAGTCCCAGGAAGTTCGCGGCGACGAGTTTGTGCTCTTCAATCTCGCGGGCGAAGACCAGCTCCAGGATCTTTCGGGCTGATTGCTTATCGCCGGCTTCAAAGAGTTGACGCGCTGCAGTGCGCAACAGCTCTGCTGAGGGCGCGCTCTGGGGCTCCGTGCGGTAGGAAGCCAGTTTCGCATCCAGCGTGCCGAGTTGAGCTGCTACGCGCAGTTCCAGAGGAACCAGAGCATTGTTCTCCGCCGTGCGATTTTCCTGTGGCAGCGTGGCAATCGCCGCCGCTGCTTCCGCGTATTGCTTGGTCGTCACCAGGTAACGGATCCATCGCTCCTGCCAGGAGTTGAGTTCTTGCTGCGCATTCTGGCGCTCGATGCCGTCTAACTTTCCAACCGCGGTCTCTTTCAGTTCGAGAACGCGTTTGTAGATCAATGCGCGCTGCGCCTGCGGAATCCAGGAGGCATCGGCAACGTCCCCGAGTACGCGGGCTGGATCTTGAGCCGATGACGCGACGTCCAGAAGCCAGTTCGTCGCTGTGGTTGGGTCTGCTTGCGCAGCGTACGCCGGGTGGAGGATGGCATTGGACATCCAGGTTCCGTTGTAGCGGAGATAAGTCCGCACGATGGCGTCGGCATCGGGCTTCAGCTCCGGGAAAAGGTGGCGAGTTCGCAGCTGATCGCAAGTGCGGCCGAAATCTCTCCAGAAGCTGTCGGGAACACGCGAGCTATTGAGCTGTTTCGCGAGCACGGCCAGGGCCTGCTTCCATTGCGCCAGAGCCCCGGCACGATCTCCCTGCTTGTAGTACACGACCGCGAGGCTGCCGTATACGTCGGCGCGATTCGGCGAGAGTTCGAGAGTGTGCCCATAGTCGGCGATGGCACGTTTCGCGTCCCCGGCTCCGGCGTAGTAGTCAGCCAGAGTCAGGTATCCGGATGAACTGGCCGGGCTCTGTTCCAGAACGCCCGCCAGGAAATCTTCGGGATTCCCCTGCTTCGACGTTCCGAGATATTCGCCATAGCGCGAGCCGTAGTAGAACCACGTGTTACCCGCCAGTTGCTGATCGCGGTCGACTGGCTTGGCAAGACGCGCGGAGATGGGATCATCGCCCAGCGCCGAGAGGAATGCATTATTTACCTCGGTCGTGGGCTCGGAGAAATACAGGCCGACCAGCGCGTTGTACGCTTTGTTCCATACCGCTGGACGCGGCTTGCTGCGCGACTGTACCATCGCATGCGCCATCGCGGGACTGCCGTGAGCCACAACGTAGTTCGCCGCCTGCTCACCCCACTGCGCGGTCGAGGTCCATGTCGATGCGATGCGAATCAGTTCCTGCGGCTGCTTTTCCAGCAACAATTTGAAGTAGCGTTCCTGCCTCGTTTCGTCCAAACCTGGAAACACTTTCGCGAGGACGCGCATCTCGTTTTGCTCGTCACCGGCTGCGTGATAAGCGTCGGCGGCGGCAATCCACTCTTGGCCTCTACTAATGGGCGGAAGAACCGCCGCGAATTGCTCCAGTTGCGATCCCAGTTCCGCAAAGCGTCCCCGGAGTCGTTGCAGTTCAATGAAGGGCTGAGGATTCACCCCGTGATTCAGGGATGGCCCCCATTGCATCATCAATTCAAAGCGCCAGCGGGCTTCCTGATCGGCAAGTGCGGCAGTGACCGCCAATGGAATGGCGAACTTCTGAACGTCATCCAGGTTCATGCCGGCTCGCTTTGATTCTGCGAACTGTGCGAATGAAAGCCGCTCCTCAGTGGTGAAATACATGTTGACCGTGCTGCCTAGCTCCTGGAGCGCGTTCTCCATCTCATTCCGCGCAGTTTCCATCCGCTTGCGGCGCGTATTTTCGCGCCACTGCGCATCGGTCAATCCAGTCACACCTTGCCTGGCCACCTGCTCTTTCAGAACCGGCAAGTCTGCCTTGGAATCTTCCAACGCTTTTTGAAGCGTGGCATAGGCCTGCTCGTGCTGACGAAGGCGTGTCAAAATTCGAACGTAGGTCTTCACTCCGGACTCGTTCTCTCCACTGGCGAGCAGATCGGAACCCGCTTTGGAAACGCCTTGCTCTACGAAGCTGCGAGCCTGGTCGAGCATTCCCCATGCCTCCAACCGGCGGCCCACTTCGAAGTACTTGCCCGCACTGTCCGGACGGCCTTCGATCAACGCAGCCTGCAACGCGGCGACAACCTCTTTCACCTTGCCCTGCCGGGCTCGGACGGCCGCCACTTTCTCTATCCACTGCGGATCCTTGTACGCGAGCTGGTAAATGTGTTCGTAGTCCGCCGCCGCTTCGTCGAACCGCATGAGGCGCTCTTCCAACTCCGCGCGTGCGATGTACAGGTCGGCGCGATCCGGTCGAATCGCGATCGATTTTCCATAGGTCTCAATGGCCGCGGGATAGTCTTCGAGGTTCGTCTGCGTGCGCGCCAACACCATGGACCAGCGATAGTCTTTCGGAGACTGGGCAACCGTCTTCGCGTAGAAACCAACCAGTTGCTGTTGCCGCTGATACCGCAGAGCGTAAAGAGCGGCCTCGGTGACCAGGGCGTCATCCTCAGGGAAGTTGTTGATCAGTTCGATGTACTGATCCACAGCGCCGGAGTAGTTGTTCATCCGCGTGAGCGCCGGGACCAACCCGCGCCGCAAGGCTGCGATCTGAGCCTTTCGATTGTCTGCGGGGAGAGGAGCAGAACGGAACATCGCGATCTTGTCCAGATAGAGCTGCTCGAGTCCGTGATCGTCACCGGCCTGGGCATACGTATCCGCCATGGCGGCAAGGTATTCACCGTTGTACGGAGACTCCTTCAGCAGCCTCGTCAGGAGATCTCGCGCCTGCTGAAATTGTTTTGCCTCTGTCGACTTGCGCGCAGCCTCGTAGCTGAACTGCATGCCCAGTGCGGGATACGCGTCTTTGGAAGACTGCAGCAGCACAGTGATCGCCTGCGACTGCATCTTCATACGCCAGTAATAGTCGACGGTCGATCGCACCACCCCGAGGATCTTCGGGTTCTCGCGATAGAGCGCTTCGACATTCTTCTGCGCCGATGCGAAGTCTTTGCGTCCCTCGTACAGGCGGATCAAGGCATAGCGCAATTGCAAACGAGTGACCGGATCGGTTGTAAGTGCCGCTTGTCGTTCGATCGCGTGCTGCCGCACCATCTCCAGCGATTTCTGTCCCGCGAGGCTTTCAATTTCTTCCGCCTGTTCGATGGAAGTCGTTCCTTTCGCCAGCGAATCGAGGAACGCCTCCATCTCAGGTTTTCGGTTCTGCGCCTCAAGAACTTTGACTCGCAAATTCACAGCCGCGGTCGCCGGACTTGGTGGCACAGCAATCTTCGCCGTGCTCTGATCGACGAGATCGCGGAACCTCGGTCTCCGCGCCAACTGCAGCAGACGCTGTTCCGCCGAAGAGTCCGGAGCGTCAAGCGCGCCTTTCACGTATTCATCGATAGCCTTCGGATAATCGCGCTGACTTTCGTAGATGGCTCCAGCTTCGTACGCGTAAAGGCTCGCGTCGCCCAGCCGCGTGCGTCCCTTACCCAGCAAACGAAGCGCATTGTCGAAATCAAAGTAGTCCCAATAGATGGTCGCCGCTTCGAGATATCCGGAAGACTGCCCAGGCGACACCTGCGGGATGCGCTCCCAGTAAGTCGCGGCCTGAGCGAACTGCTCGCGATCTGCATAGATGTCGCCGATGCGAGCCATGGTTTGAGTGTCGCTCGGATTCGCCTGCAATAAATTGTCCTGAATCTTGGCGGCAACCGCAGTGTCGGCGGGCTCGAAATATGCCAACGAGCGATACACTGACGACGCGACACCCGCGATCTCGGGTTCAGCCGGATACTGCGCAGCCAGCGACTTCAGGACCGGAGCGCTGTCCTCGAAATGCGACCGCCATAAATTTGCGTAAGCCAGAAAGTGAGCCGCGGCAGGATTCTTTTCCCAATTTGCAGCGTCAGGCGCACTGTCGCGGATCGCACCAAGCTCCTTTTCCAGTTCGCCGGTTCTGGATAGGAATTCGAAGAACCGGTTCCGCAGCATTGCATCTTCGAACCAGTGTTGCCGCAACAGCGCCTCCCATGCTGCCTGATCGTAGGTTTTGGAGGATTGATACGCGCCCAGAAGATTGCGAACAAACACCGGATTGTGCGGGAATCGCTGGTGCGCATACAGGTTCAGGCGCAGATACATTACTGGCCCGCCACCTGCAACATTGTTGAAATGCAGTTCGAGTTCGCTGCCCTTGAAGCTGGCGACTGCATCGCGCATGAGTTTTTCGAACTCGCTGTCTCTCTTGTAACGGAGATAGAACCGGGCGAGCTTGTCGTACCAAGATTTATCGGCAAACCGCGAAATGGCGAGGCGATAAACTTCTTCCTGCTGCGATCCCAGACGATTCTGATCAAGGAACGTAGCGAGCCGTTCATAAAGCCCTGGGTCGTCTGGGTTGCGATCGATCTCGTGTCGCAACACCGCCAGAGCCGCGGGGATCTGCTTCGTCTCGACCAACCGCGCCAAATAGCGCTCCAGAACACGCGCATATTCCGGCGACCGTGGGCCTGCTTGCCGTTCAGGGGCAGTGCTCGCGCCTAGCTGGAACGACTGGCTGACCTTCCGCCTCGGGGGAGTGTTTCCTCGTGGAGTTTCTTCTGATTCACCGTCTCCACTTCCCTCTTCTTCTACCTCTGCCGTGTGCTCGTTCTGATATGCCGTACCCGAGGAGCGGTAGGAATCATAGGAAGCGCCGGTCGTACCCAGCGGCACGTTCTGCGCACTCGCAGCTAATTCCTGGAGAACGGAATCGTAGATAGAAAATTCATCTTTCGTATTGTTCTTGCGCGCATAAGCGTCCGCCATGAGCAGAGCCACAGCCGTGCGCTGCGGAGCCTTGGGAAAATTCGTAAGAAAATCCTTGCCGCCCTGAATGACCGCATCACTCTCCCCGGAGTTGGCGTAGAACTCGAGCAACTGGGCATGCAGTTCGGCGCAACGAGTGGCGTTCGGGAACCTGGTATCGAGTAGTGCCAGCAGTTCGGCGGCTCGTGATCGATGGAAGTAAGGCACGGCGCGCTGCTCTTCGTCGGAGTACTGATAGGCCGGCTGTGTCGTGTTCAGGATCAGCGACAGAATTCCATTCAGATAGCCGGGACCCTGGTCGAGTGTCGCGATATCGCGATACATCGACAGCTCGCCGGAACCGAGGCGGATCGGAGTCTCGGGGGCGGTGAGCATGATGCCCGTGAGACCGGCGATCGCAGTCTCCTGCGCATTGGGCAATTCCTTGCTGTTGTAAAGAGCGAAGTAATAGCGGGCCGACTCCGGATACGAATGAATGTCCTCCAGCAGGCGCGCGCATATGAAGAGTTCCTGCGAAGTCCAGGCTGCCTTGGCGGCATCTTTGTGTGAGCGAAAATCGGCGATTGTCTGTTTCGCCGCGTCATTCTTGCCTTGTTGCTGGTAGTAATAGAAGATACGCGCCGTGGCATTCAGGTCCTGTGGATTGGCCACCAACGCGGCATGGGCGTCGTCGCGAAACTTGCGCAGATTCTGCGTTTCCCGCAGAAGATCGAAATAGCTCTTCACCAGTTGCGGATCCCAGAGCGGCTGAAAACTCTGCTCGTAGACGGCCAATCCTTCACGAACGGATCCCTGGCGATACTCCACGATCGCCTTGGCCTTCACGGGGAAGATCTGATCGTCGGGAAACTGCTTGCGATAGTCGCTGATCAGCTGTCCGGCCGCCGCGTACTCCTTCTGCGTAACCAGAAATTCCAGGAAACGAGCGTACAGCGATTGCTCCTTGGGATAGCGCGAAATCCAGGCGCGATATTGAGCGATCGAGACGTCCTTCGGAAGACCCTGGTCCTGAATCACGCCGAAGATTCGCTCGAAAGCCTGCCAGCTACGCTGCTGAGCGGTAGGCGTCAGTCTTTCTGACGCAATTGGCGGGGCGTTCGCCACCAGAAAAAGTACCTTGATCTCATCGGCTGGTCGCAACCGGTGGTGATAGAAATCGGCAAGCGCCAGTTGAGCACCGCCCTTGTCGGACGAATTCTCGACGTATGCTTTCCAATCGGATTCAGCTGCAGTGAAATCGAGTTGCTGCTCGTCTTCGAGCGCTCGCAGAGAATAGAGCTCTGCGTTGTGCGGCTGTCCTTTGATCAGCTCACCGAGGGCCGGGCGAGTCTCGCTCGGAGGCCGCCGGAACGCTACCGCTCCGTTCGGCAGCGACATCATGCGGAAGAAAGCTGCTTCGATCGCGCTGTTCGCTTCCACGTCACGAATCCAGGAGGGTAGTTCACCCATTGCGGCAAGCGTCAGGCCCGCGGAGACAACGAGCGCTCCGATCAACAGTAGCCGTGCGCGTTTCGTCGATGGTTCAAGGAAGTACTTCAACCTGCACCTCCTGTGTCCCTATGTTGTGGGCGATGTCTTCCGCGGTGACCGTCAGTTTGTAATTTCCGGGAATCATCTGCTCGGGAATTGTCAGTGCTCCGGTATTGGCTCCGGACTTGGCGTCCCACCGGAGTGGGACGGGCGCCGCGCCATCCATGCGCGCCACCAGCGTCCGCGTGCTCGCTGAGGCGCTCACTTTCATGACGATGCTCTCGCCGCGCTGATAGCGTTTGCGGTCGAGTTTCACCTGCACCACGGGCGGCTTGCTCGCAATGACGAATGTCTTCGATTCGCGATAGGTGTGACCAGCCTGATCGCGAAGAATCAACCTCACCGTGTAAGTTCCATCCTGCATGTCCGTCGGAGCGAGGAAGCGAGTCTGCCAGACATCCTCGGAAGACAAGTGACGAAGCGGCTGTACGAGTCCGAACGGAAACACCGCAATCACAGAGACGATGGATTCGTCGGTCTTGACTCGAAGAATGGGATCCCCCGGCCGGATGACGCGTGGCCGCAGCAGCGACCTCGGAACAGCAAGGAAAGATGTATATGGCGTAACAAACTTGTACTTGCGCGCCAGGCGGATGATCTCGTCAATGGTCGCTTGATCCTCGCCATCGCGTTCGATTTTCTCGAGCAGTGCGTCGACGCGGGCGCGAGCCCAGAGCCGCGGCAACTGTGCATGATCAAAGGATTCTTTCGGCAGGCTCGTCTTCCCCGCGATCTCGACTGGAGCTCCATCGCGAACACCGTGAACGGTAAATCCGACATTTTCCTGCGGCTTGTCATACTGCCCCACCCAGGACGCGAGCGATCCCGAGAAAGTTGCTGCCTGCAGCGGGTAAACAGTATGAACCGCATCACTTGGATCGATCGAGAGCTCCAGTTGGCCAACCGGGCTGCGGCCGATCTTTGACAGGAAGGAATTCAGCTTGAACTCCATCGGCTCAGTCGACAGCACGTGTTCCAGCAAGCCATCCTGCTGCGCGAGTAGCCGGAACAGAGGCAGATTGGCATCGTCGCCGACAGCGAGAATGTAAGTACGGGGCCGTTGGGTGTCGGGAAGTTGCTTCCATGCCGATGCATACCACGCGTCGAGCTTGCTATTCAGAATGGGGCCGCGCGTCGCCCCACCGTCGCTGAGAATGACGAGATAAGTATTGCTTGCGCCGGATGACGCAGCTTGTTCCAGTCCAGCTTTCAGAGCAGCCTGCAGATCAGTACCACCGCGCAGGCGGGTGGCGCGAACGGCATCGATCGCATGTTGGATGTTGGCTTGCTCCGCCGACGCCACGGGCAATACCTGCGTTTCGCTGTTGAACAGCACCAGCCCGAAGCGGTCGGTTGGACGCAGTGTGTGCATTAGAGTTTCAAGAGCCTGGTAACTGCGCTCCAATTTCTCCCACTGCATGGAGAGCGAAGTGTCGAACAACGCAATGACCGTCTTGGGCGTGCCGGTCGCTGAACCGTCCGCAGCGGGCGGGTTCGCTCCGAAGCCGAGCAAAGCCTGTGCTTCGAAGAATCCCGGTTCGTTCGTGCTGCGCACCGGAGCCGTTTCCGTCGGCGATGGCTGGCCGCTGACCGGGTTCCTGTAGGTCAGAAGTTGCAACGTGTCAGCCGCGGCCGGATCGATATCGTAAGTAGCGACAAAGTCTTCACCGAGATTGATGTTCTGCCCTTCGAAATGTCCCTGCACAAGATGCGGCGTGCTCTGATCGAACTGCAGCGGAAACGTCTTCGCTGGCGCCTGGAAATTACGAATGGGATGCGCCGAGTGAAACTCGAAGTTGATACGCAGATGCGCGGCTGCCTGGGCCGAGTACGCATCTGGCCGCAACGGGATCGCAAAATATGATTTCAAATTCTCTACCGGGATCGACTCGTGATACTCGATCTCGAGCCGCTTCGTCCCGAAGGCCGGGATCGGCACAATGCGGGCGCTGAAAACCGAGGTGCGCTTAGCTTCCTCACTGCCACGTTCGCCCATCTGCAGCAGGCCGGGATCGATTGCTTGCTGCTTCAGCTGGTTGTAGATCTCTTCGGCGCGCTTGCGTTCCAGAATGACCGCAGGCAGCCGAACCGGACCGTCCCAGGTCGCAAAATCAGAAATCGTCGCATGACTGGGGAGCGCGAAAATATAGTTCCCTTCCTCGATGCGGCCGGTATGATTCGCGAACACTTGCCGCACGAATACCCGCGCATCCCCATTGTCGATGCGTATGGTGATTTCCATCTCCTCGAGCGAGAGGATCGCCGGATTCGGCTGTTGCTTGTCGCGCGGGATCAGTACTCCCGCATCAGAGAACAGCAGAGAGGGACCGAGTAGCGCAACTACGAGGGATAGCAGCAGGTTCTTCATGAGTGCAGCTTCTGCTCTGGTATGCGGACCAGGCCATTGTCCGTGCCAATAAAGATGTAGCCGTTGGAGGCGGCAAATGCGGTGACATTAAGCGATGGCAACCCATTGCGAATTACCGACCAGCGGCCAGATTGCCGGTCGTAGAGATACAAGCCCTGTCCAAGACTCCCCGCCAGCACGTAGCTTTGCGTGACCAGCATGGCGTTGGGATTGATCTCCAGTGGCCCCGAGGCGGTTTCGAAGGAATGAAAGTGCCCGGAAGAATCCAAACCAAGCACGCCAGCGCCGTAGGTGCCGACCATCCATTCCGATCCGACTGGAACGACGGAAGTAATCCAGTTGTGCTTCAGGTTGGAAGAGGAAGTCGTGTAGTTCACCTTTACGTCGCCTTGGTTGAGACGCGATAGTCCACCCAAAGTACCGGCCATCATTTCGTCGCCGGAGACACCAAGCGCGTAGACGTGATTGTTGACAAGGCCGTGGAAGGCATACATGCTGTGAGCGCCGCTGGCATCAATGAATGTGAGACCCGCGGGAGTGGCGAGCGCGAGGCCTCCCCGGTAGGCGGCGACGTCGGTGACATGATCAGCGATCAGACCGTCACTCCGGGTCAGAATCTGATGCTCACCACCCGAATCGTTGAAGCGCACCAGTCCATTTGCGGTCGCAACATTGATCGCGCCGGTCTTGGCGTCCGGCAGGATGCGATTTACGCAAAACACATGCTCGTCTTCCACATGTCGGACGCGGCGTTCGTCGGAGGCGAGCAGATCAAGACCCCGGTCGAAATAGCCGATCCAAAGTTGCCCGCTTGCGTCGGCCGCCAGCGCCGAGATGTTCCGGTCACTCAACATAGCCGTTGCTGACGCCAGCACTCGCTCCCAGCCAAACCCATGCGGTTTCATGCGGTAGAGTCCCTTTCGGGCCACGGCAAATGCGGAACCTCCTGAGTTAAAGAGTTGGTGCACTTCCGACAGTTCGCTTCCCCGACCTAAGCCGGGATTCGGACGTCGCCCTTCGAGTGGAATCACCAATACGCCTTGATCTTCAGATCCGACATAAAGATCTGTGGACGTCGGAAACAGAGCAGTAGCAAAAACACCGGGAGCCAGCACACGCGAGAAGCGGCCACCATCGAATACAGCCACACCGGAAACCGTGCCCACGTATGTCTTCTCGCCCGCGACCGCCAGGGACTGCACGTCGAGGTCAGGCAGTCCTTGATCTTCGGTGAAGGTCTCGGCCTGTCCTCCGTGGAAGTGGATGACGCCGCGATCCAGGGTTCCGACCCACAAGTCCGACTCGTCGCCCGCGAGCACGGTCACATGGATGCCATCGAGCACAGGATGCAGCACGCTGATCTGCTTGCCGTCGTATATCAGGACACCGCGCTTCTTGGTTCCGATCAGAAGATGTCCGGACGGAGCTGGCAGAATGGCATTGATGCCGCGAGCCTCGGCACTCGCGGGCAATATCTGACGGAACGACCGTCCGTTAAATGCGAGAATCCCTTCACTTGCAGTCGCAACCAGCAACTCCGGTTCGTGTGAGTCTGAGAGGATAGACGGGACAAGTGCGACGAGCGGAGAACCCGGCAGATCGCTGCCAACCGAATACTGTCGCAGCAAGACGCCGTCAGGTTCGTACTCCAGCAACCCCGCAGGACCGGCAATGTAAAGATGATCCTGAAAACGCGCCGCCTGCAGGAATACCTGGGGGGAACTGACGACCTCGAAGCCAAGGTTGCTCGGCGGGACATAAGACCGAACCGTGACCGCAAATTCGTGTTCAGCCCGAACCTGCTCCGTAGCGCTTCGAATCGCCTGCGAACCGCGCCAGATGACTGCCACTCCAAGCAGAACAGCAGCACTCACAGCTGCGGCAATTGCTGCACGCACTCCAACGACCGACGCCCGCTTCATAGCTCCTCTGGGCAGGACAGTGAACTATAAACCCTGTATGCCGTCCTGAAAACCGAGAAGCACGGCACGCACCAAACTCATCTCCCAATCTGAGATGGCGTTTGGCGAACCAGACTGGCGCAGCGGACGTGTCGCGGCGTAGACACTGCGTCATAAGGAACACATGTTCGAATCAACTCTAGAATCTTCCCAGCTTCACTCGTACGACTGCCGGATCGTCACCGTGGAACTGTAGCCCGCGATCGGTTTCGTCGCCGTTCCACAGACGCATGGGCTTCCAGACGGCGTCTTGATACGAACCCTCTTCCGCAGAGAGGATCTGCATACGCATTCCGGGCAGGCGCCCCGGAAGGTGAAAACTGACGCTCACATCCACTCCCGTGACCAAAAATTCATCTGGCCCGAGTTGCGCGACCAGGGCGACACCGTGCGCGTCGTTTGTCCCCGGCGGACGACGGCCGTCGTGTTGAGGAAATCCGTAAGCGATGGTTGCCTGCCATGGCCCGAAATCCAGTTCCTGCTGGGCTCGACCAACTTCTTCCATCGAAGTTTTCAGTTTGCCTTCAAAGTTGAGTTTCGCGACCTCTCTCACCATGGGAGCCAGCAGGGCAAAATTCCTGGCGTGTCCGGCGGCGGGCACATCGCCGAGAATATTCCACCCGCGCGGATCGACGCCGAAGGGCGCAATTCCGAACGCCCCTTCGCCCAGAGCCAGGAAGTCGTATCGAGCGAAAGAGTCAGGCCTTCCGATCTCAGGAACGAGCAGAGGATTATCCGGACGGTGATAAGCGGCAAGGACGTCGCGAACGAAACCCGTATCGTCCCCATAAATATCTGGAGCAATCGCACCGATGGAAGGAGCCAGCGTGCGCCACAAGCCCACCCAACGCTGCACCGCCCCTCCGCTCGGATATTGAATGCCGGGAATCGCCAACCGCCGCTCCGGCAATTCCGCCGGAGGATAGCTCAACCACACGTTCATATAGAGCGGGATATCGAACTCGGCTTTCCCTGCCGCTGCGATTTCATTGAGGTAGTGCGCCTGGTGATAAAGCTGAAACAATTCGTCGCCATCGCCGCCGAACACTTCATTCCAGGTGCCAGGCTGCTTATGGGCTGCGGCCAGCATGTCCGCCGGAACTTGTCCCGCAAACTCCTTGTTTGATTCCCCAGAGAAATCACGCACGCTGCCGACGATGCCAGACTCGTTTTCCACTTGAACCATCAGCACCGTATGCTGGGTTCCATCGAGAGCCCTCAGGTGGCGCATGAGCGCGACGAAGGCGGCCTTGTCGGCTTCGAGATTGGAACGAGAACTGGCCGACAGCACATCAGTCGGTTCACCGTCGGCGCGGATCACACGGGGAAATCGCTTGGGATCGGTCTTCACCCACTGCGGGACGTAATGCATGTTGCCATTCTTCCAGGTCCCAAACCAAAGCAGCACCGCATGCAGATTGTGCTCGCGCGCTCCCTTCACCAGCAGATCGACATTGTCCCAATCGAATTTGCCCGGCTGCGGCTCAATCTGCTCCCAGTAGACCGGAGCCTCGACGGTATTGGCGTGCAATTCGGCGAGCGCCTTCCAGACCTTCGGCAGTTCCGAAGGCCAGGCGCTCGAATTGTGCACCTGTCCCCCCAGCATCAGGTAGGGCTCGCCATCGACCAGCAGCGCCCACCGCCCGTCTTTTTCCACCAACTTGGGAGTTTCGGCACCGCCAGAAACGGCACACGCCACGGTCACGAACAGCAGGAGAGTCAGCGCACGCCGCACACGAACAGTGGTATGAGTCATCTTCCTTTGCTCCTCTTCTCGTTTGCTATCGCAACAGGAATCATGCTCCCTTCGCCGCAAGATCACAAATAGGGAGACTGAACGAGAGGAATACTGTCGATGAAGTGATGGGGAACGGTTTGCGCATGCGCCAGCGAGCTGTCCGTCCGAGGCCCCGCGGCTCTGGCGAGGTAGCCGATAGACGGCCATCCCCCGGTCTCCCATCGCCCTGCCGCGATCACCTGACTCCGAGCCGCGAGATTCCCCCGACCCATGGCCTGCCGGGCACGATATGTCTGGGAATCCGCATGAACAGCGGATGAATGGATTCGAACCATCAGCCTCTTCCGCGTCAAGGTTCGCTTAACCCATACTTACAACAGCTTCCGTGTTCGTCCGGAAACCGCTAAAGCTTTCTAAATACGCGGAAGCCACGCCAATCACACGTTGGAAATATTCAGTTCTTCGCTGGAGCTCCCTCGCCCTAAAGCTCGGGTTTGGCCTTGAGGAGACGAGCGACTGCTTCCGGGTAATGCGGCAGAGGCGACGCAGAATTGACGTTGGTTAGCTTCGTATCGTAGGCTCGCCTGAATTATGGCTCTCACCACTCGAAGACAATTCGTCCAACAGGCGGTGTTGACGGCAACTGCGCTTTATCCACGCCGATTTTCAGCCTTTCTCAAAGATACTGCTGGAGGACCGTCGCAAAATCCGGCTTCGGTCGATGCTGCCTCGCTTCGAAAACTTGTCTCCGAAATCAGCGGCCACGTGATCACACCTGAGGCGTCGGAGTATGAATCCGCTCGTCTGGTATTCAATCGCGCATTTGATCGCCGCCCCGCGGTGATTGTGCGCTGCGCTGGGCCGTCTGACGTCGCTCGGACCCTGGATTTTGCCCAGACCAAGAAACTGCCTCTGGCGGTGCTCGGCGGAGGCCATAGCCGCCTGGGGTACGGGATGTGCGATGGCGGCGTCGTCATCGACCTCTCCGGAATGAAACGAGTTGAAGTTGACCCGGGCAAACGCGTGGCCCTTGCCGAGGCAGGCGCGCTGGTGCGGGATCTCGATGAAGCCACGCAGCGTCATGGGCTTGCCACAACATCAGGCGGCTGTCCGACAGTGGGAATTGCCGGCCTTACGCTAGGCGGCGGAGAAGGTCGCTTAATGGACAAGTACGGTGCTGCGTGTGACAACTTGCTCCGCGCCCAAGTTGTAACCGTGGACGGCAGACAACTGGAGGCCAGCCGCGAATCCAATCCGGATCTCTTTTGGGCCATTCGCGGGGGAGGTGGCAACTTCGGAGTGGTGACGACGCTCGAGTACCAACTTCATCCGGTAGGCGAAGTTGTGTCAGGAACGCTACTGTATCCATCGGGACGCGTTCCAGAGCTTCTGCACGCCTTCCTCAACTTTCTTACTGCAGCTCCGGATGAAATGGACGCGATAGCGCAGTTGTTGCCGACCTTACGGGGGGCACGACTCAAAATCGACCTCTGCTATTGCGGCGATCCACGAACGGGGAATGACTTGGTCCGCCCGCTGCGTGCACTCAAACCGCAGGATGACAGTGTCAAGGTCATGTCTTATCTCGAAGCCCAGTTGGCGGGCGGATTTCTCCTGACCCCGGTTGCGCACTTCCAAACGAACCTTTTTCTTCGCGAACTTGGCGTACCGGCGATTGCCGCGATTACCACGGCCATCAACCATGCGCCGGCAAAATGCAAGGCGATTATAGTGCCGTTGCGTGGGGCCATTAGCCGTATAGGGTTGAGTGATTCGGCTTTTGCTCTTCGTCAGCCGGGTTATGAGATAGACATAACGGGTCTGTGGAGCACTCCCGCAGAGAAGGCCGAAGCGGTGCAATGGGTCGAGGCTACGCGCAACAGTCTGCAGCCTCTCGCGAATGGAGTGTACGTGAACCAGTTGGGCGATACGAGTGCCGAGCTCGTCCGCTCGGCCTACGGTCCGAACTATGCTCGGCTCGTAGAGATCAAGAAAAAGTACGACCCAAGCAATGTGCTACGGCTCAATCAAAACATCAAGCCCGCATAGTTCAATTAATAGCTAAGCGAACGAGCAGGCTTTTTCTGTGCCTGCAAACATGGTATCGCTAAAGTTTCAGAGATAGTCTAAATGGTAGGCCCGAATGGATTCGAACCATCGACCTCTTCCGTGTCAAAAATGAAGTCAATCACCTAAACCCTTCTAGCTCCCTTGTTTTCCGCATCATCACATCAGCAAAAAACCCCCAGAAACCGCTTAGTTTTGGTGACGAATTGGTGACGACTCCGGCGTCGTCCCAAGCAATGGGTTGTCGCGCCAACGGGATTATGCATTTAGCCGCATTATGTCGCGCCGCCGTTGTGACTGGTCGCCCGCCAGTGCGGCAGAGCGCCCAATTGCACCCCCTCTTCTTCATACTGGAACACCTGGTTGGGGTGTCGGCCGGACGGCCAATGAGATGGGATGAGAAGGTCGATCCCCGATCACGGATCGCGCTAAGCTACCGGTGATCAAAGCACTCGTAGTGCAATCCCGAAGGATAAGGAGATCGACCCTTGAAGAAGAATAGCAAGTCTGCCATGAAGAAGGAACAGAAAGCGAAGCGGGCGAAAGCTCGGCGTCCAGTGCAGCGAGAAGCCAAGGAAGTACTGGCGGAGCTGGTGGAGAAACTGAGAGGAAAGCT